>JAHRYM010000001.1:1727153-1777609 GCA_020622085.1 Paracoccaceae bacterium | reverse complement strand
CACGCGGCCGATCAAAGGGCTTGCCGCCCTTGAACGCCGGTTTGCGCGGCGCGTCTCCCTCCCGAACCCGGCGAGGCCGGTCTTCGCTCTCGTCCGATGCTCCGGCGGCTTCGCCCAACTGGTCGCGCAGCACGCGCGCCTTTACCTCGACCACATCGCCGGGCTTCATCGTGTTCAGCCGGAAGGGTCCGTAGCTGACGCGGATCAGTCGGTTCACGATCAGCCCGACCTCGGCCATCGCGCGGCGGACCTCGCGATTCTTGCCTTCGCGCAGGCCCACGGTCAGCCAGGCATTGGCGCCCTGCTGCTTGTCCAGCGTGACTTCCATCGGCTGGAAGGTCTCGCCCTCGATCACGACACCGCGGCGCAGCGGATCGAAGGTCGCGTCATTGGGGCGACCGTTGACCCGGACGCGATACTTGCGCAGCCAGCCGGTCGAGGGAAGCTCCAGCCGCCGCTTCAGGTCGCCGTCATTGGTCAGAAGCAAAAGCCCTTCGGAGTTCAGGTCAAGCCGGCCGACGCTCATCACCCGGGGCATGCCTTCGGGCAGGGTGTCGAACACCGTCTGGCGACCCTTTTCATCGCGGTTGGATGTCACAAGGCCCAGCGGCTTGTAGTAAAGCCAGAGCTTCGCGGGTTGCGGCGCGTCGATGGGCTTGCCATCCAGCGTCACCCGGTCGGACGGCAGCACATCCAGTGCCGGGCTTGAGATCACCTTGCCGTTCACCGCCACGCGCCCCGCGATGATCAGCTTTTCGGCATCGCGCCGCGACGCGACGCCCGCGCGCGCCATCACCTTGGCGATACGCTCGGCGGCGCTGGAGGAGTGAGAGTCGGTCATGGCATATCCTAACGCGGCGCGGGCTTTCGGCAAAGCGCAGGCTCTAGCCGGTTTCGCAGGGTTTGGGAAGGCTTGCGCGGCGCGGATTTGGCGGGCATCACGGGGGGCATGACCTTCCGTTCCCACATGGATGCCGCCCTGGCCGAGGCCCGCGCCGCCGCCGCACGCGGCGAGGTGCCGGTGGGCGCCGTGGTGGTGGACCCGCAGGGCCGCGTGATCGCCCGCGCCGGGAACCGCACGCGCGAGTTGTCGGACCCGACGGCGCATGCCGAGATCCTCGCACTCCGCGCCGCCTGCGCCGCCGCCGGATCGGAGCGCCTGCCGGGGCATGATCTCTACGTCACGCTCGAACCCTGCCCGATGTGCGCCGCCGCCATCGGCTTTGCCCGGATCGCCCGGCTCTATTACGGCGCATCAGATCCCAAGTCGGGCGGCGTCGCGCATGGCGCGAGGGTCTATGCCCATCCGCAATGCCACCACGCGCCGGAGGTCTATGACGGCATCGGCGCGGGCGAGGCGGAGCGGCTCCTGAAGCGGTTCTTTGAAGACCGGCGAGGCAGAGTGGACTGAGACCGCACACTCCCCGGCAGCCTGGAAAACCTGCCGGTTTCTTCTTTGCGCAAATACTCCCGCCGGAGGCTCCGACAGCAGCCGCGGGACGCCTCCGGCGGGAGTATTTTTAACAAAAGAGAGGCCAGGGGCAGGAAAGACGGTTCAGACCTCGATACCGACCAGCACCTGCGGCTCGATCACCTTCACCCCCGGCAGCGCCGCCGCCAGCGCCTTGGCATCCTGCGCCAGAAGCCCGAAGGTGCGGTAGTGACTGGGGATCACGGTCTTGAAGTTGAAATAGCGCTTCGCCGCATAGGCCGCGCGGGCCATGTCCATGGTGAAATGCCCGCCGCAGTTCAGGATGCCGATGTCGGGTCTGTGCAGATCGCCCATCCAGTCCATGTCGGCCATGATGTCGGTGTCGCCCGAGACATAGATCACATGGCCATCGCCCGCGATCATGTAGCCGGCCTCGGCCCCGGCATAGACCGGCCCCTCGACCCCGGAGAGCGAAGAGGAATGGCAGGCGTTGACCATCGTCACCTTCGCCCCGCCCAGATCGACCGTGCCGCCCTTGTTGTAGCCGAGGCCTTCCAACCCTTCGTTCTGCGCGGTCCACCAGCTTATCAGGTCGTAGATGCCGACCAGCGGGATCTTCAGTTGCCGCGCGATGGCCAGCGCATCGCCGGTGTGGTCGCTGTGGCCATGGGTCAGCAGGATGTGCGTCGCGCCGTGGATCGCCTCGGCGCGACGGTCTACGGGGAACGTCGGGTTGCCGGTGAGCCAGGGGTCGATCAGGATCGAGGCCCGTTCGATATCAAGGCGGAAACCGGCATGGCCGAGCCAGGTGATCTTCATGGGACATACTCCGGGGCAAGGGGTCCGATGCCGCCAGTCTGCCGTCTTGCTTCGACCCCCGCAACTGTCGCGCGCGCTTGTGCCTGCGCGCTTGTGCCTGCGCCCTTGTGCCTGCGCCGGCGTCTCGGATAGCCTTGCACGGACAGAGGGGGGCACCATGATCGAGATCCTGCTGGCGCAAATGACCGACCCGTTCCGCATCGCGCTGGCGGTCGGGCTGGTGCTGACGATGATCCGCACCCGTTCGGCCACCGGCACCGCCCTGCCGCTGGCGGCCGGGATCCTGTTCATCGCCGTGATCATCCCCACGACGCTCCAGAGTGTCGGCGCCGGGCTGGTGTGGCATATCGGCCTTGGGCTTGTCTCGACCACGGTGATCGTTGCCATCGTTCTGGCGATCCGCGAAGCGGTGCTGCGCTTTCGCTGAACGCTTGCAGCATCGCGCCTTGGCTTTTATACCCGGCGCCTGACGAAAAGACCGGCGCGCGCGGCTTTGCCCCCGTGCTGTCGAACCAACGAAGAGGTCGGCCATGTCCATCGACATTGATACCGCGCGGCGCGTCGCGCACCTGGCGCGCATCGCCGTGCGCGAGGAAGATCTGCCCGCGCTGGCGGGTGAATTGTCGGGGATCCTGACCTTCATGGAGCAGCTCAATGAGGTCGACGTGACGGGGATCGAGCCGATGACCAGCGTGACCCCCACGCGCCTGAAGCGCCGGGCCGACGTGGTCACGGACGGCAATATCCAGGACCAGATCCTTGCCAATGCCCCCGATGCCCGCGAAGGCTTCTTCGCCGTCCCGAAGGTGGTGGAGTAATCGCGATGACCGACCTGAACCGCCTGACCATTGCCGAGGCCCGTGACGCGCTGCGCAAGGGCGAGACGACTGCGAAAGACCTGACCGAGGCCTGCCTCACCGCCATCGAAGGGGCAGGGGCGCTCAATGCCTTCGTCCATCACACGCCCGATATCGCCCGCGCCCAGGCCGCCGCTGCCGACCAGCGGATCGCCAAGGGCGACGCGCCCGCGATGTGCGGGATTCCCCTTGGCATCAAGGATCTGTTCTGCACCAGGGGCGTGCCGAGCCAGGCCGCAAGCCGGATACTCGAAGGCTTCAGGCCCGAATACGAATCCACCGTCACCACCCAGCTTTTCGGCGCGGGCGCGGTGATGCTCGGCAAGCTGTCGATGGACGAATTCGCCATGGGGTCGTCGAATGAAACCGCTTGCTACGGCCCGGTCATCAGCCCCTGGCGCCGGAAGGGCGACAGCGCGGCGCTGACGCCGGGCGGGTCATCGGGCGGCTCGGCGGCGGCGGTGTCTGCCGACCTTTGCCTTGGTGCCACCGGCACCGACACTGGCGGTTCGATCCGCCAGCCCGCCGCCTTCACCGGCATCGTCGGGATCAAGCCGACCTATGGCCGCGTCAGCCGCTGGGGCGTCATCGCCTTTGCCTCGTCGCTGGATCAGGCGGGGCCGATGACGAAGACCGTGCGCGACGCTGCGATCATGCTTGGCGCGATGTGCGGCCACGACCCGAAGGATTCGACCAGCGCCGATCTTCCTGTGCCGGATTTCGAGGCCGCGCTGACCGGCGACATCCGCGGCAAGGTGATCGGCATTCCCCGCGAATACCGGATGGAGGGCATGCCCGCCGAGATCGAGGCGCTCTGGACGCAGGGCACCGAGATGCTGAAGGACGCCGGCGCCCGGATCCGCGACATCAGCCTGCCGCACACGAAATACGCGCTGCCCGCCTATTACGTCGTGGCCCCGGCGGAAGCCTCGTCGAACCTCGCCCGCTATGACGGGGTGCGCTACGGCCACCGGGCGAAGCTTGCGGCGGGCGACGGCATCACCGAGATGTACGAGAAAACCCGGGCCGAGGGTTTCGGCAAGGAAGTGCAGCGCCGGATCATGATCGGCACCTATGTGCTGTCGGCCGGGTTCTACGACGCCTATTACAACCGCGCCCGCAAGGTCCGCGCGCTGATCAAGCGCGACTTCGAAGCGGTCTTCGCTGAAGGTGTCGACGCGATCCTGACCCCCGCCACGCCGTCTTCGGCCTTTGGCATCGGCGAAATGGCGAATGCCGACCCGGTCGAGATGTATCTGAACGACGTCTTCACCGTGACGGTGAACCTCGCGGGCCTGCCGGGCATCGCGGTGCCCACCGGATTGGATGCCAAGGGCCTGCCGCTGGGGCTGCAGCTGATCGGGCGGCCCTGGGAAGAGGGGGCGCTTCTCAATCACGCCTATGTGCTGGAGCGGGCGGCCGGTTTTGTTTCCAAGCCGCAGAAATGGTGGTAAGGGCTGCGGCCCTTGCCTGATTGACCGGAAGCGAGTTGACCCGATGCGCGCAGCCTTTTCCCTTGGTGCCTCTGCCCTGACGCTGATCCTTCTGGCCGGATGCGTTCCGTCCGAGCCCGAGATGATGCAGGAAACGCGGACCGGGTTGGAAAGCTACCCGGAATACCAGCGCCGCGTCGCCGCCGAACAGCGCGCCGCCGCCCAGTCGGCGCCCTCGGGCGTGGCGAACTACACCTCGCCTTACCCGGACGCGGCCGGTGCGCCGATGGCCACCACCGACATCGCCAATCCGATCGAAACCGGAACCCCGACCGGCGCGCCGACCGCCGCGGAACTGGCGCAGGCCGGGGTAAGCGGCGCCGCGGGCCTTGCCGGGGTCAGTGCGCCGCAGCCCGCCGCCACCTATCCCTCGACCCTGCCGGCACCCGCCGCAACCTATGCCCCCGGCACCGGCCCCGCCATCGGCACGCTTCCCGCCGCGGGGGCCGAACCGGCGGCCAATCATGCGGGCATCTCGGATGAAAACGATTTCTCGGCCGTGTCGTCGCGCGAATCGATCGAATCCGACAAGCAGCGGATCGAACGGAACAAGGCCAATTACCAGGTCGTCCAGCCCACCGCGCTGCCGCAGCGCACAGGCGATACCGGGGTGTCCGAAATCGTCCAATACGCCATCGCCGCCCAGAACCGCCTTGGCGAGCCGGTCTATGAACGTTCCGGCAGCCCCGAGAAACAGGCCCGCAACTGCGCGAAATACGCCACCGCCGAAGACGCCCAGGCGGCCTTTCTCAAGGCAGGCGGGCCCAGGCGCGACCCCAAGGGGCTTGATTCCGATGGCGACGGTTTCGCCTGCGCCTGGGATCCGACACCCTTCCAGAAGGCCCGTGGCTGATCCCGGCTTCCCGTCACCGAACTACGGTCCGCGCCGGGATG
The DNA here is from genome assembly GCA_020622085.1 of Paracoccaceae bacterium. GTDB lineage: Bacteria > Pseudomonadota > Alphaproteobacteria > Rhodobacterales > Rhodobacteraceae > QY30. The sequence goes on along the minus strand of JAHRYM010000001.1, from coordinate 1,772,114 downwards.
GCGCGGCGCCCGAACTGATCGTGCTGCATTACACGGGCATGGCGGATTGTGACGCGGCTCTGGCTCGGCTCTGCGACCCGCAGGCCGAGGTGTCGGCGCACTGGCTGATCCGGGCCGATGGATCCGTCACCGCGCTGGTGCCCGAAGCGATGCGCGCCTGGCATGCGGGCAGGGGGGAATGGCAGGGCAGGGGTGACGTCAACTCCCGCTCGATCGGGATCGAGATCGACAATCCCGGCGACCGCCCCTTCACGGAACCGCAGATGGCGGCGCTCGAACGCCTGCTGCCCGAAATCATGGCCCGCTGGTCGATCCCTGCCTCCGGGGTGATCGGCCATTCCGACATGGCACCCGACCGCAAGCGCGACCCGGGTCCGCGCTTCGACTGGTTGCGTCTGGCGCGTCAGGGGCTGGCGATCTGGCCCGACCCGGTCGCCGCTGCCGGCCCCTCTCCGCAGCCGCTCGCCACACTCCTGGACCGGATCGGCTATCCCGCCGCCCCTGCCGACGCCCGGCTTGCGGCCTTCCGGCTGCGCTTCCGCCCCTGGGCCCGTGGCCCCGAAGCCGCAGGGGACCACCTCGCCGCAACCCGGCTCGCCGCAAGCCCGCTGGCCTGAGCCCCTCTCGGCGCTGGCCCTTCCCCTTCATCTTGGCACAAATATCCGATGCGGCGCTGCTGCGGGCGGGCGATTCCGGTTTGGGCGCACCTCAGCCCGGTTGCCGCACCAGCCAGGTCTCGAAGGCGCGCAACGTCACTTCGGACACATGGTGCTCGATGCCTTCCGCGTCGATCTCGGCCGCCTCGGCGGGAACACCCAGCGCGCAAAGCACATCGACCACGACCCGGTGGCGCAGGCGGACGCGCTCGGCCATGGCCATCCCGGCTTCGGTCAGGAAGACGCCGCGATAGGGCCGGGCACTCGCCAGCCCCTCGCGCTTCAGCCGCGCCACCGCCTTCGTCGCGGTCGGATGCGTGACCCCCATCTGGCGCGCGATATCGGTGATCCGCGCCTCGCCGCAGTCACGGATCAGGTCGTCGATCATCTCGGTATAGTCTTCAAGCAACGCCTGCGACTGGGCCGTGCGCGCCTGGCAGAAGCGTTCCGAGACCGCCGCCTCCTCTGACGTGGGCGCGTCGAGGGGCTGGGGCGCGTCGAGGGGCTGGGGCGCGTCGAGGGGCTGGGACGCGTCGAGGGGCTGGGCCACGCCGGGGGGCTGGGGCGCATCGGGGGGGATGTCGATCAAGGGGCCGCCTCCTTCGGGTAAATCAAGGATAGGACGTCGTCACGGGGATGTAAACGCGCGGCTGATCTGTTCGCCAGGGTGCATGATAAAGCTGGTTGACAGAAATGTAGCCGCGTCTACATTTCATTCATGCGCAAACTGGACCTCCAATGACCGATCACCTCGCCCCCGCCAAAGAGCAATCACCCGCGCAGGGCAGCGGGCTTACCGCGCGTGCGCGTGCGGGGATGCACGATGTCCTCTCGAATGGCCGGGGCGGGCCTCGGTCCTTCCTGCTGTTCGCAGGGCCGGCGGTCATTGCGTCGATCGCCTATATGGATCCGGGCAACTACGCCACCAACATCCAGGCGGGGGCGGGCTACGGATTCGCGCTTCTCTGGGTCGTCCTGCTGGCCAATCTCATTGCCATGCTCTTCCAGGCGCTCTCGGCCAAGCTCGGCATCGTTACCGGCCGCAACCTGGCCGAGATGAGCCGCGACCACCTGCCACGACCGCTGGTCTGGATCCTGTGGGCCGTGTCGGAAGTGGCAGCCATGGCCACCGACCTGGCCGAGTTCCTTGGCGCCGCCATTGGCCTGTCGCTGCTTTTCGGGTTTCCACTGATCGTCGGCATGACCATCGCCGCCATCGTCACCTACGCGATCCTCATGCTCGAAGGACAGGGCTTCCGCCCGATGGAACTTCTGATCGGCGCCCTCGTGGGCGTCATAGGCCTGTGCTACCTGGCCGAGCTTTTCATCGCCCCCGTCAACTGGACCGCCGCTGCGGGCGGGTTGCTGATCCCCACGATGCCCGACAGCGCCGCGCTGACCATCAGTGTCGGCATCATCGGCGCGACGGTCATGCCCCACGCCATCTACCTTCATTCCAGCCTGACCCAGGGGCGCTTCCACCCCCGCAGCGATGCCGAACGCCGCCGGCTCTTGCGGTTTTCCAACATCGAGGTGGTTCTGGCACTCGCCGTGGCGGGGATGATCAACATGGCGATGGTCATCATGGCCGCCAGCGCCTTCCACGGCGGCCAGACCGAAGTTGCCGAAATCGAGACCGCCTATCACCTGCTGAACCCGATCCTCGGCGGCGCCGCAGCTGCGGCCTTCCTGATCTCGCTCATCGCGTCGGGCATCTCCAGCTCGGTCGTGGGCACCATGGCCGGGCAGGTGATCATGCAGGGCTTCGTCCATTTCCGCATTCCCTTGTGGCTGCGCCGGGCGGTGGTCATGGTTCCGGCCTTCATCGTGGTGGCCCTGGGCATGAACCCGACGCGTGCGCTGGTTCTCAGCCAGGTGGTGCTGTCGATCGCGCTGCCCGCGCCGATGATCACGCTCGTCCTTTTCACCAGCCGCCGTGCCATCATGGGCGCCTATGTCAACACGCCTCTCGTCCGTGGGCTGGCGATCCTCGGCGCCGTGGTCGTGCTCGCGCTGAACTTCGTCCTTCTTGCCGGGATCTTCGGCCTCCCCATTCCCGGCCTTGGCTGATCCCTGCGCGCCCAGGCTTTCATCTTGGCTGAAATATCCCCGCCGGAGGCGCCGCCCCGCGCCGCCTGCGCATCCGTCAGGGCTTGCGGACCGGCCGCTTACCCCATATCTGCAACCTCGCGCGGAGAGCTGGATGGCCGCGGCACCTACGGGTTCGCGCCCTGACAGTGTCGAGGAAAGTCCGGACTCCCCGAAGCAACGGTGCCGGGTAACGCCCGGCGGGGGCAACCCCAGGGAAAGCGCCACAGAGAAGAGACTACCGCCCTCCGGGGTCGGAAAAGGTGAAACGGTGGGGTAAGAGCCCACCGCGGGACGGGCAACCGGACCGGCATGGCAAGCCCCACCGGGAGCAACGCCGAATAGGGGCCTCGCGCGGGTCCGTGTCCGGAGCGATCCGGAGACCGCCGCAGGGACGCTTCAACCCGAGAGGCCCGGGTTGGCAGCTAGATCCCGCCGGTAACGGCGGGGCCAGAGGAATGGTCATCCAGGGGGCGAAAGCCCCTGGACAAAATCCGGCTTACAGGCTCTCCGCGCATTTCTGCCAGCGCCCGCCCGACGGGGTTCTGGCGAAGCAAGTCTTTCGTGCTAGGATCATCGGACAGGTTTTCCGGTTACCGAAAGGCATCACGATGAGCTTTGTAAAGACACTGGCCACGCTGGCCGCAGGCTTCGCGGTGGCGCGGGGATACGACAGGTTCCGCAAGGTTGGCGGGATGAGCGGGGTCGAGGACCGGTTGCGCAACGCAGGGTCCGAGGGCGGGATCGGCCAGCAACTGGGCGAGATGGCCGAAAAGATCGGATTGCCGGGTGGATCCAGGGCGGTTCAGGACTTGTTCGCAAGCTGGGGGCCGAAGGCGGCCGATGCCTCTGCCGCAGCCGAGGCCAGCCTCGGGGGGCTCTTATCCACCATGCAATCGGCCTGGGTCGAGGGCTCCGGCAGGCTTGGCGAGGCCATTTCGTCGATCGCATCGGGCACCCCTGCCGGCGCCATGGCCGAGCAAAACGCCCGGCTGATGATCCGCGCCATGATCGAAGCCGCGAAGGCCGACGGTCAGATCGACCCGGCCGAGCGCGCGCAGATCATGGAGGCGCTGTCAGATGCGGGCGACGAGGAACGGCGCTTCGTGGCCGATCTGATCGACGCGCCTGCCGACATGGCCGGCCTGGTTGCCGCTGCCGGTGACGCCACCCGCGCGCAGGTCTATGCCACGGCGCGGATGATCATCGCGGGCGCGAACGGGGCCGAAAAGGACTGGCTTGACCGACTGGCCGCAGGTCTGCGCCTTGATCCGGCAACCCGCAGTGCCCTTGATGCTGCAGCGCCGGGCGGAGCCACGGCCTGAGGCGGGGGCGGGTTGCAGCGGTTCGCTGTCAATCCCCGCGCAGCCGATCGTCTGGCGGGCGGGCGGGCGCGCCCATGTGCGGCGGGCCGGGTCCACGGGATTTTCGGCCCCTTCCGGGCCGGGTTTTCGCGTTTTGCCGTTGACACCCGCAGCCCGGTCCTTAAAAGGCAGGCTTCAAGGATTTCACCGGAGCTGGATTCTCCGGGACTATGGAGAACGACAATGGCGAAGCCGACGACGATCAAGATCCGTCTGAACTCGACGGCGGGCACCGGGCACTTCTATGTGACCAAGAAGAATGCCCGCACCATGACCGAAAAGATGGTCGTGAAGAAATACGATCCCGTGAAGCGGGAACACGTCGAATACAAGGAAGGCAAGATCAAGTAGGATCTGCCCCCGGACGACGACAGCTATGATGGCCGTGCCCGCAAAGGCGCGGCCTTTGTCGTTCGGGGCGCGCGCGCGGGGCCGCTAGCCGGCCAGCGGCGATCCCCCCTTGATGATGGCGCCGCCTGCGACTTTGGTCGCAGATGCAGAGGCACATGGTCGCGCACCCTTGCAAATGCCCGAGTCCCGGCGCCATGTCCGGAGAGGCGTTCGCCCCGGAGACAGATCATGGCAGAGACAAAGACCCGCAGCGCGCGCGACGTGGCGCTCGACAACCATTTCGTGTCCCGCGTGGGCTGGCTACGCGCGGCGGTGCTGGGGGCAAACGACGGCATCGTTTCGACCGCTTCGCTGATTGTCGGGGTGGCTGCGGCTTCGGGCCGGTCCGAGGTTCTGCTGGCGGGCATGGCGGGGCTTGCGGCGGGGGCGCTGTCGATGGCGGCTGGGGAGTATGTCTCGGTCTCGTCACAGGCAGATACCGAGAAGGCCGATATCGAACGCGAACGGCAGGAGCTGATCGACGACCCGCAGGGGGAACTCGACACCCTGACGCAGATCTATGTGGAACGCGGTCTGCCTCGTGATCTGGCCTTGCAGGTCGCGGTGACACTGACCGAAAAGGATGCTCTGGCCGCCCATGTCCATGACGAACTGGGAATTGCCGATCACACCGCCGCGCAGCCGCTGCTGGCTGCCGTGACTTCGGCGCTGACCTTTGCCGCCGGGGCGGCGCTGCCGCTGGCGACGGCTTGGTTCGTGCCGGAGCCGGTCATCACCCTTTGGGTCACGGTCCTGTCGCTTCTGTTCCTCGCTGCCCTCGGCGCGGTCGGGGCGCAGACCGGCGGCTCGCCGATCTGGCGGGCGGTGCTGCGCGTGACGTTCTGGGGCGCGGTGGCGATGGCCGTGACCGCGGCGATCGGGGCGCTGTTCGGCACCACCATCGGCTGATGGCGCCTTGACCGGCGCGCGGGCAAAAGAAAAGGGCCGGGGAAATCCCGGCCCTTCGTCATTTCCGTTTCGCTGGCGATCACTCGCGCTGGCTGCCGAAGAATTGCAGCAGGAACATGAACAGGTTGAGGAAGTCGAGGTAGAGGTTCAGCGCCCCCATGATCGCCGACTTCGCCAGCCATTCGCTGTCGCCCGCATGGGCATGCGCCAGATAGGTGTTCTTGATCTTCTGCGTGTCGAAGGCCGTCAGGCCCGCGAAGATCAGCACGCCGATGACCGAGATCGCGAAGGCCATGGCCCCCGATTGCAGGAACAGGTTCACCAGCATAGCGACGATCAGCCCGATCAGGCCCATCATCAGGAAGGTGCCCATGGCCGACAGGTCACGCTTGGTCGTGTAGCCGTAAAGCGACAGCCCCGCGAAGGCGATGGCCGACACAAGGAAGGCCTGCGCGATCGACTGGCCGGTATAGACTGCGAAGATGTAGCTCAGCGACAGCCCCATAAGCGCGGCAAAGCCATAGAACACAAGCTGCGCTGTCGAGGCCGCCATCCGGTTCAGCGAGGCGCTGAACAGGAAGACCACGCCCAGCGGCGCAAATGTGGCGATCCAGCCCAGGATGTTCGGGCGCATCGTCACCGGATCGCGGAATATCGACAGCAGCGCATCGTTCGAGCCAACCGCCCAGGCCACCAGCCCGGTAATGATCATCGCCACGGACATCAGCCCGTAGACCTTGTTCATATGGGCGCGCAACCCTTCGTCGATCTGAACCGTCCGGGCGCCTACGCGGCCGGCGCCGAGCGTTTCAAAATCAGCCATGAATGCCTCCGTTGCATGTCTTTGATGGCCAGCATCACAAACCGCCGGACCTGACCTCGGATATTGGCAGAGTGGTCTGTCATTTCAAGCGCATGCCGCGCGAATTTCTGTCAAAATCGCACAGGAATTACATGTCTTGCCGAAACATGGACTGTGTGCCGGGGGCAGCACGGGGTGCAAGCCGGGGTAACCCAGGGGCCACAAGCCCGTAAATCCGCCAGTTTGCCGCTGCCCGGCGGGCGCTGATCCAGGTCATGCAACGCAGCCTGGAGCGGTCAGAACCGGCAGGAGGCGAGCCAAGACGCACGTTCGGCATCAACAGCCTGCAAGCCCTGCACCTCTTCGCGGCGGAAGCGCGCGGCATAGTCCCGGTTCAACGCGGTCGCCAAGGGTGCGTGGCGGCTTTGCAATCCGGGCTTTGCGCGTTCAGGCAGGCCGAGTTCGGTAGCCAGGAAGTTCGCCATCACTTCCGCTCCGCGCGCCATCATGCCTTCATAGCTGAAGGCGGTCGGCGTCAGGCCGGAACGTTGCAACAGGGCTGTGGTGCCTCGTTCTTCGGCCAGAATAAGGTCAAGCCATCGCCAGATCAGACTGGAGTCATAGGAAAACAGGCGGTCCTGACGGTCGATGGTCGCCACATCCGCTTGGGTCGAATGGCCGAGCCCCGTCGTGACCATCTTCGCGAGCGAGATCGCCTGAGCAACGATGTCGCGCCGCAAAAGCCAGAAGTAGTGGGCATTGCGGAAATATCGCAGGAACCGGTCTGCGTTGTCAAAAACCACGCAGATTTGGCCTTAGGTCGCTTCGCATCCGAATAGACCCTTGGTATTGCGACGACGGCGAAGCACCTCGACATATTCATCCATGTTCCGCGCCCCAAGGACTTGCGTCATCTCGGGCATGAACTCAGGGTTGAAGCATTCGTCGGGGCGGCTGAGAAATCCGGTGTTCTCGCAGACTTCGGTCAGCCAACTGCTACCCGAGCGTGCGGTAAAAAAAATCACGAAGTCCTGCCTGGCCTCAGGTTCACTCGCACGGATCCGCTCCAGCGTCTCGGGTGCCTGAGATGGGTCGAACAGCTTGTCTCTGCGGTGCATTGGCCTTCCAGTCTCTTGTCCCGGCCCGCCCATCCGGGCCCGGTGTTGACGCGCGGGCCTCCATCGCGCCTGGGTCATCCGCCCGAGGATCAGTCTTCTCCGATCCGGATCACGACCTTGCCTGTCGCCTTGCGGTTGCGCAATAGTTCCAGCCCCTCGGACGTCTGCTCGAACGGCAGGGCATGGCCGATGTGCGGGTGCAGGCCGCCCTGGGCATACCAGCCGAAGAGGGTGGCCATGCTGCGGGTCAGGACTTCGGGGCGGAATTTCAGGTATCCGCCCCAATAGACGCCGATCACCGAGATATTCTTGACCAGAAGGTGATTTGCCGGGATCGGCGGCACGGAACCGCTGGCAAAGCCCATTGTCAGGATCCGGCCGTCAGGGTTGGTGGCGCGCAGGCTTTCGGCGAACACCTCGCCGCCCACCGGATCATAGACCACATCCGCGCCGCCAAGTGCGCGCACCGCATCGCGCAGGCCGCCGGGCGCAAGGCTCTCGCTGTCGATCAGGTGATCGGCGCCCGCCGCCCGCGCCACGGCAAGCTTGTCGGTGCCGCGCGCCACGGCGATCACGATTGCCCCCATCCGCTTGCCGATCTCGACCGCGGTCAGCCCGACACCGCCTGCCGCCCCGAGGACCAGAAGCCGCTCTCCGGGTTGCAGGTGCGCGCGGTGATCCAGCGCCACGTGACTGGTTCCATAGGCGATCTGGAAGCCTGCGGCATCCATGAAGGGCATCGCGTCGGGGATCGGGACACAGCGATCCAGCGGGAAGGCGCCCCATTCGGCAAGGCCGCCCCGGCCGGCAAAGACGGCAACCCGCGTTCCCAGCACGATCTTCGTGTCGCTGGCCCCGGATCCAAGCCTTTCGACCGTTCCGGCAAGCTCCATCCCCATGGTGAAGGGGGGCTCCGGCCTGTCCTGATACTTGCCCTCGATCATCAGAAGGTCAGCGAAATTCAGCCCGCAGGCCGCGATGCGCACGAGCGCCTCGCCAGGCCCGGGATCCGGGATCGGGATCTCTGCAAACGCAGGATCCTTCCCTGCGGAGACAAGACGGTAGGCGCGCATGTTGCACTCCGGCTGCGGTTTCTGCCCCGGTGCTAGCGGGCCTTGCCCTGGAATCCAACCTGGAATATTGGATTGCATTGCGCAACAATCGCGGTGAAAATCAGCGCATAGTGCGAGACAAGGCGAGGAATTTCCTGCGCCCACCAAAGGATGATATTTTCATCCTTGTGAGGAATGGCGACAATCTGTCAGTTTCACTAGTATTGGCCACAAAGCAACGTCGAGACCCTGCCGAATGGTTTGCTGCCAAAAGAAACTTTGCACGGGTTCATGGCTAGGCGCGTCCGTTGCCTGTAATTTCGGAGCCGTATGCAGTGACGCATCGGGTTTGTTGCTTAGTGAGTGACTTATGGAGAAGAGTATGAAGCACCCTGTGGATGTCCATGTCGGCAAGCGGGTCCGCCAGCGCAGGTGGATGGTGGGGATGACCCAGCAGCAACTTGCCGAGAAGGTCGGGATCAAGTTCCAGCAGATCCAGAAATACGAGACCGGCATGAACCGGATCTCTGCCTCCCGGCTGTGGGACATCTCGGATGCGCTCGGGGTGGCGATTTCGTATTTCTTCGAGGGGATCGATGCGCCGCACAGCACGGCCGTTGATCCGGCTCCGGACCTGATGGCCGACAAGGAAGCGATGCTGCTGGTTCGGTCGTATTATGCGATTCCCGAAGCGCAGCGGCGGCGCCTGTTCGAACTGGCAAAAGCCCTGTCCGACGTCGCCTGACCGCAAAGGTCAGGCCCGGCCAGAATGCCGGCGCCAGCCGGGGGTGCCCCGCGTGGGACGTCCGGCGGCTTTGTCCGGCACAGGCGGAAACACACGCGCCTGGTACGCCGCTCCTCCGGCCGATGGTGATGTTTCAGGCCGGGGCCGCGGCACGCCGCCCGGTCCGGACCCTTGCAAGGTTGACCGCGCCGCCCGGCTGCATTAGCTGGCCGGACATCGTGGCCGGCCCGCAAGATGACCGGCCCACGCGTCCCAGTCCCTGGAGGCTTCGATGACACTTGCACCCAGCCGCGAAGACCTGCCCGCCCCGTTGCGCACCGCCCTGATCGAGGTGGCGAACCGTCTGGCCGACGCCGCCCGCGAGCCGACCCTGCGGCACTTCCGCACCGCGCTTGCGGCGGATTCGAAGGAAACCGCGCGTTTCGATCCGGTGACCGAGGCCGACCGCGCATCCGAACGGGCCATGCGCGAGATATTGGCCGAACTGCGCCCGCAGGATGCTATCCTTGGCGAGGAATACGGCGCCAAGCCCGGCACTTCGGGGCTGACCTGGGTGCTTGATCCGATCGACGGCACCCGGGGCTACCTGATTGGCGGCCCGACCTGGGGGGTTCTGATTTCGGTGGCAGACGAACAGGGGCCGCGCCTTGGAATCATCGACCAGCCCTATATCGGAGAGCGTTTCATCGGCGGGCTGGGGCTTGCGGAAGTGACGGGGCCGATGGGGCGTGCAGCCCTTGCGACTCGTGGCCCGCGGCCCTTGTCCGAGGCGCTGGTGATGACGACCTTCCCCGAAATCGGTTCCACCGAAGAGGCTGCGGCTTTTCGTCGCGTGGCGGATCGCGCGCGGCTTGTCCGCTACGGCATGGATTGCTACGCCTATGCGCTGGTAGCGGCGGGGCAGGTGGATCTGGTGATCGAGGCGGGCCTCCAACCCTATGATGTGCAAGCCCCGATTGCGGTGATCACGGCCGCCGGCGGCATTGTGACCGGGTGGGACGGTGGTCCCGCGCATGATGGCGGCCGGATCCTCGCAGCCGCGAATCCCGCGATCCATTCCGAGGCGCTGGCGCTTTTGCAGGGTGACGCTGGTGCTTGAATGATCCGGCCCCAGGCGCTACCTAACGCTCGACAACTCGCTCCATCCGCATCCGGGCCCTACCCATGACCTACGTCGTCACTGACAACTGCATCGCCTGCAAATACACCGACTGCGTCGAAGTCTGTCCGGTGGACTGCTTCTACGAGGGCGAGAACATGCTGGTCATCCACCCCGACGAATGCATCGATTGCGGTGTTTGCGAACCGGAATGCCCCGCCGATGCCATCCGCCCCGATACCGAACCCGACATGGAATCATGGGTCGAGTTCAACCGCAAATATTCGGAACAATGGCCGGTGATCACCCAGCGCAAGGATCCGCTTCCCGAAGCGACCGAGCGGGACGGGGAAACCGGCAAGCTGGCGAAATACTTCTCCGAGACGCCGGGTTCCGGCGACTGAGCCGAATTTTCTGCCCGGGCGATTCGCCCGCGCCCGCAACAACGCGGCTTTCACGCCGCTTCGCAGCGATTCTCTCGCTGCGGGGTTCCGGCAAACGCGGCTGTCAACAACGAGTTTACTCAAGTTACGTTGCTGTCACACTTTAACTGGCGGCGTTTTTTTGCTATGTGGTTGGAACAATCGCTGAAGCCCGCCAGCTTTCTGCCTGCGACACCCAGGCAGGACGAAATCCACAGGCCGAATACCGCAGCGCATGGGTCCACTGCCCCTGCGCCGGCATTTCGTGTCTGCCCGGCGTCGGGACTCACGGACAGGATGCAAGGAACGACGTATGAGCAAGACGAAGAAATCCGACTTCCGCCCCAATGACTTTGTCGTTTACCCCGCGCACGGCGTGGGCAAGATCATGTCGATCGAGGAGCAGGAAATCGCCGGGCTGACGCTCGAGCTTTTCGTGATTTCCTTCGAGAAGGACAAGATGACGCTCCGGGTTCCGACGCACAAGGCGACCGACATCGGCATGCGCTCGCTGTCTTCGCCCGATGTCGTGACCAAGGCGCTGGAAACCCTGAAGGGCAAGGCCCGCGTCAAGCGGGCGATGTGGTCGCGCCGGGCGCAGGAATACGAGCAGAAGATCAACTCGGGTGACCTGATGGCCATTGCCGAAGTCGTGCGCGACCTGCACCGCGCCGACGATCAGCGCGAACAAAGCTATTCCGAACGCCAGCTCTATGAGGCGGCGCTTGAGCGGCTGACGCGCGAGGTCGCGGCCGTTTCGGGCACCGACGAAGCCGGCGCGCAGAAAAAGGTCGACGATGTGCTGGTGACGCGCGCCGCCTGAGCGGTGTCCGCCAGTTGCGGGCCATGAAATCCGCAGGCCTCCGGGGCCTGCGGATTTTTCATGTCGGACGCTGGGTCAGTCCACTGGTTTTCGGCTCGGTCGCGGGCTTGGCGGCGCCGGGTTCCGGAATTTCGGGCGGAAGCGAGCGGCTATTGGAAAACTGCGCGGTCAGCGCAGCTTCAAGGCCCTTGTTCAACTCGCGCGTCCGCTTCATGTAGGCCGGGTTCTGGGCTGCGGGCACGCCCGGCTGCCAGACTTCGGCCAGGTCGCGCACGGCCGCACGGTCCATCTGGTAGAAGGTCTTTTGCAGCTCTGCCGCCTCGTATTCGGTCAGGCCGCTGGTTTCCAGAACATAGCGGCCGGCGCGCAGGGCACTGTCGAACATCTCGCGCACGATATCGTCAGCACCCGCCTGGAACAGTTCGTAGACATGTTCGCGGTCGCGGGCGCGGGCGATGATGTGCAGGTCGGGGCGGATCCGCCGGGCGTAGCGGACCAGCTTGGTGGTCGCATCGTGATCATCAAGGCAGACGACAAGGATCCGCGCCGTGTTGATCCCGGCCGCCGTCAGCAGGTCGGGTCGGGTCGGGTCGCCGACGTAGCCCTTGAAGCCGAAGTTCCGCAGCACTTCGATGGTGCGCGGGTCGGCGTCGAGGATGGTGGTCTTGAACCCCGACATGGTGACGATCCGGTTCACCACCTGGCCAAAGCGACCAACCCCGGCGATGATCACCGGTTGTTGTTCGTCGATCGTGTCTTCGCCAAGCCTTTCGGCATCATCCTTCAGGCGGATGACGATCTGATCGTAAAGGATGAAGAACAGCGGTGACAGCAGCATCGACATGGCGATGACCAGCATCATCGTCTGTGCCATCGTGCTTGTCAGGATCCGCTGCGTCAGGGCGAAGGAAATCAGCACGAACCCGAATTCGCCGCCCTGCGCCAGCGACAGCGTGAAAAGCCACCTGTTGCGTTCCCTGAGCCGGAAGATCCAGGCAAGGCCATGCAGCACCAGCCCCTTGGTCAGCATGAGAAGGAGCGTGAGGAGCAGGATGCGGACCGGCTCTGCCAGCAGCAGCTTGAAGTCGATCCCGGCGCCGACGGTCACGAAGAACAGCCCCAGAAGCAGCGACTTGAACGGGGCGATGTCGGATTCCAGTTCGTGGCGGAACTCCGAGTTGGCCAGCACCATGCCGGCGAGGAAGGTGCCCAGCGCCGGCGAGAGGCCAACCATCAGCATCAGGGAGGCGATCCCCGCCACGATCAGCAGCGCCAGCGCCGTCTGCATCTCGCGCAGGCGGGCCGATGACACATAGCGGTAAAGCGGCCGCACCAGATAGCGTCCCGCCGTGATCACCCCGACCACTGCGCCGACAGTGACGAGCGTCACCCCCCAGGGCGGCAACTGGTCGATGAGCGACAGCGCCACACCTTCGCCGCCGGTTTCGGACCGGGCAAGGGCCCTTGCGGCCGGCAGTGCAAGGAAGGGCAGGAAGGCCAGGATCGGGATAACGGCGATGTCCTGCATCAGCAGGACCGAAAACACGTTCCGCCCGCCAGCCGTCTGCATCAGGCTTTTTTCCGAAAGGGTCTGCAGCACGATCGCGGTGGACGACAGTGACAGGATCACCCCGATTGCCAGTGCCGCATGCCAGTCCTGATCCATCAGCAGCAGACTGAGCATGATCAGGAGGCTGGTCACGACGATCTGCAATCCGCCCAGGCCCAGCAACCGGTGGCGCATGTGCCAAAGAGCCATCGGTTCGACATCAAGCCCGATCAGGAACAGCATCATCACGACGCCGAATTCGGCAAAATGCTGCAATTCGGTGACCTGCGTGCCGGCAAACCCCAGAACCGGCCCGATCACGATACCTGCCAGCAGGTATCCCAGCACCGATCCAAGCCCCAGCCGCAAGGCGATCGGCACAGCAATCACCATGGTCAGCAGGTATACCGAGGCCTGAAGCAGAAAGCCTTCCATGAAGTCCTTTGTCTGGTTCCGATAGTCGGATATGTCGTGATGTCACCCGGCCAGGCACCCGACCAGGCTTGCGCCCGGTGGACAACCATCGCCCGATGGAATCACGTTAGACGCGCAGATGCACCTGACGCAAGTCCGTGACTTCCTGTGACGAAACTTTCTTTCAGCCGGCCCGCAGACCGGCGCCGCAGCGGCCTGCGGCTTCAGCCCGAACCGACCATCCTGAGGACGACCGTGCGCCCGCCCTTCACATAGGTCAATTGTCCGTTTCCGATCGCGGCGACGCGCCCGCCATCGAACCGGTCGCCGACCTTGACGCGGACATAGCGCCCGTTGCTGGTGCGGATCAGGGCGCGGCGATCGGCCGAGGACCCCATGATCCCGATCAGGTTGATCTTGCCCAGGTCGATCGCATTGGCATAGGTCGCCTGTTTGGCCACCGAGGCCCGGGTCGGGATGCTGGGTGCCGCAGAAACAGGTTCGGGTTCGTCGATCTCGATGGATGACGCCTCGGCGATGGCGGCATCGGCGTTGATGTTGGGCACGGCAGGCGCCGCTTCGGGGGCGGCATTTGCGGTTGCGGCGGCGACTTCTGGTGCGGGTTCCGGCTCGGCGACGGCGGCGGCCAGGGCGCTGGCGACAGCCTTCGAGACATCACTCGGGCGTTCGGCGGGGCGGCGCGACTGGGCCACGGCAAGCCGGGTGCCGCCGGTGACGGGGGCATCGGCGGCAGGGGTGGCTTCGGGCTCTGCTGCGGGTGGCGCCGCCGCCGCTGCCTCCGCCGCTGCCTCCGCCGCGCGCGCCACAATGGCTGCGGGGCGCGGGGCGGGCTGCCTGGCGGCATGGCGGGTATCGACCGGTGCGGGCAGGGCCGTGTCGGGTGCCAGATTTCCCTGATCTCCGACCGTGGGCAGTGTCAATGGGCGAGGCGCCGGTTTCTTGCCCCTGAGTTTCGGGTCCGCATAATGCGGGGCGGCAGGTTCGGCGCCGGCTGCAACGCCCGCAGCAGACGCGGCTGGCTCATCCACAGGTGCTGCTGCCGGGGCGGTCGCGGCTGCTGCGGCCGCAAGGGCGGCCTCGGCGATCTGCGCGGGCCGTCCTTTCGGCGAAAGCGGCGGCTTGCCAAGGTAAAGGGTGATCCCCGAAGGGGTCTGCACGCCTTCCTTGCTTGGGATGATCAATCCGTCGGCGCCGTATTTGACCAACTGGCCAAAGGGCAGCGGCAGGGGCTGCGGGGAAAGGGGTGGGTCATGCAGCAGAGACCGCCCCGCCGGCAGTTCCGCGGCCTCGGTCGTGTCGGGGATCGAGTCCGGGGCGATGCTGTCGGCGGCGGTCGCGTCGGGCTGGCCTTGTGCGGCATAACTGTTCGTGCCCGCAAGGCCTGTGGCGCCTGCGGCCGCAACATTGCTGCCCGCAGCCGCGGGCGTCCCCGAGGGCTTGGCGCTGGCCGGATCCTCGGTTGGCAGCGCCGTCGGCGCGGCGGCGGGTTCGGCAGCGATGTCTGGCGTGGCCGCCGCAACATCGGCTTTGCTGGTCCCCTCTGCGGGCGCCGGTGCCGCCTCGGCCGTCGCGGGCTGTTCGTCACCGGCCAATTGCCGGTCTGCCGCCTGATCCGGGGCTTGCTCCGGTGCAAGTTCCGGTGCAAGTGACGATTGTTCGGCTCCTGCGCCCGATGTGATCGCCGTGTCGGGAGCCGGGTGTGGATTATCATTTCCCGAAAACGACGACCACAGTCCGATCAGTCCGATCAGCGCGATCAGGCCGCCGATCAGAGCCGGACCCAGATAGCGCGGCTTGCCGCCGACGGCGGGGCTGCGCCGCGCGCCGAAGACGGTCAGTTCCTGGGATTCCTGGGCGGCAGTCTTGACGGGGCGCCGAAGCGATTGCCTTGGCGCTCCGGTCTCGGGCGCGGCCTGCGGCGAGGTGGGATCAACCCGCCCGCCATCCTGTCGCGGTGCCGGTGCTTTTCGCGCTCCGCGCTTGCGCAAGGCCTCGCCCAGCATCGCACCGGTCGGGGTGAGGGGGGCCGGCGCGGCCGGAACGCCGGATGCGGTCTCGCCATCGGGCGGCGCTGCGACGAGTGGCGCCGTGACGCCCACAGCCGGTGTCACCCCGCCAAGACGCGGCACGGTGGCGCGGATCGCAGATGTCGCCGGGGCATCCGGATTTGCGCCGAAGGGCGGTTTGCGGCGTGACGCGAAGCCCGAAGGCGCCGCCTGTGCCCGGTGCGCGGCCATGCGCATCGAGATCGGACCAGGGGGCGCCGGCAGTTCGTCGGGAAGCGGCTCGTCGGGATCCACGACGGCGAAGGGCGCCTCGGGCACCTCGTCCTCGGGGGAAGACGCCAGGGGGCGGCCCGCCGGATCGCGGTGTGCGGCCCGGAATCGCGCTGCGGTCGCATCCGCTGGCTGGTCGGGTAACGCCGGGGACGGGGCAACAGGGGCAGTATCCTCGTCGCCGGGAAGATCCGGTGCAGACTCTGGCACCCCGGGGTGGCGCAGGTCGTCCGTGGCATTCTCCGTAAGGCCGGAAGGCGCAGGTTCTGCCTCTGCGGTCGCCACCAGGGGGCTGCCCTGACCACCCGCGTTCTGCTCCGGGTTCAGGTCTGATGCCCGGTCAGATACCCTATCCGGTGCGCTTTCCGCCTGCGATGTGGCGGTCGTTTCTGCATCGGCTTGGTCGCTTTCCACGGTTGCGCCGGAGACATCGGCCCGCTCCTCGGGCGGCAGGCCGCTTCCGGGCAGTGACGGATCGTGGCTCTGCGCCTCAGCCTCAGCCTCAGCCTCAGCTTCAACCTCGGCCGCCGGTTCGGCGTCCGGGAGGGTCGCTTCCCGGGCCTGTTCCCCGTCCGGTTCACCCGCGCCATCGTGCCCGACCCCGGCTTGCGTCCCGTCCGGCTTGCCGGTCTGCGTTTCCGCCCCGTCCGCTTGCCATTGGTCCCGGCGCGCGGTGACGCGAACCGGTTGCGTGTCGCGTTCAAGGGATGTCCCGGCCGGCAGAAGATCGGCGGAGCTTTCGGCAAGGCCGAACCAGGGCTCGCCTTCGAAAACCTCCGGGTCGGGGTTTGCCACGAAACAGACCGGATTGAAGCCGTGCTCGGCGGCAAAGCCTTCCGCCTCGGAAAGTGTCAGCCGCGTGACGGCGGCAACCTGCACGGTCTCGCCCGTCCCCGACCAGTCGTAGGCCAGTTCTTCGATCGGATAGGGCGTGCGCTCGGCCAGTGCCGCCTCGATCTGGGCACGGCGCGCCTGCTCGCCCGGCCCCGGCGCGTCGATTTCGGTATAAAGGATCTGCGAATTCGGCAGGACGAGCTTGCTCGTCACCCCTTCGGGTGCCAGTGCCGCCGCCGTCTTGCGCAGGAAACGCAGGGTGTCTTCAAGGGCGTCGTCCTCCAGATCGGCGTCGCCCACCGGCGTCCAGCCGTTGCCGGCCCGGTGCAGCAGCCGGATCCCGTCGTCCGATAGGGTGAGTGCAAATCCAGGTTTCATTCCGGGCAAGTATCACATCCGCAACTGGCGCCGAAACGGTCTTCGCGCCCCCGATCCGGGCTTAGAGCAGATTCTCGCGCAAGGAAAGACAAGCCACCGCCGAACTGCAAGGATTGCCTTGCGGTCAGCGCCTTATCGACGAATTGTGATCCGGCCGAACGGAGGTTTCCATGCGCATCATTTCAAACACCGCTGCCCTTCTGACCTGTGCCGTCCTTGCGGTTCCCGCCGTCACCGCCGGGCCTGCATCGGGCCAGACCCCCGCACGCAGCATCACCGTCACCGGCGAGGCGCAGGTCATGGGCGTGCCGGACATGGCGACGATCTCGGTCGGCGTCACCACCCAGGAGAAGACCGCGAAGGCGGCGCTTGATGCCAACAGCACCGCGTTGCAATCGGTGCTGGCGAAACTGAAGTCCGACGGTATCGACCCGCAGGACATCCAGACCACGGGCCTTTCGGTCAATCCGCAGTTCGATTACCAGACCAGTTCGGGCGGAACCCAGCAGATCACCGGCTATGTGGCCTCGAACATGGTGGTCGTGTCGGTGCGCAAGCTGGACACACTTGGCGGCACGCTGGATGCGATCGTCTCGGAAGGGGCCAATACCCTCAACGGCATCAGCTTTGGCCTGCAGGATCCGGGGCCGAAACAGGACGAGGCGCGCAAGGCCGCCGTGACCGAAGCCGCGCGCCGCGCACAACTTTATGCCGATGCCGCCGGCGTCACGCTGGGGCCGGTGCAGACAATCACCGAACAGGGCATCGGCATGCCGCCGGTGATGATGGCCGCCGCTGCCCCGCGCGACAAGATGGAGGTGCCGGTCGAGGGAGGCCAGGTAACCGTCTCGGCCGCGGTTTCGGTCACCTGGGCGATCGCGGACTGACCCGCATGGCGGTCGCCGGACGATAAGGAAAGGGGGCACCCCGGAAAGGTGCCCCCCGCCGTTTCACCGCAGTAAGGTTCAGGCGGTTGCCGCCGCCAGCGCCTGATCGAGGTCGGCGATGATGTCGGCCACATCCTCGATCCCGATCGACAGGCGCACCACCTCCGGGCTTGCCCCCGCGGCGATCTGCTGGTCTTCGGTCAGTTGCCGGTGCGTGGTCGAGGCGGCGTGGATCACAAGGCTGCGCGTGTCGCCAAGGTTCGCCACATGGCTGAACATCTTGAGATTGTTCACGAACTTTACGCAGGCGTCATAACCGCCCTTGACCGCGAAGGTGAACAGCGCGCCCGCGCCTTTCGGGCAGACGGTCGCCATGCGTCCATGCCAGGGCGAGGATTTCAGCCCCGCATAGGTCACTTTCGTCACGCGCGGGTCTTTCTCCAGCCATTCGGCGACCTTCTGGGTGTTCTCGACATGGCGCTGCATCCGCAGGGACAGCGTCTCGATCCCCATCAGCGTGTAATGGGCGCCCTGCGGGTTCATGGTCATGCCCAGGTCGCGCAGGCCCACGGCGATCGAATGGAAGGTGAAGGCCATCGACCCCAGCGCCGGGTGGAAGGCAAGACCGTGATAGGCGGGCTCGGGTTCCGAAAGCGAAGGGAACTTGCCCGATTTCGACCAGTCGAACTTGCCGCTGTCAACGACGACGCCGCCGGTGACGGTGCCGTTGCCGGTCAGGAACTTGGTCGCCGAATGGACGACCAGCGTCGCGCCCAGCTCGATCGGGCGGCAGAGGTAGGGGCTGGCCAGCGTGTTGTCGACGATCAGCGGCAGGCCCACCTTGTCGGCGACCTTGGCCACCGCCGGAATGTCGGTGATGTAGCCGCCGGGGTTCGAGATCGATTCACAGAAGATCGCGCGGGTGTCGTCATCGACCGCCGCCTCAAGCGCCGCCAGATCGTCGAAATCGACGAACCTGGTCGTCCAGCCGAAGCGCTTGATCGACTGGCCGAGCTGCGTGATCGTGCCGCCGTAAAGCCGGGTCGAGGCGATGATGTTCTTGCCCGGCCCCATCAGCGGGAACAGCGCCATGATCTGCGCCGCATGGCCAGACGAACAGCAGACCGCGCCCGCGCCACCTTCCAGCGCCGCGACCCGTTCGGCCAGCGCCTGGACGGTCGGGTTGGTCAGGCGGGAATAGATGTAGCCAACCTCTTGCAGGTTGAAGAGCCGTGCCGCGTGGTCGGCATCCTTGAAGACGTAGGCCGTGGTCTGGTAGATCGGTATCTGCCGCGCACCGGTCGCCGGATCGGGTGCGGCGCCTGCGTGGATGGTCAGCGTGTCGAAGGAATATTGGGTCATCGCGTGGTCCCCCCTTGATGTTGCGGGCGAACCCTAGCCAATGCGCGCGCGCCATACAACGCCCGGCGCAACGCGCGCGGAAGGCGCTTCGGACTGTCCTTTGACCGCATCACAGGCCGGGCGCGGCGGTTGACGTCCGGCGCCGGCTTGTCTACCTCGGCGCCATCATGGCACGCGCACCCCTTCTTCAGCTTTCCGGCATCTCGCTGACCTTCGGCGGCACCCCGGTTTTCGACAACCTCGACCTGACGGTGCAACCCGGCGACCGGGTGGCGCTGGTGGGCCGCAACGGCTCTGGCAAGTCCACCCTGATGAAGGTCATGGCCGGTCTGGTCGAGGCCGACGCCGGCACCCGCGTCGTGCCGCCCGGCGTGACCGTGGGCTATATGGAGCAGGAACCGGATCTGTCCGGCTTTGCCACCTTGGGCGATTTCGCGGCACACCACCTGCCCGAGGGCGAGGCTTACCGCCTGTCTGTCGTGGCCGAGGGGCTGAAGTTCAACCCCGACACGCCTGTCGCCTCCGCCTCGGGCGGGGAATGCCGCCGCGCCGCCTTGGCCAAGCTTCTGGCCGAAGCGCCGGAGCTGATGCTGCTGGATGAACCGACCAACCACCTCGACATTCAGGCCATCGGCTGGCTCGAGGCCGAGCTGAAGGATACCCGCGCCGCTTTCGTCCTGATCTCGCACGACCGCGCCTTCCTGCGCGCGCTGACCCGCGCGACGCTCTGGATCGACCGGGGGCAGGTGCGCCGCCAAGAGCGGGGTTTCGAGGCCTTCGAGGACTGGCGCGAAACCACCTGGGCCGAGGAAGACGAGGCGCGCCACAAGCTGGAACGCAAGATCAAGGCCGAGGCGAAATGGGCGGTCGAAGGCATTTCGGCGCGGCGGAAGCGCAATCAGGGCCGGGTGCGGGCGCTGGGGGCGCTCAGGGCAGAACGCGCCGCGATGATCCGCCGGCAGGGCACGGCAGCGATGGAATTTGACGCGGGCCCCACATCGGGCAAACTGGTGATCGAAGCCAAAGAGATTTCAAAGGCTTTCGGTGACAAGATCATCCTGAGACCTTTCGATCTGCGGGTGCTGCGCGGTGACCGGATCGCCTTTGTCGGCCCGAATGGCGTCGGCAAGACCACGCTTCTGAAGATGCTGACCGGCGAGGTCGCCCCCGACAGCGGCAGCGTCAAGCACGGCACCAATCTTGAAATCGCGGTCTTCGACCAGACCCGCGCAACGCTCGATCTGTCGATGTCGCTCTGGGACGGGTTGGTGAATGACCCCGACATGGCGGTGTCGGGCAGGTCGGATCAGGTCATGGTGCGCGGGATGCCGAAGCACGTCGTGGCCTATCTCAAGGATTTCCTCTTCGACGAAGCGCAGGCCCGGGCGCCCATCGGGTCGCTGTCGGGGGGCGAACGCGCGCGGCTTTTGCTGGCTCGGATCATGGCGAAGCCGTCGAACCTTCTGATCCTCGACGAGCCGACGAACGATCTGGACGTTGAAACGCTCGATCTGTTGCAAGATCTGCTGGGCGATTACGACGGCACCGTGCTGCTGGTCAGCCACGACCGCGATTTCATCGACCGCGTGGCGACGACCACCGTTGCGCTGGAAGGTGAGGGCCGCGCCACGGTCTACGCGGGCGGCTGGAGCGATTATCAGGCGCAGAAACCCGTCGAGGCAGAGACGCGGCCCGCAGCCAGCGCGGCGCCGAAACCGCAGATAATCCAAAGCGCGAAGAAGTCCGCGCAACGACTTACGTTCACGGAAAAACACCGGCTTGAGGCCCTGCCGGGCGTGATCGAAAAGCTGGAAGCGGAAATCGCGAAACTGACCGAGTTCCTGTCGGCGCCAGACCTTTTCTCGGCTGCGCCCGAGAAGTTCCGCAAGGCCTCGGACGGTCTGGCCGAACGTCAGGCGGCACTGGCAGCGGCCGAGGAAGAATGGCTGGTGCTGGAAGAAAAGGCCTCCGCCTGATCGCGGGCGGCAAGAGCCGGGCGCTGGAATGGCGCCCGGTGCCGGTCTTTCAGTCGCCGATCAGCCGCGACGGCGGCGGCGGCCACCATCCGATCCACCCGAACCGGCAGTGTTGAAGCTGACATCGGGCAGGGTGACAAGGCCGCTCAGGTTCGGGAAGGGCGCCGTGGCGTGCGGAATGGCGTTCGCCGCGACGAAATGTTCCTGGAAGCGCGGCTCGATCGCGGTTTCGACCTTGTGGATGCGGGCGACCTCGGCCTCGATCGCGGCGCGCGCGCCGATGTTGCACAGCGCGATCCGCGCGCCGGTGCCAGCGGCATTGCCCGCCGACGTGACCTTTTCCAGCGGGCAATCGGGGATCATCCCCAGAACCATCGCGTGCTTGGGCGAGATATGCGCGCCGAAGGCGCCGGCAAGCACGATACGGTCGACGTGGTCGGCCTTGAGCACATCCATCAGAAGCTGTGCACCGGCATAAAGCGCCGATTTCGCCAGCTGGATTGCGCGGATATCGCCCTGCGTGACGCTGATCCGCGGCCCGCCCGACTCGCGCCCGTCATAAAGCACATAGGCATTGGTGCGCCCGGTCGGCACGCAGCGCGCCGTGCCGGTCTGTTCCGCCGAACCGATCAGCCCGCCCGCATCGACAAGCCCCGCCATCCGCATCTCGGCCACCACCTCGATGATGCCCGAGCCGCAGATGCCGGTGATGCCGGTCTGCTTGGTCGCCTCGGCAAAGGCCGGATCGTCGGACCAGATGTCGCTGCCGATGACGCGGAAGCGCGGTTCCTTCGTCACCGGGTCGATCTCGACCCGTTCGATGGCGCCAGGGGCGGCGCGCTGGCCGGAACTGATCTGCGCGCCTTCAAACGCGGGGCCGGTGGGCGAGGAACAGGCCAGAACCCGGTCCTTGTTGCCCAGAAGGATTTCGGCATTGGTGCCCACGTCAACAATCAAGACCAGATCTTCGGACTTGTTCGGCTCCTCGGACAATGCCACGGCGGCGCAGTCCGCGCCGACATGGCCCGCGATGCAGGGAAGGATATAGACCCGGGCCTGCGCATTGATCGCCGTCAGGTCCAGATCGCGCGCGGCAATCGACAGGCTTTCCGAGGTCGCCAGCGCAAAGGGCGCCTGGCCAAGTTCGACCGGGTCGATGCCCAGGAGCAGGTGGTGCATGACCGGGTTCATCACGAAGACCGTCTCGACGATGCGGGTCGCGTCGATCCCGGCTTCGGTGGCAACGGAACCTGCCAGGCTGTTGATCGCCTGCCGCACGGCCTTCGTCATCTCGACATCGCCGCCGGGGTTCATCATCGCATAGCTCACGCGGCTCATCAGGTCTTCGCCAAAGCGGATCTGCGGGTTCATCAGGCCCGAAGACGCCAGCACCGACCCATCCGACAGGTCGCAGAGATGCGCCGCGATGGTGGTCGAGCCAAGGTCGATCGCCAGCCCGTAAAGCGGCCCCTCGAAATAGCCAGGCCAGAGGTCGATCAGCCGGGCCTGCCCGTGATGGTCGTGGAAGACGGCGGCGGTGACCTTCCATTCGCCCTTCCTGAGCACGCCCTGCAGGCGGCGCAGAAGCGGCAGGTCGGCCGAAAGCCCCTCGATCTGCCATTGCTCCTTCAGCGCCAGTTGAAGGCGCTGGAAATCGCCCGAGGGCTCGTGCATGTCGGGTTCCGTCACCTCGACGTAGTAAAGGTGGGTGGCCGGGTCCATGGTGATGTCTCGCACCGTGGCCGACTTGCGGATCACCTGCTTGTGGACCTGGCTTTCCGGCGGCACGTCGATGACGACATCGCCCATGATCTTGGCCTGGCAGCCCAGACGCCGCCCGTCGATCAGCCCGCGGATGCGCTTGTAGCGATCCTCGACCGTGTTCCATTCGCTCAGGGCGTCGGCGGCGACATGCACGCCGTGCTTGGCAAAATCGCCATACCCCGGCGTGATCTGGCATTTTGAGCAGATGCCGCGCCCGCCGCAGACGCTGTCCAGATCGACGCCCAACTGGCGGGCCGCGGTCAGGACCGGCGTTCCCGGCGCGAAATGCCCGCGCTTTCCCGAGGGCGTGAAGATCACCAGCGGCAGGTCGGTTTCGGCGGCCAGACCGGGGATTGCGGTTTCAGACGGGGACTGGGACATGATCATCTCGATTCAGAAGGGGGCTGGCCCGCACGGGCACCAGTCGCGGATTGGCCGACAGGCAGGGAACCACGCCTGGTGCGCACAGGCGAGCACGCGCATGGGGGCGCCATTCCGCGTGGCTGGGCATGGTTTTTCTCCTGTCGCGGGACAAGGATAGCGGGGGCAGGGCGATCCGCAAGTCACGCCAGCGGCGCCTGAGGGGGCAGATGCGTCAAATTGGCGCAGTGGTCCGTGGCCAGATCTGGCGCCCCCCGGACATGCAGATGCGCTCCGGAGTGACCCGGGGCGCGCCGCAACTGCAAGGGAAGACGAATTCAGCCGCGGGCGCGGCGGCCGCCCCGGCGGCCCGAGGTGGCCGAGGACGCGGCAGCGCTGGCTTCCGAGAAGGTCGCCCCGGCTTCCACGGCCTCGATCACCTTGGCGAACCGGATCCATTCGCCGCCGTTCGAGTCGTGGTTCATCAGGAAGTTCGCGGCGCGGATCGCTTCCATTTCGACCTGGCGCACCGGGTTCATGATGGCGCTGGTCATGCCGGCGGTGATCGCCATCGGCAGGAAGGCCGCGTTGATCCCGTGGCGGTGCGGCATCCCGAAGCTGATGTTGGATGCACCGCAGGTGGTGTTCACGCCCAGTTCTTCCCGCAGGCGGCGGACCAGCGCAAAGACCTGCTGGCCGGCCGTCGCCATCGCGCCGATCGGCATGACCAGCGGATCAACGACGATATCATGGGCCGGGATGCCGAAGTCGGCGGCGCGCTCGACGATCTTTTTCGCCACGGCGAAGCGAACGTCCGGGTCGGGCGAGATGCCGGTGTCGTCGTTCGAGATGGCGACGACCGGCACGTTGTATTTCTTGACCAGCGGCAGCACCAGTTCCAGCCGCTCTTCCTCGCCGGTGACCGAGTTCAGGAGCGGCCGGCCCTCGCAGGCAGACAGGCCCGCTTCCAGCGCGGCAGGAACCGAGCTGTCGATGCACAGCGGCACGTCGACGGTCTGCTGCACGATCTCGATCAGCTGCTTCATCAGAGTCGGTTCGACGAAGTTGTTGTCGGCGTAACGCGGGTCGATGGCCATCTTGTTGGTGAAGACCGCGCCAGAGTTGATGTCGAGCACGGTCGCCCCGCAGGCGACCTGTTCCAGCGCGTCCTTGATGACGGTGTCGAAGTTGCCCATCTCAAGCTCGGCCGCCAGCTTCTTGCGTCCTGTGGGGTTGATGCGTTCCCCGATCACGCAGAACGGCTCGTCAAAGCCGATGATGACGGTCTTGGTTTTCGATTCGACAACGGTACGGGTCATGTCTGGTCCTGCGTGAATGGGTCTGGCCGAAGCGGCGGTTTCTTGACGATGGAGGCTTAGGCACTGGCCGGGGCCGTCGCGGCACCGCCATGCTGGATGGCCCAGGTGGCGTTGGTCTTGATGCCACCAAGCGGGAAGAAATGCACGGCCTCGATGCCGAAGTCCGGGTTTTTCGCCTTGTGCGCGGCCAGCGCCGCCACGACATCGGTCGGCTCGTAGGGCAGGAGCAGCTTCGTCACGTCCATCGCGCGCTTTTGCAGCACCTTGAGAGAGGGGCCGACGCCGCAGGCGATGGCGAACTTGATCAGCGTCTGAAGCTTGGCCGGACCGGCGATGCCGATATGGACGGGGATGCGGATGCCTTCGGCGGCCAGACGGTCGACCCAGGCGATGACCGGTTTCGCGTCAAAGCAGAACTGCGTCGCCAGCGCCATTTTCGCGTCGGTGCTGTCGGCGAACTTCTGTTTCCAGCGCAGCGCTTCCATCACGTTGCGGTCCGATCCGTCCGGGTCGATATCCTTGTTGCCTTCGGGGTGGCCCGCGACGTGGAGGCGTTCGAACCCGTCGAAGGCGCCGCTTTCGATCAGCTGCATCGAGCTTTCGAACTCACCCGCCGGCTTGGCTACGCCACCCGCAAGCAGAAGCGCCTGCTTCACGTCGGCCTCGGCCTTGTAGCGGTTGATCCAGTCGGCCAGCATGGCGCGCGAGGCGATGATCCGGGCCGGGAGGTGCGGCATCGGCTCAAAGCCTTCGCGGCGCAGGCGGGCGGCGGTGGCGACCATCTCCTCGATGGGCGTGCCTTCGATATGGGCGATGTAGACCCGGGTGCCGGCGGGCAGCAGGGCGCGGAAATCCTCGACATTGGCGGCGGTGCGCGGCATCACCTCGATCGAGTAATCCTTGAGGAAGGATGCGATTTCGGCCGCGTTGCCGGCGGCTGCGGGGTCGTCACGTCTGAATTTCAACAGCGCCATGTCGGGAACTCCGGTGTTTGGGGTCAGGGCTGGATCAGGGCTTCGGGGCTGCCCAGCCTTCGTTTTCGATCAGTGTCTTGATCCGCGCCGTGTCGTATTCGGCGATGATCCTTGCCGTTTCGGCATCGGCCACTTCGGTGTCGTCGCCCGCCAGCTCATAGGGCGCGGCCTTGCGCCATTCAGCCAGATAGGCGTCCGTCTCGCGCGCGCCGACCTTCATGGCGCAGCGGTCGATGGCCTGTTCGAAGCGTTCCGGCAATTGCCGTTTCACGCCCCGGCGTCCCTTGCCCACGATGACCTGGGCCGGAATGTCGCGCCAGTAGACAATGATCACCTCTGCCATGTCGACTCCTGTTGTCTGGCGTTCCCTTTACGTCGCTTTCCGGCGCTGCCGATGACGGATTTCGACATTCTGCGGGAAACTTGCGACAGGGGCCCTCCTAGTCCTTGCGGCGTGCAACGTCACGCGCTGCGTGGCCCTGAAATTCGCAACAGGATTTGGAGGGGACGTCGGTTCGGACACGAATGACCCCGCCCGATGCAGCGGAGCCGTGCGGAGGCCGCACAATGTCTGTGCAGTTGCGTCGACTTGTCGCAGGCGGGTCTTCCCCCGACATTGCAGGAGAATGGCGGCCGTCATGGCCGCGCCGCCCGAAAGGACAGACCGATGAGCTGGAACCCCGCCCTGACCCCGCATATGCCGGACCCGACCAACCCCGACGCGATCGAGACGGTGATCGTGCCCCGCACGCGGGATCTGGGCGGCTTCGAGGTGCGCCGCGCGCTGCCGGCGCCACAGCGGCAGATGGTCGGCCCCTTCATCTTCTTTGACCAGATGGGCCCGGCCGAATTCCTGACGGGGCAGGGGATCGACGTGCGCCCCCATCCCCATATCGGGCTGGGCACCGTCACCTACCTGTTCCAGGGGCATTTCCACCACCGCGACAGCATCGGCACCGATCAGGTGATCCTGCCGGGCGCGGTCAACTGGATGGTGGCGGGCAAGGGCGTCACGCATTCGGAACGCACCGACAGCGCCGCCCGGCAGGGACCGCACAGCCTGTTCGGCATCCAGACCTGGATGGCGCTGCCCGAGGCCGTCGAGGACCGCGCGCCGATGTTCGAACACCACGGCGCCGGCACCCTGCCGGTGATCGAGGCCGAGGGCGTGACGTTGCGCCTGATCCTCGGCACGGCCTACGGTGAAAAGGCGCCGGCCACGCTGTTCTCCGATACGTTCTACGCCGATGTGGCGCTGGCGCCCGGCGCGCGCTTTCCGATGCCCGACGATCACGAGGATCGCGGCATCTATGTGATCGAAGGTGCGGTGAAGATCGCCGGGCAGGAGTTTGAAACCAGCCGCATGATGGTGCTGCGCCCGGGCGATCGGGTGACAGTGGCCGCAGGTCCGGCGGGGGCGCGGCTGCTGATCCTCGGGGGCGCGACGATGGGTGGGCCGCGCTATGTCTGGTGGAACTTCGTCGCCTCGTCGCGCGAAAGGATCGAACACGCGAAACAGGAATGGGCGCGCGGCGCCTGGGGCGAGGGGCTGTTCTCGCTGCCCAGGGGCGACACCGGCGACTTCATACCCTTGCCCGCGCGGTGATTCCGAGACGCGCGTGGTGGCGAGGGCGAAAGATCCGGCGGCAATTTTCTGGCAGGATCCGGTGCGCAGGGGCCGGCCCCGCGCTGGATCAGGGGTTTGCGGGGGGCGAATGCCGGCCCGCGGTCGTCGCCACCTGATGCGCGGCGCCGGGTTCGATCCGCATGGTCAGGTGGTTTTCGGTGACGGTCGGGCTGATGCGCAGGCCACGCCTGCAAAGCTCGATGGCGGCAAGCGCGAACTGCACCTGCGCCGGATCCAGATCCGCGCCGATGTCCTCACCGATCTGCAGGCGCGTCAGCCTCGACCAGAGCGCGGGATCGACCTTCATCCGTGCCGCCTCGGCCTCGATGGTCCAGCCGGAATCTCCGGGCAATGCCCGGATCCGGATCTGGCCGCCATAGGGAAGAGCCACTTCAAGGCACTGGATCAGCAGGAACACCAGCTTGACATCGCGCCGCGAAACCCCGTCGGGCATCGCCCATTCGATTTTCAGCCGGCCGCCACGGGTCATGTCGTCAAGGATCGTGCGCACCTCGCCGCGGGGGATGGTCTGTCCGACCTCCGCAGCGCCGAAGGCAATGCGGAAGAAACGGATCCGCGCGTTGGCATTGGTCACGCTTTCCGCGATCAGCGTCAGCTCCGGCCCGGAATGGCCCGGGGTCATCATCATCAGTTCGACCCCATTGCCGATGGCCCCCAGCGGGCTGATAAGATCATGGCAGATGCGGGAGCCGAGGAGGGCGGTCAGGTCGGTCACGGGTCAGATCCAGTCGATGATGAAATGTCCGGCAGCTTGCATCGTTGAGGGCCGGAGGGCTTTGGGTTGAAATGCTGCTGCGGGAATGGCGGGGTGCAATCGGAATGGAGGGGGCATGAATGTCTTTCTGGAACCGGGACATCTGGTGCGGCACCCCGGTCAGCCGGACTGGGGACTGGGGCAGGTGCAGTCGGTGATCGGCAGCCGCATCACGGTGAATTTCGAACATGCGGGCAAAAGGGTGATTGATGGCAATGTCGTTGCTCTTGAACGGGTGGAGTCGTCGGAATGCTGACGCGAGTCGGTTAATGAATAGTCAACCCACGAGTGTGGCAGGATCTCGACGCTGGCGCGGCGGACTTGCAACATCGCGCCGCTTCGGCCTAGAAACCGGTTGCACCCGCTTCGGGCGCAAGACAGGCGGCCCATGATCGAGACATCTCCGCAATACAAGGTCCGGCTGGCGTGCGACGACCGGGACCGCCTGGCGGCGCAGCGGCTGCGCTACGCGGTCTTCGTGCAGGAGCTGGGGGCGGATGCGCCCGGCGTCGATCACGCCCGCGGGCTGGAGACCGACGAATTCGACGCAGTCAGTGATCATCTGGTGCTGGTGGATACCCGCCGTGACCCCGACGGGCTGGATCATGTCATGGGGGTCTACCGCCTGCTGACCGACCGGAATGCAGCCGGGTTCGGCCGGTTCTATTGCGACGGGGAATACGATCTGGCGCCACTTCGTCAGACGGGCCGGCGATTGCTGGAACTGGGGCGCAGTTGCATCCACCCCGATCTGCGGGGCAGCGCGGCAATGTTTCTTTTGTGGAACCGGCTGGCCGAATTCGTGCTCGACAACGGCATCGAGATCCTGTTCGGCGTGGCCAGCTTTCACGGCACCGATATCGCGGCGCTGTCCCAGCCGCTGTCCTGGCTGCACCGCCACCACATGGCGCCGCCCGAGCTGCGCGTGCGCGCGCTTGCGCCGGGTTACCAGAGGATGGACCTGGTCCCCGAAGGCCGGCTTGATCGCCGGGCGGCCATGATCGGGATGCCCCCCCTGATCAAGGCCTATCTGAGGCTTGGCGGTTTCGTGGGCGAAGGCGCCTTCATCGACCGGCCCTTCAACACCACCGATGTCTGCCTGCTGATGGACACCACCGCGATGAGCGAACGCCACCGCAGCTATTACACCCGCCGCCACGAGGACCGGGGATGACCGCCTGGTATGGCGTGCCGCCCCCGGTTCGCCATATCGACACCGCCGGATGGCTGCGGATCATCAGGCGGCTCCTGCCGATGGCCGTCCTCACCTATGGCGGGCTGATGCTGCTTGTGGTCTTGCGGCTGGTCGAGGCGCCCCTCAGGGGTCCGGTCCGGCCATTGACGCCCTGGATCACCCGATGGGTCTGCCGGGGCAACCTTTGGTTGATGGGGATGGCCTATGGCGTCCGGGGGCGGCCGATGGCGGCGCGGGGCGCGCAGGTGGCCAATCATGCGGGCTGGCTTGACATCTTCACGCTGAACGCCTGCCAGACGATCTATTTCGTGGCGAAGTCCGAAGTGGCGCGCTGGCCGGGCATCGGCTGGCTTGCCCGCGCCACCGGCACCGTCTTCATCGCCCGCGATCCCCGTCAGGCCCGCGCGCAGCAGGCGCTGTTCGAGGATCGCCTGCGCTGGGGCCACCGGATGCTGTTCTTTCCCGAAGGCACATCGACAGACGCGCGGCGTGTCCTGCCGTTCAAGTCGACGCTTTTTGCCGGTTTCTACAGCCACGGGCTTGACCACGTCATGCAGATCCAGCCGGTGACGGTGATCTACCGCGCCCCCCCGGGCCGCGATCCGCGGCTTTACGGCTGGTGGGGCGACATGGCCTTCGGCCCACACTTCCTGGCCACGCTGTCAGAGCCGCGTCAGGGGCGGGTCGAGGTGGTGTTCCACGACCCCGTCGCCGTCGATGCCTTTGCGTCGCGCAAGGAACTGGCCGCCCATTGCGAAGCGGTGATCCGCGCCGAACTCGCGGCTGCGCTCGGCATCTCTGCCGTGGACGAGGCCGCAGAAGCCGGAGCCGTCAGCTCATCGCCAGCTCGAATGCCCTGAGCGCCGCCACCGGGTCTTCGGTCTTCCAGATTTCCTCGCCAATGGCGAAGAAATCGGTCATCGGTGCCAGCGTGCGGATCAGCGCCTCGTCAAGCGCGCCTTCCGCGACGACCGGCACCTCGACCATTTCCGACCACCAGGCGAACAGGTCAAGCCCGACCCGCGCGCCCGACCCGAGCGCGCTTTCCCCGATAGGCCCGAAGGACACGTAATCCGCCCCGGCCTCGCCCGCGCCCAGGCCTTCATGCCGGGTGGTGCCGCAGAAGGCGCCGACGATGGCATCGGCGCCCAGATCCTTGCGCGCCTGGCGGACGTCATGCATGCCATTGGACAGATGGACCCCGTCCAGCCCGTGCCGTTCCACCAGCCGCAGGTGGCTGTCGATCACCACCGCCACATCGCGTTCATGCGCGACCGCGCGCACCGCGTCGGCGGCGCGGCCCCAGGCGTCTTCGTCGCGGGTGGCGAGCGTCAGGCGCAGGCAGGCGACATCGACAGCGTCGAGCACGCGCGCCAGAAGGCCCGGAAAGACATCCAGATCGAAGCTCGGCGGGGTCAGAAGGTAGATCTGCGGGCGGTCGGCTTCGTCAGACATGGCGGGCTCCTCTCGGCGCGTCGGATTCGCAGGGATTAGCGCAGAACGGGGCGTTTGGCCAGAATCGCCGGGATGCGCGCTGCACCAGTCTTCTTGCTCTTCTTGCCAGCGCGCGGGGGGGCGCGTATCAGGCCCGCGACCCAACACTCCATTCTTGCGAAAAAGGCCCCGATGACCGATCAACCGACCTTCGTTCTTGTCCGCCCGCAGATGGGCGAAAACATCGGTGCGGCGGCGCGGGCGATGCTGAACTTCGGGCTGGCGCGGATGCGGCTGGTCGATCCGCGCGACGGCTGGCCCAGCCCCAAGGCCGTCGCCATGGCCTCGGGCGCGGCGGGGCGGGTGCTGGACCATGCGGGGGTCTTTGCGACGACGTCCGACGCGGTGGGCGATGCCGCCTTCGTCTTTGCCACCACCGCCCGGGGCCGCGACCTGACCAAACCCATCGTCACCCCGGAACGCGCCATGGAACAGGCCCGCGCCCTGATCGCCAGCGGGCAGAAGGTGGCGTTCCTGTTCGGCCCCGAACGCACCGGGCTGGAAAACGACGACATCGCGCTGGCCAATGCGATCATCTCGATCCCGGTCAACCCGGAGTTTCCGTCGCTCAATCTCGCGCAGGCGGTGCTGCTTTGCGCCTATGAATGGCGGCGCCAGGGCAGCGACACCCCGCCCGAGGTTCTGGCCCTTGGCCGCACCGAACGCGCCAGCGCGCTTGAGGTCCGCCACCTTGCCGACCACTACGAAGAGAGGCTCGATGCGGCGGGATTCTTCTTCCCCGACACCAAGGCCGAAGGCATGAAGCTCAACCTCCGCAACCTCTGGAGCCGGATGCCGCTGACGCGCGCCGATGTGCAGACGCTTCATGGTGCGCTGCGCCAGCTTCTGCGCCGCCGCGACTGAGCGGCGCCACCCTTGCGGGGCCGGGACGGGCGTCCTAGTGTCCGGGCCAAGTGAGCAGGGGGCAGGACAGATGGCCGGACAGCGCAGCATTTTCGAGGATGTGGGCAGCGATACCCCGCGCCCGCCGACCCCCAGAGGCGGCATGATCGACGCGGGCCGGGATCGCGGACGGCGGTCGGTGCGGATCTGGCTGATCGTGATTTTCGCGCTGGTCGTGGCGATGATCGCGGTGGGCGGTCTTACCCGGCTGACGGATTCGGGGCTGTCAATCACCGAATGGCGGCCCGTGACCGGGGCCATTCCGCCGCTGAGCGACGCCGACTGGCAGGCCGAATTCGCGAAATACCAGCAAAGCCCTGAATATCGGCTGCAAAACAGCCAGATGGACCTTCAGGCCTTCAAGACGATCTTCTGGTGGGAATGGGGCCACCGGCTTCTGGGCCGGGTGATCGGTCTGGTCTGGGCGGCCGGTCTTGTTTTCTTCGCCGCGACGCGCCGGGTGCCTGCGGGGTGGATGGGGCGGCTGCTGATGCTGGGCGTCCTTGGCGGCCTGCAAGGGGCCATCGGCTGGTGGATGGTCGCCTCGGGGCTGCAAGGCGACCGGGTCGATGTCGCTTCCTACCGGCTGGCGGTGCATCTGGGGCTGGCCTTCGCGATCCTTGGCCTCGCGTTCTGGATGATCCTCGATCTCGGGCGGAGGGAAACCGACCTGATCCAGGCGCGGCGCGTGGGCGAGCGGCGGCTTTTCGGGCTGGGGACCGGGCTCATGCACATGGCCTTCCTGCAGATCCTGCTGGGCGCGCTGGTCGCGGGCATCGACGCCGGTCGGGCCTTTCCGACCTGGCCCCTGATGAACGGCAGCTTCTTCCCGGCGGACGCCTTCTATGTGCCCGATGGCGGGGCCACCTGGCGGGCCTTCTTCGAAAACCCGGGGCTGGTGCAATTCATCCACCGGATGTTTGGCTACCTGCTGTTCGCCTTCGCCATCGTCGCCTGGCTTCGGGGCCGGAAGTCCGCCCATCCGGTGACGGCGGGGGCCTTCACGCTGGTGCTGGTCGGCATCCTTGCGCAGATCGCGCTTGGCATCTTCACCGCGCTTTACGCGGCCCCGCTGGAGCTTGGTCTTGCCCACCAACTGGGCGCGATCATGGTCCTTTGCTTCATCCTGCGCGCCCGGCATCTGGCGCAAAGCCCCATTGTCCAATCGATCAGAGGATCACATTGATGAGCGCGTTCCATGACCTGATGGCCTTCCAGCGCGAAACCGAGGCCCTGGCCCAGATCGCGGGGCGGCTGAGCTGGGATCAGGAAACCGTCATGCCGCGCGGCGCGGCCCTGCAACGCGGCGAGGAAACCGGTGCGCTGGAAGGCGTGCTGCACGCGCGCCGCACCGATCCACGCGTGGGCGACTGGCTGTCACAGGCGAAGGCGCCCGATGCGGCGGGGCAACGGGCGCTTGACCTGATCTACCGCAGCTATGCCCGAAGCGCCTGCATCCCGGCGCGGCTGGCGCAGGAAACCGCGCGGCTGACCTCGGTCGCGCAGGGCATCTGGGCAGATGCGCGCGCGGCCGAGGATGTGGCAGCCTTCCTTCCCACTTTGTCCGAGGTCGTGGCGCTGAAGCGCGAGGCGGCGCAGGCCCTGATGGCGGGCGGCTTTGGCGCCACGGCCTATGACGCGCTTCTGGACGACTATGAACCCGGCGCCACCGCCAGCAACCTTGCCGCGATGTTCGACCGGATGCGCCCGCGCCTTGTCGCCCTGCGCGAGGCGGTTCTGGGCGCCAGCCACCAGCCCGCGCCGCTGGAAGGGATCTTCCCCAAGGCCGCGCAGCTGCGTCTGGCGCATCATCTGGCGCAGGCCTTCGGCTACGACTTCACCCGCGGCCGGATCGACGAGGCGGTGCATCCGTTTTCCTCCGGCGCGGGGAACGACGTGCGGATCACGACGCGGGTGGTGGAGTCAGATCCCTTCAACTGCATCTATTCGACCATCCACGAAGTCGGTCACGCCACCTACGAACAGGCGATCTCGCAAGACTACCTGCTGACGCCCCTGGGGGCCGGGGCCTCGATGGGCGTCCACGAAAGCCAGAGCCGGATATATGAAAACCAGCTTGGACGGTCGCGCGCCTTTGCCGAATGGCTGCATGACCGGATGACCCGCGCTTTCGGCACGCTGGCGCTGCCGGATGCCGATGCGCTTTATGGCGCGATCAACCGCGTCCGTCCCGGTTTCGTGCGGACCGAGGCCGATGAGGTCCATTACAACCTCCACATCATGCTGCGCTTCGATCTGGAACGCGCCCTGATCGCGGGCGATCTGGCGGTGGCCGATCTGGAAGCCGCCTGGAATGACCGTTTCCATGCCGATTTCGGCGTGGCGGTGGACCGGCCTTCGCACGGAATGCTGCAGGACGTGCATTGGTCGGTGGGGCTGTTCGGCTATTTCCCGACCTATACCCTGGGGAACGTCTATGCCGGCTGTCTTTACAAGGCGATGAAGGCCCAGGTCACGGACATCGACGCCGGTCTTGCCGCTGGCACCGCCGGTGCCGCGACCGGTTGGCTTCGTGACCGGCTGCAACAGAACGGCGGCCTTTATCCGCCCGCCGAAGCCATCGAGCTTGCCTGCGGGTTTGCCCCGACCGAAGGCCCGCTTCTGGATTATCTGGAAGCGAAATTCCGGGCCATCTACCGGCTTTGACGCCGCCGGATCGTGAATGAAGAAAGGCGCGCGAGGGTCTCGCGCGCCTTTGTTGTCTTGTTGCCGTCGGATCAGAACGGGATTTCGTCGTCCAGATCGCTGCGCCCGCCGCCGCCGAAGCCACCGCCGGACGAGCTGCCGCCGCCCGACGACCCGCCACCATAGCCGCCGCCCGATCCGCCGCCATAGCCGCGATCATCGTCATAGCCGCCCGATGCGCCGCCGCCCGCGCCCGATCCTTCGCCACGGCCGCCCAGAAGCGTCAGTTCGCCGCGATAGGGGCGCAGCACGATTTCGGTGGTGTAGCGGTCCTGGCCCGACTGATCCTGCCATTTGCGGGTTTCAAGCTGGCCCTCGATATAGACGGTCGAACCCTTGCGCAGATATTGCTCGGCAATCTTGGCGAGGTTTTCGTTGAAGATCGCCACCGAATGCCATTCGGTGCGTTCCTTGCGCTCGCCGCTGTTCTTGTCGCGCCACGTCTCCGACGTGGCGATTCGCAGGTTCACGACCTTGCCGCCGTTCTGGAACGACCGCACTTCCGGGTCGCGGCCAAGATTTCCGACGATGATGACCTTGTTGACCGATCCAGCCATGTTGCGACCTTTCCAAAGATTCTCCGGGCTTCGTGTTAGACCATCCTTCCTCGCCTGACAAAGTGGAAGTGCGTCGGGCGGCGCCTTGCTCAGGTGGCGCCCCTGTCGGCGGAGTTCTTCTCCAACCTTGGCTAGAGAAGCGCCGGATCGGCCCGGCTGCACCCTGGGTCGGATGGCGCCGCGTCGCAGCAATGCACAGGGTCTGGCTGTCCGCCGAGGCAGGAGGCCCGGCCGGACCTGTCCACACCCGAAAGGAATTGCCGATGAACCGGTTCTCGATGTTCGCCACCGCCGCGCTGATGGCACTGTCACTGGGCTTGCCCGCAGGTGCCGAAGGCACTGTCGATCCCGTCATGCAGGAGAAGCTGACGGCGCAACTCGTCAAGGAAGGCTACGAGGTCCGCAAGGTCCAGATTGAAGATGGTCTGCTCGAGGCCTATGCCGTGAAGGACGGCGAGACCCATGAGATGTATTTCGACAAGGATCTGAAGGAAGTCAAAAAGAACTGACAGCCCTTCGTGACGGTCCGGCGGCGCGCGCCATGCCCGCGTTGCCGGACCGGCATCCGTTCCCGTCACAGCCGGAAAGGTCTTGCCGCGATGTCCGCCTTCATCCCCCGAACCGGCCCCTGCACCGGTTCCGAAACCGGCCCATGCAAGGGCAGCCTGTCCGAAGCCGACCGGGCCTTGCGGGTCTGGGATCCTGTCGTGCGGGTGTTTCACTGGTCGCTGCTGGGGTTCTTCGTGACCAACGCCTTTCTCGACAACCCCGAGAAGGCGCTTCACCACTATATCGGCTACGCGGTCGTGGCTCTTGTGGGGCTGCGGGTGCTGTGGGGTCTGGTCGGCACCCGGCATGCGCGGTTCAGCGATTTCCCCCCGTCGATCCCGGCCGCGATAGGTCAGGCGCAGGACATGGTGACGGGGCGCCGCCATATCCATGCCGGGCATTCCCCCCTGGGGGCGCTGATGATCTACAACCTGCTGGCAACCTTTCTGGCCATCGGCGTGACAGGTTACATGCAGTTGACAGTCCGCTTTTTCGGCATGGATTGGGTCAGGGAACTGCACGGGGTCTTCGTGACCTGGGCGGAAATTTCTGTGGCCGCGCATGTCGCAGCCGTGATTTTCGAAAGTTGGCGGCTCAAGATAAACCTTGCCCGGGCCATGGTGACAGGCACCAAGACGATTCCCCGCTGAAAGGTGCAGGATGGCAGTGACAGCGACGATGCCGGCAGCGCCCTCGGGGCGCGTGGCACCCCCCGAAGACCGGCAACTGGGCCGCAACTCTGCCCTGCTGATCGCGCTGATTGCTTTGCAGACGCTCTGCGTTGTCCTGTTCCTGGGCGATCTCTATGCCGACATGCGTGAACTCGGCGCCGCGCTCTGGCGCGAGGCGCATGTCTATATCGAGATCACCGCCAATCTCGCATTGATTGCCGCTGTCATCTGCGAGGCGCTTTTCCTGCGCCAGATGCTGGTGCGCCAGGCCCATGCCGAACGGGCGCTGTCGGTTGCGTCGGGGGCGCTGCATCAGGTGATCGAGGGGCATTTCGCCCAGTGGGGCCTGACCCCATCGGAAGCCGATGTGGCGATCTTCACGATCAAGGGGTGTTCCATCGCCGAAATCGCCCGCCTGCGGGGGTCGGCCGAAGGCACGGTCAAGACCCATCTGAATGCGATCTACCGCAAGTCGGGCCTTGCGGGGCGCGGGCAACTGGTCAGCATCCTGATCGAGGATCTGCTGCGGCCTGACGCCTTGGGGTTGCAGGCGGGGCTGGCGCCGGCGGCGGATCAGGCCAGGCCTGCGCAGGCGCTGCGGACCTGACCTGCGGGCAAAGCCGGGCGTGCGTTAGTGCCGGTCAGGGCGGTGAAGGGCGGGGCGCAGGGGCCAGCGGCGCGCGGAAAGCGGCCCGCAACAGACCGGCACTTGCCTGCGGGCCGCTTCGGACTCGTCAAACCTGCGTGAACGCGCTATCACTCCGGGCCAAGGACAACAGCCCCATGGGTGAAAAGTGATGCGGCATCGTGCAGCGGCCGTCCTGGCCGTTCTGGTCGTGGGATGCGCGGGTTCGGTCGCCGCTGAAGGCCTGACGCGGGCTTCGGCCAAGGCGTCGCGGATGTCGGTGTTTCGCCAGCAGGCCTCGCTTCTGGATACACGGCTGGCGCGTCAGTATCAAAACAGCGCCCGCCTGACCCCGAAGGCCAAGGAAGGCAAGACGGGCGATGGCATCATTCCCGGCTATTCCGGGCGCTATCGGGGCGAATACCTGACCGTTGCCCGTGCCGCAGCGGTGAAGCATGGCATTCCCGAGGATCTGTTCCTGCGGCTGGTGCAGAAGGAATCCGGCTGGAACCCGCAGGCGGTGTCGCCGAAAGGCGCCACGGGCCTTGCGCAGCTCATGCCCGACACGGCGGCGCGGCTTGGCGTCGATCCGACCGATCCGGTCGACAACCTCTATGGTGGCGCGCGTTATCTTCGGATGATGTATGACCGCTTCGGCAGCTGGCGGCTTGCGCTTGCCGCCTATAACGCCGGCCCCGGCGCGGTGGATGATGCGGGGGGCGTGCCGAACTATGCCGAGACGCTGGATTACGTGGCGGTGATCCTCGGGAGCTGATGATCCCCGCCCGAAGCCCTCAGTCGGCGGCGCGGCGGATCCTCAGCGGACCTTCCTCGATCTTGTAGTCGCGCGGGATATGCCGGCTGGCCTGCCACCAGGGGCTTGCCCGGGTGCGGGTCTGGTGGAGATCGAAGGCGGCGCGGTCCGCGAAGGTTTCAAAGACCGCAAAGCGCAGCGGATCGGCCATCGAGCGGATCACGTCAAAACGAAGGCAACCCGGCTCGGCCCTTGTCAGGCGGATGTGCTCGGGCAGCAGAAGCGCCGCGCGATCGGCTTCTTCAAGCGAACGGCAGACCAGGAAACCGGCAAGCGTTATGGCTGTCATGGGCCGACTATAGCGGCGCGGCGGCATCCGGCCATGACAAAATCGGACCGCACGGGGTTCAATATCCTGCCGTCAGCCCGAAATCGAGCATCTGAGCCGCGCCGGTGATTCCGGCGGCCGCGGGCGACAGCAGGAAGGCCACGTTCGCCGCCACCTCCTCGACCGACAGGAACCGTGCCGCCGCGCCTTGCGGGTAATGGCCGAGCAGGCGCGAAAGATAACCCGCCGGGTCGCCGCCCCCGAAGCGATCGGCCTGACCTTGCAGCATCGGGCTGAGGATATCCGACGGGCAGAGCGCGTTCACCCGCACGCCAAGGGGCGCCAGTTCCAGCGCCAGCGCGCGGCTCAACACCAAAACACCGCCCTTGGACGCACAATAGATCGCTGCCCCCGCATTGCCGACGACGCCGGCATCGGAGGCGATGTTGACGATGGCGCCCTTGCTGGCCGTCAGCGCCGGAATGGCCCTGGAGCACAGGAAGAACGTGCCCTTCAGGTTCACGTCGATGCAGCGGTCCCATTCGGCCTCGGTCGCATGGGCGGTTTCGCCCTCGACCCAGACGCCGGCGGCATTCACCAGACCGTCGATCCGCCCGAACCGCGCCAGCGCCTGCGCGACCAGCGCCTCGCAGGCGGCCACGTCGCGGATGTCGGCGGGCAGCGCCAGCGCCCCCAGCGGCCCGGCTACCGCATCCAGCGCGCCCGCCCCAAGGTCCGTCAACGCCAGTTTGGCGCCCAGGCTCGCCAGAAGCCGCGCCACCGCACCGCCGACCCCGCCGGCGGCCCCGCTGACCAGAAACACCCGGTCGCCGAACAGCCCCGGCGCGAAGATCTGTGGAATTGCCATCGTCATGCCTTTTGTCCTCAGCTTGCGGGCGTGGTCAGCGAATGGACGGGCAGCGTTTCCTCGGAAGGCTCTTCCCAACTGTCCAGCCGGTCGGCCTGCCGCAGCGCGGGAAACATCCGCGCCCAAAGCCCGGTGACGCCGATCGTGCCAAGCCCGCCGAAGACCGCCGCGCCCACGGGCCCGAGGAACCGCGCCGCGACGCCGCTTTCGAACTCGCCCAGCTCGTTCGACCCCGAGATGAACACCCCCGACACCGAAGCGACACGCCCGCGCATGTGGTCGGGAGTCACGATCTGCACCAGCGTCTGGCGGACATAGACCGACACCATGTCGGCCGCCCCAAGGACCGCCAGCGCCGCGACCGACAGGTAGATGTTCTTCGACAGCGCAAAGACCAGCGTGGCAAAGCCGAAGGCGCCGACGGCCAGGAACATCCGCCGTCCGGCGTGACGCCTGAGCGGCCAGCGCGCCAGGAATACCGCCATGATCACCGCGCCGATGGCGGGACCAGACCGCAGGAGGCCAAAGCCCTCGGGCCCCACCTGGAGGATGTCGGAGGCAAAGGCCGGCAGCAAGGCGGTGGCCCCGCCCAGAAGCACCGCGAAAAGATCAAGCGAGATCGCGCCAAGGATGATCTTGTTGGTCCAGACATAGGCGATCCCTTCGCGGATCTGCTGGATCGGGCTTCCGGGTTGCCGCACGGGCCGGGTATTGGCGCGCATCTGAAGGATGATCGCGATGCCCAGGGTGTAAAGCGCCGCCGCCACTCCGTAGGCCAGCGCCGTCGAAACCGCGCATAAAAGCCCGCCGAGCCAGGGCCCGATGATGACCGCGCCCTGCCAGCTGAGGGACTTTAGCGAAATCGCCTGCGGCATGTCGGATTTCGGCACCAGCATCGGCACCAGCGCCGACGACGCCGGCGACAGGAAGGCCCGCGCCGCGCCGAAGAAGGCGGCGATGGCAAAGACATGCCAGACCTTCGGGCTTGGCTCCAGCGCCACGGCGACCAGACCCAGCACGCAGACCGTCTCGACGATCAGGCTTGCGACCACGATCTTCTTGCGCGAATGCCGGTCGGCTACCGCGCCCGCCCAGAGCGTCAGCAGAAACAGCGGCAGGAACTGCGCCAGTCCGACCATGCCGACCAGAAGCGAACTTTCCGCAATCGAGCGGGTCTGGCGCCCAAGCCCGTAGATCTGCCAGCCGATGCTTACCGCCTCGATCTGGACGGCGAGGTTGACGAAGATCATCGCCAGCCAGAACAGCGCGAATTCGCGGTGACGGAACAGGAACAGGGGGGAGGAGTCGGCCATGCGCCGCAGCCTTTACCGGAATGCCGGCCGCGCCAAGAGGGAAAATCGGACGGGCCATCGCATCCGCGGCCTGCACAGCACCTGTGCATGTGCGGCGTTGCGGATGCGGCAGGTGCAGCCTAGATATTGCGGCAAACGCACCAGATCGGATCTTGCCCATGAATGCCCCGCTGCATAGCCCGCGCATCGCCGCCCACGACATCCATCCGATGTTCACGGCACGGTGGTCGCCGCGGTCCTTCACCGACGAGACGCTGCCCGAAGACGAACTTCTGACGATGCTCGAGGCCGCACGCTGGGCGCCTTCGGCGTCGAACCACCAGCCCTGGCGCTTTGCCTGGGGTCTGCGCGGAGACGAGGGCTTTGACGCGATTCTGGGCGGGCTGCTCGACTTCAACGCCGCCTGGGCCGCAAAGGCTGCCGCGCTGGTCGCCATTGCCTCCAGATCCACCGTTGCCGGTTCCGAAGGCGCTCCCGAAGTGGCGAACCTCTGGCACGGTTTCGATGCCGGTGCCGCCTGGTCCAACCTTGCGCTGCAGGCGCATCTGTCGGGCTATGCGGCCCATGCCATGGGCGGGTTTGACCATGACAGGGCCGCGGCCGCGCTGAACCTGCCGAAGGATCACCACCTGCACGCGATCGTGGCGATCGGGCGTCAGGGCGAGGCAGCCGTGCTGCCCGAAAAACTCCGCGCCCGCGAAATGCCGAACGCCCGCCTGCCGCTGGCCCAGATCGCCCGTCGCGGCACTTTTGCCTGAGGCGAAAGCAAGAAGGCCCGCCGATCAGGCGGGCCATTTCATTTTCCCGTAAGCCTCCCGGATCACTCCAGCTCGATCGTTCCGGGCGGCTTCGAGGTGCAGTCGTAGAAGACGCGGTTGACGCCCTTGACCTCGTTGATGATCCGGGTCGCGGTTTCGCCAAGGAAGTCGTGCGTGAAGGGATAGTAATCCGCCGTCATGCCATCGACCGACGTCACCGCGCGGAGCGCCAGCGCATAGTCATAGGTGCGCCCGTCGCCCATCACGCCCACCGTGCGCATCGGCAGGATCGCGGCGAAGGCCTGCCAGATCTCGTCATAAAGCCCGTGCTTGCGGATCTGGTCGATATAGACCGCATCCGCCCGGCGCAGGATCTCCAGTTTTTCGCGGGTGATCTCGCCGGGGCAGCGGATCGCAAGGCCGGGGCCGGGGAAGGGGTGGCGGCCGATGAATTTCGCGGGCAGGCCCAGTTCGCGGCCCAAGGCGCGAACCTCGTCCTTGAACAACTCGCGCAGCGGCTCGACCAGTTTCAGGCCCATCTTTTCCGGCAGGCCGCCGACGTTGTGGTGGCTCTTGATCGTCACCGAAGGCCCGCCCGAGAAACTGACGCTTTCGATCACGTCAGGATAAAGCGTGCCCTGCGCCAGGAATTCGGCGCCGTCGATCTGGTTGGCGTATTTCTGGAAGACGTCGATGAACAGCCGCCCGATGGTCTTGCGCTTTACCTCTGGGTCGGAGACGCCTTCAAGCGCGCCAAGAAACAGGTCGGATTCGTCGGCATGGATCAGCGGGATGTTGTAGGTGTCGCGGAACATCTTCACGACTTCCCCGGCCTCGTTCAGCCTGAGGAGGCCGTGATCGACAAAGACGCAAGTCAGCTGGTCTCCGATGGCCTCATGGATCAGCACGGCGGCAACCGAACTGTCGACACCGCCGGACAGGCCGCAGATCACTTGCTTGTCGCCGACCTGCGCGCGGATCTTGGCGATCGCGTCCTCGCGGTAGCTGGCCATCGTCCAGTCGCCGGTGAAACCTGCCAGCCGCACGAAGTTCTCGTAAAGCTTCGCGCCCTTCGGGGTGTGGTGGACCTCGGGGTGGAACTGCACGGCGTAGAAACGGCGGTTCGGGTCGGCGG
Source organism: Paracoccaceae bacterium (assembly GCA_020622085.1). Taxonomy (GTDB): domain Bacteria; phylum Pseudomonadota; class Alphaproteobacteria; order Rhodobacterales; family Rhodobacteraceae; genus QY30. Next base: position 1,730,274 of record JAHRYM010000001.1, on the reverse strand, counting down.
TGATCGCGAAGGGCGCGTTGGGCGAGGTGCCGTAGACGTCGAACCCCGGCGCGATGCGGGAAACGTGGTCGCCGTGGCTCATCCAGACCTGTTCGCGGCCATCCTCGAACCAGCCCTCAAGCAGCGGCAGCGTGGCGGCGGAGGGTGTCACATAGGCGCGGCCGAATTCGGCGGTGCCGTGGCCGCTTTCGACCAGGCCGCCCAATTGCTGCATCATGGTCTGCTGGCCGTAGCAGATCCCCAGGACCGGCACGCCCATCGACCAGAGGCTTTCGGGTGCGCGCGGGCTGCCTTCCCGGGTGACCGAATCCGGCCCCCCCGACAGGATCACCGCCCTGGGCGCAAAGGCGGCCAGGAAGGCCTCGTCCACGCGGTTGTAGGGGTGGATTTCGCAATAGACGTTCAACTCGCGCAGGCGGCGCGCGATCAGTTGCGTCACCTGGCTGCCGAAGTCGATGATGAGAAGGCGCTGATGCTGGGTCATGGCCGGGGAATAATGGCCCCCGTGCCGTGGCGCAAGGGGCTGCACCATCGGGTGACGGAGGTTGCAGCTCGCGTTGATGTCGCTTTTGACCCCCAAAGGGCGAAAATCGACGCCGGACGCGGGCCTGCATCCCGCATAAGGAACGGAGTTATCTTGCCGGGAGAAATGCGCATGAGCGACGTCGTGGAAGGCCGCAGGTCACGAGGAGGCGGCGGCGCGGCCCGCCGGGCAGAGCGGAGCGCGGTGCACTTCGAGACCGCGCGCTACATCTCGCGCAACATCCCGAATTTCGAGGTGCTGAACGAAGAGGCGCTCCAGGTCATCGAGCACAACGCCGAGACCATCCTTGAGGAAATCGGCGTCAACTTCGTCGAAAACCCCGGCGCGCTGGCGCGCTGGAAGGAAGCGGGCGCCGACGTGAAGGGCGAGCGGGTCCACATCCCGCGCGGCCTTGCGCGCAAGCTTGCCGCCACCGCGCCGAAGACCTTCACCCAATACGCGCGCAACCCCGAACGCAACGTCGAGATCGGCGGGCGCAACCTGGTGCTGGCGCCGGTCTACGGACCGCCCTTCGTGCGCGACGCCGATGGCGGGCGCCGCTATGCCACGATCGAGGATTTCCAGAACTTCGTGAAGCTCGGCTATATGTCGAAGTGGCTGCACCATTCGGGCGGCACGGTCTGCGAACCGACCGACGTGCCGGTGAACAAGCGCCATCTGGACATGCTGCTGGCCCATATGACGCTCAGCGACAAGCCCTTCATGGGCTCGGTCACCGCGCCCGAACGCGCGGCCGATTCCGTGGCCATGGCCAAGATCCTGTTCGGTGATGACTTCGTCGAGCAGAACACGGTGATGGTCAGCCTTGTGAACATCAACTCGCCGATGACCTTCGACGGCATCATGATGGGTGCGCTGGAAGAATATGCCGCGCATAACCAGGCGGCGATCGTGTCGCCCTTCATCGTCGGCGGCGCGATGTCGCCGGTGACGGTGGCGGGAACGCTGACGCAGGTGCTGGTCGAACTGCTGGCCGGGATTTCCTACAGCCAGCTCATCCGCAAGGGCGCTCCGGTGATTGGCGGGGCCTTCGTCACCTCGACCGACATGGCCTCGGGCGCCCCCACCTTCGGCACGCCGGAGGCGAGCCTTGTCACCTATGGCGCGGGACAACTGGTGCGGCGGCTGGGCATTCCCTATCGCTCGGCCGGGGCCTTCTGCGGCTCGAAACTGCCAGATGCGCAGGCGGCCTACGAATCCGCCAACAGCCTGAACATGGGGCTTTTGTCGGGCGTGAACTTCATGCTGCATGCCTGCGGCTGGCTGGAAGGCGGGCTTGTGTCGTCCTACGAGAAATTCGTCATGGATGCCGACCAGCTTGGGGTGCTGCACAAGATCGCCGAAGGCATCGACATGTCGGAAAACGGCCTTGCGATGGAGGCGCTGCGCTATGTCGGTTCGGGCCAGGCCAGCCACTATCTGGGCACCGACCACACGCAGGCGAACTTCAAGACCGCCTTCTGGCGCACCGAACTGCTGGACTACAAGCCCTTCGAGGCCTGGGAGCTTGACGGTTCGCGCGACACGATGGCGCTGGCTTCGGCACGGGTGAAGAAGCTGCTGGGCGACTACCAGAAGCCGACGCTGGACCCCGCGAAGGAAGAGGCGCTGAACGACTATGTGGCGAAGAAGAAGGCATCCATGCCGGACGCCTTCATGTGATCGGCCCCGGAAAGGGTCGGAAATGATCGGGGGTGGCCTTCGGGCCACCCCTTTTTCGTCCTAGGGCCGAAACCCAATCAATCTATTGATATATTGTCATCTATCTGGTTCACTTTCTCTGCAATGCAGGGGGGGTGTGGAATGTCGGCAGGTTTCTGGCTTTCGGATCGGGCCTGGGCGGCGATTGAGCCGCTTTTGCCGAAGAACCAACCGGGGGCGAGGCGGGTGGATGACCGTCGCGTCATCAGCGGCATCATCCATGTGCTGCGGGTCGGGTGTCGGTGGGAGGATTGTCCAGCCAGCTATGGCCCGCCGACGACGATCTACAACCGCTTCAATCGATGGAGCCACCGCGGCCTCTGGGGACGCATCTTTGCGACCCTTGCGGCACGGGCCGAACTGCCCGGCGACCTGAGCATCGACAGCACCGCCGTGCGCGCCCACCGCTCTGCACACGGCGGAAAAGGGGGGCGCAAATTCAGGGCATCGGGCGCTCGCGTGGCGGTCCAACCACCAAGATCCATGCTCTGACAGATGGTTGCGGACGCGCGGTGGCCTTCAGCCTCAGCCCCGGAAACCACGCCGACATCTCGGAGGCTCCGGCGCTTCTGGACAAATGCACCGCCCCCACACGCCTTCTGGCTGACATGGGTTATGACGCCAACAGCCTGCGTGACCGCCTCGCGGCGACGAAAACCGAGGCCGTCATCCCCTCCACCCGATCACGCAAGGTGCCCATCCCCTACGATGAGACGGCTTATCGCGACAGAAATCTGATCGAGCGGGCTTTCTGCCGCCTCAAGGACTGGCGACGCATTGCCACCCGCTACGACAAGCTGGCCATCAACTTCGCATCCGCCGTCGCAATCGCCGCAATCATCATCTGGTGGACTTGATTGAGTCTCGACCCTAGTC
>JAHRYM010000001.1:1640146-1727143 GCA_020622085.1 Paracoccaceae bacterium | reverse complement strand
GTCGCAATCGCCGCAATCATCATCTGGTGGACTTGATTGAGTCTCGACCCTAGTCAAAACGCGCGGGCGACAGCGCCGCGACGATGTCAGCCTCGAGCGCCGGTGTCCGGCCGCCGATAAGGTCCGCCACCAGCGCGCTTGCCGCTGCCGCGGTCTGAAAGCCGTAGCCGCCCTGACCCGCAAGCCAGAAGAAGCCGGGATCGGACCGCGCAAAGCCGATCACCGGCACCCTGTCGGGGGCAAAGGTCCGCAACCCCGCCCAGGACGATATCAGCCGCGTCACAGGTTCCGTCACGCGTTCCTCGTAGCGCGCAAGGCCTTCGGCGAGAACCATGTCGTCGGCCCAGGCGTCATGCGGCTCCATCGGGTGTTCCTCGGCGGGCGAGACGATCAGCGCGCCCGCGTCGGGCTTGGCATACCAGGTTTCCCCCACACCGAAGATCATCGGCCAGCGGCTTACATCATGTCCGCCGGGCGCGGGAATGCGGGCCATGGAGCGGCGGTTCGGGACCAGCCCCAGAGGCGCGATCCCCGCCATTGCCGCTACCCGGTCGGCCCAGGCTCCGGCGGCGTTGACGACGATACGGGCGTGGACCTTGCCCTGCGAGGTGGTGGCCGTCCAGAGGCCATCAGCGCCGCGTGCCAGTGACGTCACTGCTGCGCCGGTCTGGATCACCGCGCCATTGCTGCGCGCTTCGCGCGCGAAGTTCTGGATAAGAAGGTCGGTGTCGATATCGCGCGCCTCGAACCCGCGCGCAGCCAGGGTGGCGGTGACGGGGTTCAGGATCGGCACCCAGGCACGGGCTTCCTCGAAAGGGATTTCGCTCAGGGTCATATAGGCGGCTTCGGCCTCGAAGGCGGCGCGCTCATCGGGGCCGGCGACGATCATCATGCCGCGCGGGCTCAGGACGCCGCCATTGGCATGAACCAGATGGTCTTCGCTGCCGTAGGACAGCGCGACAAGCGCGGGCTTGCCATAGCGCGGCTCGAACAGCGCGGCCGAGCGGCCCGATGCGTGGTGGGCCAGATGGGCTTCGGCTTCGGCCAGCCAGACCTTGCCCATATGCGACAGCCGCGCCGCGGCAGAGATGCCGGCGATTCCGCCGCCGATGATCAGGAAATCATGTGTCATGCGTCCTTCCTGCCACGGGCTGCCGCAGTTGAAAAGCCGGGATGCGTGTTGGGCGTGGCGGTCCGGGGCCGCCCGGCGGGACGGCCCCGGGGATCCGGCCCCCTGCACCCGTGCGGGGCAGTGTGTGGTGGGGCGGATCGGTGGTGGCGTGGCGAAGCCGGGCGGGCGGGGCGCCTGTGTGCTGGCGCGACGTCCGGTTCCTCGATTCACCGGCCCTGTCGGGTTACACCGGCGGGGCGATCCGATCAATCGTGGCAAAAATGTGGCAATATCGGGGTGCGGAGATGTCGACCGGAAAATCGCCGCAGGGTTGAGTGTGACGCTCGGTTTTCCGGTCAAACCGTTCCGAATTGTATGAAAATACGGAACAAAGCCCGACGCGCCAACAGGACGGTTTCCCGTGCCCGCATTTCTGCGATCCGCGATCGACCAGGCGGCGGGCTGATCCGTATCATTCGGCGTTTTGCGAAACAGACTGTTCACGCAGGTTGCCAGCCGCGATCTGCGCCCCCAAGACCCCCGGGGACGCAGGGCCGGCAACTTGTCTGCACCCCGGCATCCTCAGCCGCGGGTGACTTCCTTCAGCTTGTCGATGCCCAGCGTCTGCATCGCCAGCTTTTCGTAGAAGGGTTCGGATGTGCCCTTGCGCAGCTTGTGGATGAAATACTTCTCGAAACCCACCTTCGCCAGATGCACCCACTTGCCCGAGGCCGACCAGTTGACGTTGCGCGGCGGAATCTGCGGCTGGGCCACGAAGGCGATGCCGCCATCGCCGAAATCAGCAAGGCAGACGGCATTCCAGGTGCCGATGCTGTCGGGCTCGTTGCCCCGCACAAGCGCCCCGATGTTCCGCGCGGTGGCGGTGACCATCGATTCGATCATGAAGCCGGTCTTCGGCACGCCCACGGGCACCGGCGTCGGCCCCATCGGCGGGATTGCCACGCAGACGCCGATGGCAAAGACGTTCTGATACTTCGGGTTGCGCTGGTGCCTGTCGACGATGGTGAAGCCGCGCGGGTTCGACAGGCCCTCGATCCCCGAGACCGCCTTGATGCCGCGAAAGGCGGGCAGGATCATCGAATACTTGAAGGGCAGTTCCTTTTCCGCCTTCACGCTGCCGTCGTCGGCGATTTCCTCGACGACCATCCGGCCGTCTTCCACCTTTTTCACCCGGCTCGATGTCATCCACTTGATGTGCTTCTCGCGCATCTCGGATTCGAGCAGCCCGCGCGTGTCGCCGACCCCATCCAGGCCCAGGTGGCCGACATAGGGTTCCGAGGTCACATAGGTCATCGGCACCCGGTCGCGGATCTTTGCCCGGCGCAGTGCGGTCTCGATGATGAAGGTGAATTCATAGGCCGGGCCGAAACAGGAGGCGCCTTGCGCCGCGCCGATGACGACGGGGCCGGGATCCTTGACGAAACGCTCGAAGGCCTCATGGGCTTTCAGGGCATGGTCGATATGGCAGATCGAGTGGGTATGGCCGTCGGGACCAAGTCCTTCGATTTCGTCGAAGGCCAGTTCGGGACCAGTGGCGATGACGATGTAATCATAGCCGACCGAGCGCCCGTCGACCAGTTCGACCCTGTTTTCCCCGGGGTGCAGCCGTTCGGCGGCGACGGGGATGAAGTCGATGCCCTTCTTCGCCATCGTCGGCGCAAGATCTACGGTGATGTCGTCCTGCTGGCGCCAGCCGACGGCGATCCAGGGATTTGAGGGCACGAAGTGGTATTTCGGATCCTTCGTGATGACGGTGATCTTGTCTTCGGGCCTGAGCGCGTCGCGCAGCTCATAGGCCATGATGGCCCCGCCCAACCCTGCACCCAGGACAACGACATGTGCCATTCCGGTTCCTCCCTCGGACTGCCAACTTACATTCGAAGATATGAATGTTTTTGGTCAGGTCAAGGCGTAACGGTGACGCAGGCCGATCCCGGGCGCGGCATGCGGCAACGGGACGGCGGAAATGAAAAAGGCCCGGGTGTGCGCGCGCCCGAGCCTCTGATGGTCCGCCGGACGCCCCGTTCGGGGGCGGCCCGTCGGGGTCACTTCGGATATTCGGCCTTGATGCCTTCGACGAAGAAGTTCATCCCCTGAAGGTCGGCATCCGTCGCCACCTGACCCTCGGCCAGCCAGTCCGATCCGTCCTGCTTCTTCAGCGGGCCGGTGAAGGGATGGTAGGAACCGTCGGCGATGCTCGCCTGCACGGCCTCGGCCTCGGCCTTCACTTCGGCCGGGACGGCTTCGGTGATCTCGCCGATCTGCACGGTGCCCTCCTTGATGCCGGTCCAGCTGGCCTTGGATTCCCATTTGCCATCCAGCACCGCCTGCACCCGGTCAATGTAATAGGGCGACCAGTGGTCGATGATCGAGGACAGGCGCGGCCTGGGCTTGTAGGCGGCCATGTCGCTGGCCTGGCCGAAGGTATAGATGCCGGCTTCCTGAGCCTTGGCCTGGGGGGCGGTCGAATCGGTGTGCTGCAAGATCACGTCGACGCCTTCGGCGATCAGCGCGGATGCGGCATCTGCCTCTTTCGCCGGGTCGAACCAGGTATAGGCCCAGACCACCTTCATCTCGACGTTCGGGTTGACCTTCCGCGCGTGGATGAAGGACGAGTTGATGCCCTGGATCACTTCGGGGATCGGGAACGACCCGATATAGCCGATCTTGTTCGACTTGGTCATCCGGCCGGCGATGGTGCCGATCACGGCGCGGCCCTCGTAGAAGCGCGCATCATAGACCGAAAGGTTCGACGCCAGCTTGTAGCCCGTCGCGTGTTCGAACTTCACATCGGGGAATTTCGACGCGACATTCACCGTCGCATCCATGAAACCGAACGACGTGGTGAAGATCAGCTTGTTGCCGTCCAGCGCCAGTTGGGTGATTGCGCGCTCGGCGTCCGCGCCTTCGGGAACGTTCTCGATGAACGAGGTCACGACCTTGCCGCCGAAATGGGCCTCCATTTCCTGGCGGGCCTGATCGTGCTGGTAGGTCCAGCCACCGTCACCCGGCACGCCGACATAGATGAAGCCGACTTTCAGCGGTTCTTCCGCCCGCACGCCGGTGGCCACAAGGCCCAGCGCCATGGCGGCGCTTGCAAGAAGGGTTCTGCGGTTCATGGTTGAAAACTCCTGTTGGTGACAAGACTTGGCCAAAGGGCTGATGGCTCTTGTTCTTCTGGCATGGCCCATGCCGTCAAGTCTGAAGTCTCATGCGAAGGGCCCCGGTTTGTAAAGGGTGGAGGCAGGACGATTTTTCGGGCATTCCGTCAGATGTTGCCGGATTTTCCGCAAAATGCGCTTTGCAGCAGGGCAGGAGGCCCCATGACCCACGCTCCGACGGAGGCCCCCGCACAGGCCAGGGCCGAAGCCCGGACCCCGGACGAGGCCGGTGCGCAGCCGGTCATTCTCTGGCTCCGGCGCGACCTGCGGATCACGGACCATCCTGCACTGGCTGCGTCGGTAGCCTCGGGTCGGCCGGTGATCCCGGTCTTCATCCATGATGAAGCCGTTGAGGCGCTGGGGGCTGCTGCGAAATGGCGGCTCGGCCTGTCGCTGGCCAACTTCGCCGCCCGGCTTCAGGCGATGGGCAGCCGGCTGATCCTGCGGCGCGGCGCGGCGCTGCCCGTGCTGATGACGCTGGTCGCGGAAGCCGGCGCAGCGGGGGTGCACTGGTCGCGCGGCTACGATCCGGATGCCATCACCCGTGACACGGCGGTAAAGGCCGCGCTGAAAGAGGCCGGGATTTGCGCAGAAAGCCATCCCGGTGCGCTTCTGGCCGAGCCATGGGAGGTGAGGACGGCGCAGGGCGGATTCTACCAGGTCTACACGCCCTTCTGGAAGGTGCTGCGCGCCCGTGGCGTCGCTGCGTCCCTGCCGGCGCCCGCCCGATTGCCCGTGCCGCTTGCCTGGCCCCGCAGCGACCGGCTGGAGGACTGGCGGATGGGGCAAGGGATGGGCCGGGGCGCGGCGGTGGTCCTGCCCTGGCAGCGGGTCGGCGAGGCGCTTGCGCAGGAGCGGCTGCGTGCCTTTCTTGACGGCCCCCTGGAGCAATACCCCGATGACCGCGACCGCATCGACCTGGCCGCGACATCGGGCCTGTCCGAGAACCTCGCCTGGGGTGAGATTTCTCCCCGCATGATCTGGCACGCCGCCTGGCCAAGGCTGATGGAGGGCAGCCGGGGCGCCGGGAAGTTCCTGTCCGAACTCGTCTGGCGCGACTTTGCCTGGCACCTGATGTTCCACACACCGCACCTGGCCAGCCGGAACTGGCGCGATGGCTGGGAGGGCTTTCCATGGCGCGGCGACAACGCCGATGCGGAAAGCTGGCGGCGCGGCCGCACCGGCGAGCCGCTGGTGGATGCCGCGATGCGCGAGATGTATGTGACGGGACGAATGCACAACCGTGCCCGGATGATCGCCGCTTCCTATCTGACCAAGCACCTGCTGACCGACTGGCGCGTGGGGCAGGCGTGGTTTTCCGAATGCCTGACCGACTGGGATCCGGCGGCCAATGCCCTTGGCTGGCAATGGGTGGCGGGGTCTGGCCCCGATGCGGCACCCTGGTTTCGTATCTTCAACCCCGCCACGCAGGCGGCGCGCTTCGATCCGCTGGGCAGATACCGTCACGCCTGGCTGGCCGAAGGTGACCCCGCCCCTGCGGCCACGGCGCTGTCATTCCTCCAGGCAGTGCCGCGCCACTGGCAGCTTTCGCCCCGGGATGCCCCGCCGCGCCCGCTGGTCGACCTGTCGCTGGGCCGCAAGCGGGCACTGGATGCTTATGCAACACGCAGGGCACCAGTTTCGCCAACCCCGTGATTTCTGTTGCCTCATGCGGCAAAGCGCCGGAAAAAGTCGCAGACTCTTGGAAACGGAGCCGACTGCCGATGCCGACCGCCGCAAAACTCATTGCATCCGTGCTTTTTGCCGGGCTTGCCTATCTGCTGGCCGGAATGTTTCGCCAGTATCTTCCGCCCGCGACACAGCTTGGCTGGTTCGGTCCGATCTGCACCCTGATCGGCCTGTTCTGTGGCTGGAAGATCATGGGGGCCAATGCCGGCCAGGGCATGGTGATCGCGCTGAACAACGGCCTGCGGACGGCGGTCTCGATGGTCTTTCTCGCGCTGGTGCTGTTCTCGCTTGAGGAAATGTATCAGGTGGCGATCCGCAAGATGTATGACGGCCCGCTCGACGCGGTGCTCGGCGCCGTCAACATCGGCTCCGGGTTTGCATTGATGCTGCTGCAACCCGATTTCCTGGCGGTCCTCATTCTGGGCGGGGTCTTCTGCGGCTGGCTGACCGAGCGGGTCGCGCGGCGTTGGCCCTGACATTGGGCGCTTCCGTTTTTCTTTGTGGCCCGCTTTCCGATCCGGCCCTGCGCGCGGCTGTTCTGGGGGCGGATGTGCCGGTCGCGGCGGCGCGGCTTGCGGGTTTCACGCTGCGGGGCGATGCGAGCCGCCCGGTGCTGGTCGCCGGCCCCGGAGGAGGCGTCGAGGGCGAAATCGCCTGCCTTTCAGCCGGGCAACTGGCCCGGCTGGAATTCTGGCTGGGCAACGCTGTGGCCGCAGAACGGCCACTGGCGGCTGGCGGTCTGCGGGCGTTGGTCTGGACAGGCGTCTGCGCCGCCCAGGCGCCGGACTGGAGCCGGGAGGAATGGATCGGTCGCTGGCGTGACACCGTGCTTGCCTGTGTGCCAGATGTGATGGCGCAGATGGGCCAGCGCCCGGCGGCAGCGGTCCTTGCGCGCTGGCCGCAGATCCTGACGCGGGCCGGGGCCCGGCTGCGCGCGACGGAGGCCGGGCCGGTGACCCTGCGCCATTCCGCATCCCCCGGTGACATCGAGACTGCGGCCCGGTCGCAGCCCTACGCCAATTATTTCGCGGTCGAGGAATACGACCTGCAATTCCGCCGCTTCGACGGCACATTGAGCCAGAGGCTGAACCGCGCGGTCTTCATATCGGGCGATGCGGTGGTGGTGTTGCCCTATGATCCGTGGCGCGACCGGGTTCACCTGATCGAACAGTTCCGCGCCGGGCCCCATGGGCGGGGCGACCCCCAGCCCTGGCTGATCGAGGCGATTGCCGGGCGGATCGACGGCGGCGAAACCCCCGAGACGACGGCGCGGCGCGAGGCGATAGAGGAGGCGGGCCTGACGCTGGGCGACTTGCACAAGGTGGCCGACTACTACCCGTCGCCCGCCGCCAAGGCCGAATATATCTACAGCTTCGTCGGTCTTTGCGACCTGCCCGACGGCTGCGACAGGATCGGCGGCCTGCCGGGCGAGGGCGAGGACATCCGCTCGCACGTCTTGCCCTTCGCGCGGATGATGGATCTGGTCGCCTCGGGCGAAGTCACCAATGCGCCGCTCCTGCTTTGCGCCTATTGGCTGGCAGCAAACCGTGACCGCCTTCGCCGCATCGCCGGGGCTTGAGGTTCGGGCCGCGCCGACCTAGGCTCGCCTTTCGGAAAAGAAGGAGTCCGCACATGCCTTTCCATCCCGATCTGGCTGCCGCTGTCGGACACACGCCGCTGATCCGCCTGCGCAAGGCGAGCGAGGCGACCGGCTGCGAAATCCTGGGCAAGGCCGAATTTCTCAACCCCGGCCAGTCGATCAAGGACCGCGCCGCATTGTTCATCATCCGTGATGCGGTGGCGAAGGGGCTTCTCAAGCCGGGGGGCACCATCGTCGAAGGCACCGCCGGCAATACCGGGATCGGGCTGGCGCTGGTCGGCGCGTCGATGGGCTATCGCACCGTGATCGTCATTCCGGAAACCCAGAGCCAGGAAAAGAAGGACATGCTGCGCCTTGCCGGAGCCGAGCTGGTGCAGGTTCCTGCGGCGCCTTACGCGAATCCGAACAATTATGTTCGGTATTCCGGGCGTCTTGCGGCAAAACTTGCACAAATCGAACCGAATGGTGCCATCTGGGCCAACCAGTTCGACAACCTTGCGAACCGGCAGGCGCATATCGAGACCACCGGCCCCGAGATATGGGAGCAGACTGGCGGCAAGGTCGATGGCTTTGTCTGCGCTGTCGGGTCGGGCGGCACCCTTGCGGGCGTGGCGATGGCGCTGCAACCCAAGGGCGTCAAGGTTGCGCTGGCCGATCCGGATGGTGCGGCGCTCCACAGCTTCTATACCACCGGAGAGCTGAAATCCGGGGGCAGCTCGATCACCGAAGGCATCGGGCAGGGCCGCATCACCGCCAATCTGGAGGGCTTCACCCCCGACGCCTCCTACCGGATTCCTGACAGCGAGGCCTTGCCCATCGTCTTTGACCTTCTGGCTGGCGAAGGGCTTTGCGTCGGCGGATCCTCGGGGATCAATGTCGCAGGCGCAATCCGCATGGCGCAGGAGATGGGGCCCGGGCATACCATCGTCACCGTGCTTTGCGACTACGGCAACCGCTACCAGTCGAAACTGTTCAACCCCGAGTTCCTGCGGGCGAAGGGGCTTCCGGTGCCGGACTGGCTGGACCGCGAAGACCGGTTGCTGCCCAATTGCTTCGAGAACTGATGCGCCCGTCGGTCTTCATGCGGCCTTTCGGGCTGTGTCGCGGAATCTCCTGGCTTGCAGTCTGGCTCGTGCTCGTGCTCTCGGTCGCGGCACCCGGCGGGCTGGCCCCTGTGCACGCCCAGGAAGCGGCGGCGGCGGCCAATCTGAACTACGCGCAGTGGGAGAGCGACGCCAAGCGTGCCGAAGAGGCGGTCGCCGAGAAACGGGCCTCGAACCTTGCTTTCGAGCAGCTGCGCGGGCAGATCGTTGACTGGCGCACCCGTTTCACCAATGCCCAGACCACCAATGCCGGGCGGATCGACACGCTCAACCAGCAGATTGCGGCGCTGGGGCCGGTTCCCGAAAAGGACGGCATCGAGGCGCCCGAGATCGCAGATCGTCGCAAGGAACTGAACGATCAGCTCGCGCTTCTGAAGGCGCCGGGGCTTGCGGCCGAGGAAGCCCTGCGACGTGCCGAGGGCATCATCAAGCAGATCGACCAGACGGTGCGTGAACGGCAGGCCGACGCGCTGCTCAGGCTCTCGCCCTCGCCGCTCAATCCGGGGAACTGGCCCGCGGGTTACGCCGTGCTGAACCAGGGCATGATGACGCTCTGGAAGGAAGCCAGGCAGGCCTGGGACAACCCCGCCCGCCGGACCGAACTGCGCAACAACCTGCCCGCGATCCTTGCCTATCTGGTGATTGCGGGATTCCTCGTGATCCGTGGCCCGAGCTTCATGGAGGCGCTGACGCGGCGCCTGCAATCGGGCGCCTCGATGCGGGCGCGGGCGGTGGTGGCGGCGCTGGTGTCGGTGGGGCAGATCGTCGTGCCGGTGGCGGGGGTCGCACTTCTGGTGCTGGCGGTGCAGTCCTCGGGGATGACTGGCCTGCGCTCGGGGGCGCTGATCCGGGCGGTGCCCTACGCGGCCTTCACGTTCTTTGCGGCGCGCTGGCTGGGCACGATGCTGTTCTCTGCGGTGGATGATGTCGACACCGGCATTGGCCTTTTGCAGGAGAACCGTGCCGAAGGCCGGTTCCATGCGCGGATGGTGGGGGTGATCCTCGGGCTCGAGGCGTTCCGGCAGGCTTTCATAACCGAGGTGCGCCCGCCGCTGTCGATGGCCGCGCAGGCCGTCTGGGCGGCGCCGCTGGCGATCCTGATGGCGCTGATCCTGTTCCGCATCGGCATGCTTTTGCGCCGGCACGTCGCCTCGCTCTCGGCCTCGCAATCGGCGATCGGCGAAGAGATCGCGTTCCGCAGCCGGCTTCTGGGAATGGTCGGCACTTCGGTCGTCGTGGTGTCGATACTTGGGCCGCTGCTTGCGGTGGTCGGATATGTCACGGCGGCCAATGCACTGATCTGGCCCACGGTGATGACATTGGGGATGATCGGGTTTGTCGTCGTGCTGCACGGGCTTCTGGTCGACATCTACCTGATCATCTCGAAATCCGGCAAGGAAGGCCGCGACGCGCTGATCCCTGTCCTGATCCTGACGGCGCTGGTTATCCTTTCGCTGCCGTTCCTGGCACTGATCTGGGGCGCCCGCGTCTCGGATCTGGTCGAGGTCTGGACTTCGTTCAAGGCGGGCGTGGCACTTGGCGACAGCCGCATCTCGCCGATGAGCCTGCTGACCTTCGTTCTGGTATTCGCCATCGGCTACGGGCTGACGCGGCTGGTGCAGGGGGCGCTCAAGGCCTCGATCCTGCCGCGCACGCGGCTCGACAAGGGCGCGCAGAATGCGGTTGCCGCGGGGATCGGCTACCTGGGAATACTGATCGCGGCGATGGCGGCGATCACGGCCGCGGGGATCAGCCTGTCATCCTTTGCCATCGTCGCCGGTGCCCTGTCGGTCGGGATCGGCTTTGGCCTGCAAAACATCGTCCAGAACTTTGTCTCGGGCCTGATCCTGCTGATCGAGCGGCCGGTTTCGGAGGGCGACATGATCCAGGTCGGCGGACAGGTCGGCATCGTGAAGGGAATCTCGGTCCGCTCGACCCGGATCGAGACCTTCGACCGAACCGATGTGATCGTCCCCAATGCCGAACTGATTTCGGGCGTCGTCACCAACCTGACGCGCGGAAACCTCTCGGGGCGGGTGATCGTGCCGGTCAGCGTCGATTTTGCCGCCGATACGCGGCTTGTCGAACGGCTGCTGCACGAGATCGCCGAGTCCATCCCGCAGGTGGCGGTCGATCCGCCGCCATCGGTTCTGCTGACGGGATTCGGCCCTGACAGCATCAACTTCGAGATCCGCGCAATCCTTGCGGATGTGAACCAGAGCTCGCATGTCCGCTCCGAGATGAACCATGCGATCGTGCGCCGCTTTGCCGAGGCGGGCATCGGCATTCCCTTTCCACAGCGCGATGTCTGGATCCGCAACGCCGAGGATCTGCGCGCGCGCCGCGACGCGTCGCGGGGGGCGAGCCTGTCCGGGGCGCAATCTGGGGCGCAATCTGGGGCGCAATCTGGGGCGCAATCTGGGGCGCAGTCCCGGGAACATGCGGAGGAACCTTCGGCGGCGCCGGGGCGGCGCCCGGCCGGAGTTCAGGCAACCCCGCAATTCGCACCGCCCACCGATCCCCGCCTGACCGCGGACGCACCGCTCGCGGCCGTGAACAATGACCCCTCCGAGGATGATGACGGCGACCGCTGAACAGTCGGGGGCAGGGTCTGCGGATCGGCGCCCGGATCGGACCCAAGGATTTGCTGGGCTGTTTCACGCCGGCGTTACCGACTCATCTTGCGGTTCCGCCGCGACGCGGCATAGTGCGCTTCCGGCCGGAACCGAGTCTCCGGCCAAGGCCGCGCCCGCCTTCACGGGCGTTTTGTTCGGAGGCAGTATGGTGCGGACCCGTCCGACCGGCCCGAGAAATGACCCCCGGATCGCCTTCGCCGGCCGGGGGCGGAGCTTCCCCTGACATGATCACGCGACAATCCGGCGATGCCGACGGTGCGCAACAGGCCGTGACGAGTGGCGTTGCAGCCGCGCAGGGCAAGAATGCCCCTGGCAATGGCATGCCGCCCGACAGCGAAGCCGGACACGGCCCCCGCAACCAGTCGTTGGCGGCGCTGGCGGTAGGCGCGATCGGCGTGGTTTACGGCGATATCGGCACCAGCCCGCTCTATGCCCTGCGCGAGGCGCTGCGCCCCGTCGCCCATGATGGTCTGGCCCGCGCCGAGGTTCTGGGCGTGATCTCGCTGCTGATCTGGACGGTCACGCTCATCGTGACGGTCAAATATGTGATGTTCCTGCTGCGCGCCGACAACCACGGCGAAGGCGGGGTGCTGGCGCTTTATACGCTGACGCGACTCGCGGTCGGTCGCCGGTCGCTGCCGGTGCTCGCGCTTGGCATCGCTGGCGCCTCGCTGTTTCTGGGCGATTCGATCATCACGCCGGCAGTTACGGTGCTGTCGGCGGTCGAGGGCATTTCGCTGGTGGCGCCCCAGTTCCAGCAATACGTGATGCCGGTAACCATCGGCATCCTGCTGGCGCTGTTCATCGTGCAACGCCACGGAACCCATGCGATCTCCGCTCTGTTCGGGCCGGTCATGCTCTTGTGGTTCGTGACGATGGGCGGCATCGGCGCCTGGCAACTGGCCCATGACCCCGAAATCCTTCTGGCCTTCAATCCGCTTTACGGTGTCGATTTCCTGCTCGAGCATGGTGTGGTCGCCTTCATCGTCATGGGGGCCATCTTTCTGGCAGTGACCGGGGCCGAGGCGCTCTATGCCGACCTGGGCCATTTCGGCCGCAAGCCGATCACGACGGCCTGGTTCATCCTGGTCTTTCCGGCGCTGATCCTGAATTACCTCGGGCAGGGGGCGCTGGTCCTGCGACTGCCCGAGACCCGCGAAAACCCCTTCTTCCTGATGGTCTCGCCGGAGCTGCGGCCCTTCCTTGTCGGCATGGCGACGCTTGCTGCCGTCATTGCGGCGCAGGCGGTGATCACGGGGGCATTTTCGATGACCCGCGCCGCGATCCAGCTTGGCCTGCTGCCGCGCCTGTCGATCATTCATACCTCGGGGGCACAGTCGGGCCAGATCTACCTTCCCGCCGTCAACTGGCTCCTGCTGTTCGGCGTGCTAGCCTTTGTCCTGGCCTTCGGTTCGTCCGAGGCCCTCGCGGCGGCTTATGGAATCTCGGTCACGGGGGCGATGCTGGTGGATTCGATCCTCGCCGTCCTGTTCTTTTCCATCGGCCGGAACTGGCCGCGCTCGCTGGTGATCATCGGGGCGGCGCCGCTGGTATTTCTGGAAGCGACCTTCCTTTTGTCGAACCTCACCAAGGTGCCGCAGGGCGGCTATGTGCCTGTGATCCTGTCGATCAGCTTCAGCGTGATGATGTTTGCATGGTGGCGCGGCACCCAGCTTGCGCTGGAGCGCGGCCACAAGGAAATGGTCGAGCTGGACAGCTTTGCCAGATCGATGCGACGCAGTTCCGCCCATGTGGTGCCGGGCACTGCAATCTTCCTCACGGCCGATTCGCAGGCGGTTCCGCCGGCGCTTCTGCACAATCTCAAGCACAACCGGGTCTTGCACGAAAGGAACGTCGTGCTTTCGGTCCAGACCGAACGGGTTCCGGTCGTGCCGGTGATGGAGCGTGCGGTCTATGCGCCGATCGACGACCGCTTTGCCCGGCTGACCCTGCGCTTCGGCTTCATGGAAACGCCCAACGTCACCCGCGCGCTGGGGCAGGCGCGGCGGGTCGGGCTCAAGTTCGACGTGATGACGACTTCGTTCTTCCTTGGCCGGCGCAAGGTGATTGCCGGCGCGCGCACCGGGCTTCCGCTGGTCCTGGACAAGCTTTTCATCGCGCTCGGCCGCTTTGCCGCCGATCCGAGCGATTACTATTCGCTGCCTCGCGATCGGGTGGTCGAACTGGGGTCGCGCATGACGGTCTGACCTGCCGCGCCCCGCCGGTCGGTCGGGTGCGGTGCTGGTTGCCGCCTTCCCTGTCAGCCCCGGCTGGCGGGGAGGGCGCAGAACAGGTCATGCACCGCCAGAACCAGCGCCCCCGCACGTTCGTCGCGCAGGGCATAGAAGATCGCCTTGCCGTCGCGCCGGCAGTCCACCAGCCCTTCGGACCGCAGCCGTGCCAGTTGTTGGCTGACGGCGGCCTGACGTGAGCCAAGCGCCTGTTCAAGCTCTGTCACACTGCGCTCGCCAGTCGCCAGATGGCACAGGATCATCAGCCTGCCCTCGTGGGCGAGCGTCTTGAGAAGTGCCGCCGCCTCGCCGGCCCGCACCGCCATGTCGGGCGGCGAAAGCGTCGCGCAGGTGGTGGCGGGCGCTGGGTCTGACGGGGTGAAGGGTATGTCGGACATCCGGGTTTCTCGTGGGCGGGTGGCGCGCAATGCTGCCTCTGGCCGCCGATATAAGGGCTTTGCAGGGAAATTTCGAGGGGATCGCGCGCAGCCGGCCGGCCTCAGATCCCGTGTTGCAGGAAATCGCCGTAGCGGCCGCCCCAGAAGATCAGCGGGTCGCCGGTCCGGCAGGCGGCACGTTCTACCCGGCCGACAAGGATGGCGTGGTCGCCGCCATCATGCACCGCATGGGAACGGCAGTCGAACCATGCAAGGCAGCCGGGCAGGCGGAAATGCCCCTCTGCCGTCCGGTCGACCCCGGCCGCGCCGAAATCTGTCCCCGAGCGCGCAAGGCGGAACCCAAGTTCGTGCTGGTCGGCCGCAAGCACATGCACCGAATAGCGATCCGCGGCAACGAAAGCCGCATAGCGCCCCGATCCCTTGGCCGGGCACCAAAGGACAAGCGGCGGGTCGAGCGACAGCGATGCAAAGCTGTTGACGGTGATCGCCAGCGGCGCGCCACCCGGAGCTTCGGCGACGACGACGGTCACGCCCGTTGCATAATGCCCCAGCGCATCACGAAACGCCCGGGTGGTATCCGAGGTGGGATTGAAGGATTCCAAGGCGCGGGCCTCCTCATGCTGGCGGTCACGGGCCGAGGAATGGGCCGGAAGACCAGGGGATGCAAGAGCCGGAATCCTGAAAGGCAGGAGCGGGGCGCGCGGGCCATGGATGGACCATGTGCGGGCCGAGTATCGGGCCGCTCCGGCGGCGCCGCCACCGGATGGACGCGAAAAAAGCCCATGGTCCCATGGCGCAAGATACGGGCGGCGGGGAATTGTCAGCCGTTCTGGCGCGGACCCGTGTCGATCAGCCAGCCGCCCGGGCCGGCGATCCGGTCGGGCAGGGTGGCGACCAGCCATTCCCGCAAGACCACGCAGAAGACCAGTGCCAGCGCGACTTCGTCGAACGAGATCCTTGCCACTATGTCATCCAGAAGCGCCATGGCGTATACCCCCGTGCGTTGCAACCAACACCTGCCGCCGAATCACGGCTGGATTGTGACGGTCTGCGGGCGATTGTTGGGGCGGGTGCCCGGGGCGTCCGGATGATCCGCGCCCTGCCGGGGTAAGGCGCGGGCACAGCCGCGACCGGCTTGCAATACGGGTCTCGATCCCGAAGTCAGAGGAGAAGGGCCATGCTGCTTGCCTATCGTGTCGCCAACGGCCGGCTTGTGCGGATGGAGCACGATGCGCCGCTTGAGGACGCGCTCTGGATCGACCTCTATGTGCCGCAGCCCCATCATGTGGATCAGGTGAACGCGCTTGGCGTCGAGGTGCCATCGCTGAGCGACATGGAAGAGATCGAGATATCGAACCGGCTCTACAGCGAAGGCGACGGCTATTACATGACCGCCGTCCTGCCGGGGCAGACCCCTGAAAAGGGGCAGGCGAGCGGCCCGGTCACCTTCATCCTGAAGCCATCGCGGCTGATCACCGTGCGCCACCACGCGCCCCGTCCCTTCGAGACCTTTGCCGACCGCGCCGAACGTTCGGCCACCGGCATCGGATCGGCGGCGCAACTGTTCCTCGGTCTGGTCGAGGAAATCGTCGCCCGCCACGCCGACCTTCTGGAAGGCGTCGGCCGGTCACTCGACGAGGTGGCGCGCAACATCTACGGAGTGACCGAGGCGGGCCAGGATCTGCTGCAATCCTCGCTCAAGGTCGTGGGGCGCGAGGGCGAGGTGCTGTCGCGCGTCCGGCTTGGCCTGCTGACGGTCGAGCGGATGGTCGGCTATTTCAGCCATGCCTCGGAAAGCATGACCTCGGGGCAGAAGCTGAAGGCGCATATCCGCAGCCACATGCGCGACATCCAGGCGCTGGAAGTCCATGCCGATTTCCTGTCGGCCCGGGTGGGAATGGTGACGGATGCAACACTTGCCATGGTCAACCTCGCGCAGAACGCCACCGTCCGGATCCTGTCGGTCGTGACGGCGCTGTTCCTGCCGCCGACGCTCATTGCTTCGGCCTATGGGATGAACTTCAGGAACATGCCCGAACTCGACAAGCCCTGGGGCTATCCGATGGCGCTGGTGCTGATGGTCGGTTCGGCGCTGGCGACCTACATGTTCCTGCGCTGGAAACGCTGGCTTTAGGCACAGGCCGGACGGCAACGGGCCGGGCGGTGGCTCTGGCCTGCGGGCAGGTCTTGTTTCAAAGCGTGGTTTGACCTGCATCATATCGCTTTCTCGCGATCTCTGGCATGGCTCCTGACGCCAGACTGGGCCGCCCCCCCCCCGCGCCGCCGCCGCGGCAATCAGGAGCGGATCCGCCAATTTTCCAAGGGAGATTTGACTGATATGGAAGACACGACGATCGAACTGGAACGGCTTGTCAATGAACCCGGATCCAGCGCAAGTTCGGTGCCGGCCAATGAAGGCGAGGGGCCGAAAAGCTTTCCCAAGGTCGGAAGCAATGCGCTCGCCCTTGCCTTCGAAAGCGGCTACTACCCCTATCCCGATCTGATGAAGACCACCGAATACGAGGCCGAAAAGGCGCTGCTTCAGGCCGAGCTGCTGAAAGTGCAGATCTGGGCGCAGGAGACGGGGCAGAAATTCGTGATCCTGTTCGAGGGCCGGGATGCGGCGGGCAAGGGTGGCACCATCAAGCGGTTCATGGAACATCTGAACCCGCGCTATGCCCGCGTCGTGGCGCTGACCAAGCCCAGCGACCGTGAAAAGGGCGAATGGTTCTTCCAGCGCTATATTGCCCATCTGCCCACCAGTGGCGAAATGGTCCTTTATGACCGAAGCTGGTATAACCGCGCCGGAGTCGAGCGGGTGATGGGTTTCTGCACGCCGACCGAATATCTCGAATTCATGCGGCAGGCACCGGAACTGGAACGGATGCTGGTCCGTTCGGGCATCCGGCTGTTCAAATACTGGTTTTCCGTGACGCGCGACGAACAGTTGCGCCGCTTCAGGCTGCGCGAAACCGATCCGCTGAAACGCTGGAAGCTGTCGCCGATCGACAAGGCCAGCCTTGGCCGCTGGGACGACTATACCGAGGCCAAGGAGGCGATGTTCTTCTACACCGACACCGCAGACGCGCCCTGGGTCATCGTCAAGTCGAACGACAAGAAGCGCGCGCGTCTGAATGCGATGCGGCATTTCCTCTCAAGCATCGATTACCCCGACAAGGATCATTCGGTGGTGACGCCGCCCGATCCGCTGATCGTCAACCGCGCGGCGCAGGTGCTGGCGCAGGGACTGGTCTATGACACCGCGATGCGCCCCCCGACCACAAACGCCCACGCGACGCTGCCGCAGCGTCGTGAACCCGCAGGCACGCGCGCGACTTCGTGACAGCGGCCCGAACCTCCGGGGCTGGACCGGTGTTTGCTGCGGGGCTACGGTTAGCGGAGGATGCAAGGAAGCTGAAAGGGCAGGCCATGGCCGGTTGGGACGACCGCTATTCCGCACCCGGTTACCTCTTTGGCACCGAACCGGCGGATTTCGTTCGCCGGCAGGCATCCCTGATCGCACCGGGAGACCGCGTGCTTGCCCTGGCCGATGGCGAGGGGCGCAATTCGGTGTTCGTGGCGGGCCTTGGTGCCATTGTCACGGCAATGGATGCCTCGCCGGTGGCGCTGGACAAGGCGCGTGCGCTGGCGGCCGAAAGGGGCGTTGCGGTAGATTTCCGTCTGGCTGACATCGACGGATGGCGCTGGGAGGAAGCGGCCTACGATGTGGTGCTTGCGGTCTTCATCCAGTTCGCCCCGCCCGGGCAGAGGGCGCGGGTCTTTGCCGGCATGGCGCAAAGCCTGCGACCGGGTGGAATCCTGCTTTTGCACGGCTATGCGCCGCGTCAGGTCGGCTATGGCACCGGCGGACCGGACAACCCCGATCACATGTATACCCTGCCGATGCTGGCCAAAGGCTTTGCGGGGTTCGATATCCTCGTCGCGCGGGACCATGACGCCGAGGTGGCCGAGGGACGCGGGCATTCGGGACGTTCGGCGCTGATCGACTTCGTGGCGCGAAAACCGGGCTGAGGCAGAGGAAGCCGGCCGGCGTGCCGCTGGACGAAAGCCCCGGGCCGGGATAGTCCTGAGCCGGATGCAGGATTTTTCCAGATACCGGGGCCATGCCCGCGCGCTTTGGGCGCTTGGCGTGCCGCTGATCGGAAGCCAGCTTGCGCAGATGCTGCTCCATGTGGCCGATACGGTGCTTCTGGGGCGCTATGCGGTTGCCGACCTCGCCGCGATGGTGACGGGTGGTGCCTATTTCTTCTTCTTCTTCGTGATGGGCACGGGGTTCGGCAATGCGGTGATCGGCATGATCGCCACGGCGCGGGCGCAGGGCGACCAGCGGCAGATGCGACGGGACACGCGCATGGCGCTGTGGCTTTCGGGGATCTACAGTGTCGCGGTGCTGCCCGCCTTCCTGTTTTCCGAGCCGGTCCTGCGGGCGCTTGGCCAGAGCCCCGAACTCGCGGCTGGGGCGCATTCCTTCCTGCTGATCGCCGGGCTTGGCATGGCGCCGGCGCTTTTCGCGCATGTGCTGCGTGGCTTCCTTTCGGCGCTGGAACGGGCGCAGATCGTGCTCTGGATCAACCTCGCCAGTCTGGTCGTGAATGCCGCTCTGGCCTGGATCCTGATCTTCGGCCGGCTCGGGGCACCCGAGATGGGGGTCCGGGGCGCGGCGACGGCCACGGTCATCGTGCAGGTGGTCACTCTTCTGGCTTTCGCGCTCTATGCCGGGCTGCATCCCGCGCTGCGCCACTTTGGGCTGTTCGGGCGGTTCTGGCGACCCGACTGGCAGACGCTTGGCGCCGTGGCGCGGCTTGGGCTGCCGGTGGGTCTGACCTCGCTTGCCGAAAGCGGAATGTTCATTGCGGCAAACCTGATGATGGGCTGGATCGGCACGGTGGCCGTGGCCGCCCATGGCATCGCCTTGCAGGTCGAAGCCATTGCCTTCATGGTCAATCTGGGTCTGGCCAACGCGGTGACGGTGAGGATCGGTCATTTCTACGGGGCGCGCGATGCGCAGTCCCTGGCCGAGGCGGCGCGGACCGGTGTGGCGATGACGGTGGCGATCAGTGCCGCCGCCGTGGCGCTGTTTCTGGCGCTGCCGGTGCAGATCATCAGCCTGTTTTCCGACATGAGCCACCCCGAGGCGCCGCAGATCCTGGCCCTGGGGGTGCAGCTTCTGACCGTGGCTGCGGTCTTCCAGTTGTTCGACGGGTTGCAGGTGGTGGCGCTCGGGCTCTTGCGCGGGGTCCATGATACCCGCGTGCCGATGTGGATTGCGCTGTTTTCCTACTGGGGCGTGGGGTTGCCGGTCAGTTATCTGGCGGGGTTCACCTTCGGCTGGGGCGGTGTCGGCATCTGGTCGGGTCTGGTTGTGGGGCTGGTCTTTGCGGCGGCCCTGCTGATGTGGCGGTTCTGGCGTGGACCAGCCCTGGCCGGGGCGCTGGCTCCGGTGCCGCGCGGGGCCTGACCGGCTATCCCGCGACGCTGGCCACCCCCCTTGGTCAGCTGCGGGGCGGTTTGCCGGCCAGCCGGTCAGCCTGCCGGCGCACAAGCACGCTGCGCAGGTCATGGATCGCCAGAAGCATCCGTTCGGTGATCTGCTCGAGCTGCTCGGTCGAGGCGCGGGTCTGCGCCCAGTGGGCGGTGGCGTTCAGCGACTCGATGCAGCGCTCGGCATCATCGACCTCGCGGCTTGCCTGCCGCGCCTGCCGGGCCTCGAGCCATGCGTCGATGGCCTCGCGGTCGGCCGGGGTCAGGATCCGGTCGGCCTGCGGGCGGATCTCGCCGTTGCGGATCTGGACGGTGGCGATAGGCTCCATCTCGATCCGCTGGTTGCGGCTGTCATAGCCCACGCGGAAGACCACTGCGCCATTGTCGCGGAGACGGAAGTGATAGGGCGGCAGGTCAGGCATTGTTGAAATGTCTCCCGCCGCCCGATTGGTCAGCGCAGCCCGGCGCAGAAGCTCTGGATGCGCTTGCAGGCCTCTTCCAGCGCGGCGTCCGAAGTAGCGTAGCTGACGCGGAAGTTCGGCGAAAGCCCGAAGGCCGCGCCAAAGACCACCGCCACGCCGGTTTCCTCCAGCAGTGCCGTGGCGAAGGCCTCGTCGTCGTTGACCTGCGCGCCGCCGGCCGAGGTCTTGCCGATGCAGGCCGAGATGTCGGGATAGACGTAGAAGGCGCCTTCGGGACGCGGGCAGTTGATGCCCTTGGCCTGATTGAGCATCGACACCACCAGATCGCGGCGGCGCTGGAAAGCTTTCTTGTTCTCGGACAGAAAGTCCTGTGGCCCGTTCAGCGCCTCGACGGCGGCATATTGCGCGATGGAACAGGGGTTCGAGGTCGATTGCGACTGGATCGTGCCCATCGCCTTGATCAGCGCCACGGGGCCGGCGGCATAGCCGATCCGCCATCCGGTCATCGCATAGGCCTTGCTGACGCCGTTGCAGGTCAGCGTGCGGTCGTAAAGCGCGGGTTCGATCTGGGCGGGGGTGGTGAATTCGAAATCGTCGAAGACCAGATGTTCATACATGTCGTCCGACATGATCCAGACATGCGGATGGCGCAGCAGCACGTCGGTCAGCGCCTTCAACTCGGCGCGGGTATAGGCCGCGCCCGTCGGGTTCGAGGGCGAGTTGAAGATGAACCACTTGGTCTTCGGCGTGATCGCCGCTTCCAGCTGTGCGGGCGTAATCTTGAAGTTCGTCTCGATCCCGGCCGCTACCGCCACGGGGGTGCCGCCCGCCAGCATCACCATGTCGGGGTAAGACACCCAGTAGGGCGCCGGCACGATGACCTCGTCGCCGGGGTTCAGCGTCGCCATCAGCGCGTTGTAGAGGATCTGCTTGCCACCGGTCCCGACGCTCACCTGCGCGGGGGTATAGGTCAGGCCGTTCTCGCGCTTGAACTTGGCGCAGATCGCCTCTTTCAGCTCGGGGATGCCGTCGACGGCGGTGTATTTGGTCTTCCCCTCGTCGATGGCGCGCTTGGCGGCATCCTTGATGTTCTGCGGCGTGTCGAAATCGGGCTCGCCCGCGCCAAGGCCGATGATGTCGCGGCCCGCCGCCTTCAGTTCGCGCGCCTTGTTGGTGACGGCGATGGTGGCCGAGGGTTTGACCCGCGCGAGAGTGTCGGACAGAAAGGCCATGGACAGCGACTCCGGTTTGATCTTGGCGGGGCCATGCCATAAGACCATCGCCATTGCCGTTCAAGCCGGAATGCCCCCGATGACCCAGCCTTCTATGCCACAATATGGTGAATCCGACGCGGCGCGGATCAAGCGGCTGGCGATGCGCAGCTGGCGGCGTGGCACCAAGGAAATGGACCTGATCCTTGGCCCCTTCGCCGACGCGCATCTGGCAACGCTCTCCGAGGTGGAGTTGCGCGCCTATGACGCGCTCTTGTCCGAGAACGACCAGGATCTTTACCCATGGATCACCGGCGCCCGGGTGGCGCCTTCGGAACACGCGCCGCTGATTGCCCGCATCGGGGATTTCGCCCGCCTGCGGATGCGCTGAGCGGGGCAGCCGGTGGTGCAGGCAGGTGGGCACCGCGCAAGGTGCCGCGCGACGGGGTAGATCGCGCTTAACCGAATGTTCGCGCTTCGTTGCCATTCTGGCCCCGTTCGGAATGACGAGGAGTCCGGGATGTCTCTGCAAGAGCCCCTGCCAGGCAGCCGCGCCGGCGTGCTGGCGCATTATCTGGAAATGCTTGCGCTGGTCGAACGGCTGCATCGGCTGCTGCTTGATGTGATCAAGGATGAATTCGAACGCCTTGGCATCATGGAAATCAACGCCGTGCAGGCGCTCCTGCTGTTCAACATCGGCGCCAACGAGGTGACGGCGGGCGAACTGAAATCGCGCGGCTACTATCAGGGCTCGAATGTGAGCTACAACCTGAAGAAGCTGGTCGAGACCGGCTACATGCACCACGAACGCTCCGAGGTCGATCGAAGGTCGGTCCGCGTCCGGCTGAGCCCGAAGGGGACGGAGTTGCGGGATTCGGTCGCCGCGCTGTTCCGCCGCCATGCTGACGGGATCGAGGCGAAATCGGTGCTGGGACTTGCGGACCTGGGTGGAGTGAACGCGAATCTTCGCCGGCTCGAACGGTTCTGGAGCGACCAGATCCGCTATATCTACTGATGCGCCCGTCACCCGTGCGCCCGTCACCCGTGCGCAAGTATGCCCCGCCCCTGCGGGACCGGGGGGCCTTGCGCGCCCGGCCTACCAGTGGCCGGTGTTTGCCATGCTCGCCCAAGGGTCAGCCGGAGCAAGCGCGGCCCCGCGCTGCAAAAGCTCGATCGAGATGTTGTCGGGCGAACGGACAAAGGCCATCCGACCATCGCGCGGCGGGCGGTTGATGGTCACGCCCTTTGATTGCAGGAAGGCGCAGGTGTCGTAGATATTGTCTACCTCATAGGCCAGGTGGCCGAAGTGGCGGCTGTCCGAAGGCAGGCCATTGTCGCCATCCCAGTTGTATGTCAGCTCGATCGGCGTTTCCGGCTGGCCGGGGGCAGCCAGATAGACCAGCGTGAAGCGACCATCCCTGCTTTCATGGCGGCGGATTTCCGACAGGCCGAGCAGGCCGTAGAACTCCATCGACTTTTCAAGGTCGAGCACGCGGACCATGGCGTGCAGATAGCGGATCGTCATGGCCCAGGGCCTCCTTGTCTTGCGTTGCACCAACCCTAGCAAAACCGACCCTGTGGAGCCAGCGAAGAGAAATATCCCCGGCCGCGGCATCGCAGGGTGCCCCGTCGGGGCAAAGCAGGCTACACAGGTCCGCGAGAATCGTCCGATTGCCAGAAAAAGGCCGCGCCCCATGACCCTGACCCCGGAACAACAGGCCGAGATCGCCGAGGCCAGATCCCAGCGCCGCAGCACGCTGCGCGCCACCGCACCGGGGATGGAGGCGCATCTCTACACCGCGCACCCGGTGCTGGACCACGGGCTGGTCCGGGTCATCGACTACATGGGCGACGACAGCGCCATCACCCAGGCCGCCCGCGTCAGCTATGGCCGTGGCACCAAGGCGGTGCAAAACGACGAAGGCCTGATCCGCTACCTGATGCGGCACTGGCACTCGACCCCGTTCGAGATGTGCGAGGTCAAGTTCCACGTCAAGCTGCCGGTCTTCGTCGCCCGCCAGTGGATCCGCCACCGGACCGCGAACGTGAACGAATATTCGGCGCGCTATTCGATTCTTGAACGGGAATTCTACATCCCGGCGCCCGAACATCTGGCGGCGCAATCGACGGTCAACAACCAGGGCCGCGGCGCGCTTTTGCAGGGCGAGGAGGCCGCGCGCGTCCTTGACATCCTCAAGGCCGACGCGACGCGCGCCTATGACCATTACGAAGATATGCTGACCCCGGATGAGGCGACGGGAAAGCAGGGCCTTGCGCGCGAACTGGCGCGGATGAACCTGCCCGCCAATGTCTACACGCAATGGTACTGGAAGACCGACCTGCACAACCTGTTCCATTTCCTGCGCCTGCGGGCCGACACCCATGCGCAATACGAAATCCGCGCCTATGCGCAAGTGGTGTGCCAGATCGTGCGGGACTGGGTTCCCGCCGCCTATGCCGCGTTTGAAGACTACCGCCTGGGTGGGGTGACGCTCAGCGGCCGTGCCGTCGATATCCTGAAACGCCGGCTGGCGGGCGAAGTCGTGACGCGCGAAAACTCCGGCATGTCGCCGGGTGAGTGGCGCGAATTCGAGGCGGTCTGGGGGTAGGGCCGGGTGCCCTGCGCCTCGGCCTGGTCTCCGCGCCCGGAAAACCATCGGGAAACAGCCTGTGGCGACGCCCGTCGCCTTGCGCCCGCGCCCATGCCGCAGGCGCCCGGTTCCGCTACTCCGGCGCGACCATGTGGCCCGCACCCATGTCGACCAGCACCTTTCGTTCCGGCCCGGCGCCGATCGGCCAGACCGGGCTCGGGATTTCGCCCGTGAGCCGGGGCATGTCGCGGCGCGGGGCCTGCGGATCGGGGACCGGCACCGCGGCAAGCAGCCGTCTGGTGTAACTGTGGCGCGGATCGCCGAAGACCTGCGCGCGACTGCCCATCTCGACGATCTGGCCCAGATACATCACCGCGACCCGGTCCGAGATATTCTCGACCACCGCCATGTCGTGGCTGATGAACAGGTAGCTCACGCCCGTCTCGGCCTGGAGATCGCGCAGAAGGTCCAGTACCCGCGCCTGGATCGAGACATCAAGTGCCGCCACGCTTTCGTCGCAGACGATCAGCCGCGGCTTCAGCGCCAGCGCGCGGGCAATGCAGATCCGCTGGCGCTGCCCGCCGGAAAACTGGTGCGGGTAGCGATTGGCGGCCAAAGCCGGCAGGTCCACACGCTCCAGCAGGTCGCGCACGCGGGCACGCTGTTCATCGGGCGTGCCGATCCCGTGGATGACAAGGGGTTCGCGGATCAGCTCGCCCACCGTCATCCGCGCATCGAGCGCCGCCATCGGATCCTGGAACACGATCTGCAGATCGCGCCGCAGCGCCTTGGTCGCGGCCCTGCCCAGATCGGCGAGCGCCTTGCCGCCGACCTCGATCCGGCCCTCGTGCGGCACCAGCCCGACCAGCGCCCGGGCGATGGTCGACTTGCCGCAGCCGCTTTCGCCGACCAGCGCCAGCGTCTCGCCTCGCCGAATGTCGAGCGATACCTTTTCGACGGCATGGACCCGGGCGTGCAGGCGGCCGAAGACCCCCTGCCGCACCGGAAAGCGCACCGAGACATCGGTCATCCGCACAAGCGTATCGCCGCCGTCGGGCAGGGGGCTGCCTTGCGCCGGGCGGGCCTGCCCGGCGCCAATCCGGGGAACGGCGGCCAGCAGTTGCCGGGTATAGTCGTCCTGCGGCGCGGCAAAAAGGCTGGCCGTCGGCGCAGTTTCCACGACGCGGCCACGGCGCATGACGATCACCCGGTCGGCCATTTCGGCCACCACGCCCATGTCATGGGTGATCAGGATCACCGCCGTCGACAACTCGCGCTGCAGGTCGCGCAAGAGGTCGAGCACCTCGCGCTGGACGGTCACATCTAGAGCCGTCGTCGGCTCGTCCGCGATCAGCACGTCGGGCCGGAGCGCCAGCGCCATGGCGATCATCACCCGCTGGCGCATCCCGCCCGACAGTTCGTGCGGGTATTGGGCCAGCCGCCGTTCGGGCTGCGAGATGCGCACCGCCCGTATCGCCTCGATCGTGCGGGTGCGCGCAGCGGCCAGCCCCAGCGGCTCATGCGCCCGGATCGCTTCGGTCAGTTGCCGGCCGATGGTCATCACCGGGTTGAGCGCCGTCATCGGTTCCTGAAAGATCATGGCGATGCGCGCGCCACGGATCCGCTGCATCCGCGCCTCGGGCAGGCCGGTCAGTTCGGTATCGCCCAGCCGGATCGTGCCGCCGGTCACCCGGACGGCCGGTTGCGGCAAGAGCCCCATGCAGGCCAGCGCCGTGATCGACTTCCCCGAGCCGCTTTCCCCGGCGATGGCAAGCGTTTCGCCGCGCCGCAGGTCGAAGGAAAGATCCTCGATCAGCGGCATCAGACCGCTGTCGGACCGCGCGGCCACCTGCAGGCCGCGCACGGCAAGGACCACTTCCGCCGGGTCTGTGCCCGCCGGAAGCAATGGCGCGGTCGCCGTGGTCATTCGAACACCACCCGGGGGACATAGAAGCTGACGACGACGTTCGGCATGTCGACGATCTCCGAAATCCGCAGGTCGCCGCAGGTCGAGACCAGCATGTAGGCATCGACCGGCGCCAGTTTCTGCGTGGCGCAAAGCAGGTCGATCATGTTGGCCACCGCATCGCGCGCCGCCGCCCAGAGATCGGGCCCGATCCCGGTGGTTGCCTCGTAGCCCTTGGCGTCAAGATGGCGCGTGACCGGCCCCGGCGTGGTAAAGCGCGGGGTCTTCAGCGGCTGGTCCTTGATCAGGTCGAGCGTCAGCACCACGTCGAAGGGGCTTTCGATCGCCGTGCCGCAGACCTCGCCATCGCCTTGCGCGGCATGGGTGTCCCCCACCGAGAACAGCGCGCCCTCGACCTCGACCGGCAGATAAAGCGTGGTGCCGGCGGCAAGGTCGCGGATGTCCATGTTGCCGCCCATCCGGCGCGGCGGAACGACCGAATGGTGGCCCGTCTCGGCCGGGGCATTGCCGATGGTGCCGGCAAAGGGCTTCAGCGGCACACGGGCATTCTGGCCGTAAAGCGCCGGCGCCATGCTGGTGGCGTCGAACTTCCAGACATTGAGCGCGGGGTCGGGGAACTGGTCGGTCAGCAGGCCGAAGCCCGGGATGTTCGCCGTCCAGCCAAAGCCCGCGCCCTCGCGTTCCTGCGGCGTGAAGCCCTCGATCGTGACCTTGAGCACGTCGCCCGGCCTGGCGCCATCGACGAAGATCGGCCCCGAAACCGGGTTGATCCGGCCGAAGTCCAGCGCGCCCACCTCCTTGACGGTGGAACGGGGGCCAAGCTGGCCCCCGGAACTGTCAAGGCACTCGAACCGGATCGTCTCGCCCGGCGCGGCCGTCAGGGCGGGGGCAAAGCTGTTGTCCCAGCCGAAATGGTGGCTCCGGGCGTGGATCGTGTGGTTGCAGTGCTTGCACATGGTCTGCCTCACTCCTTGATGAAGGCGTAGTCGTAGTTCACCGGAATCGCGATCGGATCGACGTAAAGCGCATCATCCCCGCCCATCCGCGCCGATTTCATGGTGAAGCGCTGCTCGTTGAAGATCGGCGCCCAGGGAGCATCCTCCATGACCTGCATGTAGATGTCCGACCAGATCTCCAGCCGTTCCGCGGCCTTGGCCGGATCGACGATGGCATCGGCTTCGGCCGCCTTGGCATCAAGCGCCTCGTTGCAGTATTTCGCCCAGTTCCAGCCGCCTTCGACGGCGCCGCCGCAGCCCAGGATCGGGCCGTAGAAGTTGGCCGGATCGGGGAAGTCGGCAATCCAGGCCATGCCGCCCGACCAGATCATCGGCGCGGTGCCCGCGCCGCCGGCCTCGATCACGTTGGCCTGGGCCAGCGACTTGATCGCCGCATTGATGCCGATGGCCTTCAGATCCTGCTGGATCGCCTGGGCGATGCGCGGGTTCGGGTCGGTGTTCATGGCGAAAAGCTCGGTCTCGAATCCGTCGGGATAGCCGGCGTCGGCCAGCAGCTTCCTTGCGGCCTCCGGGTCATGGGGATAGCCCTTGTAGTCCTTGGTGTAGCCCGGCATCGAGGGGGGCAGCGGCTGGTTTGCCGGCAGCGCCCGGCCGTTGATCACCTGCACGATCCGGTCCTTGTTGATCGCCATGTTGACGGCCCGGCGCACCTCGACCTTGTCGAAGGGCGGCTTGGTCACGTTCATGGTGACATAGCCGGTCTGGAGCTGGCCGCCTTCCACCACAAGGGCCGCCTGGGCCGGGTCGCTCATCACCTCGATGAATTTTGCCGGCGGGATGCCGTCGCCGGGCACGTCCACCTCGCCCTTCTGGACCCTGAGCAGCGCCACCACCGGTTCCTGCCCGACCTCGACGGTGAAGCTGTCCAGATAGGGCACGCCCGAAATCCAGTAATCGGGGTTCTTCTCGAACACGAGCCGCTGGCCAAGGGTCCATTCGGCCAGCTTGAAGGCGCCGGTGCCCACGGGTTTCTTGCCGAAGTCCGCACCCTCGGCCTCGACCACTTCCTTCGGCACGACGAAGGAGAA
The DNA here is from genome assembly GCA_020622085.1 of Paracoccaceae bacterium. GTDB lineage: Bacteria > Pseudomonadota > Alphaproteobacteria > Rhodobacterales > Rhodobacteraceae > QY30. The sequence goes on along the minus strand of JAHRYM010000001.1, from coordinate 1,699,496 downwards.
GTTCAGCGCCATGACATGCAGGAAGGTGGCATCGGGGCGCGACAGCTTGAACACCACCGTGCCCGCGTCCGGCGCGCTGATGCCCGAAAGCCCCGGGGCCTTGCCGGCCGCGGCGTCGTCGAAACCCTCGATCATGCCGAAGAAACCCTGGCCCGGGGACTGGGTCGCGGGGTTCACGACGCGGTTGATCGACCAGACCACGTCCTCGGCCGTCATCTCGCGCCCGTTGTGGAACTTGACGCCGGGACGCAGCTTGAACGTATAGGTCAGCCCGTCGTCCGACAGCGTGTAGCTTTCGGCAAGGCCGGGGCGCAGGGTGGTGGTGCCCGGCTCGTAATCCATCAGCCCGTCGAAGACCGACTTGATCATCGACCAGTTCTGCCAGTCATAGCCGATGGCCGGGTCAAGCGTCGCCACGTCGTCCTTGTAGGTGACGATCATGTTGCCCCCGTGTTTCGGGGCTTCGCCCTGGCCAAGGGCAGGCGCCGCGATCAGGGCGGCAAGCGCGGTGGTAAGGATCAGTTTCTTCATTGGCTTCTCTCCTGTTGGTGAAGGGTTCAACGCAGACGGATGCGCGGGTCGATGAGGGGGGCAACCAGGTCGGCGATCAGGTTTCCGATGACGATGGCAGTGGCCGAAACCAGCGTGACCCCCATGATGATCGGGATGTCGACGCGCTGGATCGCCTGCCAGGCCAGTTGCCCGATTCCGGGCCAGCCGAAGACGCTTTCCACCACGACGATCCCCGACATGAACATGCCGATGTCGATGCCGACCATGGCGATCACCGGCAGGATCGCGTTCGGCAGCGCGTGCCACAGCACGACGCGGGCACGGCCAAGGCCCTTGGCGCGGGCGGTGCGGATGAAGTCGGCGCGCATCACGTCCAGCATCGAGGACCGCATGATCCGCGAATACCAGCCCGAACCGAGGATGCCGAGCGTCAGCGCCGGCAGAACCAGATGCGCGGCGGTGCCGTAGCCTCCGATCGGAAACCAGCCAAGCCGGACCGAAAAGACGTAAAGCAGCAGCAATGCCACCACGAATTGCGGCGCGGATACGGTGACGAAGCTGCCCAGCATCAGGGCATTGTCCAGCGGTCGCCCCCGGTAAAGTGCCGCGATCATGCCCAGCGTCAGGCCGATCAGCAGCTCGCAGAAGATCGCCGCCACCATCAGCAGCAACGTGGCCGGCAGGCGCGACAGAAGCAGCGCCGCCACTTCGGTCTTTTGCAGATAGGACCGGCCAAGGTCGCCATGGACTAGGTTCCACAGGTAGTTTGCGTATTGCACGACGAAGGGCTGGTCGAGCCCCAGTTGCCGGCGGATGCTCTCGACCGTCTCGGGGGTGGCCGACCGCCCGGCGATCTGGCGCACCGGATCGGCGGGCAGCACATAAAGCAGCACGAAGGTGATGAAGGACACGCCCAGCAGGATCAGGGCGGACTGGATCAGGCGGCGCAGGACATAGGCAAGCATCAGTCGCGCCCCTGTTGCGTGGGGTCGAGGATGTCGCGCAGCGCGTCCCCCACCAGGTTGAAAGCCAGCGCCAGCGCAAGGATCGCGGCACCGGGGATGAACACCAGCCAGGGCGCCGACTGGAAATAGGTCTGGTTTTCAAAGATGATGTTGCCCCAGCTTGGCGTGGGCGGCTGCACGCCGACGCCAAGGAACGACAGCGTCGCCTCAAGCAGCACGGTGGTCGAAATCCCCAGCGTGCCCCAGATGATCAGCATCGGCACCAGATGCGGCAGGATGTGGCGGAACAGGATCCGCCCGTGCCCGGCGCCCAGGGTCTTTTCGGCGGCGATATAGTCTCGTTCGGCCAGCGAGGATGTTTCCGTGTAGATCACCCGCGCCGTCTGCACCCAGTTCACGAAGGCGATGACCATGGCCACGATCCAGAGCGAGGGCGAAAAGATCGCGGCAAGGCAGATCGCCAGCAAAAGCGCCGGGAAGGCCATCATCAGGTCGGTGAAACGCATCAGCACCGCGCCGGTGACGCCGCGGAAATAGCCCGCCGTGACGCCCACCAGCGTGCCGATCAGCAGCGCCGCGCCATTCGCCACCACCCCGATCACCAGCGATGTCCGCGCGCCATAAAGCAGGCGCGAGAACAGGTCGCGCCCCAGAAGGTCGGTGCCGAACCAGAACATCGCGCCGGGGGGCAGGGGGGCGCCTTCGATCGTCAGCCCGTCGAAGTGCTGTTCATTCGGGTCGTAGGGGGCGATCCAGGGGGCCAGGACCGCGCCCAGCACGCAGACCGCCATGACCACCAGCCCCAGCACCGCCAGTCGGCGCCGGAGCAGCCGGCGCCAGAACGGCGGCGTGGCGTCCAGCGGCGCGGCCGGTTCAGGACTGGTCGACACGTTTGCTGTCATCGGCGGGGCTTTCGCTGGAATGCGAGGCGACAAGGCGCTCGGCCGCCTCCTCGATGGTCACGCGCCAGGCGGTGGCGGTGTGGCGCAGCAGCTCGTAAGCTTCCGACTGGCTCTTGCCGCGCAGGACGAAGATCATCACTGCCTGCACGATGGTCTGGCGGGCCGAAAGCCGCCTTTCCAGATCGGTGATCCGGGCGGAAGCCTCGATGGTGCGGTCGAAGTTGCTGCGCGCGACCAGAAGTGCCGCATAGACGCCCGAGCCGCTCACGGGTTTGAGCAACTGCGCATGGGCGCCCATCGTCATCGCCCAGCGCAGGCGGCCCGGAGCCTCGGAACCGATCAGCGCGATCATCGGCATGGGCGAGGCGCCTGGCGCCCATGGAAACTGCCCGTCATGGGCCATGTCCGCGTCATAGAAGACGAAATCCGCCGTCACCGCCTCGGCCGGAAGCTCGGGCCAGGCTTCGCGTGCCTCAAGCCCGATGACATGAAGCTGGCGCAGGAGCGGCTGCGTGGCCGGATGCGGGCGATGCAGGACAAGGGCCCGCGCGCCGCCCAGGCTTTCGGTGCGCATCCGCGTCATGGCACCACCCGCAGCACCGGGCGCGCCGGGACCGGAGCCTCGCGGCGGGTCCAGTAGGGATCGGCTGCGCGTTCGGGCAGGCGCAGGATCTCTTGGAAACGCCCGTCCCGCAGCTCCGCGACCACGACGGGCTGGCGGGCATGCTGGTTTTCGCCGTCCAGCCGCGACCTGTGGCCCTGTCTTGCGGCTTGTGCGAGCAGCTCGACCATCGGCAGGTCTTCGGCGCCCGGCTTGCCTTGCAACAGGTCCGCCAGTTCCAGAACCGCAAGCCGCGACATTTCGCCGATCGAGCCAAGCCCGTCGGCCCCCGTCTCGAAATGCGGGCCGGCAGCGATCAGCCCCTCGGCGGCGGGGCCGGCATCGGCGATCTCGCCTTCGGTGAAGTTGCACGAAAGGACGGGAAGCGCGGGCGCACTCCCGTTGGCTGCGGCGGTTTCGGCACCCGGTTCGGTCCGAAGCTCCGCCAGCCGGGCGAGGAAGGTGTAGGAGCTTTGACCGATCAGTGAATTCACGATGAAGTCGGGCCGCAGTGCCCGCATTTCGGCGATGATATGGTCAAGCGCGGTATCCCCGATCGGCAGATAGCGGTCCGACAGGATCTGTCCGCCGCAGGCGAGGATCCTTTCGCGGGCGATCTGCGCGATTTCCCAGCCCCAGATATAATTTGATCCGACAAGGCAGACCCGGCGGCCAAAGCGAGGCATCGCCCAGTCCAGAAGCGGCAGCAGATGCTGGTTGGGGCAGGAATGCATGTAGGCCACCTGGGCGCTGGCCTCGAAGCCCTCGTATGGCGCCGAATACCACAACACGCCATCGTGGCGTTCCAGTTCGGGAATGACTTCCTTGCGACTGGACGAGGTAATGCATCCGAAGATGTGGCGCAGCCCCTTTTCCTGCAGCAGGTCACGGCAGAGCGGGGCATAGCGATCCAGACGTCCTTCGGGATCGCGGTCATGCACCGTGAAGGAAAGGTCGCGCGACGGATCGGCGTTGACCTCGGCCACCCCGCGAAGGATGCCGGCGCGCGCGACCATGGCGAGGGCCGTATAAGGGCCGCTCGCCGAATGCAGGATACCGATGGCGACGTCGCGTCTCAAACCCGTTCCCCGAAAACGAAAAACCCCGCACCGATTCGCGGGAAAGCGACCAGTCCGGGGCCCGAATGCCGATATGTGATCGCAAGCCTAGCCTGTTCCTTCCCTTTGGACCAGCCAAGAAAGCAAGGGGCGAAAAGGACCGGGAAGACGACGTTGCGTCGGGGTTGTTGAACAAGTGCGAGACTCGGTCTAGCCTGCATCTTCAAAACAGAGTGAGCCCATGACCGACTTCCAGACGGCCCTGCGAGGCCTGACCCCGGTGAGCGCACCCGCGATCACGACAGGGGAACATGCGGCGCGCATAGCGCGGTTGCAGGCCGATATGCGCATCAGGGGGGCAAAGGCGGTCTGGCTCGATGCATCGTCGTCGCTGACCTATTTCACCGGCCTGACGCTTGGCCTGTCGGAACGCATCCATGGCGCGCTGATCCCCTCGGATGGCGCGATCCGCTACCTGAGCCCGACCTTCGAGCGGCCGAAACTTGACAGCCTGATCCGGCTTCCCGGTGAGGTGCTGGTCTGGGAAGAGGACGAGGATCCCTTTGCGATTCTGGCTGCCGGCCTTGCAGGGATCGCGGCGCCGGGCACGGGGCTCGCCGTGGATCCGGCCACGCCCTTTGTCTTTGCCGACCGGATGGCGCGGGCGCTGGCCGCACCGGTGATCTCCGCCCAGCCGCTGATCGTGGCGCAAAGGCAGGTGAAATCGGCCAACGAAATCGCGCTGATCCAGACGGCGATGGACGCAAGCCTTCTGGTCCAGCGCGCGGTCTGGGCGGGCCTTCGCCCCGGCATGTCGACAACCGACGTGGCGGCTTTCATCGACGAGGCGCATCAGGCGCAGGGGCTGAAGCCGCTGTTCGCGGCGGTCCAGTTCGGTGAAGCCACCGCCTATCCCCATGGCGTGCCCCATCCGCAGATTCTGGCGGAAGGCGACATGGTGCTGGTGGACATGGGCGCCATCCTGCACGGCTATCGCTCCGACATCACCCGCAGCTATGTCTTCGGCACGCCGACGCCGCGCCAGCGCCAGCTTTGGGAACTGGAGCGTCAGGCGCAGGCAGCGGCTTTCGCCGCCGCACGTCCGGGCGCGCCCTGTTCGGCGGTCGATGCCGCCGCGCGGGGCGTGCTGGAGGATGCCGGCTTCGGCCCCGGCTACGCCGTGCCGGGTCTGCCGCACCGCACCGGCCACGGCCTTGGCCTCGACATCCACGAAGAGCCCTGGATCGTCGCGGGCAACGACACGCCGCTGGAGCCCGGCATGTGCTTTTCGATCGAGCCGATGCTTTGCGTCTATGGTGAATGCGGGGTGCGGCTGGAAGACATCGCCTACATGACCGACAGCGGCCCGCGCTGGTTCTCGGCCCCGGCGGCGACGCTTGACGACCCCTTCGCCACGACCTGACTTCCACACCTATCGCGGGCGGTTCCGGCCGTTCCGCGCAAGATTTCCAGCAAGGCACCGTTTGCCCTGCTGGATCACCATCCGGCCAGCCAAGGCCGGACCACGATCAACAGTGAGTGAAAGGACAGACGATATGAAAATTCTGACGCGCAGCCTCATTGCTGCCTCGGCGCTTGCGCTGGGGGCGGCGGTGCCGGCCATGGCCAAGACCTTCGTCTACTGCTCGGAAGCCTCGCCCGAGGGTTTCGATCCGGCGCCCTATACCGCCGGCACGACCTTCGACGCCTCGGCGCATCCGGTCTACAACCGGCTGGTCGAGTTCAAGAAGGGCACGACCGAGATCGAGCCGGGCCTTGCCGAAAGCTGGGAAGTCTCTGCCGACGGGCTGGAATACACCTTCAAGCTGCGCAAGGGCGTGAAATGGCAGTCGAACGAGAAGTTCACGCCCACCCGCGATTTCAACGCCGATGACGTGATCTTCAGCTACGATCGGCAGGGCAACAAGGACAACCCCTGGCACGAATACATCGCGGGCGTCACCTACGAATATTACACCTCGATGGAAATGCCCTCGCTGATCAAGGAAATCGTCAAGGTCGACGACAACACGGTCAAGTTCGTGCTGACCCGTCCCGAAGCGCCGTTCCTGGCCGACATCGCCATGCCCTTCGCCTCGATCGTGTCGAAGGAATATGCCGATGCGCTGGACAAGGCGGGCACCAGGGAAGACTTCAACAACCTGCCGATCGGCACCGGGCCGTTCAAGTTCGTGGCCTATCAGAAGGATGCGGTGATCCGCTTCCAGAAGAACGCCGACTACTGGGGCGAGGCCCCGAAGATCGACGATCTGGTGTTTGCGATCACGCCCGACGCGGCGGTGCGGCTGCAAAAGCTCAAGGCCAACGAATGCCAGCTGATGCCGTTCCCGGCGCCGGCCGATGTGGCGGCGATCAAGGCCGATCCGAACCTCAAGGTGGAGGAGCAGGCGGGCCTGAACGTGGGCTACCTGGCCTACAACACCACCCAGAAGCCTTTCGACGACGTGCGCGTTCGCAAGGCGCTGAACATGGCGATGAACAAGCAGGCGATCATCGACGCCGTGTTCCAGGGCGCGGGGCAGGTGGCCAAGAACCCGATCCCGCCGACCATGTGGTCCTACAACGACGCGATCCAGGACGATCCCTATGATCCGGAAGCCGCGAAGAAGCTGCTTGAGGAAGCGGGCGTCAAGGATCTGTCGATGAAGGTCTGGGCGATGCCGGTGCAGCGTCCCTACATGCCCAACGCCCGCCGCACGGCGGAGCTGATCCAGGAAGACTTCGCCAAGGTCGGCGTCAAGGTCGAGATCGTCAGCTACGAATGGGGCGAATACCTCAAGAAGTCGATGGAACCGGGCCGCGACGGCGCGGTGATCCTGGGCTGGACCGGCGACAACGGCGACCCCGACAACTTCATGGGCGTGCTGCTGTCCTGCGCCGCCGCGGGCGAGGGCGGGGCGAACCGGGCCTTCTGGTGCAACCAGGAGTTCTCGGACCTGCTGTCGAAGGCCAAGCAGGCCAGCGACGTGGCCGAACGGACCAAGCTTTACGAACAGGCGCAGGTGATCTTCAAGGATCAGGCACCCTGGGCGACGCTTGACCATTCGACGCAGTATGTGCCGATGTCGAACAAGGTCTCGGGTTTTGTCCAGAGCCCGCTGGGCGACTTCACCTTCGATACCGTCGATATCGCCGAATAAGGTCCGGTTTCGGACAATCGGACGTGCGGGGTCATTCCCGCACGTCCAGCAAGGATTCATCGCATGTTCAGGTTCCTCATCGGCAAGATCCTTTATCTGGTGCCGACCTTCCTTGGCATCACCATCATCGCCTTTGGCTTCGTGCGCGTCCTGCCGGGCGATCCGGTGCTGTTGATGGCCGGCGAACGCGGCATCACGCCCGAACGCCATGCCGAGCTTTCGGCGCAACTGGGTTTTGACAAGCCGATCTGGGCGCAATACCTCGATTTCCTCGGGCGGCTCATGCATGGCGACCTGGGCAATTCGCTGGTGACGAAAAAGCCGGTGCTGACCGAATTTCTGGCCCTGTTCCCGGCGACGGTGGAACTGGGGCTGATGGCTATCCTGATCGCCACGCTGATCGGCGTTCCGGTCGGCGTGCTGGCGGCGATCAAGCGCGGGTCTTGGTTCGATCAGATTTCCATGACCGGGGCCTTGATCGGGTTTTCGATGCCGATCTTCTGGTGGGGGCTGCTGCTCATCATCTTCTTTTCCGGCATCCTGCAATGGACGCCTGTATCGGGGCGCATCTCGCTTCTGTATTTCTTCCCGCCGGTGACGGGCTTCATGCTGATCGACAGCCTTCTGTCGGGGCAGAAGGGTGCCTTCGTCTCGGCGCTGTCTCACCTGATCCTGCCCTCGGTGGTGCTGGCCACGATCCCGCTCGCCGTCATCGCGCGCCAGACCCGCTCCGCCATGCTTGAGGTGATGGGCGAGGATTACGTCCGCACCGCCAGGGCCAAGGGAATGCCGACGGCCCGCGTCGTCGGTGTCCATGCGCTCAGGAACGCCATGATCCCGGTCATCACCACCATCGGTCTTCAGATCGGCGTCCTGATGGCGGGCGCAATCCTGACCGAGACGATCTTTTCCTGGCCCGGCATCGGCAAATGGATGATCGATTCCATCTCGCGCCGCGACTATCCGGTGGTGCAGAGCGGCCTTCTGCTGATCGCCGCGCTGGTGATGGTGGTCAACCTGCTGGTTGACCTGACCTATGGCCTCATCAATCCGAGGATCCGACATAAATGACCGTTGCACCCGCCCCCGAGGCTGTCGTCCGGCTGAGCGACGCCGCGATCCGCCGCCGGATGCTGGCCGATTTCTGGTTCCACTTCCGCCAGAACCGCGGCGCCGTCATCGGCCTGTTTGTCTTCATGCTGATGGTGCTGGCGGCGGTCTTCGCGCCGCTTCTGGCGCCGCATGATCCCACGCAACAGTTCCGCGACGCGCTGCTTGCGCCCCCCGTCTGGCAAGAGGGCGGCCGGTCCGGCTTCATCCTTGGCACCGATGCCGTGGGGCGCGACATGCTGTCCCGGCTGATCTATGGCGCGCAATATTCGCTGTTCATCGGTGTGGTCGTCGTCGCCATCGCGCTGATCGGCGGAATCGTCATCGGGCTTCTGGCCGGGTTCTTCGGCGGCTGGGTCGATGCGGTGATCATGCGGGTGATGGACGTGGTGCTGGCCTTCCCGTCACTGCTGCTGGCGCTGGTGCTGGTCGCGGTGCTCGGGCCGGGGCTCACCAATGCGATGATCGCCATCGCCATCGTCTACCAGCCGCATTTCGCCCGCCTGACCCGTGCCGCCGTCATGGGCGAAAAGGCCCGCGAATACGTCACCGCCGCGCGGATGGCAGGCGCGGGCCCCTTGCGGCTGATGTTCCGAACCATCCTGCCCAACTGTCTTGCGCCCCTGATCGTGCAGGCGACGCTGTCGTTTTCCTCGGCCGTTCTTGACAGCGCCGCGCTGGGTTTCCTGGGCATGGGCGCGCAACCCCCGGCATCGGAATGGGGCACCATGCTGGCCGAGGCGCGGGAATTCATCCTGCGCGCCTGGTGGGTCGTGACCTTCCCCGGCCTTGCAATCCTTGTCTCGGTGCTGGCGATCAACCTCATGGGCGACGGGCTGCGCGACGCGCTCGACCCCAAACTGAAGCGGAGCTGACATGGCGCTTCTGACCATCAAGAACCTCACGGTGCGCTTCGCCACCTCAACCGGTTCCTTCACCGCCGTCGATGGCGTCGATATCAGCGTCGACAAGGGCGAGGTGCTGGCCATCGTCGGCGAATCCGGGTCGGGCAAGTCGGTGTCGATGCTGGCGGTCATGGGGCTTCTGCCCGACACCGCCACCATCACCGCCGATGAAATGCGCTACGACGGGCAGGATCTTCTGCACCTCTCGCCCGCCGAGCGGCGCCGCATCATCGGGCGCGAGATCACGATGATCTTCCAGGAACCCGTGGCCTCGCTCAATCCGTCGTTCACGGCGGGCTTCCAGATCGAGGAAGTGCTGCGCATCAACCTCGGGCTGGACCGCCGCGCCGCCCGCGCCCGGGCGCTGGAACTGTTCCAGGCGGTCGGCATCCCCGAACCCGAGCGACGGCTGAAATCCTATCCGCACCAGATGTCGGGCGGGCAGTGCCAGCGGGTGATGATCGCCATTGCCATCGCCTCGAACCCGCGGCTCTTGATCGCCGATGAACCGACGACCGCGCTGGATGTGACGATCCAGAAGCAGATCCTCGACCTGCTGATGGAGCTTCAGGACCGTTACGGCATGGCGCTGATCCTGATCACGCATGACATGGGCGTGGTGGCCGAAACCGCCGATAGGGTCGTGGTGCAATACAAGGGCCGCAAGATGGAAGAAGCCGATGTGCTGAGCCTGTTTGACGCGCCACAACATCCCTATACCCGCGCGCTGCTTTCGGCCCTGCCGGAAAATGCCACCGGCGGGCGGCTGCCGACCGTGTCCGATTTCATGGCAGCGGAGGCCGCGCGATGACCATTGTTCTGGAAGGCCGGGGCATCACCCAGGATTACCACGTCCGGGAAGGGTTTCTTGGCGGGTCGCGGACCGTGCGGGCCGTCAAGGGCGTGGATTTCAGGGTCGAGCGCGGGCAGACGCTGGCCATCGTCGGCGAATCCGGTTCCGGCAAGTCGACGCTGGCGCGGATCATCGCGCTGATCGACCCGCAGTCGGGCGGCACCCTGAAGATCGAGGGGCAGGAGATCGACATTTCCCGCCAGCGCGTCACGCATGAGCTGCGCTCGAAGGTGCAGATGGTGTTCCAGAACCCCTATGGCAGCCTCAATCCGCGCCAGAAGGTCGGCGACGTGCTGATGGAGCCCTTGCTGCTGAACACGCGGCTTTCCTCGGCGGCGCGGCGCGACCGGGCCGAGGCGATGTTGCAGAAGGTCGGGCTCGCGCCCGAACATTTCAACCGCTATCCGCACATGTTCTCGGGCGGGCAGCGCCAGCGCATCGCCATCGCGCGGGCCTTGATGCTGAACCCCGCACTTCTGGTGCTGGATGAACCGGTCTCGGCGCTGGACCTTTCCGTGCAGGCGCAGGTTCTGAACCTGCTGGGCGACATTCAGGACGAGTTCAACCTGACCTATGTCTTCATCAGCCACGATCTTTCGGTCGTCCGCCACATTGCGGATCAGGTGATGGTGCTGTCAAAGGGCGAGGCCGTCGAACAGGGTCCGCGCGAGGCACTGTTTGCCGATCCGCAGCACGCCTATACCCGGCAGCTTTTCGCAGCGACCCCCGTGGTCAGCGTCGATGCGATCCGGGCACGGATAGCGCGGCGTCAGGAGGCGCGGGCGTTGCGTTCGGCCTGAGAGGGGGCCCGGGACGAGGGCCGGCCGTCTTGTCGCGGTTCGCGCGACAATCGGCGCCGTATCGCGGAACTGTCGGTGCAAAATCCCGACGAACCCGGTTTTCTCTTGGGTGCTGTCGCAAAATCGTCCAGAATTTGGTCGGAGTTATTCCATGCCGGCTGCGGGATGGCCGGTGTCATTTTCTGCCGGGGGGCCGGGCGGCATGGGCCCCTTCCCGGTGGGTGGTGTTTGAGAGGTGGCCGTGATGAAGTGCGTCATTCTGGCGGGGGGCCTCGGGACGCGGCTGGCGGAAGAAACCGTCCGCATCCCCAAGCCCATGGTCGAAATCGGCGGCCGACCGATCCTTTGGCACATCATGAAGATCTACGGCGCGCATGGCATCAATGATTTCGTGATCTGCCTTGGCTATCGCGGCTATGTCATCAAGGAATATTTCGCCAATTATTTCATGCACATGTCCGACATCACGGTTGACCTGTCGAAGGGCAGCATGGAGGTGATCCGCAACACCTCGGAACCCTGGCGGGTGACGCTGATCGACACTGGCCAGAACTCGATGACGGGCGGGCGGCTCGCGCGCGTCATGCCGCTCCTGACGGATGACGATGCCTTCTGCCTGACCTATGGCGACGGTGTGGGCGATATCGACATCGCCGGGTCCATCGCCTTCCACAAGGCGCATGGCAAGCTTGCCACCGTCACCGCCGTGCCGCCACCGCGCCGTTTCGGGCAGTTGCGGCTGGAAGGCTCGGCAGTGGCCGATTTCTCGGAAAAGCCGGTGGGCGACGGCGGGTTGATCAACGGCGGCTTCTTCGTGCTTTCGCCGAAGGTCGGCCGTTATCTGGACGGCGACGACACCATCTGGGAACAGGCGCCGCTGCGCAGCCTGGCGGCCGATGGCCAGCTTTCCGCCTGGGAACACAAGGGCTTCTGGCAGCCGATGGACACCGTGCGCGAACGGCAGGAGTTGGAAGAACACTGGGCCAGCGGCAAGGCACCGTGGAAGGTCTGGCCGTGAGCCCTGGCTTCTGGAAGGGTCGCCGCGTGCTTTTGACCGGGCACACCGGCTTCAAGGGCGCCTGGCTTGCCGCCTGGCTTCACCGGATGGGCGCCGAAGTGACGGGCTATGCGCTGGCGCCCGAGACTGATCCCAACCTCTGGTCGCTGCTCGACCTTCCGGGTGTCCGCTCTGTGATCGCCGATCTGAATGACCGTGCCGCGCTGGACCGCACCATCTCTGACACGCGGCCCGATGTGATCCTGCATCTCGCGGCGCAGGCGCTGGTGCGGCGGTCCTACCGCACCCCGGTCGAGACTTTCGCCACCAATGTCACCGGCACGGTGAATCTGATGGATGCGGCGCGGGCCTGCCCGGACCTGCGCGCCATCGTGATCGTCACGTCGGACAAGTGCTACGACAACCGCGAACAGATCTGGGGTTTCCGCGAAACCGATCCGATGGGCGGGCGCGATCCCTACTCGGCGTCCAAAGGCGCCACCGAGATCGCCGCTGCCGCGATGGCCGCAAGTTATTTCGCCCCGCATGGCGGCCATCCGGCGCGGGTGGCGATGGGGCGGGCGGGCAATGTCATCGGCGGCGGCGACTGGTCCGAGGATCGGCTGGTTCCCGACATCGTGCGCGGCTGCCTTGGGGCTGAGGGCATGGTGGCGCTGCGCGCGCCGGGTTCGGTCCGGCCCTGGCAGCATGTGCTGGAACCCCTGCGCGGCTATCTGATGCTGGCCGAACGGCTGGCCGCCGGCGACGATACCGCGACGGGCGGCTGGAACTTCGGCCCCGACCGGCGGGACGAGCGTGCCGTGATTGACGTGGCGCAGGCGGTCGTGTCCGCGCTTGGCCGGGGGCGCATCGCAATAGACCCGGCGGCGGCAGGCCTGCACGAGGCGAAAATGCTAAGGCTTGACTGCACCAAGGCGCGGCTGGGTCTTGGCTGGGTGCCGGTGACGGGTTTTGAGGACTGCATCCGACTGACTGCGGAATGGTATGCGGGCTGGCATCTGGGTCGGCCCGCGCGCGACCTTTGTGACGAACAGACAAGCACTTACGACCAGATGTTGATGAAGGACCGATCGTGACCCAAAGCCCGACCTGCCGCAGTTGCGGCGCGGCCCTGACCTTGACGCTCGTTGATCTGGGCCTGTCGCCACTGGCCAATTCCTATGTGCCGCCTGCCCGGGCCGACCGTCCCGATCCAGTCTATCCGCTGCATGCGCGCGTCTGCCAGGCTTGTTGGCTGGTGCAGGTTGATGATGTGGTCCCCGAGGCGGAGATCTTCAATTCGAACTACGCCTACTTCTCGTCCTTCTCGGACAGCTGGCTTGCGCATTGCCGCGCCTTTGCCTCGAAGATGACGCGTGATCTGGCGCTTGGACCCGACGATCTGGTGATCGAGATCGCCTCGAACGACGGTTATCTGCTGCAATACTTCGCGCAAGGTGGCATTCCGGTGCTGGGGATCGAGCCCTCGGGCAATACGGCGGCCGAGGCCGAGAAGAAGGGCGTGCCGACGCTGGTCGAGTTCTTTAGCGAAAGCCTTGCCCGGCGGCTGCGCGCCGATGGCAGGCGGCCAGACCTCATCTGTTCTGCGAATGTTCTTGCGCATGTCCCGGATATCAATGACTTTGTTCGCGGTGTGGCCGTGCTGCTGACAGGGGATGCGGTCTATACGGTCGAGTTCCCGCATCTCTTGAACCTGATCCGTCAGGTTCAGTTCGACACGATCTATCACGAACATTATTCCTACCTGTCGCTCTTGGCGGTCGAAAAGATCTTTGCCACGGCGGGCCTGCGCGTCTTCAATGTGGAAGAACTCCCGACCCACGGCGGATCGCTGCGCGTCCATGCCTGTCTGTCGGCGGCATCGAGGGTGGAACGCCCCGGCGTGGCCAAGGTGCGCGCGGATGAGGCGGCGGCGATGCTGGATCGGGCCGAGGGGTATCAGGGTTTCACCGCGCGCTGCGAGGCCCTTCGCGATGGTCTTCTGATCTTCCTGCGCCAGGCGAAGTCGGACGGAAAATCGGTCGCGGCCTATGGCGCGGCGGCCAAGGGAAACACGCTTCTGAACTACTGCGGCATTGGAACGGACCTGATCGGCTTTTGCGTCGACCGCAATCCGGTCAAGCAGGATACGCTGCTGCCCGGCAGCCATATCCCGGTGCATGATGTCGATGCGTTGCGGCGAAACCGGCCGGATTACCTGCTGATCCTGCCATGGAACATCGCGGCGGAAGTGGCTGAACAGATGGACGATTTGTCTGAGTCCGGCACGCGCTTCGTCACCGCCGTGCCAGAGATCCGCGTCTGGCCATGACCCGCCGGCTGCTGTTGACCGGGGCGACGGGGCTGATCGGCCGGCATTCCATCGCGCCGCTTCAGGCGCGAGGATATGATGTTGTCCCGACGTCGCGTTCGGGCGGCGGCGGGGGACTCGCCCTTGACCTGCTGGACCCGACAGCCTGTCGGCGCGCAGTGGCCGAAACGCGGGCAGATACGCTTTTGCATCTGGCCTGGGCCAATGGCCCGGATCGCTGGACGACGCCCGCCAACCTCGACTGGGTCGTCGCCACGCTGGTGCTGCTGCGCGCCTTTGCCGATGCGGGCGGAAAGCGTGCGGTGCTGGTCGGAAGCTGCGCGGAATACGACTGGTCACATCCGGTTCTGCCCGAAACCGCGCCCCTGAACCCCGCGACGCTTTACGGGGCGGCCAAGGCGCGGCTTGGGCAGCTTGCGCTGGCGGCGGCACCGGCGCTGAACCTCAGCCTGGCCTGGGCGCGGCCCTTCTTCACCTATGGCCCGCACGAGCCGCAGGGGCGGCTGTTCGGCGACCTGATCCGCGGCCTGTCCGCCGGTCGGCCGGTCGCCTGCACGGATGGTGAACAGCGGCGGGATTTCCTGCATGTCGATGATCTGGGCGTGGCGCTTGCGGCCCTTCTGGACGGCCCGGTGACAGGGGCGGTCAATATCGCCTCGGGCGTTGCCGTTCCGGTCAAGGACATGATCCTGACCCTGGCGCGGCAGATGGGCAGGTCTGAACTGATCCGTCTGGGGGCGCGGCCCCGGCCCGCGAATGACCCCGCCTGCCTTGAGGCCGATATCACCCGCCTGCGCGACGAGGTCGGGTTTACCCCCCGCCATGATATCGACAGCGGCATCCGTGCCGTGCTGGCCGCCGAAAGCATCGCGCCATGCGGCTGAAACCGGAGCAGATGCGGTTCCTGCGGTTTCTGCTGGTGGGCGGGCTGAACACCGCCTTCGGCTATGCCGTCTATGCGGTGCTGGTGCTGGCGGGGCTCTCGCCGCAGACCGCCCTGGCGCTGGCATTCTGTGTTGGCGTCATCTGGAACTTCTTCACCCATGCGCGGTTGGTCTTCGGGGCGCGGGGCTTTCGCCGCCTGCCGGCCTATGTCGCCGTCTATCTCGGGATCTATGTGGTCAACGCCTTTCTGCTGGGGCGTGTCATCGCGCTGGGTATCCATCCGCTGGTCGCGCAGGCGGGGCTGGCGATGATGATGGCGGTGCTGTCCTACGGGCTGATCAAGGCGGTGCTGACCGCCGGAGTTCACCCCGGATCGTCGTAGTGGATGACCTGCCTGCCGGGGAAGGCGGCGGCCAGCGCGGCCTCGTCCAGCGACCCGGTGTCACGCAGGAAAATCGGCCGGCCGGGCCGCAGCAACGGGTCGTTCAGCGCGAGCGCCGAGCCGACGTTCATTGGCGTCTTCACCAGCACCACCGCGTCGCCAAACACCCCGGTAGCGGCCACCCGCGGCACCGAGGACGTATAGTCGTTGTAACCATGGAACTTCATCACCCCGCGCCAGGGCAGGAACACCGCAACACCGAACAGGCACAGGATCAGCACCACCGACATGCCGCGCCGTTCGGCCTCGGGCGTGTCGCCGGCCCGTGCGATCATCGCGCGGTAGCCAAGCCGGGACATGTAGAGAAGCGGGAAGGCCATGATGAACCAGTAGCGCGGCCCGATATGGTAGGTATCTCCATACCAGTAGAAGAACATCGCCAGCATGACCGCAGCACAGAGGATGACCATTGCCCGGGCGAATGGATCGCGAATCGCGGGCCTGCGAAAGCCCCAGATCAGCAAGGCGAAGACAAGGACCAGCGAACCCGTGGGCCAGCCTAGAAACTCGATCTGCATCGAGACGATGTTGCTTGTGGTGTTGATCACCGCCTCAAGCGGTGAATGGCCGCGCCAGAGGTCGAGCGCCCCCCAGCCACCCGGGGGGCCGATGTTGTCGCCAAAGCCGTAGGCGTTGCCTTCGGTGCCCCAGTCCCGCGCCAGATAACGGTCGAGCGGGCTTTGCAGGGGGCGTCCGGTGAAGAGAAGGTTGTAGATCAGTGCAAGGCCGCCGGTTGCGAGGCAGCCAAGCGCGTAGACGGCGGCGCGCGGCGCTGCGCGGGCAGCGCCGGTGCGGCCTTCAAGCAGAACCCAGATGCCCGTGAGCGTGCCGACGATCAGCCCGTCAAGGATGCGGGTGGTGAAGACCCAGCCCAGAGCCAGCCCCGCAAGGAACAAGGGCGCCCAGGGGTTGCGGCCACGGTCGCCCGCGCGCAACACCCAGACCCAGGCTGCAAGCACCAGCGCCAGCGTCAGCGTATGGGTCATCAGCGATGCTGCCGCCGAAATCAGCCATGGCGAAGAGCCCATGACGATCGCCACCCAGTCCGCCGCGTCGCGGCCCGCCCGGCGCCGGACGATCGCATGTGCAAGCAGCACCGACAGCCCCGCCAGAGCCGGGTTGATGATCCAGGGCGCCCCGATCGCCTCGCCAAGGGCGAGGACGGCGGGCCAGCCGGGCGGCGTGGTCGCGAACCACCGGCCGCCGTCACTATCGAAAAGATAATACTCGAGCCCCGGCATCGCGGCGGCGGGCGGCAGCGGCGCAGTCAGCGCGCCAGCGGCAAAAGTCCTGGCCTGGAAGACATAGGCGACCTCGTCCTCGACATGGGGCTGGCCCTCGAACGCAAGAAACGAAAGCGCAAGGCCCGCAACCACCGTGACGAAGGCCGGCGCCAGCGGCGACAGTGCATGTGTCCCGCGCACCGGGGGCGCGACCGACAGCAGCACGGTGACCGTGGCCAGATGCAGGGCGATCAACCCACCGCCGACCGCCACATGTGCAAGCCAGGGCGAGACCCGGAGCGCGGTGGCATCGGGCGAGAAATACCCCATGACCGAGACGCAGAACCCCGAGGACAGAAGCAGCAGCAACAGAATCCGGCCCGTGCCGTAGCGCCGCGCCAGCGGGCACAGGCTGTGGCGAAAGCCGCGGTGCCAGAACCAGCCGAGGATTGCCAGTGCCTGAACCGCAAGGATCGCCCACATCGCCAGATCGGGAAGGCCGTTGGGGCGCAGTCGCAGTGCCGGGAACCAGAGCGGCTGCGTCAGCGCCAGTTGTGCGGCCCCGCCCATGACCAGCAGCGCCGCAAAGGCCCCGAAAGCGGGCGCGCCGCGCCGCTGCGACCAGATCGCCGCAAGTCCCGCAACGGCCAGCGCCAAGAGGAACCAGGCACCTTCCGCCATCATGCGCGGCCCCGCTCGGGCCGGATGTCACTGGCGAATGGGTCGACCGGCCGAGAGGGCCCTTCACCCTCTGCTGCGATGTTGATGCGTTCCTTTTCGATCACCATCGGTCCGCCCCGCACCTGTGCGTGGATCGAGGTGATGTATTCGCCGAGCATCCCGATGAAGAAGAGCTGGATACCCGACAGGAAGAACAGCGAGACGATGATCGTCGTCGTGCCGCGCGGCACCAGCGTCGAGCCCAGGAAATAGGCCAGCACCGAAAAGACCGAGAACAGGATGCAGAGCGCCGAAATCCCGATCCCTGCGAAGGTGCAGAACCGCATCGGCGCCCGGGTGAAGGAAAAGATCGCGTTCATCGCCTGGTCGATCAGCATCAAGAGGTTGTGCTTGCTGACGCCACGCTTGCGGGCCCGCCAGGTATAGGGAACGATGATCCGCCGGAACCCGACCGAGGCGATGATGCCGCGGATGTAGGGGTAGTGGTCGTTGTGGGCCAGCACCGCATCCAGCGCCTTGCGGTCGATCAACTGGAACTCGCCCACGTCGGGCGAAATCTCGAAGTCCGACAGCGCATTGACGATGCGGTAGAAGATCTTGCGCGCGGTGCGCAGCGCAAAGGTCTCCTCGCGCGTGCTGCGGGCGCCGGCGACGACCTCGTATCCCTGTTCCCAGAGGCTGACGAATTCGGGCAGCAGTTCGGGTGGGTCTTGCAGATCGACAGGGAGCATGACGAGGATCGCATCGCCCGTGGCATGGCGCAACCCGTTGAAGGTCGACCGGAACACCCCGAAATTGCGGGCGTTCACCACCACCCTGATTGCCGGGTCCGCAGCCGCCATGGCGCGCAGGATCTCGACCGTGCGATCTGTGGAGGCGTTGTCGATGAAGACATGTTCGCGGATGTAGCCGGGCAGATCGCGTTCAAAGATTTCACGCACCGTGCGCGCGCAGATTTCGACGTTGTCTTCCTCGTTGAAGCACGGAGAGACGACGGTGATTTTCTTCATGCCCGGCCCACTTGCACCCACCGCGCCGCCTGAACGCGCAAGGCGGCCGGTGCACAGTCAATTCATTTCGACATTCAATTCCAGATTGCACGACCCGAGTCGTGCAGGGTTATTTAAGCATCTTGGTGGTCACGCGGTTGCAGAAAACTGCAGGCCCATTGGCAAATACGTGGTTCTGCGGACAATCCCGCTAATTCGGGCGGGATTGTGCGGCGGGCGGCCATGGTCATTGTCATTCCGGGGCGACGGCAAAGACACCCGCGCCGGGCAGCCGGAGGACAAGGCTGCCATCGGCGCTGGCAAGGCCGGCCAGACCGGGCCATGGTGTTCCATCCTTGAAGGTGCCGGTGATGCGGTAGGGTCCGGGGGGCATGTCGTGCAGCACCGCCTGGCCCGCGCGGCGGGCGGTCAGGATGACGACCGTGCCCCCTTTCGGTGTGACAAAGGCCAGGGGCGTGACCTGTGGATCGCTGCTTTGCGCCCCGATCCGGCGGCTGCCCACCGGGATATTGCGGAAATACCGGGCGTTCAGCGCCACATCGGGCCGAAGCCGCAGCGCCCCATCGTCGCCGCGTTCCACCAGGCTGTCGATCGACCGGCCCTGCCAGGCGGCGTTGTTGCCGATGGCCAGATCTTCCAGCAGAACCTTGTAGGTGGCCTTGCCGAACCACCATTCCAGCATCGCGGTCTGGGCGCCGATCCGTGCCGCCGCCTCGGCGATCGCGGCCAATGTCGCGGGGTTTGCACCCTTGTAGCGATGGTAGGACACCTCGCGGATCAGGGGGGCGGTGCCGTCGACATCCAGGATGGCGTCAAGGAAGGGCAGGGTGTGCGACATGTCGGTGACCGAGGGCACTACGAAACCGGGGTGGAAGCCATCGGCGGCCAGCCGGTGCCGTGTCGCCACCATTGCAAGGCCCATGTCGCGCCCTGTCCATCCCCGATCCAGGTCGGGCTCCAGCATGACCTCGATCAGGTCGGGCACGATCCCGTAGCTATCGCGCAGGTGGCGGAAGGTGGCCTGCATCAGTTCGGCATATTCCTCGGGCTGCATGTGGATCGTGCGTCCATTGCCGAAGGCGACGTAGCAAAGGTTGATCACCAGCCTTTCCCCCTGTTCCGCCAGGAGTTCGCGCATCGGCAGGACGGTGTTTTCCACATGCCAGTCGAGTTCGGCGAAATCGAAGCCGGCCGGATCAATCACGAAGGGGTCGTCGTTGTCGTTCTCGATCCGGTAGCGGAAGGGCTTGTATCGGTCATAGCCGATGCGGCCGGCGATGAAATCGCGCATTTTCCCCGTGCGATTTTCAGCGCCTGCGGTGATCTCCAGCCGGACCCGGTTGATCCCCGCCTCCGTCACCGCCATGCGCGCCTCGTCGGTCTGGTTGCGGGTGGCTTCGGGAGTGATCGTGTCGATCAGGTTCGCGGTGGCTTCCCAGCCGGTCATCACCTGATGCTTGCTTGCGGGATCAAGGGTGATGGCAGCATCCACCGGCGCGGCGCGGACATGCAGGGCTGTCTCCGTCGCGGCAAGGGCGGCGACAGCCAGCGCAACCAGCGCGAAACGGCGCCCAGGGCGGAAACGACCGGAAAACCCCATCACATACCCCGCAAGACCACAGGTTCGATCATGCCCCATGACGCAGGCCTGTTCCAGCCCCGACCGCAGGTGCCGGGCCCGGTGCCGATGGTCACTCCGCAGTCCGGCCTCCGGCGTTCGTGCCCCGATCGAACAGGCGCTTCACCAGCAGGTAGAAGGCCGGCACCATGAAAATGCCGATCACCACCGACGAAAGCATCCCGCCCAGGACGCCGATGCCGATGGCGCGCTGCGCAGCCGCGCCCGCGCCGGTCGCAACAGCCAGCGGCAGCACCCCCAGCATGAAGGCGAAGCTTGTCATCAGGATCGGGCGCAGCCGCAGCTCTGCCGCCTTGCGCGCAGCCTCGATCAGGCCAAGCCCCTGTTCGTGCAGCGCCTGGGCGAACTCGACGATCAGGATGGCATTGCGGGCGGCAAGACCGATGGTCGTGAGCAGGCCCACCTTGAAATAGACATCATTGGACTGGCCAAAGACCTGCGCCGCCGCCAGCGCGCCCAATAGCCCGACCGGCACCGAAAGCATCACCGCAAAGGGCACCGTCCAGCTTTCGTAAAGTGCTGCAAGGCAGAGAAACACCACCAGCGCCGACATGGCGTAAAGCAGCGGCGCCTGATTGCCCGCCAGCCGTTCCTGATAGGAAATCCCCGTCCATGCCACGCCGTAGCCGCCCGGCATGTCGGCCACGAAGGTCTCGATCATCGCCATCGCCTCCCCGGTCGAGACGCCCTCGGACGGAGAGCCCGAAATCTCGATCGCGCGCGTGCCGCCATAGCGGTTGAGGTTGGGCGATGTCTCGTCCCAGCGGGGCGTGAGGAAGCTGGAAAACGGCACCATCTCGCGGGTGGCGTTGCGGGCGAACCAGGCATCGACATGTTCGGGCTGCATCCGCCATTCCGCAGCGCCCTGCACGATGACGGGGCGCAGCTCGCTGCCCATCTCGAAATCGTTCACCTGCCGCCCCGAAAACACCACTGAAAGCATCGCGTTCACATCCGCGACGGAAATGCCCAGGGCGCGGGCCTTCTGCTGGTCGATGTCCAGCTTGAGCGCCGGGCGGCGCGCGCGTTCATGGCCGCGAAAGCCGGTGGCGCGGCCATCATCGGTCGCGCGGGCGACAAGGTCGGTCGCGGCATCCTCCAGCGCGCCCTGACCCGCGCCGGACTGGTCGATCAGGAAGAACGAAAACCCGGCGCTGTTGCCCAGTCCCTGGATCGCCGGGGGCTGGGTGAAGATGATGTTGCCGGCGCGATGGCCACGGAACCGGTTGTTTCCGGCCTGCACCACGGCGCCCGCGCTTTTCGACGGGCGTTCCGCGAAATCCCTGAGCTTGATGAACAGCATCGCCGTGTTCTGGCCCGACGAGCCGAAGCCGAACCCCTGGGCGACAAAGACCGAGGCCACCGCATCGGCCTGATCGGTGTTGAGCCAGGTTTCCACTTCCTGCGACACGGCCTCGGTCTGGGCGGTGGTCGAGCCTTCGGCCAGTCGCAGCGACGCCATGATCACCCCCTGGTCCTCCTGCGGCACAAAGGACGAGGGCAGCACCCCGTAAAGCCCGGCCGAGCCTGCGCCGATGGCCAGAAGCAGCACGAAAAGCCGCAAGGGCCGCCTGAGCCCGGCGCCGACGCCAAGGCCATAGCCACGGGTGGCGCGGGCAAGGTTGCGGTTGAACCAGCGCGAAGGCGGGTTGCTGCCACCATGCGGGCGCGGTCTCAGCAGCGCCGCGCACATCGCGGGTGTCAGGATCATGGCGACGGCGAGCGACAGCATCATCGCCGCGATGATCGTCACCGAGAACTGCCGATAGATCACGCCGGTCGGTCCCGACATGAAGGCCATGGGCAGGAACACCGCCGAAAGCACCAGCACGATCCCCACGAGCGCCGGGGTGATCTCGTGCATGGAACGGCGCGTGGCGGTGTGGGCATCAAGGCCGGTCTCCTCCATCACGCGCTCGACGTTCTCGACCACGACGATCGCATCGTCGACCAGCAGCCCGATCGCCAGCACCAGCGCAAACATCGTCAGGGTGTTGATCGACAGCCCCGCCAGCGCCAGCACCCCGAAGGTGCCCAGAAGAACGACGGGAACGGCGACGGTCGGGATGATCGTCGCCCGCCAGCTTTGCAGGAAGACGAGGATCACAAGAAAGACAAGGCCCACTGCCTCGAACAGCGTCTTGTAGACCTTGCCGATCGAGGCCTCGATGAAGGGCGAGGTGTCATAGGGATAGACGACCTCGACGCCCTGGGGCAGGGCCGGCGCGATCCGCGCCAGCGTCTCGCGCACCCGCTGGGCCGTATCGACCGCATTGGCGCCGGTGGCAAGGTTCACGCCGAACCCCGCGCCGGGCATGCCGTTGAACCGCGCGCTTGACCCATAGCGTTCCTGACCGATCTCGATACGGGCCACGTCCGACAGGTGCACGGTGCCGCCTTCGGATTCGGTCCGCAGGATGATCCGTTCGAATTCCTCGACCGAAGACATCTGTGTTTGCGCCGAAAGCGCCACGGTCAGTTGCTGTCCCGGCACCACCGGCTGCGAGCCAAGAGATCCGACGCTGACCGTGGTGTTCTGGTCGGCGATGGCCTGGGTCACGTCTGCGGGCGTCATCTGGTAGCGCGCGAGCTTCAGGGGATCGAGCCAGACCCGCATCGCATAGCCCGAGCCGAAGATGTTGATCGCGCCCACCCCATCGGTGCGCAGGATCGCCTCCTCGACAAGCTGGTGGAGCATGTCACCCAGTTGCAGCGAGGTGAAGCGCCCGTCGCGCGACACCAGCGCGCCGACCATCAGCGTCGACGTGCCCGACCGCGTGACGGAAAGCCCGCGTTGCAGCACCGTGTCGGGCAGGGCATTCTGGATCAGTTGCAGCTTGTTCTGCACCTGGATCTGCGCCATGTCCGGGTCGATCTCATCGGAAAACACCAGCGAAACCGATGCCTGCCCCGAGGCCGAGGAACTCGAACTCATGTAAAGCAGGCCGTCAAGCCCCGTGAGCCCATCCTCGATGACCGATGTAACCGAATTTTCGGTGACCTCGGCCGAAGCGCCGGAATAGGTCGCACCGATGCGCACCGTCGTGGGGGCGATGCTGGGATATTGCGCGACCGGCAGCGTGGTCAGGCCCCATGCGCCGAAAAGCATGGTGATGATGGCCAGCACCCAGGCAAAGACCGGGCGATCAATGAAGAACTGCGCCATCGCTCAGTTCCCGGGCTTCGCGGTGTCGGCGGGCCGAACGGGTTGGCCCGTCGCCCGCACGACCCCCAATGCGTCGATGGTGACGGGCACCTGGGTCAGCCCGTCGCCCTCGTGCAGGTTCGTGGTGCCGTCTACCAGCAGGGTTTCGCCCGCCGCCACGCCGCCCGTGACCACCCAGGCATTGCCATGTGTGCCAAGGGCCGTGAGTTTCCTCGCCCGCGCCTTGCCATCCTCGGCCACCCAGGCGTTCAGGCTGCCATCGGGGCTGCGCGAGGTCGCGCGCTGGGGCACGAGGATCGCTGTCAGATCGCCCTGTTCCAGGTCACCGCGCAGGAACATGCCGGGCAGGATACGGCCCTCGGGGTTCGGGAAGCGAAAGCGCAGCGAACGTGTCGCCGTGGTGACCGATACCGTGGGGCCGGGGGCGACGAACTCGCCGGCGGGGTCATATTCCGTGCCGTCTTCCAGCCTCAGGCGGAGGCGCGGGGTGGCCGGCGCACGAACCTCGCCACTGGCGATACGGGCAGCCATCCGCAACCTGTCGACCGACGGTTCTGTTACGTCGACATAGATCGGATCAATCTGCACCAGTTCGGCCATCGCGCCGGCCTGATTGGCGGTGACCAGATCGCCGACCGAGACCGTCGCCACGCCGATGATGCCGGAAATCGGTGCCGTGACTTCGGTCCATGAAAGCTGCGCATCAGCCAGCCGCAGTTGCGCCCGCGCTTCCTCGACATCGGCACGGGCGGCAAGGGCCGCAGCGCGCGCGGTATCAAGTGCGGCAACCGTGGTCGTGGCGCCTTCGAGCTTCTCGGCGCGCAAAAGGGCGGCCTCGGCCACCGGCAATCGTGCCTCCGCACGGGCCAGTTCCGCGCGGGCAGAGGTCTGCGCGGCCTCATAGGCCAGCGGGTCGATGCGGAAAAGGGGGGTGCCGGCCTGAACCTGCGTGCCGGGAACATAAAGGATTTCGGTGATGATGCCGCCGACGCGGGGGCGTATGGTGGTCGCGGCATGGGCAACGGCGCGGCCGGGCAGGGTCACGGACAGGGGCACGGTCTGGGACTGCACCTGCATGACGCCCACCTCGGCCGGGCCGCGCGTGGTGTCGGAGCCATGGGCGCCATCGCCCATGCCGCCCCCTGCGCCGCCACCCGTTCCGGCCGGCTGACCTTTGGAGGGTGCCGGGGCCTGCGCGCCCGATGCGGATTGCGCCAGCGCGGGCGCCGGCAGGGCGACTGACAGCGCCAGAAGCATTGCAAGCGCCGGCGCCAGGGAATGCGCCGGCGCGAAGGCCGGGGGGCGTTTGGTGGGGGCGGGAAACAGGCGCATGGGGCTCCGGGGCGTGGGCGTGGCGGACCTTCGGCCAGCCGGGGTCAGGTCTGGCGGGCAAAGCTTAGGCCCGATGGCGGGGCGCGGCAATCGCCGCAGCGGGCGACACCGCGTCGCTCCGGGTGAAACGGGGGCAAGCGGCACTTTCCGTCGCGCGTCGGGCGAAAAACCTGCGAAGGGTGCCCGCGCCCTGCACCGGCGCGCAGACTTCAACCCTGCCGGATGATGTCGACCGAGATTTCCACCGCCGGAATTGTTCCGCGGTTTTCCAGCCAGTGCAGGGTGTCGTGGTCTTCGGGCCAGCCCGGACCCGGGCCGTAGTCCGTGGCGACGCCGCCGCGGTGATCGGTGATGGTACCTTCCAGGATGAAGACGGCGCCCGGCCGGTCCACATGATCATGCAGCGGGCCGAAGACGCCGCCGGGGGCGATCGTCACCTTGCGCATCCGCATCCGGCGCCCGTCCATCCCCGCGATTTCCGGCCCCAGATCGAGCACCGACAGCAGTTCCACCGTGACGCCCCTGGTCTCCGGGGCCGCCTTTTCGGTTCCCATCGCGCATCCTCCCATCGCGCATCCTCCCCTTGGCGGTCCGGCCCGATGCCTGAGCGGTCATGCGAAGATGGTGCGCGGGTGCTGGTCCGGCAAGCCGGGCAGCCGGTCACTTTGGCAGGAGCGGCCAGCCCGGTGGAGGCCAGCCCGGTGGAGGCCAGCCCGGTGCAGGCCCGCCCGGTCTGTCTCAGTGCCCGGCACCTGCCGCCAGCTTCGCGTCCGGTTCCTCGGGGGCGCGCGGCATCTCGCGCGGGGAAATCAGGGTGTAGAACATCGGCACCACGAAAAGCGTGAAGATCGTGCCGATGCTGATGCCGGAAAAGATCACCAGCCCCATCGAATAGCGCGCCGCAGCACCCGCGCCTTGCGCCGTGATCAGCGGCACGACCCCCAGCGCCATCGCCGCCGTGGTCATCAGGATCGGCCTGAGCCGCACCTTGGCCGAAGCGATGATGCCGTCGCGGCGCGAAAGGCCCCGGTCGCGGCGGATCTGGTTGGCAAACTCCACCAGCAGGATGCCGTGCTTGGTAATCAGCCCGATCAGCGTGATCAGGCCCACCTGCGTGTAGATGTTGAGCGTGCCAAGCCCGAGGTTCAGGGGCACGATGGCCCCGAAGATCGACAGGGGCACCGACATCAGGATGATCAGCGGATCGCGGAAGCTTTCGAACTGCGCCGAAAGCACCAGATAGATGGCGACGATCGCCAGCGCGAAGGCGATGACGATGGTATTGCCTTCCGTCACCTCCAGCCGGGACTGGCCGGAATAGTCGATGAAGAACCCGTCGGGCAGGATCGGCTTGGCAATCTCCAGAAGCGTGGCCAGCCCGTCGCCCGTCGAAGTGCCGACCATGGGCAGGGCGCTGATCGTGGTCGAGTTGAGCTGGTTGAACTGTTCGATCGCGGCGGGCGAGACATTGGTGGTGATCTGCGCCACCGCCGAGAGCGGCACCATCTGGCCACTGAGCGAGCGGACGTAGAACTTGCCAAGGCTCTCGGGATTGGCCCGATAGGCTTCGGGCACCTGCATGATGATGTCGTAGCTGTTCGAATCGCGGTCGAACTGCGCGAACGATCCGCCGCCGACCAGCAGGCTCAGCGTGGCGCCGATCTCGCGCGCCGGCAGGTTCAGCGCCGCCGCCCGTTCGCGGTCGATGGTGACCGTCACCTGCGGTGCGTTGAAGGCCAGCGAATTCTGCACGACGATGAACTTGCCCGAAGCCATGGCCTGCTGCTTGATCTCTTCGCCCACCTCGTAGACGCGCGAGGGGTCGCCCGTCGATTGCAGGACCAATCCGATCGGAAGCCCCCCGCCCGCACCGGGAAGCGACGGCGGCGAAAAGACGAAGGCCTGCACGCCTGCAACGGTGTCGATCCGTGCCTGAAGGTCGGTCTGGATGTCCTTTTGCGACCGGTCGCGGTCGGCCCAGTCCTTGAAGGCCCAGAGCGCGATGCCGCTGTTCGTTGCGCCGCCGAAGCCGGTGATCGAGAAGTCGATCTTGCGCTCGGGCAGATCGTGGGTCTTGTCGCGGATCTGGCGGATGTAGGTGTCCGTGTAATCCGAGGTCGCATAGGGCGGCGCATTGACGATGGCGAAAAGCGCGCCGATATCTTCCTCGGGCGCCAGCTCGCTTGAGGTCTTGGTGTAAAGCCAGCCCATCAGCCCGACCAGAACGACGACCGTCAGCACCGTGACGGGCCGGTAGTCGAGCGAACTTGAGACGCGCCGTTCATACCAAGCCGCCAGCCGGTCGAAGGTATTGTCGACGAACATCTGGAACCGGCTGTGGCCGCCGCGTTTCAGGATCCGCGCCGCCATCATCGGCGTGATGGTCAGTGCCACCATCCCCGAAATGACCACGGCCCCCGCAAGTGTCATCGCAAATTCCCGGAACAGGGATCCGGTCAGGCCCCCGGTGAAGGCAAGGGGCGCAAAGACGGCGGCGAGCGTGATCGTCATGGCGACGACGGGGCCGAAGATTTCCTTCATCCCAAGGAAGGCCGCCTGCATCGGCCTCAGCCCCTCCTCGATATGGCGGTGGATGTTCTCGACCACAACGATGGCGTCATCGACTACCAGTCCGATCGCCAGCACCATCGCCAGAAGCGACAGGAGGTTGATCGAATAGCCCAGCATGAACAGGATGAACATCACCCCCACCAGCGACAGCGGGATGGTGATGATGGGCATCAGCACCGACCGGAACGAGCCGAGGAACAAGAGGATGATGACGATGACGATGGCCACGGCTTCGGCGATGGTCTTGAACACCTCGTCGATCGAGGCGCTGATCTGTTCGGTGCTGTCATAGACCATCTTGACCGACATGCCCTGCGGCAGGCCCGCCTGGATCGAGGGCAGTTCGTCGATCACCGCCGCCGACATGTCGAGCGGGTTGGTCGCGGGTGTCGGGAAGACACCGATGAAGGTGCCCGGTTCGCCGTTGAAGGTCACGACCGTGTCGGTCGATGCGGCGGCGAGTTCGACCCGCGCCACGTCGCGCAGCCGCACCACCTGATCGCCGTCCGACTTGATCGGCAGCGCGCCGAAGGCTTCGGGCGTTTGCAGGGTGGACTGCATGGTGATCGAATAGGTGACGTATTCGTTGCGGGTCTTGCCCGGCGCCGAAAGGAAGTTGGCGCTGTTGATCGCCGCCATCACCTCGGCCGCCGTCAACCCGTGGCCAGCAAGTCGGATCGGGTCGATCCAGACCCGCATGGCGTATTCCTGCCCGCCGATCACCTGGATTTCCGCCACGCCGGGGATGGTGGACATGCGGGGCCGGATCACGCGCTCGATGTATTCGGTCAGTTGCTCGGGCGTCATGTTGGGGTTCTGCATCGCCAGATACATCGTGGCGAAGGTCATGCCCGTGCCCTTGACGATGGTCGGATCCTTGGCGTCGGCGGGAAGCTGGCTGCGCACCTCCTGGACCTTGGACATGACTTCCGTCAGCGCCACGTCGGGGTCCGCGCCCAGTCGCATGTTGACGGTGACGACCGAGGCCGAGGGCCGCGACTGCGAGGTGACGTAGTCGACGTTTTCCGTCGTGGCGACGGCGCGCGCGATGGGCGATGTCACGAAGCCCTGGATCAGGTCGGCGGCGGCGCCCGGATAGACGGTGGTGATGGTGATCACCGTCTCGTCCACCTTCGGATACTGGCGGACCTGCAGGTTGAACACGCCTTGCAGACCCAGAAGCAGGATCAACAGGCCGAAGACGACCGAAAGCACCGGCCGCTTGATGAAGATGTCCGACAGGCTCATTGGCTGGCCGTCCCTTCGCCGGCGTTGCCGGTGTCGGTGGCGGTGGGGGCTGATGCGTCAGGCGCGGTGCCGGTAGCAGCATTCGTGGCGTCTTGGGCGGGACCGTCCGCCGGGCCGGCGGCTGCCGCGTTCCCCCCCGGGACGGCCGGGTTTACGCTGTTGTCAACCACGGCGGGCATGCCGTTCGACAACCGGTTCTGGCCTGCCGTCACGACCTGGTCGCCGGGCACGATCCCGTCAAGAATCTCGACCTGCCCGCCCGAGCGACGGCCGACCTTTACGAAGATCTGCGACAGCGCCAGTTGCGGCGCGTCCTTGGCCGACTGGTCCGCGCCCGCTGGGGCGGCGGCGTTGGCATCGGCGGGTTTCGGGCGCACGACATAGACGTAATCGCCATAAAGGCTTGAAACCAGCGTGGTCTGCGGCAGGGCGATCACGCCGTCTTCCTTCGGCAGCTCGACCTTGATCCGCACGAACTGTCCCGGCGTCAGTCCGCCGTTCACCCCCTGGATCGTGCCCCGGATCGAGACCATGCGGCTTGACGGGTCGACACGCGGATCAATGCCCGCGATCTCGCCGCGGAACGCCTGTTCGGCGCCCTCGATGCGCACATCGAGTGGCAGGCCGATCGCCAGGCTGGGAAGTTCCTGTTCGGGCAGGCTGAAATCCACGCGCATCGTGTCCAGATCCTGAAGCGTGGTCACGATCATCCCCGGCGCCACATATTGCCCCAGGTCGACCCGGCTGAGCCCTATGGCCCCCGCGAAGGGCGCGCTCAGTTGCCGCTGTTCCACAATCGCCGTGGCACGCGCCACCTGCGCCTCCGAGGCGCGGGCGGCGGCTTCGGAACTGTCGAGCGACACGTTCGAGGCCACGCCCCGGCTTTGCAGTTCCTGCGCGCGCCGCAGGTTGGTGCGGTCAAGCTCCAGCGCCGTGCGCGCGGCCTCCAGGTCGGCGCGCTGCACGACATTGTCGAGCCGCAGCAGAACCTCCCCGGCCGCGACATGCTGGCTGGGCTTGAACAGGATCTCCTTGACCACACCTGCCGTTTCGACCGTCAGATCGACGCCCTGCGAGGCGTTGACGGTGCCGATCGCCTCGATCACCGGAAGCCACTCCCCGGGCCTGGCCTCGACCGTCGAGACCACCGCCGGCGGGACGGGGCGCGAGGCGAAGAACTGCGCGATCATCTTCGCCTTGTAGAGGTTGAAGCCAACGAGCCCACCCCCGATCAGAGCCAGCAGGATGATTGCGATGATGAGTCGTTTGATCATGTGGAACCCTCGTCGGACCGGGTGGCAGCCTTTGGGGGCTGCCTTAAAACCTGTGCAGGACAGTCAGTTTTCGATTCCCGGCCCAATGTCAATGAATGCCGCTGCGTTCCGGGCTGGCGATGCGGCAATTGGTGGTAGCGCAAAAGGCCTTGGCGTCGGCACCGGGGCGCTGGCCACCCTCAGCCCGTTTGCGCGATGATTTCGAACGACTGGAGGCGGGCGTCGAAGTCATGGACGTCCGACACCACCATCACCTCGTCTGCGCCGGTTTCCGCGACCAGTGCCGCAAGGCCGGATGCCACCGTTCCCCGACTGCCGATGATCGAGCGGGAAAGCATGGCCAGCACCTGCGCCCTTTCCACCGGGGTCCAGTAGGTTTCGATATCCTCGATCGGCGGCTGCGCCAGCCCGCGCGCACCCCGGAAGATTCCGGTGAAGGACATCTGCTGCGTGGTGGCAAGGCGTCGCGCCTCGGCATCCGTCCGGGCGGCGATGACGTTTACCCCGACCATCGCATAGGGGCGGTCCAACTGGGCCGAAGGCTTGAAGCGGCTCCGGTAGGTCTGGAGCGCCGGGATCAGCATGTCGGGCGCGAAATGCGAGGCGAAGGCATAGGGCAGGCCCAGTTCCGCCGCCAGCATCGCGCCATAGGTGCTGGAGCCGAGGATCCAGAGCGGCACCCCGGTTCCCGCCGCCGGAACGGCCAGGATCTTCGTTCCGGGCGTGGCAGGGGCGAAGTAGGATTGCAGTTCCATCACGTCATAGGGAAAGCGATCCGCGCTGTCCGCAGCGCGGCGCAAGGCCCGCAGCGTCAGCTGATCGGTGCCCGGCGCGCGGCCAAGGCCAAGGTCGATGCGGCCGGGAAACAGCCGGGCCAGCGTGCCGAACTGTTCGGCGATGATGTAAGGCGAGTGGTTCGGCAGCATGATCCCGCCCGCACCGACGCGGATGGTGCGTGACCCGGCGGCGATATGGGCGATCACGATCGAGGTCGCGGCGCTGGCGATGCCTTCCATGTTGTGATGCTCGGCAAACCAGATCCGCTTGTATCCCCAGTCTTCGGCCCGCGCGGCGAGAGCGCGGGCATTGTCGAGTGCAACGCGCGCGTCCGATCCTTCGTTGACGCGGACCAGATCGAGGATCGAAAGGGATGCCATGTCGAGGTTTTCCCGGCCATCTGGCCATTATGGGCCGATGTCCGGCCGGTCCGGCCCCCCGGGGCCACCGCTTGCGTTACCATCTGGGGGCAGGGGGGCGGGGCGTCAAGCCGTCCGGCGCGTCAGAAGCAGGGCGGACTGATCGCCCAGAGGATCACCGCATCACCCGGACCGGGGTTGCGGTAGCGGTGCGGGTTTTGCGACGAAAAGCTGATGCTGTCGCCCGCCGCCAACAGGAAATGCCGCTCGGCCACCCAGAACTCGACCCGGCCCTCCAGCACCAGTCCGACCTCATCACCCTCGTGGCTGTAGCTTTCGGCACTTTCCGCCCCGGCGGGCAGGCGGGTATGGATCATCTCGACCTGCAGGTTCAGCCTGGGCGTCAGCAATTCATCGACGATCCCGCCCGCATAGGACAGGCTGAGCCGGTTGGCGCGACGGATGACGAAGCCATGCTCTTCGGGCGGAACGGGTTGGCTGCCGGCAAAGAACCACTGCACGGTGACGCCCAGCGCCCGGGCAATCGCCACCAGTGCCGGGATCGAGGGCTGGGCGAGGTCGCGTTCCAGCTGGCTGATGTAGCCGGTCGACAGCCCGGCTGCGGAGGCAAGCTCTGCCAATGTCAGCCCGCGCCGCTTGCGCAGCCCGCGCATCCTTTCGCCAAGGATCAGTGGGTCATCGGACATCATTGGCGACAAGCTGGCGCAACCTGACGGTTCGGACAAGAGATTTTTCCATGGTTAAAAAATTCATTGAATATTTTACTGACATCGTTAGCTTCCCGCCATCCCAGATGGAGCCGACCATGGCCAGTTTCCCGCACCTGTTTTCACCCCTGACCATCCGCGGGATGGAGCTGAAGAACCGCATCATGTCGACGGGGCATGATACGACCCTTCCGACGGAAGGCAGGGTCAATCCCGCGCTGGTCGCCTATCACGCCGCACGGGCGAGGGGCGGCGTCGGGTTGATCGTGACGCAGGTGGCGGGGGTGCATGAAACCGCGCGCTACACCTCGCACCTGCTGATGGCGACCTCGGACGACTGCATCCCCGGCTACCGCGCGCTGGCCGATGCGGTCCATGCCGAAGGCGCGGCGATCGTGTCGCAGCTTTTCCATCCAGGGCGCGAGATCATGGAAAGCGCCGACGGCCTGCTGGCGGTGGCCTATGCGCCCTCGGCAAGCCCCAATGAACGCTTCCATGTCATGCCCCGGGCGATGGATGTGGCGATGATCGCGGACATCGTTGCGGGCTACGCCGCGGCCGCGCGCCGGGTGCGGGCTGCGGGTTTCGACGGGGTCGAGGTCGTGGCGAGCCACGGCTACCTGCCGTCGCAGTTCCTCAACCCGCGCGTCAACCAGCGCAGCGATGCCCATGGCGGCGGCGATGGGGGGCGCCTGCTGTTTCTGGAACAGGTGTGTGACGCGATCCGCGCTGCCACCGACGAAGGCTTCGTCATCGGCCTGCGCATCAGCGCCGGCGAACGCGACGACGAAGGCCTGACCATGGCGGAGGCCGAAGACGCCTGCGCAGCACTCGGATCGCGGCTCGATTACGTCAGCATCACCACCGGCACGTCCGCCTCGACCGGGGGCGCGATCCACATCGCGCCGCCGATGGCCTACCAGCCGGGTTATGTCGCCCCAGATGCGGGCCGCTTCCGCAAGCGGCTGAAGATCCCGGTCTTCGTCGTCGGTCGCATCAACCAGCCGCAGGAGGCCGAGGCGATCCTGGCTGCCGGTCACGCCGATGTCTGCGGCATGACCCGCGCGCTGATCTGCGACCCGGACATGCCGCAAAAGGCCAGCCGGGGGGCAACCGACGATATCCGCGCCTGCATCGGCTGCAATCAGGCCTGCATCGGGCATTTCCACCGTGGACTGCCGATTTCCTGCATCCAGCACCCCGAGACGGGCCGCGAGCTGGCCTATGGCCGCCTGACCCCCGTCACGCGGCGCAAGCGCGTCATGGTCGTCGGCGGTGGGCCGGCGGGGATGAAGGCGGCCGCCACGGCTGCGGCGCGCGGGCATGAAGTGACGCTCTTCGAAGCCGCCAGCCAGTTG
Organism: Paracoccaceae bacterium; assembly: GCA_020622085.1. Taxonomy (GTDB): domain Bacteria; phylum Pseudomonadota; class Alphaproteobacteria; order Rhodobacterales; family Rhodobacteraceae; genus QY30. The sequence continues at coordinate 1,666,606 of JAHRYM010000001.1, read as the reverse complement.
GGCGGGCAGGCACTGCTGGCGCAGCTTCTGCCGCGCCGGGCGGAATTCGGCGGCATTGTCACCAACCTGATGCGCGAGATGGAACTTGCGGGCGTTCGCGTCGAGCGTGGCGTTGCTGTCACGCCAGATCTGGTGGCGGCAAAGGCGCCCGATGCCGTGATCCTCGCCACCGGCGCGAGACCGTTTCAGCCCGACCTGCCGACCGATGGCGCCATTCCCATCCTGACCGCCTGGCAGGTGCTGCGGCGCGAGGCGAGGCCGGGCGCGCGGGTGCTGATCGCCGACTGGCGCTGCGACTGGATCGGGCCGGGGCTGGCCGAGATGCTCGCGCGGGAAGGATCGCGCGTGACCCTGGCCGTCAACGGCACCCATGCCGGCGAGGTGCTGCCGCTTTACGTCCGCGACGATCTTGCGGCGACCCTGCACCGGCTGGGGGTCGAGGTGCGGCCCTACATGCGGCTTTACGGCACCTCGGGCGATACGGTCTATCTGCAGCACACCGCCTCCGGCGATGCGGTCGAGATGGAGGGAATCGACACCGTGATCGCAAGTCTTGGCCACGGCCCGGTGGACGATCTGGCGGCCGCGCTGGCCGAAAGATTTGCCGGGCAGGGCACCGAGTTGCACATCATCGGTGACGCGCTGGCACCCCGCACCGCCGAAGAAGCGGTCTATGAGGGATTGAAGGCCGGCGCCGCGATTTAGGCAGCGGCAGCCGCTTCGGCGGCGAATTTCTGGATCCGGCCGACCATCGCCCGCACCCCGTTCGAGCGTTGCGAGGACAGGTGCTGGTCAAGCCCCAGCCGCGCCAGTTCTGCCTGCGCCGCGATCCCCTGCACCTCGGACACCGGCACGCCGGAATACAGTGCATGCAGCACCGCGATCAGCCCGCGCACGATCATCGCGTCGCTGTCGCCTTCGAAATCGAACCGCACCGAAGGCCCCGATCCGCTGATCCGCGGCAGGAACCAGACCTGGCTTGCGCAGCCCTCGACCTTGATCGCCGGCACCTTCACTTCGGCTGCAAGTCCGGGCATCGCCTTGCCCAGTTCGATGATGTGGCGATAGCGGTCTTCCCAGTCGTCCAGGAAGTCGAAGGTTTCGGCGATCTCTTCAAAGGCGGCAGTTGCCATGGGAGCCTCGTGCTGACATTGCTCCTACTTAAGCACGGCGCGCGCCAAGGTCCAGCCACGCCCCCTTTTCAGGCTGGCACGAATAGGCTACCGAATGCGGGGGCCCGGGAAAGTCGCCGGGCAGGGCCATCGGGGGACCGGAATGAAGCGGATTGTCACGGTAACGCTTGTCGTCACGCTGGTTGTGGCGGGCTGTGGCCGCATCCGCGACAGCCGGTTCAATCCCTTCAACTGGTTCGGAGGCTCGCAGTCGCAATCGCGCGAGGTCTCGGCGCTGGAAGCCGGGATGGTTGCCAAGGTCGATCCCCGCCCGCTGGTCGATCAGGTGACGGCGATGACAGTGAACCGCACGCCGCAGGGCGCGATCATCCAGGCGACGGGCTTGCCGCCCACGCAAGGGTTCTGGGATGCCGAGCTGGTCGCGGAAAACGATGGCGAGCCGGTTGACGGCGTGCTGACCTACCGCTTCGTCCTGTCCGAGCCACAAGGCGCGCGCCGCGTCTCGACCCCGCAATCGCGCGAAGTGACGGCCGCCGCCTTCGTCACCAACCGCAAGCTGGACGGCATCAGCAAGATCGTCGTCCAGGGCCTGCGCAACAGCCAAGTCTCGTCGCGCTGATCCTGCGGGGCGCGCGCGATCCCGCCGTCAGGCCGGGATCACCTTCACCGACTGGCCCCGCGCCGTCAGTGCGATTTCGCCCCGGCACAGACGCAAGGCATCCTGGCCGAAAACCTCGGCACGCCAGCCGTGCAGCGCCGCCACGTCGCGCTCCCCCGCAGCCAGGGCATCAAGCTCCGACGAAGTGGCGATCAGCTTCTGCGCCACGCCCGCCTGTTCGGACTTGGCCTTCAGCAGCACGCGCAGCAGATCGGCGAGCGCGGTGTTCACCTGCAACTGCTCGTGGTCTTCCTTGATGCGCGGATGTGTCTCGGGTCGCGCCTCAAGCCCGACCTTGATCGCCGACAGGATGCCTTCGGCGATGTCCGGCCGGCGGCCTTCGCGCAGCAAAAGCCGCGACCGCCCCAGTTCCTCGATCGAGGTCGGCTTGGTCGAAGCCAGTTCCAGAAGCGCGTCGTCCTTGTAGACCCGGCTGCGCGGCACGTTGCGGCTTTGCGCATATTCCTCGCGGAACCGCGCCAGTTCCCGCACTACCGACAGGAACTTCCCCGAGGTCGTGCGCGTCTTGACCTTCTCCCACGCCTCCTCGGGGCGGTTGATGTAGGTTTCCGGGTTCAGGAGGATCGCTTCCTCTTCCTCGACCCAAGGTTCGCGGCCAGTCTTCTTCAACTCGGTCGACAGGAATTCGTAGATGACGCGCAGGTGGGTGACATCGGCCAGCGCATAGGCCTTCTGCGCCTCGGAGAGCGGCCGGCGCGACCAGTCGGTGAAGCGCGAGGTCTTGTCGAGGCTTTCGCGCGCGATCTTGCGCACCAGCGTCTCGTAACCCACCTGTTCGCCAAAGCCACAGACCATGGCCGCGATCTGGGTGTCGAAAAGCGGCGTCGGGAAGACATTCCCTTCGACAAAGAAGATCTCGAGATCCTGGCGCGCCGCGTGGAAGACCTTGACCGTGCCTTCATGGCGGAACAGGTCGTAAAGCGGCTCCATCGACAAGCCGTCGACCAGCGGATCGACCAGCACCGCCGCGCCGTTCTTGCCCGGAAGCGCCATCTGGATCAGGCAGAGTTTCGAATAATAGGTCCGTTCGCGCAGGAATTCGGTATCGAGCGTGACGTAGGATTCGGCTTTGGCCGCCTCGCAGAAACGCGCAAGGTCGTCGGTTGTGCTAATGGTCTGCATGGGGTCCAGCTTTGCACGGGGTCATCCCGCTTCGATCTCGCTTATGTGAAATCCCCGGCAATGAAAAGATGCGGCTTCTTCTTTGTCCAAATACTCAATCCGCCGCGAGTCAACCCAGGGCGACGCCTCCGGCGGGAGTATTTTTGCAAAAGAGAAACAAGGGGCGCGCGTCAGGGCAGCAGGACGGGCCGGCGGTCGCCAATCGCGAACCGGCGCAGCACGGCGGGGTAAAGCCGGTGTTCCTGCGTCAGCACACGCGCGGCAAGGGTTTCGGCGGTGTCACCCGGCAGGACCGGAACCCGCGCCTGGCCAAGGATCGGGCCTGCATCGAGGTCGGCGGTCACTTCATGGACCGAACACCCCGCCTCGGCATCGCCGGCATCGAGCGCACGTTGATGCGTGTGGAGGCCGGGGTATTTCGGCAGGAGCGAGGGGTGGATGTTGAGCATCCGGCCCTCAAAGCGGGTGACGAAACCGGGCGTGAGGATGCGCATGAAACCCGCAAGGCAGATGATGTCGGGATCCGCCGCCAGAAGCGGTTCCAGGAGCGCGGCTTCGAAGGCGGCGCGGTCACGGCCGAAGGGGTGGTGGTCGACGGCGGCGGTCACCACGCCGAGGTCCGCGGCGTGTTGCAGACCCGCGGCTGCGGGATCGTTCGACAGGACCAGGACCGGCTTTGCGGGATGGTCCCGTTCCGCCATGTCCCGGACCAGCGCCAGCATGTTCGACCCGCCGCCCGAAATCAGCAGCGCGACGCGTTTCACAGGATCTGCCCGCTGTAGCTGACGCCCTCGCCCCTGGTGACCTGGCCCAGGGTGCAGACGGTTTCGCCTTCGGCCTTCAGCAGGGCAGCCAGCGCCTCGGCCCGGTCGGGGGCGACGACGGCGATCATGCCGATGCCGGAGTTGAAGGTTTTCAGAAGCTCGGCTTCCGAGAACCCGCCTTGCTGCGACAGCCAGCGGAAGACCGGCGGCAGGCTCCAGGAGGAAAGGTCGATCTGCGCGCCAAGGCCCTCGGGCAGGACCCGCGGCAGGTTTTCGGTCAGGCCGCCGCCGGTGATATGGGCCAGCGCATGGACGCCCCCGGCGCGGATCGCCGCCAGCGCCTGGCGGACGTAAAGCCGGGTGGGGGCCAGAAGCGCCGCGCCCAGCGTGCCTTCGGCGAAGGGGCAGGGCGCGTCCCAGCCAAGGCCCGAGACCTCGACCAGTTTGCGGACCAGCGAATAGCCGTTCGAATGGACGCCGTTCGAAGCGAGGCCCAACAGCACGTCACCTTCGGCCACGGCGCGCGGCAGTTCGCTGCCCCGTTCCATTGCGCCGACCGCGAAGCCGGCCAGATCGAAGTCGCCCTTGTGATACATGCCCGGCATCTCGGCCGTCTCGCCGCCGATCAGGGCACAGCCCGATTGCGCGCAGCCCTCGGCGATGCCGTTGATGATCCGGGTCGCCTGGTCAAGATCGAGCTTTCCGGTGGCGAAATAATCGAGGAAGAACAGCGGCTCGGCCCCCTGGCAGATCAGGTCGTTCACGCACATCGCCACGAGGTCGATCCCGATCGTGTCGACGTTGCCGGTGTCGATGGCGATGCGCAGCTTGGTACCCACGCCATCGGTCGCCGCAACCAGCACCGGATCGGAATAGCCCGCGGCCTTCAGGTCGAACAGCGCGCCGAAACCGCCCAGCCCCGACACGGTGCCCGGCCGGTTCGTGCGTTTCGCGGCCGGCTTGATCCGTTCGACCAGCGCGTTTCCGGCGTCGATGTCGACGCCCGCATCGGCATAGGTGATCCCGTTTTTCTTGGCGTCAGTCATGGTGGGCCCCTTTCAATGGCCAGACGTCTGGCCTTTGGCTTGCCGATAGCGGAACCCGGCGATGCAGGCAATCGCGGGGGGCTCCATTTCATCGTTTTTCGCCCCCCGCACCGGCGGGCGAACGTGGTAGCCGCTTGACCGTCCGATGGGTTCTGCTACGCATGCCGCAGGCTGGGCCTGTAGCTCAATGGTCAGAGCAGGGCGCTCATAACGCCTTGGTTGGGGGTTCGAGTCCCTCCGGGCCTACCAAACCAACCGATTTTGCCCATTCATCCATGCGGTGTGGGATCATCTGATCATACCCCTCCCACCCGGTCACCGTAGCGCGCCGCGCTGGATCGGGACTTGCGCGCGGCGCCCGTCTGCCGCCCCTGGGCAGGCAGGTCGACCTGGTCAGGCGATGTTGGGCGAAATTTCCGATTGCCGCCGCGCGACGTAGGAATCCAGACTGGCCTTCAGCGCCGGATCGATCTGCGGGGGCTCGTATTCCGCCAGGATCTCGGCCGCCTTTTCGCGGCAGCGCTGGTCCATCGGTTTCTCGCCTTTTGCTTTCCACTGCTCGTGCGACAGGTAATCCAGCAGTTCGGGCGCTATGAATGCTTCGCGGAAGTGCTTCAGGGTGAAGGCATCGCCAAGGTAATGGCCGCCCGGGCCGATCCGGCTGACCGCTTCCAAAGCCTCATCGAAATGGTCGAAATCGACGCCTTGGGCATATCTGGCGATCAGCAGGTTCTGCTCGGCGTCGGCGACGAACTTGCCCATGCAGCAGACCAGTCCCGCCTCGTCCCAGCCCCCCGCATGCAGCATCAGGTTCGCCCCCGCCGTCGCCCCCGACATCATCGCCGTGGCCGATTCATATCCCGACTGCGCGTCGAAAAGCTTGGACGAGGCCTGCGCCGCCGTCGTCCGCCAGGGCAGGCCATAGCGCCGCGCCAACTGGCCCACGATCACGTTCATCAGCGTGACCTCGGGCATGCCGGACATCGGCGCGCCGCTCTTCATCGAGACCGAGACGCTGTATTGGCCATAGATCATCCGTGTGCCGGCCCGGACGAGCTGGGCATAGGCAAGGCAGGCCAGGGCTTCCGCGTTCAGTTGGGCAACGGTGGCCGCCACATCGGCCGGGGTGTTGGCCGCGCCCAGCACGAATGGCGAAAGCAGCACCACCTGGCCCGCCTCGGCATAGACGCGCAGCCCCTCGAGCATGGTCGCATCCCAGACCAAGGGCGAGTTGCCCGAGATATGCGCCGCCATCACCGCATGATCGTCCATGAAGGCGCCGTGGACGAGCCGGGCCATGGCGATGCAGTCCTCTGACCGCTGCTGTCCGGTCGCAAGGCCGAAGAAGGGCAGATCGGTGTCAAGAAGCGCGGAGCGCACCATCTCCAGATGCCGCCACGGCACGGCGATGTCTGTCGGCTCGCAGGTGAACCCGCCGCCTATGTGGAAACCCGGCAGCGATTGCGTCAGCCGGTTGAAGTTGCGCAGGTCCTCCAGCGTCGAGGCGCGGCGAATCCCATCGAGGTCGCGCACGCAGGGCGCGCCCTGCATCGTGGCGAAGGTCATCGTGTCGGGACCGATCTCGGCCACATGCGCGGGATTGCGACCGTGGATGGTGAAGCGCGCCGGGGCCTTGGCGATCAGGTCCATGACCATCGCCTCGGTCAGGTGGACGCGGCTGCCCTCGACCCGGGCGCCGGCCGCGCGCCATTGCTGCAAGGCGGTCTCGTCGCGGAACTCGATGCCGATGTCGCGCAGGATCGCCATCGACGCGGCATGGATGCGGTCCAATTGCGCTTCGCTGACCGCCGTGACCGGCGAGATGCCGTAGCGGATCGCCGACAGGCGCGGCGTCCGTTCGGCTTCGCGCGCGGCGGCCACGACAGATCGGCCGCCCCGGCGGCGGGCAAGGATCGGGGTTGCGTCGGACATGAGGGCCTCCCTGGCTTTGGCGCAAGTCTGGCGGCGCGGGGGGCTTGGCTCAAGACCACAAAAACTTTGGGGATCCATAACAAAACCTATCGCTTGTTGCCGTTCCGGGGCATGAATGCGGTAGAAAGAGTATCGCCATGCACTTCCGCCGCAAGATTTCCTCCCTGACCGCGCTGGTGGCGCTGGAAGCCGTGACGCGGCACCGCTCCATCTCGGCCGCCGCGCGCGAAATCGGCGTGACCCAAGCCGCCGTCAGCCGCCACATCGCGGCGCTGGAAGAGGATTTCGGCCGCCCCCTCTTTACCCGGGCGCACCGGGCGGTGCAGCCGACGGCCGAATGCCGGCTGCTGGCGCGCGCGCTGGCCGAGAACTTCCACGGCATCGCCGAGGCGATCGAGGCGATGCGCACGAATTCGAAGGATGTCGTGACGATCGGCGCCTCGGTGGCGTTCTCGCAGCTCTGGCTGGTGCCGCGCCTGCTGCGCTTTCGGGCCGGACATCCCGGCGCGGCCTTCCGCCTGATCTCGCGCGATGACCCGATCGACCTTGGCGCGGGCGAAGTGGATCTGGCGATCCGCTATGGCAAGGGGCCTTTCCCCGACGGCAAGACCGTGGCCTTTTCCCGGGATGTGGTCTTTCCGGTCTGCGCGCCGGATTATGCCCTGCGCCATGACCTCAGCGCCTTTCCCGACTGCCGGTTCGACCTGATCGAGCAGGATGTGCCCGACCGCAGCTGGTATCGCTGGTCGGACTGGTTTGCCCAGACCGGAGGCCGGTCGCCGAACGCGGTGCCTTCCCTGCGCCTGACCTATCTGACCGAAGTGCTGGCCGCCGCCAAGGCCGGGGCAGGGATCGCGATGGGGTGGAGGATGCTTCTGGGCGATGCCTTGGAGACGGGGGCTCTGGTCCGGGTCGGAACGGTCGAGATCGCCCCCGAGAATGGCCACAACCTGCTTGCACCGCTTGACCGCAAACCGTCGTTGCAGGTCGAACTGGTCAAGAACTGGCTGGCGCGGGAATTGACGGGGAAGGCGTCTGATCCTGAACCTTGATGGTGCGTTCCGTTCCCGGAATCGAAGCTGACGCAGCGGGGCCGGGTCTACACGGTTGCGCGGTGTTTCCTGCGGAAAGGACCGCCCCCAGGAAACCCTTTCAACGGCCGCGCTCAGGGCTGCGGCTCGCCGCGGGCCAGGTCGCGCGCGAGAAAGCCGTGCAACTGCGCGGCGATGCGACTGGGTTCGCCCGATCCGGCCACGAGGCTCAGGTCGAACATCGGCAGGGGCGGCAGGCCTTCGGGCTCGCCGATCTGCACCAGACCGGGCGGAATGCAGGATTCGACCAGCCCCACGACCGCCAGCCCCGCCTGCGCCACGGCCACAAGGCCAAGCAGGCTGCGGCTTGAACAGACGACCCGGTAGGGGCGGTCTGCCTCCTGCAGCGCCTCGATCGCATAACGGCGCGCGATATCGCCTGCCTCGAACAGCGCCACCGGAAGCGGGTCGCGCGCCCAGGCGCCGTATTCGGCGGCGGCCGCCCAGACAAAGCGTTCGCGGCGCAGCACGGCGAAGGGCTGGCGGGGGTCGCGGGTCACCAGCGCCAGATCCAGTTGACCCGCATCGATCTGGCGCAAGAGAACGGGGGAGGCCTCGACAGTCAGTTCGATATCGGCCAGCGGAAAGCCCTGCTGGAATCGGGCGAGGACGGGAGCCAGAAGGTAGGCGGCATAATCTTCGGGAACCCCCAGCCGCACGACACCGGCCACCTCGGGGCGCTGGAGGCTTGCAAGGGCCTCATCGGACAGGCGCAAGAGCCGCCGCGCGTGCAGGAGCAGCTCCTCGCCGGCCGGATTGGGCCTGAGCGTGCGGCCGTCGCGCAAGAAAAGCGACCGGCCGATTTCGGCCTCCAGCCGCTGGATCTGCATGCTGACCGCCGATTGGCTGCGCCCGACACGCGCGGCGGCATTCTGGACACTGCCGCATTCGATCACGGCAATGAAGCTGCGCAGGAGCGTCAGGTCGAGCGGGTTTGGCATTTATCAATTATCCTGAACCTGTTCCTCAATTCTATTCGATTGATTGATTGGATATGCAAGTCCTAGAAAGGGCCTGCAATCGGATGAGGCGGAAAAATGCGTTACGGAACAGGAATGGTGCTGGTGCTGGTGGCCGGGGTGCTCTGGTCGTTTCAGGCGCTCATCATCCGCCAGATCGACGTGGCCGGGGCATGGACGGTGCTGTTCTGGCGGTCGATGGCGATGGTGCCGGTGCTTCTGGCCTTCATTTCCTGGCGCGTCGGCGGCTCGCCCCTGCCGGCGATCCGCAATGCCGGGCTTGCCGGTGTTCTGGGCGGAATCGGGCTGATTGCCGCGATGGGCGGGGCGATTCTCGCCTTCCAGACGACGACGGTCGCCAACGCGGCCTTCCTGCTTGCGGCTTCGCCCTTCCTTGCCGCGATCCTGGGTCGCGCCATCCTGCGCGAAAGGGTCACCCCGCAGACCTGGGCCGCCATCGGCATTGCGCTGGTCGGCATCTTCATCATGGTGCGCGAGGGCCTGGCCGCCGGGGCCTGGACGGGCAACGTGGCCGCACTGGCCTCGGCGCTCGGGTTTGCCACCTTCACGGTGGCCCTGCGCTGGCGCCATGTCGAGGACAGCTTTCCTTCGGTCGCCATCGGCGGGGCCTTTTCGGTCATCGTCGGCGGGGGGATTGCACTGCAGCTTGGCCAGCCGCTGATGGTTCCCGCCACGGACCTCTTGTGGTGCCTGCTGATGGGCGTGGTCACGCTGGCCGGCGGCATGATCCTTTATACGTTGGGCAGCAAGGTGGTGCCTTCGGCCGAACTGGCGCTCTTGTCGAATACCGAGGTCATGCTGGCGCCGTTCTGGGTTTGGCTCCTGATGGGGGAAACCGCCAGCGCCGGCACCTTCGTGGGGGGCGCGGTTCTTATGGTGGCGATCCTGTTCAACGGATTTTCCGGCGTCTGGCGGGTGGCGCAGCGGGCCTGAGACGCACCTCTGGCGGCCGGTGGAGGTGCGGCCGATCAGGCCACCAGCGATGACAGGACGCGACGGGCCAATCCCTTGTGGCGCTTGCGCATGCCCAGGACAAAGACCTGAGTTCCGGCACGCGCCGCCACCTGTTCAAGCGTCGGCGGATGGTCGAAGACCTCTTCCCAGGTGGTCTTGCCATCAAGCGTCAGGGTCACGGCATAGGTGGCGATATGTTCAAGGGCCCTCTTGCGCCCGACTCTTGCCTTGTCCAGCAGGTAACGCCCCGCCTCGCCATCAAGACGATTGATCAGATCTTCGGAAATGGCCATGCAGTCCCCCAGAACGCAGTCCTTTGTTGCCAATCTGGCTACGACCACGACGGATTGGGGTCAATCAGCGGTTTTGTGCGCGGCGCGCTGTTGCCGCCAGGTCGCATCATGGGCGGAAGTTTTCCGCCCATGGCCGTCGCCACCGCGCCATGGGCGCGGATCCCCGCCCATGGCAGGCGTTTGGCGGCGACATGTCGCCGATACTGTTGCGGCAAGGCAGCCCGCAGTGGCGCCGCATCGGTCCGGCCCCGACAGGTTCAGGTGCGCGCAGGGGTCGCAACCACAGGGGCGGGGTCGGGGCTTGCCCTGCGCACCGGCCGCGTCACATACTGCGGCCAGGAACGGGGCGCAGCGATTTCTCCGCGCCCGCGCCGCCGGAGTGACCCGGGTGCCGAAGGGCGGTCTTGATCGGAAGCATTGCCATGGGGTGGCCCTTGTGAGCCGCCGGAATTGAAAGGGTGCCCATGCGGCTTGCGGTCCTGACGGACATCCATGGCAATCGGGACGCGCTGGCGGCGGTGCTGGCCGATGTGGCGGTGCGGGGCGTCGACCGGATCGCGGTGCTGGGCGACATCGTCGGTTACGGACCCGACCCGGAATGGTGCGTCGAGCGGATCATGGCGCTGGCCGAGGAGGGCGCGCTGGTGGTCAGGGGCAACCACGACCATGCCATCGCCGCGCGCGACGATGCGATGAATGCGCTGGCCCGCGCCGCGATCGACTGGACCCGGCCCCGGATGCCGGCGGCGCAGGCCGCGTGGCTGGCAAGCTTGCCGCTGACCCTTGCACTTGACGACATCCTGCTTGTCCATGCCAGCGCCAATGATCCGGGTGATTGGATCTATGTCACCTCGGAGCACAAGGCGATGCCGTCGTTCCGCGTCTCGGGCGCGCGGGTGATCCTTTGCGGACACGTCCATGTCCCGGCGTTGATGAGCTGCGACCTGTCAGGCCGGGTCCGGGCACAGCGCATCCCGATGGGCCGGCCGGTGCCGCTGATCCGGTCGCGGCGCTGGCTTGCCGTTGTGGGATCGGTCGGCCAACCGCGCGACGGGGTGCCGCAGGCGGGCTGGGCGCTGCTCGATACCGGCCGCAACGAACTGACCTTCCGCCGCGTGCCCTACGACACGGCGGCGGTGGCGGCACGGCTGCGGGCGGCGGGCCTGCCCGAGGAACTGGCCCGACGGCTGGAGAAGGGGGAATAGATGCGGACACGACCGCGCGCGGGATTGCAGATCGACGGCTTCACCCTGGGGGAGCAACTGCACAAGGGCGGCTTCGCCACCATCTGGGAGGTGACGCATCCGCTGCACCGCACGCCGATGGTGATGAAGGTGCCGACGATCCTTGACGGCTATGACGGCCCCACCATCGTCGGCTTCGAGGTGGAACAGATGATCATGCCGCGGCTGACCGGCCCGCATGTGCCGCGGGTGATGGGGACGGGGGATTTCGCCGTCATGCCCTATATCGTGACCGAGCGGATCCCGGGCGAATCGCTGCTGGCGCGGTTCCGTTCGGGGCCTCTGCCCCTGACCGAGGTGATGGATCTGGCCGCGCGGATGGCCTTGGCGGTGCATGAACTGCATCGCCAGCATGTGATCCACCTGGACCTCAAGCCCGACAATTTCCTTGAACGCCCCGATGGCACGCTGGTCATCATCGACTATGGCCTGTCGCGCCACGACCAGCTTCCCGACCTTCTGGCCGAGGAATTCACCATTCCCATGGGCACCTTCCCCTATATTGCGCCGGAACAATACCTGCGCCGCCGCGACGACCTGCGCAGCGATGTCTTCGCGCTGGGGGCGATGGTCTATGAACTCGTCACCGGGAAGATGCCCTTTGGCCAGCCCGAAACCCTGCGCGGCGTGCGCAAGCGGCTCTGGCGCGATCCCGAGCCGCCGCGCGCCCTGCGGCCCGAGGTGTCGCCCGCGCTTCAGGAAATCATCCTGCGTGCGCTCGAGGTCGATCCGGCCCGGCGCTACCAATCGGCGGCGCAACTGTTGTTCGACCTGCAGAACCCCGATCAGGTGAAGCTGACGGCGCGGGCGCAGAAACAGGCACGCGACGGGTTTGGCCCGGTGTTCCGGCGCTGGCGGCGGATGCGGGGGCTGCGGCAGTTCGCCTCGCCGCCACCGACGATGAGCGCGCAGATCGACCAGGCGCCGATCATCCTTGTGGCCGTCGACCTGTCGCCCGAAATGGAGGAACTGGCCGAACGGCTGCGCCTGTCAGCAGCGCGGATGCTGGTGCTGGAGCCCGATGCAAGGGTGGCCTGCGTCAACGTCATCAAGACCGCGCGCATCGGCATCGACCAGACGGTGGACGAATTCGGAACCAACCTGCATGTCGCGCGGCTGGTGGCGCTGAGAGACTGGGCGCGGGGGCTGGATCTGGACGAGGGGCGGCTGACCTTCGCCATCCTCGAGAACCCCGATCCGGGGACGGCGATTCTGGATTATGCGCGCACGACGCAGGTCGATCACATCCTGATGGGTGCGCGTGGCCATTCGACGACCCGGCGCTATCTTGGATCGGTCTCGAGCCGGGTCGTGGCCGAGGCGACCTGCGACGTGACCGTGGTCCGCGTGAAGCCTGCGGACCTGGCCGAGGAAGCGGAGGCAGATGTGGCGCCGGAAACGGCGCCCGCGTGACCTCTGGCTAGGGCGAGGCAAGTGCCTCAAGCAACAGTGCCAGCGCATGTTCGACCGTCGCGGCGCGGACATTCGCGCGGCCAAGCGCGCCGAAGTCGCGGGTTTCGGTCAGGGTCGGCTGACCCTGCCGGGCGAGGCCAAAGCAGACCCGGCCCTCGGGCTTGTGTTCCGATCCGCCGGGGCCTGCGATGCCCGTCACCGCCACCGCGAGCCCTGCATCAGACCGGGCCAGCGCGCCTTCGGCCATTTCGCGGGCGATCTCCTCACTCACCGCGCCGAAGTCGGCAAGGGTCTGGGGCCGGATGCCCAGCATCTCGATCTTGGCGGCATTCGAATAGGTGACGAAGCCGCGATCGACCACGTCAGACGACCCCGGCACTTCGGTCAGCGCGCCGACAATCAGCCCGCCGGTGCTGCTTTCGGCGGTGGCGATCATCACGCCCCTGGCCCGCGCCGCCGACAGGACATCAGCCGCGCGCGTCATGCGAAGATCACCGCGTGGTAGATCCCCGCCGCCGCGACCGAAGCCGCGCCCGCGAAGACCCCGGCCCAAAGGTCATCGAGCATCACCCCGGCCGCATCCCCGCGCCGGTCGGCCCGGCCCACCAGCCAGGGCTTCCAGATGTCGAAAAGCCGGAAGAACAGGAACGGCACCACCCAGGCGGGCCAAGGGAAGGTCGTGCTGTCGGCCCCGCGCATCCAGAACCCGGCGGATGTGGCCATCAGCGCCAGCCACTGGCCCGCGACCTCGTCGATGACGATTTCCGAGGGGTCTTCGCCGGGGCGGTCGCGAAGCTCCCGTCCGACGGCCCAGAAGCCGAGGCCGATGGCCAGGCTGGTCGCGACCGCAAGCGCCGGGAAATGGCCGGTGCGATGGATCAGGACGCCCAGCGCGATCGCGGCAGCCGAACCCCAGGTGCCGGGGGCGGGGCGCAGAAGCCCTATGCCCAGAAAGGTCGTGATCAGCCGGGTCATGCGGAAACCAGCGCCACGGTGGCGATCGAGGCAATGCCTTCCTCGCGCCCGGTGAAACCCAGCCGTTCCGAGGTGGTGGCCTTGACGCTGACCCGATCCGGCGCAACGCCAAGGATGCGGGCCAGTTCCGCGGCCATCGCCACCGCATGGGGGCCGATCTTCGGGCGTTCGCAGATGAGCGTCACATCCGCGTTCGACAGCCGGTAGCCTTTCGCGCGCAGCAATTCGGCGGCATGGGCCAGGAAAATCTCGCTCGCCGCGCCTTTCCACTGCGGGTCGGACGGCGGGAAATGGCGGCCGATGTCGCCTTCGGCCAGCGCGCCGTAGATCGCATCGGTCAGCGCATGCATCCCCACATCGGCGTCCGAATGGCCCAGAAGCCCGCGGTCATGCGGCACCCGCACGCCGCACAGCATGACATGATCGCCCTCGCAGAAGGCATGGACGTCATAGCCATTGCCCAACCGGATATCCATGCGCGCCCCGTCCTTGCCCAGCAGCCGTTCGGCCCGGATGAAATCCTCGGGCCAGGTGATCTTGATGTTCTCCTCCTCGCCTTCGGTGATGGCGACGTCAAGCCCCGCGGCCTGCGCCACCGCCACGTCATCGGTCGCGCCGCCCGGGTGGCTGCGATGGGCGGCGAGGATTGCCGAAAGGTCAAAGCCCTGCGGGGTCTGGGCGCGGAAAAGCCCGTCGCGGGGATGGGTGCCAAGAACGCGCGCGTTTTCACCGCGCCAGAGGGAATCGGTCACCGCCAGCGCCGGCGCGGCCCCCGGCGCCCCGTCAAGCGCCGCAAGAACGCCGTCGATCACCCGGTCCGAAACCAGAGGCCGCGCGCCGTCGTGGATCAGCACATGCGTAAGCCCGGAACCATCAAGCGTTTCCAGCGCATTGCGCACGCTTTCGTCGCGCGTGGCACCCCCCGCGACCAGAACCACGCGGCCCTGAAAAAGCGAAAGCCCCGGCGCCATGTCTTCGGGGTGCAGGACGACAATCACCCGCGCAAATCCGCGAAAGGCCGCAACACTGCGCGCCAGCACCGGAACGCCCGCCAGATCGCGCCACTGTTTCGGCAGGCCGTCCCCCGCCCGCGTGCCGCGCCCCGCCGCCACGATCACCACCGCTGTCCTGTCCCGCGCCGCCACGCCAGCCTCCATCGTTCATTCCCTCGCTGTTCTAGCGGCTTGGGGCCGGATTTGCACCCTGCGTTCCGAGGCCCGGATCGCAAGGGTTTGAAAGGCTGCGACAGGCTGTCCGGGCCGCGGGCCATTTCCCTTTGCCGCGCGTCCCGTTATGCTGGGATACCATGATCGCAGAATTCGGACATTTCGCCCTCATCCTCGCCTTCGCCGTTGCCATCGTGCAGGCGGTCCTGCCGATGATCGGCGCCACCACCGGCTGGCGGCCCGGCATGGCCGTGGCGGCGCCCGCAGCCACGCTGCAGATGCTGCTTGCGGGCCTGAGCTTTGCTGCCCTGACCCATGCCTTCGTCACCTCGGATTTCTCGCTGCGGTTGGTCTACGAGAACTCCCACACGCAGATCCCGATGCTTTACAAGGTGTCGGGCGTCTGGGGGAACCACGAAGGCTCTATGCTGCTGTGGGTCTTCATCCTGGCACTTTTCGGCGCGACGGCGGCCTGGTTCGGGCAGGCCCTGCCGCGCGAATTGCAGGCGCGGGTGCTGTCGGTTCAGGCGATGATCGGCGCGGCCTTCTATGCCTTCATCCTTCTCACCTCGAACCCCTTCCTGCGGCTGGCAGAGCCGCCGATGAACGGGCGCGACCTCAATCCGCTGTTGCAAGACCCGGGTTTGGCCTTCCATCCGCTGTTTCTTTACCTCGGCTATGTGGGGATGAGCATGTCGTTCTCCTTCGCGGTGGCGGCGCTGATCGAGGGGCGGATCGATGCGGCCTGGGCGCGCTGGGTCCGGCCCTGGACGCTGGCGGCCTGGATGTTCCTGACCATCGGCATCGCGATGGGGTCGTGGTGGGCCTATTATGAACTGGGCTGGGGCGGCTTCTGGTTCTGGGATCCGGTGGAAAACGCAAGCCTCATGCCCTGGCTTTTCGGCTGCGCGCTGCTCCATAGCGCCATCGTCGTGGAAAAGCGGGAATCGCTGAAGGCCTGGACGATCCTCCTGGCGATCCTGGCCTTCGGCTTTTCGCTGATGGGCACGTTCATCGTGCGCTCGGGGGTGCTGACCTCGGTCCATTCCTTCGCCAGCGATCCGGCGCGCGGCAGCTTCATCCTGGCGATCCTTGCCGTCTTTGTCGGCGGAGCGCTGACCCTTTTTGCGATGCGGGCGCCGGCGATGCAGGCGCGGGGTGTCTTCGGGCTGGTCAGCCGTGAAAGCGCGCTGGTTATGAACAACGTGCTGCTGGCGGTCGCATCATTCGTGGTCTTCATCGGCACGCTCTGGCCGCTGTTCTCCGAAATGGCTTTCGGGCGGACGCTTTCAGTGGGGGCGCCCTTCTTCAATACCGCCTTTACGCCTTTCTTCGTGGCGCTGGCATTGATCCTGCCGGTGGGCTCTGTCCTGCCGTGGAAGCGCGGCTCCATCGCGCGGGCGTCGCGGCAGATGGCGGTGCCGATGCTGCTGGCGCTGGCCGTCGCGGCGCTGGCCTATGCGGTCGGCACGGGGCAAAGCGCACTGGCGCCGACCGGCGCGGCGCTTGGCGCATGGCTGATCTTCGGCTCGGCAATGGATGCGTTCCTGCGCAGCGGATCGGGCGGCAACCGTCTGGCGCGGCTTTGGCGTTTGCCGCGCGCCGACTGGGGGCGGGTGATTTCGCACGGCGGGCTTGGGGTCACCATCCTTGGCATCTCGCTGCTGCTGGCCTGGAGCGTCGAGGACATCCGCGTGGCGAAGACCGGCGACACATTCACGATCGGCGGCTATGACGTCACGCTGCAATCCGTCGATACGGTAGAGGGGCCGAACTACACCTCGACCATGGCGACCATGCGGGTTGCGCGTGATGGCCGGCAGGTCGCCGTGCTGTATCCCGAAAAGCGCGTCTATCCGGTGCAGGCGATGCCCACGACCGAAGCCGCGATCGACAAGGGCCTGTTCCGCGATGTCTATCTGGTGATCGGCGACGAACAGGCGGGCGGTGGCTGGGCGGTGCGCAGCTACATCAAGCCCTTCACCAACTGGATCTGGGCAGGCTGCGTGCTGATGTCGCTCGGCGGCCTGATCAGCCTCAGCGACCGGCGCTGGCGGGTGGCGGCGGGCGCGGCGAAGGTCCGTGCGCGCGCGGTGGCCGCAGAATGATGCGCCTGCTTCGATTGCTTGTCCTTGCGCTGGTCATGGCCTTTCCGCTTCATGCGGTCCAGCCCGACGAGGTTCTGCCCGATCCGGCGCTGGAGTCGCGCGCGAGGGCGATCTCGCAAGACCTGCGCTGCCCGGTCTGCCAGGGGGAGACCATCGACGAATCGAACGCACCGATTTCGCGCGACCTTCGGCTGGCCGTGCGGGAACGGCTGCTGTCGGGCGACAGCGACACGGAGGTTGTCGATTACATCGTCAGGCATTTCGGCGAATTCGTCCTGTTCAGGCCGCGGGCTTCCGGATCGAACCTGATCCTGTGGCTGGCCGGTCCGCTGTTGCTGCTGGTCGCGCTGGCCGGCGCGCTTGTCTACCTGCGCGGACGTGCGCGGGCGTCTGAATCCGCGCCCGTGGCGCTGACGTCCGAGGAACAGGCGCGGTTGCGCGACATCCTGGACAGGTGATCGCCGCCGGGGAGCGGGGCCGGCAGCAGAAAGGAACGACGATGCGTCATTCGACGATCGCCGTCGCCGATGAGGCGGACGTGCGCATAATCACCTTGAACCGACCCGAAGTGATGAATGCGCTGAACCGGCCGCTGCGCCTTGAACTGACCGACGCCCTGATCCGCGCCGGGCGCGAGGCGCGATGCGTGGTGCTGACCGGCACGGGTCGCGCGTTCTGTTCCGGGCAGGATCTGGCGGACGCACCCGACGGTGGCGCGCTGGATTTCGAGGCGGTGCTCAGGGACGAATATGAACCGCTGCTGGCCGCTATCACCGATTGCCCGGTGCCGACCATCGCCGCCGTCAACGGCGCGGCGGCAGGGGCGGGGGCGAATCTGGCGCTGGCCGCCGATGTGGTGATCGCGGCTGACAGCGCCAGCTTCATTCAGGCCTTCACCCGCATCGGCCTGATGCCCGACGCCGGGGGCACCTTCTGGCTGCCCCGCCAGATCGGCATGGCGCGCGCCATGGGGGCGATGCTGTTTGCCGACAGGATCACGGCACGGCAGGCCGCCGACTGGGGCATGATCTGGGAAGCGGTCGCCGATGACGCATTCGACGCGCATTGGCGTGCCCGCGCCGCGCATCTGGCCGCTGGCCCGACGCTCGCCTATCGCGCGGTCAAGACGGCACTTCGCAGCGGCTGGGGTCGTGATCTGCCCGGGCAGCTTGCGCATGAGGCGGCCGGGCAGGGCGCCTGCGGCCAGAGCGGGGATTTCCGCGAGGGCGTTGCGGCCTTCCTAGAAAAGCGCGCGCCGGCCTTTCGCGGCGATTGAACGCCAGACGGCGCATTTGCCGCAGCCTGCCGCGCATCAGCCCTTCCTTCGGCGACGTGTCCGGGCCTTGACCGGGCGCGTGCGGGGGCAGACAGTCAGGTGAAAGGGCGCATGCGGCCCGCTTTCCGCCGGGCCGGTTTCTACCGCGCCCGAACCATGCGGAAAACGGAGGAAGTCATGCGCTGCGTCACGGTTATGGGCCCGTCCCAGTCGGGCAAGTCGGAACTGATCCGCAAGCTTGCCGCCTTGGACGGGCATCCCGCGAAATCCGAAACCGCCGGGCCGCTGACCCTGACCCGCTTCACCTATCTGGATGAGCCGTGGTGCGCGCTGGATCTGGCCGGGGGGCCGGAATATGCGCGGATGGCCGCACGCCCGCTGCTGGCATCCGATGCCGTGGTGCTGTGTGTCGCTGCCGACCCCGACGAGGCCGTGCTGGCCGCGCCCTATCTGCGCGCGATCGAGGCCTCGGGCACGCCCTGTCTGATCTTCATCAACCGGATCGACGCCGCCAAGGGCCGCATCCGCGATGTGGTCGCGGCCCTGCAGGCCTATACCGGCCATACCATCGTGCTGCGCCAGATCCCGATCCGCGAGGATGGCCGGATCGTCGGCGCGGTCGACCTGATCTCCGAACGGGCCTGGCGCTACCGCGACGGGCAGTCTTCGGTGCTGGTCGAACTGCCGCAATCCGAAGCGGACCGCGAACACGAGGCCCGCGCGGCACTTCTGGAACACATGTCCGAATATGACGATGCGCTGCTGGAGGAGCTGATCGAGGAACACGAACCCGCCACCGGCGCGCTTTACCAGATCGCGCAGCGCGAAACGGCGGACAGCGTGCTCATGCCCGCCTTCCTGGGTGCAGCCGCGCACATGAGCGGCGTCACCCGGCTGATGAAGGCGCTGCGGCACGAGACCCCACAGGTCGATGCCCTGCGCGCCCGGCTGGACCCAAAGGCGCTGGCGGTAGGGTTCGACGCCGAGGTGAGGAAGCACCTTGGCAAATGTGTGCTTCTGCGTGCATTGGCCGATGGCGTGGCGGTAGGCAAACCCTTGGGCGGTGCGAACCTTGGCGGTCTGGCCGAGATCGGCGGCAAGGCGGGGCTTGACCGTCTTGATGCCGGCGACGTGGGCCTGTCGGTCAAGTCCGATCACCTGAATGCCGGACAGCTTTTCACCGCAACCGCCGCAACCCCGGTCCCGGCCTGGGCGCAGGGCTGCCCGCCCGCGATGCGCCGGGTGGTCACGCCCGCCCATGAACGTGACGAGGTGCGGCTGTCGGCGGCTCTTGCGCGACTGGCCGAGGCCGATCCGATGCTGTCGATCAGCCAGGACGAGGAAACCGGACACGCCACCCTGGGTGTTCAGGGACCGATGCATCTGCGCCAGGTTCTGGCGATGCTGGCCGACGATTTCGGGGTCGAGGTAGCCGCCCATGTGCCGCTGCCGCAATACCGCGAAACCATATCCGCGCAACACGAGGAAACCTACCGCCACCGCAAGCAGTCAGGTGGTGCGGGACAGTTCGCCGATGTCCATATCGCCATCCGTCCACATGGCCGCGGCGACGGCTTTGCCTTCGCGGAAACCGTGAAGGGTGGCGCGGTGCCGCGCAACTACATCCCCGCCGTCGAGGAAGGCGCACGCGAGGCGATGGCGCGGGGGCCCTTGGGCTTTCCGGTGACGGATGTCTCGGTCATGCTGATGGATGGCAAGCACCATGCCGTCGACAGCTCCGATTTCGCCTTCCGCACCGCCGGCAAGATGGCGCTGCGCGAGGCGCTGGCCAAGGCGGGGCCTGTGCTGTTGCAGCCGATCCAGGCGGTGACCGTGCATGTGCCTTCGGTCCATTCGGGGGCGATGGTCTCGCTGATGTCGGGCCTTGGCGGGCAGGTGCTGGGCTTTGACCGCGACCCGGATTTCCGGGGCTGGGACGAGTTCCGCGCGCTTCTGCCGCTGGCGGCGATGGACGATCTGGCAACCGCGCTTGGGTCGTCCACCCAAGGCTGCGCCTGGGCCGAGTCGCGCTTCGACCATTACGAAGAGGTCTATGGCCGCGAGGCCGACCGCATCAGCCGCGAACGGCTGAGCGCCTGAGGCCGTTCCTGAAGCCCCCGCAAGCCATCGTTGACCTTGCGGGGCGCTTTGGCCGAACATGCGCCGCAAGGTTGCCTGACCACCGGCCCGGGGGAGTTTCAGCGATGTGCAGGATGTTTGCCGGACAAGACCCGGCGCATGCGGCTGAACGGGCAGAGCACTTCGATCCGGCTGGAACATTCCTTCTGGGGCATCCTTGACACCATCGCGGCCGCGGAGGGCTGCTCGACCCCTGCCTTCGTGGCGAAGCTGCATTCCGAGGTGCTGGAACCGCATGGGGAGCCTGCGAAATTCACCTCGCTCCTGCGCTGAACCTGCCTCGTCCATCTGGACAGCCTGCGCGCCGACAATGCTGCGCAACCTTGGCTGGCCCCGGCCTGATGGCGGCCGAATGACCGCGCCGGGCGCGAGCGCATCGCAGTTGATCCGGCGTAGCAACATGCTACTACCCCGGCGCTGACCCGGGAGGCCAGTCTTGTCATGCCCAGGGCGGGCCTGGCCCGAGGCGCGGTGCTGTCCGCAGCTTGCGCGCGATCCCGGGGGGCAAGATGCAGGAGAAAGGTGAGACCCCGCATGGCAAAGGCCATCCATACCATGATCCGCGTGCTGGACGAGGCACGCTCGCTTGAATTCTACGACAAGGCCTTCGGGATGAAGGTGGCCGAACGGATGGACTTCGAGACCTTCACGCTGATCTACCTGAGCAATTCAGACAGCACCTTCGAAGTGGAGCTGACCATCAACAAGGACCGGACCGAACCTTATGACCTGGGCAACGGCTACGGCCATCTGGCCGTGTCGGTTCCCGATGTGGTGGCCGAGCACACGCGGATGGAGGCGGCGGGGCTTCAGCCGCGCAGAATCGTCGATTTCGCCCCCGGCGGCACGGTGATCGCGCGCTTCTTCTTCATTGCGGACCCCGACGGTTACCGGATCGAGGTTCTTCAGCGCGGGGGGCGCTACCTTTAGCCCCACAGGAACGACCGGGCGCATCCTGGGGGGTGGGCCAGACGCATGACATTGTGGAACCTGTCCACGCCGGGACGGGTCGCAGTTCACCACCGGCGCGTCCGAAAACCCGACGCTGACCATCGTGGCGCTGGCGATCCGGCAGGCCGACCACATCGCGTCCGAGATCGAGAAGGGCGCGCTTTGATCCTGTGATACGGGTCTGCGGAAAACTTTGCGGGCGGCCCCTTCGGGGGCCGTCTGTGCCTGTGGCGCAACGCATTCTGGACAGGGGCAGGAACGGGCGCTAAACGGAAATCCCAGCACGCCAAGGACTGCCCGAAAGGCCCCGCCATGCCCAGTTTGAACGATATCCGGTCGACGTTTCTAGATTTCTTCCAGCGCAACGGCCACCGCGTCGTCGACAGCAGCCCGCTGGTGCCCAGGAACGACCCGACGCTGATGTTCACCAACTCGGGCATGGTGCAGTTCAAGAACCTGTTCACCGGGATCGAACACCGCGATTACACCCGCGCCACCACGGCGCAGAAATGCGTCCGCGCAGGCGGCAAGCACAACGATCTTGACAATGTGGGCTACACGGCGCGGCACCACACCTTCTTCGAGATGCTGGGCAACTTCAGCTTTGGTGATTACTTCAAGGCAAATGCGATCCCCTATGCCTGGGAACTGCTGACCAGGGACTTCGGGCTGGACCGCAACCGCCTGCTGGTGACGGTCTACCATACCGACGACGAGGCCGCCGAGATCTGGAAGAAGGTCGCGGGGCTGCCCGATGAACGGATCATCCGCATCGCCACCGACGACAACTTCTGGCGGATGGGCCCGACCGGCCCCTGCGGCCCCTGCACCGAGATATTCTATGACCACGGCGACAAGATCTGGGGCGGCCCTCCGGGTTCGGCCGAGGAAGACGGCGACCGGTTCATCGAGATCTGGAACCTCGTCTTCATGCAGAACGAACAACTGCCCGACGGCACCCTGCGCAAGCTTGACATGCAGTCGATCGACACCGGCATGGGGCTGGAACGGATCGGCGCGCTTCTGCAGGGCAAGCACGACAACTACGACACCGACCTGATGCGCGCGCTGATCGAGGCGTCGGCCCATGCGACGAACAGCGATCCCGACGGCACCGGCAAGGTCCATCACCGCGTCATCGCCGACCACCTGCGCTCGACCTCGTTCCTGATCGCCGATGGCGTGATGCCGTCGAACGAGGGCCGCGGCTATGTCCTGCGCCGGATCATGCGCCGCGCCATGCGCCATGCGCACATGCTGGGCGCGCAAGACCCGGTGATGTTCCGGCTGGTCCCGGCGCTGGTCCGCCAGATGGGCGCGGCCTATCCCGAACTGACCCGCGCGCAGGCGCTGATCGAAGAAACCCTGAAGCTTGAGGAAACCCGCTTCAAGCAGACGCTCGACCGGGGTCTGCGGCTTCTGGACACCGAACTGTCGCGCCTTGGCGAAGGCCAGCCCCTGCCGGGCGAGGCGGCGTTCAAGCTTTATGACACTTACGGCTTCCCGCTGGACCTGACGCAGGACGCGCTGCGCGAAAAGGGCCGCACGGTCGATATAGCCGGCTTCGACGACGCGATGTCCGAACAGAAGGCCAAGGCCCGCGCCGCCTGGGCAGGGTCGGGCGAAGCCGCCGACGCGACGATCTGGTATGAACTGGCCGAACAGAACGGTGTGACCGAATTCCTTGGCTACGACACCGAAACCGCCGAGGGCCAGATCCTGTCCCTGGTCAAGGACGGTGTGCCGGTCGGCTCGGCCGAAACCGGCACGCAGGTGCAGATCGTCGTCAACCAGACGCCCTTCTACGCTGAAAGCGGCGGTCAGGTCGGCGATACCGGGTTGATCCGCACAGACACCGGCCTTGCCCGCGTGACCGACACCCGCAAGGTTGCGGGCGTGTTTTCGCATATCGCCGAAGTCACCGAAGGCACGATCCTGAAGGGCCAGCCCGCCAAGCTGGAAGTCAGCCATCGCCGCCGCAGCGCCATCCGCGCCAACCATTCGGCCACGCACCTGCTGCACGAGGCGCTGCGCGGATCGCTGGGGGATCATGTGGCGCAGAAGGGCTCGCTCAATGCCGAGGACCGGCTGCGCTTCGACTTCAGCCATTCGAAGGCGATGACCCCCGAGGAACTCCGCAACGTCGAGGCCGAGGTGAACGCCTATGTCCGCCAGAATGCTCCGGTCGATACCCGGATCATGACGCCGGATGACGCGCGCGCGTTGGGGGCGCAGGCGCTGTTTGGAGAAAAATACGGCGACGAGGTGCGGGTGGTGTCGATGGGCCATGCCGCGGGCTCGGGCAAGGGCGGCGACGGCAACACCTACAGCCTTGAATTGTGTGGCGGCACACATGTGACGCGCACCGGCGATATCGGGGCCTTCGTCCTTCTGGGTGAAACGGCCTCCAGTGCCGGGGTGCGGCGGATCGAGGGGCTGACGGGCCAAGCGGCGCTGGATTACCTGCGCGACCAGATCGGCCATCTGTCGGCGGTGGCCGGCACGCTCAAGGCGCAGCCGCAGGATCTGGCGGTCCGCGTCAAGGCGCTGATGGACGAGAGGAAGGCACTCTCGAATGAGGTCGCGCAACTCCGGCGCGAACTGGCGATGGCCGGCGGCGCGGGCGAGGCCGAGGTGCGCGAGATCAACGGGATCAAGTTCCTGGCGCAGGTGGTCAGCGGCGTGTCGGGCAAGGATCTGCAGGTGCTGGTCGGTGACCTGAAGGCCAGACTTGGCACAGGCGCGGTTCTGGTGATCGCCGATACCGGCGGCAAGGCGGCGGTGGCAGCGGGTGTGACGGCGGACGCAACGGCGCGGATTTCCGCCGTCGATCTGGTGAAGGCCGCAGCCGAGGTTCTGGGCGGCAAGGGCGGCGGTGGCCGACCCGAACTGGCACAGGCTGGCGGAACGGATGTTTCGAAGGCCGATGAAGCGATTGCGGCGGCGGAAGCCCTGATCAAAGGTGCAGCATGACGACCACAAAAACCCCCGGCGCGCTCTGGATCGCGCATGTCAAGGTGCTCGACGCCGAGGCCTACGGCAAATACGCGACGCTTGCCGGCCCGGCCATCGCCGCGCATGGCGGCGTGTTTCTGGCGCGCGGCAGCCGCTATGTGCAGCTTGAGGGCAATGACCGCCCCCGAAACGTTGTGGCACGCTTTCCCTCGCTTGAGGCGGCGGTCGCCTGCTACAACAGCGACGCCTACCAGGCCGCGCTGGCCCATGCCAAGGGCGCATCCGAACGCGATCTGGTGGTGGTCGAGGAAATAGCGCCGGTCTGATCACGGCATTGTTTCACTTTTATGGCAGCCGGCAGCGGCTGCCATTTTTATTTACTGAATACCCACAGATCCCGTGATAGTTTTCCGCCAGAACCGGCATCAGACCGGGAACGCGAGGCAGGAAATGTTTGTAGGATGTGAGGCGCGCTGATGTGCCGTTGGGCCGCGTATATCGGGCAAGCGATCTTCCTTGAGGAAATCGTCAGCCGGCCGGGTCATTCGCTGATCCAGCAAAGCCATTGCGCCACCGAATGCCTGTCGGCAATCAATGCCGATGGCTTCGGGCTGGCCTGGTATGGCGAACGTGCGGAGCCCGGACAATACCGCGACGTTATGCCCGCCTGGTCGGACCCGAACCTGAAAAGCCTGACCGCGCAGGTCAAATCGCATCTGTTCCTTGCCCATGTCCGCGCCTCGACCGGAACCGCGACCAGCCGCAACAACTGCCATCCCTTCGTCGTCGGGCGCTGGTCCTTCATGCACAACGGCCAGATCGGCGGCTACGACCGCTTCCGCCGCTGCGCCGAGATGCTGATCCCGGATGAACTTTACGCCCACCGCAAGGGCGCGACGGACAGCGAGGCGCTGTTCCTGTCGGCCCTGGGGGACGGGCTGGACGATGATCCCTGCGCCGCGCTGGAACGCGCCACCGCCCGGTTCGAGGCGCTGGCACGGACCAAGGGCGAAGCGCCGCATGTCCGCCTGACTGCCGCCTTTTCCGATGGCAAGCGCCTTTACGCGGTGCGCTATGCCACCGATGACCATGCGCCGACGCTTTATCATCGCTGGTCGGAACGCCGGTCTGGCCGCGCCGTGGTGTCGGAACCGCTGGAACGGGACGAAGGCGAATGGCAGATGATCCCGGCTGGATCCTTCTGCACCTTTGAAGGCGAAAGCGTCACGATCCGCGACTTCCGTCCGGGGCGTTTGGCCGCAGCCGCCTGATGCATCTTGCCCCTGTCCGGCGCGCGAGCCATGATGCCACGCGACATCGCCAAGCGGAGAACCTGATGAAAGCGCGCGTGAAATGGGTCGAAGGCCGGACCTTCATCGGCGAGGCCGGAACCGGCCACAGCATCCTGTTCGGCGGCCTGCATGGCGACGACGGCTATCGCCCGGGTCCGACACCGATGGAACTGCTGCTGATCGGCACGGCGGGCTGTTCAAGCTTTGACGTGATCCACATTCTGGAACGCGGCCGTGAACCGATCGAGGATTGCACCGTCGACATCAGCGGCGAACGCGCCGAGACCGATCCGAAGATCTTCACGAAGATCCACATGCATTTTGTCGTCAAGGGCCGCAGTCTTGACCGCAAGAAAGTCGATCGGGCGGTCCAGCTTTCGCTGGAAAAATACTGCTCGGCCAGCGCGATGATGGCGAAGGCTGCGGAAATCACCCATGACATCGAGGTGGTGGATACGGCGGTGTGAGGGCGGGCGCCTGCCCGGATGGAGTTGCCGGGACAGGTTATCGGGTAAATTCCACGATCCAGCCACAAAGTGGCCTCATCGCTTGGATTGTATCGGATGCCGTCAACGTAGATGATCGACGGGATAGATTTCATGAAGCGATTGGCGTCTGCCGTACTGTTGGCATTCGGGTTTGATCTAAGGAGTGTAAGGTGTGAACAGTCTTGTTAGCTTCTTGGCAGGCATTGCTGCCGCCATTCTGTGGTCGCAATCTAACGAGCCGAAGCTTGTATACTCCTGCAAGGGCGAACTTACATCGACCGGGTTGTCCGGACCGGGAACGGTTTTTTTTGCCGTTGATCCTTATCGCTGGTGGCAATACTGGTTCGTTCATGACGGCAGGATGTATATGCAATCCTCGGGTGGGTTTCTACGTTTTTATTCTGCTAGGGCCTGTTGACGTTCATTTCAATCGGATGACGGTGGCGGCGATGGAGATGA
>JAHRYM010000001.1:1449292-1640136 GCA_020622085.1 Paracoccaceae bacterium | reverse complement strand
CTAGGGCCTGTTGACGTTCATTTCAATCGGATGACGGTGGCGGCGATGGAGATGAGAGCGTTGTAGCTTGTGTCTGTTTTGCAAAATCGGGTGGCGATGCCTCTGTATTCCTTGATCTTTTGGAAGAAGTTCTCAATCAGGTGCCGCCATTTGCAGGTTTCCTTGTCGAATTCGGCTGGAAACCGACGGTTGGATTTGGGCGGGATGACCGCCTTGATCTTCGCCGCAGACAAGGCCTCGCGCAGCCAGTTTGCGTCAAAGGCGCGGTCTGCGAGAAGGTGGCGGCAAGACAAGCCATCGATCAGGGCCGCGGTGCCGCGTAGATCATGCGCCTGTCCGGGCAGAAGCCGAAAGTCGATCAGGTTGCCCAAAGCATCCGTCAAGGCCATGATCTTGCTTGCCATACCGCCGCGAGAACGCCCGATGGCCTGGCCTTGAGCCCCCCTTTTGCGCCCTGTCCATGCCGGTGGACTTTGGTAATGGTGCCGTCGATCATGACGTATTCGAAATCCGCATCCTCGGCCAAGGCCCTGAACATACGATAGAATGCATCCGCCTTGACCCATCTGCGGAAGCGTTTGAATACCGTGTTCCAGCCGCCGAACTCCGCCGGAAGATCCCGCCAGGGGCAGCCCGTGCGCGCAATCCAAAGCACCGCCTCCACGAACAACCGGGGGTCGGGCCCGGTGCGGCCGGGATCACATTCCCGGCCAAGACAGTGCGGGGCGATGATTTCCCATTGAGTGTCAGTCAGAGCCGTGCGGATCAAGGTTGCCTCCCATTTGCCAACCTTGAATCACTCAGCCGATGATTTGGGAATCCATAAACATCAACAGACCCTAGTAGAATGGGACCAATGAGTTGGGTTTTCTATTCTAAACCCGAAAGCGGTATTGAAACCAAAACCGGTATTCCCGTGGGTGTTTTATCGACGCTAAACGGTTCGTTTGTGTTGAGTGACAGCGACACCCATTTCAAGGGAACATGCGCGCGAACAGTTGAACACTAACATGAGGGACAGATCGGCATGAGTAATCTTAGCTCGGCCTCGGCGATGATGGCGAAGGCCGCCGAGGTGACGCACGGGTTCGAGATGGTGGATACCACCGCAGGATGACCCCATTCGCCCCGGGCGGCAAGCGCCGGGGCAGCCACCGCGCGCCGGGATATTCCGTCAAGGAAGACGCGGTGGTTTTCTTCTTTGCCCAAATACTCCAATCCCGCAATTGCCGTCAGCGCGATGGCAAACGGGTGCGGGCGAAAGCCAGCCCGCCCCTTGCGGATTTGCCGTGACTCAGCCGGCGCGCGCCTGGCGTTTGCGTTCGTGCGGGTCCAGGAAGCGCTTGCGCAACCGCACGATCTTGGGCGTCACTTCCACAAGTTCGTCGTCGTCGATATAGGCGATGGCTTCTTCAAGACTCATTCGGATCGGCGGCGTCAGACGCACGGCTTCGTCCGTGCCGGAAGCCCGCACGTTGGTCAGCTTCTTGCCCTTCAGCGGGTTGACCTCGAGATCATTGTCGCGGGAATGTTCGCCGATGATCATGCCCTCGTAGACCTGCTCTTGCGCACCGATGAACAGGCGGCCGCGTTCTTCAAGGTTCCAGAGCGCATAGGCCACGGACACGCCATTCTCCATCGAGATCAGCACGCCGACGCGGCGGCCCTGGATCTGGCCCTTGTGGGGCGCCCAGTCGTGGAAGATCCGGTTCAGCACGCCCGTGCCGCGGGTGTCGGTCAGGAATTCGCCGTGATAACCGATCAGGCCGCGCGACGGCACATGGGCGACGATCCGGGTCTTGCCGACGCCGGCGGGCTTCATTTCAACCAGATCACCCCGGCGCAGGCCGGTCAGCTTGTCGATGACGGTGCCGGTATATTCGTCATCGACGTCGATGATGACTTCCTCGATCGGCTCCAGCCTCGCACCGTCTTCCTCGCGGAAGATCACGCGGGGCCGCGAGATCGACAGCTCGAACCCCTCGCGGCGCATGTTCTCGATCAGCACGCCCATCTGCAACTCGCCGCGACCCGAGACGACGAAGGCCTCGCCGCCCGGCGTGTCCTCGATCTTGATGGCTACGTTGACTTCGGCTTCCTTCATCAGCCGCTCGCGGATGACGCGGCTTTGCACCTTGTTGCCGTCGCGGCCCGCGAGCGGGCTGTCGTTGATGCCGAAGGTGACGCTGATCGTGGGTGGGTCGATCGGCTGCGCCGGTATCGGCACATCGACCGACAGATCGCAAAGCGTATCGGCCACGGTGGCCTTTGACATGCCGGCAAGCGTGACGATGTCGCCCGCTTCCGCCAGGTCGATCGGCTGCATGCCAAGCCCGCGCGAGGCGAGGATCTTGGTCACGCGGAATTGCTCGATCCGTTCGCCGGTGCGCGACAGTGCCTTCAGGGTCTCGCCGACCTTGAGCGTGCCCGCTTCGACGCGGCCGGTCAGGATCCGGCCGATGAACGGGTCCGACGACAGTGTGGTGGCCAGCATCCGGAACGGATCGGCGCGCTGCGCGACCTGTCGGGGCGCCGGGACATGGCGCAGGATCAGGTCGTAAAGCGCCGAGAGATCCTTGCGCGGCCCGTCGAGTTCCAGATCGGCCCAGCCCGAGCGGCCCGAGGCATAGACATGCGGGAAATCAAGCTGTTCGTCGCTGGCGCCAAGGTTGGCGAACAGGTCGAAGACCTCGTTCAGCGCGCGGTCGGGATCGCCGTCGGGCTTGTCGACCTTGTTCACGACGACGAT
This sequence comes from Paracoccaceae bacterium, assembly GCA_020622085.1. Classification (GTDB taxonomy): domain Bacteria; phylum Pseudomonadota; class Alphaproteobacteria; order Rhodobacterales; family Rhodobacteraceae; genus QY30. Next base: position 1,637,387 of record JAHRYM010000001.1, on the reverse strand, counting down.
GGGACGCAGCCCCAGGGCCAGCGCCTTTGATGTGACGAATTTCGTCTGCGGCATCGGGCCTTCGGCGGCATCGACCAGCAGGCAGACGCCATCCACCATGTTCAGGATCCGCTCGACCTCGCCGCCGAAATCGGCGTGGCCCGGCGTATCGACGATATTGATGCGGGTGCCCTTCCATTCGACGCTGGTGCATTTCGCAAGGATCGTGATCCCGCGTTCGCGCTCGATGTCGTTGCTGTCCATGGCGCGCTCAGACACCTGCTGGTTCTCGCGGAAGGCGCCGGACTGCTTGAGAAGTTCGTCGACAAGCGTGGTCTTGCCATGGTCGACGTGGGCGATGATCGCAATATTGCGAAGGTCCATGAATGATCTGCCTTTGGGGTTTCGCGCCAGCGCATAGAGGAAAACCGCGCCTTGCGCCAGAGCCAAGCGCAGCCCCGGCCCGGGGGGCTGACTGTGGGATCAGGCGGCGATGTAGCGGTCGCGGCGATGGTTGATCGCGATGACAAGGTTGAGAACCACGGCGCCAAGCACCGACCAGAGCACGGACACCGGATCGCGCAGCGTGAAGGCCAGCGCGAAAAGCGCAAGATCAAAGGCCATCTGCACCCATCCGGCGCGCCAGCCGGTCCTGTCCTGGAGGTAAAGGGCCAGAATGCCGATCCCGCCCAGTGACGCACCGTGGCGGAAAAGTGCCAGAAGCGCCGAGCCGGTGAGAAAGCCGTAGAGAACGGCGCCGAAGCCGACATCCAGCGTGGCAAACGTCACCCAGCGCGGCATCACCTGCGTCAGCAGCGATACCGCCGCAACGGCCAGAAAGGTCTTCACGACGAAGCCCTTGCCGAAGCGGCGGTATCCGAACCAGTAGAAGGGCAGGTTGATGACGAAGAACACCGGGCCAAAGCCCCAGCCCGTGGCATAGGAGACGAGAACGGCAAGCCCGGCCGTCTGGCCGGTGACAAGGCCGAGATGCGTCAGCACCAGCACGCCAAAGGCGGCCATGACCGCCCCGTAGGCAATCCCCTGGGCATCCTCGACGGTGGTGTGGCGGTGCGGTTCTGTCATCGGATCCCGGTGTCGTATTGGCCGGCGGAGGCGCCGTCAGTGAAGCGCGGCCTTGGAGAAAAGATGGATCACGCCAATTCCGGCGATGATCAGTCCCAGCCCAAGCATTGCGGGCAGGTCCAGTTTCTGGCCGAAATGCCACCAGCCGATGGCCGATATGAGACAGATCCCCAACCCCGACCACATGGCATAGACAATCCCCACCGGCAGGATCCGCAGCACACAGGACAGCATGTAGAAAGACAGCGCATAACTGGTGAGTGTGATCGCCGAAGGCAGCATCCGTGTGAACTGATGGCTGGCCTGCAGCGCGGTCGTCCCGACGGTTTCCAGCACGATCGCAATCGTCAGATAGACCCAGTGCATCGCGTTCCTCCCGGAAATGAGAACGGGGCAGAATCGCCTCTGCCCCGTCCTGTGCAATAACATTCCGCCCGCAGATCAGCCAGCCAGCGCCTTGTTCAGGTAATCGTCGACCTTTTCCAGGTAGCCCATCGTGGTCAGCCATTTCTGGTCCGGTCCGACCAGCAGCGCCAGGTCCTTGGTCATCCAGCCGTCTTCCACGGCCTGCACGGTCACCTTTTCCAGGGTATCGGCAAAACGGGCCAGTTCGGCGTTGTTGTCCAGTTTCGCGCGGTGCTTCAGGCCGCCCGTCCAGGCGAAGATCGACGCGATGGAGTTGGTCGAGGTTTCCTTGCCCTGCTGATGCTGGCGGTAGTGGCGCGTGACGGTGCCATGCGCCGCTTCCGCCTCGACCGTCTTGCCGTCCGGCGTCATCAGCACCGAGGTCATCAGGCCAAGCGAACCGAAGCCCTGCGCCACGGTGTCGGACTGCACATCGCCGTCGTAGTTCTTGCAGGCCCAGACATAGCCGCCCGACCATTTCATCGCGGACGCCACCATGTCGTCGATCAGGCGGTGTTCGTAGTGGATGCCCGCCGCCTTGAACTTGTCGGCGAATTCCTCGTCATAGATCTTCTGGAACAGATCCTTGAAGCGGCCGTCATAGGCCTTGAGGATGGTGTTCTTGGTGGACAGATAGACCGGCCAGCCCAGGTTCAGGCCATAGTTCAGCGAGGCGCGGGCGAAGTCGATGATTGAATCGTCAAGGTTGTACATGCCCATGTAGACGCCGGCCGAAGGCGCCGAATAGACGTCCTTTTCGATCACGGTGCCGTCTTCGCCGACGAACTTCATCGACAGTTTCCCGGCGCCGGGGAAGCGGAAATCGGTGGCGCGGTACTGGTCGCCAAAGGCGTGACGGCCGACGACGATCGGCTTCGTCCAGCCCGGCACCAGGCGCGGGACGTTCTGGCAGATGATCGGCTGGCGGAAGATCACGCCGCCCAGGATGTTGCGGATGGTGCCGTTCGGCGATTTCCACATCTGCTTCAGGCCGAATTCCTCGACCCTCGCCTCGTCGGGGGTGATGGTGGCGCATTTCACGCCCACGCCGTATTTCTTGATCGCTTCTGCGGCATCCACGGTGATCTGGTCGTTGGTGCGGTCACGTTCCTCGATGCCGAGGTCGTAGTATTTCAGGTCGATGTCGAGATAGGGCAGGATCAGCTTCTGCTTGATGAAGTCCCAGATGATCCGGGTCATCTCGTCGCCGTCAAGCTCGACGACGGGGTTGGCTACCTTGATCTTCGACATGAAGGCCCTCTTGCTGTTTGGATTCGACTGGTTCGCTCCATAGCGGAAAAACCCAGGCCGCGAAAGATGGTATGCGGCGGTATACCGAATTGTCCTGATCCGGCGACGCCCGCTGCCGGATCAAACGGAAAAGAACCCCCGCGCACGCAGCTTCACCCAGGCCCATAGCCCCGGGGCGCCGCGCTCGATCCTGCTGCCAACCCGCGATTGCAGCTGGTCCCAGGTCACATCGAAGGTCTTCCAGGTGCCGCCACCGGAATGGACATTGGCCATCACCGGCTGCACCCGGTCGAGTGACTTGGCGAAAAGGGCGTCGGGGGTTTCGCCCGCCTCGAATTCGTCCCAAAGCATGCGGAACGCCTCAGCCTGATCCCTGGGCAGCAGGCCGAAGATGCGCTCGGCGGCACGGGCCTCGGCCTCGCGGATTTTCTGGCTGCCGTGGGCCTCGCCGTTGCCGGAGTGGATCGGCACGTCGCCCACGTCGATCTCGACCAGGTCATGGAGGACAAGCATGCCGATCACCCGGTCGATACGGACGGAAGTGCCCGCCTGATCGGCCAGCGTCATGGCATAAAGCGCCAGGTGCCAGCTGTGTTCGGCGGAATTCTCGCGCCGCGATGCATCGCAAAGCGTGCTGGCGCGCAGGACCGATTTCAGGCGGTCCGCTTCGGCCAGAAAGGCAAACTGCCGGTCCAGCCGGTCGCTATCGGGTTGCGGCGGGGGCGCGCTCAATGCCCGCCCGTGGCGGCATCGCGGGGGGCTTCGGGGCCCGTGCCACCTTCGCGCCGGGCCTTGAGCGTGGCGGCGACGAAGGACTTGCCGCGTTCGGCTGCCAGACGGATCCGCATGTTGGTCAGGAAGGCTTCCTGAAGCGTGGGCGAGGATGCGCCAAGAACCTTGGCGACATCGTAGAAATACCGATCATCGCCCAGTTCGGCCATCGCCTCGAGCGTGTCGCGGGCCAGATCGTCTGCCAGATCCTCGACGACCCCCATCAGCGGGTTCCTTCGCCCAGGCGGCGGCGGACGTATTCCTGCACCGTGTCGATCATCGGGTTCATGTGTTCTTCGTCATTCTCGAAGAAATGCCCCGCGCCTTCGACCACCTGATGGGTGATCGTGATGCCCTTCTGATCACGCAGCTTGTTGACCAGCGTCTGCGTGTCCTTCGGCGGCGCGACCCGGTCGGCGGCGCCATTGATGATCAGACCGGACGCCGGGCAGGGCGCCAGGAACGAGAAGTCGTAGATATTGGCGGGCGGGGCGACCGAGATGAAGCCGGTGATTTCCGGTCGACGCATCAGAAGCTGCATCCCGATCCAGGCGCCGAAGGAAAAGCCCGCGACCCAGCAATGTTTCGAATTCGGGTTCAGCGTCTGCAGGTAGTCAAGGGCCGAGGCCGCATCGGAAAGCTCGCCGATGCCCTGGTCGTATTCACCCTGGCTGCGGCCCACGCCGCGGAAGTTGAAGCGCAGGACGGTGAAGCCCATGTCGTGGAAGGCGTAGTGCAGCCGGTGCACGACGCGGTTGTTCATCGTGCCGCCATATTGCGGATGGGGGTGCAGCACGATGGCGATGGGCGCATCGGGGCTGCGTTGCGGATGATAGCGGCCTTCCAGGCGGCCGTCGGGGCCGGGGAAAATGACTTCGGGCATGCCTTGCCTGTCTTCTTTCGCTGCGGGTGGCGGGAAATCGGCTTCAAGGCAGGAAGCCAAACTTGACTAAATCCCTCGACTACCCTAGAATGTTTCTAAATGAGTGCGCGGACACTCCGGTTGCCGATGAGTTAAGGGGCCGGATGGCCCGCGTCAATGTCTTTGCTGGGTCTTTTCCTGTGGGTTGGCGATGAAACTCTCGACAAAGGGGCGTTATGCGATGGTGGCACTGGCCGATCTGGCCACGGTGCGTGACGACCAGTTGACATCCCTTGCCGAAATCTCGAAACGGCAGGATATCTCGCTGCCCTATCTCGAGCAGCTTTTCGTCAAGCTGCGCCGCGCGGGCCTTGTGGAAAGCGCCCGTGGCCCGGGGGGCGGCTACCGGCTGGCACGCAGCCCCGACGCGATCCGGGTCAGCGAGGTTCTTGGCGCGGTGGATGAAACCGTAAGCGCGCTGCACACGGGCGCGGGGGCGTCGGGCGGCGTCTCGGGCAGCCGGGCCCAAAGCCTGACGAACCGGCTGTGGGAAGGGCTGTCGGCGCATGTCTATGTCTTTCTGCACCAGACCCGGCTTTCGGACGTGATCCAGAACGAATTGAAGCCTTGCCCCGCGGTGCCGGCGCTGCTGCATGTCGTGGACGAAGACTGACACCAGTGCCCCCGTAACCCCACCAGGATTTCGCACCAGAACATGACCTCGCGCGTCTACCTTGACCACAATGCCACCACTCCGCTTGCGCCCGAGGCGCGGGCGGCGATGCTGGCTGCGATGGACGTGGCGGGCAATCCGTCAAGCGTCCATGCCGAGGGGCGTGCCGCCAAGGGGTTGGTCGAACGGGCGCGGGCGCAGGTGATGGCGGCGCTGGGGGCGGAGGGGGCCGATCTGGTCTTCGTCTCGGGCGCGACCGAGGCGGCCGCGCTGGCGCTGGCGGGGCGCGGCCTGCACGGCGGCGACATTGAACACGACGCTGTCCGCGCCCATGTCACCTGTGATCTGGCGGTGGATGCGGCGGGTCGGGTGGCCGTGGGCGATCCGGGCGCGGCAGCGCTTCAGATCGCCAACAGCGAAACGGGCGTGGTGCAGGACCTGCCGCAGGGTCTGGCCGTCAGCGACCTGACGCAGGGCTTCGGCAAGCTGCCTTTCGCCTTCAACTGGCTGGGGGTCGGGATGGGCCTTGTGTCGGCGCACAAGCTGGGCGGTCCGAAGGGCGTGGGCGCGCTGGTGATGCCGCGCGGCACCGACCTTCCTGCGCAGATCCTGGGCGGCGGGCAGGAAATGGGCCGTCGGGCGGGGACTGAGAACGTCATCGGCATCGCGGGCTTTGGCGCTGCGGCGGAAGCGGCGGCGCGGGATCTGGCGGCGGGCTGCTGGGCCGAGGTCGAGGCGCTGCGCGACGATCTGGAGGCGCGGCTTCTGAACGACGTGCCGGGGCTGGTCGTGGCCGGGAAGGGGGTGCGGCGCTTGCCCAACACCTCTTGCCTTGTCAGTCCGGGCTGGAAGGGCGAGACGCAGGTGATGCAGATGGATCTGGCAGGGATCGCGGTTTCCGCCGGTTCGGCCTGTTCCTCGGGGAAGGTGCGCGCAAGCCGGGTGCTGCGCGCGATGGGATTTGACGACAACGCGGCCGGATCGGCGATCCGGGTGTCGCTTGGCCTTTCGACGACGGCGGCCGATCTGGACCGCTTTGCCGAAGCCTGGACGGCGCAATACCGCAAACACGCGGCGCGGGCGGCCTGAGGGCGGCCTTCACAGGATGGAAAAGGAAAGCAGTGTGATGGCATTGGACAGGGATCAGAAACCGGCCGAACTGGAAGTCCGCGAAGGCGTGGACCGGGAAACCGTGGAAACCGTCCAGAACATGGGCGCTTACAAATACGGCTGGGAAACCGACATCGAGACGGAATATGCGCCCAAGGGCGTGAACGAGGATATCGTCCGGCTGATTTCGGAAAAGAACGGGGAACCGCAGTGGATGACCGACTGGCGCCTGGCCGCCTTCCGCCGCTGGCAGCAGATGGAAGAACCCCGCTGGGCGATGCTGAACTACCCCGAGATCGACTATCAGGACCAGTATTACTATGCCCGCCCCAAAAGCATGCGGGAAAAGCCGAAATCGCTGGACGAGGTCGACCCGAAGCTGCTGGCCACCTATGAAAAGCTGGGCATCCCGCTGAAGGAACAGATGATCCTTGCGGGAGTGGATGGCGCCGAGGCGGCACCTGCCGAAGGCCGCAAGGTCGCGGTCGACGCGGTCTTTGACAGCGTCTCGGTCGGAACCACCTTCCGCGAGGAACTGGCCAAGGCGGGCGTGATCTTCTGCCCGATTTCCGAAGCGATCCGCGAATACCCGGATATGGTGAAGAAATATCTCGGCACGGTCGTGCCGCAGACCGACAACTATTTCGCCACGCTCAATTCGGCGGTCTTCTCGGACGGGTCTTTCGTCTACATCCCCGAAGGCGTGCGCTGCCCGATGGAGCTTTCGACCTATTTCCGCATCAACGCCGAAAACACCGGCCAGTTCGAGCGGACCCTGATCATCGCCGACAAGGGCAGCTATGTGAGCTATCTTGAAGGCTGCACCGCGCCCAAGCGCGACATCGCCCAGCTGCACGCGGCGGTGGTGGAAATCGTCATCCTTGATGATGCCGAGGTGAAGTATTCCACCGTCCAGAACTGGTATCCGGGCGACGAGGAAGGCCGGGGCGGGATCTACAACTTCGTCACCAAGCGTGCCGACTGCCGGGGCGCGCGGGCGAAGGTCATGTGGACGCAAGTGGAAACCGGATCGGCGATCACCTGGAAATACCCCTCCTGCATCCTGCGCGGCGAGGAAAGCCAGGGCGAGTTCTATTCGATCGCCATCGCCAACAACATGCAGCAGGCCGACACCGGCACCAAGATGATCCATCTTGGCAAGAACAGCCGGTCGCGCATTGTTTCGAAAGGAATTTCGGCGGGCAAGGCGCAGAACACCTACCGGGGTCTTGTGTCCATGCACCCCAAGGCCGCCAACAGCCGCAACTACACGCAATGCGACAGCCTGCTGATCGGCGACAAGTGCGGCGCCCACACGGTTCCCTATATCGAGGTCAAGAACAACTCGAGCCGCGTCGAACACGAGGCCACCACGTCGAAGGTTGATGACGACCAGCTGTTCTACTGCCGGTCGCGCGGCATCGACGAAGAGGCGGCGGTGGCGCTGGTGGTGAACGGCTTCTGCCGCGAGGTCTTGCAGGCCTTGCCGATGGAATTTGCCATGGAGGCCCAAAGCCTCGTGGCCATTTCGCTGGAAGGGAGTGTCGGATGACAAAACCGGTTGTGCTTCTGGTGGGCAAGTTGCCGGGCGTGATCGGCAACATCGCGCGCGAGCTTGAGGACATGCCGATCCGCTGGCTGGGGGCGCATGACCACGGCGAGGTGGTGCGCCAGCTTGAGATCGAGCCGGGCATCACCTGCGTGGTCGTCGGCGGCAGCCTTGATGACAACATCCGCGGCGATCTGGTCAGCGTCATTGCCTCGGTCCGGCCGGACCTGACGATCCATGTCAAGGACCGCGCCTCGGGGCCGGCGGCGATGGCGGATTTCGTCCGCCGCGTCGTCGAGGCGACGGTCCTGCACGGGGACCGTCCATGATCATCACGACAACGCCCAATATCGAAGGCCGTCCGATTACCCGTTACCACGGTATCGTCACGGGCGAGGCGATCCTTGGCGCGAACATCTTCCGTGACCTGTTTGCCAGCGTCCGCGACATCGTCGGCGGACGTTCGGCCGCCTATGAACAGGAACTGGGCAAGGCGCGGCGCACCGCGCTGGCCGAGATGGAGGCCGAAGCTGTCAAGGTCGGTGCCAGCGCCATCGTCGGCGTCGATCTGGATTACGAGGTCATCAACAACATGCTGATGGTCACGGCCTCGGGCACGGCGGTCACGCTCGGATGATCCTTTGCGCTTGCCCAGACTGCAACCCTGGCCGGACAGGAGACGGCGGCGCGCGGACGGCGCCAGCGGGCGTGACGGCTCCGCGCGGTCCGGGCCCACGCCGCCTTTCAGCCGCAATCGGCCACGGAAAGACCCCGAAGACCCGCGCGGATGGCCGATTGCCTCCTTACTTCGGCCCCGAATCGTCGCCATTAACCAGTCTGGAAGACAACGGGGTGTGGCGCGATGGCGATGGTCGACCAGCAGACGGTGTTTGCGGAACGGATCCGGCGGATCAACGCGGGCCGGCAATACGAACACGAGGACATCGTCGGACACCAGACGCAAACCGCCTACAACCGCCGCGCCGCGCGCAAGGCGAAGAACCTCGGGGCCACGGTGTCGGGCCGGATGATGAAACTTGTCGCGCTGGCCGTCGGGGCCGGGTCGCTGCTTTTGGGCAAGCTGTCCTATTTCCATCTTGCCCGGATCGAGGGGCTGCCGAAATCCTTCTACGATCTCGAGATGCGCGGCACGATTCTGACGACCTTCCTGATCGCGGCGATCCTGACCGCATCCTTGCGGCTGAATATCCGCGGCCGGCTGATCATGGTCGGCCTCGGGCTGGCCGGAATGTATTACGGCGAGGGTCTGATCGCCCTGGCCCGGCCCGACCTCTGGGGGGCGCTGTTCTCGCCGGACTATGCCAGCGAAATGGCAAGTGCCGGCCGCGCCATCCTGATGAATACCGCCAGCGCCGGCTAGGCCGGCCCGTTTTCCATTCCAACCCTGACGCGGCCCGGGCGCCTTGCCCGCAGGCCGCCATTCGCCATTCCAGATGAGGACGAAGATGCTCAAGATCCAGAACCTGCACGTCAAACTTGAAGCCGAGGACAAGCCGATCCTCAAGGGCCTGGACCTGACGGTGGAAACCGGCAAGGTCCATGCGATCATGGGCCCGAACGGCTCGGGCAAGTCGACGCTTTCCTATGTGCTCTCGGGGCGCGACGGCTATGAAGTGACGCAGGGCAGCGCCGAGCTTGATGGTGTGGACCTGCTGTCGCAGGAACCCGAGGAACGCGCCACCGAAGGGCTGTTCCTTGCCTTCCAGTATCCGGTCGAGATTCCGGGCGTCGGCAACATGACCTTCCTGCGCACCGCGCTGAACGCGCAGCGCAAGGCGCGCGGCGAGGCGGAGCTCAGCGCGGGCGACTTCCTCAAGCTGGTGCGCGAAAAGGCCAGGGCGCTGAAGATCGACGCTGAGATGCTCAAGCGCCCCGTGAACGTCGGCTTCTCGGGTGGCGAGAAGAAACGCAACGAAATCCTGCAGATGGCGGTTCTTGAGCCGAAGATGTGCATTCTGGATGAAACCGACTCGGGTCTTGACGTCGATGCGATGAAGCTGGTCGCGGACGGCGTGAATGCCCTGCGCGCGCCCGACCGGGCGTTTCTGGTGATCACGCACTACCAGCGGCTGCTGGACCACATCCGCCCGGATGTCGTCCACATCATGGCGGACGGCCGGATCATCAAGACCGGCGGGCCGGAACTGGCACTGGAGGTCGAACAGAACGGCTATGCCGACCTTCTGGCGGAGGCGAAGTGAGATGGCGACCGAAGCCAAGCTGAGGGATGATCTCGATACCCGTCTGCGCGACGCCCCGCGCGGCGGCTTCACCCAGGCGGCACGGGTGGCGGCGCGCGCGCGGCTTCTGGCAATGGGCTTGCCGGGGCGGCGCGACGAATACTGGCGCTTCACCGATCCCGCCGAACTGAATGCGGCGCTGCCGGTGGCGGCGGAAGATCCCGTCGCCGAAGCGCCGCTCTCGGCGGACGGAGCCCTTGCGCTGCGCTTTGACGGCGGCCGGGCCGGCCCGGTGCCTGCGGCGCCCGCAGGATGCGACATCGGCCTTCTGGGGGCCGCCGACGCCAGTGACATCCACTGGGCGGGTTCGATTTACGGAACATTGGAAGCCAGCGGCCAGATGCCGGTGAAGCGCCCCTTTGCTGCGCTGAACACTGTCACGGCGACCGAGGGGCTTTTGCTTCGGGTGACCTCGGGCAAGCCGGTGGTGCAGGTTGAATATGGAGTCGGATCAAGGGATTCCGACACTTACCTGCACCATTGCATCCGCGTGGCCGAGGGCGCGGAACTGACGTTGATCGAAGCGGGCCGCGCGGGCGCGCGCTCAAACATCGTGATCGAGGTCGATCTGGCGCCCGGCGCCCGGTTCCACCACATCCGCGCCCAGGGCCGCGATGCCGACCGTCGCACCATCACCCATATATTCGCGCGGATCAGCGCAGGCGCCAGCTTCAAGTCCTTCACCTATGGCGAAAACGGCCGCCTGACCCGCAACGAGGCGATCCTCGACATCGTCGGTGACCACGCGGTGGCGCATGTCGCGGGGGTGGCTTTGGGGAATGGCGCGGTGCAGCCGGTGCTCCAGGATGATACCGTCTTCATCACCCATGGCGCGGTCGGTTGCGAAAGCCGCCAGGTCTACAAGAAGGTGCTGAGGAATGGTGCGACCGGTGTCTTTCAGGGCAAGATCCTGGTGAAGCCGGGCGCGCAGAAGACCGACGGCTACCAGATCAGCCAGTCGCTGCTGCTGGATGAGGACAGCCAGTTCCTTGCCAAGCCCGAGCTTGAGATCTACGCCGATGACGTGAAATGTTCGCATGGCTCGACCACCGGCGCCATCGACGAGACGGCGTTGTTCTACCTGCGGTCGCGGGGCGTGGGGAAGGACCGGGCGACGGCGCTTCTGGTGCTGTCGTTCCTGGCCGACGCCATTGCCGAGATCGAGGATCCGGCGCTGGCCGATCAGATCGTCGCGCGGCTGGAGGACTGGCTGGGGCTTGGAGAGGCCGAATGAGCATCCTGCGTGACATCGTTGCCACCTACCGGCGGCCGCGCCATGTCATCGCAGGACTGATCGCCGCCGGCCCGCGCGAGGACCGCGCGCTGGCGGTCCTGATGGGCGCCTCGCTGCTGATCTTCGTGTCGCAGTGGCCGCGGGCCGCCCGGCAGGCACATCTGGACCCGGCCGCGCCGCTTGAGGCGCGGCTGACGGGCGCGCTTCTGGCGTCGCTGTTCCTGCTGCCGCTCGCGGCCTATCTTGTCGCGCTGTTGTCCCACGGGCTCGCGCGGGCCGCTGGCGGCCGGGGCACGGCCTTCGGTGCCCGGATGGCGCTGTTCTGGGCGTTGATGGCAGTGTCTCCCCTGATGCTGCTGCACGGGCTTCTGGCCGGAATGGTGGGGCCGGGGGCGGTGGGCGTGATGGTGACAGGGGCGATCGTCTTTGGCATGTTCCTGTGGATCTGGCTGAATGGCCTGCGGGCGGCGCAGGACGCCGGGTCGGGGCAGAGCGTATGACCGGAGCGGGTGAATGATAGGGGCCTTGTTGCGCGAAACCATCGTCGAGCCCCGCGGCGCGGCCCGGCGGCTTATGGCAATGCGGCTGGATCTGCGCACCGTCTGGATGGCCTTCGCGCTGGTCATGGTTCTGGGGACGGCACTTGGGCTGCTGATGCGCATGGTCTTCCCCGTTCCGCGCGAACTGCTGGACCAGATGCCGCTTTTACGGCTGCAGGATCAACCTCTGATTGCGGGCGCCGTCCAGAGCGTTTTTCTGATCGCCATTGCCTGGGCCATGGCGGCGATCGGGCGCCGGTTCGGTGGAGACGGCCGGTTCGACCAGACGCTGCTTCTGGTCAGCTGGATGGAGTTCACGCTGATGATGGTGCAGGTGGTGCAGATATTTGCCACGCTGCTGTTTCCGCCGGTCGCCACGCTGATCGGCTTTGCGGGGTTCGGGGTCTTCTTCATGCTGCTCACGGTGTTCAGCGCCGAGGCCAATGGGTTCACAAGCCTGCCGCTGGTGTTTCTGGGGGTTCTTGCCTCATTGCTGCTGGCGGCGCTGGTCGCGGCGGTTTTCTTTGTGTTCTTCGGCTTGATGCCGATTCCAGAGGTGGGGAACTGAGCCGATGTATGATGTCGAAAAGGTCCGGCTGGATTTCCCGATCCTCGGGCGCGAGGTGAACGGCAAGCCTCTGGTCTATCTGGACAATGGGGCTTCGGCGCAGAAACCCCAGGTGGTGATCGACGCGATCATCCGTGGGTATTCTGATGAATATGCCAATGTTCACAGAGGCTTGCATTACCTTTCCAATCTTGCGACCGACCGGTATGAAGCGGTGCGGGGGATCGTCGCGCGGTTCCTTGGCGCCCCCGATCCGGGCGAGGTGGTCTTTACCTCCGGCGCGACGCACGGCATCAACCTTGTGTCCTACGCCTGGGCGGCGCCGCGGCTTCGGGCCGGAGACGAGATCGTGCTGAGCGTGATGGAGCACCATGCCAATATCGTTCCCTGGCATTTCCTGCGCGAACGACAGGGGGTCGTGCTGAAATGGGTCGAGCCGGAGGCCGATGGCAGCCTGGATGCCCAGAAGGTGATCGACGCCATCGGCCCGCAGACCCGGCTGGTCGCGGTAACGCAGATGTCGAACGTGCTTGGCACAAGGGTCGCGGTTGAGGCGATCTGCCACGCCGCGCGCGACCGTGGTGTGCCGGTCCTCGTCGATGGCAGTCAGGCGGCGGTGCACGGGCCGGTGGATGTCGCCCATATCGGCTGCGATTTCTATGCAATCACCGGCCATAAGCTATACGGGCCAAGCGGTTCCGGTGCAATCTTCATTCGCCGCGAGAGGATGGACGAGATGCGCCCCTTCCTTGGCGGTGGCGACATGATCCGCGAGGTCAGCCGCGATGCGGTCAGCTATGCCGATCCGCCGATGAAGTTCGAGGCGGGCACCCCGGGGATCGTGCCGCAGATCGGGCTCGGGGCCGCGCTTGAATACCTGATGGCGCTCGGGATGGAAAACGTCGCGGCGCACGAAGCGGAATTGCGCGACTATGCCCGGGGCAGGTTGTCGGCGCTGAACTGGCTCAATGTCCAGGGTGATGCGCCGGGCAAGGGGGCGATCTTTTCCTTCACCATGGCCAATGCCCATGCCCATGACCTGTCGACGGTGCTCGACAAGCGCGGCATCGCGGTGCGGGCGGGCACCCATTGCGCCATGCCGCTGATGCAGCACCTCGGGGTGTCGGCCACCTGCCGCGCAAGCTTCGGGCTATACAACACCCGGACCGAGGTTGATGCGCTGGTCAGCGCGCTGGAACTCTGTCACGACCTCTTCGGTTAGGCCCCGGCCGCGCAAGCCCCGGCCGTTCACAACCGCCGGCTCCGGCTGTTGCCTGACCACGCCGTTTCCGGCAGGCCGCCACATGGCCCGCACGTCCCGCTTTCGGGGAAGAAGGTGCGCCTGTCCGACAAACCCCTGTTCCTGCCGCCAAAAACGCGCAAAGATCGGATAAGGACCGAACAAAGGAGACCCAAGTCCGGGCGATGGACCCGCTGCCCCATAGAGCAAGGAGTCATGGAAATGTTGAGAAATGCGCGTCTCAGCCTGCATATCCCCGAACCCTCTGCCCGGCCCGGCGATCGGCCCGACTTCCGCCATCTGGCCCTGCGGCCTGCCGGCGAGACCCGACGCCCCGAACCCGAGTCCCCCGCCGCCGAAATGCGTGACCTGCCCTATGAACTGGTGCGGGTGCTGGATGATCAGGGACAGGCGCAGGGCCCCTGGGCGCCGTTGATTCCCTCGGAGACACTGCGGCGGGGGCTTGCGGCCATGGTCCTGACCCGAGCCTTTGACGACCGGATCTTCCGGCTCCAGCGGCAGGGCAAGACGTCGTTCTACATGCGCTCGACCGGCGAAGAGGCGCTTTCGGTTGCGCCGTCGCTGGTGCTCGACACGGGCGACATGTGCTTTCCGACCTACCGCAACGTGGGCTTCCTGATGGCGCGGGATTACCCGCTTCTGGATCTCGTCAACCAGATCTTTTCCAACGCCCGCGATCCGCTGAAGGGTCGGCAGATGCCGGTTCTCTATTCGGCGCGCGACTATGGGTTCTATTCGGTTTCGGGCAACCTCGGCAGCCGGATCGGCCATGCGGTGGGCTGGGCGATGGCCTCGGCCTGGTCGGGGGATGACAAGATCGCGCTGGCCTATATCGGCGAGGGAACCGTCGCCGAAGGCGCGGTGCACGAGGCGCTGACCTTCGCCACAGTCTATCATGCCCCGGTGATCCTGGCGATCAGCAACAACCAGTGGGCGATTTCAAGCTTTCACGGGCTTGCGGGTGGCAACGAGACGACATTTGCCGCCCGCGCGTTGGCATACGGCCTGCCGGGGCTGCGGGTGGACGGGAACGATTTCCTTGCCGTCCATGCTGCTGTCGCCTGGGCGGCCGAGCGGGCGCGCAGCAATCTTGGCGCCACCTTGATCGAATTCGTGACCTACCGGACCTCGGGCCATTCGACCAGCGACGATCCGGCCCGATACCGGCCGGACGAGGAACCGGCGGCCTTTCCGTTGGGCGATCCGGTCGAACGCCTGAAGACCCACATGATCGCCGCCGGGCACTGGAGCGAGGCCGACCATGACGCCCTCGTGCGCGATTGCGACGAACGGGTGCGCGCCACCGTCAAGGAAGGCGAGGCCGTGGGCACGCTGGGCGTGACGAAGCCCCCCCTGGGCAGCATGTTCGAGGATGTGTTCAAGACTCCCGACTGGCGCCAGATCCGCCAGCGCCGCGAGGTGGAGGGTTGACATGCCGAGGATGAACATGATCCAGGCGATCAATTCGGCCCTTGACGTGATGCTGTCGCGCGACCCGAAGATGCTGATCTTCGGCGAGGATGTCGGCTATTTCGGCGGGGTGTTCCGGGCAACCGACGGGCTTGCGGCGAAATATGGGGCGAAGCGCTGTTTCGACGCGCCGATTTCCGAAGGCGGCATCATCGCCACCGCCATCGGCATGGGCGCCTACGGCTTGCGCCCGGTGGTGGAAATCCAGTTCGCCGACTACATCCTGCCCGCCTATGACCAGTTGGTGTCCGAGGCCGCGCGGCTGCGCTACCGTTCGGCCGGGGATTTCTGGGCGCCGATCACGGTGCGCACCCCCTATGGCGGCGGGATATTCGGCGGGCAGACCCATAGTTCCAGCCCCGAGGCGATCTTTGCCCATGTCACGGGGCTGAAGACGGTCATCCCATCGACCCCATATGACGCCAAGGGCCTCTTGATCGCCGCGATCGAGGAAGACGACCCGGTGATCTTCCTGGAACCGAAGCGGCTTTACCAGGGCCCGTTCGACGGCCACCCCGAACGCCCGGTGGAGCCTTGGTCAAACCACCCGGCCAGCGAGGTGCCCGAGGGTCATTACGCCATCCCGCTGGGAACGGCGAACGTGGTGCGCGCGGGTCGAGCGGTCACGGTGCTGGCCTATGGCACGATGGTCCATGTCGCGCAGGCTGCCGCTGCCGAGACCGGGATCGACGCCGAGGTGATCGACCTGCGCACGCTGGTGCCGCTCGACATCGACACCGTCACGGCTTCGGTGAAGAAGACCGGGCGCTGCGTGATCGTGCACGAGGCCTCGCGCTTTGGCGGCTATGGGGCGGAGCTGTCGGCGCTGGTGCAAGAAGAATGCTTCTACCACCTGCAAGCGCCCATCGAACGTGTCACCGGCTGGGACACACCCTATCCCCATGCCTTCGAGTGGGACTATTTCCCCGGGCCGGCGCGGGTCGGCAAGGCATTGCGGCGCTGCGTGGAGGCCGAGACATGACCTATGGGTTCAAGATGCCAGATCTGGGAGAGGGCGCGGCCGAAGCCGAAATCGCCGCCTGGCATGTCAAGGCGGGCGAAATGGTGGCCGAGGATCAGTTGCTGGTCGACGTGATGACCGACAAGGCAACCGTCGAGCTGACCTCGCCGGTCAGTGGCCGGGTGGTGGGCCTGCATGGCGAGCCGGGCGACCGGGTGCGGGTGGGGGCGCTTCTGGCCGAGTTCGAGACCGGGGCGGCGGAAGGCCGGGTGGCGGAACCGGTGAATGCCGGACAGGCTGCGGCGCCTGCACCCCTGCCGGAAACGGCGGACAGCGACAAGGCGGCAAGCGGTGCAACGAAGGACGGGCCGGCCCATGTGGGGGACGCGCCGCACCTGCCGCTTGCCTCGCCGCTCGTGCGGCGCGTGGCCAGGGACCGCGGCATCGCGCTCGGGGGTCTTC
Organism: Paracoccaceae bacterium; assembly: GCA_020622085.1. Lineage (GTDB taxonomy): Bacteria > Pseudomonadota > Alphaproteobacteria > Rhodobacterales > Rhodobacteraceae > QY30. The sequence goes on along the minus strand of JAHRYM010000001.1, from coordinate 1,620,945 downwards.
GGGGCAGCGGGCCGCACGGCCGGATCCTGATGCGGGATCTGGAACGGATGCCAGCCGCGCCCCCGGAAGACGAGGTCGAAGAGGTGCGGATCATCGGCCTGCGTCGGCGCATCGCCGAAAGGATGCAGGAGGCCAAGCGCCAGATTCCGCATTTCGGCTATGTCGAGGAGATCGACATGACCGCGCTTGAAGATCTTCGGGCCGAGTTGAACCGGACCCGCAGCGACGGCATGCCGAAGCTTTCGTTCCTGCCGTTCTTCATCACCGCGATCGTGCGTCTGGTTCCCGACTTTCCGTCGATCAACGCCCGTTACGATGCCGGGAAGGGCGTGCTCAGCCGCCACCTCTCGGTCCATGTGGGGATCGCCACGCAGACACCGGGCGGGCTGATGGTGCCGGTGGTCCGCCATGCCGAGAGGCTGGACCTGTGGTCGCTTGCCGCCGAGATCGCGCGCGTGACAGAGGCCGCAAGGGACGGCCGCGCAACCGCCGGGGAACTGGCCGGTTCCACCATCACGATCACAAGCCTTGGTCCCTTGGGAGGATTGTCGGCGATGCCGATCATCAACGCACCCGAAGTGGCGATCCTTGGCCCCAACCGGATCGAAGACCGCCCCGTGGTGCGCGGCGGCAGGATCGTGGTGCGGCGGATGATGAATCTGTCGGGAGCTTTCGACCACCGGATCATCGACGGCGCTGAAGCGGCACAGTTCGTCCATGGGATGAAGCGGTTGATCGAGTGCCCGGCATTGCTGTTCGTGACCGGCGCGGGGCAGGGCGGTCAGGGACGAAAGGCGCCCTGACGGCGCAACGCCGCCGCCGCCCGGCAATCCCCGCGCATATCACTCCGCGCCCGATGCAGTGCGCCAGGTTCCCGCTCTTGCTGATTGGCTTCGCGCCCGGCCGGGATCGCCGACCGCTGTCGCTTCCGCCCGGTGTCGCGTGTCTTGCCGATCGGCGATCGAAGGCCGCGCCCCAACCTCGCCGCATTTCGCCGTAAGGCTGCATCAAGGGAGATCAGCTTCGCATTTCCACGCGCTACATTCCGGAACTCGACGGGCTGCGCGCGATCGCGGCCCTCGTCGTCGTCGCCTTTCACGTGCGCTTGCCGGGTGTGCTCGGCGGATTCCTCGGCGTTGACGTGTTCTTTGTCCTGAGCGGCTATCTCACCGCCTCGATCACCCTATCTGGTCGTTTCACCTTCCGTCAGTTCATGATGCGCCGGCTGCGCCGCCTTTGGCCGCTCTTGCTCGTCGTCTCGGCCGGCTTCGCGATCCTGTTGCACCTCGATCCCGCCGAGTTCCTTCCAGGCGCCATGTTCCTCGGGAACTTCGCGGCACTTCCGACCGGCGGCCCTCTCGTTCACACTTGGACGATCGGCGCCGAGTTGCAGTTTTACGCAGCCGTCGCCGCGCTCGCGCTCGCGCTCGATCGCCCCGCGTTCCGCGCGGTCTGCGCGACCCTCTTCCTGACGGTGACCGCGGCGCGGATCGGCCTCGCGCTTTCGGATGAATGGCGCCTTGGTTTCTACTCGCCTGTCTCGCACTCTTCCGGCCTCTTCCTTGGTGCGGCGCTCGCAACGCTTCCCCTCGATCACCTTCGATCGCCCCGAGTCGTGTTCTCGGCCTCGGCCGCCGCGTGCATCGCCGCTTTCGTCTTTGCACGATTCGCTACGGCCGCGGCGCTTGTTATCTGGATCTCGATCGCCGAGATCGCGAGCGCCGGCATGATCGCGGCCGCCGTGCGCGACTTGGGCGCGTTCGGCGCCTTCCTGAGATCGCCGCCAATGCGCGGCGTCGGCGTTCTGAGCTTCGGCCTTTATCTCTGGCACTACCCGATCGCCATCGCGGCGCGCGGGTCGCTCGACCCCGCGACCGCGTTCGCCTTGACGACGTGTGCTTCGCTCGTCTTGGCGGCCTTCTCTTATCGGCTGATCGAGGCGCCGTTCCGCACCGGCTCGCGCCCACTGCCCGAGGGCTTCGCGCGCCACGCGCTGCCCGTGCTTCGACGCCGCCTCGAAAACCGGCCCCGGATGCTTGCGCGCGAGCGCGGCAAGCGCCGTCCATCCCCGGCCGCGCCACGCTGAAGCGCGAGCTCCGGATGCTTGCGCGCGAGCGCGGCAAGCGCCTGCCCATACCTCTCGACGATCGCGGATAGCGCGTCACGCTGCGCCAGAAGCGCGCTCACGGCCTCGTGCCAGCGAGCGACGTGCCGGAGATGTCCGTCGGAGAAATAGACGGGCCACCACGGGGCGCAGCATGGCCAGAATTTGCCGGGCGGTCACTTCGGCCATGATGGTTGCCCCAATCGCTTTGAACACATCCCGTTCGAAACGGAACAGGATGCGGGCACTATGGGCGGGTGTCCAGGTTGCTTCCTGCGCCCTGATCCACTCGCGCGCCACGGCTTCGAACGTATTCCCGGAAGGGGCAGTCAGCGCAGCTTTGGCATTGGCTCCCGGATCGCGCCCTTCGGCCAGTGACCGCTTCGCCTTGTCGCGTAGCGCGCGGGCATCGGCCATCTTCACATCCGGGCAGGCCCCGAAGGACAGGGCCTTTTCCTTGCCTTCGACCTATATCCCATTCTCGACAAGCTGCCACCCGATGGCGAGACGAGCAGCAGCAAACCGCCCCAATCTACAAGTTTCCGTGGCTTTCCAAAGGGATCGGGCTTCGCGCCCCGACAGGCAGCATCGGTCAAGGGCATCTGAATCGGTCCTGCGGGGTATGTGGGTATCGGCAGTTCCGAGAATACCCGCATTCGATACCCACACAAGTTGGGTGGCCACAGCCGATCTTGCCGCAGAAGATGGCTCACAGTCTATTTTCCCGATGAATTCAATGACCGCTTCTGGCGAAGACCACAGGAAATCTAGCGAAAAAGGGGAATTGGAGGCGGGTACCGGAATCGAACCGGTCTTCACGGATTTGCAATCCGCTGCGTAACCTCTCCGCCAACCCGCCGCCGGAGGTGGGGGTTGCATACTGGAAGGTGCCGCCCCGCGCAAGGGGCTCTGGGGCGGCACTTTGGCAAAGGGCGCCGGGCTCGTCTTCCGGACACGATCCGGGGTAGGCTTGCCGGCGGGGGCGGATTTCCGCTGCCCTCAGGCGGGTTCGGCGCAAGGCGGGCGCAGGGCCGCCGCTTCGGCCATCATGGCGATCATTACCTCGACATGCCGTGTCATCGAATAGGAGGCATCTCCGGTCTGGCGGATCGATTCCAGCCGGTGTTCCTCTTCCAGAAGCTGGCGCAGCGCGGCGTCCGGTCCGGGAGTGGAGGCAGTGCGCACCAGCCGGCGCAGGTCGCGGATGCGGTCATAGTCGCCAAGCCCGGCCCGGGCGGCGCGGATCAGCAGGCGGGGGCGGCGCAGGGCCGTGATTGCGGCAAGAAGGTCGCTCTTGGCAGAAGGCATGTGAGGTGGTCCTTGGTGTGTGTGCAAGTGACCAAAGGCTGCACCGCGTTAACCCTCTGTTGCGCCTTTCGCGCCTTCGCCGCCCGTTTGGGCAAGCTATCTTTAGAATTTATCAAGGATTTTGCGACAGGAGCCTCATATTAACGAACAGATAAGACATGCGACATCCTGTTGCCTTTCCCCGAGCCTTCCCGAGCCCGTCTGGCGCAGCGACCCTCAAGGGCAACCGATGACCATCGGCATCCGGGACATCACGGGGTATCCGGCCTGGCTGCCCAAGGCGGCGCGGCTTTATCTGACCCATACCGAAAGGGGGTTGTCACTGCGCGAGATTGCCCGCGTCGAAGGCTGCCATCCTTCGACGATCCTGCGCCAGGTCCGCGCCTATGAGAACCGCCGCGACGATCCGCTGGTCGACGAGGCGCTGACACGGATCGGGGCGGTGCTGCGCGATGCCGGCCCCGCCACCGGACAGGGGCCGATGCAGCCCGATTGCCTATCACAACAGGGTGACCACGACATGACTGCCCACCGACCGATCCCCGCACCTGCCGATCTGCCCGCAGAAGCAACGCTCCGCCGCGAGGCGCGGCGAGTGCTGCGCCGACTGACCGAAAGCGATGCCGTGCTTGCGGTTTCTGCCGAACTGGACAAGGCGGTGGTCCTGAGGGGCACGATGCGCCTTGCGGTGGTCGAGCGGCAGGTTGCCGAGGCCTTTGCGGTCAAGGGATGGATCGAGGTGCAGAAACCCGGCCGAGTGGCGACCTATGCCCTGAGTTCAGCCGGCCGGGCTGCAGTCCGGCAGATGCTGGCCGAGGACAATGAATCGGGAGCCGCACGGCTGGATGGCGGCCTTGCCGAGGCACCGATGCGGTTTGCCGGAAATGAACGGGACTGGGCGTTGCCGGGCGCGGCCGACAGGGAACGCTCCTCCCGGCGGGCGCGGGTCAGCCTGTCCGAAAGCCCGGTCCAGGTGCTGGCGCGGCGGCGCGACAAGGACGGAACACCGTTTCTTGCGCCCGAGTTGGTGGCAGCGGCCGAGCGGCTGCGCGAGGATTTCGAACTGGCGCAGGTGGGTCCGCGCGTGGCGCAGAACTGGGACCGGTTCCTGACCGGGACCGACCGCGGACCTTTCCGCGAACCGGGAGGCGCGGATGGCGCGGCACGGGCCCGCGACCGGGTGGCACTGGCGCTGCGCGACCTGGGCCCCGGGCTTGGGGATGTCGTGTTGCGCTGCTGCTGCTATCTGGAAGGGATCGAGTCCGCCGAGCAACGGATGGGATGGTCGGCCCGGTCGGGCAAGATCGTGCTGCGGATCGCGCTTATGCGACTCAGGCGGCATTATGACGATGTTTATGGCGGCCGGATGCCGATGATCGGCTGAGCCTGCGGCAACGGGCCACAGCCCCCCGGATGGGCGCGCACAGCCGTCAGACGCGGCGGGTGCGCCCGTCAGACCGACAATCGTGTGGTCGGCCCGCCGCCCTGCGTGCCGCGTTCGCGGTAGGGGGTGGTCTGGTAATGTGCCCGGTAGCATTTCGAGAAATGCGACGGGCTGGCAAAGCCGCAGGCCAGCGCCACGTTGATCACGCTCATGTCGGTCTGCATCAAGAGGTTGCGGGCCTTCGACAACCGCAGTTCCATGTAATAGCGTTTGGGGCTGCGGTTCAGATAGCGGCGGAACAGCCGTTCAAGCTGCCGGGTGGACATGCCGACATCGGTCGCCAGTTGCGCGGGGCTGATCGGATCCTCGATGTTTGCTTCCATCTTCTGGATGACCTGGCTCAGTTTGGGGTGGCGGACCCCGATCCGGGTCGGGATCGACAGGCGCTGGGTGTCCTGGTCGGTGCGGATCGACGAATAGATCAGCTGGTCGGCGACGGTATTGGCGATATCCTCACCGTGATCGGCGGCGATGATCTTCAGCATCAGGTCGATGGACGCGGTGCCGCCGGCGGTGGACATGCGGTTGCCGTCCATGACGAAAACCGATTTCGTCAGCTTCACATCCTCGAATTCCTCAAGGAAGCTGTCCTGGTTTTCCCAGTGGATCGTGGCGCGCTTGCCGTCCAGAAGCCCGGCCCGGGCGACGGTATAGGCGCCGGTGCAAAGCCCGCCGATGCTGATTCCGCGCCGCGCCTCGCGCCTGAGCCAGTTCAGCACCGGTTTCGTCGTCGCATCCTGCACATCGACGCCGCCACAGACCAGAACCGTGTCGTCGCGGGTGATCTCTTCAAGCCCCATGTCGAGCTTGAAGGCCGCACCGTTCGAGCAGACGGCCTCGATCCCGCCTTCTCCCGCAAGTTTCCACTGGTAGGCTTCGCGCCCCAGAAGGTAGTTGGCAATCCGGAGCGGTTCGATCGCGCCGGCAAAGGCCAGCATCGTGAACTGGTCCAGCAACAGGAAGATGAACCGCCGCTGCCGGCCCGGGGTGTCGGCCTGCTTGGCGCGGCGCTGCAAGGGAGACTGCATGGATGCGACCCGTTTTGTCGTTTGAGAGACATCATCACTAATTTTCGGGAGCGGCAAGTGGCATTTTGGGCAGGTTCGGTTTGCACCTTGCCGGTGGCATGACTATAAGGGGCCGTTATCGCTAAAGCCTCGTTCGCGCGGGCGGCGGGGCGCCGATCAAGCAGGAGAAGACCGATGACCAAGGGCTGGACCAAATCCGATTGGCGCGCAAAGCCCCGGGTTCAGATGCCCGATTATCCGGACCTGGGCGCGGTGAAGGCCGTCGAGTCGCAACTTGCGAAATATCCGCCTCTGGTCTTCGCCGGTGAGGCAAGGAAGCTGAAGAAGGCTTTGGGCGAAGTCGCGCAGGGCCGGGCCTTCCTGCTGCAAGGCGGGGACTGCGCTGAAAGCTTTGCCGAATTTTCCGCCGACAACATCCGCGATACCTTCAAGGTGATCCTGCAGATGGCGATCGTCCTGACCTGGGGCGCCAAGGTTCCGGTGGTGAAGGTCGGCCGCATGGCGGGCCAGTTCGCCAAGCCGCGCTCGGCGCCGACCGAGGCGATGGGCGGGGTCGAACTGCCCAGCTACCGTGGCGACATCATCAACGGCTTCGACTTCACCCCCGAGGCACGGATCCCCGATCCGCAGCGGATGCTCCAGGCCTATACCCAGGCGGCGGCGAGCCTGAACCTGCTGCGCGCCTTCTCGACCGGCGGCTATGCCGACATCCACCGCGTGCAAAGCTGGATCGCGGGCTTCACAGAAGAGGATGAGGCCAAGCGCTACCGCGAATTCGCGACCCGTATCCAGGATGCGATGGATTTCATGGCGGCGGCGGGCGTGACCTCGGAAACCGCGACCTCGCTTTCGACAGTGGATTTCTACACCAGCCACGAAGCCCTGCTGCTGGAATACGAAGAGGCGCTCTGCCGCATCGACAGCACCACCGGCCTGCCGGTGGCGGGATCGGGCCACATGATCTGGATCGGCGACCGCACCCGGCAGACCGAGGGGGCACATGTCGAATTTTGCCGCGGCGTGCAGAACCCGATCGGGCTGAAATGCGGGCCGTCGCTGTCGTCGAACGACCTGAAGGTGCTGGTTGAAAGGCTGAACCCCGACAATGAACCGGGCCGCCTGACGCTGATTGCGCGCTTCGGCGCCGGCAAGGTTGGCGAAAACCTGCCGCGCCTGATCCGCGCCATTCAGGAAGAAGGCGCGCATGTGGTCTGGACCTGCGATCCGATGCACGGCAACACGATCAAGGCCGCCACGGGCTACAAGACCCGGCCCTTCGATTCGGTGCTGCGCGAGGTGCGCGAGTTCTTCGCCGTGCACAAGGCCGAAGGCACGATCCCGGGCGGCGTCCATTTCGAGATGACCGGGCAGGACGTGACGGAATGCACCGGCGGCGTGCGCGCGGTCAAGGACGAGGATCTGTCGGACCGCTATCATACCGCCTGCGACCCGCGCCTGAACGCCAGCCAGTCGCTGGAACTTGCCTTCCTGGTGGCGGAAGAACTGCTGGACCGCAGGGCGCTGAGCCGCGCTGCCGCAAGCCAGTAGCCCGGTTCACCCGGCCGCTGGCCCCCGGCCGGCTGCGGGGGTTATCGAACGAAAGGGGCGGCCCGCCAGCTGCCCTTTTTTTCATCTGTCGCATAAGGGATTCGCCGGTGGCGCGCGCGGGATTCAGGCGCCTGCCAGCCCCGGCATCGTTGCAACAAGCCGCAGGTGTGATGCACCCGGGCGTTCAGGGCGGGAGTGCCGTTCGATTGCGGCAACCGGCCCCGGGACATCGCCCCGCAGCAGGCGCAGGGCCGGGCGTTCCGGCGCGCTGGCGCGCGCGGGCCGGCCGGTGATGACCGGCGTCGCAACAACGTCTTCTATATCGAAACGCCGGGGCGCGCGACCCGTCAGCTCGGATGTCACAAGGCAGCCAAGTGCCCGCGTGATATCGCCCAGATCACTGCGCAGCGGCAGGATCAGCATCCGCCCGGTCATGCCGCGCCGCCCCAGCCCGCCAAACGCTGCGGGACCGCGCAGGTCGAATTCCGCAACCTCCGGCCCCTGGAAGACCTGCTCCAGCGCCGCAGCGGCACGATCGCGTGACCCGGCCATGAAGAAGGCGGTCAGCGGCATGCCCCGCGCGTCCGATCCGATAAGCCGGTTCAGCGCCTGTCCGGCCACACGGAAGCGAGCGACCTGGGGGGCGATTCGTTCAAGGATGAAGGCATGGGGCAGGGCGCCCTCGATCTCGCGCGGGGAAACAACCGAGCGCAGCGGCACCTGCCCGTCATGGCGCAGGCTTTCCCAGTAGCTGCGAATCTCGACCGAGGCGGTTTGCCACAGGCTGGATGAAAACTCGGACATCTGAACACCTCTTACCAGTCACCTTGAACTGCGACACATCCGGCGGATGTGCGCTGCGGCGATGGCCCCGCCAATTGTGACGACCGCACCGCTTTCCTGCCACAATACAGCCACATTCCGGTTTCGGGCAAGAAATCTGAAGGCAAGGTTAAGAGAGGCAGGCGGCGGCCCGGCATCATGCCCGATTGTTTCCAGGTCTGGAGCGGGCCCGCTGTGTCGGGCCGCCTGCGGCAAGCTGCCCGGGGCGGGCCGCGCCAATGCCCCTTGACCACGGGCGCGGGGTTTCGGCAGATGCCGGGACAGAAAACGGTGAAACGACATGCAACCAGCCCAACCGCGCCGCGGCCTTCTCATCATCCTCTCGTCGCCCTCGGGGGCGGGGAAATCGACGCTCGCACGCCGGATCATGGCCTGGGATCCCGACCTGCGGTTTTCCGTTTCGGCCACGACACGCGCCCCGCGCGAGGGTGAGGTCGACGGGCGCGAATACCACTTCCGCAGCCGCGACGAGTTCGAGGCACTGGTGGCGGCGGGCCAGATGCTGGAACATGCCGAGGTCTTCGGCAATTTCTACGGCTCGCCCCGCGCGCCCGTCGAGGTGGCGATGACCGAGGGTCGCGACACGCTTTTCGACGTGGACTGGCAAGGCGGGCAGCAGATCAAGAACTCGGCCCTTGGCAAGGACGTGGTGTCGGTCTTCATCCTTCCGCCCTCCATGGCGGAACTGGAACGGCGGCTGCGCGCACGCGCCCAGGACAGCGACGAGGTGATCCGCGGCAGGATGGCGAAAAGCCTGGACGAGATCAGCCACTGGTCGGAATATGACTATGTGCTCGTCAATGACGACATCGACCGCGCCGAGGCCGATCTGAAGACGATCCTGCTGGCAGAACGCCTCCGCCGGGACCGCCAGCCGGGCCTGACGGATTTCGTCCGCGGGCTGAATGCCGAGTTCCCGCAGGGCTGAGTGCAGGCGCACATGAAGCCTTCCGGCGCACCGAAGCGCGCACGGTCGAACGCAGGGACGAGGGGAAGGTGAGTATTTTTGCAAAGGAGAAACCCCCGGGGACAGGGCCGGGCCGCCGTTCGCCAACAGGGGCGCGTTTACTTTGGTTGCGGCTGCGGGCAAGGTCGCGGGGGCGGGAGCAAGGAATGCGCGGCGCACGGGAGACCGCGGGAGTGGATGCGATGAGCCGGTCCGAAGCTGATCTCCTGGCCGTGCTGGTGGGTGCGGTGCCGATGGCGATGCTGGCGGTCGATGCCAATGCCCGGATCATCCACGCCAATCCGCTGGCCGAGGCGCTTCTGGGCGGAGCCTGCGTCGGGCGGCCGGCGGCCTCGGTCCTGCGGCATCCGGCGTTTCTGTCGGCGCTCGACCGGGCGCTGGCGGGCGACCGGCCCGCTCCGGCGCCGGTGCTGATCAGCCCTCAGGGGATGGAACTGAACCTGCGGGTCCATGCCGCGCCCATCGCCTTGCCGGGCGGCATGGCTGCGCTGGTGGCGCTGGAGGATCGCTCGGTGCTGGAACATGCCGAATCGATGCGACGGGATTTCGTGGCCAATGTCAGCCATGAACTGCGCACGCCCCTGACGGCGCTTGTCGGTTTCATCGAGACCCTGCGCGGCCCGGCGCGCGATGATGCCGGTGTGCGCGACCGGTTCCTGTCGATCATGGAGCGTGAGGCCGGCCGGATGATCCGGCTGGTCAACGATCTTCTGTCGCTGAGCCGTGTCGAGGCCGGCGAGCGGCAGCGGCCGTCCGAGCTGGTCGATCTGTCGCATCTGGTCCGCAGCGTCGTCCAGACCCTGCGCCCACAGGCCCTTGAGGCCGGAGTAGCGCTCGGGATCGAGGGCGATGCGGGGCCGATCCTTGTGCCCGCCGATGCCGACCAGTTGACGCAGGTGGTGCAGAACCTCGTCGAGAATGCCGTCAAATACGGCGGCGGTGGCGAACGGGTCCGGATCTGCCTGACGCGGATCGCGCGCGAACCGGCACTGAGGGGGCCGGCCGTGCGGCTTGAAGTCATCGACAGCGGTGAGGGAATCGACCCCATCCACCTGCCACGCCTGACCGAACGATTCTACCGCGTCGATACGCACCGGTCGCGGGAAAAGGGCGGGACGGGGCTGGGACTTGCGATCGTCAAGCACATCGTCAACCGCCACCGCGGGCGGATGCGCATTGAAAGCCGCAAGGGAAAGGGAAGCAATTTCATAATCTTGCTGCCGATGGTCGAGGGCAGGCCGCCAAAAGACACCGGGCGCGCGCCCTGAGCGTTCACATGGCTGTTACATTCGCGTCACAAAAGCATTGCGGCTCCTGCCTAGACCGGCAGGCGAAGGTCGCCGGTAGCGCAGATGGCATCTGCCGGGTCCGACCTCGGAACATTCACGCAGGAGACAGCGATGAAATTCACCACCCTCACGGCCTCGGCGCTGGCCATTGCCGCCGCCACGGCGGCGGACGCCCGCGACCAGATCCAGATCGCCGGTTCCTCGACCGTTCTGCCCTATGCGACCATCGTCGCCGAGGCCTTTGGCGAGAACACCGAGTTCGCCACCCCGGTTGTCGAAGGCGGTGGCTCGGGCGCTGGCCGCAAGAAGCTGTGCGAAGGCGTGGACGAGAACACCATCGACATCGCCAATTCGTCTTCGCGGATCAAGCAATCCGACATTGACCTCTGCGCCGCCAACGGCGTGAAGGAGATCATGGAAGTCCGCATCGGCTATGACGGGATCGTTTTTGCCAGCGACAGCAACGGCCCCGACTTCGCGCTGACCCCGGCCGATGTCTACAACGCGCTGGCGGGCCAGGTCGCGAAAGACGGCAAGCTGGTCGCCAACCCGGCCAAGCAGTGGAAGGACGTAAGCGACAAGCTGGCCGCGCAGGACATCCTGGTGTTCGTTCCGGGCACCAAGCACGGCACCCGCGAAGTGTTCGACACCAAGGTTCTGGTCAAGGGCTGCGAAGACAGCGGCGCGCAGGCGCTGTTTCTTGCGGCGTCGGCCGGCGCCGATGACGAGGCGAAGAAAAAGGACGCCGAAAAGAGCTGCATGGCCCTGCGCACCGACGGTGCTTCTGTCGACATCGACGGCGACTATACCGAAACCCTGTCGCGCATCGCCGCCAACAAGAACGCTGTCGGCGTCTTCGGCCTGTCGTTCTACGAGAACAACACCGACAAGCTGAAAGTGGCGACCATGGACGGGATCGTTCCCTCGGTCGAGACCATCTCGACGGGTGAATATCCGGTGTCGCGCCCGCTTTTCTTCTATGTGAAGAAGGCGCATATCGGCGTTGTCCCCGGCCTGAAGGAATTCGTCCAGTTCTTCGTCTCGGACGAGATGGCCGGCCCGGATGGTCCGCTGGCGGACTACGGGCTGGTTCCCGACCCCGATCTGGCGGCGACGCAGGCCGCAGTCGAGGCCGAGGCCCCGATGGGCCCGCTCGAGTGATCTGAATGACCGGCGGGGGACGCGCGGCCTGCGATCCGCGCGCCCCCCGCACCACCCCATCACGGGAGCGACGATGAGCATTGGCCTGGTTTCCCTGACCCTGCTGGCGCTGGCTGCTGCGGGATATTTCATCGGACGCGCGCGTGCCGTATCCGTGGCGGGTGGCGATACCCGCAAGCTGCATTCGCTGGCGGGGTTCTACGGCCAGTCCGTTTTCCTGTTCGCGGCCGTTCCTTCCTTTCTGGTGATGATTGCCTGGCTTCTGATCCAGCCGGTCCTGATCGAATCGCGCGTGTCGGCCCGGTTGCAGACGACGATAGGCCCGGATGCCTCGATGTCGCTCGTCATGGCGGATGTGCGCCGTCTGGCCGGGGCGATCGACAGGATCGGATCCGCGGACGAAGTGGCATCGCTGACGCCCGAGGCGCTGAAGGCACGGCTGGCCGGGCAGGGGGTGGCGATCGGCGGCGCCATGACGACAGATCAGGTTGCTGCGGCCAATGACTACCGTGCGCTTCAGGGCAAGGGCCGCCTTGGGATGACGGTCGTCGCCATCGCGGTGGCGCTTGCGGGCATGGCCCTCGCGCTGGGCCGCATCCGTGCCGACTACCGCGCCCGCAACGTGACCGAACGGTTCATCATGGTGCTGCTGATCGGCGCCTCGCTGATTGCAGTGCTGACCACTGCGGGCATCATTGCCTCGCTTTTGTTCGAGACGATCCATTTCTTCAGTCTTTACCCGGCTGCCGACTTCTTCCTTTCAACCACATGGTCGCCGAAGTTCGGCGGCGGGTCGGATCTGGGGATCTGGCCGCTCTTGTGGGGCACGCTCTATGTCTCGCTGATCGCGCTGATCGTTGCCGTGCCCGTGGGGCTGATGTCGGCGATCTACCTGGCGGAATATGCCTCGCCGCGCGTGCGGACCTGGGTGAAGCCTGCCATCGAAGTCCTGGCTGGGATCCCGACCATCGTCTACGGGCTTTTCGCGCTGGTCACCGTGGGGCCGCTCTTGCGCGACTGGTTCGCGCAGCCCCTTGGCCTTGGCAATTCCTCGTCCTCGGTGATGACGGCGGGTCTTGTCATGGGCATCATGGTCATTCCCTTCGTGTCCTCGCTGTCGGATGACATCATCAACGCCGTGCCGCAAAGCCTGCGCGACGGATCGCTGGGCCTTGGCGCGACGCCCTCCGAGACCATCCGGCAGGTGGTCCTGCCGGCGGCGCTGCCGGGCATCGTGGGCGCGGTCCTTCTGGCCGCGAGCCGTGCCATCGGCGAGACGATGATCGTGGTCATGGGGGCAGGGGCGGCGGCCAAGCTGTCGATGAACCCCTTCGAGGCGATGACCACCGTCACCGTCAAGATCGTGAGCCAGCTGACCGGTGACACCGAATTTGCCAGCCCCGAGACGCTGGTGGCCTTTGCGCTGGGACTGACGCTGTTCGTCATCACGCTTGCCCTGAACATCTTTGCGCTCTGGATCGTGCGCCGCTACCGGGAGCAATACGAATGACCGACATCACCGCTTCCCAAGCCGCCGCGATGCCGCCGTCGACCTCTTCCCTGCTGGCGCCGGATGCCCGGGTCCGCCGCCGCAACGCCGCCGAGGCCCGTTTCCGCAGCTATGGGCTTGCCGCCATCGTTCTGGCGCTCATGGCGCTGGTCTGGCTGCTGTTCTCGATCTTCGGGGCGGGCCTGCCGGCCTTCCGGCAGACGGTCATCCAGTTTCCTGTCACGCTCGAAGCCGGGAAACTGGACAAGGACGGCGGGCGCGACCCGGCGGCCCTGGCCAAGGTGACAACCGTGACCTATGCCAAAGTCCTGTCGGCAAGCCTCAAGGCTGCGATCGCCGACAAGGGCATTCAGGCCGAAGGCCTGACCGACAAGCAGATCACCGGCATGTTCTCGCAGGAAGCGCCCGCCATGCTGCGCCGCGCGGTGCTGGCCGACCCGGGCCTGATCGGCCAGACCATCACTTTCGACGCCTATGCGGCCGGCCGGATCGACGGCTACTACAAGGGCCGCGTCACGCTGGAAAGTGCTTCCCGCGACAGCAACGTGACACCCGAACAACTGCACCTTGCCGATGCTCTGAAAGAGGCGGGCATGCTCTCGACCCCGTTCAATCCGGGTTTCCTGGCCATGCCGGATGCTTCGGACAAGCGCCCCGAGGCTGCGGGTCTCGGCATCGCCGTTCTCGGCTCGGCCTACATGATGGTCGTGGTGCTGGTCCTGTCGCTGCCCATCGGCGTCGCGGCCTCGATCTATCTCGAGGAATTCGCGCCGAAGAACCGCCTCACCGACCTGATCGAGGTCAATATCGCCAATCTGGCCGCCGTTCCTTCGATCGTCTACGGGATCCTTGGCCTTGCGATCTTCATCAACATGGCGGGGCTGCCGCAATCGGCGCCGATCGTCGGCGGGCTGGTGCTGACATTGATGACATTGCCGCGCATCATCATTCCGACCCGCGCGGCGCTGAAGGCCGTGCCGCCCTCGATCCGCGATGCGGCACTGGGGGTAGGGGCGTCGAAGATGCAATCGGTCCTGCACCATGTCCTGCCACTGGCCGCACCGGGGATTCTTACCGGCATGATCATTGGCCTGGCGCAGGCGCTGGGCGAAACCGCGCCGCTTCTGCTGATCGGCATGGTGGCCTTCGTGCGCGATTTCCCCGCCGCCCCGCCTGCGGGGCTTTTCGACCCCGCCTCGGCGCTGCCGGTGCAGATCTACAACTGGACCCAGCGCGGCGATCCGGGCTTTGTGGAACGGGCGTCCGGTGCGATCATCGTGCTGCTGGCCTTCCTGCTGGTGATGAACGCCGTGGCAATCATCCTGCGCCGCCGGTTCGAACGGCGGTGGTAAGAAACATGGATCATGGAATGAAAGACGTGCTGACCGAAAACGCCGTGACTTCCCATACCACCAAGATTTCCGCCCGGAAGGTGCAGGTCTTCTATGGCACCAACCACGCGATCAAGGATGTCGATGTCGAGATCCTCGACAAGACCGTGACCGCCTTCATCGGGCCGTCGGGCTGCGGCAAGTCGACCTTCCTGCGTTGCCTGAACCGGATGAACGACACGATCCCGTCCTGCCGGGTCGAAGGCTCGATCACGCTGGATGGCGAGAACATCTATGACAAGCGCGTTGACCCGGTGCAGTTGCGCGCCAAGGTCGGCATGGTGTTCCAGAAGCCGAACCCCTTCCCGAAGTCGATCTACGACAACGTGGCTTACGGCCCGAAAATCCACGGCCTGACCCGCAACAAGGCGGAACTTGATGGGATCGTCGAGAAGTCGCTGCGCCGCGCCGCGCTCTGGAACGAGGTGAAGGACCGCCTGCAAACCCCGGGCACCGGCCTCTCGGGCGGCCAGCAGCAGCGCCTTTGCATCGCGCGCGCCGTTGCGACCAACCCCGAAGTGCTGCTGATGGACGAACCCTGTTCGGCGCTTGACCCGATCGCCACGGCGCAGGTCGAGGAGCTGATCGACGAATTGCGCGCGAACTTCTCGGTCGTGATCGTGACGCATTCGATGCAGCAGGCGGCCCGCGTCTCGCAGCGCACGGCCTTCTTCCATCTGGGCCATCTGGTCGAATACGGCGAAACGGGCCAGATCTTCACCAACCCCCGGGATCCCCGGACCGAAAGCTACATCACCGGACGGATCGGATAAGGAAGACGCCATGATCAAGGACCAGCATATCGTCAGAGCCTTCGACCATGACCTGGAGGCGATCCAGAGCCTTGTGATGAAGATGGGCGGGCTTGCCGAAACCGCAATCCTCGATGCCGCGCAGGCGCTTGACACCCGCGACGAGGATCTGGCCCAGCAGGTCCGGCAGAATGACCGCGCGATCGACGAACTCGAGGACCGCGTCCATGCCGAAGCCGCGCGGCTGATCGCGCTGCGCTCGCCCACGGCAGGAGATCTGCGCACCGCACTTACCGTTATGAAGATCGCCGCCGCGCTGGAGCGGGTCGGCGATTACGCCAAGAACATCGCCAAGCGGGCATCGGTGCTGTCGCAGATGCCGACGATCACTGGCACCAGCGGCGCCCTGCGCCGGATGGCGAAGACGGTCGAGACGCTGCTCAGGGATTCGCTTGATGCCTATATCCAGCGCGATGTCGAACTGGCCGAGGACGTGCGCCGGCGCGATCACGAGGTCGACCAGATGTATAACGCGCTGTTCCGGGAATTCCTCACTTACATGATGGAAGACCCGCGCAACATCAGCGCCTGCATGCACCTGCACTTCATCGCCAAGAACATCGAACGCATGGGCGACCACGCCACCAGCATCGCCGAACAGGTGATCTACCTGGTGTCGGGCCGGATGCCCGACGATGATCGCCCCAAGGCAGAAGGCATCCTTGAGGGTGGCCCGGAAGATGGCGGCCCCGAAACCGGTGGCCAGCAAGGCCCGCGCCCATGACCGCGCAGCGCCCGACCGTCCTTGTGGTCGAGGACGAACCTGCCCAGCGAGAGATCCTGACCTACAACCTTGAATCCGAGGGCTTCCGGGTCTCTACCGCCGACAATGGCGAGGATGCGCTGATGATGGTGGCCGAGGAGATGCCGGACCTGATCGTGCTTGACTGGATGCTGCCCAATGTCTCGGGGATCGAGGTCTGCCGCCGGCTGAAGACCCGCCCCGACACCCGCGCCGTGCCGATCATCATGCTGTCGGCGCGCTCCGAAGAGGTCGACCGCGTGCGCGGCCTTGAAACCGGGGCGGATGATTATGTGATCAAGCCCTATTCCGTGGTCGAGCTGATGGCGCGCGCCCGTGCCCAGTTGCGCCGGACGCGGCCCGCCAGCCAGGGGCAGGTGCTGGACTACGAAGACATCTCGCTTGACAGCGATACCCACCGCGTCCACCGCGGCGGCCAGCTGCTCAAGCTTGGCCCGACCGAGTTCCGGCTGCTGGCGACCTTCATGGAAAAGCCCGGCAGGGTCTGGAGCCGCGAACAGCTTCTGGACCGGGTCTGGGGGCGCGACATCTATGTTGATACCCGCACGGTCGATGTCCATGTCGGCCGGCTGCGCAAGGCGCTTTGCGTCCACGGTGGCGAGGATCCGCTGCGCACGGTGCGCGGCGCGGGCTACGCGCTGGGATAGCGATCCCGGGCGCCGGTGCCGGCTATCTGCCGACCTTCGCCGCCAGAGCCGCCACCACCACCCAGAAACCGCTGCGCAGGGTCATCGCCGCCATGGTGCGGGACTCATGGGCGCCGCCCTGCCAGACGTGCCAAAGAAAGAGCAGGAACACCAGGACCGTCGCCACCGCAAGGGCCAGCGCCAGCCATCGGCCCCGGGCGGAGCCGAGCCACAGGCCGACGCCCGCCAGCACATAGACGAAGCCCGCAAGGAAGTTGAACCACAGGACGAAGGGCACGACCTGCCCCATGTCAACGCCGCCAAACAGCGCGCGGGCGCCCGAGAAAACGGTCGCCAGTCCGAATATCACCGCCAGCGCGGCGGCAATGCGAAGCGAAAGCGATGGTCGGGTCATATGTCTCCCTCCGTGGCTCAGGCGTCGGCCAGGCGGCCGTCGCGCAGGTGGATCAGGCGATCGAAACGATCGAAGATCTTCTCGTCATGGGTCACGGTCACGATACAGGCTTCCTGTTCCGTGGCGAGCTTTCTGAGCAGGTCCATCACCAGCCCGGCCCGCTTGCTGTCAAGTGCTGCGGTCGGTTCGTCGGCCAGGATGATCCGCGGCCGGTTGGCGAGCGCCCGCGCGATCGCCACGCGCTGCGCCTCGCCCCCGGACAGAAGTGCTGGCTTGGCCGGGGCGCGGTGGCCGACCTCGAGATACTCCAGCAACTCGCGCGCCCGGGCGCGGCCCTTGTCGGGGGGCCAGCCAGCCAGATCCAGCACCACGGCCACGTTTTCCTCGGCCGTCAGGAAGGGCAGCAGGTTGTGCGCCTGAAAGATGAAGCCGATCTTGTCGAGCCTGAGGCGCCGCAGGTCGCGCCGAAGCCATTTGCCATCGAAGACCGGCTCGCCATCCAGCACCACCCGGCCCGCCGAGGGCGCAAGGATGCAGCCGATGACATTGAGAAGCGTCGTCTTGCCGGACCCTGACGGCCCCAGCAGCGCGATCACCTCGCCGGCACGCACCGTCAGATCCACCTCGCGCAGCGCGTCGACGCGGGTCGGGCCTTCGCCGAAATGCTTGGCCACGCCCGTGACCTCGATCAGGATATCCCCCAGCGCCATGGCTCAGCCCCCCAGCGCGGTCGCCGGATCGACCTTCATCGCCGCCCGCACCCCAAGCCCCGAAGACGCGAGGCAGACGGCAAAGACGATCCCCGCAAGCACGATCGCGTTGAAGGGCTCAAGCTCCACCCGGCGGGGGAAGTTGTCCTTTACCGTCAGGATCAGCGCCAGCCCGATCGCCCAGCCCGATCCGCCAAGGATCAGCGCCTGCTGGACGATCAGCCCGATGATGGTTCGGTCGGGCGCGCCGATCAGCTTCAGCGTGGCGATCTGTTTGAGCTTCTCCATCGTCATCGTGTAGATGATCAGCGCGATCACCACGGCGCTGACGGTCAGCAGGATGCCAAGGAACAGCCCGATCTGGCGCCGGGCCTTGTCGACGACCGACACCAGCAACAGTTCTTCCTGTTCGGCCTCGGTCAGTGCGCCCAGGTGTTTCCATTGCCGCACGGTGGCAACCAGTAGGCCCACATCCGCGCCCGGCTCCATCCTGGCGATGACAGCGGCGACCGTCGGTCGCTTGACGGGTTCGGCGCCGCGTGCCGCCTGCACCCGTGCCGCGGCCGGATCCAGCTTCGTCTGGATCGAAAGCGCATCCGCAAGCGTCACATAGACCGCCGGATCGCCGCCAGTGTTGGTCGCATCCTCGACAAGGCCGACGACGGAGTAGCGGTCGCGCCCCAGCCGGAGCGTGTCGCCCACCAGAAGGCCGGTCTTGCGGTCGGCCACCAGTTCGAAATGACTGGTGGCGATGCCCCGGCCTTCGGCGATCTGTTCCGGTCCGCCGGGACGGCCCAGTTCATAGCCGATGGCATAGACGCGCAGCGTGCGGCCGGCGTGGCTGGCCTCGAGCGTCTGGTAGGTGATTGCGCCGGCCGCCGCGACGCCGGGCATCCGCGCCACCGCGTCCCGCGTGTCGGGCGGAATCGAGGAGGCTTCGGCGAAGGGGCCCTGCGTTCCGGCCTCGACCACCCAGACATCGGCTGCGGGGGCCTTCACGATGGCCAGAGCATCGGCGACAAGGCCGTTGTAGATGCCGATCATCGCCAGCACGACCGTCATCAGCAGCCCCAGCCCGAAGCAGGTCAGCACGAAGCGGAAAAGCCCGTGGCGGATGTCCTTCAGCGCAAGATTCATGGCGCCCCCGCGATCCGGGCGCGGCGGCCGTCGCGGGCGGCTTTCGGGGGCAGGGCGACGATCTCGGCACCCTCGGGCAGGCCGCCCGTCACCTCGACCCGGCCCCGGTCATCACGGGCGCCGAAGGTGAGTTCAGCCTCATGCAGCTTGCCCTCGCTGACCAGCCAGACGCGACCGTGATGGCCGTCAAAGCCGGTGATCGCCAGTTCGGGGGCCATCAGCGCGCTGTCGCGGTTGCCGGTGGTGATCCGCACCTCGGCCTGTTCGCCAAGGAACATCTGTTCGGGGCAGTCGGTGCAGGTCAGCCAGATCTGGCGCTCCTCGTTCACGCGGTCGCTTTCCAGACCGATGCGGGCGATGGTGCCGTGAAACTCGGCCTGCGGCTGCGACCGAAGGCGGATCGTGCCGGTTTGCCCCAAGGCAAGCTGGCCCGCCCGCTCCTCGTCGATATAGGCCTGAACCCAGATGGTCGTGGGATCGAAGAGGGTAAAGATCGGCTCGCCGGCCCGCACCACGGCGCCGGTCTCGGCGTGGCGCGACACGATCATGGCATCATAGGAGGCGGTCAGGCTGCGTTGGCCAAGCAGGGTCTGTTCCAGCCGCAGCGCGGCGGCGGCGTCGGCGGCAGCCGCGCGGATCACCTGCACGTCGGCCTGGGCCACCGCCAGATCGGCGCGCGCCACGTCGGCGTCGCGCTGCGCCTCCTCGGCGCGCTGGACCGAGGCCACATCCTGGCGCACCAGATCCTGCTGGCGACGGTTGGCGGCGTCGCGTTCGGCCAGCATCGCGCGGGCGCGCTCGACGGCGGCCTCGGCCTTGGCGGCATTGGCGGTCGCCGCGGCCACCGCTGCTTCGGCGCGGGCCACGCGTGCCTCCTGTTCGGCGGGGTGCAGGGCGGCGAGTTCCTGCCCCTTCATGACACGGTCGCCCGCATCGACATCCAGCCGGATCAGCGCGCCGCCGACCTCGAAGCCGACGCGCGACAGAACCCGCGCCTCGACCGTGCCAAGCCCGTAGATCCTCAGGGGCACATCCGTCTCGGGCCGGACCACCTGCACCGTCAACGGCCGTTCGGTCATAACGAATACGCCGGCCCCCAGTGCGATTGCCGCCACTGCGCCATAAATCCAGTAACGCCGCTGCATCGTCATGCCTCCTTCGCCGACAAGAGCCGCAGTTGCACCCCAAGCAGGCGCAGGCCCTCGGCCACCAGCGGAAAGTCCCGCGCGCCCAGCGTCCAGCGGATCGCCACGCCCTGCACCAGCGAGGTCAGCAGCACCGCGACATCCGCAGGCGCCACATCGGCCCGCAACCGACCCGCAGCCTGTCCAAGACCCACCTCTTGCATGAGAAGCCCGTGAAAGGCCGTGAGCCGTCCGCGGAAGATGGCGCGGAGAGCGTCATTCTCGACATTGAGTTCGCGCGAAAACAGGAGCATCGGCAGGGCAGGGATGGTGGCGATCCGGTCAAGCTGCGCCGCGAACAGCGCCGTCAGCCGGTCAAGCGACCCGCCTTGCCGGGCAAGGGCCTCGTCCCAGGCGGCCGAGAGTTCGCCCGCGACATGACCGGCCACCGCCTGCCACATCGCCGATTTGCTGGGAAAGTGGCGAAAGAGCGCGGCTTGCGTCACGCCCACTTCGGCCGCCACGGCGCCGGTCGTCACCCGGTCGGGCCCGATGCGGTCGGCCAATGCCAGCACGGTGGCGATGATCTCGGCCTTGCGCAGATCGGCGGGCTTTCGCATGGCGGCGCCTTTGGTAAGTGTCTGATCACTTACTTAGACCCCATCCCACAGCGCGTCAAGGCCCGTCTAATGCGGCAGCACCTGCTGCAGGAAGGCGCGGGTCCGTTCGCTTTGCGGTCTTGTGAAAAACACTTCCGGCGGCGCCTGTTCGACGATGCGGCCCGCGTCCATGAAGATCACCCGGTCGGCCACCTGGCGGGCAAAGCCCATTTCATGCGTGACGACGACCATGGTCATGCCATCCTCGGCGAGCCCCACCATCACGTCGAGAACCTCCTTGACCATTTCGGGGTCCAGGGCCGAGGTCGGTTCGTCAAACAGCATGACCTCGGGCTGCATGGCGATGGCGCGGGCGATGGCCACGCGCTGCTGCTGGCCGCCTGACAACTGGGCGGGGTATTTCCCGGCCTGCTCGGGGATGCGCACCTTGGTCAGGTAATGCATGGACCGCTCCCGCGCCTCGGGCCCCGAGAGCCCGCGCACCAGCCGCAGCGACAGGGCGCAGTTTTCCAGCACCGTCAGGTGCGGGAACAGGTTGAACTGCTGGAACACCATGCCGACGTTGCGGCGCACCGCCTCGACCACCGCCGGTTCACGGGTCAGCTTCACTCCCCCCACGCGGATCTCGCCACGCTGGAAGCCCTCCAGCGCATTGACCGTGCGGATCAGCGTCGATTTCCCCGAACCGGACGGGCCGCAGATGACCAGCCTTTCACCGCGATCGACCACCAGATCGACATCATGCAGCACTTGCAGCGCGCCATACCACTTTGACAGTTTCAGGATTTCGATGGCAGCACCGCCAGCCCCGGCGCCGGCGGCGATCTGCGGCGCCGGGATCATCTTGTCACCGCCTTGTTGAAGTGGGTCTCGATCCGTTTCTGGATCAGTTCAAGCACGATCGACATCAGCCAGTAGATCAGGGAGGCGGTGATCATCATCTCGACATGGCGGAACTCGGTCTGGCCTTGCGTGCGGGCCAGATACATCAGTTCCCACACACCGACGACCGAGACGAGCGAGCTGTCCTTCAGCATGGAAATGAACTGGTTGCCGGTGGGCGGGATGATGACGCGCATCGACTGCGGCAGGATGATCCGCGTCATCACGGCGCCGGGGCGCAGGCCCAGGGCACGGGCGGCTTCCCACTGGCCCTTCGGGATGCTTTCGATCCCGGCTCGGAAGATTTCCGTCATGTAGGCGCCATAGCACAGCGACAGCGCCGCTATGCCGGTCGGCACCGCATCGACGACATAGCCGAGCTGCGGCAGGCCAAGGTAGATCATGTAGATCTGCATCAGGAGCGGCAGGCCCCGGAACAGCGAGGTGTAGAAATGCGCGATCCCCTGCGCGATGCCGTTCGACGACAGTTTCGCAATCGCTCCCATCAGGGCAAGGATGGTCGCAATGGTAATCGAGACGGCCGAGATGTAGAGCGTCGTCACCAGACCCTGCGTCAGAAGGAAGCCGATCTTGCGCTGGATGAAGGCAAAGCTCAGGTCGAAGGAATAGAAGAACAGAAGGATCACGACCGCCAGTTCGCCCCAGACCAGCCAGACCTGCTGGCGCAGCGGCAACCGCATGACGACGACGATGTTGAAGGCCAGAAAGGCGGTGACGATCACCGCTGTGGCAAGCGTCTGCGTGGCGGGTGACGCGCCCTCGGGGATGATCCCCGCGACCAGACGGCCAATGGCGCTGTCGCCGGCATTGAACCACCACAGGCCCGCGAACACGGCCGCCAGCAACGGGAAGAAGACGTTCGGTCGGCTCAGCAGAGGCGGATAATCGACGTTGTCGTGGTAATGCATCGCGCCCCTCAGCCCTTGCGTTCGCGCCAGTAATCCTCGGCCTGAAGCTTCCAGTAGGTCAGCTGCACCGCCGCCATGCCGATCAGCCCGCCGGTCCAGTCCAGCCCGAAAGGGGTGAAGCGGCGCCAGCGTTCTGACTGGCCAAGGATGGCTTCGGCGATCACCCGCCCGCCGATTGTGGTGGTGTTCATGCCATGGCCGCCAAAGGCCGTCGCATGCCAGAGCCCGGGTTCGACCTGTCCGATCTGCGGCATCAGGTGGCGGGCGTAGGACATGAGGCCCGACCAGACCATCTCGATTTCCAGCCCCGCAAGCTGCGGATAGGTCGAGGTCATGGTGCGGTGCAAGAGCCGGCCCAGATGGCGGGGTTCCGTCGTGCGGGTGGTGATCTTGCCGCCCCAGAGGATGCGCTTGCCACCCTCGACCAGCCGGTAGTAATCACCCGCGCGCCGGTCGTCGCCGATGGCCGACGTGGTGTGGATGGCGCGGGCGATCAGGTCGGGATCGGCGCGCGTGACCATGACATAGGTGGCAATCGGCAGGAAGGCCCGCGCCATCGCCGGCACAAGGCCCGTGGTATAGCCGCCCGTGGTGACGACGACGTGCTGCGCATTGATCCGGCCTTCGGGTGTGCGCACGATCCGTCCTGCGCCCTCGCGCTCGATCGTCGTGGCGGGGGTCGCCTCGAAGACCTGCGCACCCAGGGATTCGGCGGCGCGGGCAAGACCCCTGGCATAGGCGAGCGGATCAAAATGGAAGGCGTTCGCATCATGCAGCGCCTGATGATAGACCGGCGAGGTCACATGCCGCGACAGGCCCGCGCGGTCCAGGTGCTCGACCTCGTAGCCGAAGGTCCGCAAAAGCCAGTCGCGCCGCTGCGCCAGCGCCTTGCCGGCGTCATAGCGGACCATGCCGAAGATCCCCGGCTGCGGGTGGGCCTCGGTGATGCCCAGATCGCGGATGTTGCCCGCGACGATCTCCATGCCCTCGATCGACATCTTGTGCAGTTCGATTGCCGCCGGTTCGCCCACGCGGGCGGCGATCTTGTCGAAGCCCTGCGCATAGCCCGGGCTGACAAAACCGCCGTTGCGCCCCGAGGCACCCCAGCCGACGCGGTGCTGGTCGACCAGAACCACCCGGCGCCCGGCACGCGCCAGTTCATGCGCAGCGGTCAGCCCGGCAAGTCCACCACCGATGATGCAGATGTCGGTATCAATCGTGCCCCTGAGCGCAGGTCGGGCGGGGGCAGGGGCCGGAATCTGGCGCCTGTACCAGACATCGGCATAGTCCTGGGGGGCGGTGCGGGTGTGCGGGGCAGAAGCCATCGGGGCAGGGGCGTTCATCGGAGATGCTCTTTTCGGGACAGGACAGGCGCGGGGAGGCTTCCCCCGCGCCGCAATGGCGTGACTATCTGGAATAGTCCTTGCCATACCATTTCTCGGTCAGCTTGCCCAAGGTGCCGTCATCGCGCATGGCGGCGATGGTCTCGTGCAGCTTCGCGGTCCATTCCGCATCGCCCTTGTCGGCCACGACGACCAGCGGCTCGCGGAAGGCATAGTCGCCCGCCAGCGCCTTGATGGGATAGCCGTTCTTGATCGCGTTCATCACGGTCTGTTCCGGCGCGATCACCGCATCGACACGCACACCGTCGCCCAGACGCAGGTCATCGAAGGGCAGCATGGAATCGGCATAGGTCTTGATCTCGCCCGGTTCGAGCCAGTACTCGATCGGCGGGAAATCCGGCGCGTCGATCACCAGGCGCCGGTTGATGTAGTCTTCCGAGGTGGTTGAGGTTTCGACCCCGATGCGCTTGCCGTTCAGGTCCTTCTGGTCGGCGATCTTGCTGTCGGCATGGACGGCAAAGACATAGGGGCTGTAGTAGTAGATCCCTGCAAAATCCAGAACTTCCGAACGGGGCTTCGTCGGCGTGATCGACCCAACCGCCACATCCCAGCGCCCGCCCCAGTGGCCGCCGGTCATCACGCCCCATTCCGGCGTGTCAAAGGTCGGTTCCACCCCCAGCCGCTTGGCGATTTCGGTCGCCACGTCGATGTCGAAGCCCACCAGCTTGTTGCTGTCGTCAAGGAAGCTTTGCGGAGGCCAGCCCGCGTTGGTGGCGACATTGAGCTTGCCCGAGGAGGTGACGCGGTCGAGCGTTTCCCCCGCGAAAAGGGCGGTCGTCGAGGCGATCAGGACGGCGGCCAAGGCGCCGATGGATGCAAGTCGCATGGTGGTCTCCCTGTTTTGGCAGCCTGCACTTCGGGGGCAGGGCTGATCCGAAGTCATTCATGCAAGCGTCGTGCTGTCAACTACTTGCCGCCAGCCCGGCGCGGTTTACATGTGGCGGGTGAGCCAGATCGGCACAAACGAAAACCGCCGCGCAACCGATGGGCTGCGCGGCGGGTGGTCAATTCAGAAGGTCGAGGGATTACTTCTGGACGTAGGTATATTTCCCGTCGTCGCCCTTCTTCCATTCATACATGACGTAGTCGGGCTTCGTCACGTCGCCTTTCGCGTCGAAGCTCAGTTCGCCGAGAACGGTCGGGAAGGGGCCCTTGGCTTTCAGGGCTTCTGCGATCGCCATCGTGTCGTTGCTGCCGGCCGCCTTGGCGGCGTCGTTCAACACCTGCATCGCCGCATAGGCATACATCGTGTAGGCTTCCGGCTCAAAGCCCTCGGCGCGGAACTTCTCGACCAGATCCTTGGCTTCCGGCTTCAGGCGCGGATCGGGCGGGAAGGTGTTCATGGTGCCTTCGACCGCGTCGCCCGCGATCGAGGCGAGTTCGTTCGACACGATGCCGTCGCCCGACATCAGCTTGGCTTTCAGGCCCTGGTCGGCCATCTGGCGGATGATCAGGCCGGCTTCGGTGTGCAGGCCGCCGTAGTAGACCAGCGAGACGCCGGCTTCCTTCATCTTGGCGATCAGCGCCGAGAAGTCCTTGTCGCCGGCGTTGATGCCTTCATACATGACCTCGGTCACGCCGCCCTTGTTCATCGCGGCCTTGGTCAGATCCGCCAGGCCCTGCCCGTAGGGGGTCTTGTCATGGACGACGGCAACCTTGGCGTCCTTGTAATGCTCGGCGATATAGGCACCGGCAATGTCGCCCTGCTGGTCGTCACGGCCGCAGGTGCGGAAGGTGTTCCACAGCCCACGCTCGGTGTAGACCGGGTTGGTGGCCGCCGGGGAGATTTCAAGGATGCCGTTCTCGGCATAGACTTCCGAGGCCGGGATCGACACGCCCGAGTTGAAGTGGCCGATCACCACCTTCACGCCGTCGGCGGCGAACTTGTTGGCGACCGAGACGCCCTGTTTGGGGTCGGACACGTCATCGCCCACGACCAGCTTGATCTGTTCGCCGTTGATGCCGCCCGCAGCGTTGATGTCGGCGGCAGCCTGTTCCACGCCCTTCTGGATCTGCGCGCCGAAGGCAGCGTTCGGGCCGGTGATCGGCGCGCCGATGCCGACGATGATATCGGCCCAGGCCGCCGAACCGACGCCAAGCGACGCCGCAAGGGCCAGGGCCGAGATGAAGGTTTTTTTCATTAGGTTACTCCCAGGTTAAGCGAAGCTTGTGGTCTACTGGGCAACAGGCGGCTCCGCTCGCTGCTGCCGTGCCGTGCCGCACCGGGATGCGGCAGGCCGTGTATCATTTTGCGTCCCAGCTGAAGGGCGACGTCTTGCGATAGAGCCAGTAGTAACGTTCGGTCATCTGCCGGGTCCGGGTATAACGGTAGCCTGCAAAGCCCACGATCATCAAGATGGCAGTATCGACAAGATAGTAGTGCGGCGACAGGAACGTGCCGTCAAACAGCGCGTGATGGATGAAACGGATCCCAACCCCCAGAAGCGCGATGTAGATCACCAGAGTCGAAATCGGGCTCCAGCCATCGGCACAGGCCTTGCCGGTGCGCCAGGCGCTCCAGCCGCCCATGACCAGGGTGATGACGACGAATGTCATCACCGAGGGTTCCTCGTAGAGAATGCCTTGCATGGGTCAGCCCTCCGTCCTGTCGAATGCGGTCTTTCCGAGAGACGTCATCAGTGGTGCCCCCCTTCAAGGTAGGCCGCGCGGATTTCCGGGTTGGCCAGCAATTCCTTGCTGGGGCCCGACATGGTGACCTTGCCGTTGACCATCACATAGCCGCGGTGCGACAGCTTGAGCGCGGCAAAGGCGTTCTGTTCGACCAGGAACACGGTCAGCGCGGTTTCCTTGTTCAGCACCCGGATCGCCTCGAAGATCTGCTTGATGATCAGCGGCGCGAGGCCCAGCGAGGGTTCGTCCAGCAGCAGAAGCTTTGGCCGCGCCATCAAGGCCCGGGCGATCGACAGCATCTGCTGTTCACCCCCCGACAGGGTTCCGGCCCGCTGGTGCTGGCGTTCCTTCAGGCGCGGAAAGAGCGTGAACATCTTCTCCACGTCCTCCTTGAAATGGGCCTGGTTGTCGAGGCTGGCGCCCATCTGCAGGTTTTCCGTCACCGTCATGCGCTGGAAGATCCGCCGCCCTTCGGGCGACTGGGCGATGCGCAGCCGGGCGATCAGATGCGTCGGCATCCGGGTGATGTCGTTGCCCTCGAACAGGATCCGGCCCGAACGCGCGGGCTGCGCGCCGCAGATCGTCATCATCAGCGTCGACTTGCCCGCGCCGTTGGCGCCGATCAGGCAGACGATCTCGCCCTTCTGGACCTCGATATCGACGCCGGACAGGGCGCGGATGTTGCCGTAGTAGGTCTCGGCATTCTCGACCTGGAGAAGCGGTTGCGTCATGCCTGGGCCTCGTCCGTCACATGGGTGATTTCTTCCAGAACCTCGTCGACCTCCTCATCATCGACGCCCAGATAGGCGGCGATCACCTTGGGATCGTTCTTCACCTCGTCGGGGGTGCCGTCCGAGATCTTGGTGCCGTATTCCAGCACCACGACATGGTCGGAAATTTCCATGACCACCGACATGTCGTGTTCGATCAGCAGAAGCGACGTGCCGGTGTCGGCAAGGATTCCCCGCAGGAGCTTGTTCAGTTCAAGCGATTCCCGCGGGTTGAGGCCCGCCGCCGGTTCATCAAGGCACAGAAGCTCTGGCCCGGTGCACATCGCCCGCGCGATCTCCAGCCGGCGCTGCGCGCCGTAGGACAGATCGCCCGCCGGGTCGTCGGCCCGGTCCAGAAGGTCCGCGCGTTCAAGCCAGTGCCTGGCATTCTCGATCGCGGCCTTCGAGGCATCGCGGTAGCCCCTGAAGCCCAGAAGCCCCAGCACGGTGTAGCCCGAGGCCCGCATCAGCACGTTGTGCTGCGCGACCAGCAGGTTTTCCAGCACGGTGAGGCCGGTAAACAGCCGGATGTTCTGGAAGGTGCGGGCGACCTTGGCCTCGCGGTTGATGGTGAAGTCCGTCATCCGTTCAAGGTTGCAGACCGTGCCGTTCTTCTGCGTCATCGAGATCATGCCCATCGAGGGGCGATAGAACCCGGTCACGCAGTTGAAGACGGTGGTCTTGCCTGCCCCGTTCGGCCCGATCAGGGCGGTGATCTCGCCCCGGCGCACGTCGAAGGACAGGTCGTTGATCGCCACAAGACCGCCAAAGCGCATGGTCACGTGTTCGACCCTGAGGATGACATCGCTGTTCATCGGATTTCCTGCGGCACTCATCAGCCATGCCCTTCCTTGGTGAAGCTTCCCGATACGGCCTTGCGTTCATGCAGGAAGGCCGTGGGCTGGCGGCTGCCGACGAAACCGCGCGGTTTGAGGACCATGACGGTGACCATCGCCAGACCGAAGATCAGCATCCGGTAAAGTTCGGGCGTGAAGTCGGGGCCGAAGATGGCCTTGAGGAAGGTGAGTTCGCGCAAGAGTTCGGTGCCGCCGACCATGACGACCGCCGCGATGGCGATGCCCACCAGCGACCCCATGCCGCCCAGCACGACGATGGCCAGGATCACCGCCGATTCCAGGAAGACGAAGGATTCGGGCGACACGAACCCCTGCCGCGCGCCGAAGAAGGCACCGGCAAAGCCGCCGAACATCGCGCCGGTGGCGAAGGCGGTCAGTTTCGTGGTGACGGTGTTGATGCCAAGCGACCGGCAGGCGATCTCGTCCTCGCGGAGCGCCTCCCAGGCGCGGCCGATCGGCATGGAGCGCAGCCGGATCGAGACATAGGCCGTCACCGCGCAAAGGGCGAGGATCACGTAGAACAGGAAGATCTTGTAATAGGCCGAGGACATCGGCAGGTCGAAGGCCTTGGCGAAGTTGTTGGGCGCCGAGACGTCGAAGGACCAGATGCCAAAGACCGAAGCCTTGGCGATGCCGGAAACCCCGAAGGTGCCCTTGGTGACCTCGACCCAGTTGATCAGCACAAGACGGATGATTTCCCCGAAGGCCAGCGTGACGACCGCCAGATAGTCACCCCGGAGCCTGAGCACCGGGAAGCCGAGGATCACGCCCCAGAAGGCAGCGAGGATCCCTGCCATCGGCAGCAGCACCCAGAAGGACAGTCCGAAGTAGGTCGACAGAAGGGCATAGGAATAGGCACCGACCGCGTAGAAGGCGACGTAGCCCAGATCGAGAAGCCCCGCGAGGCCGACGACGATGTTCAGCCCCCAGGCCAGCATGACGTAGATCAGGATCTGGATGCCGAAGTTGTCGATCCACTTCAGCGACCCCTGCATCCCGAACAGGCTGACGATCACCGGCGGGAACAACAGCAGCGCGACGACCGCGATGGCGGTCAGGTTGCGGGCGACGAAGCCCGGCACTTCCGCCTGGCCATGGGCGGCGGTGGCCTTGGCGGACTTGCGCGCCGCCAGCCTGGGCTGAACCACGACGATCATCAGGAACCGCCCGATCATGGCCAGGATGACGAGCGTCGCCAGAAGGCCCCAGCGCGTGACCAGGACCAGTTCGTTGCGCATGTTCTGGTCGGTCTTGAGCCCGATATAAAGCGAGAACATCCCCAGCGAGATCAGCCCGGCAAAGAACGCCTCGCGCAGGCCGCGCGCAACAAGTCCCTGCTGCTTGTCCGCGGGATTGGTGGAAGAAACGGTCATCGGATCACACCTTCTCGATTTCCGGGCGTCCAAGGATGCCGGAGGGCTTGAAGATCAGGACGATGGCAAGTATCGAGAAGGTCGCCACATCCTTGTAATCGATCGAGAAATAGGCCGACCAGAGCGACTCGATCAGGCCGATCAGAAGCCCGCCCAGAAGCGCGCCGGGAAGCGAGCCGATGCCGCCCAGAACGGCGGCGGTAAAGGCCTTGACGCCCGGAGTGAAGCCGTCGCTGAACACCGCGACGCCGTAATACATCAGATACATGGTGCCCGCGACAGCCGCCAGCGCCGCACCCATGATGAAGGTGATCGAGATGGTGCGGTCCACATCGATCCCCAGAAGGGCGGCCATCTTGCGGTCCTGTTCGGTCGCGCGCTGCGCCCGGCCCAGCGAGGTGCGGTTCACCAGATACCAGAAGGCGGTCATCATCACGACGGTGATGACGACGATCAGGATCTGCTTGAGCGAGATCGAGATGCCATAAACGTCATAGACCTGCGACACAAGCTGCGGGATCGGCTTGTTGCGCGGGCCCTGGGTCACCTGAATGAAGTTCGACAGCACGATCGACATGCCGATGGCGGTGATCAGCGGCGCCAGCCGGAACGATCCCCGCAGGGGTCGATAGGCGATGCGCTCGATGGTCCAGTTCCAGAGGCTGGCCATCAGGATGGCGACCGCCATCATCACGATCAGCGCGACAACCACCGTGACCGATGTGAAGATCGCCGTCAGGATCAGGAAGGTGATCAGCGCCGCGAAGGCACCCAGCATGAAGATGTCGCCATGGGCGAAGTTGATCATGCCGATGATCCCGTAGACCATCGTATAGCCGATCGCGATCATGCCGTAGATCGAGCCAAGGGTAATCCCGTTGACTGTCTGTTGTATGAAGTATTCCATGAGCCCCCATCCTCGCGCACACGTTGAAATTCCGCATCTTTGCGGCTTTCAAGGTGCTGACTCCCCCCTGCACCCGAGGCGTTTTTCGCCGTTTTTCGTGCGGTCGGTCGGATTGTTATGCGTTGCAATCCGTCAATTCACAAGCGACAAATTCGACGGTTTCCGCCCGGAACCCGACGCAAATTGACCGGTCTGGACAGCAGATCGCCGGGTTCTACATGCCTTCGGCGCCTTGCCGGTGCCGGATTTTCCGACCATTGTCCGCGCTTCAGTCCCATGCACCAAAGACCTCGGGCCGGGGGGCGTGGCGCGGCTTTCGGGGCGGGCGTTCCCGCGCCGGTTCAGCCTTTCTTGGCCGGAACCTGCCCCTGCGGTCCGGTGCCGGGGCTTTCGTCGGGATTGGCGGGCGTGCAGGCGATCCCACCTGCCTCGGCCACCGTGAAGGCGCTGCGTCCCTCGGACCGGCCCGACCGCAGGTAATGGGCAAAGGGCGCGATTCCCGCCGCAAGGACATCGACATGGTCCAGCGCGTAAAGATCGGAGGAAAAGTCCGGACAGGGATCAAGTCCAAGCCTCCAGCCGACCGAAAGATAGTGCCTCGCCGCCTCGCGTGCGTCGGCGAAGGGTCGTCCGGCGGCGCTTGCATAGAAAGGTCTGTCGATGGCGGCGGCAATCAGGCTTTCGTCGTCAGGCGCCAGCGGCAGCGGCCTTGTGCAAGATTGGGGGCCGGTGGCGCCGGGGGGGAATGACTCCGGGGCCCCGGGCTCCGGCAAGGCCCCGGCCGATCCGGCCGAAAGGATCACGCGCGTGCCCCGGGCGACCACCTGCGCGAAGGGGTCGGCGTCCCTGTCCGCATCGCTGCCCAGCATTGACCAGAGCCTGTCGGCATCAAGCCCCGGCGACAGGCGCCGGGCCTCGCGCCAGCCATGGGCGGCATGATGTGTGGCCGCATCGGCGCCGGCCTCTGCCACGTCGGGGTTGGCGGCCAGATAGGCGGCGGCGTCGAAATAGTCGCGCCAGCCGGTCGCCGGATCGGCGGGCGTAGCCAGGCGCCAGGAACCGCTTTCGGGCGCATCGGCCCAGGGCAGATCCGGCCCGCCAGAGGCTGCCATGATCCTCGCCATCGCCTGCGCGGGCTCCATCCCTTTGCCGTCTTCCTGCAGGATCAGGATTTCGCAACCGGTGTCACCAACCGCCGCCCCGGGGTTCCGGCGAAGCCACGGAGGCGCGGGGGCAGGCGGGGCATCGGGAAATCCAGCCGTGACGCGGCCATGATCCTGCACCAGCACAAGGCGGCAGGTCGTCTCTTTGCCGGCCGACTGAAGTCGCAACGTCACAGCCCCGGTCCTGCGGTGCAACTGCACGAGCGTCGCATGATCGACCAGCGCCAGAGTGGTGTTCCGGAACCGCACGATCCTTGCCTCGTGGTCGGGCAGGGCGGGTGCGATCAACGATGCGACCTGCCATTCCTGCCCGGGAGGCAGGCAAAGGCAGACACCGGCAAGCCCCAGGCGAAACAGCCGAAAACCGTCGGATTGCCCCGCCTGCTCGATGGAACCGACGCGCGCTGGTGCCTGCGGAAACCCGTCGCAATCCGCAAGCAATCGGGGCAGGATTGCCAGCGCCTGCGGGTTGCCTCCGTCCGTCCCGGCCATAAGGGCGATGCGGCGGAGCGCCTCTTCCCGGGCCGCGGCCCCCAGCCCGGGAATGCGCTTGACGAGGGCGATCAGTTCGGCCTGACCGGCAGTATGGGAAAGGTTTGCACTGTCGTCTGCAAGCGGCTGGAATCCGGTCGCGTTGATGCCGGCAACCGAACAGACATATGCCGCCGTGCCCCCCGGCGCCTTGCGCACCTCCTCATGTGCAGCGGCGTGGAGCCGCGTCACATTCGCCGCCGCACGCAGGATACCGGCGACATGATCGTTATCGAGCAGGCCTTCGGCGGCATAGGTTTGCCAAAGCGCATCGCGTGACGGGTGCGGAATATGCGGATGGCACATCAACTCGCGGTGGATCGAGTCAATCCATCCGGGGGCCGCGCGATGAAGCCAGATGACCTCGACCCCCGCGCCAAGCACGGCCGTGAGCCGGCCGATCCCCTGACCGTTCATCCACAGGCCCGGTGCAACGATGGTTTCCGCCGACAGGAGCAGCGTATGCGGAGGCAGGGGAAGGGCGGCCAGTTCCTCGTGCAGCGCCCCCAGCATCGCCGACCGCCGCCCCGGTTGCAAAAGCGCCGAGACCAGAAGCGCATGACCCGGATTGCGATCGCTGCGCAGGCCGGTTTCGCGGAAGGTGCCGGTCGCGGGATAGAGGAACCCCTGCGACAGCAGGGCCGCGCGGTTCAGCTCGAACCAGTTCTGAAGCGCCGAGCTGCCAGTCTTCATGCCGCCAACATGCAAAAGGATGCGCGGCGGCAGATCTCCGCCCGGACCACGGTCGTGCACCGAAGGCGCATTGCGGCAAAAGGCGAGGGCGCGATGGGCGAGGGCCCGGCCAGTGCGGGCAGGGTCGGTGTGGGCGGGGCCGGTGCGGGCAGGATGCAGCCCGCAAGCCGTCGCCGCGGGATGATCTTGCGCCGCCCCCCCGGGACGCGCGCCTGCCATTGCATGAAGCCGCGCCAGCGGGATCGGTCGGCCCCTGTGGATGGCCCCAAGCACATCCGTGTCGCCGGTGCGGAGGCCTTGGCAAAGCAGGTCAAGCCTGCCGCTGATCCGGTCATCCTCGGCGCGCGCGCCAAGGTCGATGTCGCAGGGCCGCGACCAGAGCGGGCCGGAGTTTGCGGTGATCCGCGTGATCAACTCCCGGATCCTTGATGCTTGCCCCCGTTCAACGCCAGCGCCCGGTGCGGCGCCATCCGCCGTCCAGAGGTGCCGCCACCGCGCCATGAGCGAGGCCAGGACATGGAGCGAAGCCCAGGCTTCGATCTGCGGGCTGATGCTCTGGTGGGTGCGATCGGCATCCAGCGCGGCCAGAATCGCCCGCAGTTCTGCCAGACAGGCGCTGGCATCCATCAGGCCCATCTTTTCGCCGCCGCCGGCTTGCGCACCGGAACGCGGTGCCGCATCTGTGGCAGCCAGGATCGGCCGGGCAAGGGGCGTGGCTTGCCGCGCCCGGATCAGCGCCGCCCAGACAAGACCCGCATCGTCGCATTGGTCGATGACGGGGGCGAAGCCGAAGCCTTCGTCCAGAAGGAAGTCGCGCCGAAAGATCGCCTGCGCCGGGTTCAGGGGCCAGGACGGAAGCGGCAGGCCGTCGGGGCCACGGCGGAGAACACCTGCGTCCGGCTCTGGCGCCAACAGCATCCGGGCGGCAGCCGTCCCGAGCACGCCATCCAGCCGGTCGTGGCCCGCCAGAACATCCCCCGCCGTCAGAAACAGCACATGTCGTCCAAGAGCCAGATGCAGGCCCGCCAGTCGCGCAGCCCCCGGGGCGGCCCCGGAAAGGCACCGGCTGCGGATCGCGTGCCCGGGGTTCGCCGCCCCAAGATCGC
The DNA here is from genome assembly GCA_020622085.1 of Paracoccaceae bacterium. GTDB lineage: Bacteria > Pseudomonadota > Alphaproteobacteria > Rhodobacterales > Rhodobacteraceae > QY30. The sequence goes on along the minus strand of JAHRYM010000001.1, from coordinate 1,586,900 downwards.
GCAGCGCATCGGGACTGCCATCGCTGCTGCCCCGGTCCATCACGACGGTTTCCATCCGCAGGCCGCGTTGCAGCAGGATCGACGACAGGCTTTGCCAAAGCCCCGCGCGGTCATTCAGCGCAACCAGAATGACCGAAAGATCGGGGGGCGCGTCAGGGGGCATGATCACCCGTCACCCCCCGTTGCAGGCCCGGCTGCCCGCGGCAGGCCCTGCGTCAGGATGAAGGGCTGCGGCACGACCTCGGCGCCGTAGCGATCCAGCCGGAACATCAGAACCGACGCGCTTTCCGCCCCGGCTGTGCCCCCGCCTGCAATCCGCGCCCAGACACGCGCAGAAGGTCCGGGGCAAAGCATGGCGAGCACACCCGCGGAAAAGGCGGCCAGCGCCACGCCATCCGCAAGGCGCAGCGGGAGCCTTACTGCAAAGGCCCCGGTCCAGCCGCCGCTGGTGATCACCTCAAGATCCCGCCCGGACGCAGGATCAGGCGCCGCGATCCGCAAGACGACCTCACCGTTCGGGTCAGCGTGAAAACAGGCCCGGCGATCCTTGCCCAGATCAAGGCGTGCACGTGCCGCCATCGCAGGGTCGGCCGGCGACAGGGCGGCGATGCGTTCAATCAACCGGCAGAGATCGCCGCGAAACTCCGCGTCCCTGTCCGGACTGGAGGCGGGGCCGGCAGGCGGCCCTGGCTCTTCCCCTGTGGACCGCGGCCCATCGCCATCCACGATCCGCGCAGCCAGCGCGCGGCGCGCATCATCGGTCAGTCCCGGGGCCAGCGCCACAACCGCCAAAAGCGCCCCCGGCGGCCCGGAAACGGCGCCGGGCCCGCAGGCCGGACCGATGCCGGCCGCTTCAGTCCCGCTCTTGCCGGTGTGATCTTTCGAGGGGCGGGCAGGAGGGTCGGGCGGCATTGTCGTCAATCCGGGCACATCACGGGGCCCACCCTAACCGTGCGACTGCCGTTGTCACGCCTGGAAATTGCCCGGACCTGGCGCGCGCGGGGCAAAGCCGCCTCATGCCCCGCGCGGGGCGAACAGGATCACAGCAGCCCCGGCCAGCACGCAAACGGCCCCGAGGCCATCCCAGCGGTCGGGCCTCACGCCTTCGACCCACCAGAGCCACAGGATCGAGGCGGCGATATAGACGCCCCCGTAGGCGGCATAGGCGCGCCCGGCAAATTCGACCGGGGCAAGCGCCAGGAGCCAGGCAAACAGCGCCAGAGACAGGCCCCCCGGCACCAGCCACAGCGCCGTGGCGCCGAGCCGCCACCAGGCCCAGACAGCAAAACAGCCGGAAATCTCGGCCAGGGCCGCGGTGGCATAGGTCGCAAGTGCAGGCAGCAGGCCCATGGCAATCCTTGTCATTCGTCGTGGATATTGGTCACACCTGACTGTCACGGCAGGGGCATGCCGCGCAATATCCTGCAATGGTCAAAAACGCCCGGGCACGGAAATTCAGGCCATGGTCCTTGCGGACCCGGGTATGGCGTCAGCGCAACCCCTCGGCGCCAAACAGCACCTCGTCGGCGATGTCCTGACGAGCGACCAGAAGGCTGCATTCCAGTGCGTCGGTCAGCGAATTGGTCACCGATCCATGCAGCCACCTGGCCATGACCCCTTGCCGGTGATGGCCGACCACCACCAGATCGGCAGCCACTTCGGCAGCCACAGCCGCGATGCGTTCGGCCGGAATGCCCGCCTCGAGCCGAGCCTCGGGCGAAAGTCCCATGAGCTTCAATCGCTCGACACCGACATCGAGGATCTTCTGGTAATCGATATCCTCGTGAAGCGGCAGGTAACCGGCCACGGGATCGACGGCCATGGCCAGACCGACCGAAGGATCCACCACCGCCAGCAGGATGACCCGTCGCGCGCCGCAAAGCTGTGCCATGCGTGCACCTTCACGCAGGGCAAGCCGGCCCTCCTGGGTTCCGTCATAGGCAAGCAGGATCGTGTTGTACATCATGGCCTCCGACATGTGGGGCGGGGCGGAAACTGCCCCGTGCCGTGGGAAAAACATAAGATCCCGCGCCCGGTCTGACAATTCCTGCCCTGACTGATCCTGCCCAGACTGCGTTGCAAGTCGCTCTGCGGCGCAAGGCGCAGGCAACGCGGCGGGCGCCGGTCCGGCCCATGGACGGCCTTCGCCGATAGAAACCGCCGCTCCCACCCGCAGATCGACGGTTGCCCACTGGACAGGGGGCCGTCCGATCTGCCAGCAGTCGTTCCGGGCGGGGTTACCATCTCCGGCAGGATCGACTCGGCCCCTTTTTGCGTTGTTGTCCGACGGGTCGCCTTTTGGGCCCAGGTCTGCCGGAGAAGGAGAAGCTGCCCCCATGTCCGTCATCATCCGCGAAACCCGGGCCATCGAGGGCCAGAAGCCCGGCACCTCGGGCCTGCGCAAGAAGACCCCGGTCTTCATGCAGCCCGGTTATCTGGAAAACTTCGTCCAGGCGATCTTCAACGCGATCGACGGCGCCAGGGGAAAGACCTTCGTCCTGGGCGGTGACGGACGGTTCTTCAACGACCGCGCGGCGCAGGTGATCCTCAAGATGGCGGCGGCCAATGGCGCGGCGCGCGTGATCGTGGGGCAGGGGGCGATCCTCTCGACGCCGGCCGCAAGCCACCTGATCCGGCTCCACCAGACCGACGGCGGCATCATCCTTTCGGCAAGCCACAACCCCGGTGGCCCCGACGAGGATTTCGGCGTGAAGTTCAATACCCCGAATGGAGGTCCGGCACCGGAATCGGTGACGCAGGCGATCTATGAGGAATCCGGCCGGTTACGGGAATATGCGTTCTTCGATGCCGCCGATGTCGACCTTTCGCGGATCGGAGAAATCCGGCTTGGCGAGATGATCGTGCAGGTTGTCGATCCGGTGTCGGATTACGCAGCCATGATGGAAAAACTGTTCGATTTCGCCAAGTTGCGGACACTTTTTGCCAATGGGTTCCGCATGCGGTTCGACGCCATGCATGCCGTGACCGGCCCCTATGCGACCGAGATCCTGGAGCATCGCCTTGGAGCCGCGCCGGGAACCGTGGTCAATGGCCGTCCGCTGCCCGATTTCGGCGGTGGCCACCCCGATCCGAACCCGGTCTGGGCCAGGGCTCTCATGGACGAGATGTTCGGCCCCGATGCCCCGGATTTTGGCGCGGCCTCGGATGGCGACGGCGATCGCAACATGATCGTCGGACGCGGGATCTATGTCAGCCCCTCGGACAGCCTCGCGGTGCTTGCAGCCAATGCCCATCTTGCGCCCGGCTACCGTGGGGGGATCAGGGGCGTCGCCCGATCGATGCCCACTTCGGCGGCGGTAGACCGGGTGGCACGGGCACTGGGGATTGCCTGCCATGAGACGCCGACAGGCTGGAAGTTCTTCGGCAATCTGCTCGATGCGGGGCAGGTGACGCTTTGCGGCGAGGAAAGCTTTGGCACCGGATCGGATCATGTGCGCGAGAAAGACGGGCTGTGGGCAGTATTGCTTTGGTTGAATATCGTTGCGGAACGCGCGGAATCTGTTACTGAAATCTTGACAATCCATTGGCGGGAACATGGCCGGAACTACTATTCGCGCCACGATTACGAAGCCCTTCCCGCGGCGCAAGCCGAAGAGGTGATGCAGGCCCTGCGGTCCCGCCTTGGCAGCCTGCCAGGGACAGAGGTCCAGGGGATGGTTGCCGAGGCGGCGGATGATTTTGCCTACCACGATCCGGTGGATGGATCGGTATCGGCCGGGCAGGGCCTGCGCGTGATGTTTGCGGGCGGGTCGCGGCTGGTGCTGCGCCTCTCGGGCACGGGAACCGAAGGCGCCACGCTGCGGCTTTATCTGGAACACTTCGTTGCCGGGCCCGAGGGGCTTGCCGGGGATGTGCAGGCAACGCTGGCGCCGGTCATCGCGGTGGCCGAAGACCTGGCCGGGATCGCGCGCATCACCGGGCGCAAGACGCCCGACGTGATCACCTGACGGAACTGCGGCCTGAGTATTTGAGCAAAGAAGAAGCCGCAGCCGATCCATCGACCGCGCCATGGCCGCGTTCTACCAGGTTGCGCAACTGGCGTAGAACTCGTTCCAGTAGTCCGGGTATCTGGCTGCCTTTTGCGCGTGCCAGGGAATCGACGAGAACGCGGCCTTGAGGCGTTGTGCGCCTTGGGCACGGCGCTCGATCTCCTGCGGGGCCAGATGCCCACTGGCCCAGAGTCCTGTCAGGAGGGGGCTGGCCTTCACCAGATCGGAAGGTTCCGCCGCGAGCGCGGAGTCCGGCATGACGGAACCTGCGCCACAAGATTTCGGCGGCTGCGGGCGATCTGCAAACGCGCAAGTCCGATAATCAGTATTATGTAAACCATATGGCTGTCCCGGCATGCTCTTTACCTTGGTTGGCGTTGACGTTACCACACAAGCAAGGAGACCCGCCATGAACTTTGATCGCCGCCCCAAGATCGCCCCCTCGATCCTTTCTGCCGATTTCTCGAACTTCGGCGCCGAAATCCGCGCCATCGAGGCCCAGGGCGCCGACTGGGTCCATGTCGATGTCATGGATGGCCATTTCGTTCCCAACATCACCTTTGGCCCGCAGACTTGCCGCGCGATCCGGCCGCATATCAAGACGGTCATGGACGTCCATCTGATGATCGCGCCCGTGGATACCTATATCGAAGCCTTTGCGGATGCCGGCGCCGATTTCATTTCGGTCCATGTCGAGGCCGGTCCGCACATGCACCGCAGCCTTCAGGCGATCCGCGCGGCCGGTGCCCGACCGGGTATCGCGATCAATCCGGGCACGCCCGTCGAGGCGCTCGACAACCTGCTGGACCTTGTCGATCTGGTGAATGTCATGGGCGTAAACCCTGGATTTGGCGGACAGAAATTCATCCGCTCTCAGTTGATCAAGATCGAGCGGCTGCGCCGGTTGATCGGCGATCGTCCGATCCACATTGAAATCGATGGCGGCGTTGCAAAGGACACGATCGCCGACATCGCCCGCGCGGGTGCCGATGTCTTTGTGGCGGGAAATGCCGTGTTTTCCGGCGGATCGATTGACGCGCCTGATGTTTATGGACGTAATATCACTGCATTGAAGGATATTGCGAATAATCCTTGAAAGGTAGGAATGGCGGTATCTCCTCCTGTCTGCGATTTCGGCTGGAAGGCGCCGGACTTCAACTTGCCCGGCACCGATGGCCGCGACTGGAGTCTTGGTCAGATCGCCGGACCCAAAGGCGCACTGGTCATGTTCCTGTGCAATCACTGCCCCTATGTGCAGGCGGTGCTGGATCGGATCTTGCGGGATGCACGCGACCTTCAGGCCCTGGACATTGGCGTGGTGGCGATTTCGTCGAACGACGCCGCGGCCTATCCGGAAGACAGCTTCGACAAGATGCGCGAACTGGCGCGGGCCAAGGAGTTTCCCTTTCCCTATCTGCACGATGAATCACAAGCAGTGGCAAGGGCTTACAATGCGATCTGCACACCAGACTTTTTTGGGCTCGATGCCGGTGGACGGCTTCAGTATCGCGGGCGGCTCGATGCGTCGGGCCGGGCGCCCGGCCCCGTCGATGCGCGACGCGAACTTTACGAGGCCATGAAGCTCGTGGCCGAGACAGGAAGCGGCCCGGCGGATCAGGTGGCGTCGATCGGGTGCTCGATCAAATGGAAGACATGACAAGCCCTTGCGGCGTCATCTTCGACCTGGACGGGACGCTGATCGACAGCATTGGCGGGATTGCGGCGGCGGTCAACCGGATGCTCTTGTCCGAGGGTCTGGCAGCCATGCCGCAAGCCGAGGTGCAGTCGTATGTCGGCAGCGGCCTGCCGGCGCTGGTGGCGCGGGTCGCAAGCGCACGCGGCATCCCCGCCGCCCGGCGCCCGGCGCTGGTGGCGCGGCTGGAAGCCGACTACACATCCCGCCCGACCGGCGAGGATGCGCTTTATCCCGGCGCGGTTGCGGCGCTGACGGCGCTTGCCGAGACCGGCCATCTGCTTGCCATCTGCACCAACAAGCCGCTTCGTCCCACGCATGCGGTGCTCGAGGGAACTGGCCTTCGGCGGTTTTTTCGGGGCGTGATCGGTGGCGACAGCCTTGCGGTGCGCAAACCCGATCCGGCGCCTCTCATCACGGCCTGGCGCGTGCTGGGAACCGCGAGGGCGATCTATGTGGGCGACAGTGGCGTTGATGCGCAGACGGCCGAAGCAGCCGCCCTGCCCTTCGTCCTTTTCACGCAAGGCTACCTGAACGCCCCCCGCGAGAGCATCCGCGAAGCAGCCGCATTTTCCGATTTCCGCGATCTTCCCGGACTGATTTCCCATTTTTGCGCCGTCTCTTGAAACGGATTTCCGGCCCGAAAACCGCATCCGGTCCGGTCTGACACATTCCGGAATTGCCATATGGTCGGGGCAACCTATATAGGGGATAGCCTTTTTCCCCCTTGCCCCCCGCGCGCATACCGTGCCCCGACCGGAGACATGAAGATGACCGCAGCAGCCCGCCCCGAAGTCCATGCCTTTTTCGATCAGGCCACAAATACCGTGACCTATGTCGTCAAGGATCCGGCAAGCCCTGCCTGCGCGATCATCGATTCCGTGCTGGATTTCGATTATGCCTCGGGCCGGACGGATACCCGGTCTGCCGATGCGGTCGTTGACTTTGTCCGCGAAAGGGGCTGGTCGGTGGACTGGATCCTTGAAACCCATGTCCATGCCGACCACCTGTCGGCGGCCCCCTATCTGCAGGAACGGCTGGGGCGCGGCAAGATCGGCATCGGCGAAAGGATCACCGTTGTCCAGAACACCTTCGGAAAGATCTTCAACGAAGGCACCCGGTTCCAGCGTGACGGCAGCCAGTTCGACCAGTTGTTTTCGGAAGGCGACAGCTTCGCGATCGGCGGGCTTGCGGGGCATGTCCTGCATACTCCGGGCCATACGCCGGCCTGCCTGAGCTACATCGTCGGCGACGCGGCTTTCGTGGGTGACACGCTCTTCATGCCCGATTTCGGCACGGCGCGCTGCGATTTTCCCGGCGGCTCGGCCGCGAATCTCTACGCCTCGATCCAGAAGATCCTTGCCCTCCCCGACGAGACCCGGATCTTTGTCGGCCATGACTACATGGCACCGGGCCGCGAGGAATATGCCTGGGAGTCGACAGTGGGCGACCAGAGGGCGCGCAACATCCATATCGGCGCGGGCCGGCCGATGGCCGACTTCGTAGCCCTGCGCGAGGCGCGTGACCGGACATTGGCCATGCCGCGCCTGATCATCCCGTCGCTGCAGGTCAACATGCGCGCCGGCCAGATGCCCGAGCCCGAAGACAACGGCCAGGTCTATCTCAAGGTGCCAGTGAACGGCCTTTAACCTGATTTGTTTGCATCGCGCCACATAGGTATGATATTGCGTTCTTTTTTTCCCGTTCTTTCCTGGTCGCACGAATATCGCCGCGAGATGCTGGCGAGCGATCTGACGGCGGCGGCCATCGTCACGATCATGCTGATCCCGCAGTCGCTGGCCTATGCGCTGCTGGCCGGACTTCCGGCCGAGGTCGGGCTTTATGCCTCGATTGCTCCGCTCGTCGTCTATGCTCTCACCGGCACCAGCCGCACGCTTGCGGTCGGCCCCGTGGCGGTGGTTTCGCTGATGACAGCCGCGGCCATCGGCGAACTGGCGACGGAGGGCAGCGCCGATTACCTCGCGGCTGCCGTGGTGCTTGCGATGCTCTCGGGTGGGATGCTTCTGGTCATGGGCTTCTTGCGGCTGGGGTTTCTTGCGTCCTTTCTCAGCCATCCGGTCATTTCGGGTTTCATCACTGCCTCGGGCCTGCTGATCGCGGCGGGACAGGTCCGCCATCTGCTGGGGATCAGTGGCGGCGGGCAGACGCTCGTCGAGATCCTGAAGGGCCTGGTCCCGAACCTCGGGCAGTCCGACCTCGCCACGCTGGCAATCGGGGTTGGGGTCATCGGCTGGCTGGTCTGGGCCAGACGCGGGATGAAGCCCTTCCTGGTTGCGTGCGGGGTTTCTCCGGCCGGGGCGGGTCTTGCCAGCCGCACCGCACCGCTTGCTGCGGTGGCGGTCACCATCCTGCTTGTCCGGGGCTTCGGGCTTGATCGGGCCGGAATGCAGATCGTGGGCGCGATCCCCGCCGGCCTGCCCCTGCCCGCCCTCCCCGCTTTCGACCCGGGCCTCTGGTCACGGCTTGTGGTTCCGGCGCTGCTGATATCGGTCGTCGGCTATGCGGAATCGATTTCGGTGGCGCAGACGCTCGCCGCCAAGCGCCGCCAGCGGATCGACCCCGATCAGGAGCTGATCGCCCTTGGTGGCGCCAATATCGGCGCGGCGCTGTTTGGCGGATTCCCGGTCACGGGCGGCTTTGCCCGGTCGGTCGTCAATTTCGATGCCGGCGCTGCCACGCCTGCGGCGGGCGCTTTCACGGCGGTGGGGATGGCGCTTGCCACACTGTTCCTGACGCCGGCGCTTTATTATCTGCCGCAGGCGACACTGGCGGCGACCATCATCGTTGCCGTGCTGAGCCTTGTCGATCTGGGCGCGATCCGCCGCACCTTCGCCTATTCGCGCGGCGACGGCGCGGCGATGATCGCCACGATCCTCGTCACACTGGCGAGCGGGGTCGAGGCCGGGATATTGGCAGGGGTCGGTGCCTCGGTCCTGCTCCACCTTTACCGCACCGCCCGGCCCCATGTTGCCATCGTCGGCCAGGTTCCGGGGACCGAGCATTTCCGCAACATCAACCGCCACGATGTCGTCACTGCACCCGATGTGGTGACTCTGCGTGTGGATGAAAGCCTTTACTTCGCCAATGCCCGCTTCCTTGAAGACACGGTGCAGGCACAGGTCGGCGCCAACCCCGCGCTGCGCCATGTCGTGCTGATGTTCACGGCCGTCAACGCCGTCGACATCTCGGCGCTTGAAAGCCTGGAAGCCATCAATCACCGCCTGCGGGACGCCGGCGTTGCGCTGCATCTGTCCGAGGTGAAGGGCCCGGTCATGGACCGCCTTCGCCGCAGCCGGCTGCTTGATGACCTGACCGGCGGGATCTATCTGACCCAATGCGACGCGATGCAGGCACTCGCACCCGATCTGACCGCGCGCACCCTCACGGACAGCCGGCGCGAGACCCTGCGCCCGGCGCGGGCTGAGCCCTAGACGATCGCCTGTTCAAGGAACGGACGCCCTTCAAGCACACGCTCGACCCCCAGATCCGACAGGTCGAGCGTCTGGTAGGCCCCGGTCGTGATCAGTTCGGCCAGGCCACGCCCGACCGCCGGCGACTGTTGCAACCCGTGGCCGGAAAACCCGGCGGCAACATAGAAATTCGCCATCCCCGGCCAGAGCCCTATGACCGCGTTCTGATCAAGCGTGTTGTAATCGTAATGCCCGGCCCACAGCCGCGTGACCTTGGCCGCGCCAAAGCCCTCGGCCCGCTCGTAGAGCTTTTCCCAGATCTCGTCCTCAAACTCGTGGGCATTGGGTTCGAAGTCATCGGCGTCGCAGGGTCCGTCGATGGTCGGAACCGTCGCGGTCAACCACTGATTGTTTTCCGGGCGCATGTAGATGCCCGAAGGGTCGATGATCAGCGGTGCATCCGGATGCCGGGCGCCCGGCGCGTCGATGATGAACACGGTGCGCTTGCGCGGCTCGACGGGCAGCGAAAGCCCCGCCCAGCCGCAGACCTGCGCCGAGCGGGTGCCGGCCGCCGAAACCACCGCGCCCGTCGCCATGCGTCCATTCTGTTCAAGCTGCACGGCAACGATGCGGTCTCCCTCGCGCTCCAGCCCGATCGCCCGGTCCTTGACAAAGACCGCGCCCCTTGCCCGCGCCGCGTTCCGAAAGCCCGTGACCAGCCCCATGTTGTCAAAGGATCCTTCGTCACGGGTGCCGAAGCTTCCGGCGGCAAGATCGCCGACGTTCATCCAGGGGAAGCGTCCTGAAATCTCGGCCGGCGAAAGCACATGGGTGTCGGCCCCAAGCCCGCGTTGCATCGCCGCCAGTTCCTCAAGCAGCGCCGCACCGGTTTCCGTCCGGGTCAGGAACAGATAGCCGGTTTCGCGCAGACCCAGATCCGGCACCCCGCCATCCGGCCCGAGGTAGTCGACGAAATTCTTAACAAAATCAATTCCAAAACGCGACATGTTCACGTTGACGGGATTCGAGAATTGCGATCGGATCGAGGCCGCCGACAGCGCCGTTGCCGATTTCGCGTAAGTCGGGTCCATCTCGACCACCAGCACGCGCAGGTCGGGCTGCATCCCCTTCAGCCACCATGCCGTCGACGCCCCCGAGACGGCCCCGCCAACGATGACCACATCCCACTGATCCTGCATCCCCGCACCCTTCCGTTCGATCCCCGGCGACGGCGGGGTCATCCGCAACCCTGCCGCCTTTTTGCCGGCGGCACCCTAGAATTGACCGGGTGCCGCCACAAGACCGTTTCCGCCCCCGCCGCGCATCGGCTATTGCGATCGGAGCGCCCGGATGCTTTTCCCATTTGGGCGATTGCCGCAAAGATTTTAGCTCTCCATTATGAAATGAAAGTCGTTACATGAAGCCAATGACACAGCGAACCAGCCTGCCCTCTCATCTCCAGCGCGTCTTCGATGCGCGCAGCATCGAAGATATCTGGAACCTGCATCTGGACCGGATGGCCAGCTATGGCTTCACGAGGCTGCTTTACGTGTTCACCCGTTTCCGCACCGCCGAATCCTTCGGCCGGGTGGATGACATGCTGCTGCTGTCGAATCTGCCCGTGGATTATCTGAAGGCCTATTTCTATTCGGGCCTCTGTCTCCAGGCCCCGATGCTGAAATGGGCAGCCCGGCATGACGGCGCGCAGTCCTGGCGGCTGATCGCCGAACGGGCGGCAGCCCCGGACCTGACCGAGACAGAGCGCGAAGTCATGGCGCTGAATGACCGATACGGGATCCGCGCCGGCTATTCGATCGGTTTCCGTGACATTTCGGTGCGGGCCAAGGGCGGAATCGGCCTGTCGGTCACCGATGACCAAAGCCAGGATGAGGTGGATGCGATCTGGGACGAATTCGGCGAAGAAATCCTGACCATCAACAACGTGACCCATCTGCGGATCACCGTCATGCCCTTCGCCTCGTCGCGCCGCGCACTGACGCCGCGGCAGCGCGAGGCGCTGGAATGGGTCGGCGAAGGCAAGACGACGCAGGACATCGCGGTGATCATGGGGCTGACCCAGGCGACGGTGGAAAAACACCTGCGGCTTGCCCGTGAAGCACTTGATGTCGACACCACCGCGCAGGCGGTGCTGAAAGCCGCGTTCCAGAACCAGATCTTCATCCAGCCAAGCCATTCGCTGGCCTGAACCGGCGCAGTTTCCACCGGTCCACCCGGTCCGGCCAACCGGACCGCCGGGCGGTCATGTGGATATTGTCAAATCACACCAACGCAATAGAGGGAATATCTCCGCACGACGCGCCGCCCTGACCAAAGTGACGTAAAGGTAAGGTTTCCCATACTTTCGTTATAAATGCAGAGAATGGCATAAGTCCCGTGTTCCGCGAGTGGTGGCTTCGGCCAGGAACACCGGCAATCCTCCCTATTGCAAGGGGATGCCGGCGCCGGGAAACCGGCGGGGCCCCGGGATGTTATCCCCGTCCCGGGGTCTGGTGATTGTAAGGTGCGTCAGGTTCCCCAACCATGGCGTGCCATGTGGTGTGTCAGAGATGCGTGCCTGCGGATTTTGCAGGCACGCATCTTGCATTTCGGGGGTCGTTTTTCCCACCGCAACCCGGCCATCCCCTGCGCATGAAAAAGGCGGCGTCGGAGGGACCGCGCCGCCTTTCCCGGTCTGCAGAAGGGTTCAGCCGCCTTTGAGCGTCTTGGCGACCTCGGCCGCGAAGTCCTCTTCCTTCTTCTCGATGCCTTCGCCCACGGCCACGCGCACATAGCCTGTCACTTCGACGCCGGCCTCGGCCGCGGCCTGGGCCACGGTCTGGTCGGGGTTGATGACGAACTTCTGGCCCAGCAGCGTGACTTCTTCGAAGAACTTCGACATGCGGCCGACGATCATCTTTTCGATCACCGCCTCGGGCTTGCCGGATTCGCGGGCCTGCTCGGTCAGCACGGCCTTCTCACGCTCGATCAGCGCGGGGTCCAGATCCTTTTCCGACAGCGAGGCGGGCGAGGTCGCGGCGATGTGCATGGCGATCTGCTTGCCGACGGTTTCAGCCTTGTCCTTCGGGCCGTTCAGCGCGACCAGCACGCCGATCTTGCCCATGCCATCGGCCGCGGCGTTGTGGACGTAGTGAACCACCGTTTCGCCTTCCAGCACATGCATCCGGCGCAGGGTCATGTTTTCGCCGATGCGGGCGATGGCGTCGGTCAGCACCTCTTCTACCGGCTTGCCGTTCAGGTGGGTGGCCTTCAGCACTTCCAGCGTCTCGCCGGTTTGCAGCGCGATGCCCGAGATTTCGCGCACCAGCGACTGGAAGTCGGCATTCTTGGCCACGAAGTCGGTTTCCGAGTTCAGTTCGATCGCCACGCCGCGCCCGTCGGTGACCGCCACGCCGATCAGGCCTTCGGCAGCGACGCGGCCGGATTTCTTGGCGGCTTTCGCCAGACCCTTGGTGCGCAGCCAGTCGACGGCGGCTTCCATGTCGCCATTCGTCTCGGTCAGCGCCTTCTTGGCGTCCATCATGCCCGCGCCGGTCGATTCGCGCAGTTCCTTCACCATGGTTGCGGTGATCGTCATGGAAAAACTCCCTCATTGCTTGGGAAAACGGGTTTGGGCGGGGGATGCCCCCGCCCGATGCAGTCTCATGCCAAGGCTTCGTGCCCGGGCGATCAGGCCTCGGTGGCTTCCTCGGCAGGCGCGTCGATCAGCGCGCCCAGGTCGACGCCGGCGGCACCCATCTGGGCGGTCATGCCGTCCAGCGCGGCGCGGCTGACCAGATCGCAGTAAAGGGCGATGGCGCGGGCCGCGTCATCGTTGCCGGGGATCACATAGTCCACGCCCTTGGGCGAGCAGTTGGTATCGACCACGGCCACGACCGGAATGCCCAGCTTCTGCGCCTCCAGGATGGCAAGGTCTTCCTTGTTCACGTCGATCACGAACAGCAGGTCCGGCACGCCGCCCATTTCGCGGATGCCGCCCAGGCTGGCCTGGAGCTTGGCCTGTTCGCGTTCCATGCCAAGGCGTTCCTTCTTGGTCAGGCCCTCGGCGCCGTTCTGCATGATCTCGTCGATGTGCTTGAGCCGCGCGATCGACTGCGAAACCGTCTTCCAGTTGGTCAGCGTGCCACCCAGCCAGCGATGGTTCATGTAGAACTGCGCGCTTTTCTCGGCGGCTTCGGCGATCGACTTCTGCGCCTGGCGCTTGGTGCCGACGAACAGGATCCGGCCGCCCTTGGCAACGGTGTCACGGATGACTTTCAGCGCGGCGTCCAGCATCGGGACGGTCTGCGTCAGGTCGACGATATGGATGCCGTTGCGGTCGCCATAGATGTATTCGGCCATCCGCGGGTTCCAGCGGGCGGTCTGGTGACCGTAGTGAACGCCAGCTTCCAAAAGCTGACGCATGGAGAAATCAGGAAGCGCCATGTCCATTTCCTTTCCGGTTTGCGCCTTGGCAGGGTTTTCAGGACGCCCCATTCATTCGATGCGCCCCAACCGGTGGACCTGTCGGGGATGTCTCCCCCGAAGGCCCGACCCTGCCTGTGAAGTGGCGCGCGTATAGACCGGATGGCGGGGGGATGCAAGCCTGATGGTGCGCGCCCCCCTGCCCCCTGCATCCTGCCCCGTCGCCCGCGCTGTCAGGCCTTGTCGCGCACCCGCATGACGTTGTGCGGCCCGTGGAATACCTCGAACCGGCCGGTCTTGCGCAGCAGGTCGGAAAGCTTGGCCGCGCCATAGGTGCGCTGGTCGAAATCGGGGTGCAGTTGCGTGATGACCTGCCCCAACTGGCCGAGGGTGTAGTCGTCCTGGTCGGGGTCGATCTTCCTCATGGCGTCAAGCACCAGCGGAATGGCCTTTGTCGGCGGCTCTTTTGCGCGGCTTGCCGCAGGGGCCGCCGCCCTGGCGCCGGTGTCGTCGGCCTTGACCGCCGCATCGGCCGTCTCGCCGCCGCTGACGATGTTCTCGATCAGCACGAAGCGGTTGCAGACCTTGCGCAGCGAATCCGGCGTCTTGGCTTCGCCGATGCCGATGACCTGCATGCCGTCCTCGCGGATACGGCTGGCCAGTCGGGTGAAATCGCTGTCCGATGACACGAGAACAAAGCCGTCGACCTTGCCTGCGTGCAGGATGTCCATCGCGTCGATCACCAGACCGATGTCGCTGGCGTTCTTGCCCTTGGTGTTGGCCGATTGCTGGTGCATCACCAGCCCCAGGTCGCGGGCCTGTTCCTTCCACTGGCCAAGGGCGGCGCTCGACCAGTCGCCATAGACCCGCCGGATCGAGGGCTCGCCAAAGGCCGCCACCTCATCGAGGATGGCGGCAGCATGCCGGGCGGGGATATTGTCCGCGTCGATCAGGACGGCAAGCAACGGATTTGTGCGCGAGGCGGGCATGCGGGCTCCTTGACTCAGGGTGCGGCAGGGCCTCAGGTCCGGGTCGGCCCTGTCCCACCGTTTTCCTGTCCAAGCAGATACCATCGACACGGCCTGCGCCAGCCATTTCGGCGGTGCCCCGCGATGGCTGCGGGAGCCCGGACCAGATGGTTACGTTGGCGCTGCAAAAACCGAAGGCCATGCCATGCCGGATCACAACGCCCGTGTCATCGTCGCCTATGGCCATTCGGCGCGTTTCTACCGCAACAGGGTGAAGGCCGGAGCCGTGCTTGAGGCAGAGGGCGGGCCTACAGCCGAGGCACCGCTTCCATTGCATCGGAGCGCGCGCTGCTGGCGGAAGACACCCCATGCGACGACAACGAGGCGCGCTTTGCCCGCCACCCGGCCCGGCATCTGAACAATATGGTGCCTGACCAGCGGGCGGAAGCCGTGGCGATCATTGCCGACCCGGCCACGCCTGACACCCTGCGGCAGAACTGTCATGCCGAGTTGAAGAAGCGGAAAGTCCGGGAAGTGGCGAAGCGCCTGAGCGACGCCACCCCCAAACGATTGCCGCAGCCCTGTCCTGAACCGCGGCGGGACGGCAGATGGTGCGCCATCCCCTCCCGATCAGAAGACCACGACCGAGCGGATCGATTCACCGCGGTGCATGAGGTCAAAGCCCTTGTTGATCTCGTCCAGCGTCAGGATGTGGGTGATCATCGGGTCGATCTCGATCTTGCCGTTCATGTACCAGTCGACGATCTGCGGAACGTCCGTCCGGCCACGCGCACCACCGAAGGCGGTGCCTTTCCAGACCCGGCCGGTGACAAGCTGGAAGGGCCGCGTCTGGATTTCCGCACCTGCCGGCGCCACGCCGATCACCACCGACTGGCCCCAGCCGCGGTGGGTGCATTCCAGCGCCTGCCGCATGACGGTGACGTTGCCGGTGCAGTCGAAGGAATAATCCGCGCCGCCGATCTGGTCGAAGGGGGTCTTCGTCATGTTGACGATATGGGCAACCACATCGCCCACTTCGCGCGCATTGACGAAGTGCGTCATGCCGAAGCGACGGCCCCAGGCTTCGCGATCCGGGTTCAGGTCGACGCCGATGATCATGTCGGCGCCCGCCATCCGCAGGCCCTGGATCACGTTCAGCCCGATGCCGCCCAGACCGAAGACCACCGCCTTGGCGCCGGCTTCCACATTGGCGGTATTCAGCACCGCGCCCACGCCCGTCGTCACGCCGCAGCCGATGTAGCAGATCTTGTCGAAGGGCGCGTCCTCGCGGACCTTGGCCAGCGCGATCTCCGGCAGGACGGTGTAGTTCGAGAATGTCGAGCAGCCCATGTAATGCAGGATCGGCGTGCCATCGAGCATGGAAAACCGCGTCGTGCCGTCCGGCATCAGACCCTTGCCCTGCGTCGCCCGGATCGAGGTGCAGAGGTTCGTCTTGCGCGAGAGGCACGACGGGCATTCGCGGCATTCCGGCGTGTAAAGCGGGATGACGTGGTCGCCCGGCTTCAGCGACTTGACCCCTGCCCCGACCTCGACCACCACGCCCGCGCCCTCGTGCCCGAGGATCGCCGGAAACAGACCTTCGGGATCGGCGCCAGACAACGTGAACTCGTCGGTGTGGCAGATGCCCGTGGCCTTGATCTCGACCATGACTTCGCCCTCTTTCGGGCCGTCAAGGTTCACCTCCATGACCTCAAGGGGTTTTCCGGCCTGAAGGGCGACAGCGGCTCTGGTTCTCATCGTGATCTCCTGCGAATATCCTTGGGCGGCGTCGGTCAGCCTGTCGTCTGCGCCACCCGTCGGGGACGACATTCTCTGATACGCCCCCGCGATGCAACATGAAGAGGCACCGTTCCCGTGCTTTCCTGTCCCTCCACCCTGCGCCTGCCAACGCTTCTGGCCGCGATGACGCTTGGCCTTGCCGGGTGCTACAGTGAATCGACACACAGCAGCGGCACGCCAGCGACCGTCCCTTCGGCAGGTGACGATACCTGTGGTGCGGGTCGGCTGCGCGCTCTTGTCGGCCAGCCGGTCTCGATGCTGCCCGAGGCACTCAAGGAGACGTCGCTGCGCATCATCAAGCCGGGACAGGCCGTGACGCTCGACTACAGCGCCAGCCGGATCAACGTCCACGCCGACCGCCTGAACCGGATTACCGGCGTCACCTGCGGTTAGGATGCAGCCTTCTGACAATGCGCACATTGCCGGCGGATCGGTTCAGATCCGTATTCAATGAAATGCCGGCAACCCGACACATTGAAGCCACTATTACACTCAAGTTTCGGTCGGAACGAGTAGCAAGACCCGCGTGCCCGGACACGCGGCACAGGCACGGTGTTGGTGTATGGCAGAAAGCGCATTTTCAATCGGGCACAGGCAGGCCGATGCCCTGGCAACCCTGACGCAGGCGCTGACGAACCTTCAGCGCGCCTGCCCGGCCGAGTTCACGGCCGCCCTGCGCGAGGAAATCGCCCGGGTGCGCGGCTGGCAGGCCCGCATCGCCGCAGTGGGTCAGGTCAAGGCGGGCAAGTCCACCTTCCTCTCGGCGCTGATCGGCCGGCCGGGCTTCCTCCCCTCCGAGGTCAATCCCTGGACATCGGTCGTGACCAACATGCGCTTCGGGCTGCCCGGCGATCCTGCCAGCGGCGCG
The DNA here is from genome assembly GCA_020622085.1 of Paracoccaceae bacterium. Taxonomy (GTDB): domain Bacteria; phylum Pseudomonadota; class Alphaproteobacteria; order Rhodobacterales; family Rhodobacteraceae; genus QY30. The sequence goes on along the minus strand of JAHRYM010000001.1, from coordinate 1,569,708 downwards.
GCCTTCCATTTCTTCGATGAACACGCCTGGCAGCGGATCATCACCGGCGATGGCGACACCCGCCGCATGACCGAAGAGATGCTCCCGGGCTTCCGCGCCGAGGTGCTGACCCGCCAGACCGAGGAAATGCGCACCCGCGCCCAGCGTCGCCTGGGGCGGTTTTACGACCTGCTCCTGGGCACCAAGCACCAGTATGACGTTGTCGGCCGCGAGATGCTGGAACGCTACGTTTGCGCCGGCCCGGCCGACGATGCGGACGCGGAACAGCCACAGGGCCGCTATGCGGCGATCACGCAATCGGCCGACATCTTCTTTCCGGCCGGTGACTTTGCCGTGCCCGCCATCGTCACCGACACGCCGGGCGTGAACGATCCCTTCCTCGTGCGTGACGAATTCACCTGCCGCAGCCTTGCCGAAAGCGACATCTTCATCGTCACGCTGTCGGCCCATCAGGCCCTGACCGAGGTTGACCTCGCGCTGATCCGGATGCTGGCCCGCCACAAGGGCAAGGAAATCATCGTCTTCGTCAACCGCATCGACGAAATCGAGGACTATGCCGAGAACGCCGCCCATGTCCGTGCCGATGTCACCGCCCGGATCCGAAGCGCGATCCCGGACCGCGACTTCACGCTGATCCTTGGTTCGGCCTATTGGGCCGAACTCGCGCTTGATCCGGATATCGACCCAGCCCGTCTGCGCCGCCTGGCGATGGCACCCGAGATGGAACGCTACCTTGCAGGATTGGGCCAGCCCGTCCCCGAGGATCCGTCCCGGAGGCTGGTGGCGGCCTCGGGGCTGAACGCGGTCAAGCGCGCGCTTGCGGCGGCCATAGATACCGCAGTCGGCCCCCGCTTCCTTGCCGAGGAAACCGCCCAGAGCCTTGCGGTGATCGAAGCGCTGCGGTCAATCGCCACCACCCAGGCCAGCCAGCTTGGCCACCGCCTGAACGACGTCGGCGGCAGCGCGCTGGGCACTGTCCAGACGCGGCTTGCCAGCGAGGAGGCGCGATCGCGCCAGGTCGCCGAGGATCTGGCGAAGCTCTGCGCGACCACCGAGAACCGGGCGCAGATGGCATTGAACAACAGCTGGATCGCGCTCCGGCGCGACCTCGACATGATCTGCCAGTCCTATCTGGAGGCCGAGGGCAGCACCATTGCCGGCGCGCTGTCAAGCCAGGCCGGATCGCAAAGCTTCGACATCGACCTCCTGCGCCTGCGCGGCCAGCTGGAAGACGCGACGGTGGCCGCCTACGGCGCCGCGCGCGACCGGCTGGATGGCGTGGTTGTCGATGCCGCCGTGCAGGCCGCGCGCATGGGCGAGGAATTCCTCGATGATGCCGGCTCGTTCTTCAGCCAGGACGACCTGCCCTCGGCCGAGATCGTCCCAGCCGTGCCGGCCACGCTGCAAAAGCTGACGCTCGAGGCCTCGCGCAAGGGCGGCTGGTCGTTCTGGCGCCGTGGCGCCGACCAGAAGCGCACGCTCGAGGCGCTGAGCCGCGCGGTCATGGCGGAAATCCATCCGGCGACCGAAAACCTGATTGCGGTCTTCGAGGCGGGGCTGATCGAGCGGTTGCAGACCGCGCTCCAGCGGCTGCAACTCCTGTCGCGGCTGTGCACCAATGCCATCCAGCAAAACGTCGAACAGCTTGAAGCCGAGGTGAAATCGCTGGAAAACGTCGTCGATGGCACCGAGCTGCGCGAAAGGCTGCGCGAGCGTCTGAGCGAAGACCTCCGCGAACTCGACCGGCGCAACAAGCTTTACACCGACGAGGCCGAACGCCTGCGCGGTGTGGTCCGCGCCGCCAGAAGAGGAGCCGCCTGATGGCCCTTGGACGCATTCACGACAGCCCGGTGGCGGGGCTGCCGGACCCGCTCCGGCTTGTGGTCGCGGGGGAATTTTCCTCGGGCAAATCGACGGCGATCAATGCCGTCCTGCGTCACCGGCTGCTGCCAAGCGCCTTCGGCGGGCTGAAGGCGCCGCCGATCCGAGTGCGGCACGGCGCCGAACTGGCGGTCAGCTACCCGGCACTGGACGGCAGCCAGCGTCCCGCCGACAGCATCTTTGACGCGATCGAAACCGGCGTCGCCACCGAAATCCACGTCACCGTGCTCTTCCCGGCCCTGAAAGGCGTCGAACTGATCGAGGTTCCCGCCCGCCCCGATGGCGTCTGGGATGACGAGGCGCGCGGGCTGGTGGCTTCGGCCGACATGCTGATCTGGTGCACGATCAGCTCGCAGGCCTGGCGGCTGAGCGAGAAGGCCTTCATCGAAGACCTGCCGCGCAGCCTGCGCTCGCGTTCGGTGCTGCTTCTGTCACGCGCCGACAAGCTGCGCAGCAATGCCGATTGCGACAAGATCATGCGGCGGCTGGAACGCGAGGCTGCGACCTATTTCGCAAACGTCATCTTCATGGGCGGTGCCCCCGACCTGATCGAGGCGTCAAGCCGCGACGAAACCGCCTGGGCCGATACGGGCGGCAAATACATCCTGGATCTGGCGCAGGAACTGTTCGGTGCGCGCGGCGAGGCACTGGCAGCACCCTTCCCGTCGGTGGACAGTCCGGCATTGCCGAAACAGGTGCCCGAAATCGACCGCAAGGCGACCTCGGCGGCGCCTTCACCGCTGCATCAGTCCGGAACCGCGCAGGGCATCGCCGCACTGGACATGCCCCGCCAGGAGATATCCGGAACGGATCTGGCCGCCAGAAACCGCCCCGGCCAGCCGGACACCGAACCCGCGCCGGCACGACACGGCTCCGACGCAGGCCTGACCACCACGCCGGATCCCGTTCTGGTGGTCGAGTTCAAACCCCATCTGCGCGACGCCGCCCGGCAATCCCCCGACCTGCCCGAAGAAGGTCCGCAAGCGGCCTTCCTGCGATCAGCCCACCGCCCGACGGAGGCCGACCCCGCAGCCGCACCAATGCCCGCGCCCGCATCTGCGCCGGCGGCGGGGCCTGCCGATGCCACACGGCTCATGTCCGAACTCGACGGGATGCTGGCGTCCGGGGTCGCCCAGACCATGACGGGGGCGCTGCTGCGCGTCTACAGCGGTATCGAATCCGAGGTCCGCGATCTTGGGATCACGGCGGCGCTTCTGGTCTCGGCGCAGGCACGCGCGATGCAGCTTCTGCGCCAGACCGAACCGCTGGACGAGATCCTCATCAACCATGCAACGACTGCCCTGCTGATCCGCCCGCTTGACCCGGGCTGCGAAAGCTTCGTCTTTGCGCTGCTCGCCAGGCACGGGTCGAACCTTCCGGTGGCGCGGACGGTGCTGCGCGATGTCGCGCTGATCCTTGGCGAAAACGACCCGCGCGGCGGCTGATCCCGCCGCGCCAGCCATCAGCAGCACCAGCCTTCAGCCGCGCACGACTCTCTGGGTCTGTGTGCCCAGACCGGCAATCCCCAGTCGCATCACCTCGCCGCCGCGCAGGTATACCGGGGGCTTGTGGCCCATGCCGACGCCGGGCGGCGTGCCGGTGGTGATCACGTCCCCCGGTTGCAGCGACATGCAACGCGAGGCATAGGCGACGATCTCGGCCACCCCGAAGATCATCGTCGCCGTCGATCCGTCCTGCCGGCGCCGTCCATCGACCTCGAGCCACAGCGCAAGCGCGCCGGGGTCGGCGATCTCGTCGGCGGTGACAAGCCAGGGCCCGATCGGGCCGAATGTGTCGAACCCCTTGCCCTTGTCCCAGGTGCCGCCGCGTTCGGCCTGCCATTCGCGTTCGGAAATATCGTTCACGACGCAATAGCCTGCGACGTGGTCAAGCGCATCCGCCGCCTCGATGTATTTGCCGCCGCGCCCGATCACGACGCCCAGTTCTACCTCCCAGTCGGTCTTGGTCGAGCCGCGCGGAAGTTCCACGTCATCGTCCGGACCGCTGATCGAGCTGGTCCATTTGTTGAAGATGATCGGCTCGGTCGGGATCTGCGCGCCGGTTTCGGCGGCGTGATCGGCATAGTTGAGCCCGATTGCCACGAATTTTCCGACCTGCCCGACGCAGGGGCCAAGCCGCAGATCCGCCTGCGGGATGCCCTCGATCAGGGGCAGCGCCCGCAGATCCAGCCGCGAAAGCCGCGCAAGGCTTTCGGGCAGAAGTGTCTCGCCCGCGATATCGGCGACGTGATCGGAAAGATCGCGCACCCGCCCCTCTGCATCCAGAATCCCCGGCCGTTCACGCCCCTTCGCACCATGGCGAACCAGCTTCATGCCTGCTCCTCCCTCCGTCCGATCAGCGCCCCCTGACGAGGGACGCCCCTTTGCCAGTGCCGCATTCGGCCCGAGGGAATTGTGGAAATCAAGCCATTTCGGACAAGGCGGCAATGCCGATCGACGAACAATCGCCAGATATTTCACTGATTGCAGGCCACATCAGCATCAATGTCCCGAACTTGCCATTGCCGCGCCCTGTTCTTGCGGCGATGGCCAGCGAAAGTTGCGCCAGACGTCCCTTGGAACGCCAGAGACCCCATGCGCGCAACGCCCGCCCTTTTGCTTTCCACCGCCCTTGCGGCCAGCGGCCTTTCGGCGGCCGAACCGGCGGCTGCGCCGGTTGGGGCGGTGCAGGTCCGTTGCCCCGCAGCACCCGCAGCCTATTGCGAGGAACTGGTCCTCGCGCTTGGCGCCCGTCTGCCTGAACTGGCCTTCGCCGCCGATCCCGCCCCCTGGGGCCTGACCCTGACCCTTACCGGCCAGAGCCCCACCCGGGTGTCGGGCCACCTTGCGCTCTCTGCGCCGCAAGGGGGCGAACAGATCCTGCCCGAGGCCGTCGTCATGCTGATTGACGGGGCGCCGGCGACGCTTGCGCCGCGCCAGCTGGCATCTGTGCTCACCGATCTGGCGGCCCCGGCCCTGACCGCCGCCCTTGCCCTTCCCCGCTGACCGGAGTTCCGTCCCTTGTGCACCTATTGCAACAGCTTCCACCCCGTCGATACCGGCAGCTTTGACAGCGCGGGCGTCGCCCTGTTGACGACGGCGGCAACGGGCATCGCGCCGAACGGCCTGCCGATCTACAGCGCGGACGAGATTGCAACCCAGCTGACCACCACCTACTGGGGCGGCCAGACCTGGAGCTACAACCTTGCGGCCACGGGCGGCGTGCTCAGCTTCGATGTCTCGGCGCTGACCTCCGCCGGGGCGGCCCTTGCGCGCACGGCACTGGCAAGCTGGTCCGAAGTGACCGGGATCGTGTTCCGCGAACAGGTGGGCGGCGCAAAGCTGACCTTTGATGACGAAGACCCTGGCCGCGCCTATGCCGGCTTCGGCGGCTATTCGGGCACCATTGCCTCAAGCACCATCAACATCGCCAGGGACTGGATTTCGAACTACGGCTCGACCGTCGGCAGCTATGGCTATCAGACCTACCTGCACGAGATCGGCCATGCGCTCGGGCTTGGACATGCCGGTTCCTACAACGGCTCGGCAAGCTATCCCACCAACGCGACTTACGCCAACGACAGCTGGCAGGCCTCGGTGATGTCCTACTTCAGCCAGCAGCAGAACACCTACATCAACGGCAGTTACGCCTATGTGGTGACGCCCATGGCCGCCGACATTCTGGCGATGCGTTCGCTTTACGGCCCGGGTCAGGCGCGCACGGGCGATACCGTCTATGGCGACGGGCAGACTACGGGCGATGCGATCTATGCGCTGACCCAGGGCCATGCGCTGACGATCCATGACACCGGCGGCAGCGATCTGGTCAACCTTGCCTCGCGCAGCGCCTCGCAAAGGCTCGACCTGCGGGCCGAGGCGATCTCGGACCTCGACGGGCGGCGCGGGACATTCCAGATCGCGCGTGGCACGGTGATCGAGAATGCGCGCACCGGATCAGGCCAGGACACGATCACCGGCAATGACGCGGCCAACATGATCTGGTCCGGTGCCGGCGCCGATTCCGTCATCGGCGGCGGCGGCAACGACAGTCTCTGGGGCGAAGACGGCAATGATACCCTGCAAGGCGACCTTGGCGCCGACACGCTGGATGGTGGCGCAGGCGCCGATCTGCTTCTGGGTGGCGAGGGCGACGACTCGATCATGGGGGGCGCCGATGCCGACACGCTGCGCGGCGAGGATGGCAATGACCGGCTCTGGGGCGGGCTCGACAATGACCTGATCGACGGCGGCGCCGGCAATGACCTGCTTCAGGGCGAAGACGGCGATGACACCCTGCAAGGCGGTCTTGGCGACGACAGCCTGCGCGGAGGCTTGGGCCATGACGTGCTTTACGGCGGGGACGGCAACGATGCGGCCTATGGCTACTATGGCGATGACCAGATCTATGGCGGCGCGGGCAATGATACGCTCTGGGGGGATGTGGGGGCCGACCGGATCTGGGGCGAGGCAGGCGACGATTCGCTCCGGGGCGGCGGCGACAACGACTTCATCGACGGTGGCGATGGCAACGACCTGATCTATGGCGATGCGCATGACGACACGCTGGCGGGCGGCGTCGGACGCGACACGCTTTATGGCGGCTCCGGGAATGACCAGATCACCGGCGGCGGCGACGACGATCTGCTGATGGGCGAGGACGGAGACGACCTGCTGGGCGGCGGAATCGGCAACGATACCGTCTACGGCGGCAATGGCGCCGACACGCTGAACGGCTTTGACGGCGACGATCTTCTGGTCGGTGAGGCCGGAAACGATTCTCTTGTCGGCGGCAAGGGCAATGACACGATGAACGGCGGAATGGGCGCCGACACCTTCGTTGGCGGTCAGGGCAACGACCTGATCAATGGCGGTGGCGACGCCGATCTGGTCTACGGCGACACCGGAAATGACACCATCTATGCCGGCGACGGCGATGACCAGATCTGGGGCGGCCTCGACGACGACTGGATGACAGGGAACCAGGGCAACGACATCCTGCGCGGCGAATCCGGCAATGATTTCGTCTCGGGCGGCATGGGCGACGACTGGCTTTATGGCGACGATGGCGACGATGTCCTTTACGGCGACCCTGGCAACGACCGGCTGTGGGGCGGCAGGGGCAACGACACGCTGTCCGGCGGCACGGGCGCCGATGTCTTCATCTTCGCCACCGGTGACGGCGCCGACACGATCCAGGATTTCGACGTCTTCGCATCGGAAGAACTGATCGACCTCCGGGCCGTGACAACCATCGCCGGCTGGGACGATCTGATCGGCGCGCATATGCTGCAGTCGGGTGCCGATACGCTGATCGACGCCGGCAATGGCGACAGCATCCGGCTGATCGGGGTGACGTTCACGGATCTCGCGGCCTCGGACTTCCTGTTCTGAACGCCGGGGCCCGATCCTGGTCCGCCCGGGCCCGGGATTCGGGCACGCCCTGACATTAACGCGGATGTAACCGCGCGGAGGCAAGACTGCGGGTCGATGTGACCAGCCCGAAGGCCCGCGATGGATCTGATCTCCGCCACCCGCACCGGCGGCGCACCTGCCGACAGCCTGATCGGCGTCACCGATCTGGAAATCATCGCCTCGGGCGGCTCGACCTGGCTTGTGGCCCTGGGCCGGGTTCCTGGGGTGATGATGTCCTTCACGATCGGCCCGGGGTCGCTGGGCTATCTCGGGCAGACCGCGCTTCCGGGCGGGGTGTCTCCGCTTGCCGCCAGTGTCTTGCTGACAACGCTGGACGGCGCGCCACGGCTGGCGGTCTCGGGCATGACCGGCACCGCATACACCTGGGGCTGGAACGCGGGCAGCATCGGCACGCCCCAGGCGCTGATCACGCTTCCGCAGGGACTGGGCCGCGCCGCGACCATGGAACTGCCGGCGGGGAAGTTCCTGTGGGGCAGCGAAGCGGGTGGCAGCGGCTTCGCCACCTGGCGCAAGGATGCGGCGGGCCTGGTGAAAACGGCGACGATCCCCGATACCGACGCAACCTTTCTGGACGGCATCACCCATCTGTCGACGACGCGGATGGCCACGGGCGACTACCTGCTGGCGCTGGGGGGCGCCGACCACGGGCTCAGCAGTTTCCGCATTGATCCGGGCGGAGCGCTGTCGGTCGCGGGCAGCACTGGCGCGCTGGACGGCATTGGCATCAACCGGCCACTTGCGCTTGTGGAAGCCGGTCCCGCAGGCAGCGGCCGACTTGTCATGGCCGCGCAGGGCAGTTCCAGCCTGACCGTGATCCGGCTGCTGGCCGATGGAAAACCCGTCGCCACCGATCATGTCATCGACAGCCTTGATACCCGCTTTGCCAATGTTACCGCGATTGCCAGCGCCACGGCGCAAGACCGTGTCTTCGTTGTGGCCGGCGGCAGCGACGGCGGCATCAGCCTGTTCGAGTTACTGCCCAACGACCGGCTGGTGCACCATCGCGTCCTTCTGGACGGCGCAGCCACTGCGCTCGACGGGGTTTCGGCGCTGGCGGCGATGGTCTCGGGCGACGTGCTGAGCATCTTTGCCGGCAGCAACCGCGAACAGGGCCTGACGCGCATGGATTTCTCGCTGGCAGGTCTCGGCCCGGTGATCCATGGCACTCCGCTTGACGATGTCCTGACGGGAACCGCGCTCGACGATCTGATCTGGGGGGGGATCGGCCATGACCTGATCCTGGGCGGCGCGGGCGATGACATCCTGATCGACGGCCCTGGCCGCGACACCCTCACGGGGGGCGCGGGCGCGGATCTTTTCGTGATCATGCGCGACCTGGCGCCCGACCTGATCACCGATTTCGACCCGCTTTGCGACCGGATCGACCTGTCGTCCTTCCGGGGCCTCTCGGACCCGCGCCAGATCGCCATCACTCCCACCGCCGATGGCGCCGAACTGGTCATACAGGGTGAGCGGCTGACGGTCCGCTCGCTTGACGGCCTGCCGCTCGACCCTGCCATCTTCACCCGCGCGATGCTTTTCAACCTGCCACGCAGCCCGCAGCCGATCATGGCCGGGCTGGTGATCGAAGGAACTGCGGGCGGCGAGACGCTCCTTGGTTCGACGGTCGCCGACATGATCAGCGGCTATGACGGGCATGACACCATTTTTGGCGGCCTGGGCCCCGATACGTTGCGCGGCGGTGCCGGCGATGACGTGCTTTGGGGCGATCTGGACAATGACAGCCTTCTGGGCGGCGCGGGCAATGACCAGATCTTTGGCGGCACCGGGCACGACTACATCTGGGGTGCCGAGGGCGACGATACGCTGCGGGGCGACGATGATGCGGCCGCCCCCGGCGGGAATGACCAGATCTTTGGCGCACCGGGCAATGACCTGATCTTCGGCTTTGGCGGCGACGACCGGCTTTCCGGGGGCAAGGGGCGCGACACGCTCTGGGGCGGCACCGGCAACGACGCGCTTTATGGTGACGATGACGACGATCAGGTGATGGGTGAGGACGGAAATGACACCGTCGTTGGCGGCCACGGCAACGACACGCTCCGGGGCGGTGCGGGCAATGACAAGATGAGCGGCGAGACCGGCGATGACGTGATGGAGGGCGAGGACGGCAACGACGAGATGTGGGGCGGTGCCGGCAACGACACGATGGAGGGCGGCGCCGGCGAAGACACGGTCGTGGGCAATGCGGGAAACGACCATATCCATGGTGGTCCGGGGCACGACCTTCTGTCGGGCGAGGACGGTGCCGACCTGATCACCGGCGGCGCGGGAAACGACCGGCTTTACGGCGGTTCCGGTGAGGACACGATGTCGGGCGATGCGGGCAACGACAGCCTCTGGGGCGGCGCCGATGACGACGTGATCGAAGGGGGCGACGGCAGTGACCTGCTTTTCGGCGAAGCGGGTGATGACTGGCTTGCGGGCGGCAGGGGCAACGATACGCTTTGGGGCGGTGCCGGCGCGGATACCTTCGTCTTCGCACCCGGCTCCGGCATGGATGTGATCGGTGATTTCAGCCCCGCCACCGCATTCGAGGTCATCGACCTGGGTGATTTCGCCTATCTGGGGTGTTTTGCCGACCTTCTGCCTCTGATGTCGCAACAGGGCGGCGACACGGTCCTGACTTTCGACGCGGAAACCTCGCTGCGCATTCTGGGCATCGCACCGGACTTGCTGGCCGTAGACGACTTCATCTTCAGCGCCTGATCCGCGCGATACACGCCTCAGCCCAGCCAGAGCTTCCCGAGCATGTTCACCGCCACCGCCGCAAGGAACAGCGCAAAGATCTTGCGCAGCGGCCCGGGCGAAAGCCAGTGGGACAGCCGCGCCCCCCAGGGTGCGGTCAGGAGCGTCATCAGGCTGATGATGGCGAAGGCCGGCAGGTTCACCGCCCCGATCGTCATGGGTGGCGCGTTGGTGACGGGGACGAAAAGGAAACCCACCACCGATGGAAGCGCAATCGTCAGGCCAAAGCCCGCCGCCGTTGCAACGGCCCGGTGGATCGGCATGCCGCAAAGCGTCATCACCGGCACGCCGAAACTGCCGCCGCCAATGCCCATCAAGACCGAAAAGAACCCCACGAGCGGTGACAGGACCGCCCGCCCGGCGCCGGTGGGCATGGATGCCGCGATCCGCCAGTGGCTGCGGCCAAGTCCCAGGTAGGACGCAACCAGAAGCGCAAGCCCCCCGAAGATCGCCTGCAGCGTCGGCGTGCGCAGTTGCGCCACGACCAGCGTGCCAAGGATCGCCCCCACCACGATGCCCGGCGCCCAGGTCCGCAGGATCGACCAGTCCACCGCACCCTTGCGGTTGTGGGCCATCAGCGACCGCGGCGATGTCACCACGATCGTCGCCAGCGATGTCGCCAGGCAGACCTGCATGATCTCGGGCCCGCCATAGCCCAGGTGGGTGAAAAGGTAGAAGAAGGACGGCACAAGGATGATGCCGCCGCCCACCCCCAGAAGGCCGGCGAGGATACCGGCAAAGCCGCCGACCGCCGCCAGCAAGAGCGCACTCAGGATCATTTGCAAGAGCTCCGGCACGGGTCAGCCTCCGATCTGGTTCGCCCCGGCATAGCCTGCGGGCCCCGGCTTGGCCAGACCGCCGGCCCGTGGGCCCGCCGCTCAGCCGCCATGCCGCCGCACCTGGGCCAAGGCATCGTCCAGCACCGAAAGCCCCGCTCCCGCCTGCGGGCCCTGTTCCGACAGGTGGCGCCGCCAGAGCCGCGCGCCGGGCCGGCCGTGAAAAAGGCCGAGCATGTGCCGGCTGATCTGGTGAAGCCGGCCGCCCGCGCAAAGATGTGCCGCGATATGGGGGCGCATCGCCTCAAGCACCGCTTCGGGCTCGCGGTCCGCCGAGGCACCGTGAAAAACCCGGTCCACCGGCCCGAGGATCGCCATCGGTTCGTGATAGGCCGCGCGCCCGATCATCACCGCATCCATCCCCTGCCCGATCAGCGCCTCTGCCTGCGCGACCGAAGTCACGCCGCCGTTGAGCGTCAGGTGCAGGTCGGGGAAGGCGTGTTTCATCGCCAGCACAAGGCCGTAGTCCAGCGGCGGGATCTCGCGGTTCTCGCGCGGCGATAGGCCTTGCAGCCAGGCCTTGCGGGCATGGACGATGACGCGCCGCACCCCCGCATCGCGCAGGCGCGACAGGAAGGCGGGCAGCACCTCGGCCGGATCCTGGTCATCGACGCCGATGCGGATCTTCGCCGTCACCTCGACGGGGCTGGCGGCGATCATCGCCTCGAGGCAACGGGCCACAAGATCGGGATCCTTCATCAGCACCGCCCCGAAACAACCCGACTGCACCCTGTCCGAGGGGCAGCCGAGGTTCAGGTTGATCTCGTCATATCCGAAGGGTGCAGCCAGCCGCACCGCCTGCGCCAGTTGCGCCGGATCCGACCCGCCCAGTTGCAGCGCCACGGGATGCTCGACGTCGTCATGGGCCAGCAGCCGGTCACGAGGCCCATGGATGACGGCCGGCGCGGTGATCATTTCGGTATAAAGATGGGCATGACGGCTGATCTGGCGATGGAAGAACCGGCAGTGCCGGTCGGTCCAGTCGATCATCGGCGCGACCGCGATCCGGTGCGCGGCAACGGCGGGATGCGGCAGGCGTGACGGCGATGCGTTCGGGTTGGACATTGCCGCCGGTTACGCGAGAATCGGGCTGCGGTAAACCGCCAGCCGCCCTCTGTTCACACCCGGAAGCGGACCGGCGCGCCCGGGTCCGCGCGATTGCACCCGCCACCGCCCCTCCATCACGCCCTTTGGCCGGACACGACCTTCTTGGCGATGCGGGGCCGCACGAGCACAGGCCAGTAGACAACCGCGAAGCCGCCGAAGGCCAGGATCCAGAGCCCCGCCGCCAGATCACGGAACCCCAGCGCCTCGGGCCAGATCCCGTAGACCAGCCGCGCGACCACCGATCCGACCAGCGCCAGATAGACCGCCGTCGTCGCCCGTGATGCCGTCAGTGTCCGTCCGGTATGGCCAAGGCTTGCACGCGACATGATCGCCAGCGTCATCAGCCCGATCGCGCCCGCCATCCAGACGTGCTGGCCCGCGGCCGGCGTGATCCACCCCGCCGCGTTCGCCGCCATCGCGAGGAAACCCAGCGGCACGAAGGCGTAGCCCACATGCAGCACCCAGACCAGCGACTCGGCCCCGGTCAGCCAGCCGGCCCAGCGTGACAGCCGCCACAGATGCGCCACGCCTGCCAGCAACAGCGCCGCGCCGACCGCAGGCTGGCCGGGCCAGATGACCCACAGGACAATCGCCACGATCCCGGTCACCAGCACCACCTTGTCGCCCTTGCCGAACGGCGTGGGCAGCACGGCGCTGCGGCGCTGGACCAGCCAGTTGCGGGTAAAGCTGGGAACCACCCGCCCGCCGATCAGCGAGATCAGCGTGATCGCCGCCGCCAGTGCCAGCCGAAGGCCGACCCCGGTGGCCGGATTGCCGCCCCGCATGGCCTCGACGTGATAAGCCAGGTTCGCGACCGCGAACAGCGCCACAATTCCCACGACCGGCAGGTTGCGCCAGTTGCGCCCCGCGACGATCTCGCGTCCCATCACCGCGACCAGCGCCACGGGGAAGCCAAGGTCGATCACCGCCGCCCAGACCGGGCTGGCCTCCGAGACCGCCACCGCGATCCGCCCCGCCAGCCACAGGCCCACCAGCGCCGCCAGCGGCCAGCCGACAATCGGCATCCGCCCTGTCCAGTTCGGGATCGCCGTCATCAGGAAGCCGGCGATCACCGCCAGAAGGTAGCCGAAGATCATTTCATGCGCATGCCAGGAAATCGGATCGAAGGCCGTCGGCAATTCAAGGCCGCCGGTCAGCATGCCCAGCCAAAGCACCATGGCCAGCGCCGCCCAGATGCCGGCGAAAAGGAAGAAGGGCCGGAAGCCGAAGCTCAGGATCGCAGGGCCGGTCCAGGCCCTCATGCGTTCGGTCGTCGTCGTCGTCATGTGCACACCTGCTGAAGGCCCTCTTCGGTGATGATCGCAGCCATGGGAATATCGTGCGGCTGGGGATAGATCGTCGGGATCCGCGCCGCCTGCAGCCCGATCCCTATGGCCAGCGGCCGGGGCCTTGCCGCGGCAAGGGTGCGGTCGAAGTATCCCCCCCCATAGCCAAGCCGGAAACAGCCCGCATCCCAGCCGACCACGGGCGACAGGGTGATGTCGGGACGGATGAAATCGCCCTCGGCCGGCACGGGGATGTTCCAGAAGCCGCGTTCCATCTTCACGCCCGGCGCCCAGGCGCGGAAGGAAAGCGGCTGGCCACGCTCGATCACGAGCGGCAGCGCGCCACGCGCACCGCGCGCCACAAGCCCGGCCAGCCAGAAACGCAGGTCAAGCTCGGCCTTGATTGGCCACCATGCGGAAATGGTCAGCCCATCAATGCTGTCATATCGTTCATCCAGGAAACGATCGAGCGCGGCGGCGATGGATTTCGCAGCCGCCTCGCGGGTCGCCACCGGCAAGGCCGCACGTTCCTCCAGAAGCCGTGGCCGTTCGGCCTTGCGCCAGCGGGCCACATCCGCAGCCTGCTGCGGGTCCACGGCCTTCGGGTCGAAATAGGTCGGGTCGATCTCGTGCGCGAGGCAGGGCGGCGAGGCATAGCCGCCCGGTCTTGTATCCTCATCCCCGCTCATGGCTTGCCTCCGTTGCGAAATCCGTCAATGCGGGCCAACGCCGCCGCGGCCTCGGCCATGATCGTCCCGATCCGCGCCGCCGCGGTCGGCACATCACGGATCAGCGCCGCCCCCTGCCCCGCGAAAAGTGCCATCGCCTCCAGATCGCCGCTCGTGGTCCGGAGCGGCGAATCGGTGCTGAACCTGAGAAGCGTCCGGCCCGCATCCTCGCCCACCGGTTCGCGCGGCAGCCGGTCGGGATGGTGGCCCATCAGGTTCAGGCCAAGCGCCTGCGTCACCGAATTGCCGATCACCCGCACCGGGCTGTCGGGCGGCCAGTTCAACGCGAAGACATCCGTGTAGACGGTATCTTCGGCGCGGGCGGCGACGACGCGATCCTTGTGGTAGTCGTGGGCGAAGGATTCGGCCGTGGCGATGAAGGCAGTGCCGCAGTGGATGCCTTGTGCCCCCAGCGCCATCGCCGCCACAAGGCTTGCGCCGGTGCCAAAGCCACCCGAGGCGACGATCGGCAGGTCGATCGCCCGGGCGATCTGCTCGACCAGCACCAGCGCGGCGCTGGTGCCATGGACATGCCCGCCTGCCTCGACGCCCTGCGCGATGATCACATCCGCCCCGGCATCGGCAGCCGCCCGCGCGGCGTCAAGCGTGCCGACCTGATGCAGCACCAGGCAACCGGCGGCCTTGGCGCGCGCCACCGCCGATGGCACCACGTCCCAGAAGAACGACATGGCCGGCACCGCCCGATCAAGACATGTGCCCAGTTCCCGGTCGAACAGCCCGCTTTCGGTGCCGGCCGGGATCAGGTTGACGGCAAAGGGCCGGTCTGTCGCCGCACGCACCGCGTCGATTTCGGCGCCGATGAATTCCGGGCTTTCGCGGACCATGCCAAGGATGCCGTAGCCGCCGGCATTGGCCACCGCCGCCACCAGCCCCGAACGCGACACGCCGCCCATGCCCGCAAGCAGGATCGGCACATCGCAGCCCAGGCGCGCGCAAAGGGGTGTTTGCAGGCGAGGATCAGTGGCCATCTTTCCGGTGCTCCTTTTGATGCTGGATGAGGTAGTCCCGCAGGACAACCGCGTTGTTGTGGTCGGGATCCTTGACCGCGAACAGGAATGTCACCGGTCCCTTCGCGCACCAGTCGAGACAGCGCGCCACCGCCTGCGGATTGCGGTCAAGCTCTGCCTGGTAGCGCCGGATGAACTCGGGCCAGGTCGTGGGATCGCCGTGCAGCAGGTGGCGCAGTTCGTCACTGGGCGCGACCTCGCGGATCCAGTCGTCCAGCCGAAGCCGCGCCTTCGACATTCCGCGGGGCCAGAGCCGGTCCACAAGGATCCGCGCGCCCTCGGTCTCGGTCTGGTCGTAAATCCGGTGCAGGTGGATCATCGGTTGCTTCATGGTCATGTCCCCTTGCGCGGAGCCGGATCGGATGATCGCGGTCGGCTTGCGGGGGCCCTGATCATCGACGGGACCGGTATTGCGCGCGGATGGCCCCCGGGCCGCGCGCAGGTATCGTCACAGCTTCGGCGGCATCCCCGCACGGCCGTAGTGATGTCTGGCATCCTCGACATTGGCATGGATCGAAAAGGCGATGCGCTCTGCCCGTTCGATCACCCAGGAGGCACCTTCGGGCGTGCAGATTTCGGTTGCCGTCTGGCGGAACAGTTCAAGCCAGCGGTCGAAATGACTCTGGTCCACCGGCAGCGTCAGGTGCTTGGGCATCGGCGCCCCGTGATAGCGCCCCGTCATCAGCGCGACCGAGGACCAGAACTCGACCATCCGCGCCAGATGCGGTCCCCAGTCCCGGATCCTTTCGTCGAAGATCGGCCCAAGCTCGGGATCCTTGCGCACGCGGTCGTAGAAACCATGGACCAGGCGCGTGAGAACGGCATCGCTCAGACCGGTGCGCTCCATCAGATCGGCGGTGATCTGCGGTCGGGCAGAGGTTGCGACTTCGGCTGGTGTCTGCAGGGTCATCCCGTTGCCCCGTGAATTGGCATTTGCAATACCAATTAGTCCATCGTATGAGGGATTGTAAAGTGCCATTCCGTAGCCGTTTCCATTCGACGCGAGGCCCGATGCGCCTGACCTCCTTTACCGATTTCGGCCTGCGTGCACTGATGCGCATGGCGTCCGCGCCCGACCGCGCCTACTCGACCGCGGAACTGGCCGAAGAGTTCTCGCTGTCGCGCAACCATCTGACCAAGATCGTTGCAAGCCTCGCACAGGCGGGGATCGTTGTCACGCGCCGCGGTGGCGGTGGCGGGGCAGTGCTGGCCCGCGCTCCCTCCGAAATCCGGCTGGGTGAGGTCGTGCGGATACTCGAGGCGGGCCAGCCGCTGGTTGAATGTTTCGCCGCATCGGACGACTACGATTGCACTCTGACGGGATGCTGCCACCTCAAGGCCCGCCTGCGCGCCGCCGAAGCCGCCTTCCTGGCCGACCTCGACCGCTCGACCCTGGCCGATGTCGCCCTGCCGGCAACCGGGTTTGCGGTCCCCGGTCGGGCCTGACGCGCGCGCCCGTCCCCGGGTCAGCGGCGGCCGGCGCTGCGGAACGTGACGAAAAGCGAACTTGCGATCAGAACCGCGATCCCGAGAAAGGTGACAGCGTCGGGCACCTGGGAAAAGAACAGCCAGCTTGCCAGCGTCGAGGATACGATTTCCAGATAGGCCAGAGGCGCGATCAGCGAGGCTTCGGCAAAGTCATAGGCGCGGATGATCAGATACTGGCCCGCCAGTCCGACAAGCGTCAGGCCGACGACAAGGCCCCAGTGACCGGGATCCATCCCCTGCCAGAACGGCATCACGATCGGGATGGCCACGACAAGGGCCATGGCATGGGTCTGGAAGGTCAGGCTGACGGGTGACACCCGACCGGCGCCGCGCATGCTTTTGCGCACAAGGATCACATAACCCGCCATCGCCGCCCCCGACCCCAGTGCCAGAAGGCTGCCGGGATTGATCACCCCCATCCCCGGACGGATGATCAGCAGCGTTGCCGCAAACCCCACGAAAAGCCCGAGCCACCGCGCAAGACCCACCGATTCCCTCAGGAAGAGTTTCGACAGAAGGATCACGAAAAGCGGCTGGACAAAACTTATCGCCGCCGTGTCGGCGATGGAGAGATACTTCAGCGCGCCGAAGAACCCGACACCTGTCGTGACGGAAAGCACGCCCAGAAGAAAGGCGCTGCCCCAGCCCTGCGGCGGCACGATTTCCGGGCGCCGGTAGAGCAGCATCACCGGCAAAAGCAGCAGCGTGCCAAGGAGCATCCGCAGGAAGACCACCTGCAGCGCCGGGATGCCATCCAGAACCAGAAACTTGGCCAGAACGTCGATCAGCGGCACCAGCGACATCGCCAGCACCATCATCAGGATGCCGGCACCGTTGCGGCTGGTGCGGGTCTTGGGAAGGTCAGGAGGCATCGGTCACCGGAAAATCAGGGCAGGCATCGGGCCGCGGCCTTGGCCAGGGTAACGCGGCGCCAACCTTCAGCCGCGGCCATGCGGTTCGTCATAGTCGAGGATCGGGTTGATCGGCAGGATCCGGTGCGGATTTATCGTGTCGTGGCTGTAGTGGTAATGGCGCACGATGTGGTCGATCTTCACTGTATCCCGCACCCCCGGCCACTGATGAAGCGCCCGCGTATAGGCCCAGAGGTCCGGATAGTCGATCAGCCGGCGGCGGTTGCACTTGAAATGCAGGTGATAGACCGGATCGAAGCGAATGAGCGTCGTGAACAGCCGCCAGTCGCATTCGGTAAGCCAGTCGCCCAAGAGGTAGCGGTTCTGCGCCAGATGGCCGTCGAGCCAGTCGAGGCAGTCAAAGACTTCGCGCACCGCCTCGTCATAGGCGGCCTGGGTCGTGGCAAAGCCCGCGCGATAGACGCCATTGTTCAGGTTCGGGTAGATACGGCCGTTCATCGCCTCGATGCCGTCGTGAAGCGCCGCGGGGCAATAATCATCGCGGTTGCCGGTCAGGCCGTCGAAGGCCGAGTTGAACATGCGCAGGACTTCCGCGGATTCGTTGCTCACGATGGTGTCGCGCTCCCGGTCCCAGAGCACCGGCACCGTCACCCGCCCCGAGGCATCGGGCCGGGCGCGAAGATAAAGGTCGCGCAGGAACGCAAACCCATGGAGCCTGTCCCCGGTCGCGCCGGGAAAATCGGTCGAGAAGGTCCAGCCGTCTGCCAGCATGTCGGGATGGACGACCGAAATGCCGATATGGGGCACCAGATCCTTCAGCTGGCGCAGGATCAGCGTCCGGTGCGCCCAGGGACAGGCATAGGAGACATAGAGGTGATAGCGCCCGGACACGGCGGCAAAGCCGCCGTCGCCCGAAGGTCCGGGCGTGCCATCTGGCGTCACCCAGTTGCGATACCGCGCGGTATCGCGCTGGAACCGGCCACCCGTGGCGCCCGTGTCATACCAGCTTGCGTCCCACTTGCCGTCGATGAGCTTGCCCATGCCGCATCCTGTCCTGTTCGGGCAACAGGCTCGCCGATCCGGGCGGCAGGATCAACCGCCTTCGGGCATCCGCCCATGCGGCACTCCTTCCTGCCGCCAGCGCCGGACGCGGGCCGGGGAGCCTCCGGCGGGAGTATTTCGAACAAAGAAGATGCAAGGCCCGGGGGCGGGACGCGGTTGCCCGGGATAACGGCCCGGGATTTCGGAAATGGGTGGTGCCACCGCGCTGCGGATGCGCAAACGCCGCCGGCACGGGTTCGGCGGCGTTTGTCCAGAGCGGTTGGCCGATCAGATCCCCACGAGGGCCGCGACGATGGTGGCACTGTCGAGCAGCCCGAGCGGGCGGTTCTGCGCATCGGTCACCGTCAGCCGGTCGGCGCCGCTGGCGACCAGGTGCTTCATCGCGTCGTCAAGCGAGGTTCCTTCGGTCACCGATCCCGAAGGCAATGCCGTATCGGCCACAAGCGGCGACATCGCCGCCTCGACATGGATCACGCGACCGCGGTTCACCTCGCGCACGAAGTTGGCGATATAGGCATCGGCCGGCTTCAGCACGATGTCCTGGCTGGTGCCCTGCTGGATGATCTCGCCGTCGCGCAGGATGGCGATGGAATCACCCAGCCGCAGCGCCTCGTCCAGATCGTGGGTGATGAAGACGACGGTCTTGCGGATTTCCTTTTGCAGGTCGAGCAGCACCGACTGCATGTCCACCCGGATCAGCGGGTCGAGTGCGGAAAATGCCTCGTCCATCAGCAGGATCGGCGCATCGTTCGACAGCGCCCGCGCAAGACCAACGCGCTGCTGCATGCCCCCCGAAAGCTGGTTGGGGTATTTCTTTTCGAAGCCCTTCAGGCCCACCCGTTCGATCCAGCGCATCGAGGTCTCGATCCGCTTCTCGCGGGGAATGCCCTGCACCTCGAGCCCGTAGCCGGTGTTTTCAAGCACGTTGCGGTTCGGCAGCAGCGCGAATTTCTGGAACACCATCGCGGTCTTGTGGCGGCGGAATTCCCGCAGGGCTTCGGGCGACATCTTCACGACGTCCTCGCCACCCACCAGCACCTCGCCCGCCGTCGGGTCGATCAGGCGGTTGATATGGCGGATCAGCGTCGACTTGCCCGACCCCGACAGCCCCATGATCACCTGGATCCGGCCAGCAGCCATGTCCATGTTGATGTTGTTCAGGCCGAGGACCGCGCCGTATTTGTCGTTCAGTTCGGTCTTGGTGGTGCCTGTCCGGACCTTGTCGATCAACGATGCAGCATCGTTCCCGAAGATCTTGTAAAGGTTGCGGATCTGGATTCCGATCGGCTCAGCCATGGACGACCTCGGTGTGCTTTTGCAGGCGCTTGCCGAAAGCCTGGCTCACGCGGTCGAAGATGATGGCGATACCGACGATGGCAAAGCCGTTGAACATGCCCAGCGTGAAATACTGGTTCGAGATGGCGCGCAGAACCGGCTGCCCGAGCCCCTGAACCCCGATCATCGAGGCGATGACCACCATGGCCAGTGCCATCATGATCGTCTGGTTGATGCCCGCCATGATGGTGGGCAGCGCCAGCGGCAACTGCACCTTGGAAAGCCTCTGCCAGCCGTTCGAGCCGAAGGCATCGGCGGCCTCCAGCATGTCGGCGTCGACAAGCCGGATGCCGAGATTGGTCAGACGGATGATCGGCGGCATGGCATAGATCACAACGGCGATCAGGCCCGGAACCTTGCCGATGCCCAGAAGCATGACGACCGGGATCAGGTAGACGAAGCTTGGCATCGTCTGCATGACGTCCAGGATCGGGTTGACCACCGACTGGACCCGGTTCCAGCGCGACATGGCGATGCCCAGCGGGATGCCGAGCGCAATCGAGATCACGGTGCAGACGAAGATCATCGAGATCGTCTTCATCGTGTCGTCCCACATGCCGAAATAGCCGATCAGCAGAAGCGTGGCAGCCGCACCGACCACGATCTTCCAGTTGCGGCTGCCAAACCAGGCAATCGCCATGATCAGCAGGAAGATCACGATCCAGGGCGTGCGCGTCATGAACTGTTCGGCGTAGACCAGGAACAGCCGCAGCGGCTCGAAGAAGGATTCGATCCCATCACCATAGGCGCGGGTGAAGCCTCGAAACGATTCGTCGATCGACTTTTTCAGATCGCGCAGCAGCGCGTCATCCATCTGTGGGAACTTGGACAGGAATTCCATGCGCAGGAATGTCTCCTATGGGCGCGCGGGGCGGCGCCGTGCATTTCTTGTATTGGCGCAGCACCTTTGGGGCCGGGCGGGTATGAAGAGGGGCGATGCCGAAGCACCGCCCCATCAACGTCAGAGGCTGGCGATCAGAGTGCCGCCTTGATCTTTTCGGCCGCTTCCGGGGTGACCCAGCCCTTCCAGAGGTCTTCGTTTTCCTTCAGGAAGTGCTTGGCGCCGTCTTCGCCGGTGGCCTGGTTGTCGGTCATCCAGGCCATGACACCGTTCACGGTGGCGTTGGTCCAGGACCGCTTGCCCAGATAATCCATCACTTCGGCCGGGGCGGCATCGGCGAAGGTCTTGGCGACGACGGTCTGCACCTTGTCCTTCGGCCAGTCGTTCTTCTTCGGATCGGCGCATTCGGCGTTCGAGGTGCAGCGCTTCCATTCGTCCATGTCGAGCGGCACGCCATGTTCAAGCTTGACCATCTCGTATTTGCCCAGGAGCGCGGTCGGGGCCCAGTAGTAGCCCATCCAGCCTTCCTTGCGCTCGTAGGCACGCGCGATCGATCCATCAAGACCGGCGGCCGAACCCGTGTCGACCAGCGTGAAGCCTGCGGCTTCAGCGCCGAAGGCCTTGTAAAGCTGCGTCGTGACAACCGTGCCACCCCAGCCCTGCGGCCCGTTGTAGACGGCGCCCTTGGTGCTGTCCTCGGGATCGGGGAAGAGTTCCGGGTGCTTCAGCGCGTCGTCGATCGTCTTGATCTCGGGGTTGGCGTCCGCGATGTATTTGGGCATCCACCAGCCCTGAACGGCGCCGTCCGACAGGATATCGCCGGTCACGACGATCTTTCCTTCGGACAGGCCTTGCTGGATCACTTCCGGAACCAGGTCGACCCAGCCTTCGGGGGCGATTTCCGGCTGGCCCTTTTCCACCATCGAGGTGATGGTCGGCACGGTGTCGCCCTGGATGACCTCGGCCGTGCAGCCGTAGCCGTTGTTGAGGATGAAGGCATCCAGCGCCGCCGCAAGCTCGGCGCTTTGCCAGTTCATGCTGGCAATGGTCAGGCTGCCGCATTCGGCCTGGGCCATGCCGGTCATCGCGGTGGTCATGGCCAGGGTGGCGATCAATCTTTTCATGTTAACTCCCCTATGGGCTGCTTCGGGACAGGCTCTGCAACCAACCTCACTGGTTCGCGGGTGCAGTGTGACCGGAAGGCCAGCCTGGGACAACACACCAGACAAAACGACGCGGAAATTGCCTGAAAACGACACTCGATCTGCCGGATTCGCCACGCGCCCCCGATCCTTCGTATCGTCAAACAGCCTACCGGGGAGCCGCGAGCGGGCGTGTCAGAATACGTCACGTCATGTCGCAAACAGATGGTGCCTGCGCCGGAAACCACCTCCCGCAGCCCCGCGCGCCTTTGGCATGCGGGCGGGGCAGAGGAGCCCCTGCCGCCTTGCCAGGCCGATTCCTCCCCTGCGTCGCTGGTCGTGCAGGACGGCCCTTTGGGGCAAGACAAGGCCTGCGCGGCACCTCACCCATTGCGATGCCGGGCCAGTTGCGATGCCCTTGCACGCACCGGCCCGGCCCCATCCGGGCCCTGCCGCGCCCCCCGTTCGCCCTCGCGTGCCGATTTTGCCCATTGCGGCACCTTTCCGTTTCGCCTATCAACCCGCCACGTGCACCCGTAGCTCAGCTGGATAGAGTGCTGCCCTCCGAAGGCAGAGGTCACAGGTTCGAATCCTGTCGGGTGCGCCAATCTCATTCCGCGACCGTTTTCCACGACCCCTTGATCGCAAGGCGCGCCCGGTCCTTCTGCGCGACTTGCGGATCCGGCTCCTTCAATCCTGGCCAAGAACGGCCGCGCCTGACAGGACCAGCCGGATCAGGTCAAGCTGGCTGCGGGTTCCGGTCTTGTCGAAGATGCGCTTCGAATAGGTCCGTGCGGTCTCGACCGTCAGCCCCAGCGACGCGGCCGCGTCCGCAAGCGACTTCCCGGCGGCAAGCTCGGCGGTCAGGCGCGCCTCGGATGGGCCAAGGCCGTGAAGGCTGGCCAATGGACCCGCCATCACCCCTGCCCCGGGACCATCGCAGCGGCGCAGCACGGCCGCAATGCCGGGGAATGTGTCCAGGGAGGACTCATCCCCGGCCAGAAGCATCAGTTCAAGCCGTGGCCGGGTCGAAAGCGCAAGGGCTCCGGCCTGCCCTGTCCGGGCGGCCGCCTCGATCGCGCGCAGCAAGGCGCGGCCGTCGGCCGGGTCCGGCAGGGCCATCCGCTCGCCGCAGACGGCGCGCAGGCCCGGGATACGCGCCAGCAGATCGCGGGCGCTGCGGCTCAGGTCGAGGACAGGTCCGGCGGCGTCGAAACGGATCCACCCGAGCCCCGCCGCCCGTTCCAGGCGGTCGGCCAGTGCCGCACGCCGCCGCGCCTGCGCGACCCAGACGAAACTGCGCAGCGCGATCGTCAGGTGCGGCGCGAGCGACGACAGCATTGCCCCCGTCGCCCCGCCGAATTCGACCCGCGCCCGCGCGACCCATAGCCAGGCGCTGACGCCTTCGGGATCGGTCACGCGCAGTATCCTAAACTGGCCCGCCCCTGCGGGCAGGGCCAGATCGCGCATGACCACGGCCTGCGCCGGGTCCGCGGGATCAAGAAGGTCGGCCAGGCCATAGACGCGCCCGTTGCGCAACTGGCACAGGCGCAGCGGATCAGCCGGCCCGAACAACGCGGCCAGCCGGTCCGCCGTTGCATCCGGCCCGCCCCCCTGCGTGGCCGCCCGGGCAAACCGGCGCTGCACCTCCCCCCCCGGGAAGCTGATGACAAGACCCGCATGCTCTGCAGCAAGCCGGCGGCACAGGCGTTCCAGAAACACCCGCCACGGCGCGTCTTCATGCGGCCCCGCATGCAGGCTGGCAAGGATATCCGTCTCATCCGAACGGGTCAGCGCCATTCATCCGTCCTTTTTCAGCAAGACCGGGACGAAATTCCGACCACTGTCCCCAAATGGGGGGTGTAGCGAAAGATGGTTTCGCTATCCAGTGATCCATTCGCGCCAAAGCACCCGAGGCCATGATGACCCATACCCTGCCCACCCTGACCCACCTGCGCCGGCTGGAAGCCGAAAGCATCCACATCATGCGCGAGGTCGTGGCCGAGGCGGAAAACCCCGTCATGCTTTACAGCGTCGGCAAGGACAGCGCGGTGATGCTGCATCTGGCGAAGAAGGCCTTTTTCCCCTCGCCCCCGCCCTTCCCGCTGCTGCACGTCGACACCACCTGGAAGTTCCGCGACATGTATGCGCTGCGCGACAAGGCCGCCGCCCAGGCCGGGATGGAGCTTCTGGTCTACCACAACCCCGAGGCGCTTGAGAAAGGCATCAACCCTTTCGACCACGGCGGACTTCATACCGACATGTGGAAGACCGAAGGTCTGAAGCAGGCGCTGGACAAATGGGGCTTTGACGCGGCCTTCGGCGGCGCGCGCCGGGATGAAGAGAAAAGCCGCGCCAAGGAACGGGTGTTTTCCTTCCGGTCCGCCAACCACCGCTGGGATCCGAAGAACCAGCGGCCCGAGCTTTGGCGGCTGTACAACGCCCGCAAGGCCAAAGGTGAATCGATGCGGGTCTTCCCGATCTCGAACTGGACCGAGCTGGACATCTGGCAATACATCCACCTGGAAGGCATTGAAATCGTGCCGCTTTATTTCTCGCAGCCGCGCCCGACGGTGGAACGCGACGGCTTGATCCTGATGGTCGATGACGAACGGTTCCGCCTGCGCGACGGCGAAGAGCCGCAGATGCGGTCGGTCCGGTTCCGCACCTTGGGATGCTACCCGCTGACCGGGGCCGTCGAAAGCCGCGCCACCACGCTGCCGGAGGTCATCCAGGAGATGCTTCTGACCACCACCTCCGAACGGCAGGGACGCGCGATCGACCACGATCAGGCCGCGTCCATGGAGAAGAAAAAGCAGGAAGGCTATTTCTGAGCCCTCCCCTGCCCGTCCGACATTCGCGCCCAAAGGGACCAAGATGACAGACCCCATCTACAAGACCGACGCCCTGATCGCAGACGACATCGACGCCTATCTTGTGGCGCACCAGCACAAGACCATGCTGCGCTTCATCACCTGCGGATCGGTCGATGACGGCAAGTCGACGCTGATCGGCCGGCTGCTTTACGAAAGCAAGATGATCTTCGAAGACCAGTTGGCGGCACTGGAAGCCGACAGCAAGCGCGTCGGCACCCAGGGGCAGGAGATCGACTTCGCCCTTCTGGTCGACGGGCTGGCGGCGGAGCGCGAACAGGGCATCACCATCGACGTGGCCTACCGCTTCTTCGCCACTGAAAAGCGCAAGTTCATCGTGGCGGATACGCCCGGCCATGAACAATACACCCGCAACATGGTCACCGGCGCCTCGACCGCCGATCTGGCGGTGATCCTGATTGATGCGCGCAAAGGCGTGCTGACCCAGACCCGGCGGCACAGCTATCTGGTGCACCTTCTGGGCATCCGCAACGTGGTGCTGGCCGTCAACAAGATGGATCTGGTGGGCTATGAACAGGCGGTCTTCGACCGGATCGTTGCCGATTACACCGCCTTCGCCGCCAGCATCGGCATCACCGATTTCACCGCCATGCCGATTTCCGGCTTCAAGGGCGACAACATCACCTCAAACAGCGCCAACATGCCCTGGTATGACGGCCCGGCGCTTTTGCCGCTGCTGGAGACGGTCGAATTGGACGCGACCATCGACCAGGCGAAACCCTTCCGCCTGCCGGTGCAATGGGTCAACCGCCCGAACCTTGATTTCCGCGGCTTTTCCGGCCTGATCGCCACCGGTGCGGTGCGCCCCGGCGATGAAATCCGCGTCCTGCCTTCGGGCAAGACCTCGACCGTGACGCGCATCGTGACGCTGGACGGCGACCTGCCGGTGGCGGTCGCCGGGCAATCGGTGACGCTGTGTCTGGCCGATGAAATCGACTGCTCGCGCGGCCAGGTCATCGCCGCCGCCGACAGCCCGACCGAGGTGGCCGACCAGTTCGAGACCACCATCGTCTGGATGGACGAAAACGAGATGCTGCCCGGCCGCCCCTATTGGCTGAAGATCGGCACGCAGACCGTTTCCGCCACGATCCAGCACCCGAAATACCAGGTGAACGTCAACACGCTGGAACATCTGGCGGCCAAGACGCTGGACCTGAACGCCATCGGCGTCGCCAATATCGTGACCGACCGTCCGATCCCGTTCGAGCCCTATGCCCAAAGCCGCGATCTGGGCGGGTTCATCCTGATCGACAAGATGACCAACGCCACCGTCGGCGCGGGGATGATCCATTTCGCGCTGCGCCGCGCCAGCAACATCCACTGGCAGGCCACCGATATTTCGCGCGATGTGCATTCCGGGCTGAAGAACCAGAAACCCGCCGTCCTGTGGCTGACCGGCCTTTCGGGCGCGGGCAAATCGACCATCGCCAACGTGCTGGAAAAGAAACTGGTGCGGATGAACCGCCACACCTTCCTTCTGGATGGCGACAACGTCCGCCACGGTCTGAACAAGGATCTGGGCTTCACCGATGCCGACCGGGTGGAAAACATCCGCCGGGTGGGCGAAGTGGCCAAACTGATGACCGACGCGGGCCTGATCGTCATCACCGCCTTCATTTCCCCCTTCCGGGCAGAACGCGACATGGTGCGCGCGATGATGCAGCCCGGCGAGTTCATCGAGATCCACGTCGACACGCCGCTGGCCGAGGCCGAACGCCGCGATGTGAAGGGGCTCTACAAGAAGGCGCGCTCTGGCCAGCTGAAGAACTTCACCGGCATCGACAGCCCCTACGAGGCGCCCGAGGCCCCGGAAATCCGCATCGACACGACCTCGCTTTCCCCCGAACAGGCGGCGGACGAGATCATCGCGCGGCTGATCCCCTGACGGATTGCCAACCGGCCACGGGGGCGCGCGCAGGATCCATCCGGACAACCGGCGCGCCCCTGCCGGTTCTGCGGGGCCATTGCCTTTGCTGCGGCACTGCGACTAACATCCCCTCGGCGCGGCGCCTTGCAAGGCGGGCGCTGGCCATGGTTCCATTGCCGGAAAAAGATGCCCGTGACCCTCTTCGGCTCCGCAACACGCATCCATCAGGCGGGTGGCGGGGTGGTTGCCCCGGCCGGCAGCCTGCGCGTGCTGATTGTCGATCTGAACAATTTCGCCAGCTTCCCCACCCTTGCCGTCGGGATCCTGACGGCCGCGATGCGCAAACACGGCCATTCGGTGCGAGTGCTCTGCCCTCTGGCCTTCGATGTGCCCGCCAGCCTGCGCGAGCACCGCGAAACCCTGATCGACCACGGGCTGCGGCGGCTTCACCTGTCGGATTGGGTGCCGTTCCTTGGCTTGCGCGACATGTTGCGGCGTCTTGAAACCACACGGGTCGAACGCCCGAACCCTGTCGTCCTGCGCGAGGTCGCCCGCGCGCTGGATGATGCGCCCGACGCGATCCTGATTTCGGCCTATCTCCAGCATTTCAACAGCGTCGCAGGAATCGCTGCCCTTGCCCGCGATCGTGGCATCCCGGTGATTCTGGGTGGGCCGATGTTCAACCTGCCCGAGGTCGCCGAAAGCTGGCGCAGGCTTCCCGGCATTTCCGCGGTGGTCGGCGCCGAGATCGACCGTGACCTGCCGGCGCTGGTCGAAGCCGTCTGCAAGGGCAAGGATGCGCTCGCCTTTCCCGGGGTTGTGCTGCCGGACGGCCGCCGTTCGGCCATGGCAGCGCCGCTCCGCGATCTGGATGACAGTCCCCTGCCCGATTTCACCGACTTTCCCTGGGACCGCTACCCGGTGCGGATCATCCCGCTGATGACGGGCCGGGGCTGCCAATGGGACAAGTGCCTGTTCTGTTCGGATGTGATCTCGACGTCGGGGCGCAGCTTCCGCAGCCGCAGCGTAGGCAACGTCCTGGCCGAGATGGAAGAACAGGTGCTTCGTCACGAGACCCGGAATTTCCTGTTTCTTGATCTCAAGCTCAATTCCTGGCCCGGAATGATCCGCGGGATTGCAGTGGGCACACGGGAACGGCTTCCCGGCGCAGAATGGGTGGGCACGGTCCATGTCGATGAACGCAGGGACAACGGACTGTCGCGCGCCGATCTGGATATGGCGGTCGCCGGCGGAATGCGGCGGATTTCGTTCGGACTGGAAACCGGAAGCCAGAGGCTGCTCGACGCCATGCGCAAGGGATCATCGGTTGCGCGCAATTCGGCCTTCATCCGTGACGCGCATGCTGCGGGGCTTTCGATCCGCTGCACCATGTTCAAGGGTTTCCCCGGTGAAACCGCTGACGACATGCGCGCAACGGCCGATTTCCTGGAAGAACACGCGCATCTTCTGGATCGCGTGCGCTTCAACGAGTTCACCCTGCACTCGGGCACGCCGATCTGGAACGAGGTCGCAAGGCCGGCCGGCGACAGCAGCGATGGCCTGACCGTCACGGAACCTGACGACCGCCGCGCCCGGACTGCCTACCGGCGTGCCAAGCCACGCGGGGTCGACTATCGCCGCGAAAAGGCGCGCGCCCTTCAGGCGGTGTTCGGGATCAACCGCAAGATCCTGCGCGACACTGCAAGGCAGTTCGACGGCCTGATGTAGGGGCGGCGCAGGAACGTGAAGGCTGTTGATGTGGAAAGTCCCGCCGGGTTGAACCGGCGGAACCTGGGGTTTCAAAAGGCCGGGGCTCAGGCCAGATCGAACCGGTCGGCGTTCATCACCTTTGCCCAGGCGGCGACGAAGTCCTCGACGAACTTGCCCTTGTTGTCGTCCTGGGCATAGATCTCGGCGATGGCGCGCAGGATCGAGTTCGACCCGAACACCAGATCAACCCGGGTTGCCGTCCACTTGACATCGCCGGTCACGCGGTCGCGGATTTCATAGCTGCCATCGGCCACCGGCACCCAGGAATAGTGCATGTCGGTCAGGTTGACGAAGAAATCGGTCGTCAGCGCGCCGACACGGTCGGTGAAGACGCCATGCTTCGTGCCGCCATGGTTGGTGCCCAGGACACGCATGCCACCCAGGAGCACCGTCATCTCCGCCGCAGTCAACCCCAGAAGCTGCGTGCGGTCCAAGAGCATCTCTTCGGGGCTGACGGCGTAATCTTCCTTCTGCCAGTTGCGGTAGCCATCGGCCAGCGGCTCGAGGAAGCTGAACGACGCGGCGTCGGTCTGATCCTGGGTGGAATCACCCCGCCCGGGCGCGAAGGGCACCGACACGTCGAACCCCGCCGCCTTGGCCGCCTGCTCGATGCCCACATTGCCCGCCAGCACGATCACATCCGCGATCGAGGCGCCGGTTTCCCTGGCGATCGGCTCCAGCACCGCCAACACGCGGGCCAGGCGTTCGGGTTCGTTCCCCGCCCAGTCCTTCTGCGGCGCAAGCCGGATGCGGGCACCGTTCGCGCCGCCGCGCTTGTCCGAGCCGCGGAAGGTCCGCGCACTGTCCCAGGCGGTGGCGATCAGGTCAGCGCCCGAAAGGCCGCTGTTCACGATCCGCGCCTTGACGACCGCCACGTCATAATCGGTGGGGCCCATGGGAACCGGATCCTGCCAGACCAGATCTTCCGTCGGCGCATCGGGGCCGAAATAGCGCGACTTCGGGCCAAGGTCGCGGTGGGTCAGCTTGAACCAGGCGCGGGCGAAGGTTTCCGAGAAATAGTCGAAGTCATCGCGGAACTTCAGCGAGATTTCCCGATAGATCGGATCGACCTTCAGCGCCATGTCGGCATCGGTCATCATCGGGTTGTGGCGGATCGCGGGATCTTCCACGTCGGCGGGCCTGTCGGCCTCGGCGATCGTGACCGGCTCATACTGCCAGGCGCCTGCGGGCGACTTGCGCAGTTCCCAGTCATGCTTGAACAGCATCTCGAAGAAGCCGTTGTCCCAGACGGTCGGATGCGTGGTCCAGGCGCCTTCAAGGCCGCTGACGACCGTATCGCGGCCCAGGCCGCGGCCGGTCTTCATCATCCAGCCCAGGCCCTGATCCTCGATCGCGCCGGCTTCGGGGGCGGGGCTGAGGTTGGCCGCGCTGCCGTTGCCATGCGCCTTGCCGATCGTATGGCCGCCCGCGGTCAGTGCCACGGTTTCCTCGTCATCCATCGCCATGCGGGCGAAGGTCTCGCGCATCATCGCCGCCGTCTTCAGCGGATCGGGCTTGCCGTTCACGCCCTCGGGGTTGACGTAGATCAGGCCCATCTGCACGGCCGCCAGCGGGTTGGCGAGCGACTTCGCATCGCCAAGATCGCCATAGCGGCTGTCGGACGGTGCCAGCCATTCCTTTTCGTCGCCCCAGTAGACGTCCTTTTCGGGATGCCAGATGTCTTCGCGGCCAAAGGCGAAGCCGTAGGTCTTGAGCCCCGCAACCTCATAGGCAATGGTGCCCGCCAGCGCGATCAGGTCGGCCCAGCTGATCTTGTTGCCATATTTCTTCTTGATCGGCCACAGCAGGCGGCGCGGCTTGTCGGTGTTGGCGTTGTCGGGCCAGGAGTTCAGCGGCGCAAACCGCTGGTTGCCGGTGCCCGCGCCACCGCGGCCGTCGGTCACGCGGTAGGAACCGGCGGCATGCCAGCTCATCCGCGCCATGGTGCCCACGTAGCTGCCCCAGTCGGCCGGCCACCAGGCCTGGCTGTCGTTCATCAGTGCCCGCAGGTCGGCCTTCAGCGCCTCGACGTCAAGCTTTTCAAGCTCCTTGCGGTAGGCAAAGCCCGCGCCCAGCGGGTTGGTCTTGGTGTCGTGCTGGTGCAGGATGTCAAGGTTCAGCGCATTCGGCCACCAGCTGGTGACAGAACCGCCGCCCGAGGTCATCGCGCCGTGCATCACCGGGCATTTCCCGGCCGGTTTCACTTGATCGCCGTCCATGGCAGTCCCCTCTTCTTGCTCATTCCCCTCCGGCGGGCCATCCGCCGGACATTTCTTGAATGGTTCTAAACGCGGATGCCCATAAAGAGAACTTGAATTATCAAATCGCTTTGATAGATTTTTCAAATGATAACACTGAAGCACCTGCGCTATTTCGCGGCCCTTGCACAGCATGGCCATTTCGGGCGGGCAGCCGATGCCTGCGCGATCAGCCAGCCGGCGCTGTCGTTGCAGGTCAAGGATCTGGAAGGGCTTGCCGGGGCACCGCTGGTAGAGCGGGGCCACCGCCAGATCCGCCTGACCGCCCTTGGGGAAACCTTCGCCGCGCGGGCACGCGCGATCCTGCAATCGGTCGATGACCTGACCGATCTGGCCCGCGCCGCCGAGAGCCCTTTGGTGGGAACATTCACGATCGGGATGATCCCGACGGTGGCCCCCTACATGATGCCCGCAGTGATCCGGCGGCTGATCGAGGCCTTTCCCGGGATCGACCTGCGCCCGCGCGAGGCGGTGACGGGAAAGCTGATCGAGGATCTGGCGGGCAGCCGTCTGGACCTGGCGGTGGTGGCACTGCCGGTGTCCGAGCCGGGATTGCAGGAATACCCGCTGTTTGACGAAGAATTCATCCTTGTGCGCCCACGCGCCGACCGGCTGAAACCGGTGCCAAGTTCCGACATGCTGAAGGAGATGCGGCTCCTGCTGCTGGAGGAAGGGCACTGCTTCCGCGATCAGGCGCTGGCCTTCTGCCACATGTCGTCGAACCCCCAGCGCGAGTTGATGGAGGGCAGTTCGCTGTCCACTCTGGTGGGGATGGTGGGGGCAGGTATCGGCGTGACCTTGATTCCGGAAATGGCGGTGGCCAGCGAAGCGGGCCGCGCGGATGTGGCAACCGCAAGGCTGGCCCAACCGCGTCCCAGGCGCCGCATAGGCATGGTCTGGCGCAAGACCAACCCGCTGTCCGAGCATTTCATCCAGATCGGCGGCATCGTCCGCGATGCCCATGCCTCGCTCGGCGCGTCGGGCGCCGCGCCCTCGGGGCGCGAGCCAGGCCAGCCATAGCGGGTTGCGGGTCACCGGCCCCGAACCCGGCTGGCGCATCACCGCCCGGCCGCCCGCTCGTCCCGGCAGATCGCGCGCCGCGTGCAAAAAGACCCGCCGGGGTATCCGGCGGGCCTTTCAATGCAGACGGCTCGTCCCGCGCGGATTACAGGCGGCCAGCCACGGCTTCCCAATTCACCAGCTTTTCCAGGAAGTTGGTCAGATAGGCCGGGCGCTTGTTGCGGAAGTCGATGTAGTAGCTGTGCTCCCACACGTCACAGCCCAGCAGAGCGGTCTGCCCGAAGCAGAGCGGGTTCACCCCGTTCTCGGTCTTGGTGACCTTGAGGCTGCCGTCCTTGTCCTTGACCAGCCAGGCCCAGCCCGAGCCGAACTGCCCGGCACCGGCGGCGGCAAAATCGTCCTTGAACTTCTGGACCGAACCGAAAGCCTCGGTAAGCGCCTTCTCCAGCGCGCCGGGGATCTTCTTGGCCTCGCCCGGCCCCATCACTTCCCAGAACAGGTTGTGGTTCCAGTGCTGCGAGGCGTTGTTGAAGATGCCGTTCTGCGCCACCGCCCCGGCCTGGTAGGTGCCGCGCACGATGTCTTCCAGAGACTTCGATTCCCATTCGGTTCCGGCGATCAGCTTGTTGCCGTTGTCGACATAGGCCTTGTGGTGCAGGTCATGGTGGTATTCCAGCGTCTCCTTCGACATGCCAAGCGATGCCAGCGCGTCGTGGGCATAGGGAAGATCGGGAAGGGTGAAGGCCATGGCGTTTCCTTTCGTCTGTGGTTCGCGGCTCAACGCCACTAAGGCCACAGGCGTTCCACAGGGTCAAGCAGGCTCATGGAACGCCAAGGGCGCGGCCATCCCGGCCGCGCGCCCCGTTGATCAATACGCCGTCTTGTCAGGCGATTTCGGATCCCGGCCGGGCCGAGCTTTCCAGAAGCCCCATGACATAGCCCGCGACCGAGCGGAAGCTCACCAGCGTGAACTCCTGCGGTCCCGATTTCCAGAGCGCGCCCGCAACCTGCGCGATGCGCGACCGGCGCACCTCGTCGTCGCCAAGCGATGCGAAATCGACGGGTGCCAGCTTTTGCAGCGCCTGGGATGCCTTGGCACCCTTGATGCGGAACATCGCCCGCGCGTCCGAGACGTTGACCGCCATCGCATGTTCGCCCGAAAGGCTCTCGGAAAGCTGTGCGGCGATCCCCGGCGCCTCGACATAGGGCACCAGCAGCAACAGTTCGTCGGGCGACATCCAGAGCGCGGACTTGCCCCCCGCCGTCACGATCCGGCGCTGGTCGGGAACCTTGGTCCCGACGGCGGCCTTGACCGCCTTGGCCAGCGCAGCCGAGGCCAGATCACCCCGGAGCGTGATCATCCCCTGAAGCCCGGCTTCCGCGATGTCGACAAAGCCGGCGTAGGTCTTGCCATTCAAGGCACTGACGGTATCAGGCATCGTTTTTCGCCCCTTCCTTGTCAAAAAAGACCTGATCGACGATCCGGGCCTGGTGGATCTTGCCGTTGTCGCCGGGGAAATCCAGCACCTCGCCCATGCGGTCGGGCCCGTGCTTCACCAGACCCATCGCAATCCCGCGTCCAAGCGTGGGCGAGAAGTAGGTCGAGGTGACACGCCCCTGCACATTGCGCTGGCCATTGGCGTTGACGCCCGGTGCCACCGCATAGACGCCATCCGGCAGAACCGATCCGTCAAGCGTTTCCAGACCCACCAGTTTCCAGCGGTCAGCGCTGGCCAGATAGCTGCGTTCCTGGCCGCGCTTGCCCAGATAGTCGGCCTTCTTCTTGGAAATCGCCCAGGCCATGTTCAGATCCTGCGGGATCACCGTACCGTCGGTTTCATCACCGATCATGATGAAGCCCTTCTCGGCGCGCAGGATGTGCAGGCATTCGGTGCCGTAAGGCATCAGGCCGAATTCCTGGCCCGCGTCATGCAGCTTTTCCCAGAAAGCCCGGCCCTGGCTGGCGGGAACCGCGATTTCATAGCTGAGCTCACCCGAGAAGCTGATCCGGAACACCCGGGCGTCGAAGCCGCCGAGCGTGCCTTCGGCAAAGGCCATGAAGGGCAGCGTCTCCTTCGAGACATCCATGCCGCCCAGCTTTTCCAGCAGCTTGCGTGCATTGGGACCCACAACGGCGATCTGTGCGAACTGTTCGGTCAGGTTGGCGGTATGCACCTTCCAGTCCCACCATTCGCATTGCAGCCAGTCCTCCATCCAGCCGTGGATGCGATCGGCCCCGCCCGAGGTGGTGTGGCAAAGCCAGCTGTCCTCGGACAGGCGGACAACGACGCCGTCATCGCTGAGGAAGCCCTGTTCGTTGCACATCAGCCCATAGCGGCACTTGCCCACGGCAAGCGTCGACATGACGCCCGTATAGAGCATGTCGAGGAACTTGCCCGCGTCAGGCCCCTTGACCAGGATCTTGCCCAGCGTCGAGGCGTCGAGCAGGCCAAGGTTCTGGCGGGTGTTGCGAACCTCGCGGTTGACGGCGGCCTCGGTCGATTCACCGGGGCGGCGGTAGCAGAACGGGCGGCGCCAGAGGCCCACGGGTTCCCATTCGACGCCATGCGTCTCGTGCCAGTCGTGGATCGGCGTGCGGCGCAGTGGCTGGAAGATCTCGCCCCGGGCCTCGCCGGCGATGGCGCCGAAGTTCAGCGGCGTGTAGGGCGGGCGGAAGGTCGTGGTGCCGGTCGCCGGGATCGGCTGATGCAGTGCATTGGAAAGAACCGCCAGGCCGTTGATGTTGCTCATCTTGCCCTGGTCGGTCGCCATGCCGAGCGTCGTGTAGCGCTTGGTATGCTCGACCGACTCGTAGCCTTCGCGCGCCGCAAGCTGCACGTCCGAAACCTTGACGTCGTTCTGCGGGTCGAGCCACATCTTCATGCGCAGTTTGGGGCCAGCGCCCTGCGGCATGATCCAGACCGGTTCCATCGCGGCTTCCGCCGGGGCATCGGTGGCGGGGGCCGCGCCCGAGCCGAAGGCGGCATGGGCGTCCGCGAGCACCGCATCCGCCGTCAACATGCCGTTGGCCGAACCGACGGCGCGGACCATGCCGCGACCGTCGGCACCCAGAGGCGGGCGCTGCGGGTCGGGGCGGAACATGGCGGAGGTCTCGTCCCAGTTCAGCTTGCCGCCGCAATGCGACCAGAGATGGACGACCGGCGACCAGCCGCCCGACATGGCGACGCAGTCGCAGGCGATTTCCTCGATCATCGCACCTTCGCCGGCCTGGGCACAGATTGCGACACCGGTGACGCGCTTGCCGCCGTGGACCTTGGCGACACCATGGCCGGCCAGCACCCGGACGCCGCGATCACGCACCGCCTGGGCCAGCGCGCCGGTAACATTGGCGCGCGCGTCGATCACCGCCGGCACGCGCAGCCCGGCATCCAGCAGCGCCAGCGCCGTGCGATAGGCATCGTCGTTGTTGGTGACGATCACCGTGCGGTCGCCGATGCTGACGCCGTAATTCACGACATAGTCGCGCACCGCCGCCGCCAGCATGACGCCGGGGATGTCGTTTCCGGCGAAGGACAGCGTGCGCTCGATGGCGCCGGTCGCCGTGATCACCTCGCCGGCGCGGATCCGCCACAGGCGCTGCTTGGGACGCCCGTCGCCGGGGGTATGGTCGGCAATGCGTTCGGCAGCCATCAGGTAGCCGTGGTCGTAAAGCCCGGTCGCCATGGTGCGGGTCATCAGCGTGACATTGTCCATGCCGCGCAGCGCCTCGACCGCCGCAGCGACCCAGGCATCGGCGCCCTGCCCGTCGATGGTGATGCCATCGACAACCGCGCGTCCGCCGCAAGCCGGGGTCATTTCCAGAACGATGACGCGCTTGCCCGCCTTCGCCGCGCCAAGTGCTGCGGTCAGACCGGCAATGCCGGCGCCGACGACGGCGACATCGGCGAATGCATAGGCCTGTTCGTAACGGTCGGCGTCACGGTCGGTCGGAACTTTCCCGAGCCCCGCCGACTGGCGGATGATCGGCTCGTAGACATGCTTCCAGAAGCTGCGCGGCCACATGAAGGTCTTGTAGTAGAAGCCGCCGGGCAAAAGGCGCCCGAACTTGTTGTTGATCGCGCCGATGTCGAATTCAAGGCTTGGCCAGTGGTTCTGGCTGGCGGTTTCGGCGCCGTCGAAGGCCTCGGTCGTGGTCATGCGCTGGTTCGGCTCGAACCGGCCGCCGGTGCCAAGGCCCACTAGGGCGTTGGGTTCCTCGGCGCCCGAGGCCACCACCCCGCGCGGGCGGTGATACTTGAAGGACCGGCCGACCATCATCTGGTCATTGGCGAGAACGGCCGAGGCCAGCGTGTCGCCCAGGTAGCCGGCCATACGGCGGCCGTTGAAGGTGACGGTGATGGGCTTCGTGCGGTCGATCAGGCGACCACCCCGGGCCAGACGGGTGCTCATTTGTAACCCTCCCATTCGGGGCGACGCGACTTGATATAGGCCTGGAGTTCGGCCGGAGGTTCGGTGGTCTGGGCGGGATAGGTGCCGAAGACTTCGAGCGTGGCGGTGCAGCGGGCGGCGAGGAACCACTTGCCGCAGCCGTTGGCATGGCGCCAGCGTTCGAAATGGACACCCTTCGGGTTCGCGCGGGCGAACATGTAGCTGTCGAAGTCCGCGTCCGACGAGCCCGGCCCGAAGCGCTTCAGATGCGCCTCGCCGCCGGGGGCAAGTTCGGTTTCCTCGGCCTTCACGCCGCAGCAGGGGCATTCAAGGATCAGCATGTCGTGCTCCGTCCGGGCTGACGGGGGCTCTGCCCCCGGACCCCCGGGATGTTTGAACCAAGATGAAGGAGGATAGAGGCCATCAGTGCGCCACCCCGGCGGCGACGCTTTCATCGATGAACTTGCCCTCGCGGAAGCGATACATCGAGAATTCTTCCGTCAGCGGCCCGGGTTCGCCCCGCGCCATCAATTCGGCCATCGCCCAGCCCGAGCCGGGGATCGACTTGAACCCGCCGGTGCCCCAGCCGCAGTTGACGAAGCAGTTGCCAAGGGGCGTCTTCGACAGGATGGGCGAGCGGTCGCCGGTCATGTCGACGATGCCGCCCCATTGCCGCAGCATCTTCAGCCGCGAGATCATCGGGAAGGTTTCCACCAGCGCGCGCACGGTTTCCTCGACATGGTGCCAGGAGCCGCGCTGGGTGTAGTTGTTGAACCCGTCGGTGCCGCCGCCGATCACCATCTCGCCCTTGTCGGATTGCGACATGTAGCCATGCACCGTGTTGGCCATCACGACCACGTCCATGCAGGGCTTGATCGGTTCGGAGACCAGCGCCTGCAGCGCCAGCGATTCGATCGGCAGGCGGAAGCCACCCATGTCGGCCAGAACCGAGGTGTGGCCGGCGACCACAAGGCCGAGCTTGTCGCAGTCGATCGAGCCCTTGGTGGTATCGACGCCCGTGACCTTGCCGTTCACCTGGCGGATGCCGGTGACTTCGCATTGCTGGATGATATCCATGCCCATGTCGGAACATGCGCGGGCATAGCCCCAGGCGACCGCGTCATGGCGTGCGGTGCCGCCACGGGCCTGGTAGAGCGCGCCGAGGACCGGATAGCGCGGGCCGTGGATGTTCATGATCGGCACGATCTGCTTGACGCGTTCGGGGCCGATCCATTCGGTGGTCACGCCTTGCAGGTTGTTGGCATAGACCGTGCGGCGGTAGCCGCGCACCTCGTGGTGGGTCTGGGCCAGCATCAGCAGGCCGCGCGGGCTGAACATGACGTTGTAGTTCAGATCCTGGCTCAGCGTCTCGTAAAGGCTCCGCGCCTTTTCGTAGATCGCCGCCGACGGATCCTGCAGGTAGTTCGAGCGGATGATCGTCGTGTTGCGCCCGGTGTTGCCGCCGCCGAGCCAGCCCTTTTCGATGATGGCGACGTTGCGGATGCCGTAGTTCTTGCCAAGGTAATAGGCCGTGGCAAGGCCGTGGCCGCCGGCCCCGACGATGATCACGTCGTATTTCTTCTTCGGCGCCGGATTGCGCCAGGCACGGCCCCAGCCGAGGTGGTAATTCAACCCCTCGCGGGCGACGGCAAACATGGAATACCGCTTCATCATCCCTACCCCGCTTTGTTGTGTCGATTCCAGCGTGCCGCTGCGGCTTCGCTGTCCTGCCGATCTTGATGCCGTCTGAACCACCCGGGAACGCTTCGTCAAGCGGCATGATCGTGAGGATTCCGACATCTCGGTGCGCAGCAGCGGCGGATTTGCACCTGCCGGAACGCAAGGGCGCTTGCGACATCGTGTCAGCGCCGGGTGCGACTTCGGACTTTTGCAGCGGGCGCGGGTCGCTTAGGTAAGTCCTGAGAGAACAGGAGATGACGGATGGGCTATGCTCTGGCGGCCTTGGGCCTGACGGTTCTGGTGGCGATGACGCTGATCCGGGCGATGGCCCGGTCGGCGCAGACCGCCGCCGAGCCGGCCGCGCTTTTCGATCTGAAGGTCTGGCGCGGGCAACTCGCCGGGATCGAGCGCGACCTCGAGCGCGGAGTCCTTGCGCCCGATGAGGCGGCGCGCACGCGGGTCGAGATTTCGCGCAGGATCCTTGAAGCCGACCGCGCCCTGGCGGCATCGGGGCAAAGGGGCGGGACGGCCGGGCCGGCGGCGCTCTGGACGGCAACCGGAGCGACCGCGCTGCTCCTGGCCGCGAGCTTCGGGCTTTATGCCTGGCTCGGGGCACCGGGCTATCCCGACATGCCGATTGCGACGCGGCTTGCGCGGGCCGACGAGATCCTGCGCAACCGCATCCCGCAGGCCGAGGCCGAACTCCGCGCGCCCGCAGCGGCGCCCGCACCACCCACGCCCGAGGAGGCCGAGTTGATGGAGCGGCTGCGCAAGGCGGTCGCGGCCCGGCCCGGCGACCTGCAGGGGCACGAGCTGCTGGCCAGGAACGAGGCGGCGCTGGGCAATTTCGCCGCCGCTGCCCGTGCCCAGGCCGTGGTGATCAACCTGAAGGGAACGGCGGCGATTGCGGCGGATTATCTGGCGCTGGCGGATGCGCAGGTCATGGCGGCCGGGGGGTATGTCTCGCCCGAGGCCGAAGCCGCGCTGAAGGCCGTGCGGGAGCGTGACCCCGGGGATCCCACCGCAGGCTTCTATCTGGGGCTGATGTATGCGCAGAACCTGCGCCCGGACCTTGCTTTCGGGCTTTGGCGCCCGCTGGCAGAGGAAGGTCCGCAAGGCGCGCCCTGGATGGCGCTTGTGCGCGAGCAGATCGAGGGGCT
The DNA here is from genome assembly GCA_020622085.1 of Paracoccaceae bacterium. Taxonomy (GTDB): domain Bacteria; phylum Pseudomonadota; class Alphaproteobacteria; order Rhodobacterales; family Rhodobacteraceae; genus QY30. The sequence continues at coordinate 1,530,863 of JAHRYM010000001.1, read as the reverse complement.
GGCCCTTGCCGCCGGGATACCCTACACGGCCCCCGCCCCCGTGGTGGCTGCCCCGGATGCACCCGGGCCCGATGCGGCGGCAATGGCGGCGGCTGCCGAGATGTCGACCGAAGACCGGCAGGCGATGATCCTGGGCATGGTCGACCGGCTGGACCGGAGGCTGGCGACGGAGGGCGGCAAGGAGGCAGACTGGGTGCGGCTCATCGAGGCGCTGGGCCAGCTTGGCGATCGGGATCGCGGGACGGCGGCGCTGGACCGTGCCCGTGTGGCGCTGGCGGGCGATGCAGGTGGCTTGGCCACGCTTGATGCGGCCGCGCGCCGGGCCGGACTGATCGAATGATCCTCGAGACGCCCGAGGCGTTCCTGGCCACCCTTCCTCCGCACCGGGCGATCGCGGGGCTTGATCTGGGCGACAAGACCATCGGGGTTGCGGTCTCGGACCGGCTTCGTTCGGTCGCAACGCCGCTTGTGACGATCCGGCGGATAAAGTTCACGCAAGACGCGGCGCGGCTTCTCGAGATCGTGGCGGACAGGGAGCTTGCCGGCCTTGTGCTCGGCCTGCCGCGCAACATGGACGGAAGCGAAGGCCCGCGCTGCCAGTCGACCCGCGCCTTTGCCCGCAACCTTGAAAAGCTGACGCCCCTGCCGATCACCTTCTGGGATGAACGCCTGTCCACCGTCGCCGCCGAACGCGCGCTGCTCGAGGCGGATACGTCTAGAAAGCGTCGCGCCGAGGTCATAGATCATGTGGCCGCAGGGTATATCCTGCAAGGATTGTTGGACCGTGCCGCCCATCTCGGGCGCGGTTGAGGTCGCACAGAGGGAACGGAGAGGCCAGCCATGGATCAGGTGACCCCGAACCGCGCGTCGGCGGCTGCGACCGGCCCGACCGACACCGACGATCTGTGGCGGCGCAAGGAAGTCGAGAGCCCCTGCATCAGGCTTTGTTCGGTGCACCCGACGGCAGGCATCTGCATCGGCTGCCATCGCACGGTGGCCGAGATCGGCGGCTGGAACGCGATGACAGCCGAGCAGCGCCACGCGATCATGGACGAACTTCCGGGGCGCAGGGACCGGCTTCGCAAACGCCGGGGCGGACGCGCGGGCCGGGGCGCCGAATAGGCGGCACGCCTTGGCACGGGCGGCCCGGGCGGCAAGGCAGAAGCGCCTGCGCACAGGACAATTCCTGCACCTGTTTGACCGGGGCCTCCCTTTGCCCCTTCGGTTGCCGGCCCGATCGTTGGCCGAACGACGCGCGTCAGGGTCCGGACCGAACCCCACCCGGGATCAATCCCTGACACCAATCCGCAGCCCCTCGGGAAAACCGGGACCGAACGCCGAAATCCTGCCGGTTGCTGACAGGCGCCCCCCCTGCCGGGCGCGGCCCTGCCACCCCGCCCGCCACCCCGCCGATCCGCCACAAAGACACCGTGCCGGGCCGACGCCGCCCTGCGGCAAACCTGCCCTTTCCCCGGTCACCCGGTCATGCTAACCACGGATCATGCCGATCCTGCGCCACCGACTTGCTACCCTGCTCATGCCTCTGGCGCTTTGCCTCGGGCTCGTGGCTGCCGGGTTCGGGCATCGCGGGTTTACCACCCTGCCTGACCGGGCCTTGCTGAACCTTGCCGCCCTGCAGGGTGTGCCGGGCGACAGTCTTTGCGGCGCAACCGAACATCAGGACAAGGCCGAGGCCCTTGGCTGCGAAGCCTGCCGCCTTGTGGCCTCGATCGTGCTTCCCGAGCGGGGCGGTGTCATCCGGCGTGATGCCGTCATCCGGCAGGTTGGCTGGCCGAAGCTCAGGCCCTGCGACCCTCCCCTGATCTCTGCCGATCGCACCGATCCCGCGCGCGCACCGCCGCTGGCCTGATCCGCAGAATCAGGCGCCGGGAGACATCGGCGGCGGCATGGGCGGCCCAAGGGCGCGCGCCTGGCCGCGCGCGATGCGGTGCCCCTGCGGGCAGGGGACTCCACGCCGTCCCTGCCAAACCTTCCAGACCCGATCTTTTCCGCACCGCCCGCACAAGGCGAGCGGTGCCCCAACCAAGGATGAATGACATGCTCAAATTCGCTCTGCCCTTCGCGGCCCTTCTGTTCACCACGGCCCTTCCTGCCGTCGCGCATGACTACAAGGCCGGCGATCTGACGATCACCCACCCGTCGATTCCGGCTCCGGCTGAAAACGCCAAGGTCGCCGGCGGCTACATGACGATCGAGAACACCGGCACCGCCGAGGACAAGCTGCTTTCCGCCGCCTCCGGGATCGGCATGACCCAGGTGCACCTGTCCTCCGTCGATGCCAACGGCATGGCGACGATGACCGAACAACCCGAAGTGGCAATTCCCGCCGGCCAGACCGTCGCCTTCGAAAAGGGCGGCCTGCACATCATGTTCATGGACATCAAGGCGCCGGTGAAGGAAGGCGACAAGGTGCCGGTGACGCTGACCTTTGAAAAGGCCGGTCCGGTGACGGTCGAGTTCCAGGTCGAAGCGTCGAAGGGCGGTGACGCGCACGGCACCGACCATTCCGCGCACGGCACCACCACCCAGCCGTAAGGCCCCGGCCACGACAACCACATGGGAACGGCCCTGCCATGGCGGGGCCGTCCGCACAACATGATGCGGCTGCGAGCCTCGGATCGTTTGCAGGTCCGGGCGCCCTGCACTAGGTTGCAGGCAACACCAGCCGGGGACAGTTCCGTGACAGAATCCGATCCGATCTTTGCCGCCCTGGCCCGGGCGACGGGCGCGCGGCTTTTCACCGTCACCGCGCGCGACCCCGAGGCGGGCCTCTTTCGCCGCATCTGGACAAGCCATCCCGAGGCCTATCCCGTGTCCGGCACCAAGCCCGCGCTGGCCAATGACTGGAGCCGGCAGGTCATCGATGCGGGGAAAAGCTTCGTCGCCAACCGCACTGCGGATTTCGCGCCCTACTTCGCCGATCACGCCCTGATTAACGCCCTCGGCTGCCACTCGGTGCTGAATGCTCCGGTGCGCCGCGCGGATGGCGAGGTCGTAGGCACCCTCAATTCCCTGGATGTCGAGGACTGGTTCACGCCCGCGCGCGTGGCCCGGATCGAGGCGCTGGTTGCAGCCGATGCCGCCCGGCTTGCATCCGCCATGCAACAGGCCATCGCCGGGGGATATTGATGCGCGTTCTTGTCATCGGCGCCGGATCCATCGGCAAGCGGCACCACCAGAACCTGGTCACACTTGGCGCAGACGCGCGATTATTGCCATGGCGGCAGTCCGACGGCGCGCTGGACACAGCGCTTGCCGAAACCGATGCCGTGGTCATTGCCACCGCCACCCAGATCCGCCTGCCGCTGATCCGCGCCTGCGCCGACCGGAGCCTGCCCTTCTACGTCGAAAAGCCGCTGGCCCACGACCCGGCCGGGCTTGCCGCCATCATGGAGGCCGCCGCACCGGTGGCCGCGCGCTCGGTCGCGGGCTTCATGATGCGCTATCATCCCGCCATTCGACATCTGGCCGAGACCGACCTGAGCGACATCTTCCGCTTCGGCTTCGAGATCGGCCATGACGTGACGCAGTGGCGGCAGAACTGGCGGTTCTCTGACAGCTATGCAGCACTTCCCGAGGGCGGCGGCGTGCTTCTGGATCTTTGCCATGAACTCGACATGGCCGCCTGCCTGTTCCCCGGACTGGCGCTCGGGGCCGTCGAAAGCCTCGGCCATGCCGCCTACCCCGGCGTCGATGTGGCGACGCAGATCGGCCTGTCGCAATCCGGCCGGACCGGCAGCGTGGCGATGGACTACCTTCTGCCGGTGTCGACCCGTCGCATCACCCTGCGCGGCACCGAACGGCTTTACGACCTCGATCTGATCGCCGGGCGCTACAGCATCACCGGCAAGAACCCTGTGGCACCGGAATTTCCCTTTGAGCGGAACGAGATGTTCCTTGGCCTCATGCGGGATTTCCTGGCGCTGGCCGCAGGCCGGACACCATCCGACAACCCGCTTCTGCCGCGCCTCGACCGGGTGGGCGAAAGCTGCGGCCTGATCGCGCGCGCCTGGGAAAGCCGTCGCTTCGCGGGCCAGATCACCAAGCAGATACCATAGGAGACAGTCGATGATCCTTGGCCATATCGGGGCGCGCAAGGGCTCCAAGGGCGTGCCGGGCAAGAACTTCCGCCCGATCTGTGGCAAGCCGCTGATCGACTGGTCGCTGGACCAGCTGTTCGCCAATCCGCGCATCGGCGCCGTGGTGGTGTCCACCGACGATCCGGCGATCTATGACCACGCGGTGGCGCGTGGGGCGCTGAAGATCGGCCTGCGCCCCGCGCATCTGGCGACCGACAGCGCCGGGAAATGGGGTGTCTGGCAGCACGCGCTGGAGGCATCGCAGGCGCTGCTGCCCGCGCCCGTGACGGCCTTTCTCGACCTCGACTGCACCTCGCCCTTGCGCGAAGACGCCGACATCGACCGCGCGCTGGACCTGTTCGCGAAGGAACGCCCCGACATGGTCATGTCCTGCTGCGAGGCGCGCAAGAACCCCTATTTCAACCTTGTCGAACCCGATGCGACCGGGGCGCTGCATGTGTCGAAACCGCTACCCGGGGGCGTCGTGGCGCGCCAACAAGCGCCGGTGGTCTATGAACACGCGGCCTCGACCTATGTGCTTGACCCTGCCTACCTGCGCCGCGCCGAAAGCCTTTATGAAGGCCGGGTGATCCCCTACCTCATGGAACCCGAACGCTGCGTCGATATCGACACCGAGTTCGATTTCCGCCTTGTCGAATTCCTGCTGAAATCACGACTGGAGTCCCGCGATGCATGACCAGCTGAAGGATCGCACCATCTTCATCACCGGCTCGGGCGGGGTGCTTGGATCGACCTACGTCCGCCGGATGCTGGCCCAAGGTGCCCGCGTAATCGCCTCGGACCTGCCCGGGCATCGCGCCGACGCGTTGAAGGACGCGCATGGCGACAACCCGGACTTCCGCTTCTACGACCTCGACGTGGGCAATGAAGATCAGGTGACGGAAATCTTCCAGCGCGTCCTGAGGGACGGGTGGCAGCCGAACGTGGTCCTGAACAACGCCGCCATCACCGGTGAATTGCTGATGGGTGCCGGCAAACCCTTCCCGTCCTTCGCCGATACTTCGGTCAGCGACTGGGAACGGACGCTGCGCACCAACCTGACCGGCGCCTTCATGGTCGCCCGGCAGATGGACCGCGACATCGTCGGCAAATGGCCCTGCGCGCTGATCAACGTAGCTTCCATGTATGCCCTGAACGGCCCGCATCACGCGATCTACGAAGGCATGCCGTTCAAGAGCTTTTCCGCCTATTCGACGACCAAGGCCGGTATCCATGGCCTGACGCTCTGGCTCGCGGGCTACTGGGCGCCGCACAAGGCCACCGTCAACACCATCGCGCCGGGCGCGGTCTTCAACGGCCATTCCGATGAATTCCAGCGCCGGGTGGGCGAGTTGATCATGGTGGGCCGCATGGCCCAGCCCGATGAGATCGCCGATGCCATGCTGTTTCTGTGCAGCGCGCAAGCGGGCTACATGACGGGCCAGCTTGTCAACGTCGACGGCGGTTTCAGCGGCTGGTAGCGCGCGCCGCCGCCAGCGCCTCGGGCAGAGCGGCCAGCGTCCGCTCCGCCGCCCCGGAATGCGCGGCGAAAAAGTCCGAAATCTCAAAGCCCTCCGGGTTCTTCTTTGCCGAAATACTCCGGGGGGCGTCCATCGTGTTCGCCATCGGTTCAAGAACCGATGGACGACGGGGCAGCGCCCCCAGCGCTACCGCCAGCGCCGCCGCATCGGGAACCGACCGGGCGACACCCGCCGCCTCGGCCTCGGCAAAGGGATATTCGATCGGCCATGTCACCGGTCCGGTGACCACGGGTTTTCCCACGGCCAGCGGCTCGATGATGTTGTGCGCGCCTGCGGGCGTGAAGCCGCCGCCCACCACCACGCGGTCGGCGAGCGAGAGGTAGAAATACATCTCGCCGAGACTGTCGCCCAGCAGGACCGGTGCCGCCAGCGGTGCGGTCACGCGTAATGCCTCGTCCAACACCTCGGACCTTCGCGCGACCGGAAACCCCGCTGCCCGAAGCGTCGCTGCCACCTCGTCGAACCGCTCCGGCCGGCGCGGGACATAGACGATCAGCGGCGCATCTTCCCGCGCGCCGACCCCCAGCGACCGCAGCGCGGCGACGTAAGTGGCATCCTCGCCCTCGACGGCGCTGGCGATGGTGATGACCGGCCGTCCTTCCAGCCCCCAGGCCGCCCGCGCCACCGCACCCGCCGCAAGCTGCTCGGGCGGAATCGGCTGGTCGAAGCGCAATTCGCCCGTCACGTGGATGTTCGGCACGCCCACGGCGGCAAAGCGGCCGGCCTGCAGGTCGGATTTCACGAAGGCCCCGGCAAGCCCGCGCATCACCTCGGCGCGCAAGCCGGTGCGGGTGGTGTCGCGGGTGAAGCTCCGCAGCGGATATTGCGCGTTGCACAGGAACAGCGGCACTCGGGCCCCTCGCGCCGCCATGATCATCCGCGGCCAGATCTCGACCTCCATCACCAGACCGAAGGCGGGGCGGAAGGCGCGGAAGAAACGGCGGAAGGCCCAGGTCGTCTCGATCGGGATCCAGACGCTTGCCACCTGCCCCGCGGCAATCTCGGGGGCGAAGACCCGTTCCGCCTCACGCCGGCCGGCGGGTGTGAAATGCGTCGTCACCACCCGGTCGCCCCGCGCGAGGAAGGCCCGGATCAGCGGCACGGCGGATCGCATTTCGCCAAGACTCACGGCATGGACCCAGACCGCGCCTTCCATCCGGGCGCGGTAGCGGCCGAAACGCTCGGCCAGATGGGCGACATAGCCCCGGTCGCGCCGTCCGCGCCGCCAGAGGTAAAGCAGGATCAGCGGCAAAAGCAGATGCCAGGCCGCGCCGTAGACCCAAAGCGCCAGCCGCAGCTTGATCGAAGGGAACGGCTTCATCGCTTCGCCTCCGGCAGAAGCGCCAGCAGCCTGTCACACAGGCGACCCAGCCCCGCCATCCCTTCATCGGCAAGCGTCCGGCCCCGCGTCGCGAGGTCCGGCAACGCCGGATCGGTCAGGGCGGCGACCAGCGCAGTGGCATCCCCGACCTGCCTTGCCGCGCCTGCTTCGTGAAACCGCGCATAATCACCCCGGAAATTCGCAACATTCGGGCCGTGGAGAACGGCCGCGCCAAGCCGCGCCGGCTCCCAAGGGTTATGGCCGCCGGTTCTGCCAAAGCTGCCGCCGACCAGCGCCGCAGCGCCCAGACGATACCAGAGCCCCATTTCCCCGAAGGTATCGGCGACCCAGACCGCATCGCCCGCCCCCGGCTGCGCGCCAAGACCGCGGCGGACGAAAGACAAGCCGTGACTCGCGGCGGCCAAACCGATCTCTTCCCCCCGCACGGGATCACGGGGCGCAAGGATCAGGAGCCAGGCCGGATCCTCCCTGAAAAGCCGTTCCTGCGCGGAAAGCGCCGCCGCCTCGTCCTCGGGATGGGTCGAGGCCGCAACCCAGATCCGCCGCCCCGCCAGCGCCTGCTGGATCGCCGCGCGCACCGGGTGATCGGCCAGAGGCCCGGCGGCGGCTTTCAGCGATCCGCCGACCGTCACGCCTTCGGCCCCAAGCGCCGCCAGATGCCGGGCGGTCGCCTCGTCCTGCGCCGAGATGAACGCAAAGCGGCCATAAAGATCGCGGTAGATCCCCCGGCCTTTCGAGCGCGCCGCGAAGGCCCGCGCATCCATCCGCGCATTGACCAGCGCCAGCGGAATCCCGGCCCGCGCCGCCGCAACCACGGCGCCGGGCCACAGATCCTGTTCGGCCCAGACCGACAGATCGGGCCGCCAGTGGTCCAGGAACCGTGCCACAGGCCCCGGAGCATCCAGCGGCAGATACTGGTGCACCGTCCGCTCGGGCCGGTTGGCGGCGAAGACCTGCGCCGAAGACCGCGCCGAGGACGTGACGAGGAACTTGAGATCGCTCCGCGCCGCTGCCATCGCCGCGATCAGCCCGCGCAGGGCCAGAACCTCGCCCAGGCCCACGGCATGGAACCAGACCAGCGGCCCTTCGGGGCGGGGCGCCGTCGGGTATCCCAGCTTTTCACGCCAACGGCCTGGGTCTTCCTTCCCGCGCGCTAACCGCCGCTTCAGATGCCAGGGCAGCAGCGGCGACAGCGCCGCCACTGCCAGCAGATAGCCGCGAAGCGCCCAGCCTGTCCGCGCCTCAGACAAGATCGCGGAACTCTTTCTGGAGCGGGCGGTCCCAGAAGGCAGGATCGGCCAGCACCGCGACGAAGCGATCCGCCGCGCGGCCCTCGCCAAAGGCGGTGTGGCGCGGATGGGGCCTGCCCCATTCCGACGACAGGAACCCGAGAATCGCCACCCGATCCCCCGCATCCGCGGTCCGGATCGAGGGCGCGTCCGAACGCCGCGTCTGCCTTGTGCCGATGTCGAGCGAGGGCAGCCCGAGGAACGGTGCTTCCCGCACCCCCGCGCTGGAATTGCCGACCATGCAGGCGGCGTTCTTCATCAGTTCCGAAAAATGCGCAAACCGCATCGAGGGGATCACCCGGAACCGCTCCTTCGGCAGGCGGTCCAGCACCGCAAAGATCGCCTCGGACCCCGGATCGTTGTTCGGCGCGATGACGACGAAGTTCCGCTCTGACGCCTCCAGCGCGCCAAAAAGCCCCTCGGCCTGCGCCCCCATCGTCGCGGCTTCGGAGGTGACGGGATGGAAGACCGCGATCCCGTAATCGGCAAAGGGAATCGCATAATGCGCCCGCACCTCGTCGATGGTCACGCCCGAGGGCCCCATGTGGAAATCCAGCTCCGGCGAGCCGATGACGTGGATGCTGTCCCCGGGTTCCCCCAAAGCCATCACCCGCCGCGCCGCCTGGTCCGACGAGACGAAATGCTGCGCCGCCAGCTTGGTGTTGCAGTGGCGGAACACCTCGTCGATGGTGCCAGACACCTCGCCGCCCTCGACATGGGCCGAAGGGATGTAGTTCGTCGCCGCCACCAGCGCCCCCGCCAGCGCCTCGATCCGGTCGCCGTGGACGACGATCAGATCAGGCCGGTGTTCGGTGATGTAGTCGGAAAACCCCATCACGGTCTTGGCGAGGATCACGTCCTGCGGATCGCCGGGCCGCTGGTTGAGGAATTCATGCACCTTCACGCCGGGCATGCGATGCACCTCGATCTTGGTCAGCCCGTAGCGGTCGAGCATGTGCATCCCGGTGACAAAGAAGGTCACCGCATGCCCCGCATCCCGCGCGGCGACGGCCAGCGGTTCAAGCTTGCCGAAATCGGCGCGCGTGCCGGTGAGGAAGAGGAGGTGGCGGGTCATGGGGCGGCCTACAATGGATTGCCGCGAGAATAACGATGCTCGTCTGGACCGCAAGTCGGCCGAAACATGCCCAACACATCGGCAGACAAGCGGCGCGATACCATGGGGAATTTCACTTGGCGCCAGGAAAGTATATCGGACTATCGAAGTGGTTTCATTCCATGCATATGGTTATCCACCATTGACCCCGCCGAACCGAACCGACATTTCAAATCCACCCTTTTGTTTTCACATGGTTTCCGAATGCCAGATGACCGACTGCCTGCCCGCCTGAAACCGGACTTCCCGATCCTGATCCTGTCACTGGCGGGCGATGAGCGGCGGCGGGCGCCCCTGTTGCAGAAACTCGACGATCTGGGCCTGGAGTATCAGGTCTTTCACGGCGTCGACGGCCGAAAGGGGCTGCCGCCGGAATATGAATCAAAGGTCGATCGCATCGCCGCACAAAAGAACAACCGGCGTTTTCTTGGCGACAGCGAACTTGCCGCCTCGCTTTCGCATCACAACATCTATCATCACATCGTCGAGAACGACCTGCCGGGCGCGATCGTCCTGGAAGACGATGCCATCCTGCTCGATGCGTTCGAAGGCTTCGTGAAACGGGCCGAATACCGGCCATACGACATGGCCCTGCTTGACCACGAGGAAGCCCGCGTGCTGCGCAAGCCGGTGATGAAGGCCGATGGATACCTTGTCTACCGGGTTTTCAAACATCCGATGTGGCAGTTTACCTACCGCGCAACCGGCTACAGCCTTTCCCAGAAGGGCGCGCAATACATGCTCTCGGTCACGACGCCGGTGCAGGATGTGCCGGACTGGCCGGGCGACATCACCACGATCGGTGCCGTCGCGCTGCACCCGCATGTGGTGGACCGCCCCGATCCGCTGACCGGGGTTTCGCACCTGCGCGATGACCGCGATGCGAGCTTTGCCGCCGGGCTGGAACCGCCCGAAGTGACCCGCAAGCGACGACTTCGCTTCTTCTCCGCCGACTACTGGCGCCGCTGGTGGCTCAAGCGCGGTTATCCCCGGCCCTGGATCAAGATCAGCTGATCGGTCGGCGGCACGCGGACTGGCGAGTTTCCGGTTTGCTTCCGGCAATATTGCCCATATCTTGCCGCCTGACCGGTTGGCAAACGCAACCGATTGCAAGGAGACGTTGGGAAATTGGATCGGCAGCGGGTCGTCCTGTGCATGAAGTGGGGGCCGCTCTACCCCGCCGCCTATGTCAATGTGCTGTATTCGGCCGTCCGGCGGAACCTGGATGGGCCGTTCCGTTTTGTCGTCTTGACCGATGAACCCGAAGGGCTTGCCGAAGGGATCGAACACTTCCCCATCCCCGAGATCGGTCTGGACGAATGGCACTGGTATGATGGCGTCTGGCCCAAGCTGGGCATCTTCCGGCGCGACCTTTATGGCCTGACGGGGCGCTGCCTGTTCATCGACCTTGACATGATGATCTGCGACTGGCTGGAACCGTTCTTCGATTTTCCGGCGCCGTTCGTGACGATCGACACGGGGCCGAACTGGGCACCGAACCATGGCAACGGACCGGTTGAACCCGGCACAGGAATCATCGCCTTTGATCTGGGGCAGGAAAGCCAGATTCTCGATCGGTTCATGGCTGACCGGGACGGTTGCGTGGCGCGTTTCACCATCGAGCAGAACTGCGTCGCAGCATATGCCAGCAGCATGGCCTGCTGGCCCGCGGGCTGGGTCATCAGCTTCAAGCGCCACCTGCGCCGGCCGCCGCTTCTGGGCCTTGTGCTTCCGGTGCACGCGCCGGCGCCCCCCGCAAAGATCCTTGCCTTTCACGGCGAGCCCCGGCCGCTTGACCTGCTGCGCAAGGGGTTCTGGGGCAGGTTTCCCCACCTTGGACGCGGACCGGTGCGCTGGTTCGCCGATTACTGGGCCGCGAACAACGGCCCGATCAACTGACCGTTCCGATCCCAAGGCACGCGATGTCCTGCACTATCCTCATCCCCACCCATGACCGGCCGACCCTGCTGCGCCGGGCGGTCGCATCGGCCCTGGCCGCCTGTCCGCAGGGCGGCGAGGTGCTGGTGGTCGACGATGCCTCATCCCCGCCTGCCGCTGAGGCGCTGGACGGTGTGGGCGATCCACGCCTGCGGGTGATCCGCAATCAGGGTCCGCGCGGCGCTTCCGGCGCGCGCAACCATGGCGTGGCGGCGGCCCGGCACGAGCTGGTGTTCTTTCTGGACGACGATGACGAAATCCTGCCGGATTACTGCGGCCGGATCATCGCCTCAGCCGCGCAAGGGGCGGATTACGGTTTTGCACCTGTGGCCCTGCGCATCGGTGATGCAACACCCGTCTTTCCCCCGGCCGGTAAATCGGGGCTGTTGGGCAAGGATACGCAGCTGCGAAAGCGCCTTGCCGCGACAAGCGCGGGCTTCTGGATCCACCGCGCGGCCTATCTTGGCGCCGGCGGGCTTGATCCCGAACAGGTGGTCGACGAAGACACCGATCTGTGTTGCCGGCTGGTTGCCACTGGACGAAGGGCCTATCGCAGCGGCATGCCGGGCACCGTGGTTTCCCGTGCCCGCACAAGCGGGGCGGAGGCCGGGCAACTGACATCCACAAGCAACACGCCAGCAGGTGCCGCCTGCTACCGGCGCACCTATCTGCGCAACTGGCCGGCACTTGCGCACCTGCGCGGCGCGCGCTGGTTCCTGCTGGCCCGCTACCTGCGCCGGGCGGCGAAAGCCGCGGCCACCCGCCCGGCCCTTGCAATGCTGCGCGATGAACGGCCGGTGTGGCTGGCCTTGGCCGGCTTTGTCTTTCTTGGCGTCAAGTCGCTGTCGGCACAGCGGCGCCGCTGACGCAACCGGTCAGAGGTGCCGCTGGCACCGGGGGAACAGGTATCCCTTCCGGGCCAGCCACCAGATGCGGCGGAAATAGTTTGCGGCCTTCTTCCGGTAATAGGGCAGACGGCGATACCACCTGAACTTCTCGATGTCGCCCAGATTGACGCCGGTGATCATGCTCACCTTGCCGTCATCCTGATGGCTGGGGAACGGCTCCAGCCCGAACAGGCGGAAGTCATGGGCGAAGAAGCGCGGTATCTCGTAGTCGATCATGCAGGTGATCGGCAGCAGGCGCGGCAGCAGCCGTTCCGCCGTTTCCCGCTTGATGAGATAGGCGCCAAGACCCGTTGCCGGCCCGGCATAGGCGTTCAGGACATAGGGGCCGATCCGCCCCTGGCAGACCGGCAACTTGGCCCTGACCTTGTTCAGCTTCAGCATGTCCCAATGCGCATCGGCCTTCAGCGCAAGGTCGACCGCCGCAAGAAAATCGTCGTGGAACACCACGTCGTCTTCAAGGATCAGTGCCACCGGCTTGCCGCTTTGCAGGAACGCCCGCCAGGCTTCCAGATGGGCATGATAGCACCCCAGATCGCCCGGCAGCATCCGGCGCCCGTGATTGCGCTCGAACAGGGCCACGTCGACCGTCTTCAGCAGCTCCGTCGCGCGCGCCTTGCCATCCACCCCTTCGGACAGGGTATGGGGCAGCCCCATCGCAGCCAGCCGCGCCTCCATCGTCTGGCGGCGCTCGACGGCCCTTGGCAGGTTGATGAGCCATGTGCCCATGTCGGCGCGGGTAAGCGTCATTCAAGATCCCCCCACTTCAGCTGCGTGTTCCGCGTCACCGCCCGGTTCAGCCTTTTCCCCACCACCTTGTCAAAATCATAGCCCGCGATCTCGCCCGATCCGGGGCGGCGCGCCCAGATGTCGGCTTCGGTGATGACATGGCCCAGGGCCAGGTCGCGGTCGGCCACCACGCTGGCGCGGGCGAAGCGGTAGACGGGCTCTTCGGCCTCGGTCCGGCGTTTGGGGTTCATCAGCGCGGTATGGATCTCGCGCGAGCGGTCGATGAGGAAGCGCAGTTCCGCCGGGTCCATCGAGTTGATGATGTCCGGGCCGATCCGGTAGCGGCTGTCGGTGTAATGCCGTTCAAGGATGCAGGCGCCAAGCGCCACCGAGGCAAGCGCCATTTCCGGACCGATGGAATGGTCGGAAAAGCCGACAACGGCGCGCGGGAAGGCCTGGCGGAGGTCGGTCACGCCTTGCAGGCTGACGATCTCGGGCGGGCTCGGGTAAAGGTTCGTGCATTCCAGAAGGGCGTAGTCGATGCCCGCCTGATCCAGAATGGCGACGCTGGCGCGGATCGTTTCAATCGTCTGCATCCCCGTCGACAGGATCACGGGTTTGCCCATCCGGGCGATGTGGCGGATCAGCGGCAGGTTGTCGGCCTCGCCCGAGCCGATCTTGAAGGCCGGAACGCCGATCTCATTCAGGAAATCCGCGGCCTTGCGGGAAAACGGCGTCGAAAGATAGATCAGCCCAAGGTTTTCGGTATAGTCCTTCAGCGCCACCTCGTCCTCTGCCGACAGCGCGCAGCGCGCCATCACCTCCCAGATCGAGACATCGGCATTGGGCGGGAAGATCGACTTCGCCTCGTCCGTCATCTCGTCGTCGAGGAAATGCGTCTGATGCTTGATGCATTCGCAACCCGAGGCCGCCGCCAGCCGGACCATTTCCTTCGCCACGGCAAGGCTGCCGCCATGGTTGATGCCGATCTCGGCGATCACCAGAGGCGGTTGGTCGTGGGCGATGATGCGGTTGCCGATCTGCATGGGAAGGCTCCGGGGGCTGAAAAGCGGTTTCCCGGTTCGTCGGTCGGGGCGCGCGGCTTGTCAAGCCAAACCGCAGGCCGCCCGCCCCCTCCGGCTGCGGCCCGCGCATGACACCCGCCCGGAAATGCGGCGCCCCGGTATGCGCACCGCTTGCGATGAACGGCCTTTCTGCCGATGATCCGCACGCGATGCAATCTGCCGGAGGCCCCATGCCGACGATCCTTGTCCTGAACGGACCGAACCTGAACCTGCTTGGCCAACGAGAGCCGCACCTTTACGGCGCCGAAACGCTCGCCGATGTCGAGGCACTATGCACCCGCAAGGCCGCGGCAGAAGGGTTCAAGACGCGGTTCCACCAGTCGAACCGGGAATACGAACTGATCGACTGGATCCATGCGGCGCGGGGGGCCACAGTGGGCATCGTCATCAACCCGGCCGCCTTCACCCATACGTCGGTGGCGATCCTCGATGCGCTGAATGCCTATGAAGGGCCGGTGGTCGAGGTGCATGTCTCGAACGTCCACAAACGCGAGGCGTTCCGGCACCATTCCTTCGTCTCGGGCCGCGCCGATGCGGTGATCGCGGGCGCGGGCATTCAGGGCTACGGCTTCGCGGTCGAACGGGTGGCACATCTGGCCCGTCAGAAGAAGGCGCCCTGATGGACCTGCCGAAGAACCGCTTCCGCGCGCGGCTGAATGCGGGCGAGCAGCAGATCGGGATTTGGTCCGCCATCCCCGAGGCGAGCGCGGTCGATGCGCTGGCGGGCGCATTCCGAAAAAGGCTGAACCCGCGGGCTAACCCCTCCGCCGGGTGATCCGTGCCGCCTGGCGCGCCTTCTTGATGGCCGCGCGGCCCGCATTCGTCCGGGATTGCCCGGCGCGGTGCTTCGGCTCTGGCCCGGCCAGATCCTTGGCCCCCTTGCGGGCCGTGTCCATCGCGGCACGACCAAGTAGCCGCAATACCGGGGCCAGCAGGTCTTTCAGGTGCATGTCTCAGTCCTCGAACAGTTCGGTTTGCCCGGTCACGGGTTCGTCGTCTTCCTCGCCCGGCAGGGCAAGCGAGCCGGGAAGCGGACGGTTGTCTAGCAGGCCGGCCGCGCGCAGTTCCTTCAGCCCCGGCAGGTCGCGCGCCGATTCCAGCCCGAAGTGGTCCAGGAAGGCCTCGGTCACGACAAAGGTCACGGGTCGCCCCGGCGTCATTCGCCGCCGCCCGAAGCGGATCCATTCCATTTCCAGAAGCTGGTCCACCGTGCCGCGCGACACTGCAACGCCGCGGATCTCCTCGATCTCGGCCCGCGTCACCGGCTGGTGGTAGGCGATGATCGCCAGCGTCTCGATCGCGGCACGACTGAGCTTGCGGCTTTCCACGGTTTCCTTCTGCATGAGGAAATTCAGGTCGGGCGCCGTGCGAAAGGCCCAGGCATCGCCGATGCGAACCAGCCGCACCCCCCGCCCCTCGTAGCGCCGGCGAAGGTAGGCCAGCGCCTCGGCGGCGTCCGATCCATGCGGCATCCGGGCCGAAAGCTCGGCCACCGTGACCGGTTCGGTGGAGGCAAAGAGCATCGCCTCGATCATGCGTTCCTGTTCCGCGATCGGCGGCGCCTCGAACAGGCTTTTTTCTTCGGGATCGGCACTCATGGGACGAAACTCATTGCGGCTTGCGGCGGATGGCGATGGGGGCGAAGGTTCCGGACTGTCTTAACTCGATCTGCCCCTGTTTGGCGAGTTCAAGCGTTGCCGCAAAGGTCGCCGCCGTAGCCGAACGGCGCCGGGACGGATCGGCGCCCCAGCCTTCCGGCAGATAGGTGGAAAGGTCGGTCCAGTCACCCGCGTAACCGATCAATCCGCGCATCCGTTCAAGCGCCTGTTCCATGGTGAAGACGTGGTCGCGGTCCAGGACGAAGGGGCGGAAGCTGTCATGGGTGCGGATCCGCGCATAGGCCTGCATCAGGTCCAGCAGCGTCGCCCCCCAGGTGATCTTGCGCACCCGCATCACATCTTCGGGCTGGCCGCGCTGGAAGAAGTCGCGGCCCTTCTGGTCGCGCGCCATCAGCCGGGCCGCCGCCTCTCGCATGGCTTGCAGGCGTTCAAGCTGCCATGCCAAGTGCGCCGCCATCTCTTCGCCCGAGGGGCCTTCCTCGGTCGGGTCGGGCGGCAGCAGCAGGCGCGACTTCAGGAAGGCCAGCCAGGCCGCCATCACCAGATAATCGGCAGCAAGTTCGATCCGCAGCGTCTCGGCACGGTTGATGAACGCCAGGTATTGTTCGGCCAGATGCAGGATGGAAATCCGTCGCAGGTCGACCTTTTGCGTCCGCGACAGCATCAAGAGCAGGTCAAGAGGCCCCTCGTAGCCATCGACATCGACGATCAGCGCCTCGGCGGCAAGCCGTTCCTCGACGGCGCTCGACTGTTCGGCCTCAGACATGCCCCCGCCCCTGCAAGAGAACCTCAAGTTCGGCCTCCAGAAGGGCGGTGTCAATCGGTTCCGGGGCCTGACGCCGGGCAAGGGCGGCATTGGCCCGCGCCAGTGCAGAAGCTGTCATCGCACCGGCTGCCGCAACAACCGCTTCGGCCTCGGCGGGGATGCCCTTGCAGTAAAGCGCGATATCGCAGCCCGCCGCGATCGAGCGCGCGGCGCGTGTCCCCAGATCACCCGAAAGCGCCTCCATCGACAGGTCATCCGTCACCAGAAGGCCATCGAACCCGATGTCGCGCCGGATCAGGTCGATCATCTTCGGCGACTGGGTGCTCGGGCGGTCGTCGAAGGCGGGAAAGACGATATGGGCGGTCATGCCGATGGGCAGGTCGGCAAGCGCGCGGAAGGCGGCGAAATCGGTCTGGCGCAGGGTGTCAGGGGCGGCATCGGTGCGCGGCAGGTCGATGTGGCTGTCCAGCGTGGCCCGGCCGTGGCCGGGAATGTGCTTGAGGATCGGCAGGACGCCCCCGGCCAGCAGACCATCGGCCGAGGCGCGGGCAGCAGCGACGACGGTCTGCACATCCCCGCCGAAACAGCGGTTTTTCAGAAACGGATGCGTTTCATCAACCGCAATGTCGCCAGATGGCGCACAATTCGAGTCGATCCCGACGGCCTTGAGCTCCTCGGCAATCAGGCGATAACGCAGCCAGATGCTGCGTTCCCGGCTGACGGGTGCAACGCGGTCCATCTGGTCAAGCGGCGGCAGCCACTCGCGCCAGTGCGGCGCGCGCAGGCGCTGGACGCGCCCGCCTTCCTGATCGACGGTGATCAACGCCTCGCGGCCCACCGCGTCGCGCAGATCATCGGTCAGACGGCGAAGCTGGTCCGGGGTCTCGACATTGCGGGCAAAGAGGATGAATCCCCAGGGGTCGGCCTCGCGGAAGAACGCCGCCTCGGACGCCAGGAGCACCGGGCCTTCGCAGCCAAGGATCGTCGCCGATGGGGTCATGCCGGACGCGGGTCAGCCCTGCGCCTGCGCAGGCGTGCACATTCGCCCCTCGGCCTTCAGCGCCGCGCAGAAGCGACGGGCATCGGCCAGATCGGCAAAGCCCTGGACCCGCAGCCGGTAGAAGGTGCGCCCGCCGCTTTGCGCGGTCTCGATCACCCGCTTCTTGCCCTGCATCAGCGGTCCCAGCGCGGCCATGGTCTTGTCCCACTCCGAGCGTGCCTCATCGGCGGTCTGGAAGGCGCCAAGCTGCGCAAGACGCGTCCCGGCCGGGACAGCATCGCCGGCCAGCCCGCCTCCGTCGCCCGTGTCGGATGTTGTCGCTGCATCCGTGCGGGCCGATGTCGGCTCGATCGAAGTCGGCAGGGCTGCAGAGGTTCCGATGGCACCGATGGCCGTATCTGACGTCTTGCCACTCAGCGCGGCGGCGACCGCGGCGGCGGCGGCTTCGGCGATGGGGTCGCTGGACCCCTCGGGCGCCAGCGCCAGCATCGCGGGCCGGCCCTGCGGCCGGATCGACCGCGCAACGCCCGGAATATCGGCAGGAATGGCAATGGACTGGGGGATGTTCCCGGCCAGAGCATCGGCCACCGGGTCGGCCCCGATCAGGTCACCGGCCACCAGATCATCGGCGACCATGGTATCGGCGACCATGGTATCGGCGCCATCGGCGACAGGTGCGGCCATTCCGGGCTGCGGCTGGGCGGCCTCGGCCGGCGGCACTCCTGCCCCCTGGCCGGACTCGGGCCCGGCCATGCCCGCCACCTGGATATCGGCCATCGGCTGGTCTTCGGGTGCAAGTTCGATCGGACGCGGCGCAAGTGCCAGCCGCTCGGCGGGCTTGGCCGCAGCACCTTCGGCCGCGATCGCGTTCACCGCAAGGCCCTGATGGTCCGCAAGTTCGCCACCCGGGTCGAGCGGGGCCATCCGCGCCGGGCCCGCCAGTGCCCGGATGACCGGCACGCCGTTCACATCCCGCACCGCCAGCTTGTAGCCCCAGACCCCAAGGCCCAGCACCAGCGCCAGCGAGGTCAGCGCCCCGGCACCGTTCACCAGCCGAAGCGAGCGAATCCCGCGCCCCTCCGTGCCACGGATTTCACCCGGACCACGGGCCCAGCCCTCGTCGTCGTAATCGACATCCGCCATGTTCTGCCTCATGCGCAGGCCCGGCCCCAGGGGCTGGCCCGTTCTGCTCGCCGTTTGCCTGTCACACCGGACGCCTGCACCTGTTGGTCAGCGCATTTCTTCCGCCGGATCGACACCAAGGATACCAAGACCTGCAGAAATGACAACGCCTGCGGCCCTTGCCAAGGCGATTTTCGTCTGGCTCGTTGCCGGATTGTCTTCCTGCAGGAAGCGCAGGCCCGGGTCTTCGTTGCCGCGGTTCCACAGGCCGTGGAAGACCGAGGCCAGTTCGTAAAGGTAGAAGGCCAGCCGATGCGGTTCGTTGTTGCGCGCCGCAATCTCGATCAGACGCGGCCATTCTGCGATTTTTCGCGCCAGTTCCTGTTCGGCCGGATGCGTCAGCCCCGACAGGTCCGCCACCGCCAGATCATTGTCGGCGACCGCGATCCCCGCCTCGTGCGCCTTGCGCAGCACCGAACAAAGCCGCGCATGGGCATACTGGACGTAGAACACCGGGTTGTCCTTCGACTGTTCCAGCACCTTGTCGAAGTCGAAATCCAGCGCGGCGTCGTTCTTGCGGGTCAGCATGACAAAGCGCGTCACATCCGGACCCGCCTGTTCCACCACGTCGCGCAGCGTGACGAAGGTGCCGGCACGCTTCGACATCTTGAAGGGCTCGCCGTTCTTGAACAGCTTGACCAGCTGGATCAGCTTGACATCGAGCGGCACCTTGCCGTTCGACAGCGCCGAAACGACGGCCTTCAGCCGCTTGACATAGCCGCCATGATCGGCACCAAGAACGTCGATCAACTGATCGAAGCCCCGGCTGATCTTGTCCCAGTGATAGGCGATGTCGGGTGCGAAATAGGTCCAGCTTCCGTCCGACTTCTGCACCGGGCGGTCCACGTCGTCGCCAAAGGCGGTTGACCGGAACAGCGTCTGTTCGCGTTCCTCCCAGTCCTCGGGCAGCTTGCCCTTGGGCGGCTCGAGCGTGCCGTCATAGATCAGCCCCATGCCGCGCAGGGTCGTGATCGCCTCCTCGACCCGGCCCGAGGCGGTAATCGCGCGCTCGGAGGCAAAAACATCCATCCGGACGTTCAGCAGCGCCAGATCCTCGCGGATCATCGCCATCATCCGCTCGATGGCGAAATCGCGCACATCCTGCAACCATGCCGCTTCGGGCTGGTCCAGAAGGCTGGTCCCGTATGTCGCCTTCAGCGCCTCGCCCACCGGGATCAGGTAGTCGCCGGGATAAAGCCCCTCGCGGATCTCGGGATCAAGGCCGTTCGCCTCGCGGTAGCGCTCAAAGGCCGAGCGCGCCAGCACCTCGACCTGCGCGCCGCCGTCGTTGATGTAATATTCCCGCGTGACGGCATAGCCCGCGAAATCCAGCAGGCTGGCCAGCGCATCGCCAAAGACCGCGCCGCGGGTATGGCCGACATGCATCGGCCCCGTCGGATTGGCCGAGACGAACTCGACGTTGACCTTCTGCCCCTGCCCCAGCGCCGACCGCCCGAAATCCGCGCCTTCCGTCAGCGCAGAGCGGACGACCCCCTGCCAAACCGAAGGGTCCAGCCGCAGGTTCAGGAACCCCGGCCCCGCCACCTCGGCCAGCGCGATGCGCGGATCGGCGGACAGGCGTGCGGCCAGAGCCTCGGCAATGGCGCGGGGTTGCAGTTTCGCGGGCTTGGCCAGCACCATCGCCGCGTTGGTCGCCATGTCGCCATGTGCCGGATCGCGCGGCGGCTCCACCGCAACAGCGGTCATGTCCAGCCCCTCGGGCAGTTGCCCGGCCACAGTCATCGCCGCGAGCGCCTCGATGACGGCGCCGCGGATGTCGGAAAACAGGTTCATTTCGGTCCCCTTTGATGCCAAGGGGGATGCCAGAGCCGATGCCTTGCGTCAATGCTGGGCCGAAGGGTCCGCCGCATTCGCGCCCATCAATGCCCGCGCGGCCCGTGGTCCCGATCGTCCCCTCGCCCGGAACCTGCTCAGCGCCTTGCCCGTGCCCAGTCCCGCACGGCGCCGCCGAAGGCCCGGAACAGCGGCTGCGAAACGCTGTCCTGCGCGGCGTTCCATTCCGGGTGCCACTGCACCGAGAGCGTGAACCCGGGCGCCCCCTCGACGAAGCAGGCTTCGGGCGTTCCATCCTCGGCATACCCATCAACCACGATCCGCGATCCCGCCCGCATGATCCCCTGCCCGTGCAGCGTATTGGTCAGGATCTCGGTCTGCCCCAGCAGCGCATGGAACCGCCCGCCATGGGTCAGCACGACCTTGTGGCGCAGCGCGAACTGTTCCTCCAGCGGCGCGTCGGGTGGCATCCGGTGGTTTGCGCGCCCCGGCAGATCGCGGATCTCGGGGTGGAGCGTGCCGCCCATGGCCACGTTCACCTCCTGGAATCCGCGGCAGATGCCGAAGAAAGGCTGGCCGCGTTCGACACAGGCCCGGACCAGCGGCAGCGTGATCGCATCGCGGGCGCGATCAAAACGGCCATGGGCCGCCGTCTCCTCCTCGCCATATTCTGAGGGGTGCACGTTGGGCTGCCCGCCGGTCAGGAGGAAGCCGTCGCAAAGCTCCAGAAGCTCCCCCACGCTGACAAATCCGGGATCGGTCGGGATGAGCAGCGGCATGCATTCTGCCACCTGGGCGATGGCTGCCGAATTCATCGTGCCGCCGGCATGGACAGGATAGCGGTCGTTCAGCTCGTAGCTGTTGCCGATGATGCCGACGACGGGCCGGCGGGCCTGGGTGGTCATGGAAGATCCGAAAACCGTTTCACCACAAACCTAGGACAAGTCCCGGCGGCTGGAAACCCCCGCGACACATGCTATTTCCGCACAGCCCCGTCGCCCGTCACCAGATACTTGAAACTGGTCAGCTGCTCGGCTCCGACCGGTCCCCGGGCATGGAGCTTGCCGGTCGCGATGCCGATTTCCGCACCCATGCCGAATTCGCCACCATCCGCGAACTGGGTCGAGGCGTTGCGCATCAGGATCGCGCTGTCGAGCCGCTGGAAGAACCGCGCCGCGGTCGCGTCGTTCTCGGTCAGGATCGCCTCGGTATGGCCCGAGCCATGGCGGCGGATATGGTCGATGGCCTCGTCCACGCCATCGACCAGTTTCACCGCGATGATCCGGTCCAGGAACTCGCGCCCGAAATCGTCGGGGTTTGCCTTCACCGTGCCGGGAATCGTGGCCAGATGGCCCTCGGCCCGCACCTCGATCCCGGCCGCCAGCAGATCCTCGATCAGCACGGCACCGTGTCTGGTATAGAAGGGCCAGTCGATCAGCAGGCATTCCGCCGCGCCGCAGATGCCGGTGCGCCGCGTCTTGGCGTTCAGGACCACGCGGCGGGCCTTTTCAAGATCGGCGTCACGGTCGGCGTAGACGTGGCAGATGCCTTCCAGATGCGCAAAGACCGGCACCCGCGCCTCGGCCTGCACCAGCCCCACCAGCCCCTTGCCGCCGCGGGGCACGATCACGTCGATGAATTCGGTCGCCCGCAGCATCGCCGCCACCGCCGCGCGGTCGCGGGTCGGCACAAGCTGGATCGCCGCCTCGGGCAGCCCGGCTTGCCGAAGACCCTGCACCATGCAGGCGTGAATCGCCTGCGAGCTGTGAAAGGATTCCGATCCCCCCCGCAAGATCACCGCGTTTCCGGACTTGAGGCACAGCGCACCCGCATCCGCCGTCACATTGGGGCGGCTTTCATAGATGACGCCGATCACGCCCAGGGGCGTGCGCACGCGCTCGATATGCAGGCCCGAAGGCATGTCCCATTCGGCAATGACCGCCCCCACGGGGTCGCGCTGCTCGGCCACGGCGCGCAAACCGTCAACGATGCCACGCAACCGCGCCTCGTCCAGCGTCAGCCGGTCCATCATCGCCGGCGTCAGGCCCTTTTCCTTGCCGTAAACCAGATCGGCGCAATTCTCGCTCAGGATCCGGTCCCGCGCCATCCAGATCGCCTCGGCCGCCGCGATCAGGGCCGCCACCTTGCGCTCCGTCTCGGCAAAGGCCAGCGCCGCCGCCGCCGCGCGCGCTTTCGCGCCCATCTCCGCGATCAGGGTTTGCGCCTCAGCCATCGCCTTCACCTTCTTCTTTGCAGAAATACTCCGGGGGTGCGGGGGCAGAGCCCCCGGCCCCGACCTCAGATCACCATGTCGTCGCGGTGGATCAGCGCCGCGCGGCCCTGGTAGCCGAGGATCACCGCGATATCGCCCGAACGGTGCCCCGCGATGGCCCGCGCCTCCTCCGAGGTGTAACGGATCAACCCCTTGCCAAGCGCCGTGCCATCGGGGCCCTCGATCGCCACGGGCTCGCCGCGCCCGAAACTGCCCGTAACCGCCACCACGCCCGCAGGCAAGAGCGACTTGCCCAGCCGCAGCGCCGCCACCGCACCGGCATCGACCCGGATGCGGCCCTTTTCCTTCATCGCGTTGATCCAGCGCTTGCGCGCCACCTGCGGATCGGCCTGCGCCACGAACCAGGTGCGCGCCGCACCTTCCGCCAGAGCCTTCAGGGGCCTGAGCACCGATCCCTCCATGATCGCCATGGCGCAGCCCCCGGCAACGGCGGTGCGCGCCGCCAGAAGCTTGGTCTTCATCCCGCCCTTCGAGAGGCCCGAGATCGGATCGCCCGCCATCGCCTCGATCTGCGGCGTGATCGTCTCGATCAGGTCAAAGCGTTCGGCCGTCGGGTCTTCCTTGGGGTTGGCGGAATAGAAGCCGTCAACATCCGACAAAAGGATCAACTGGTCCGCCCCCGCCGTCACCGCGATCTGTGCCGCCAGCCGGTCGTTGTCGCCAAAGCGGATCTCGTCCGTCGCCACCGTATCGTTCTCGTTCACGATCGGCACCACGCCAAGACCCAGAAGCGTCTCCATCGTCGCGCGGCTGTTCAGATAACGGCGGCGGTCCTCGGTATCTTCCAGCGTGACAAGGATCTGCGCCGTGGTGATGCCGTGGGGCGCCAGCACCTCCTCATAGGCGCGGGCAAGCCGGATCTGGCCCACGGCCGCCGCGGCCTGGCTTTGCTCCAGCGTCAGATCGCCCGTAGGCAGGCCCAGCACCATGCGCCCCAGCGCGATCGACCCCGAGGAAACAAGGATCACATCGGCGCCGCGCACCTTGGCCTCGGCCACGTCCAGCGCCAGCGCCGAAAGCCAGCCCTGCCGCAGGCCCTTGTCGCGGTCCACCAGCAGCGCCGAGCCGATCTTGATGACCACCCGGCGCGCTGCCCGCACATCGGGGGCGGCAAGGGCCATCAGGGCCGCCATGCCGTCACCTCGGGGGTCACGGCGCGGTCCTCGATGATCTGGATCCAAAGCGCCCGCAGGACATCCGTGACGCCCTGTTTCGACACACCCGACATCAGATGGACCGGCCCGCCCACCGCCTTTTCCAGGCTGCGCTTGCGGCTGGAAAGGGTCTTTGCATCCAGCGCGTCGATCTTGTTCAGCGCGGTGATGCGCGGCTTGGTGGCCAGATCGGGCGAATAGCGTTCAAGCTCGGTGATGATGGTGCGGTAATCCTTGGTGATCGTTGACGAAGTGCCATCGACCAGATGCAGCAGCACCGAGCAGCGCTCGACGTGGCCCAGGAACAGATCGCCCAGACCCCTGCCTTCGGACGCGCCCTCGATCAGGCCGGGGATGTCGGCCATCACGAATTCCTTGCCGTCGATGCCGACGACACCCAGGTTGGGGTGGAGCGTCGTGAAGGGATAATCCGCGATCTTCGGCCGGGCGTTCGAGACGGCGGCAAGGAAGGTCGACTTGCCGGCATTCGGCAGGCCCAGAAGCCCGGCGTCGGCGATCAGCTTCAGACGAAGCCAGATCGTGCGCTCGATCCCCTCCTGCCCCGGATTGGCGCGGGCGGGGGCGCGGTTGGTCGAGGATTTGAAATGCAGGTTGCCGAAGCCACCGTTGCCGCCCCGGGCCAGCAGCACGCGCTGGCCCACTTCGGTCAAATCGGCCAACAGGGTTTCCTCATCCTCGTCGATGATCTCGGTGCCCACCGGCACCTTCAGCACGATGTCGTCGCCATTGGCGCCGGTCATCTGCTTGCCCATGCCGGGGCGGCCCGACTTGGCGAAGAAATGCTGCTGGTAGCGGAAGTCGATCAGCGTGTTCAGCCCCTCGACCGCCTCGGCCCAGACCGAGCCGCCATTGCCGCCGTCGCCGCCATCAGGGCCGCCGAATTCGATGAACTTCTCGCGCCGGAACGAAACGCAGCCCGAGCCGCCGCCGCCCGAGCGGATATAGACTTTGGCAAGGTCGAGAAACTTCATCGGGAAACCCCAGTCGGAAAGGATGTCCGCACACCGGACGGTCAGGAAATGGCGATAGACCCGGATTGTCCCGGGCGCAAGCGCGGCGGTGGGCATTCACGGGGCCACCCGCGCCTCAGGGCGCTGGTCGATCGTCGAGCCGCAGTTCCATGAACACCAGATCAAGCCAGCGGCCGAACTTCTGGCCCACCTCGCGCATTCGCCCCGTTTCCGCAAAACCCATCCGCGCGTGCAGCCGGATCGAGACTTCGTTTTCGGCAGTGATGGCGGCGACCATGACGTGCTTGCCCAGGTCACGGGCGCGCTGGGTCAATGCCTGAAGCAGGGTTTGCGCGATCCCGCGGCCACGGGCATCCGCGTCGACGTAGACCGAATGCTCCACGGTGGCGCGATATCCGTCGAAGGCACGCCAGTGGCCAAAGCTCGCATAGCCCAGCACACGCCCGCCCTCGCAGGCCACCAGCACCGGGTAGCCAATTTCCTGCCGCGCCGCGATCCAGGCGGCGCGGTTTGCGGCATCGACTTCGGCATCGTTGAGGATCGCGGTCGTCCGGCGCACCGCGTCGTTGTAGATTGCGGCGATACCGGCGGCATCGTCGGCGCTTGCATCCCGGACCTGCATCCCGATCCCTTCCCGATCCTGCGTCCCGGTTCAACCCATCTTGCGCGTATAGGTCCAGGTGGGGACCATCGCATTGCGCGCAACCGACCAGCTTTCCGCATCGCCCAGATACTCGAAGCCGCAGTTCGTCAGCACCCGGGCCGAACCCGGATTGTCCTGGAACACTTCGGCAAAAAGCGTGCGCGACCGGTGCGGGTTCGCCGCGACCACGGCCGCGACGGCCTCGGAGGCAAGCCCGGTGTTCCAGAAGGCCGGCGCCACCCAGTAGCCGATCTCGGACTGGTCCTTGCCGATATGCGCAAGCGTGACGATGCCCAGCACCTCGCCCAAGTCATCGGCGGAACCGTCCATGACCCAGGTATCCTCGGTGCGGGTCTCGCTCAGCGCCCGCGAGATCATGGTTTCCGCCAGCCCCGGCGGCAGCGGATGCGGGATGGCCTTGGTGCCTTCGGCAATGCGGCGATCCCCGGCATAAAGCGTGACAAGCCCCGCGTCCGACTTCCGCATCGGGCGCAGCAGGAAGCGGCTGGCGCCGATGGTGGGTTGGATCACGATCTGCTCTTGCCGCATGTTGCTCCTCCGGGAGTTGTCGTTTGCCGGTGCGTCCGTCAGCGCACGGCCCTGGACCGGGCGCGGGTCGCGCGCCAGATTCTCGTGCAGTCTTGCCGGTTTCGATGTCAGAATCATGTCAGCCCCTTCCGGGCCTTCCGGGCTCGGGTGTCGACCCGGGCCAGATCCCCTGCCCCCGGAACGTCATCGTCCGGGGACGGTGCGCCATGCCGTCCTTGTCGCGGCGATCTGACATGGGCTCCTCCCCTTGCGTCCGCCTGGAAATGTCCGGCCCCCCAGCCGGAAAAGGTTCGGGGGACCGGCGGTTTCGCCGATCCCCCATTTGCTTTCGCTCAGGTCGGGTTCCGGCTTACTCTGCCGCTGCCGCCACCGGCAGGACCGAGATGAAGGTGCGCCCCTTGAGGCCCTTCCTGAAGGCCACGGTGCCGGTCGTTACCGCAAAGATGGTATGGTCGCGGCCCATTTCAACGCCGTTGCCCGGCCACCAGGTGGTGCCGCGCTGACGCACGATGATATTGCCCGGAATGGCAGCTTGGCCGCCATAGAGTTTCACGCCGAGGCGACGCCCAGCGGAGTCGCGGCCGTTGCGGGAAGAACCGCCTGCTTTCTTGTGTGCCATGACGCGTTACCCCTCAGGCTTCGGTTTTCTTGGTGGCGCGCTTCGGCTTGGCCGGAGCTTCGGCCGCAGCGCCGTTGTTGTGCGCGGCGACGCGGGCGGCATGGGTGCCGATCGCGGATTTCACGTCCGACTTTTCCGCGCCCGAGGCGAGGATATCCGTCACGCGCACCAGCGTCAGCTTCTGACGGTGGCCACGGGTCCGCTGCGAGCTGTGCTTGCGGCGGCGCTTGACGAAGGTGATGACCTTGTCAGCCTTGATGTTGTCGATGACTTCGGCCTGAACCGCGGCACCGGCCACAAGCGGCGCGCCAACGGTGAGCGTGTCGCCGCCCAGCATCAGGATGTCGTTGAACTGGATCTTTTCACCAGCCTGGGCATCAATCAGTTCCACGCG
Source organism: Paracoccaceae bacterium (assembly GCA_020622085.1). GTDB lineage: Bacteria > Pseudomonadota > Alphaproteobacteria > Rhodobacterales > Rhodobacteraceae > QY30. The sequence continues at coordinate 1,503,815 of JAHRYM010000001.1, read as the reverse complement.
CAGGACATCTCCTGCCTGGACCTTGTATTGCTTGCCGCCTGTCTTGAGGACCGCGAACATGGGTCTTTCCTTCTTCTTTCTGCCGCGTCCTGTGGCCCCGGATAACCGGTGTTGGTGGCTGTTGCCGCCTCGGACTGCGCGCCCCGGCAAAGGGGCGACATGAAACAACGATTCCCGCTCAGGCGATGGAGCCATGTCGGGATGGCGGCTTATCGGGGATCGGCGCCGGCAAGTCAAGCCGGATCGCGCCCGGATCGACCCCGATCGCGCCGAAGGCGGCTTCAGCCGATATTGGCCAGCGACGGGAAGGTTTCCAGAAGCCAGAAGGCAAAGACGGTGAAGCTTCCCGTCGCCATCAGGAGCCCGATGGTCCACAAGAGCAGACCCATCATCCGCTCGATCCGCTCCATATGGCGCTTGAAGAAGGCCAGAACCCCGGTCAGGCGCGGCAGGAAGGCCGCGACCAGCAGGAAGGGAATCCCCAGCCCCGCCGCATAGATCGCCAGCAATGCCGCCCCGCGCGACAGGCTGGAATCCTGCGCCGCGAGAGACAGGATCATGGCCAGTTGCGGGCCGATGCAGGGCGTCCAGCCAAAGGCGAAGGCCAGCCCCAGCAGATAGGCGCCAAAGGCCGAGCCGCCCCGGTCACCCGCATCCATCCGCGCCTCGCGGTTGAGGAAGGGAATCGAGATGACACCCAGGAAATGTGCGCCAAAGACCATCACGACGAGGCCGGCCACGGTGGCGAAGGCGTCGCGGTTCGCGGCAAAGACCTGCCCGAAGGCGGAAGCCGCAAACCCCAGCAGCATGAAGACCGTCGAAAGGCCCAGCACGAAGAAGAGCGCCGCCATCAGCGCCGCGCGGCTGCCTTTCCGCCCGGCGTTCAGGTCAGCCATGCCGATGCCGCTCATATAGGCCAGATAGGGCGGCACGATCGGCAGGACGCAGGGGCTGAGAAACGAGATTACCCCGGCCAGCGCGGCAATCGCCGCGGCGGTGAGGAAGGAGGCATCCATGAGACTTATGTCGAACATGGCTGATGCTTAGCCGATCCCGGCCTGCGCGTCACGGGGGTGCGACAGGCGGAACCAGACCGGAGTGGATCACAAGCGCGACAGACGTGGACAAGCGGCCTTGCCGGCCGTAAGTCCCGGGCATGGATATTGACCGCGAACCTGACCGCGATATCGACGCGCTCGGACTGCTTTGCCCGCTGCCGGTGCTGAAAGCCCGCAAGGCGCTGGCAGAAATGGCGCCGGGCGCGGTTCTGCGCCTGCGCGCCAGCGATGCGATGAGCTGGGTCGACGTGCCGCATTTCTGCGCCGGGGCCGGACATCAACTGGTGTCGGCCGAAGACGTGGGTGGCGTGAAGACCTACCTGATCCGCAAGGCAGGCTGAAAGCCCCCCGGGGGCGGGTCGGGAGGGCATCGCGCGGCCCTTCCGACGGACCTGAATGCCCGGAGCGCCCAACATCTCCACCACCTATTCATCGTGACAGGCGAAAACCGGCGACGGCCCCGTGATTGCCCGCCAGTCCCGGCGCCCTTCCTACCTGTTCATGGACTGAAGCCCCGCCAGCGGTCTTTGGAAACGATAGACGCCGGACCTGCGGGCCCGGCGTCTTTTCTGCTCCCTCGAACCCTATGCCTCAGCGGCCAAGCGACCACCAGCCGCGGCGGCGGGGCTTCTTCTCGGCCTCGGCTTCCGACTGGCTTTGAACCGCATCCGTCGCATCCAGCGCCGGGCCATCGGGCTGGGCGGGTGCCGGGTCCGAATGGGTGTTGGCCGTCACGCTGGGCTCAAGCGCGCCGTCCACGGGCAGGTCGGCCATTTCTGCATGGCTCTCCGCCGCCGCATCGCCACCGGGCGCCAACGAAGCGGCAACAGACGCCTCGGCAGACACTTCGGTGGCAGACACTTCGGTGGCGGACACTTCGGTGGCGGACACTTCGGCGGGTGCCTGCACCGCAGGCCCAGCCGCAACTTCCGCCGCTGCCGGCGCCTCGACGGCGGCCTTGGGCTTGCGGCTGCGCGGCTTTTTCGGTGCGGGGGCTGAAGCTTCGGCGGCCGCAGGTTCCGCCACCACTCCCGTCACGGCGGTGTCGGCCCTGGGCTTGCGGCTGCGGCTTTTCTTCGGCGCGGGGGCCACGTCCATTGCCGCATCTGCCGCCTCGACCTGACTCTCGGCCTGCTCCGCACTGGCGGCAGTTACCTCCACCGTGGCCGGAGCTTCCTCCTCGGTTTTCTTGCGGGTCCGCGTGCGGCTGCGGCGCGGCTTGGCGGTCGTCGCCTCTGCCTCGGCAGTGGCGCCAGCCTCGGGCAGGGCCGGCTCAGCGGCTTCGGCGTCGCCCGCGACCTCTTCGGCCGCGCCATCCTCGCCGGTGTCGTCGCCTGTTTCCTCGCCCGAATCGTCGGCCTGTCCCTGGCCATCGGCGCCACGCTCGCCATTGCCCTTGCGACGGCGGCGGCGGCGGCGTTTCTTCTTCTTGCCGGGTTCATCGCCCTGTTCGCCCTGGGCCACTTCGTCCCCGGCCTCGCCCTCGGTCTCGTCTTCGGCCTCGTCCAGATCCTCCTCGACGATGTCCTCGTCTTCAAGGTCGGGCATCAGGGAGGCATCGTTCGAGATGACCTGAGAGACAACCTCGGGGATGACACGGGTCGCGGTCTTGAACTTATCGATCGAATAATCCGGGCTTACCAGCAGCGGATCGGCCTCGACCCGCACCGACAGGCCATAGCGGGCCTCGATCTGGGCGATATGCTCGCGCTTCTGGTTCATCAGGAAGTTGACGACCGCGATGGGCGCCCTGAGCAGCACTTCGCGCGACCGCTTGCGGGTGCCTTCCTCTTCCAGTTGCCGCAGGATCTGCAGGGCAAGGCTGTCGTCCGAACGGATGATCCCGGTGCCGTGGCAATGGGCGCAGGGCTGCGTCGTCGATTCGAGCATCCCCGGGCGCAGGCGCTGGCGCGACATCTCCATCAGGCCAAAGCCCGAGATGCGGCCGACCTGGATGCGCGCGCGGTCGGTCTTCAGCTTGTCCTTCAGGCGCTTCTCGACGGCGGCGTTGTTCTTGCGCTCCTCCATGTCGATGAAGTCGATGACGATGAGCCCCGCAAGGTCGCGCAGCCGGACCTGGCGGGCAACTTCCTCGGCGGCTTCAAGGTTGGTGCGCAGCGCCGTTTCCTCGATCGAGCCTTCCTTGGTCGCCCGGCCCGAGTTCACGTCGATGGCCACCAGCGCCTCGGTCACACCGATGACGATGTAGCCGCCGGACTTCAATTGCACGACCGGGTTGAACATCGCGCCCAGATAGCTTTCCACCTGATAGCGGGCGAAGAGCGGCATCGATTCGGTGTAATGCACGACACTTTTCGCATGCGTCGGCATGATCATCTTCATGAAGTCCTTGGCGGCGCGATAGCCCTTGGCGCCCTCGACCAGAACCTCGTCGATTTCCTTGCTGTAAAGATCGCGGATCGACCGCTTGATCAGGTCGCCTTCCTCGTAGATCGGCGCGGGGGCTATGGATTTCAGCGTCAGGTCGCGGACCTGTTCCCAAAGCCGCATCAGGTATTCGTAGTCGCGGCGGATCTCGGTCTTGGTGCGCTGGCTGCCGGCGGTGCGGATGATCAGGCCGGCGCCTTCCGGCACCTCGATTTCCGACGCGATTTCCTTCAGTTTCTTGCGGTCGGCGGCATTGGTGATCTTGCGGGAAATCCCGCCGCCGCGCGCGGTGTTCGGCATCAGGACGCAGTAGCGGCCGGCCAGCGACAGGTAGGTGGTCAGCGCCGCGCCCTTGTTGCCGCGCTCTTCCTTCACCACCTGGACCAGCATGATCTGCCGGACCTTGATGACTTCCTGGATCTTGTAGCGGCGCGGACGGGGTTTGCGCGCCTGGTGGATTTCTTCGGCCACGTCCTCTTCGCCGACGGATTCGATCCCGTCGTCATGGTCGTCGTGGTTGAAGACCTCGATGGTGCCGGTATCGCCCGCGTCGTGCAGGTCGTCACTGGAAGCAACGGCCTCATCCGTGGCCTCGCCCGCCGCCACCTCCGGCTGAGTTTCCCCGGCCTCGGGTTCGGCAGCGACGACGGTCTCATCCGCGCCGTTGCCGCCATTCGGGTCGTCCGACAGGTCAACGATCCCCATGCCGGGGATGTCATCACTGGCGATCACTTCGGCGTCACCGGCGTTCCTTTCGGCACGGGCGGCCGGGCGCGGCTTGCGGCGGCCGCGGTTGTTCTCCTCGGCCTCCATCTGTTCGGCATAGGCGCGTTCTTCGGCGATCAGCGCTTTGCGGTCCGCGACCGGGATCTGGTAGTAATCCGGGTGGATTTCCGCGAAGGCAAGGAAACCATGCCGGTTTCCGCCGTAATCGACGAAGGCTGCCTGCAGCGAGGGTTCGACGCGCGTTACCTTGGCAAGGTAGATATTGCCGGCAAGCTGGCGCTTGTTGACGGTTTCAAAGTCGAAGTCGTCAACCTTGTTTCCGTCCACCACGACCACGCGGGTTTCTTCCGCGTGGGTGGCATCGATGAGCATTTTCTTAGCCATTGGATTTTTCCGCAGCCGAACGGCCGCGCCCGCCCCGGAGGACGCGCACGGCCATTGACTGTTGTTGCTGGGGCGAGGCTGCGGACGGGCAACAATGCGGCGGCGGCCGATGGCCTGCCTGTATCCCGCACCTCAATCCTGTCGCGCTTCATCGCGTTTCTGTCCAGAGCGCCCTGCGGCGCCCAAGTTTGGGCCCCGGCTTGTCAGGCTTCGGGGCAATTGAAAGGCCTTTCGGCCAATTTTCTCGGTCGCGGCGACCGTGGTTCCCATCGGAACCCTCGGCGGACGCGGCTGCGAAACTCTTGTCCGGGGGCGCAAACAAGGCGCCGGGCCGGGATATATCCACAATAACGGCGAAGGCTTAAGAAACACAATCACCAATTTTGCAATCATAAGGCGAGCAGGGCGTGACCGAACCGCCCTCTCCGGGCGCGCGGGATCGCCCTGCAGGCGAAGTGCAAACCCCGCCAGTGGCTTAGAGGTAGTCCTGGCGTTGCAGGCCGTATTTGGCCATCTTTTCGTTCAGGGTCCGGCGCGGCAGACACAACTCATCCATCACCGCGGTGATCGAGCCCTTGTGACGCCGCATCGTGTTGTCGATCAGCATCTTCTCGAAGCTTTCGACATATTCCTTCAGGGGCTTCCCTTCGGTGGTGATCGCCGCCGGGCCGGTTTCTTCGTTGTCGGTCATCAGAAGCGAGGCGATCGAGCCCGACCCACGCCGGTTCTGAAGCACCGCACGCTCCGCCACGTTGATCAATTGCCGCACATTGCCCGGCCAGGGCGCCTGCAAAAGCTGCGCGGCCTCCTGCGCGGTGACCTGCGGGGCCTCGCAGCCGTATTCCTCGGCGAATTGTTCGGTCAGACGCGCAAACAGCGTCAGGATATCTTCGCCCCGCGAACGAAGCGGCGGCAGCATGATCTTGAGCGCGGCAAGGCGGTAGTAAAGATCGGGGCGCAGCGCGTCTTCCACCGTGCGGCCCTGCTCGTGGTCGTTGCAGATTGCAACGATCCGGGTTTCGGCGGGCGTGCCCTGTTCGTTGATGAAGGTCAGAAGCCGGGCCTGGAGCGACTGACTCAGCGCCTCGACATCCTCAAGCACCAGCGTCCCGCCGCGTGCTTCCTCGACCAGCGGGATCTGCCCGCCCTCCTCCATCGGACCGAACAGCCGCGTGGCAAGAATATCCTCGGAATAGGCCGCGCAGGAGACAACGACGAATTTCTTGCCCGCCCGCGGCCCCACGGCATGCAGCGCGTGGGCGACCAGCGTCTTGCCGGTGCCGGTTTCACCGTCGATCAGCACATGGCCGTCCGCCTGCCCCAGATCGAGGATATCCTCGCGCAGCCGCTCCATCGCCGGGGAGGATCCGATCAGCTTCTTCATCAGGGTCGAGCCGTCCGACAATTCCTTGCGCAGCGCCCGGTTGTCCAGCGTCATGCGCCGGGCCTGCGTGGCGCGCTTGGCCAGTTCGGTCATCCGGTCGGGGTTGAAGGGCTTTTCCAGAAAATCATAGGCGCCGATCCGCATCGCCTCGACCGCCATCGGCACGTCGCCATGCCCGGTGATCAAGATGACCGGCAGGCCGCTATCCAGGCTCATCAGCTTTTTCAGAAGCGCCATGCCGTCCATGCCGGGCATGCGGATGTCGCTGACGACGACGCCCGCGAAATCGGCGCCGATGGATTTCAGCGCATCCTCGGCGCTGGGGTAGGTTTCGGTGTCGAACCCCGACAGCGCCAGCCACTGGCTGACGGACTGGCGCATGTCCTCCTCGTCATCGACGATCGCTACTTTCATGGCTCTGGCCATTGCATTTCACTCCGCTGCACGGGTCTTGTCGGTCAATGTGGGAAGCTGGACTTCGAAAACAGCCCCCCCCTGCGGCGCATTCCGCGCGGTCAACCGGCCACCCAGATCCTTGACGATTCCCGACGAGATGGCGAGCCCGAGGCCCACCCCGTCGCCGGGACGCTTGGTGGTGTAGAAAGGTTCGAACAGGTTATCGAGATCGACGATACCATGCCCGTTGTCGTGAACCGATAACACAGCCGGTGCGCCATCGGTCAATTCGATGTCGATCTGCGCCCCGGGCGTGTCCTTCGTCGCATCGAGCGCATTGCGAAGCAGGTTGATGATCACCTGTTCCAGCCGGATCCTGTCGGCCAGCATCATCACCGGCTTGCGCGGCACGCTGCGGTTGATCCTCACGGTGCGGGTGCGCAATTGCGGCTCCATCATCGACAGCGCCCCCGACACGCAGGAACGGATGTCGATGGGCTCGAATGCCTCGCCGCCCTTGCGGGCATAGGATTTCAACTGCCGGGTGATCGCCCCCATCCGCTCGATCAGGTCATCTATGCGCTGAAAGCTCGACATCGCTTCTTCGGGGCGCTTGCGTTGCAGCAGCAGCCGCGCGCCGGCAAGGTAGGTCTTCATAGCCGCCAGCGGCTGGTTCAGTTCATGGCTGACCGCCGCCGACATTTCCCCCAGCGCCGCAAGCTTTGACGACTGCGCCAGGGTCTGTTCGACCACGGCCAGATCCTGCTGGGCTTTCTCGCGCTCTGCGATCTCGCGCTGAAGCCGGGTATTGAGTTGCCGCAGTTCCGCCGATTCGCGCCGGTAGCCTTCGCTTTGCAGCCGTGCCCGGCGCGAGGTCAGATAGAACCCCAGCGCCAGGATCATGGCAAAGCCCATGATTTCCAGCGCAAGGACCGCGTTCACCCTTTCGCGGATCGAATCATAGGTGGAAAAGCTGACCAGCCGCCAGCCGCGGAACGGGATCCGCGCCTCGGTCCGCATCACCGCCTCGCCCGACAGGTAGGCGTCGGGGGGCGGATTGGTCCAGTCGGCGGTGGCCTGGAAGGCGCGGGTGATCGCCGAGGGCGCCGAGCGCACCTGCAGCGCCTCGTCGAGCGTCAGCCCCCGCCAGCGCGGCTCGGTCGCCAGGATGACCCGGCCCGAGCTGTCCAGAACGGCGATGCCGTCCGATATGCTGGCCCAGCTGCGTTCGAACTTCGACAGGTCGGTTCCGACGACGATCACGCCCTTGGTCACGCCGTTTTCGCTGACCGCGCGGGAATAGGTGAACTGATAGCCGCCGGCGGGCCCCTGCGTGACCGAGAACACGGTTTCCTTCGACCGCTGCGCCTCGACGAAATAGGGCTCGCTGGCATGTGCCATGCCCAGTTGCAGCCGGTTCGTCGCCCCCACCGTGCGCCCGGCCATGTCCAGAAGCTGGATCGTGGCGGCACCGATTTCGTTCTGGGCGGTAATGAGCCGGAGCGAGGTCTGCGAAAAATTGCGACTTTGCAGCGCATTCACCAGCGTCGGGTCGCGCGCCAGCAAGAGCGGCACCACCGAGGTCCGCTGCAGCTCGCTCAGGATGTTGCCGGAATAAAGCGCAAGGCGCAGTTCCGCCCGCGACCGCGTGGTTTCCGTCAGGTTGCGGGTCAGGAAGGCATTCGTCATCCAGACCGTGGTGACTGCGATCAGCGTCAGCACCACCACCCCCACCCGCAGCCACCAGATCGGTGCGACGCCGCGAACGGCCTCGACGGGGCGCCTCAGGCCGGTCGGCAGGGGATGGGTGTTCCTGTCGTCCCGGCTTGGGGTCTGGATTTGCGGATCGGCCTCCATGCCCCGCTTCTACGCGGAGCAGGGGGCAGGCTCAAGAAGCCCCGGTCAGGCGGCGGCCATCGCCCCCAGAATCGAGCGGAAAATCACCGATCCGTCGGTTCCGCCCGAAGTTCCGTCCAACGCACGTTCGGGGTGCGGCATCATCCCAAGCACCCTGCGGTTCTCCGACAGGATGCCCGCGATACCGTCCATCGAACCATTGGGGTTCTGGACATATCGGAAGGCGATCCGGTCCTGATCGCGAAGCGCCGCGAGCCCCTCGGCGTCGATCGTGTAGTTGCCGTCGTGATGCGCGACCGGCACCGTCAGGCGCTGCCCCCTGGTCGCGGCATTGGTGAAGGCGCTGTCGGTCGTCTCGACCGTCAGCGTGACCGGCTTGCAGATGAACTTGAGCCCGGCGTTGCGCATCAGCACCCCCGGCAGCAGGCGCATTTCCGTCAGCACCTGGAAGCCGTTGCAGATGCCCATGACATAGCCGCCACGCTCGGCATGCCGGGACAAGGCGCGGGCGATGGGCGATTGCGCCGCAATGGCGCCGCAGCGCAGGTAGTCGCCAAAGGAAAAGCCGCCGGGGATGCCGACGATATCGGTGCCAGCGGGCAGCGCGTCATCCTTGTGCCAGACGCGGGTGACGCTGGCGCCCGCCTTTTCGAAGGCAACCGCAAGATCGCGGTCGCAGTTGGAACCGGGGAAGGTGATGACGGCGGCTTTCATCGCGGCACTCCGGGCTGGGAACAGGAAAGATTCAGGGACGGGACAAGCGCCCCTTACTCCAATTGGGCGCGCTCTGCCAGACGGGATTGCGCGGATGCGGCCCGCGCAGGATCGCGGGCGGCAGGCTCGCGATCATGGGGGGCCGCGCCGGTTCGGAAGGTGCGAGCGCGGGCTCGACCGGCGCGGGGGCGTAATCGGTGATCATCCGGTAGTCCTTGGCGGGGCCAGAAACCACCCAGACCGTCCGCCACTGCGGCCAGCGGCTGAAGTCGTAATCGACGGCATAGGTGTCGGCGCCGCACAGGTGTTCGGCCACCGGATTGCCGGGGTCGAAGGCGTGGAAGGGCCGCCCGTCGCCGTGATCGACGACGATCCGGCCCTGTTCGACCCGCCAGAGGTAATCGCGCGTGGCGCGCAGCGGCATCCCCTGCCCAAGCGTCAGCGTGCCGTCTTCGTGATAGCGCAGGCCCGCCCCCCAGGGCGTGAACTGGGCCGTGCCGTGGAAGGCGCCCTCCTGCCCGCCCCGGCGGTCGTGGATGCGGCGCGACACCGTCCAGCGGCCAAGGAAGGGCGCCAGCCCTTCGGCACCGCCCTCTGCATCCCCGGCCGTCCCCTCTGCCGCGCGCGTCACTTCCAGGCTCTCAGGCATCGCGGACCGTCCCGCCCCTATCGCGTCTTGCCATGTTTCCCCCATCCGCATAAAGCGCGAACCAACCCCATTCTACAGCACGGAAAGGCACGCGCCATGATCCCTCGCTATTCCCGCCCCGAAATGGTGGCGATCTGGTCGCCGGAAACCAAGTTCCGCATCTGGTATGAAATCGAGGCCCATGCCTGCGACGCCCAGGCCGCGCTGGGGGTGATCCCGAAAGCGAACGCCGAAGCCGTCTGGCGCGCCCGGGATGTCGAATTCGACGTGGCCCGCATCGACGAGATCGAAGCCGTGACCAAGCATGACGTCATCGCCTTCCTGACGCATCTGGCCGAACACATCGGGCCGGAAGATGCGCGTTTCGTCCATCAGGGCATGACCTCGTCCGATGTCCTGGACACCACGCTCAACATCCAGCTTGTCCGCGCCGCCGACATCCTGCTGGCGGGCATGGACCGGGTTCTGGCGGCGCTGAAAAAACGCGCCTTTGAACACAAGGACACCGTCCGCATCGGCCGCAGCCACGGCATCCATGCCGAACCGACGACGATGGGCCTGACCTTCGCGCGGTTTTACGCGGAAATGGACCGCAACAAGGCGCGCCTGCAAGCGGCGCGCGAGGAAGTCGCCACCGGCGCGATTTCGGGCGCGGTCGGCACCTTCGCCAACATCGACCCGGCGGTTGAAGACCACGTCTGCAAGATGCTCGGCCTGCGCCCCGAACCGATCAGCACGCAAGTCATCCCGCGCGACCGCCACGCGATGTTCTTCGCCACGCTGGGCGTGATCGCCAGTTCGATCGAGAACGTCGCCATCGAGATCCGCCACATGCAGCGCACCGAAGTGCTTGAGGCCGAGGAGTTTTTCAGCCCCGGCCAGAAGGGGTCGTCGGCGATGCCGCACAAGCGCAATCCCGTCCTGACCGAGAACCTCACCGGCCTTGCCCGGCTGGTCCGCATGGCGGTGATCCCGGCGATGGAGAACGTGGCCCTCTGGCACGAACGCGACATCTCGCATTCGAGCGTCGAACGCGGCATCGCGCCGGACGCCACGATCACGCTGGATTTCGCGCTGAACCGGCTGGCGGGCGTGGTGGAAAAGCTGGTGATCTACCCGGAAAACATGCTCAGGAACATGAACAGGTTCAAAGGCCTGGTCATGTCGCAGCGGGTGCTGCTGGCGCTGACCCAGGCGGGCGTCAATCGTGAAGACGCCTACCGCCTGGTGCAGCGGAACGCGATGAAGGTCTGGGAACAGGGCGCCGACTTCAAGACCGAACTTCTGGCCGACCCGGAAGTGACCGCCGCGCTGTCGCCCGCCGAGATCGAGGAGAAGTTCGACCTGGGCTATCACACCAAGCACGTCGACACGATCTTTGCCCGGGTGTTCGGGGCGGCCTGAGGCTGGCCGATCGTGATGCGAAACGGGGGGCGGTGCCATGGTGCCGCCCTTTTTTGTGCGAAAGCTGACGGAACGTAACCTCGTCTTAACGACAAGACGCAAATCTTGGCCTACCCCTGCCCGCTTGCGATGGTTCCCCCGATGCCCGCCCTGCCCGCTCCTTCCCCGTCCTTCGCGCCCCGTCCCCCCGAGCCGCTTTCGGCCCGCCAGAAAGCCGCGATCATCGCAAGGCTTCTCTTGTCGGAAGGGGCGCCACTGCGGCTGCGCGACCTGCCTGACGAACACCAGGTGGCGCTGACGCAGGAAATGGGCCGGATGCGGCTGATCGACCGGGAAACCATGCTCTCGGTGGTGGTCGAATTCGCGGCCCATGTCGAGGCGGTCGGCGTGTCCTTTGCCGGCGGGCTTGAAGCCGCGCTGCAAGCGGTGGATGGCCATGTGTCCGACCAGGCACTGAACCGGCTCCGCCGTTCGGCAGGACTGCGCGAAACCACCGATCCCTGGCAGGTGATTGCCGACATGACGCCCGAGGCGCTGGTGTCGGTCCTGCAGGACGAAAGCCCCGAGGTCTGCGCGATCCTGCTCTCGAAACTGCCGGTGGCACGGGCCGCAAACATGCTCGGGCGTCTGCAGGGCGATCGGGCACGCCGCATCGCCTATGCGGTGTCGCAGACAGGTTCGGTGGCGCCGGACACGGTCGAACGGGTCGGGCAATCGCTGGTTTCGCAACTGACGGCTCGGCCCGTCACCGCCTTTGCCAGCCCTCCGGTCGACCGGGTGGGCGCGATCCTCAATGCGACAACGGGCACTCTGCGCGACGATCTTCTGCGCGGACTGGAAGAAACCGATCAGGGCTTTGCCGAACAGGTCCGCAAGGTGATCTTCACCTTCGCCCATATCCCGGCCCGCATCGCGCCGCGCGACGTGCCGAAGATCTCTCGCGCCGTGGACCAGACCGTGCTTGTCACTGCCCTTGCCGGTGCCGGTCCGCGCGAAGCGGAAGCAGCCGAATTCATTCTCGCCAATATCTCGCAGCGCCTTGCGGGCACGCTGCGCGACGAAATGGAAGGGCTTGGCCGCGTCCGCGACAAGGACGCCGAAGCCGCGATGGGGACGGTCGTCGCGGCGATCCGCGATCTGGAAGCAGCCGGGGAAATCACCTTCCAGATCGACGAGGAAGAGGACTGACGCAGGCGCATGCCGGTGGCCGGCTTGCGCCGCGCGGTCCCCGCGACTATGTCTTGCGGCGCCGGCGCGGTGGCTGTTTCCGCGCTCCAAGAGTCCGTGCATGTCCGACGCCGCCTCCCCACCGGTCGCCAGCCGGCCCACCCTTACCGACCGCATCACCAATGCGGCCTTCCTTGGCTTCATGGGGACATTGCGGCTTTTGCCGTACCGCTGGCGGGTGCCGCTTGCGGGCTGGGTGGTGGCGCGGATCGTCGCACCGCTGGCCGGATACAGCCGGCGCATCCGCGAGAACCTGGCGAAGGTCCGCCCCGACCTGCCCGCATCCGAAGTGCACCGACTGATGCGCGCGGTGCCCGACAATGTCGGTCGCACCCTGGCCGAAATGTATTCCGGCCCCGAATTCATCGACCGTATCCGCGCCATCCCGCTGACCGGGCCCGGCGCCCCGGCGCTTGAGGCCGCGCATCGGGAAAACCGCCCGGTGATCCTTGCCACCGGGCATTTCGGCAATTACGACGTTGCCCGCGCCGCGTTGATCGCCCGCGGCTACCGGGTCGGCGCGCTTTACAAGCCGATGTCGAACCCGCTGTTCAACGAACATTACCTCAAGACCATCTCGAACATCGGCACGCCGCTGTTCCCGCGTGGCAGCCGCGGTCTGGCCGAGATGGTCAAGTTCCTGAAATCGGGGGGCATGCTCGGGCTGGTGATGGACCAGCACATGAACCACGGCGCACCGCTGACGTTTTTCGGCGAAACCGCCTTCACCGCCACCTCGGCCGCCGATCTGGCGCTGCGCTACGGCGCAGAGGTGATCCCGGTCTACGGGCTCCGGCAGGACAACGGGCTTGATTTCGAAATCATCGTCGAGGCGCCGATCCCGCCCTCGGATCCCGAAAGCATGACCCAGGCGATCAACGACAGTCTCGAAACGCTGGTTCGGGCGCATATGGACCAGTGGTTCTGGATTCACCGGCGCTGGCGCGGCTGAGACTGGCCCGGGCCGGGGGGCCGCATCACCACAGGCGCGCGGCACCAAGGATGCGCCCTGCACCGACTTCCTGCACGATCACCACGGCGGGGGACGACCCGCTGATCGTTTCACGCAGCGACAGCGGCGCGGCGCCGTCCCAGACCCCGATATCGGTCCAGTCCTGCACGATATTGGCATAGGTCACCCGCTGGCCCGCATTCTCGCCGCGCGTGATCTCGACCGTTTCGGAGGGCAGGTAGCGCACAAGCTGGACCACTGCCGGCCGTTCGAGCGGCCGTTCGGCGCTTGCATCGATCAGCAGGCTGCCATCACTGCGGCTGAGCCGGACGGCCACCGGGAGCGGCGTGGCAAGGTGCTGGCCGATCAGCGCGGAAAGCTCCTCGGGCCGGACACCGACAAGATGCTCCATCCCGCCGACGATCATCTGCGGCGTGTAGATCGTCCGGGCCCCGGCGGCACGGGCATACATCTTCTGCCGTTCGGTGAAGGCGGATTCGGCAAATTCGTCCTCCCAGCCGATGTAATCCCAGTAGTCGACATGCAACGCCAGGGCGATGACATCCTCGCGCGTCGCCAGGGTCGCCAGCAAAGCATCGGCCGGCGGACAGGACGAACACCCCTGCGAGGTGAAAAGCTCCACCACCACCGGCACGCCGGCAGAAGGTTCAGCGGCTGCCGAGCCGGGAAGCCCCCCCGGAAGCAGGGCCAGGATCAACGAAAGGGCAGCGCCTCTTGCCACACGATCCATCACCTCACCACCGCGCCGGGCGGCATTCAATCGGGCCATCATTGCTGCCTGTATCCGCTATCCCCATTGTCTTGTCGTAAGGCAACACCTGCCTTGATGACCAATCAAGGTTTTGCGATTCACATGATGCCATTTCCAGCCCCGAATCCCCCAACACCGACACGTGACCTGCTGGCGCGCCCGGGAGCAAGCCGGCAATTGCAAAGAATTGTGCACAATGGTATACAATTTCGCAGCGAAACCCTTGTAGCAAAGCGCGTGATACGGCAGAAGCCGGATTGCGACACCCATCACACGGAAGGGAGCAAGTTTCCATGACCATCGTCACCGGCCAAGATAGCGCCAAGACCCGCCGCAGCCTCAGCGCGGGCGGAAAGACCGTGTCCTATTACTCGATCCCGGCGGCGCAGGCCGCAGGCCTGGGCGATTTCAGCCGCCTGCCCGCCAGCCTCAAGGTCGTTCTGGAAAACATGCTCCGGTTCGAAGACGGCGGCTTCACCGTGTCGGTCGATGACATCCGCGCCTTCGCCGAATGGGCGGTCAAGGGCGGCCAGAACCCGCGCGAGATCGCCTATCGTCCGGCCCGCGTGCTGATGCAGGACTTCACCGGCGTTCCGGCGGTCGTAGACCTGGCCGCGATGCGCGACGGCATCAAGGCGCTGGGCGGCGACGCACAAAAGATCAACCCGCTGAACCCCGTGGATCTGGTCATCGACCATTCGGTGATGATCGACGAATTCGGCACCCCCCGCGCCTTCCAGAAGAACGTCGAGCTGGAATACAAGCGCAACATGGAACGCTACCAGTTCCTGAAATGGGGCCAGAACGCCTTCAACAACTTCCGCGTCGTGCCGCCCGGCACCGGCATCTGCCACCAGGTGAACCTGGAATACCTGGCGCAGACCGTCTGGACCGACACCGACCAGAACGGCGAAACCGTGGCCTACCCGGACACGCTCGTGGGCACCGACAGCCACACCACGATGGTCAACGGCCTGGCCGTCCTCGGCTGGGGCGTCGGCGGGATCGAGGCCGAAGCGGCGATGCTGGGCCAGCCGGTCTCCATGCTGATCCCCGAAGTCGTGGGCTTCAAGCTGACCGGCAAGATGGTCGAAGGCACCACCGCGACAGATCTGGTGCTGAAGGTCGTGCAGATGCTGCGCAAACACGGCGTGGTCAACAAGTTCGTCGAATTCTACGGTGAAGGTCTGGATCACCTGCCGCTGGCCGACCGCGCGACGATCGCCAACATGGCCCCCGAATACGGCGCCACCTGCGGCTTCTTCCCGATCGACAATGAAACGCTGCGCTACCTGCGCAACACCGGCCGCGACGAGGATCGCATCGCGCTGGTGGAAGCCTATGCCAAGGAAAACGGCATGTGGCGCGGCCCGGATTACGCGCCGATCTACACCTCGACCCTGCACCTCGACATGGCCGGGATCGTCCCCGCGATCTCGGGCCCCAAACGCCCGCAGGACTATGTTCCGCTGACCGACTCGGCGCGCGGCTTCTACCGCGTCGTCGCCGATTACCGCGGCGTGGACGTTTCCTGCGATGCCAAGGACATGGGATCGGAAGGCGGCATTTCCGCCCCGCCGGCGGACCCGCGCCGCGCCGCAGCCGTGGCTGGCACCGACTATGCGATCCGCGACGGCTCGGTGGTGATCGCGGCGATCACATCCTGCACCAACACCTCGAACCCCTATGTGATGATCGGGGCGGGCCTCGTGGCCCGCAAGGCGCGCGCGCTTGGCCTGACCCGCAAGCCCTGGGTCAAGACCTCGCTTGCGCCCGGATCGCAGGTGGTGGCGGAATACCTGAAGGCCGCGAACCTGCAGGAAGACCTCGACGCCATCGGCTTCAACCTGGTGGGCTTCGGCTGCACGACCTGCATCGGCAACTCCGGTCCGCTGGGCGATCCGGCAATCTCGAAAGCGATTGCGGACAACGATCTGGTGGCCACGGCCGTCCTGTCGGGGAACCGCAACTTCGAGGGCCGCATCAGCCCTGACGTGCGCGCCAACTATCTGGCCAGCCCGCCGCTTGTCGTCGCCTATGCCATCGCGGGCGACATGAACATCGACCTGACGAAGGATCCGCTGGGCCATACCCCGGACGGCAAGCCGGTCTACCTGAAGGACATCTGGCCAACCTCGAAGGAAGTCTCGGATCTGGTCGAAGCGACCGTGACCCGTGCGGCCTTCCAGGCGAAATACGCCGATGTGTTCAAGGGCGATGCCCTCTGGCAGGCGGTCGAGACGACGGATTCGGAAACCTACGACTGGCCGCCGACCTCGACCTATATCCAGAACCCGCCCTATTTCCGCGGCATGTCGAAGGATGCGGGTCACATCTCGAACATCCACGGCGCGCGGATCCTCGCGATCCTGGGCGACATGATCACCACTGACCACATCAGCCCCGCCGGGTCGTTCAAGCCGACCACCCCGGCCGGGAAATACCTGACCGAACGTCAGGTCGCGCCCGCCGACTTCAACAGCTACGGCTCGCGCCGCGGCAACCACGAAGTGATGATGCGCGGCACCTTCGCCAATATCCGCATCAGGAACGAGATGCTGGACGGCGTCGAAGGCGGCTACACCAAGGGGCCGGACGGCCAGCAGACCTCGATCTACGATGCCTCGATGGAGTATCAGGCGGCTGGCGTGCCGCTGGTGATCTTCGGCGGCATCGAATACGGCGCCGGTTCCAGCCGCGACTGGGCGGCCAAGGGCACCAACCTTCTGGGCGTCAAGGCGGTGGTGGCCGAGTCGTTCGAGCGCATCCACCGGTCGAACCTGATCGGCATGGGCGTCATTCCCTTCGAATTCCTGCCGGGTGAAAACCGCAAGACGCTGGGGCTGAAGGGAAATGAGACCGTCACCATCGAAGGTCTGGAAGGCAAGATCGCACCGCTGAGCCTGGTGCCCTGCACCATCACCTGCGCGGACGGCACGACGAAGACGATCCAGATCAAGAGCCGGATCGATACCGAGGTCGAGATCGAATACCTTCAGAACGGCGGCGTGCTGCACTACGTGCTGCGCAACCTCGCCCGCCACTGAGGGCCCAAAGACCGGCGCCGCAGGCCACCGGGCCTGCGGCCTTTTTAATTGCCGGGACACAATTTGGTGATAGTTATTACCGACAAGGAACGCCTGCGGAGGAACAATGCAACTCTCGACACAACAACAGATGCTTGTGGAACAACGGCTCACGAATGAAAAGAAATCCAGCGGCGTGGCTTATCTCCTGTGGTTCATGTTGGGCGGGTTTTCGGCGCATCGGTTTTATCTCGGCTCATCGGGCGTCGGTGCGGCACAGGTTGCCTTGATCTGGGGCGGTTTGATCGCCAGCGCGGTCGTGATCGGGATTCCGTTCCTGATCGCTGGCCTTGTCTGGGTTCTGGTTGATGCCTTCCTGATCGGCGGCCTGATCGAGAAGGATGCCGCCACCAAACGCGCCCGGATCATCAATGAAGTCGCGCTGACGACTCGGCCCGAAGTGTGAGCGGTCCCGACACCTTCACCATTTTCGCGGAAACACTGTTATTCCGTCTGGATTTGCATTTTGCGAAACGACGGGTTGCCTTGCCCCAACTTTGACGCAACTTTAAGCGACAAGGTGACATGAGTTTCACAGTAGCGAGTAGACGATGGTTCTGGATACCCTTCGGCGGATGTGCATTCCGCTTTGCGAAATACTGCTTTTTGTCTTCTGGCTCTGCCTGATCAACGGCCACTGAGGCACCGGCTTTGCGCCCCGATCAGCCGCCCGCCGCCTGCCTGAGCGCCGGGCGCAGGTCACTGGAGATGACGCGTTCGACCAGCGGGCCGGTGATGCGCTTGATCACCCGGCCCTCGCCATCCACCACGAAGCTTTCGGGCACCGATGTGACACCCCATTCAAACCCCATCCTGGCCTTATCGTCGGTGCCGATGGCCGTGTAGGGATTGCCCAACTCGGCCAGAAAGGCCTGCGCATCGCCGGGCCGATCGCGGTAGTTCACGCCGTAGACCGGCACGCCCTCCTTTGAAAGCGCCATCAGGCCGGGATGTTCGGCCCGGCAGGGGCCACACCAGCTTGCCCAGAAGTTGACGATCTTCACCTTGCCGTCGCGCAGGGTGCCAGTGGTGAAGCCGGGGGCGCCGGGGAACCCGGCTGCGGTGACGGCCGGCGCCTCCTGGCCGATCAGCACCGAAGGGATCGCCGAAGGATCGGGCCGCGCCATGCCCCAGATGAAGACACCAGCCAACCCGAAGAACAGCACCGGCGGCAGGATCATCAGCCCCGAAATCCTAGTCATGCCGCTGCATCCTCGCTTCCTGTTCGGCCAAGGCGCGCCGGACCCGGACGGACCGCCAGAGGCTGAACGCGATCAGCCCCGCCAGCAACACCAGCGAAATGCCATAGGCCGAAAGCACGGTCGCGGCATATTTTCCAAGCTCGGGCATCATCACGACATCCTTTCCCGCGCCTCGAGCGCGCGCAACCGGCGCGAGCGGATCTCGGTCCGGGTCCGAAGAAGCATGAGCGCCACGAACCCCAGCACGAACCCCGCGATCGACACCAGGAGCGGCAACCAGAACACGTCCGCGACGTGTTCGCGCTTGTCCATCGACAGCGATGCCCCCTGATGCAGGCCCTGGTTCCAGAACAGCACCGCATAGCGGCTGAGCAGCGCGAATACCGAGCCGACGATGCACAGGATCGAGGTCAGGTCCGCAGCGCCATCGGGGCTTTCGATCGCTTCCCACAGTGCGATATAGCCAAGGTAGAACAGGAACAGGATCAGGAACGCGGTCAGCCGCGGATCCCAGGCCCACCAGGTGCCCCACATCGGCTGCCCCCAGAAGGCGCCGGTGACAAGAGCGATCAGCGTCATGGTCAGCCCGATGGGGGCTGCGGCCTTCGCCGCCAGCGCCGATACGTGATGGCGCCGGACCAGCCAGATGATCGAGGTGACAAGCATCATTATCCAGATGTTGATCGCCATCATCGCCGAAGGCACATGCAGATAGATGATCTTGACGGTCGACCCCTGGCGATAGTCGTCGGGAGTGAAGAAGAAACCCCAGACCAGGCCAGCCACCGTCAGGATCACGGCCGCGATGCTGACCCAGGGCAGCAGCGCCCCGGATGTCTGCATGAAGCGTTTCGGATTGGCGTATTCCCAGATCGACATGATGGCTTGCTAGCCCCTCTTTTCCGGTCTCTCAACCCAATATCAAGTGCGCTCTAGCGAAGGCCCGCGCGGATTGCCGCAGCCGATGCGAACGGCAGAAGCGCCATCGTCCCCGCCGTGATCCCGCCCAGCATCAGCAAAGCCGTGCTGTTGTCCAGCCCTGCGGCGCCGCGCCGCGCCACCTCGGCGCCGAAGATCAGAGTCGGCACGTAAAGCGGCAGCACCAGAAGCGACATCAGGAGCCCGCCACGCCGCACCCCCACCGTCAGTGCGGCGCCGAAGGTGCCGATCGCCGACAGGGCCGGAGTTCCCAGCAGGAGCGACAGCACCAGCGGCGCGTAACCCGCCCCCGGAAGGCTCAGAAGCACGCCCAGAACCGGCGCGATCAGCGTCAGCGGTAGGCCGGTCACGATCCAGTGTGCCGCAGCCTTGACGGCCGCCACGCCTTCAAGCGGGATTGGCGCCGTCGCCAGCAGGTCAAGCGAGCCGTCCTCGTGATCAAGCGCGAAGATCCGGTCGAGCGACAGGAGGCAGGCAAGCAGCGCCCCCACCCAGAGGATGCCGGAAGCGATCCGCGACAGCACCGCAGCCTCGGCACCGACCCCGAACGGCACCAGCGTCGCCACCAGCAGGAAGAAGGCAAGCCCCAGCCCGAAGCCGCCGCCCGAACGGACCGAAAGCCGAAGGTCGCGGAGCAGGAGCGCAATCACAGGAAGGCCCCGCCGAAATCACCCTCGAAGGCGGTGCTGCGGCCGCCCTCGGCCGGGGAGAATGCCCGGAAGGGGGCAAGATCCAGCACCTGCGCATCATCAAGGCCAAGATCGACATGGGTGGCAATCACCGCAGCGCCCCCTTGCGCCAGATGCGCGGCCACCGCCCGCCCGAACAATGCGACCGAGGCCCTGTCCAGCGACACCGTGGGCTCGTCGAGCGCCCAGACCGGCCGCCCCGTGACCAGAAGCCGCGCAAGACCCAGCCGCCGTTTCTGACCGGCCGAAAGGTTTGCGGCCATCCGGCCGGCAAGCGCGGTCAGGTTCATGCCTTCAAGCGCCGCGTCGATCCCGGCCGTGCCATGGATCGCCGCCCAGAACCGCAGGTTCTCGGCCACCGTCAGCGTCGATTTCAGCCCGTCGGCATGGGCAGCATAGGCAATCGCCTCGGGCACGCAGCTGACACGGCCCGCAAGCGGCGCCTGAAGGCCCGCGATCGTGCGCAAAAGCGTGGTCTTGCCGATCCCGTTCGGCCCCCGCAGGATCAGGAGATCTCCGGCAGACAGGTTGAAGCTCACCCCTTCCAGAACGGGAACGCCGCCGCGCGCGACGGCGAGCGCATTCAGCGACAAGAGATCCGGCTTGCCCGTCATTCGGGGGAAACCGGCAGCAGCGCCGCCGCAACCCTCCGGCCTTCGGCAAGAAGCACGTTGTAGGTGCGCGCCGCCGCCGGACTGTCCATCGGCTCGACCCCGATACCAGCCTGTTCCAGCGCCAGACGCAGGTCTTTCGGCGGATGCGCAATCTGCCGGCCCATGCCAAGAAGGATCACGTCCACCTCGCCCGCCAGCGCCACGAGTGCCGATCCGTCGTCCAGCCCACCCCAGCTTCGCGCGCCCGCGGCGGTGACGATCACCGCGCCGGTGATGACCTGTCCCCCGATCCGGAAGTAACCCGGACCATAGCCGTCGATTGGCCGGGCCGCGTCAAAGGAGATTTCGGTCAACCGGATCATGGGATCACGCGTCGATATTGGCGAATTCGTTCGTGTCCTTCTTCTTGCCCGGCTTTTCGCTGCGGTCCATGCCGATGATCAGCACGATGTTCTTGGCCACGAAGACCGAGGAATAGGTGCCCAGAACGATCCCCATGAAGATCGCAAAGGAGAATCCGCGGATCACGTCGCCACCGAAGACCAGCATCGAGCCGACCGCAATCAGCGTCGTGATCGAGGTCATCAATGTCCGGCTGAGCGTTTCATTGACCGAAAGGTTCATCAGGTCACGCAGCGGCATGGCCTTGTATTTGACCATGTTTTCCCGAAGCCGGTCGAAAACAACAACCGTGTCGTTGATCGAATAGCCAAGGATCGTCAGCAAGGCCGCGATGATCGTCAGGTCGAACTTGAACTGGAACAGCGCGAAGACGCCGATGGTGATGAACACGTCATGCAAAAGCGCAAGCACCCCCCCCACCGCGAACTGCCACTCGAACCTGAGCCAGATATAGGCCATGATCGCCAGCGAGGTGATGCCGATCGCCATCGCCGAGCTCCAGATCAGCTCGGACGAAACCTTGGGGCCGACGGATTCGACCGAGGGAAAGGTGATTTTCGCGTCCAGCGCCTTCAGCGCGGCTTCGACCGCAGCAATGGTTTCCTGCGAAACGGCTTCGGTCTTGTCGAGCGCGGCAATGCGGATCTGCGCCACATGCTGGTCGACGCGGAACGAGGGGTCGAAGACCTCGGTGATGGCGACATCGCCCAGGGGCAGCTTTTCCAGCGCCCGGCGCATCGCGCCCACGTCGACGGGTGTTGTCGATTCGGTGCGGATCGTGGTGCCGCCCTTGAAGTCGATGCCGTAGTTCAGGCCCATCATCGCCCAGATGACGAAGGCTGCGATCATCATCAGGACCGAACCGCCGAAGGTCAGCCACTGGTGCTTGAAGAAGTCGATATTGGTCTTTTCGGGGGCCAGTCTCAGACGCCATGCCATGATGTGTTTCCCTTCAGACCGTGATCGACTTCGGACGGCGCCAGTCATACCAGGCGACGATCAGCAGCCGCGTGACATAGATCGCCGTGAAGACCGATGTGATGATGCCAAGCGCCAGCGTCACGGCAAATCCGCGCACCGGACCGGCGCCGACGAAGAACAGCACAAGCGCGGTGATCATCGTCGTGAGGTTCGCGTCGATGATCGCCGGCAGCGCGCGTTCATAGCCCAGCTCGATCGCGCGGGCCGGTGATTTCGCGGCGCGCAACTCCTCGCGGATCCGCTCGAAGATCAGCACGTTGGCATCAACCGCCATGCCGATGGTCAGCACGATCCCGGCGATGCCCGGCAGCGTCAGCGTGGCCCCGATCATCGTCAGGCCGCCCAGCAGCATCGCCATGTTGATCGTCAGCGCGATGATGGCAAAAGCCCCGAACAGCCCGTAGGACGCGATCATGAAGGCCGAAACGGCGGCCATGGCCACGACCGTCGACACGCGGCCCGCGTCGATGCTGTCCTGCCCCAGTTCCGGCCCGATGGTGCGCTGTTCAAGAAAGTTCAGCCCGGCGGGCAGCGCCCCCGAACGCAGCAGGACCGCAAGATCGGTCGAGGACTGCACCGTGAAGTTGCCGGTGATGATCCCCGATCCGCCCGGAATCGCGCTCTGGATCCGGGGGGCGGAAATCACCTTGCCGTCCAGCACGATGGCGAAAAGCTGGCCGATGTTCTCGGCCGTGTATTGGCCGAAGGCCCGCGCGCCGGTGGTATCGAAGTTGAAGGACACCGCCGGTGCGCCATTCTGGTCGAACGAAGGTGCGGCATTTACCAGATCGTCGCCGCTGACCACGGGACGATCTTCAAGGATGTAGTAGGTCCCCGGCTCATCCTCGGCCGGCGCCAGCACATTGCCGGCACCCGGCGCCGCATTGGCGTCCTGGGTCCGGCCGATGACCGGCTGGAAGGTCAGTTTCGCGGTGGTGCCGATCAGGGCCTTCAGCTCCTCGGCCGAGCCAAGGCCCGGCACCTGGATCAGGATCCTGTCCGATCCCTGGCGCAGGATCGTCGGTTCGCGGGTTCCGGCGGCATCGACGCGGCGACGGATGATTTCCAGCGCCTGCTGCATGGTGCGGTCGTTCGTCGCTACCTTTTCGGCCTCGGACAGCCGCACGGTGATGGTGTTGCCTTCGCCCGTGATGTCGAAGGTGCTTTGCCCTACCCCTGTCAGCGACACGACCGGGGCGGAAAGGGTCTTGGCGGCGGCAACGGCCGCAGCCAGTGCTTCGGGCTTTTCGATCTGGATCTTCAGCTCGCCATCGGCCGATGGCGCCCGGCGGACACCGCCGATTTCGGCGCGCTTTTCCCCCAGCACCTTGCGCATTTCCGGCCAGAGCGACTGCATCCGCGACTTGTAGACATCCTCAAGCTTCACTTCGGCCAGAAGATGCGCACCGCCCCGCAGATCAAGGCCAAGCGACAGGATGTTCGAAGGAAGCCAGCCGGGCCAGTGCGCGCGGGCCGTGGCGTCGGCATCGGATGTCACGCCGGTCTTTTCGATCCGGGCCAGGGCATCGTTGTGCTGCTCGACCCGGTCATAGAACAGGTTGGGCGCGGCGGCGGCGACACCCAGAAGGCAGAGCCCCCAGATGACCAGCTTCTTCCACAGGGGGAACTGCAACATGGTGGAGAACTCAGGCCTTGTTTGCCGGTGTGGCTGCGGGTTCGGTCTTGGAAATCACGCTGGTGATCGCGTGGCGGGCGATGCGCACGCGGACGCCCTCGGCGATCTCGACCTCGACCTCGTTCTCGCCGTCCTTGACCTTGAAAATCTTGCCGATGATGCCGCCCTGCGTCACCACCTGGTCGCCCCGGCGCAGCGCCTCGACCAAGGCCTTGTGTTCCTTCATCTTCTTCTGCTGCGGACGGATCATCAGGAAATACATGATCGCAAAGATCAGCACCATCGGGATCAGGCCCGAGGTCAGAAGGCTGGTCGGTCCGGCGCCTGCGGCTTGCGCGTAAGCGGGGGTGATGAACATTCGTGTCCCTTTTTTGCTGGTCGGGCCGGTCTTCCTGCCGGGCCGAAAGTTGCGCGGAACCTATGCGTTCGGCCCCGGCTTGGCAAGCCAAGCCACGCAAATCCCGGTTCACAGCCCCGATATGTTCGGGCATATGGAAAACGCCCATGCCGGGCGACAGCGACAGTCAAGGACCAGGATCATGCACGACATCCGCGCCATCCGCGAAAACCCCGCCCAGTTCGATGCGCAGCTTGCGCGCCGCGGCCTGTCGCCAATGTCGCCCGCGATCCTGGCGCTGGACGAGGAACGCAGAACCCACATCAAGCTTGCCGAAGATGCACAGGCGCTGATGAATGCGCTCTCAAAGCAGGCCGGTCAGGCAAAAGCCTCGGGAAACGACGCCGAGTTCGAACGCCTGCGGGCCAGCGTTTCCGAGAAGAAGGATGCGGTCGCGGGTTTCATATCCGTCGCGGATCGTCTGGACAAAGAACTCCGCGACCTGCTGCTGACCATTCCGAACAGCCCGCTGCCGGATGTGCCGGAAGGCGCGGACGAAACCGGCAACGTCGAGGTCCACCGCTGGGGCACCCCCCGCCCCTTCGACTTCGCCCCGGTCGAGCATTTCCAGATCAAGGGCGTGCAGGCCGGGATGGATTTCGAGACGGCGGCAAAACTCTCGGGTTCGCGTTTCGTGGTCCTGAAGGGCGGCGTCGCGCGCATCCACAGGGCGCTGGCGCAGTTCATGCTTGACCTTCACACATCCGAACACGGGCTGACGGAATGGATCACGCCGGTGCTGGTCAAATCCGAGGCGATGGTCGGCACCAACCAGCTGCCGAAGTTCGCCGAAGACAGCTACCAGACCACCAATGGCTGGTGGCTGATACCGACCTCCGAAGTCACGCTGACCAACTCGGTCCGCGAAGAGGTTCTGGTTGACGACGCGCTGCCGATCCGCATGACCTCGCACACCCAATGCTTCCGGTCCGAGGCGGGATCGGCGGGCAAGGACACGTCGGGCATGCTGCGCCAGCACCAGTTCGAGAAGGTCGAGATGGTGTCGATCACCGCGCCCGAGGCGAGCCTTGACGAACACGCCCGCATGACCAGATGCGCCGAAGCCGTGCTGGAACGGTTGGGCCTGCCCTACCGGACCATCGTGCTTTGCACCGGCGACATGGGCTTTGGTGCGCAGAAGACCCATGATCTTGAGGTCTGGCTGCCGGGCCAGAACACCTACCGCGAAATCAGTTCGGTTTCGGTCTGCGGCGATTTCCAGGCGCGGCGCATGAACGCCCGATTCAAGCGCCCGGGCGGCAAGCCGGAATTCGTCCACACGCTGAACGGATCGGGCGTCGCCGTGGGCCGCTGCCTGATCGCGGTGCTGGAAAACGGCCAGCAGGCCGACGGATCGGTGATCCTGCCCGACGCCCTGATCCCCTGGCTGGGCGGCAGAACCTGCCTGACGCCGGGCGGCCAACTGGCCTGAGGCCTTACCCCAGACATGAAAAAGCCCCCGCAACACGCTGCGGGGGCTTTGCTTTTCCAAACCCGCGCTCAGTCGGCCCTTTTCGTCCGCCCCGCATCGACGTGTTTCTTCAGCCGCGAGGGCGTCGATTTCTTGCGGTCCTTGAAGGGGTTGTCATGCCCCTGATCGCGGAAGGTCAGACGGATCGGCGTTCCGGGCATGTCGAAGCTTTCGCGCAGGCCGTTGACCAGATAGCGCGAATAGCTTTCCGGCAGCTTGTCGGCATGGTTCGTCATCACCACGAAGGCGGGCGGCCGGGTCTTCACCTGCGTCATGTAGCGCAGCTTGATCCGGCGGCCGCCCGGCGCGGGGGGCGGATGCGCCTCGGTCATGGCGCCGAGCCACTGGTTGAGCCTCGCCGTCGTCACGCGGCGGTTCCAGACGTCATGCGCCTTCAGG
Source organism: Paracoccaceae bacterium (assembly GCA_020622085.1). GTDB lineage: Bacteria > Pseudomonadota > Alphaproteobacteria > Rhodobacterales > Rhodobacteraceae > QY30. The sequence goes on along the minus strand of JAHRYM010000001.1, from coordinate 1,478,088 downwards.
ATTGCGGCGTGCAGCCGGTCAAGCCCCTTGCCGGTCTTGGCCGAGACCGTGACCAAGGGCGCCCCGCGAAGCTGCGGCAAGTATTTTTCGAAATTCTCGCGCAGCTCGTTCAGCTTCTGCGGCTTGTCTTCCTCAAGATCCCACTTGTTCGCCGCAACGACGACCGCCCGGCCTTCGCTTTCGGCGAAATCGGCGATGCGCAGGTCTTGCGTTTCAAACGGAATCTCGACATCCAGAAGCACCACGACCACTTCGGCAAAGCGCACCGCGCGCAACCCGTCCGCGACCGACAGCTTTTCCAGCTTGTCGACCACCTTGGCCTTCTTGCGCATCCCGGCGGTATCGAAGATCCGCATCGGCGTGCCCATGAAATCGGCTGAAACCGAAATCGCGTCGCGGGTGATCCCGGCCTCCGGCCCGGTCAGAAGGCGGTCCTCGCCGATGATCTTGTTGATCAGCGTCGATTTCCCCGCATTGGGCCGCCCGATCACCGCGATCTGGAGCGGCTTTTCCTTGGTCGGCACCCGCGGGCCATCCTCGGCGGTCTCGTCGGAGACATCGACATCGACCTCGGGCGCGTCAAGCTTCGCGCGTTCGTCGAAGGCATCGGCCAGCGGGCGCAGCACGAGGTAAAGGTCATCCATCCCTTCGCCATGTTCGGCGGAAATGCGGATCGGCTCGCCCAGTCCAAGGCTCCAGGCTTCGATCGCGCCGGCATCGCCCGCCTTGCCCTCGGCCTTGTTGACGGCGAGGATCACATGGGCGTTCTTCTTGCGCAGGATATCGGCAAAGATTTCGTCCGCAGGCGTCACGCCCACCCGCCCGTCGATCACGAAAAGGCAGATGTCGGCCTCTTCAACGGCGCGTTCGGTCAGGCGGCGCATCCGGCCTTGCAGGCTGTCATCCTCGACCAGTTCCAGCCCCGCGCTGTCCAGAACGATGAACCGCAGGTCCGCCAGCCGCGCTTCGCCCTCGCGCAGGTCGCGGGTGACGCCGGGCTGGTCATCGACCAGCGCCATTTTCCTGCCCACCAGCCGGTTGAACAGCGTGGACTTGCCGACATTGGGACGGCCGACGATGGCAAGGGTGAAGGACATGGGCAAGACTCCGGGAAGGCAAGCCGCCCCCTTACACCGATTTTGGATCAGCGCAAAGCGGTCAACTGGCCGTTTTTGGTGACAGCGTAGAGCACGCCGCCCGAAACCGCAGGGGCCGCCGCCGCACCGCCCTTGAGGGGCGTTTCCGCGACCAGCGTGCCCGAGGCCGGATCGTAGCTGCGCACCATCCCGTCACCCGAAGCGACGACCAGCCGCCCGCCCGCAAGCGTGGGGCCGAAGCTTGCGAAGATCGGCCCGCGTTTGCGTTCCTTGCGATAGGGCTTGAACCACGGCAGATCGACCGCCCAGACGGTGCCGCCCGACGCGGCGTCCAGCCGCATGAGCTTGCCCTGGTCGGTCACGATGAAGACCGCGCCGCCCGCGACCGCAGGCGGGCTTGCCGCGCCCTGCCCCACGGCCCAGATCACCTGTCCGGTGGTCTTGTCGATGGCCGCGATGCGGCCCGCCGAGGTTCCGGCATAGACCGCGTTCCCCGCGATCACCGGATCGCCCGTGACGGCATTGATCGCGGTATAGGATTCACCCACCCGCTTGCCCGCGACACTGGCCTTCCACAGCATCTTGCCGGTCGCCGCCTCTGCCGCGACCAGCATTCCACCCGCGAAGGGAAAGACCACGACCTGACCATCGCTTGCGGGCGAGGATGCCCCCATGATCCCGGCGCGGCCAAGGCCCGGAACGGTCCAGTCCACCTTGCCGGTTGCTGCGTCGATGCCCCAGCCGGTGCCATCGCGCGAGGCGACAAAGACCTTGCCGCCCGCCACCGTCGGCCCCCCTCCGGTCGAGGTGCCAAGCTGTTGCCGCCAGGCGACATTGCCCGTGCGCGCGTCCAGCGCCACAATCTCGGCCGAACCGTCGGTCACATGGACCCGGCCCCCTGCCACCGCGATCCCGCCACCCGAAGCGTCAGCAGCCCGGTCGGCGGCGCGGGTCAGGTCCGCCGTCCAGATCGTGCCACCGTTCGTCGCGGTGGCGGTCACGCGCGATTGCGCATCGAGGGTAAAGATCGCGCCCCCCGCCACGACCGGATCGGCCGCGATGCGGTGCTTGCGGTCATTGCCCTGGCCGATGTTCGCGGCCCAGACCTGCGTGAGGCTGCCGGCCAGCGCCGCATTTCCGGGCTGGTGTTCGGGCGTGCCGGCGCGGTGGGACCAGTCGGCGCTGCGCGCAGCCGGGACGGCCACGGCGGCGGTGACATTGGCCGGGGTGCCGGGCTGATAGCTCTCGACCGGGATCGAGGCTTCGCTCAGCGGCGCCCGCACATCAAGCCGTTCGCCGGGCAGGATCGTTTCCTTCGGCGCGCAGGCGGTCAGTGCCGTTGCGGCCATCAGGATTGCCAGCGCGGCCTGCGACTTGAACCGGGAAATCGTTGCGATCATGGGCGTCTCGTCCTGCTGTGCCGGGGTATCCCCGATCTGCCTTGCCGTCTCTTCTGCCTGCCAAAGGGGATTTCGTGCCCGGCATTCAGGCCGGAAGCTTGCCCCCGAGTGTCACAATCATCTGGCTGGCGCGGGCTTTCAAGCCCTGCGTCAGGCCGGCGTCCTGCAAGATCGCCTCGAAGGCCTTGATCGCCTCGTCCTTGCGGTCGGCGGCGACCAGCACATAGGCCTGCTGTTCCAGCGCCAGGATACGGAAAGGTGCGCCCGGCGCGGCAAGGGCTGCAAGCCGCGCATCGCGTTCCCCGGCAGGCAGCGCCTCTCCGGCGATGATCACCGACTTGAGGTCGGCCAGCTGGCGAAAGGCTTCGGGCAGGCTTTGGTCGGCAGTGATCGCGCCAAGCTGGGCAAGGGCCGCTGCCTTGTCCTTGGCCACCAGCGCCTCGGCGGCGGCGAACATCTCGACCACCGCCTTGCGCGCACCGGTGGCGCTGACCGCATCAAGGGCCTTCAGCCGTGCGGCGGGATCGTCAATGGCCATGGCCCCGAGGATCGCGTCGCCAAAGGCTTCCGAGGCGTTTTCCTTCGATACTTTCTGCCATTCCCGAAGGGCTGCGCCTCCGACAATCAGCGCCACAAGCGCGATGCCGATCCAGCCATAGCGCCGCATCAGGCCGAAAAGCTTGTCGCGGCGGACCTCTTCGGTGACTTCGTCGATGAAACTGTCGTTGTTATGCACGCTGGCCGGCCCTGCTCACAGATGGCCGCTGCCGGCCCTTGCTGCCCTCATAGCGGCAAACCGGCCCGTTTGCCAAGGGCCGGACGGCATTTCGGCAACGGGCTGGCACAGTCCCGTCCGGACGGTGGACCCGGCACGGGCGCAGGATCGGCCGGCCGGGCGGCCCTTCAGGCCGCGCTCTCGGCTTCCTCGGCCGATTGGCGGGCCCACATCGCGCCATAGCGGCCATGAAGCGCCAGCAATTCTTCATGCGTTCCGGATTCGATGATGCGCCCGTCTTCCAGCACGATGATGCGGTCGGCATCGGCGATGGTCGAAAGCCGGTGCGCGATGGTGATGACGGTGCGGCCCCGGCCCATCTGGCGCAGGCTGTCCTGGATGTCGCGCTCGGTCTGGGTATCAAGCGCCGATGTCGCCTCGTCCAGAAGCAGGATCGGCGGATTCTTCAGAAGCGTGCGTGCGATGCCGACGCGCTGCTTTTCGCCGCCCGAAAGCTTCAGGCCCCGCTCGCCGACCCTGGTCATGTAGCCTTCGGGCAGCGACTGGATGAAGTCATGGATCCGGGCCGCCCTGGCGGCTGCCTCGATCTGGGCCTGGCTTGCATCGGCGCGACCATAGGCGATGTTGTAGCGCACCGTGTCGTTGAACAGCACCGTGTCCTGCGGCACCACGCCGATCGCGGCATGAAGACTGGCCTGCGTGATGTCGCGCAGATCCTGCCCGTCGATGCGGATGGCGCCGCCGGTCACGTCGTAGAACCGGAACAACAGCCGCCCGATCGTGGACTTGCCCGACCCGGACGGCCCGACGATGGCCAGCGTCTGCCCGGCGGAGACCGTGACATTGACACCCTGCAGGATCGGGCGTGCGGCATCATAGCCGAAGTGGATATCGGCAAATTCGATGGTGCCGCCGTCCACCCGCAGATCGGGTGCGCCGGGCTTGTCGGTGATCTCGGCGGGCTGTCCGAGCAGGCCGAACATCTCGCCCATGTCCACAAGCGACTGGCGGATCTCGCGGTAGACCGTGCCAAGGAAGTTCAGCGGCATGGTGATCTGGATCATGTAGGCGTTCACCATGACGAAATCGCCGACCGTCAGCTTTCCCGCCTGCACGCCCATCGCCGCCATGACCATCACGATCACGAGGCCGGTCGTGATGATGAAGGCCTGCCCCGCGTTGAGGAAGGACAGCGATTGCCCGGTCTTGACCGCGGCGCGTTCATAGCGCGCCATCGCGCCGTCATAGCGCGCGGCCTCGCGCCGGTCGGCGTCGAAATACTTGACGGTTTCATAGTTAAGCAGGCTGTCGATCGCCTTCTGGTTGGCATCGGTGTCCTGATCGTTCATCTCGCGGCGCAGTTGCACGCGCCATTCCGTCACCTTGAAGGTGAAGGCCACGTAGATGGCGATGGTCACCACCACCACCAGCGCATACCAGATGTCGAAGACCACCGCGAAGATGATCGCCACCAGCGTCAGCTCGATGATCAGCGGCCCGATGGAAAACAGCATGAAGCGCAGCAGGAAATCGACGCCCTTCACGCCGCGCTCGATGATCCGGCTCAGCCCCCCGGTCTTGCGGGTGATGTGATAGCGCAACGACAGGCGGTGGATGTGGGTGAAGGTTTCCAGCGCCAGTTGCCGCAGCGCCCGCTGGCCGACGCGGACGAAGACCGCATCGCGCAGTTCGGAAAATGCCGTGGCCCCAAGCCGCGCCAGACCATAAGCCACCGTCAGCCCCACCGCCCCGAAGGCCAGAAGCCAGCCATCGCCCCGGTGTTCGCCCGCAAGCGCATCAACCGCCGCCTTGTAGAGAAAGGGCGTGGCCACCGACACGAGTCGCGCCACCACCAGCGCGACAAGCGCAAAGACCACGCGCCGTTTGACCCAGGCCTGTTCCTCGGGCCAGAGGTAGGGCAGGACGCGGCTGATGGTTGCCAGCGCGCCATGGCGCGCCGGCGCGGAAGTGACCTTGTTCGACATTTGTGGTTCCGGATGCTGCCTGCGGCCGGATTCGCACCGCCCGCCGTTCGGGCCTTGATCGCAGCAGAGTGGCACTGTATCAAGGGGCAATCATTCAACCATACTTGAAATGTTGAAATGTAACTCGAATGCCGCAATCCGCCCCTGCGCCCGCCCTCGAACGGCCTGCCCCCGATCTGCCGCACCCGACCGCCGGGCGCGATCAGGCGCTTGCTGCCTTGCAGGCGCTGGCCAATGGCACGCGCCTTGATCTGGTGCGGGCGCTGATCGCGGCGGGGGACACGGGGCTTCCGGCCGGGGTTCTTGCCGGACGACTGGGGCTGTCGAACTCGCGCCTGTCCTTCCATCTGGCCGCGCTGGAACAGGCAGGCGTGGTCGAGGCGCGGCGCGTGTCGCGCAACATCTTCTACAGCGCGGGCCTTGAACGGCTTGGGCAGACCATCGGCTATCTGCTCCATGACTGCTGCGCGGCCGATCCCCGCGTCAGCGCCTGCTGCGCGCCCGCCCCGGTCGCCAACCCCGGCGACTCGCCTGCCCGGGATCAGTCCTTCGGCACCGAAAAGACCTGACCCGGATAGATCAGGTCCGGGTTGCGGATCTGGCTGCGGTTGGCCTCGAACACCTTCACGTAAAGCAGGCCGCTGCCGTAGTTCGCCTTGGCGATGGCCCAGAGCGTATAGCCGGGCTGGACGGTGACGATCCCTGCCTGCAAGGGTGCTTCCGGTTGCGTGGGCGTTCCGGCCGGGGTTTCGGCCGGGGCGGCGGCAAGCGGCGGCGGGGCTTCGTCGGGTGCTGTCCCGTCGCCTGCGCTGCCGACCGGCACCTCGGGCTCCGCACCCGTTGCCCCGGCCGCAGGAGCCGCCTGCCCCGATGCCGCCAGCGCACCCGGATCCTCGCGCAGGAAAGGGGTCTCGAAGCGGGAAACGACCTTGCCTTCCCGGTCAAGCTGATCGACGCGCAGGGTATACAGCCCCGGCGCAACTCCTGTCAGCCGCATCTGCCATTGGTCGCTGCCGTTCAGCGCCGCCATTCCGGCCTCGGCATTGTCCAGGTAGGCGCGCACGAACCCGCCGCCGCCTGCGCCGCCTTCGACATTCCGGGCACGGCCGGTCAGATCGACGCCGCCATCCGCGCCATAGGCGATCGTGTCGACCACCACGCGGGGGCTCGCGCCGGCCGCAAGCTTGCGCACCCCGGACTCGTCGGCCAGCAGAACCTGAGGCGCCCCGGCGGCGGTTTCGGGTTCGGCGGCGGTTTCGGGTTCGGCGGTAGCCGGGGCCGCGGTCCGGGTTGCGCTCGGCTCGGCGGGCCCCTCCTCTGTCACTCCGCCTTCAGGTTCGGCCCCGGCGGTCACTGTCGTTTCGGCCCCTGCGGATGGGCTGGTCTGCGAGCCCGGCGCGACCGGCGCAAGGATCACGCTCTGCAATGACCGCTGAACGGCGCCATCCGGTCCCTGCATTGCCAGCGTCACCACATTGGACGCGGCGCCCGGCTGCAGCGTCAGGAAGGCCGCGAACTGGCCTTTGGCATCGGCGCGGGCCTCGGCTGCGGCGATGCCGTTCACCTCGATGCTGATGCGCGCGCCGGCAGGTGCGCGCCCGGCCACAATGACCGAACCATCGGCCTCGGCGCGAACGGTATCGAACACCGGGGTGTCTGTGGTAGAGGCGGGCGCGGGTTCGGGTTGGGGCACGGGTGCGGACGCGGGCGCGGTTTCCGGCGTTGGCACGGAGGCTCCGTCCCCGGCCCCGGCGCCTGCGTCACTGCCGGTCGCTGTGTCAGGCTTGGCCGCAGGCACGGCCTCGGAGGCCCCGGTGCTGCGGGTTCCGCCCGGCTCCGGGCCCCGGCCGGCCACGACATACCAGATCACGGCCCCGACGGCGGCGCCGACGAAGGCCCCCGCGGCAAGGCCCCGGACCCGTCCGGGGCGACGCATCTCTGCCGTCCCTGTGCCCTTGTCATCTTCCTGCACCATCCTGCCCCCCGGCTGCGATCCGATTGCCTGTCTGCCTGTTCTGCCGCCCCCGCTGCCTGCCCGTGCTTGCAGCCAGCCTGGCCGTCATGCGAGATTTTCCGGCCCCGTCACCGGCCCGATTGCGCGACAATAACAACGCCGCTAACACGGGTCAAAGAAAGCCATGAAGGGCAACGGCGAATGTCGATGAAATCGGTCTGCGTCTATTGCGGCGCGCGCAAGGGCAATCGGGCCTCCTATCTGGAAGCCGCCGCCGCCACTGGCCGGATGCTGGCCGAAAACGGTTGGCGACTGGTTTATGGCGCAGGCGACGTGGGCCTGATGGGCGAGGTGGCGCGCGCGGCGCAGGGGGCCGGCGCCCGGACCATGGGCGTGATCCCGAGCCATCTGATGAAGCTCGAGGCAGGCAAGCGCGATCTTGACCAGTTCGTGATCACCGAGAACATGCACGAACGAAAGACGGTGATGTTCGTCAACTCGGACGCCGTGGTGGTGCTTCCGGGCGGCGCGGGCAGCCTTGATGAGTTCTTCGAGGTGGTGACATGGGCGCAGATCGGCCTGCACCGCAAGCCGATCTTCCTGTTCAATGTGGACGGCTACTGGCAGCCGGTGATCGCATTGATCGACCACATCATCGCCGAAGGCTTTGCCGATGCCTCGCTCGCGGGGCTGTTCCGGACCTGCGCCACGCTTGACGACCTGCAGGAGGCGCTGCGCCTGGCGCTCGACGCCTGAGCGACGCGCCGGTGACGGGCCTTCCGCCTTCTATGGCCTGGGCCGGAAGGCATCGCATATCGGCGGGTCCGTCTCGATCCGCGCCGCGCCGATCAGATCAAGGCAATAGGGAACCGCGCGGAACACTGCCGTCAGGCAGGTCGATATCGCGGCGGGCTTGCCCGGAAGCGTGATGATCAGGCTTTTGCCCCGGATCCCCGCATCCTGCCGTGAAAGGATGGCCGTCGGCACTTCGGCAAGGCTTGCCAGCCGCATCGCCTCGCCAAAGCCCGCAAGGCGCTTGTCGATCACGGCGTCAAGCGCCTCGGGGGTTTCGTCGCGCGGCGCGGGGCCGGTGCCCCCGGTGACAAGGATCAGGTCGGCGCCCGCATTGTCAGCCAGTTCCCGGATCGCGGCGGCGACGCTGTCGCGCCCGTCCGGGACGATCCGGCGCAGGGTCCGCACCCCAGAGGTGACGACGCGCGCGATCCAGTCTTCGGCCGCCGGGCCGCCCTTGTCCTCGTATTCGCCGCGCGCCGCGCGGTCGGATACGACAAGAATTGCAATAAGGGGGTCTTCGATGGACATGGGCTGCTCCGCGAAAGGGTGGCTGCCCACATGCCTACCCTGCCCCGCGCGACAGGGAAAGCCCGGGCACATCGGGCTCTGCAGGCGATGTCTTCGTGGTGCGGGATGCTTTGCACACCGCTGTCCGACAGCGGATCGCGGAACCCGCAGGATCATGTCGACCGGCACTCGCGGGCCATGGTTGAGGAAGGCGGCATTCCACCTTGGGTGGAAGGCCGGGTCGCTGGCCATCGCCTGACACTGGCGACCATCGCGCCTGCCCATGGCAAGGTCGGGCCCGGGCTCGCGCTGCTAGCAGCCTTGGCCCATGCGATGCCGCCGTTGGTGCATGCCACTTTGCCGGCGCCGCAATCGGTTCCGCACGACAGGATGGACCTTGCCCGGATGACGGGTTGTTCGTGGCGTCAGACGCTGTGGAAAGTCGAGCTTCCGGTCACCATGCCGGTCCTTGCCATCGGCCTGAACCAGGTCGTGATGCTGACGCGGAACATGGTCCGTCGTCTACCTGCTGCTCGCGGTCATGCTGTTATGCAATAGCGACGTCTCGGGCCTGATCGCCATCGTTTCTTGCGCGATGGCGCCCGCCGCCCGATACGGAATCGACGGGATGCTGCATGTCCCCTCGGAACGGGTCGAGACTGCGGCGATGTCCGGCTGCCTGAACTTTCCAGGCGGCCCCTGTCCCCGTCCGGCGGCGACGTGGCGCTGGCCTCGCTGATGCAGGCGGACCCCCCGCCGGATGCGCCCGTCTCGGCCGGTGCCGATGCCACCATCTCGGAAATCGCCGCGCGACTTGCCGCAGGGAACCGGGGCCCGATCACCGTCACCGACCGGCTGGACGGGCCCGCGGGATCGCTTGACCGCCAGAAGCCCTGGGAGACGCTGGCTGTCCGGGCGTGGCCGGACAGCCAGGCGCGAAGGCAGCACGAAATGACTGCGCGATTGTCGATCTGCGTCACCCGTCCCATTCCCCCCGAACGAGACAATCCTGCCGAGGCGAGGCCTTCCAGCGTTTCCCCGACCCCCACCCGGCGACAGGTTTCCGTCACCAGCCCCTCGGGCGACCGCTGGACCTGCCGGTTCTCGATCGCGGCCTGCCGGTCTCCGTGGACGAGTTGGACATCGCATGCCTCCAGCCAGCGAGCATGATCGTCGTCCGCTTCCTTCATGGGACTCCGCTTGACAAGACCGCGCCAGGCGCGCGCCGCCACAGCAAGGATCTCGGAAACGGGGCGCGACGTCTGGGGCCTGTCGGACCCGACTGCACCAGGGCCAATCCGACCCGCGACGAGGATCCCGCTCCGGACCGCAACCCGCTGTTGCAGCACCGATTTTGCCTGCGCGACAAAATTCCTGCAAAACCCTCTGGACAGCCCCCGCAGCTTTGTCTATTTCCGCCCCACCAAGGGTGCCCAGATAGCTCAGTTGGTAGAGCAGCGGATTGAAAATCCGCGTGTCGCTGGTTCGATTCCGGCTCTGGGCACCAGTTAAATCCTTACAGACCATTTTCGCGCCAGAAAATTGAGCAAAATCAATCTTCATGGTATCGGTGTGTCTCCATGCGTCGCCATACGTCCCAGTGCAGGGGGAGCCTTCCTTCCAGACAAACCGAACTGGGGGTTGCGGGGAGGTGAGCCCATTGAGCGCAAACATGAAGTGCAGGGGTTTGGCGGGATGACGCTGCCGCCATGGCGTTCCGTCTGGTAGCGCAGAAAGAACAGTTTCCTGATTTTTTAGTAACCGAAACCGCCCGTCCTGCCGGCTCTGGAATAGTCTTTGTCCGGAAGCTATCGCGCCGCCGCAAGATCGGCGTGGCGGCGCGAACAGAATGGCCGGCAGTCCGGATTGGTCGGCTTCGCGCAGATCGGGCAGGCCATCATGCCACCCCTGCGCGGCGGGGTGCCCTGCCCCGCGGCTTGAGCCGCAGCGCGGGCTCCTCGATCAGGTGCCAGGAAAGCGCCGCCAGCAGCAGCACGACCGGTGCCGCAACCAGCATGTTGAGAGCCGGTGCCTGTGCGCCGAACTGGGCCGCAACCTGCTGCACCGGGAAAGCATAGATATAGATACCGTAGCTGAAATCCCCGATACGGTTGAAGGAAAGGAGCGGCTTTGCCCGCGCGAATCCTGCCCAGATCGCGCCATAGGCCAGTGCGGCGGCCAGCGCAGCATCCCGGAGCGGCGTCCCGCGCACCATTCCGGCAACCAAGGCCAGCAAGGCCAACAGCACCAGCGAATGCGGCACCCGGTCACGCCAGAAATAGAGCGCCGATCCGATCCAGAACGGCAAGGCCAGGCCCGCAAGCGCGACGAGCGCGCCCGAGCCGACAATCCGTTCGGCACCGCTCACCGAAAAGACCGCCAGCCCCACAACCGCAAGAACCGAGACCACCCGCCCCGGCAGCCGCAACATCCCGGCCGCGAGAACGGTCAGGTAGCAGGCAACTTCATATCGCAGGGTCCAGAGCGATCCGTTGACCGCCCCGCCATAGGGGTTCGTGGCGAAGACCCCGGGCAGGTCATAGGTCATGGCAAAAAGCGTCGCACCGCGCAGCAGATAGTCCAGCGCCCCGGGCCAGTAGCCAGTTGACAGGAGCGTGGTCAAGGCAGCGCCGACGAACACCGTCAGGCACAGCATGACGATCAGCCCCGGAAACAGGCGCAAGCCCCGCGCAGAGAGAAACACCCCGGCCGATCGGCTGCGGTCATAGCTTTGCGCGATGAAATAGCCCGAGATTGCAAAGAAGACGATCACCGCCACCGCGCCGAGCGTCTTGCCCGCAAGCAGTCGCTCCAGCGGCTGGACCGCGTCAGGCCCCAGCGCAATCGGAAAGGCATGCGACACAAGAACCGAGAATGCAGCGACAAAACGCAGCAGGTTGAAATGGTTCGCCCGCCCCGAGGCTCTGGCGCCAAGACTGTCCCGCCCCCTTGCCGCACCGGTCATGTTGCGGTTTCCCTCAATATCTCCGCCAGACGCTGGCGGTCGCGCTTGCGCTGGAGCTCATAGTTGCCAAGGGGCGTCCAGCCCGCAAGGCTCGATTCCGCGGCCTCGGACTTGAAGGCGGATCTCAGCTGCTGCTCGACCACGGCGCGGTCCTTCTTCGGCATCGGGGCGAAGTCGATCGTCACCTGCCCGCCAAGCCCCCGCAGGCGCAACTGGCGCGGCAGGTCGCGGACGGCGGCGATATTGGCCTTCAGCCCCGCGGCGGGCGAGGTGTCGGGGCCGGTGTTCACATCGACCGCGATCAGCGCACGGGTCGGCTCGATCGCCATGTGGCCGCCGCCTGGCAGCGGGACAACCGGCGCCAGAATATCGTCGATCATGGCGTCGATGCCGTGGTCGGCAAAGCTCGTCTCGCCGGTCTCGACTGCGTCGGGCGCCGGGTCGGCCCAGTCGCGCCAGGCCTCGTCATGGGGGCCGGGAGCATCGACCAGAAGCTCGGGCTCCCCCGAAGCATCGGCCAGCACATTCTCGGCCAGTTCGCGCATCTGCGCGATGTCGTCGGCGATGTCGTCATCCTCGGCCACCACGCAGGCCGAACGCAGGATCAGGCCGAAGGCCGACCCCTCCATCCCCTCTGTGGCAAGGGCGGCAAGGCGCTGGCGTTCGTCCTCATCACGGATCCGGCGCGAAATGTTCAGCCCCGGCGCGTCGGGGGTGACGATGGCATGGCGGCTTTTGAACAGAAGCCGCAGCGTCAGGGGCACGGCCTTGCCGGGCTCGGCGCCGCCCGCGACCTGCACCAGAACCGATTGCCCCGGACGCAGGCCCGAGACTTCGCGCAGGAACCCCTTGACGCCGCCGGGCAGACGGACGAAGACACCGCCCTGCCCCTTCATCTGCCGGTCGACCGTGCCGCGCAGGATCGCGCCGGGCAGGAATCCCGCGCCTTCTGCCTCGATCAGCAGGTCTTCAAGCCGCCCGTCCACGACCAGAGCCGCCGCTTCGCGCCCGCGAAACCGGCCCAGAACCACCATCCGTCCGATCATTCCTGCCCCCAGATCCTGATGCCGGCGGCTTGCAGAAGCTGCGCGGTTTCCGCCACCGGCAGGCCCACGACCCCGGTGAACGACCCCTGAAGCCAGGGAATGAAGGCGCCAAAGCCGCCCTGGATGCCGTAGCCGCCCGCCTTGCCCTGCCATTCGCCGCTGGCAAGGTAGCCGTTCACCTCGGCGTTCGACAATTGCTTGACCTTGACGATGGTTTCGACAGTGCGTTCCCAAAGCCGATCGTTCCGGCGCACCGCGACCGAGGTGATGACCCGGTGCCGGCGCCCCGACAGCGCATGCAGAAAGGCCGCAGCCTCGGCCGCGTCCCCGGGCTTGCCAAGGATGCGCCGGCCAAGGGCGACGGTGGTATCGGCGGTCAGGATGATTTCACCGGGGCCAACGGGCAGTACTTCTGCCTTTTCCCGGGCCATGCGTTCGCAGTAAGGCCGGGGCAGTTCACCACGCGCGGGTGTTTCGTCGATGTCGGCGGCGCGGACTTCGGCGGGGATGAGCCCGATCTGGGCCAGGAGATCCCGCCTGCGCGGGCTGGCCGAGCCGAGGATCAGCCGCGGCGCGGCAGCGGCACCTGTCACTTGAAGCGGTAGTTGATGCGGCCCTTCGACAGGTCATAGGGCGTCATTTCGACCTGGACCCGGTCGCCGGCAAGCACCCGGATCCGGTTCTTGCGCATCTTGCCTGCCATCGTCGCGATCAGTTGGTGGCCGTTTTCCAGCTCGACCTTGAATGTCGCATTCGGCAGGAGTTCCTTCACGACACCGGGGAATTCGAGCAGTTCTTCCTTGGCCATGTTCACTCCGAAAATGGGTTTCCCGCGTGCAGACCGTTAGGCCTGCGCCGGGCGCGCCCTAAATGCGCCCGAACGGGTCGCTTTTCAAGGGCTATTAGGTGATCGGCTTTGGCGAAGATTGTTCCGGCGTTGCCACCGTCACCTTCGCCACGCGAGACGCCTGTTCGGGCCAATGCGCATGGGTCAGGACAACGCCATCGGCGCGGGCCAGCCGCACGGCCTCAAGATCGACCTCGGCATAGGTCCAGCCGGGTTCGCCAAGCGCGCCTTCGGCCAGGATCCCGGTTTCGGGAAAGCCCCGGTCTGGCGGACCATAGGCGGAAGCGCGGCCGGTGTTTTCCTCAAGCCCGACGCACCAGGGCGCGTCACCCACCAGCGGCGCATGGATCACGACGCACTGGCCTTCCAGCGCCCGCGCCATGCTGCCGACGCGCACCCGCATGAACCCCGCGAAGGTTTCCGTGGCGGATGGCGCCAGCAAAATCTCGACGCCCTGTTCGACCAGAGCGCGGGCGAGCAGGGGAAATTCGCTGTCATAGCAGATCACCACGCCGATCCGCCCCAGCGCCGTGTCAAAGACGGTCAGGCCGTCGCCGCCGGCCACGTCCCAGTCCTCGCGTTCGAACCGGGTCATCATCGCCTTGTCCTGATGGCCAAGGATGCCTTCGGGGGAAATCAGCGTCGCACGATTGACCGGTCGGCCTTCGGGATCACCCCAGACGGGGCCCGAGCCGGACAGGATATGCACGCCGTGGCGTTCGGCCAGTTCCACAAGCAACCGGTCCGCCGCCGGGCGGTGGCGTGCGGTTTCACGCAAGGCGCCTTCCAGATCGGCAGCCACATCGCGCCCGCCCAGCGAGGCCAGTTCGTTCTGGGCATATTCGGGAAAGACCAGCAGATCGGCCCCCGCGCCTGCGGCCTCGGACACCCAGGCGCGGATCTTGGCCTCATAGGCGCCCCAGTCGCCAAACCACGTCAGCGGATAGGCGGCAGCGGCGACCTTCATCGACTGCCCTCCGCCTGCAGGTCGCGGATCCAGAATTGCAACTGCTTTGGCGTCTCTTGCGTCTGGCCAAGGTCTTTCCATGAAAATTCCGCCGTGACGCCGGGCAGGATGTCATAGCCCCGCGACCGCCAGAAGGCGTCGAGCGGGCGGTAAACCTCGGGCCGGGCCGGGTGTTCGGCGGGGCGGATCACGCTGCAAAAGGCCGACCAGCGCCGGCCAAGCGCCCGCGCCTGCGCCTCGCGCCCGTCGAAGAAGGCATGCCCGAGGCCCCTGCCCCGGTATTCGGGCAACAGGACAGATTCGGCGCAGTAGAAGACATCGGTCAGCGCGATGCCCGTCGCGGCGAAGGCGCGGCCGAAATCCTCGGCGTGGCCCTCCATCGGGGCGCCGGTCGAAGCGCCCACCATCCGCGACCCGTCATAGGCGCAGATGACAACCGAGCCCGCGCCTTGCGCAAAATGCGACAGGTAGCGGCGTTCATAGAACATGTCGCCATCGTAAAGGTAGGGCCAGGCACGGAAGACCTCGATGCGGAGCCGCGCCAGATCGTCAAGGACGGCAAGGATCTGGTCGCCGGCCAGAGTGACGACGGATACCGACATGCGACTTCCTCCTATGCCGAGACCTGCGCGATCCAGTCCTGCAGGTTGTAATATGTGGTCACGCGGGTGATCTTGCCATCGCGCAGCGCAAGGAAGCTCCCCCCGGGCAGGACATAGCGCTGGCCCTTGGCCTCGGGCAGGCCGGGGTCGGTCTTCAGGTATTCGCCATTCACGACGAATTCGGCCGCGGCACGGGTGCCTTCACCGTTCGTGAATATCTCGATGTCAGTCAGGGTTTCGCGGTAGCTGACGCCCATGTGGCTGCAAAATTCGGCAAACAGCGCCTTGCCGCGCCGCACGGCGCCCTCGTTGACGTGGTGTTCGACTTCATCGGACAAAAGCGCCAGCATCCCGGCGGCATCGCCCCGGTTGAAGGCATCGTAATAGGCCTGGATGATCTGGCGCGACATGGGCATCTCCGGGACTGGGGGCGGAAAGATCCGCCAACGATGGGGATTCGCATGGTTCTGGCACGCCCGCAGGGGCAGATCGGGTGCGTTAAAGACAGGTTCTTGCCCATCCGCGACAGGCGGTCCCACCATCGGCGCCAAAGCGGTCATTCTTCTTCGGGGGGACCGAATCGTTCAAGGATCCGGTTTCGGATCTGGTCGCGCGCCTGGCGATAGGCGGACAGCTTCGCCTCGCGCCCCTCGCCAAGGCCCGTGGGATCGAGGATCGGCCAGTATTCCACGTCCAGATGGAAGAACCGTGTCAGTTCAAGCGCCCGGCGCTGGCTGGCGGGGGACAAGGCCACCACCAGATCGAACCCCGACAGGTCGTCGCCCCATTCCTGCATCTCGTCGAAATTGCGCGACCGGTGGCGGGAAAGTTCCACGCCGACCTCCTGGCAGACGGCCACGGCAAAGCCGTCGACCTCCAGATCGTTCTTGACGCCGGCAGACTGCACATAGACGTGCCGGCCATGCATCTGCTTCATCAGACCCTCGGCCATGGGCGAGCGGACCGAGTTGTGGTCGCAGCAGAACAGCACGGAATGCGGCATCTTGCGCGGTTCCACCCTCAGCTCCCGGGATGCAGGACGCAGATCAGGGTGAAAAGGCGGCGCGCGGTGTCGATGTCGAAGTCGGCCTTGCCTTCCAGCCGTTCCTGCAAGACCCGCGCGCCTTCGTTGTGGATGCCGCGCCTTGCCATGTCGATCGCCTCGATCTGCGCGGGCGGCAGGCGCTTGACCGCCTCGAAATAGCTTTCGCAGATCTGGAAATAATCCTTCACCACCTGCCGGAACGGCCCCATCGACAGGTGGAACTCGGCCACCTTGGCGCCGGCCTCGGTCGTCGTGTCAAACACAAGCCGCCCGTCGCGCACGCCAAGAGACAGGCAATAGGGCCCATCGGGAACCGCCACCCCCCCCCGGTCCGGAATGCCGAAGCTGTTGTCTTCCAGCAGGTCGAAGACAGCAACCTTGCGTTCCTGTTCGATTTCGGGCGTCGGGGCCGGCAGGCCCGTGTCATCAATTTCAATCCGGCAAAGACGGCTCATCGGTTCCCCCGCAAGGACATCCGCAAACCAGCTTGGAAATGTCCGTCACTCGGCAAAAATCCCGACAGCCGAAAGACACCATCGGCGCGGAATTGGCAAGATGCCTGCCATCACGCCCCGCCGTTCAGCGCGTCCAGCCTTGCGCGCACCGAAAGGCCGTGCGCCTCAAGGCTTTCACTGCGGGCCAGCCGCTCCGCTGCGGGGCCGATGGCAGAAAGCGCCTGGGGCGTCATGCGCGCGAGCGTCGTGCGCTTGAGGAAATCCATGACCGAAAGCCCGGACGAAAACCGCGCCGAACGGGCCGTGGGCAGGACATGGTTCGGGCCGCCGACATAATCGCCGATCGCCTCGGGCGTATAGGCGCCCAGGAAGATCGCGCCCGCGTGGCGGATGCGCGCCGCCAGCGCATCGGGGTCGGCCACGCACAATTCAAGATGTTCGGGCGCGACGCGATCCGACAGCGCCGCCGCTTCGTCCAGGTCGCGCGTCACGATCACTGCCCCGTAGTCGCGCCAGCTGGCCCCGGCGATGGCGCGGCGTTCCAGCGTTTCCAGCCGCTTTTCCACCGCCGCAGCGACCGACTGGCCGAAGCCCGCATCATCCGTCACCAGGATCGACTGCGCGCTTTCGTCATGTTCGGCCTGGCTCAGCAGATCCAGCGCGATCCAGTCGGGGTTGTTGTCCCGATCCGCAATCACCAGAATCTCGGACGGTCCGGCGATCATGTCGATGCCGACGCGCCCGAAGACCCGGCGCTTTGCGGCCGCCACATAGGCATTGCCGGGGCCGGTGATCTTGTCGACCGGTTTGATGGTGCCGGTCCCATAGGCCAGCGCGGCAATCGCCTGCGCGCCGCCGATCCGGTAGATCACATCCACCCCCGCAAGGCGCGCCGCCAGGAGGACCAGCGGATTGACGACACCATCGGGCGTCGGGCAGACCACCACCAGCCGTTCGACCCCCGCCACCCGCGCCGGGATCGCGTTCATCAGCACCGAAGACGGATAGGACGCCAGCCCACCCGGCACATAAAGCCCCGCCGCCGCAACCGGCGTCCAGCGCCAGCCAAGGCTCGCGCCGCTGGCGTCGGTCCACTGCGCGTCCTCGGGCATCTGGCGTTCGTGATAGGCGCGGATGCGCTCCGCCGCCAGTTCCAGCGCCGCGCGATCCTCGGGCAAGACTTGCGCCACCGCCGCGTCGATCTCGGCGGCGCTGAAGGCCAGCGTCGCGGGCGTGAGCGTCAGCCGGTCGAAGCGCGCCGTCAGGTCGATCACCGCCTGATCGCCGCGGGTGCGCACATCCTCGATGATGGCCGCGACGGCGGCATCGACATCCGGCGCGTCTTCCCGCTTCTGCCCCAGAAGGGCGGTGAAGGCGGTTTCGAAATCGGGATCGGCGGTGTTCAGGAACTGCGGCATGGTGTGACCTGTCTGGCTGTCATGGCGGTGCTAAAGGATCGCGGCCCACGGCTCAAGCCGCCGTCACAGCTTCTTGCGCATGAGCGCGGTTTCGGAGCCTTCGCGTAACGGGGCATAGCCGCAGGCGAGATAGAGCCCCCGCGCCGGAACATTCGTCAGGCCGACCTCCAGCCAGACCTCGCGGGCGCCGAAATGCCGCGCCTCGGCCTCGATGGCGGCGATAAGGTTTCGGGCGTGGCCCTGCCCGCGTGCGTCAGCCTTGGTGTAAAGCGATTGCAGCCAGACGCGCCGGGGGTTCGCGGCGTCCGATCCGCGTGCGGCGATGGCAAGGATCGCGCCGCCCTCGATCACCCCCCAGACCGCGCCATCGCGAAGACGGGCGGCAAAATCGACCCGCGCCTCGGGCGGCGGTCCGGCATCACGCGGCGCGAAATGTTCGGGGGAAAGGCGCAGCGCCTCGGCCCGGATCGCGCACCAGAGATCGGCGTCCTTCGGGCCAAGACGGCGGGGCGTCATGCCGCGCCATCCGGGCTTGGGGGTCTTGCGTCTTCATCCTGATACAGCGTCGCTGCCTCGGTCGCGGGGCCGCGCCGTTCGCCCTGTGCCAGCACCCGGATCACCCGGATGCGATTGCCTTGCGGGAAGGTCAGCACATCGCCCGGCCCGACGGCATGGCCCGGCTTGTCGCAGCGCCGGCCGTTCAGGCGCAGATGCCCCGAGGCGACGGTGGCGGCGGCAAGGCTGCGGGTCTTGAAGAACCGCGCTTGCCACAGCCATTTGTCGACCCGGATGCGGCTGTCGCCCGAACCGCTCAGGGCTTGACCTTGAACCCGGCCAAAGCGGCGGCGAAGGGGTTGTCCGGGTCGATCCGGTCTTTCCTCGGCGGCCGCGATTCAAAATTGCGGTCATCGTCGCGCCCGGGTTTGCCGTGCGGTTTGCCATGCGGCTTGCCGCCCTTGCCGAAGGGCTTGCCGCCCCGCTCACCCCGTTCGCCACGCTCCGGACGTTCACCACGTTCGGGGCGCGGACCACGGCCCTGCCCGCCTTCGGCGGCTTCGCCTTCCTTGCGCGGCTGACGGTCGCCACGGGGCGCGCGCGCCGCCTCGCCTTCGCTGCGCGGGCCACGCGGGCCCTTGCGGAACTCACCCCGGCCTTCACCGCCCCCCTGACGCGGACCACGCGCACGCGGCGCCCAGGTGAAGGTGTAGAAGGCTTCCATTTCCGGCGCGGCAGCTTCGACCCCGGCCTCGGCCGGTTCGGGGGCGGGGGCCAGCACCGATTCTTCTTCCGGGATCGGGTTCACCGGGCCTTCGGCGACTTCGGGCGCGGGCGCAGGTTCGACGGCCACGGCGCGGGCCTTTTCGCGTTCGCCCTTTTCACCCTTGTAGCCCAGACCGGCCATCAGGTCGGCGAACTGGTCCAGCGTCATGCCGGTGATCGACAGCATGTCCGCCGTCGCCTCGAACCCCGCCTTGCTGTCCCTGGTGCGCAGGATGTCGGCCAGCCGTTCCAGCATGTCGATGCGGATCGCCCGCGCGCCCGCCTGATGGTAGCCCGACAGCGTGTAATGAACCTTCGGCACCTCGACGATGTTCGGGATCGTCACCAGACCCGGCGGGGGGCTTTCCGGGAATTCGTCCAGACCGTTGGCGACCGACCACAGCACCAGCCGCAGCCGCGTCGGCGCGGGTTTCAGAAGCGCGGGCTGGAAGATCGTGTACTGGCCGAAGCGCACGCCATGCTTGCGCAGCGCGCCCCGGGCTTCCTGATCCAGGTCCTTGACCTCGGCCGCGACGGCTTCGCGCGGCAGGATGCCCAGATTTTCCATCAGGCGGAAGGCAAAGCCGCGGGCAAGCCCGGTCAGCGTCTCGTCCCGGGCCATCGCCAGAAGCGGTTCGAAATGCGTGGCGATCTTGCGGTCGATGAAATGCTGCAACCGGCGCCGGACCTTTTCGGCCACGTCGAACCCGGCGTCTTCATCCACGAAGGGCTCGACCAGCGGCTTCAGCGGCTCGGCGCCCTTGACCAGCTTGCCCACCGCATGGCTGCCCCACATCAGGCCACCCTGTTCGGTGAAATCCATCTCGGTGTCGGGCGCGTTGTAGAAGCGGTCGGCGCGCAGGTGGAATTCCGGGCGCAGCGCCTCATAGGCCGCCTGCCTGAGCGTGCGCGCCGCGTCGGGCGTCGACGACGCATCCTGCTGGAAGCGGAAGCCTTCCAGTCGACCGGCGAATTCGCCCTCGACCGTCACTTCGCCCTTGTCATTCACCTCGGCCACAAGGCTCTCCTTCTGCTTGAGCCGGCGCAGCAGAACGCTGGTGCGCCGGTCCACAAATCGCTGGGTCAGCGCGCCATGCAGCGCATCCGACAGTCGGTCTTCTACCGCACGAGTTTCGGCCCGCCAATGCGATTCATTGGCGACCCAACCCGTGCGTTGCGCAACATAGGTCCAAGTGCGGATAAAGGCGAGACGCCGCGACAGTGTGTCGATGTCGCCCTGCACAAGGTCGATGCGGGCGATCTGCTGGGCCAGCCAGTCTTCGGGCACATGGCCCGGGTCGTGCAGGAAGTCGAAAAGCCGCGCCAGAAGCGAGGCATGTTCCTGTTCGGAAATCGACCGGAAATCCGGCACCCGGCAGATGTCCCACAGAAGCTTCACGTCGCGGGGCGTGCCAAGGCGCTGGCGGACCTCGGGCATCTCGGCCAGCGCCTTCAGCGCGCGCAGGTCATCGGCTTCGCGCCCACGGGTCAGCCATTCGTTCTGCGGCATCTCCTCAAGGCTGGCGATCAGCCGTTCGACCCGCCCGAACTCCAGCCGGGAATTGCGCCATTGCAACCGGCGGATCGGCGAAAAGCGATGGTTTTCAAGGGCTTCCACCAGGTCGTCGTCCAGGGGACCAACCTCGCCCGTCACACCGAACGTGCCCGGCTGCATGTGCCGGCCTGCCCGGCCCGCGATCTGGCCCATCTCATGCGGGAACAGATGGCGCATCCGCCGCCCGTCGAATTTCGACGTGGCCGAAAACGCCACATGGCCGATATCCAGGTTGAGCCCCATGCCGATGGCATCGGTCGCCACCAGAAAATCCACATCGCCATTCTGGTAAAGCGCCACTTGCGCATTGCGCGTCCGGGGCGACAGCGCGCCCATCACCACCGCGCAGCCGCCGCGCTGGCGGCGGATGAGTTCGGCGATGGCATAGACGTTGTCGACCGAAAAGCCGACGATGGCGCTGCGCGCCGGCATGCGGCTGAGTTTCTTTGAGCCGGTGTAGCTGAGGGTCGAAAACCGCTCCCGCTTCAGGAACTGCGCCTTTGGAACCAGTGACGCGATTGCGCCGCGCATTGTTTCCGATCCAAGGAAAAGCGTCTCTTGCAGGCCCCGCGTATGCAGCAGCCGGTCGGTGAAGACATGGCCGCGTTCGGGGTCGGCGCAAAGCTGGATCTCGTCGATGGCGACGAAATCCGCGCCCATGCCCTCGGGCATCGCCTCGACGGTGCAGACCCAGTATTGCACCCGGTCGGGCACGATCCGTTCCTCGCCCGTGACCAGCGCCACGACCGAAGGCCCGCGCGCGGCCACGATCCGGTCATAGACCTCGCGCGCCAGAAGGCGCAGCGGCAGGCCGATGATGCCGGTGCGATGCGCCAGCATCCGTTCGATCGCGTAATGCGTCTTGCCCGTGTTCGTCGGACCAAGGACCGCGGTGATCCGCCCTTGCAGGTTCATCATTCCAGTTCTTTCAGAGCGCAGTTCCCGCGTCGCCGGTTTCCAGCCGCTCGACCGCCTCGATGACCGCCGTCTGGTGCGGGTTCAGCGCCAGAGAGGCGCGATAGGCCTTCAGCGCCATGTCGGGCCGGTCAAGCTGTTCAAAGATCATCCCGAGCCCGGCCAAGGCGCCGAAGTGGTGGGGATTGAGCGTCAAAGCCTGCCGGATGTCGGCCATCGCCAGTCCGAGCCGGCCCTTCATGTAGAAGGCACTTGCACGGGCGTTCCAGCCCTCGGCGAATTCGGGGGCATGATCGGTCAGCGCCGTCAGGTGTTCGATCGCACCATCCGGATCGCCCGCCTGAAGCGCCTCGCGCCCGCGCCTGAGCAGAAGATCCATGGCCGGAGAGCCGGATTTCGACCATTCGCGCTGGATGTCGGCCTCGGTGATCGCCCAGTTCGGGTTCATTGGGTCGGCCAGATCACGGTAAAGCCGCTCGATCGCGGCCTCTTGCTGCGGCGCCTCGCCCGGTGCGGGCGGAACCGGGGGCAACGGGCTTTCGGGCGCCACAAGGCCCGGAGAGCCCGGCGACTGGTCCTGTGGCGCGATCGGCCCGGTCTGCGCGGCAACTGGCCATGCCAGGGCCAGCCCCGCAGCCACCGCCACCATTGGCAGGGGCAGCGCGGCAAGTATCGCAACGGAACGAAATCTGGAACTGGCCATGCCCGGGATATCGGGGCAAACTGTCCCGGAAACAAGTCGGAAGGACATCTTTCCGGCAGTCTGTCACCGGAGGAACGATGAGCGAAGTGGTGAATGCGGCCGTGGCCGCGCTGGGCGGCAAGCTGACGGGCGGTTTTGCCGGATCGGCCAAGTTCGTGATCCTTGGCGAAGGCGCGATCATGCTTGATTCGTCGGGTGCGCGCGCGGGCGATGAGCCCGCCGATGTGACGCTTACCGCCGATGCCGACACTTTCCAGTCGATCCTTGCCGGCACCCTGAACCCGACCGCCGCCTTCATGACCGGCAAGCTCAGCGTCGAGGGCGACATGGGTCAGGCGATGCAGCTTGGGGCGGCGCTGTCCTGAGCGGGGCAGAAGGGCCGGGAATGGACAAGCGCCTTATCACCGGATCAACCGCCCCCTTCTTTGAGGACGTGACGACCGCTCCGCCGGGCGGGGTCACGACCTGGACCCGGACATCGGACGGGGTGCGCATCCGCCTTGGCTTCTGGCCGGGCGGAAACAGGGGCACGGTGCTGCTGTTTCCCGGGCGCACGGAATATCTGGAAAAATACGGACCTGCGGCACAGGAACTGGCAGCGCGCGGCTTTGCGACACTGACCATCGACTGGCGCGGACAGGGCCTGTCGGACCGGTTGATCGACGACCGCGCGCGCGGCCATGTGCGGCGCTTTGCGGACTATCAGCGCGACGTGGCTGCCCTCCTTCGCCTGGCCGAGACGGCGGACCTGCCCCGGCCCTGGTTCCTGCTTGCGCATTCCATGGGCGGCTGCATCGGCCTGCGCGCGTTGCACAACGGGCTTCCCGTCCGGGCGGCGGCCTTTTCGGCGCCGATGTGGGGCATCCGCATCATGGCGCCGCTGGTTCCGCTGGCCTGGATGCTGAGCGGTGCCAGCCGCTACATCGGCCGCTCGGAGACCTATGTTCCCGGCAGTTCGGCCAACTGCTATGTGTCCACCGAGCCCTTTGCCGGCAATGTCCTGACCACCGACCCCGAAATGTTCGACTTCATGGCGCGGCAGGTTCGCACGCATCCCGATCTGGCGCTGGGCGGCCCAAGCCTGAACTGGCTGCACGAGGCCCTGCGCGAAATACGCATCCTTGGGCGCATGGGGCCGCCGCGCCTGCCTGCGCTCGTGTCGATCGGCTCGCGCGAACGGGTGGTCGATGTCCCTGCGATTCGCCATATCGTGTCGCGCTGGCCCGGGGGCATGCTCGACCACGTGGAAGGCGCCAGACACGAGATAATGATGGAAACTCCCGCGATCAGGGCCGCCTATTACGATCGCATCACCGCCTTTTTCGACAACTGCCGTCCGCAGGGCTGACCACCGGATGCCGGGGCCGGCAATCAGACCAGGATATTGGAAAAGCTTTCGCGGATCGCATTGGCCCAGGATTCGCTGATGCCGCGGAACTCGGGATCGCCGGCCTCGTATCGGCGGGTCAAGACCATGCGGCAGGCGTCGCGCTCGATCACCGCAAGGTCAAGCGGCATCCCCACCGACAGGTTGGACCTGAGCGTTGAATCCATCGACAAAAGCGCGGCCTTCTGCGCATCGGCCAGCGATGTCTCCGGCCGCACCACGCGATCAAGGATCGGCTTGCCGTATTTGTGTTCGCCGATCTGGAGGAAGGGCGTGTCATCCGTGGCCTGGATGAAATTGCCTTCGGGATAGACCAGGAACATCCGCATCCGCCCGCCGCGCCGCTGACCCGCCACGATCATCGAGGCGGCGGCACCCTGCCCCACCGGCGCGAGCTTCTGCTCGACCTCGCTGCGCACCTTGGCCAGCGTGTTGCCGATGATCGCCGCCACATCCATCATCGTCGGCGCCAGCAGGATCGCGGTCTCGGGGTTTGCGCCTTCGACGACATTGGCCTCGGCCAGCCGCGCAATCGTTGTCTGGGTGATCGAAAGCGACCCCGCCGCCATGATCGCCACGACGCGGTCACCCGGGGTCTCGAAGATGAACATCTTGCGGTATGTCGCAATATTGTCGACCCCCGCATTGGTCCGGGTATCGGCCAGGAGCACGATTCCCTGGTTCACCAGAAGGCCGACGCAATAGGTCATGGAGGCGGTATTCCTGCGTTTTGACGTGACCCTAGTCTCCGCAGGGCCGCTTCGCAACCGCCGATCGGGGCGCCGATCCGGGGCGCGCGCGGGCCCGGGCGCGGATCGCGGCGCGCGGGGCAGCCCCCCCGGTGGCGCCCTGCCCCTGTCAGACCACCGCGCGCCGGTATAGATGCCAGGTTGCATGCCCGAGGGTCGGCAGCGTCACCGCAAGGCCCAGAAGGAACGGGATCGCCCCCGCCACCAGCCCGGCAAGCACGATCGCGCCCCAGGCCAGCATCACCACCGGATTGCGCAGCACCAGGCGAACCGAAGTCACCACCGCGCGCGGCAGGCCGATGTCGCGGTCCAGCATCAGGGGCAGGCTGATCACGCTGACCGAGAGCGCCACCAGCGCGAAGACAAGGCCCATCGGAATGCCGATCATCATCATCAACCGCCCGCCTTCGGTCAACACGACCGCCCGCAGGAAGTCCATGGCGCTGGCGGGCGCGGCCGCGCCCATGGTCAGATGGTAGATGCCCCAGGCCGAGACCAGCCAGACGATGAACAGCGCCGCAAGACCGATGGAGAGGAGAATGATTCCACCGAAGCCCGGCGCCCTGACGACCCCGAACACATCCATCCAGCTTGGATCTTCGCCCCGCTCGCGCCGGCGGCTGAGTTCGTAAAACCCCAGCGCCGCCACCGGTCCGACCAGCGCAAAGCCGAAGACCAGCGGAAAGATCAGGTGCAGCGCGCCCTGGTGGAGCGTGGCCCAGATCAGGCCGATGCCGATGATCGGATAAAGAATCGTCGCCATCACGAGATCACCGCGCATCGCGCCGAAGTCACGCATCCCCAGTCGCAGCGCCTCGGTCAGGTCGGAGATCTCCAGCGGCCGCAGGCTTGGCAGGGACTGCGCCTCGTCGCCGCCCAGGTGGCGCGCAGCGTTTCCAAGCGCATGGCCTGCCGCGTTCAACTGCCTTGCCCCCCAGGACAGGGGATTGCCAATGGTCTGGGTCATCTGCCTGACTCCCGCGACTGTGGTGGCGGATCGGTGCGACGCTCCGGAACCCCGGGGGCACGAGCGTGAGTGCATCCTCGTCGCATCCGATCCCCGATTTATCAAGGTTAGCACGAATCCGGCCCTTTCGCCGCTCACGTTCGCGGCAGTGCCGTGCCACGGCTTGCCTTGGACGGAGGAAGCTGCCTATTTCTTGCGCGACCCGGAATGAAGGATCCAAGCCATGCCCAAGATCGCCGCCCGCCCCGTCCATGATGCCAATGCCACCGGCGGCGAGCCTTTGGGCACCCTTCCCGAATGGGATCTGCGCGACCTTTATACCGCGCCCGACGCGCCGGAACTGAAGCGCGACATGGAATGGGTCGAAGGCGAATGTGACGCCTTCGCAATGGATTACGAAGGAAAGCTCGCGTCGCTTGACGCGGGCGGGATGCTGGAATGCATCCAGCGGAATGAGCGGATCAGCACCATCACCGGGCGCATCATGTCCTTCGCGGGCCTTCGCTACTACCAGAACACCATGGACGCCGAACGCGGCAAATTCCTGTCGGACTGTCAGGAACGGATCACGCGGTTTACCACGCCGCTTGTGTTCTTCAGTCTTGAATTCAACCGCATCGAAGAAGCCGCTTATATCACACTCTTTTCCGCCAACCCGGCCATCGCGCGCTACAAGCCGGTCTTCGACCGGATGCGCGCCATGCGGCCCTACCAGCTGTCGGATGAACTGGAGAAGTTCCTGCACGATCAGTCCACCGTCGGCGCAGCGGCCTGGAACAAGCTTTTCGATGAAACCATGGCCGGCCTGACCTTCCCGGTCGAGGGCAGGGCCGAAGCGCTGAACCTTGAAGCGACGCTTGATCTTTTGTCCGACACCGACCGCCCGACGCGCGAAGCAGGCGCAAAGGCGCTGGCGAAGGTCTTTGGCGAAAACGTGAAGCTTTTCGCCCGCGTCCACAACACGCTCGCCAAGGACAAGGAAATCGAAGACCGCTGGCGCAAGATGCCCACGCCGCAGACCGCGCGGCACCTGTCGAACCATGTCGAACCCGAAGTCGTCGAGGCGCTGAGGAATGCAGTCGTCGCCGCCTATCCGAAGCTGTCGCACCGCTACTACCGGCTGAAGGCCAAATGGATGGGGCTTGAAAAGCTTCAGGTCTGGGACCGCAACGCGCCGCTGCTGATCGAGGAAAGGAAGATCGTCGCCTGGGAGGAGGCCCGCGCCACCGTGGACAGCGCCTATGCCGCCTTCGACCCGCGGCTGGCCGCACTTGCCACGCCTTTCTTCGACAAGGGCTGGATCGACGCGGGCGTGAAGCCCGGCAAGGCCCCCGGCGCCTTCGCGCATCCGACCGTCACGGACGTGCATCCCTACGTCATGCTCAACTACCTTGGCAAACCGCGCGACGTGATGACGCTGGCCCATGAACTCGGCCACGGGGTCCATCAGGTTCTGGCCGCGCCGCAGGGCGAATTCCTCTCGGACACGCCGCTGACGCTGGCCGAAACCGCATCGGTCTTCGGCGAGATGCTGACCTTTCGCAAGCTGCTCGCGGATGCCAAGACCCCGGCCGAGCGCAAGACGCTGCTGGCGGGCAAGGTCGAGGACATGATCAACACCGTCGTCCGTCAGATCGCCTTCTACGACTTCGAATGCAAGCTTCATGCGGCGCGCGCGGCGGGCGAACTGACGCCTGACGACATCAATGCACTTTGGATGAGCATCCAGTTCGAAAGCCTTGGCGATGCTTTCGAATTCATGCCCGGATATGAGACGTTCTGGACCTATATCCCGCATTTCGTCCATTCGCCCTTCTACGTCTATGCCTATGCCTTCGGCGACGGCCTCGTGAACGCGCTTTATGCCGTCTACGAAGAGGGCCTCTCCGGCTTTGCCGAGAAATACTTCGACATGCTGAAGGCCGGCGGTTCCAAGCACCACAAGGAACTGCTGGCACCCTTCGGCCTTGACGCCTCGGACCCGAAGTTCTGGGACAAGGGCCTGAGCATGATCGCCGGCATGATCGACGAGCTTGAGGCGATGGAGGCCTGAGCGGCGCAGGCGCAGGCGGGCCGGAACACGACAAGCGCGATCCCTCGCCGCAACCGGAACGTGAAGGAAGCCGTCGCAGCGCCCGCATAAAACAGGCATCCCGGGTTTGACCCGCCACACATCCGCGCAAAACCGCCGTGGCCGACAGGCAACGGTATGCTTCCCGCAGCGCCCGCGATAATCTTGCCGCCACGGCAGAGGGGCCTTGCGCGATCGGCCCCTGCGGCCTTCGGGCGAAAGACCCGGCGGGTGGCAGCGGACAGGTCATCCTGCTTTTCTGCCGGGATGGTTGGGGACAAGCAGAAGGGCGCCCATGGCGACGACGTTCAACTGGATCTACCTCGGCACCACCGCCACGGTGCTTGATCCGACCGAAGGCAATACCAATGCCGAAAACGCCGGTGCTTTTGTCGGGCAGACCTATGGATCGGCAGGCGATCCGCTTTACACACATGTCACCTCGACGACGATGGTCGACAGAGGCGGCAGCGCCACCGCGCTGGATCAGAACAACAACGTCTCGAACGACCGCTTCACCACCGACATCGGCGCCGGCACCCAGACCTTCACCTTCGATGCCTCGGTCATCTACGATGCAACGATCACCTATGCCGACGGCACCACCGGCACGGTCACGATGGTTCTGGTGCAAAGCACCACGGGGCAGTTGTTCCTTGCCCCCGAACAGATCGCCTCCCCCGCGCCCGATACCGGCGTCTACGAGGCCAAGCCGATCGTATCGATCCGGCTGGATACGATCACGGGCGGCGTCATTTCCTATACGGGCCTTGGCATCGACCGGGTGGTGACGGGCTTTGACGACGGCTGGATCGACGGCACCACCGGCAATGACCTGATCAATGCAAGCTACGTCGAGCCGATCGCCAACGGCAGCGACCGGGTCGACAATGGTGACGGCCTCTCGGGTGCAGCGACCGGCTGGCAGGACGACCGGATCCGGGCCGGGGCCGGGAACGACACGGTGCTGGCGGGCCTTGGCAACGACACGGTCGACGGCGGCACCGGCGCCGATTCCATCGACGGCGGCGCGGGCGACGATTCGCTTTTCGGTGGCGCGGGGGTGTTCAACGACACCATCCTTGGCGGCACCGGCAATGACACAATCGACGGCGGCGAAGGCAACGATTCCCTGCTGGGGGGCGCCGGTGCAGATTCGATCCTGGGCGGCCTTGGCAACGACTACGTCGACGGCGGCACCGAGGCCGACTGGATCGACGGTGGCGACGGCGCGGACAGCCTGTTCGGCGGCGCGGGGGTGTTCAACGACACCATCCTTGGCGGCGCCGGCAATGACACGATCGACGGCGGCGACGGCAACGATTCCCTGCTGGGGGGCGCCGGTGCAGATTCGATCCTGGGCGGCCTTG
>JAHRYM010000001.1:1270607-1449192 GCA_020622085.1 Paracoccaceae bacterium | reverse complement strand
GCAACGACTACGTCGACGGCGGCGCGGGCAACGACACCATCAACGGGGGTGCCGGGGCCGATACGCTGATCGGGGGTTTTGGCAGCGACTGGTTCACCGGCATCGGCATCGGCGACATCGTCGACGGGTCCGAAGACGGGGACGGATCCGAGATCGACACGCTCGACCTGTTCGGCTCGGGCTGGACCAAGGCCACCACCAACATCATCTTCGATCCGCTGAACCACGAAAACGGCATCGTCCAGTTTCTCGATGCCTTGGGCAATGTCATCGGCACGATGACCTTTACCAACATCGAGAACCTGATTCCCTGTTTCACGCCCGGCACGATGATCGAGACGGACCACGGCCCGCGTCCCGTCGAAAGCCTGGAGCCCGGCGCGCGGGTGCTGACGCGCGACAACGGCTATCAGGTGCTGCGATGGGTCGGGCGGCGCGAACTCGGGCCGGCCGAACTTGCGGCAAGGCCCGAACTCCGGCCTGTTCTGATCGGGCGCGATGCGCTTGGACCCGGCCTGCCCCAGCGTGACATGCGGCTTTCACCGCAACATCGGGTGCTTCTGAGCGGGCCGCGCGCCGAACTCATCGCCGGCGAATCCGAAGTGCTGGCCGCCGCCCTGCACCTGACGGACCGCCCCGGAATCCGCCGTGAAACCACCGCCCGCAGCGTCAGCTACATCCACCTGCTGTTCGACCGCCACGAAATCATCCGCTCGGACGGGCTCTGGAGCGAGAGTTTCCAGCCGGGGGATCGGACGCTTGCCGGCATGGACCAGGCACAGCGACAGGAGCTCCTGAAGCTTTTCAAAGATTTGTCGGCCGATCCTTCATCGGATTTCCCGGCGGCGCGGCCAACCGTCCGGCGCCACGAGGCCATGGCGATCCTTGCAGAGTGACGGCAGATCCGGATCGCTGCCGTCACCTGATCCGTGCCGGGAAGTCGGGCGTGCAATGATTTGATGTCCGGTGGAAAGTCCTCCTTGAACCCTTCACCCGGGCAGTGGCGGCCAAGGCGTGCTTTCGCCCGCAAGCACCATGTCGATCATGGCCTGGGTTCCCCGCGCATCCTCGAGTGACCAGGGATAGGCCACCCCTTCGCGCAGCGAACGGCAGAAGGCCTCGACCTGATTGCGATATTGACGCACCCCGGGGAAGCGTTCGACATGATCGGGCCGGCCGGGGCGGATCATGTGCAGCTGCGCCTCGGCGAAAAGTCCGGCATTGAAGGGGCCGGTCATGCGGATCAGGCCCTCCGCGCCCTGAAACGTCACCTCCTGGCGGGGCGGCAGCCGCATCGACGTCATGGCACCGCAGGTGAAGGTGCCTTCCGGCCCCTCCATGTCGGCCAGAACCTGCGTGAAAACATCGACGCCATTCTCACGGATGATCCGGGAATGGACCCGCACCGGCTCGGCTCCAGTGACATGCCGGATCGCGCCATAGGCATAGATCCCGATATCCGGGATCGACCCACCGCCGGTTTCCGGGCGGTTGCGGATATTTCCGGGGTCGGCGCGGTTGTCATAGCTGAAGGCGGCGTCGGCATGAAGGATCGGCCCGATCGCCCCTTCGGCCACCAAGGCACGCGCGCGGCGCCATTGCGGGTGGTGGACGATCATGTAGGCCTCGGCCACCAGCAGGTTCGACGCATCGCGCGCGGCAATCAGCGCGTCGATCTGGCCGGCGCGCATGGCGATGGGCTTCTCGGTCAGCACGTGCTTGCCTGCGGCGATGGCCTTCAGCGTCCATTCGACGTGAAGGTTGTTGGGCAGGGGGATATAGACCGCCTCGACCGAAGGATCGGCCAGAAGCGCGTCATAGCCGTCATGCACGACGATATCCGGCGCGAAGGCCCGGAACCCGGCGGCCTTGGCCGGGTCTGACGTGGCCAGCGCATGGAACCGCGCGCCTTCGGCTTCGTGGATGGCCCGGGCCATGTGGTCACGCGCGAATTTCGCCGCGCCAAGGACGCCCCAGTTGACCGGCTTCACCATCGGCCCGCTCCCATTGCCTTGCCCCCCGGTCAGGCTAGGTTGCGACGGCCGGCTTGGCAATCGGCATCAGGACAGGCGCGGCGGAGCCATTTCCTTGCGCAGGACAAGAAAGGTCATCATCCCCAGCGGTGGGAACTGTTCCTCGGCGGCGATGCTCAGGCCCGGCACGCCCAGAACCCGCTCCATCGGGAAATCGGAGTGCCAGCCCAGCATGTTCTCCAGGGGCGCCGCCAGGCGTTCCAGCATGGCGAGCGCCCCCTTGTCGCGCGCGAAATGGTTGACGATCACCACCTCTCCGCCCGGTTTGCAGACCCGCGCCATTTCAGCGACCACCTTTTCAGGCTCTGGCACCACCGAGACGATATGCATGGCCGCGACCGTGTCGAAATGATTGTCGGGATAATCCAGCGCCCGGGCATCCATCCGGTTCAGCTCGACATGGCCAAGCCCCAGTCCATCGACCCGCGCCTGCGCCTTGGCCAGCATCTCGGCACTGTAGTCGACACCTGTGACCGACAGGCGGGGGCTGTAGTAGGGCAGCGCCAGCCCGGTGCCGACACCCACTTCGAGCAGCCGGCCACCCCGGCCATTGATGTAGTCGCTCGCCCGGCGCCGTCCGACGCTGGTGATCTTGCCGAAGGTCCGGTCATAGATCGGCGCCCAGCGGGCATAGGCAGATTCGACGGCTTGGGGATTCATCCGGTCACTCCTCGGGGGTCGTCTGGAAAGGCCTGCGCCGCCGACGGGCGCGCAGGGCGAAAGGCAGGCTTGCAAGATAGACAAGGACCATGACGACAAGCGTGACCCACGGATAGGTGAACAGCGCCGCCGCGACGACCGCGCCCAGCGCAAGGGCAAAGCGCGCATGATCGGCATAGATCGTCATCTTCTTCGTCGACCAGGTCGGCAGGGTCGACACCATCAGCGCGCCGATCACCGCCATGTAAAGGCTGACCGCAATGCCGTGGAAACGGATCGGGTCGGGCCAGGCCGCGCTGACATAGATCGGAAGCATTACCAGAAGCGCCCCCATCGGCGCGGGAACTCCGGTGAAGAACGAAGGATCGGAGCCGGCTTCGGCTTTCACCCCGACGTTGAAGCGTGCAAGCCTGAGCGCGCAGCAGATCGCATAGACCAGCACCGCCGCCCAGCCGACATCACGTTCGTCCTGCAATCCCCAAAGGTAAAGAACCAGCGCCGGAACAACCCCGAAGTTGAAGAAGTCGGCCAGTGAGTCCAGTTCGGCGCCGATGGCGCTTTCGCTGTTGAGCATCCGCGCCAGCCGACCGTCGATCGCATCCAGTGCCGCCGCCAGCACGATCAGCCCGACCGCCAGATGAACGCTGCCATGGATCGCCGCCCGCACCGCCGTCAGCCCCGCACCGATGGCGATCAGCGTGACGGCATTCGGGATCAGTTGCACCAGCGGCATCTCTGCCCTGGGGCGGCGGCCGCCAGGCAGGCGCGGCATCAGATCGCGCGCCCCAGACGGGCGGGAACGCCGGGCAGGTCCAGATCGGCAAGGACCGTCTCGCCCGCGACCATGGTCTGGCCCAGCGCCACCAGCGGCGCCACGCCGTCCGGAAGATAGACATCGACGCGCGAGCCGAAGCGGATCAGGCCGAAGCGTTCACCCCGGTCAAGCTGCAAGCCCGGCTGCACGAAACAGACGATGCGCCGCGCGACCAGCCCCGCGATCTGCACCACGCCGATGCGGCGGCCGTCGGGCAGCTCGATCGCAAGGCCGTTGCGTTCGTTGTCGGTGCTGGCCTTGTCGAGCGAGGCGTTCAGGAACTTGCCCGGGCGGTAGGCAACATGGGTGATCCGGCCACCGGCCGGCATCCGGTTCACATGGCAGTTGAAGACGTTCATGAACACGCTGACGCGCGTCATCGGCTGGTCGCCCATGCCAAGCTCTGCGGGCGGCACTGCCGGCTGGATCAGCGACACGACGCCATCGGCCGGGCTGATCACAAGGTTGTCGCCGATCGGCACCACGCGCCGGGGATCGCGGAAGAAGTAGTAGCACCAGACTGTCAGCCCGACGCCAAGCCAGCCAAGGGGTTCCCAGATCAGGAAGAGTATGACGGAAATCGCCGCGAAGGCCCCGACAAAGCGGTAGCCTTCCGGGTGCATCGGCTTGAGAAAGGTGCCGAGCATGTTCATCGGGGCATTCCTGTGCGATTCAGTTCGACCGTTGGTTAGCGGGCGTTGAAGGGTCTGGCAACCCGCAATGTCGCAAGCCTTGGAAATTGCGTCGCTTTTGACTGACCAATCAACAAAGGAACGCAGACCCGCAAAGGCCCGCGCGCCCCAGGATTTCACCCCGTCACGCCGGGATCAGCATGCCCTTTTCGCGCGCGAGCTCGCGCATCCGGTTTTGCAGTTTCTCGAAGGCCCGCACCTCGATCTGGCGGATCCGTTCACGGCTGACCTCGTAGCGGGTCGACAGATCTTCCAGCGTCACCGGATCGTCCTGCAGGCGCCGCTGGATCAGGATGTCCTTTTCCCGGTCGTTGAGCGTATCCATCGCCCGCATCAGCATTTCGCGCCGCGCCGATAGCTCGTCGGCTTCCTCATAGGCGCCCGCCTGATCGGCGTCTTCATCCTCGAGCCAGTCCTGCCACTGCGCCGTTCCCTCACCCTCGGACCCGATCTGGGCATTGAGCGAGGCATCGCCCCCCGAGAGGCGGCGGTTCATGGAAATGACCTCTTCCTCGGTGACGTTCAGATCCCGCGCGATCCGGGCAACGTTTTCCGGGCGCAGGTCGCCTTCCTCGAGCGCGCCGATCTTGGCCTTGGCCTTGCGCAGGTTGAAAAACAGCTTCTTCTGCGCGCTGGTGGTGCCCAGCTTCACCAGACTCCAGGACCGAAGGATGTATTCCTGGATGCTCGCCCGGATCCACCACATCGCGTAAGTGGCCAGACGAAAGCCCTTTTCCGGGTCGAAGCGCTTCACCGCCTGCATCAGCCCCACGTTGGCTTCGGAAATCACCTCCGCCTGCGGCAGGCCATAGCCGCGGTAGCCCATGGCGATCTTGGCGGCAAGCCGCAGGTGCGAGGTGACCATCTTGTGGGCGGCTTCAGAATCCTGATGGTCGGTCCAGCGCTTGGCCAGCATGTATTCCTCTTCCGGTTCCAGCAGCGGGAACTTGCGGATTTCCTGCAGGTAACGGTTCAGCCCCTGTTCGGGACTGGGTGCCGGAAGGTTGGTGTAGCTCGTCATCTGACCCCCTTCTGCCCCGCAGCAAAGCGCCGACGGGACCACCTATAGTGGGTGCGACCCCACGCGAACTCAAGACTGCTTCTGTCAGGCCCAACGTTAAAGGACAGTGAAAGGTTGCACATATGGTTTCTTCGGAATGTGTCGGTGGCTCACAGGCTTGTCACCCGGCGTGAACGGGGCCGCTGTCAAGCGCGGCAATCAGCGCCTCCATGTCGGCGGGAAGCGGGCTTTCGAATTCCAGCCAGTCGCCGGTCACGGGATGTTCGAACCCCAGGGTCGCAGCATGAAGCGCCTGACGCGGGAAGCTGGTGGCAGCAGCCACACCCGCCTCGCCCACAGCCACAGGCGAAAGCCGGCGCCGGCCGCCATAGACCGGATCGCCGATCAGCGCATGGCCGGCATGGGTCAGGTGGACGCGGATCTGGTGGGTGCGCCCCGTTTCCAGCCAGCACTCCACCAGACTGGCTGCCGGGGGCGTGCCGAACCATCCCAGCACCCGGAACCGCGTCACGGCATGGCGCCCGCCGTGATCCGTCACCGCCTGCCGCTGCCGGTCGGTGCGGTGGCGGGCAATGTGGGTTCCTATCCGCACCACGCTCTGTGGTTCGAACGTGAGCCCTCGAACGCCATGCAGACGCGGGTCCGAGGCCTCGGGGAGGCCGTAGACCACCGCCAGATACCGCCGGGCGACCGTATGGGCCTCGAACTGGGCGGCGAGACCGTGATGGGCGCGGTCGGACTTCGCCACCACCAGAAGGCCCGATGTATCCTTGTCGATCCGGTGGACGATCCCGGGCCGTTTCTCGCCGCCGATTCCCGACAGGGTATCGCCGCAATGGTGCAGAAGCGCGTTGACCAGCGTGCCGGAATGAGACCCCGGCGCCGGATGGACGACCATGCCCGCCGGCTTGTCGATGACGATCAGATCGGCGTCTTCCCAGACCACGTTCAGCGGGATCGCCTCGGCCACAGTTTCCACATCCTCGGGCGCGCCGGGAACGATCGCATAGACCTCGCCAGTCGCCACTTTCGCCTTCAGGTCGGTGACCGGCTGGCCCGCGCGCGTTACCGCGCCTTCCGCGATCAGCCGTGCCAGACGTGACCGCGACAGCGCTGCATCCTCTGGCACATCGCGTGCCAAGGCCTTATCAAGACGGTCGGGCGGGTTTTCCCCGATGGTGACGAGGATGGGCGGGATGTCCGACATGAATGATGCTCCGGCACCGTCGAACGGCCCCCTGCCGCCCGAACTGCGCTTTCTGAAAACCCTGGTCACCATTCTGACGGCGACGATGATCCTCGGCGTCATAACCATTGTGGTGCTGCTTGTCATCCGCCTGAAGGCGCCCCCGCCCGCGCCGCTGCTGCCGGCCGCGATCACGCTTCCCGAAGGATCGCGCGCCGAGGCGGTGACGGTGGGCCGCGGCTGGGTCGCCGTGGTGACGGACCGGGGCCAGATCCTGATCTTCGATGGCCAGAGCGGCAAGCTGCGGCAGATGGTCGACATGGAGTGACCCGGGGCTTGCGCCGCAGCCCTGTCGGCGGACAGGGAGACGGCAAGCGGATCAGCGGCCCAGATTGACGGCGGCGTTCACCGCAAGCGCGAGGATCACCGTGTTGAAGAAGAAGGCCAGCACCGAATGCGAAAGGGCAAGCCGGCGCATCGGGGTCCGCTTCACGACAACGTCCGAGACCTGCGCCGTCATGCCGATGACGAAGGAGAAATACAGAAACTCCCATATCCCCGGCTCGGGCGTCCCTGGAAATTCGAGCCCGCCGGTATCCCGTGCCCCGTCCCCCTCCCCCTCCTGCGGAGTGTAGAACTCGCGCGCGTAGTGAAAGGCGAAGACGCTGTGCAGCATCGCCCAGCCCAGCGGCACGCTGCAAAGCGCCAGCCCCCCTCCCGCCACCGAAACGCCGCCCGGCGCGGCCAGCACAAGGAAGATCGCCGTCATGCTGGTGGCGACGATGCCGACCGCGACCAGCAGGATCAGAGGCAGGCCTTCGTCGGCATCCGTGGCATGGCGGCGCAGGACATCGGGCGTCAGACCCGCTGCCTGTGACAGCAGCAGCACCAGATAAAGCGCCGAGAACATATCCGCCACGATCAGGACCAGCGGCAGGGCCAGGGTGACGCCGCCCGTGGCCCGGATCACGGCCCCGGACACCAGCGCCAGAATGGCGGAAAGGATGAAATTGCGGTGGCGGTGTTCTCTCACGCGGTCATCCCCTTGCCCGCACATGATCGGCAGGACAGACCGCCCTGTTCATCGCATCAGCACATAGTTACCCGGGGCCGGGCGCAAGGGCACAAGCCCGCTTTCGGCGCGGCCCATCGGCGGCGGGGCGATGGGCCGGTCGGAATGGCCCAGCCACCAGTCCCGCAGCGCCTCCCACCACGAACCCGGCACCGCCGCGACCGATTGCGCCCAGTCGTCGGGGCCGGGGTGGTTCGACTCGGGCCCGTGCCGCAAGAGCCGGTAGGACGCGCGCGGATGCCCGGGAGGAGCCACGATGCCGGTGTTGTGCCCGCCCGAAACCAGCGCCAGATCCAGCGCGCCGTGCACCATGAACGACAGCTTGAAGACCGATTTCCATGGCGCGATGTGGTCGCGTTCGGTTGCGACGGCAAAGATCGGGACGCGGATATCGGCAAGATAGACTGGCGCCCCCCCGGCCCCGAGCCGCCCTTCCGACAGGTCGTTGTCAAGATAGAAGCGGCGCAGGTATTCCGAATGCATCCTGTAGGGCATCCGCGTGGCGTCCATGCTCCAGCTTCCCAGATCGTCGGGCCGGTCGATCTCTCCCTCCAGATAGGCCTTCGTCACCCGTGACCAGATCAGATCCTGTGCCCTGAGCATGTTGAAGGCACCCGCCATCCGGCGCTGGTCCAGATAGCCCTCCTGCCACATGATGTCTTCCAGAAGCGCGATCTGCGGCTCGCTGGCAAACATCGCCAGTTCCCCCGCCTGGGAAAAATCGACCTGCGCCGCCAGCAGCGTCAGCGTGGCAAGCCGCCGGTCGCCGTCGCGCGCCATGGCCGCCGCAGCGACGGCAAGAAGCGTGCCGCCCAGGCAATAGCCCATCGCATGGACCGCTTCCGCGCCGGTCACCGCGCAGACCGCATCAAGTGCAGCCATCACCCCAAGGGTCCGGTAATCTTCCAGGCCCAGATCGCGGTCCCCTGCGTCGGGGTTCTTCCAGGACAGGCAGAACACCGTGAACCCCTGCCCCACGAGCCAGCGGATCAACGAGTTTTCCGGCGACAGATCAAGGATGTAGTATTTCATGATCCAGGCCGGAACGATCAGGATCGGCACCGACTGGACCGTTTCCGTCGCGGGGCGATACTGGATCAGTTCGATCAGCCGGTTCTGATAGATCACTTCTCCCGGTGTGACCGCCACCTCCTTGCCGGGCCGGAAGGCCAGCGGTCGCGGTGCGTCATCGCCCGTGATCACCCGCCCCGCGTCTGCGGCCCAGGCCGACAGCCCGCGGATCAGGTTCTTGCCGCCCTCCCCTGCGGTCCGTTCCATCAGTTCGGGGTTGGTCGCCAGGAAGTTCGATGGCGACAGCATGTCCATGAACTGCCGGCCATAGAACTCGACCAGACGTTCGTTCTGGCGACTGACGCCCGGAATGTCGGTCGTGGCCTCATGCCACCATTCCTCGGCCAGAAGGAAAGACTGGCTGAGCGCGCAATAGGGCATCTTGTGCCAGGCCGGTCCGGCGAATCGGCGATCATTCGGGCGCGGCGCAATGCAGGGGCCCCTGTCCGGACCGCCAAGCCCCTCGGCCATGGCGGTGCCCAGCCGGCTCCATTTGCGCCAGGCTTCAAGGCCAAGCTCCATCCGCTTGCCGGGCGACAGCGCCAGATGCAGGGCCCAGTCGCTCCAGGCCTGCGCCAGTCCGACGACCGAAAGCCCGCCGACGGCCGATCCAAGCGTGGCGTGGATCCTCCGGTCAAGAGAGCGGAGCGCATCCGTCTGAAAGCCGGAGCCGGAGTCTGGCGCGGGGTCTGGCCCGGAGTCTGGCCCGGAGTCTGGCCCGGAGTTTGGCGCGGAGTTTGGCGCGAATGCTGCCCCAGGGGCGTTTGCCTGCCCTGCCGGTGCGTCGGGCAGATCCGCCGTTGCGGTCGCCGGAACAGTTTCCGGCGCCATTACGGCATCAGGCAGCGACCGGGATGCGGCCAAGGCCGACGGACCACCGGCCCGGCGGCGGTCCCTGGTCGGCCGTTCAGGCCGATCGCTTGTGCGGGGCTTGCGTGGCATCAGGGTTTCGTGCGTGCCGACCCGCCGCTCAGCGCCTTGGCCTCGTCCTTCAGCCCTTCGATGAACTGTCCGGCAGTCGCCGCAGCGAAGGAACTCAGCGTCCCGGCCTCGTTTGTGTAATCCGCCATGGCCCGCGACCAGAAGGTTGAGAGCACTGAAATCATCGTGGCGGGGTCAGTGGCGCGGGACAGGTCCGCCAGCATCTGGCGATCCAGTTCGAAGCGTTTCCTGAGGAAATCGAGCGTCTCGATGTTCTGGCGCAACAGCGCATCCATCATCCGCGCCTGTGCCCGCACAACCCCGGCAAGCGCGTCACCGCCACGCATCGGATCGAGCGGCGCTTGCGGGAATTGAGTCTCTGGACTGTTCATGGGAACTCCTTCCTCTGCCTCGTCCCCGCAGAAGTCCGGGTGACGGGACACATGACTGGGATCAAGCCTAGCTGGCCCCACGGATGCAAGCCTTGACAAGGATCAAGCCAGACCGCACGGGTCAGACTAGCACAACCGGACGGCGGTTTCACGCCCGTTGGCGCGTCCGCCGGGTTCGATGGCGCGCCGCAGCGCTTGCACAGGGCGCGCGCACAGGCGCATCAGGCGTCAAGCCCCAGATCAAGCGTCCGCGCCGAATGCGTGAGCGCGCCCGCCGAAATGTAATCGACCCCCGTCGCCGCCACTTCGGCAATACGCCCAAGCGCCATGTTGCCCGAGGCTTCCGTGACCATCCGGCCCGCGACCATCGCCACCGCCTCACGCAGGGTCGCGCTGTCCATGTTGTCCAGAAGCACGACATCGGCGCCGCCGATTGCCAGCGCCTCGGCCAGCTGGTCCAGCCGGTCGACCTCGATCTCGACCCGCATCATGTGCGACCGTGCCGCGCTGGCGGCGCGCAGCACCGCGGCCACGCCCCCGGCGGCGGCGATGTGGTTGTCCTTGATCAGGATCGCATCCGACAGCCCGTAGCGGTGGTTTGACCCGCCGCCATGCAGGACGGCAAGCTTTTCCACCACCCTCAGCCCCGGCGTGGTCTTGCGGGTGCAGGTGATCCGCGCCTTGGTGCCCTTCGTCTGCGCGACAAAGGCCGCCGTCTGCGTGGCGATGCCCGAAAGCCTGCCCGCGAAATTCAGCGCGACGCGTTCCCCCATCAGGATCGAGGCCGCAGCCCCCGTGATCCGCATAAGGGCCTGCCCGGGCGCGCAAGCATCGCCATCGCGGGCCAGCGGCTCGACCTTCAGGGCCGGGTCCACCAGCCGGAACGCCATCGCTGCAAGCGCCAGGCCCGAAACGACCCCGGTTTCGCGGGCATTCATCACCGCCGTCCACTCAAGCCCCGCCGGGATCACCGCGCGGCTGGTCGCGTCGCCCATCGGGGCAAGATCCTCGGTCAGCGCAGCGCAGACCAGGGGTTCCAGAAGCAGGTCGGGAAGCATCGCGTTTTGCATCATGGATTTTCCGTTTCACAAAGGCTGCGGATGCGCAGGGCCTCGGTCAGGGTCATGTGGCTGCGCTTGGCCTGCGCCGGGTCGGGTGCGGGGAAATCCGTGCGGAAATGCCCGCCCCGGCTTTCCTGCCGCATCAGCGCCGCGGCGGCGATCAGCGTCGCGGTGGCGGTCATGTTGCGAAGGTTTTCGCTGTCCCCACCCCGCGCCTCGATCCGGGCGATCCCCGCCAGCGCCCGGCGAAGGCCGGCGGCATCGCGGACGACGCCGACATGATCGGTCATCAGGCGACGAAGGTCCGCGACCAGGGCGGGATCGAGGGCATCGCCATCACTGGGAAACTCCAGCACCACGGGCGGCGCGTCTTTCGGCTTATCCAAGCCCCCGGCGATGCCGCGCGCGCAGATCCGGGCAAAGACCAGCGCCTCCAGAAGCCCGTTCGAAGCCAGCCGGTTCGCGCCATGAAGCCCCGTCGAAGAGGCCTCGCCGCAGACCCAAAGGTTCCCGAGGCTGGCGCGGCCATCGGTCCGGGTGTCGATGCCGCCCATGTGGTAATGCGCCGCCGCGGCAACCGGGATGGGATCGCTGACCGGGTCGATCCCGGCGCGGCGGCAGGCGGCGGTCACGGCCGGGAAGCGGCTGACGATCTCGGCCCCCAGCACGGCGCGGGTATCAAGCATCGGGCGCCGCCCGGCCTGCGTTTCGGCAAAGATCGCGCGGGCGACGATATCGCGGGGGCCCAGTTCGGCGTCGGGATGCACCGCCAGCATGAAGCGTTCGCCCGCCGCGTTGACCAGCACCGCGCCTTCGCCCCGCAAGGCCTCTGTCGCCAGCGGCGCAGGGTCTTCGCCCGAGGCGATGGCGGTCGGATGGAACTGCACGAATTCCGCATCCGCGATCATCGCGCCCGCCCGCGCCGCCATGCCGATCACCTGGCCCCGGATGCGCGGCGGATTGGTCGTCACCGCATAAAGCCCGCCCGAGCCACCGCCCGCCAGCAGCACCGCCGCGCCCCGCACCAGCACCCGGCCCGAGGGCGCATCGGCGCGTTCAAGCCAGACGCCGGTGACGGCATCCCCCCGGACCTCAA
This sequence comes from Paracoccaceae bacterium, assembly GCA_020622085.1. Classification (GTDB taxonomy): domain Bacteria; phylum Pseudomonadota; class Alphaproteobacteria; order Rhodobacterales; family Rhodobacteraceae; genus QY30. The sequence continues at coordinate 1,437,173 of JAHRYM010000001.1, read as the reverse complement.
GCCCCGAAGCCATGACCCCTTCGGCGACCTGCACCGAAGGCGTGGCCCGCACGGCGGCAATCAGCGCCTGCATGATCTCTCGCCCCGCCTGGTCGCCCTTGACGCGCACGACGCGCGCCCGCGCATGGGCCGCCTCGCGCGACAGGACATAGCCGCCTTGCGCGTCGCGGTCGAAGGGGGTGCCAAGGTCTGTCAGTTCGAAGATCTGCGCCCGGGCCGCCGCCGTCACCATCCGCGCCACGTCCGGATCCACGGTCCCGGCCCCCGCCCGCATCGTGTCCTGCGCGTGATCCTCGGCGCTGTCATTGGCGGCCATCGCCGCCGCGACCCCGCCCTGCGCCCAGGCCGAAGAGGCCCCGCCGCCAAGCACTTCGGGCGAAATCACCAGGACCGGGCGCGGCGCCAGTTCCAGCGCCGCGTGAAGCGCGCCGATCCCCGCGCCGACGATGATCACGCGGCCGGTCTCGATCGCCGCGCTTGCCCCTGCCGCACTTTCCTCCGCCACGCTCACTTCGCCGCCTTGAGTGACAGATCGATCATCCGCTGCACCGCCCGCCGCGCGCCTTCGGCGACGCCCGGATCGACCTCGACCGCCGTGGTCATCGTGTGGAGCGACCAGAGGATCTTTTCCAGCGTGATCATCTTCATGTAGGGGCACATGTTGCAGGGCCCGACAAATTCGACCTCGGGCAGCGCATCGGCGATGTTCGAGGCCATCGAACATTCGGTGACCAGCATCGCCTTCGCGGGGCGATGCTTGCTCACATAGTCGATGATGCCGGAGGTGGAGCCCGAAAAATCGGCCTCGTTCACCACATCGGGCGTGCACTCCGGGTGGGCGATGATCACCGTGTCGGGCTGATACTGGCGGAATTCGCGCAGGTCGCCGGCAGTGAAGCGTTCATGGACGATGCAGGCCCCCGCCCACCAGACGACCCGCTTCTGCGGCACCTGCCGCGCGACGTTCTGCGCGAGGTATTGGTCGGGCGTCATGATGACGGTGTCGCTTTCCATCGCGGCGACGATCTGCGCGGCGTTCGACGAGGTGCAGCACACGTCCGAGGCCGCCTTCACCGCGGCGGTGGTATTGACGTAGCTTACCACCGGTGCGCCGGGATAGCGGGCGCGCATCTCGGCAATGCCTTCGGGCGTGATCGATTCCGCAAGGCTGCACCCGGCTTCCATGTCGGGCATCAGCACGGTTTTGGACGGGTTCAGGATCTTCGATGTCTCGGCCATGAAATGGACGCCGCCCTGCACGATCACATCGGCCTCGACCTCGCTGGCCTTGATCGCCAGTTGCAGGCTGTCGCCCACCACGTCCGCGACCCCGTGAAAAATATCGGGCGTCATGTAGTTGTGGGCAAGGATCACGGCATTGCGGTCGCGCTTCAGCCGGTTGATCGCCAGCACATAGGGCGCATGACGCGCCCAGTCCGCAAAGGGCATCACCCGCGCAAGCCGCGCATGGATCTCGGCGGTGGCCTCCGCCGCCTTCAGGGAAGGCTCAAGGTCGTAATGCCTTGCAAGCTCTGCCCGCATGTTGCCTGCTACCATGTCAGCCTCCCCAACCGCGCGGGGTCGCGCTAGCATGAAAGCGGCGCGCCGAAAAGCCCGGCCCTTCTCCTGCTGCGCCGGACCGGACCATCCCCCCGGCAGGGCGGCACGCGGGATTGCGCCAGACCTCCCGGGTGCCCCCCGGTGGCGCCGCGCTTTGCGCCATGCGACACCCGCGAGGGTTTCCGCGCCCGCTTGCGATTTCGTCCCGTTCTTCCGATTGACTTGTGCCGGTCGGCTTCCTACCTTCTCTCGATGAACGCTTTCGCCCCTCTGTGCAGGTTCCGCGCCCATGCCGGATCACTGCTGATCCGACCTCTGCCCCGGGCAGTGGCTTAGGCAAGGCGCAGACAGGGCCCACGGTCCTACCCCAGCCCCGCATTCCCGCCCGAAGACCTGACCGCATTCGCAGACCGGTCGCGCGCCCCTCCATTTCGCCAAGGATCCTTGAGATGACCAGAAAACCCGCCCCGCCCCGGATCTTCATCAACGAAGATCTTGTCGATCACCTGGAAAAGATCGCCGAAGGCGCGCTCAGGCGCAGCCCGGATCTTGCCGACCGCCTGCTTTCGGAACTGGCGCGCGCGCAGCGCGTGCCGGCGGCCAAGGTGCCGGCGGATGTGGTGACCATCGGCAACCGTGCGACCTTCCGCGATGAAACCACGGGCAAGGAACGCAGCGTGACGCTTTCGTTCCCCGAAGACGCCGATATCTCGGCCGGCCGCATTTCGGTGATGACGCCCATCGGCGTGGCGCTTCTGGGCCTGCGGGAAGGGGCGCGTTTCGACTGGGAAACCACCACCGGCGAAACCCGGCAACTGACCGTGATTTCCGTCACCCCCGAAACCACCGGTGACTCCGGCGCAACCGGCAACGCGGCCGGCACTGGCAACGGGCCGGACGCAGCATCGCAGACCGCCTCGGCCTGACGCCGGGCGGCAGATGCGCGAGGCCTGAACTGTCGGGGCGCGCGCGCCCCGAAGCCCTTGGCGCATGCGGGGCCGGGCGGCACGGGGGCGCCATTCCTGCCAGGCGCGCCCCGGGCGGGGCGACGGCCGTCGCATCTTGCGCCGGTTGCGCAGTGCCCCCATTCCTGACCCGGCGCCACATCTGACCCGTTTTGCCCGGTCCGCCCGTTTCACGACACCGACCCGACCCGCCCCGTTTCGTGCATGACCCTGCGCCCTGCGTGGCCGCCGACAGGGCCCGCCTTTGCCCGCAAAGCCTTTCCCACCACCCCCGGTGCGCAATCCGGCAGCACGCACCCAAAGGCACGTCCATGCGCGGGGGGCCGGGAAGGACAGGGTGGGGGAGGACAGGGTGGGGGAGGACTGGGTCGGGGAGGACAGGCTCGGGATGACACGGCAGGCACCGCGCGATAGGCTGCACCAAACAGGAGGTCCACCTTGATCCCGAAGCGAAGGGCGCGGCGGCTGCAAAGATCGCTTTTCCCCAGTTTCAACGGGCTGACGGCCGCGGATCTTCCGCGCGATGCGCTGGCCGCCCTAGCCCTGACGGCGATCGCGGTTCCCGGGCAACTGGCCACGGCGCGGCTCATGGGGCTGCCGGCGCGAACGGGGCTGCTGACCTTTGCCGCCGGGACGCTGGTCTATGCCGTCTTCGGGCGGCGGCGGACGCTGTCCGTCGGCGCGGATTCGACCATTGCCACCTTGATGGCGACCGCTCTGGCGGGACTGGCTGCCGCGGGGCCGGCAGACCTTGCGGCGCTGTCGGCCTGGGTGGCGGCGCTGACGGGTATCGTGCTGATGCTTGTGCGACCGCTGCGGTTGGGATGGATCGCCGATCTGATCTCGCAGCCGATGGCCACTGGCTTTCTGGCGGGGATCGCGGTGCATATCCTGGCCGGGGCGATCCCCTCGATCCTTGGCTTCGCACCTGCCGCCGCCACCCTGCCGGGCAAGATCGCCGAGGTGGCCGCGCGGATCGGGGAAACCAATGTGACCGCGCTTGTGCTGGGGCTTGCCGTGGTGACGATCGGACTTCTGGCCGAGCGGATCGACCGCCGCCTGCCGGGGCCGCTGGTGGCTCTGGCACTTGCCGCGCTGTCGGGCACGCTGCTTGCGCCGGGGTCGGTCGCCATGCTTGCCCCCTTCCCCGACCGGATGTCCGGGTCGGGGCTTGCGACGCTGCCCGGATTGGACCAGTTCGCGGGCATGGTTCCCGTGGTGCTGATCGTGGGGCTGATCGTGATCATGCAGACGGCGGCGGTGGTCCAGACCTGGCCGGGCGGCGAGGCGCGCACGACCGATCCGGCACGCGACTATACGGCCATCGGACTTGGGTCGCTGGCCTCGGCGGCCATCGGCGGCTTTGCCGTCAATTCCAGCCCGCCACGGACCGCGGCGACCGAGGCCGCCGGCGCCCGGTCGCAGCTTGCGGGCATCATCGCGGCGGCAATCGCCCTTCTGCTTGCCTTCGCGGGCGGCGGGATCCTGGCTCATGTGCCCGAAGCGGCGCTGGGTGGCATCCTGTGCCTGATCGCGCTCCGACTGATCCGCCCGGCCGAGATGTGGCGCATCCGCCGCCAGAGCCCACATGAAATGGCCCTGGTGCTGGCCACGATCGCGCTGGTGGTGCTGTTGCCCGTCAACGAAGGCGTGGGTCTTGCGGTGATGCTGTCGCTCATGCATTCGATCTACGTCATCGCCCGCCCCCTGACTCCGGTCCTTGAACGGGTTCCGGGCACGACGATCTGGTGGGCCCTGCCGCCCGGATCGCGCGGCGAGACCCTGCCCGGCGTGATGGTCTTTGCTCTGGGGGCGCCGCTGAGTTTCCTCAATGCCCGCTTCATCCTCCTCCGTCTGGAAAGCGCCCTGCGGCGGCCCGATCCGGTCCGTCTTCTGGTGATCGAGGCCAGCGGCGTGATCGACCTTGACTACACCGGATCGGCGGGCCTGCAGCAGGTGATCAAGGCGCTGAGGTCACGGGGCATCGACGTGGCGCTGGCGCGGCTCGAAAGCGAACGCGCGAGCCGCGCCGCCCGGCGAACGGGGCTCTTGTCGACCCTCGGCGCCGATCGGATATTCCATTCGGTCGATGAGGCTGTCAGCGCCTGCCTGCCGCATCCCGGGGCAGAACCGGATCCGGAACCGAGCGCGCCCGAAGCTCAGGGCCGGATCATCACATAGATCTTGCGCGTCTGCGCCATGAGAAGCCATTCGCCCTTCCAGCCCTGCGGCAGCATCAGCGCGTCGCCCGGCCCCAGATGTTCGATCCGGCCGTCGACATGGCGCATCTCGATCCGGCCCGACAGGATATGGCAGAATTCGGCCGCCGCGCTGCGATCGGCGGTGAAGCGGCCGGGGGTGCATTCCCAGACCCCGATCTCGACCCGGCCATCGGGCGATGTCCAGAGCGCGGTCGACGCTTCCCGCTGGCCCGGGGTCAGGGTGGTGGGCTTGTCGGCGAAGGCGCCAAGGTCGATCCCGGCAAGGCCGAGGAAAATGGACAGGTCGATCATGGTCTTCTCCTTCATCTTCCGACAAGACGGTTGGCGATTTTCGCAAGGACCGAGGTGCGCCGCCCGCCCGAACGGGCCTCCTGCGCATCGGCGCGGTAGTAAAGCTGATACATGCCGTGAACCCCGAGCCAGCGGAAGGGTTCGGGTTCCCATTCGCGCACCTGCCGGTTGACCCAGGGCAGGCGCACAAGATCGGTGTCGCGGCCAAGGATCAGGTCGGCCAGCGTCTGCCCCGAGAGGTTCGAGGTCGAGACCCCAAGCCCCACATAGCCCCCCGCCCAGGCCATGCCCGAAGCGCGATCATAGCCCACGCTCGCGCACCAGTCGCGCGGCACGCCAAGGACGCCGCACCAGGCATGGGCCATCGGCAGGTCGGCCGCTTCGGGCAAAAGCCGGCGCAGGATGCCCTGCAGCTTGTCGATGGTCGCGGCCTGCGTCCGGCCCCGAACGTCGGTCTTGCTGCCAAAGCGATAAGGCACGCCGCGCCCGCCCATGGCGATGCGGTTGTCGGCGGTGCGCTGGGCATAGCTGTAGGTATGCGAGGCATCGCCCAGCAGTTCATAGCCGTTCCAGCCGATCTGTTGCCAGACCCGGTCGGGCACGGGTTCCGTCACCACGATGGCGCTGTTCAGCGGCAGGATCTTGCGGCCCTGGCCCGGCAAGCCGGCGGTGAATCCTTCGGTCGCCCGCACGATCACCGGGGCGGTGATGGTGCCGTGATCGGTCGTCACCCGGCCCTTCTCCAGCCCGGTGACGGCGGTGCCTTCCCAGATCGGCACGCCCAGCCGTTCGACCGCCGCCGCCAGCCCGCGCACGAGCTTTGCGGGCTGCACACGCGCCACGCCATGCGTGACCAGCGCCCCCACGGCATCCCTCACATTGATCCGCTCGCGCATCTCGGCGCCGCCGATCAGCTCGATCCGGTCCCTTGGCGCGCCCCAGGCGGTTTCTTCCTCATAGGTGTCGCGGACCCGCTGCAACTGCGCGGGCGTGCAGGCAACGACAAGGCCATCGGTGCGGCGGATGTCGGCCTCGATCCCTTCGGCTTCCGTCACGCGGATCACCTCGTCCACGGTGCCGCGCAGCGCCCGGCCCATGTCGATGACGCCCTGCCGCGTGCCACCCGCCTTCAGGTATTTCTCGCGGCTCCAGCTGAAACCGCCGGTCTGCCAGCCGCCGTTGCGCCCCGAGGCGCCGAAGCCCGCAAACTCACGCTCGACCACGGCGACCGACAGATCGGGTTGCAGGGTCTTGAGATACCAGGCGGTCCAGAGCCCGGTATAGCCGGCGCCGATGATGCAGACATCGACGCTGCGGTTCCCCGCCAGTGCCGCGCGCCGGGCCGGAGGGCCGCCGATCTGGCCATACCAGAAGGACACATCGCCGTTGCGGGCCACGGGTGCGGTCATGGTTCTTCTCCTGATTGGGCGGCAAGGCTGCTGCCGTCGTCGGGCAGCAGCCGGGCATCTTCCTTCCGCCAGCGCATCCTGACCGGCTCGCCCAGGGCAAAGGGCCGGTCGGTCAGCGCCATGCGCACGACGCCGCGGCTGCCGTCCGCCAGCGTCACCTCATACTTGACGCCCGAGCCAAGATAGATCGCTTCGCCGACCCGGCCCGAAAGCTGGTTCAGCGCCGGATCGGCGGCGGCATCTTCACGCACAAGGGTGATCTTTTCGGGCCGCACCAGCAGCGCCTGCCGCCCTTCGCCCGCCAGCCCCGGTGCCGCCACCCATTCGTCGCCGACGCGGATCGCCGTTTCCTGCCCGCGCGTTTCATGCGCACCGGTCAGCACGGTCGATTCACCGATGAAGCGGCCGACGAACAGCGTCTGCGGCCGGTCGTAAAGATCGCTGCCCGATCCCACCTGCTCGATCCGGCCCTTGTTGAAGACGGCGATCCGGTCCGACAGGGCCAGCGCCTCTTCCTGATCGTGGGTCACATAGACGAAGGTGGTGCCCAGTTCGCGGTGGATGCGCTTGATTTCCAGTTGCAGCCATTCGCGCAGCTTCTTGTCCAGCGCGCCAAGGGGTTCGTCCATCAGCAGAAGCGGAGGGTCGAAGACCATCGCGCGGGCCAGCGCCACGCGCTGCTGCTGGCCACCCGACAGTTCGGACGGATAGCGATGCGCGAAATCCGTCAGCCGCACCATGTCCAGCGCCGCCGCCACCCGCCGGTCACGTTCCGCCGCCGCCACCCGCCGCAGTTTCAGCGGATAGGCCAGGTTGCCCGTCACCGTCATGTGCGGAAACAGCGCGTAGTGCTGGAACACCACGCCGACGTTGCGCTTGTGCGCGGGCAGGCCGCCCACCGAGCGGTCGCCGATCAGGATCTCGCCCCTCGTCAGGTCGGTGAAGCCTGCGATGACGTTGAGCGTCGTGGTCTTGCCCGAGCCCGACGGCCCGAGGAAGGTCATGAACTGCCCCGGCTCGACCCGCAGGCTCACATCATCGAGCGCGGTGAAGCTGCCATAGGTCTTGGTGACGGCGCGGATATCGACGGCGGCGCCGCGATGGCGGGTCTCGGCCATGGTCAGGAACGTCTCCGTCTGGTGCCGAACCACAGCCCGGCCGCGATGATGATGGTGGTGGCCGCGAACATCAGCGTGCCGACGGCGGCGACCGTGGGATCGGAATCGCGGGTCATGCTGGCGTAGATCTGCACCGGCAGGGTCTTCATCGCCGGGCTGTTGATGAAGAGCGCCACGATCACCTCGTCGAACGAGGTGACGAAGGCGAACAGCAGCCCCGACAGGATCCCCGGCGCGATCAGCGGCAAGGTGATGGTGAAGAAGGTCGCCAACCGCGAGGCGCCCAGGCTGGCGGCTGCGGTTTCAAGGCGGGCGTCAAACACCGACAGGCTGGCCCCGACCGCGATCACCACGAAGGGAATCGCCAGCATCGAATGCGCCAGCACATAGCCCGTCAGCGTGCCGACAAGCTGATGGTCCAGATAGACGGCATAGATGCCGATCGCCATGACGACGCCCGGCACGATCATCGGCGTGATGAGGATGGCGCGCACCAGTCCGGCGGGGCGGGCCTTCATCCGCTCCAGCCCCAATGCGGCGACGGTGCCGATGATAGTTGCCACCGCTGCAACAATGACAGCAACCTTCAGCGAACTGATGATGCTGCGGGACCATTCCGGGTTCTGGAACAGGTTCGCATACCATTGCAGCGAAAATCCGTCAGGTGGAAAGGCCAGCGATTTCTTCTGCGCGAAGGAAATCGGAACGATCACCAGTGTCGGCGCCACCAGCCAGACGGCGACGGCGGCGCAGAACAGCCAGATCGACAGGCGGGTGAACAGGTTCATTTGCCGCCCGCCCCCATCTGGTAGCGCCGCCGCGCAAAGCGGCCGGCGAACGCCAGCAGCACAAGCGTGGCCACCAGCAGGATCACCCCCATCGCGCCACCCTGCCCCCAGTTGAGCTGTTGCAGCACCTGTTGCTGCGCGAGCGTCGACAGCATGGTGGCGCGCGGCCCCCCCAGAAGCGCGGGCGTGATGTAGAAGCCAAGGCCAAGGATGAAGACGATGATCGCGCCGCCGAAGACTCCGGGCAGCGACAGCGGCAGGTAGATCTGCAGGAAGGCAAGCATCGGCCGCGCCCCAAGGCTGCGCGCCGCCTGCACCAGCCGCAGGTCGATCCCGCGCATCACCGCGTAAAGCGGCATCACCATGAAGGGCAAAAGCACCTGGGTCATGCCGATGATCACCCCCGTCTGGGTGCGGATCAGGCGGATCTTTTCGAACCCCATCGCCATGATCATCCGGTTGATGACGCCCGAGTCCTGCAAGAGGATCACCCAGGCCAGCGTCCGCACCACGCCCGAGACCCAGAACGGCACCAGCACGCACAGGACCAGCAGAACCCGCATGTTCGGCCCGACCGAAGTCATCAGCCAGGCATAGGGATAGGCCAGCACGACGCACAGCACCGTCACCCAGCCCGCCACGACGAAGGTGCGCTGGAACACCGCAAGGTTCACCGGGCGGCTGAAGAACCAGACATAGTTGCCCACCCCCGGCTCGGGATCGGTGAAGCTGCGCAGCACGACCTGCGCCAGCGGGTATCCCAGCGCCACCAGCAAAAGCAGCAGCGCCGGCAGGACAAGCCAGAAAGAGTTGCGCCCGGGCGAGAAGAAATCACGCATCCATCAATGTCCACGTCAGGATTTGCCGCACGGGGTCGGGTGCGGGGGCGGCGTCGGGCACCGGGGCCATGGAATATCGGCCCCGGTGCAGTTCGATCGCGTGTTCTCCGGTCAGTTGCCGGCGATGAACTCGCCCCACTTGGTTTCCACGTCGGCGTAGTTGTCCACCCAATACTGGATGTTCTGCTGATAGCCGAGCGCGATCTTTTCGGGCGTATTGGTCAGCCAGCTTGCCACCAGCTCGTCCACTTTCGGCTGCGCGTCCTTGTGGATCGGCGAATAGGAGGTCTTTTCGGTCATGATCTCCTGCGCCTGCTTGCCGATGGCGTAGTTGATCAGCGCATAGGCGGCATCGGGATCCTTGACGCCGACCGGAATCGTCAGCTGGTCCTTGACCACGATCCAGTCCTGCCAGACGGGCGCGTAATCGGCCCCGTTCTTCTGCGCGCCCATCGCCCGGCCCGACCAGGCGATGACCATGTCGGCCTCGCCCGCTTCCATCAGTTGCTGCGATTCCGCGCCGGTCTTCCAGAAGATCAGGTCATCACCCAGCGCACGGAACTTGTTCAGCGCCCGGTCCACGTCGGCCGGGAACAGCTTGTCCTTTTCCACCCCGTCGGCCAGCAACGCCAGCTCGATCAGCGTCGTGTCGGGTTCGGAATCGCCGGGCATGGCGCGGGTGCCGGGGAATTTCTCGGTATCGAAGAAATCGGCCCAGCCTGTCGGCGGGTTGTCGCCATAGGCTCCTTTCCGATACATCAGCACTTCGCCATAGTTCATCGCCGGAACCGAACAGTCGCCGACCTGGCCTTCGGGGATGTTCGCGATGTCGATCTTCGAAAAATCCAGCTTCTGGAACAGCTTGCCGCAGTAGACATAAGGCGTCAGCGTGCCGGTATCGACCACGTCCCACTGCACGTCGCCCGATTCCACCTGCGCCTGGATTTTCGCCACTTCGGTCGGTCCGTCCGACAGCAGGGTCACGCCCGATTTCGTGACGAAATCCTGAAGCGAGGCGATCTGCCCGTCCTGGTAGATGCCGCCGTAGGAAACGAAGGTCAGCGTCTTGCCGCTGAGCGAGCCTTGGGCCACCTCGCCCGCCACCGGGGCGGTCTGCGCCTGCGCGGCGAGGCCGGTGCAGATCAGGATGCCGGCCCCGAGCGTGGCCCTTGCGAACTGTTTCATCGAAATCTCCCTGGGTTGGACCGCGCCCTGTCGGCGGCGCGTGTTCTTCTTCATTGAAAGCCCCACCCCGGCCATGCCCCCGGGTTCAAGGCGCTTCACAAAGCGTAAAGTGTGACTTGATTCGTATCAAGTGATCGTTGCAGGGTTGACGGGTGGGCGCACAGCAGCAATGCCCGGCTTTCGGGCGACCCGCCCGGCAGGAGCGCGAGATGCAGGACCTGGACCCAGGCAGTACCGACGATGGCGCCCCCGAACGCGCCACGCTGGCCCGGCGCGTCAAGCGGTTCCGGCAGGCCCGCCGGCTGTCCTTGCGGCAACTGGGCGAGATGTCGGGCACCACGGCTTCGTTCCTCAGCCAGCTTGAACGCGGGGCGACGGGGGCCACGACTTCGACCCTGATGCGGATCGCCAACGCGCTGACGATCTCGATCGCCGATCTGTTCGACGACAGGCCCGGCTCGACCCACCGCGTGCTGCGCAAGGCCGAGCGCCCCGCCTGGCCCGCCGCCTCGGGCTATCGCAAGACGATGCTTTCGCAGCGGCCGATCCATGATTTCGAGGTCTTCGTCGGCGAATTCGACATCGGCGGCTCGACAGGCCCGGAACAATATACCCATGGCGACAGCCACGAGATGCTGTTCGTCATCGCCGGCGACATCGAACTGCACCTGGGGCCAGAGATGCACCGGCTGGCCGAGGGCGATTGCATCGAATACGCCTCCTCCACGCCGCACCGGACGGTGAACTGCGGCGCAGGTGTCGCCATTGTCCAGTGGATCGTGTCGCCGCCCACCGCCTCGGGGCCGGAACTGGATGCTTTCCGGCCGCGCCGGGGATAGTCGCGCTTCAGCCGAAGATCGACCAGCCGGTTTGTCGGGCCAGCATCTCGATCGCTTCGGTCCCAAGCAGCGAATTGCCCTGCCGCGACAGCCCCGGCGACCAGGCGGCGATCGAGGCGCGGCCCGGCGCGATGGCAAGGATGCCACCGCCCACACCGCTTTTACCCGGCAGGCCCACCCGATAGGCGAAATCGCCCGAGGCGTCGTAATGCCCGCAGGTCAGCATCAAGGCGTTGATCCGCCGCACCCGCACCGCCGACACCAGCCGCGGCGCTCCCGGGGCGTTCATCAGGAACCGCCCCGACCGGGCAAGTTGCCGGCAGGTCATTTCCACCGCGCATTGGTGGAAATAGGTGCCCAGGCTCAGGTCCGGGTCATGGCGCAGGTTGCCGTGGGCATGCATGAAATGCGCCAGCGCATAGTTCAGGTGCCCCGTCGCGCGTTCCGACCGCGCAACCGCCTCGTTGATGTGGATGCGGTCGTCCTCGGCCGCCTCGCGGATGAAACGCAAAAGCGACCCGAGCGCCTCGCGCGGGGTGCTGCCATCCAGCACCGCATCGGTGGTGACGATGGCGCCAGCGTTGATGAAGGGATTGCGCGGCCGGCCCCGTTCGCTTTCCAGTTGCAGGATCGAGTTGAACGCCTGCCCGGACGGTTCCCGCCCGACCCGGTTCCAGAGCGTGTCGCCCAGCTTTCCCAGTGCCAGCGCCAGCATGAAAACCTTGGAAATGGACTGGATCGAAAAAGGCACATCGGCATCGCCGGTCGCAAATTCGCGCCCGTCGGCCAGCACCACCGCCATGCCGAACTGGCGCGGATCGACACGGGCAAGCTCGGGGATATAGGCTGCGACCTCGCCGCGCAGGTCGCGGGCGGCCATCCCGGCCCCGATCCTCTCGATGATCTCCGCCAGCGGCGGCCCAGACTCGGAAATGGCCCTTGCCCCTTCGCCTTCGCGCCGGCACCACTTGCCGACGCCCTGCGCAGCAAAGCTTAGGCCGGCAGGCCCGCCCGGTCCACCATGAACTGGCCCCCGCGCCGCCCCCCCGCGCCGCCCCGTTCCCTGCGATACCCAGCCTTCGCTGCCCGGTCTCAGCCCAGCTTCGTGCGATGCGAGACAGGCGAAGTGCCGAAATGGGCGCGGAACACCTTGGAGAAATGCGAGTTCGACTTGAACCCGCAGGCCATGGCGATTTCCGTGATCGAGCGTTCGCTTTGCACCAGCAGGTTGCGCGCCCGCTGCAACCGCATTTCCATGAAGTAATGCTTGGGAGTCGAATTGAGGTAGCGACCGAAAAGCCGCTCCAGCTGCCGGGTCGATATGCCAAGCTCATCGGCGATATCGGCGGGCGACACCGGATCCTCGATGTTTTCCTCCATCAGCGCGATCGCCCGGACCATCCGCGCATTGCGCATGCCGTGGCGTGATTGCAGCGACACGCGTTGCGCCGCCGAACCTTCGCGGACGGCATTGTATACCATCTGGTCGGCCACCGCAGTAGCCAGCGCATGGCCATGTGCGGCCCCGATCAGGTGCAGCATCAGGTCGGCCGCCGCCGTGCCGCCCGAGGCGGTGATGATCCGTTCCCTGGCCACGAAGACATTTCGCACCAGCGCCACTTCGGGAAATTCCTCAACGAACAGGTCATGGTATTCCCAGTGAATCGCGGTATCCACGCCGTCAAGGAACCCCGCCTTCGCCAACACATAGGCGCCCGAGCAGATCGCCCCCAGCGCCGTGCCGCCCGCCCGCTCGCGGCGCAGGAACCTGAGAACCTCGGGCGTCACATGGTTCTGGACATTGATCCCGGAAATCAGGAACAACCGGTCGACATGGCGCTGCGGCACAAGCCCCCCCTGAACCAGCGTCACCGATCCGTTCGAACAGGTGGCCGTCTCGCCATCGATGCTGATGAGCGACCATCTGTAGAGATCTTTCCCCGAGACGAGATTGGCAATCCGCAAGGGTTCGAGCGCACAGGAAAACGCCAGATGCGAAAACTCGGGCAGGAGCAGGAAGGCGAAGTGGGTCGTCTGTGTCACTGGGCACCTGAGGCGGCGGGTTGGGGACAAGCGGCCCGGGGCTCCATCCGCGCGCGATCCATGCGCACGCCTGCCCCGGGGAAGATCGGGCCATCATCCTTTCCGTGATCCGGGCGCGCCGGCACGCGCCTTTTCGCTCTGGCGCCCGGAACGGCGGACCCGGGCCGGTGGCCCGGAAGTGGTGGAACGGGCAAGGGGCCAAGGAGACTTGCAGTTCCTATGCCGGCCATCTGTCCCGCAACGAGGGCACGGCACTGGATCTGCCGGTTGATGCGGCAGATCCAGTGCCGTTTCCCCAAACCCCACGGCGCCCCGGATTGCAGCAGATCGCGCCGCGCCCCTGACCAAAGGATGCGCCCCGCACGCCGGGGATGCAAACGCTCCTTTTGCCGATTTCGGCATTCGACAGCCCCCGCGCGGCAAGGGGCCACCATCGCCTGGCGTGACCCGTCGCCGAAAATTTTCCCGATTGCTTCGCAGCGGATAATATCCTCTTTCCGGGCGCTTGCCTTGCCGGCCTGTCCCCTTCCCCGTCAAGTTGGCAGCTTGCATGATTCTTTTCAGTAGACAATATGTATTTTATAGATCAGCATGGCACCCACAAACCCTGAATCAGGTGGAAAACACCGCTTTGACGGGGGGGGGAGAACCCATTGGAAAAAGAATCCAGAAGCAAGAAGAGCCTTTGCGCGGATGACCTTCGCCGCCGGATCCTGACCGAGTGCCTTGCGCCGGGCAGTTATCTGGACGAGGTCGAACTTGCCGATCATTACGGCATTTCCCGCCCGCCCCTGCGCGAGGTTCTGCGCCAGATCGCGGGCGAAGGCTATGTCGTGCTGCATGAAAACCGCGGCGCACAGGTCGCGCCCATGACCCACAAGACGCTCAGGAATTTCTTCGTCGCCGCGCCGATGATCTATGCCGCCATCTCAAGGCTGGCGGCCCAGCATGCCACGCCCGCGCAGATCACGCGGCTGAAGGAATGCCAGTGGGCCTTCCGGCAGGCGATCCGGTCGGGCGATGCCGGCGAACGCGCGCTGGGCAACGAGCGGTTCCATTCGATCATCGGCGAGATGGCCGACAACGAATACCTGACACCCTCGCTGCGGCGGCTCTTGATCGACCACACCCGCATCGGGATGACCTTCTACGATCCGCGCAAGGAGGCGATGGCCTGCGTCTCGGCCACCGCCGCGAACCAGCACGACGACTTCATCGCCCTGATCGAGGCCGGTGATGCGGATGCGGTTTCTGTTCTTGCGGTTTCGCATTGGGAATTGTCGCGGGGTCAGATCGAGAGTTTTGTCACCCCTGAGAGCATCACGATGCCGCTTGGCCGGGCGCCGGGCGTAGCCGAACAGCGAGGAGCCACATGACCTTCGAGGGCATTCATACCCCCGTCATCACCCCGCACCGGGAGGACGGGTCGATTGACCGTGATGCCTTTGCCGCACAGGTCGAGCATCTGGTTGCGGCGGGGGTGCATGGCATCATCAACGGCGGCTCGACCGGGGAATATTATGCCCAGTCGATGGCGGAACGGCTCGAGATGGCGAGCCTTGCGCGCGATCTGACGCGGGGCCGGGTGCCCTTGATGGTCGGCACGGTGGCGATCCGGCTCGAGGACAGCATCGCCATGGCCGAGCACGCGGCGAAGATCGGCGCGGATTCGATCCTGGTGGGCAGCCCGCCCTATTCGGTCCCGACAGAGCGCGAGAATGCGCTGAACGCACTGGCGATCGACCGGGCGGCGGATCTGCCGGTCATGCTTTATAACTACCCCGGCCGCATGGGCGTGGGCATGGGCGAGGAGTTCCTTGACCGTGTCGGCCGCTCCGCCAACTTCTGCGCGATCAAGGAAAGTTCGGGCGACATCAACCGGGTGCATCTGCTGGCGCGCGACTACCCGCATATCGGGATGTCCTGCGGCATGGACGACCAGGCGCTGGAATTCTTCGCCTGGGGCGCGCGCAGCTGGGTCTGCGGCGGCTCGAACTTCCTGCCGGCCGAACATCTGGCACTTTACCAGGCCTGCGCGGTCGAGGGCGATTTCGCCAAGGGCCGCCGGATCATGTCGGCGATGCTGCCCCTGATGCGGGTGCTGGAGCAGGGCGGCAAGTTCATCCAGTGCATCAAGCACGGCGTCGAGATGGCGGGCCGCCACGCAGGCCCGCCGCGCCCGCCGCTGAAAGGCCTGAACAAGGACGACAAGCGCCAGCTGGAACAATGCGTGCGCGTGTTGAAGACCACCATCGCCCGGATCGCTGCGGAGTAGCCCCATGTCCCTTCTGACCCATGACGAATACAAGGCCATCGCCGCCGGTCTTTCGTTCCCCACGAACGCCTTCATCGACGGCCACTTCCGCCCGGCGATCAAGGGCGCGACCTTCGACACGCTGAACCCCGCTACCGGAGACGTCCTCGCCAAGGTCGCCGCCTGCGGGCCCGAGGACGTGGACCTAGCCGTGACCAAGGCCCGCGACGCCTTCGAGGACGGCCGCTGGTCGCGCCTGCATCCGAAGGAGCGCAAGGAAACCCTCATCAGACTTGCCAAGCTCGTGAAGCGCAACGCGCGCGAACTGGCGGTGCTGGAAAGCCTCGATAGCGGCAAGACGATCTACGACTGCGAACAGGTCGACGTGCCGGAAACGGTCAACTGCCTGACCTGGCACGCCGAACTGATCGACAAGATCTACGACCAGGTCGCGCCCGCCTCTGACAACCACATCGCCATGATCGTCCGCGAACCCGTGGGCGTCGTCGGCCTGGTGCTGCCCTGGAACTTCCCGCTGCTGATGCTCGCCTGGAAGATCGGCCCGGCGCTGGCCGCCGGTTGCTCGGTCATCGTGAAACCGGCCGAGGAAACCCCGCTGACCACGCTGCGCATGGCCGAACTGGCGATGGAGGCGGGCATCCCGCCGGGCGTCTTCAACGTCGTCCCCGGCACCGGGCCGGAGGTGGGCGAACCCATCGGGCGCCACATGGACATCGACGCGGTCTCCTTCACCGGCTCGACTGAAACCGGCCGCCGCTTCCTGCGCTATGCGGCCGAGTCGAACCTGAAGGAAGTCACCCTGGAGATGGGCGGCAAGAACCCCGCCGTGGTGCTGGACGACGCCGAGAACCTCGACCGCGTCGCCGCCCATATCGTCAACGGTGCCTTCTGGAACATGGGCGAGAACTGCTCGGCATCCTCGCGGCTGATCGTCCAGAAGGGTGTGAAGGACGACCTTCTGAAGCGCATCGTGGCCCATGCCCGCGAATGGCCGATGGGTGATCCCCTGGACCCGGTGAACCGGGTGGGCGCGCTGGTCTCCAGGGCGCATTACGACAAGGTGTGTTCCTATCTGGAGAAGGGCCCCAAGGTGGTTCTGGGCGGCAAGGCCGAGAAGGGCTTCGTCGAACCGACGATCCTCGACGTCCCCCGCGACGCGAAACAGGCGCGGGAGGAGATCTTCGGGCCGGTCCTTTCCGTCCTGACCGTCGAAAGCTTCGACGAGGCGATCCAGCTTGCCAACGACACCGAATACGGGCTGGCGGCATCCATCTTCACCGCCAACGTCAAGCGCGCCCTGCGCGGCGCCCGCGCCCTGCGTGCCGGAACCGTCACGGTGAACGCCTTCGGCGAGGGTGACATCTCCACCCCCTTCGGCGGGTTCAGGCAGTCGGGCTTCGGCGGGCGTGACAACGGCATCCAGGCGCATGACCAGTATACGCAAGTGAAGACGATCTGGGTGGACCTCGCCGACGACGCGGACGAGGCGGTCTGACCATGCGCCTGGGCTTCCTCGGAACCGGAGAGATCACCGCCGCCATGGTGCGGGGGTTGAAAGGCCAGGGTCACACGATCCTGGTCTCGCCCCGCAACGCCGCCATGGCGGCCGGGCTTGCCGCCGAGGTGGCCGAAGTCACCATCGCGCCGAATGAGGAAGTGGTGGCGGGGTCCGATGTGGTGTTCCTCTGCCTTCTCGCCCGCGTCGCCGCAGAGGTGCTGCCCGGCCTGCCGTTCCGCGCGGATCAGCGCATCATCTCGGTCATGGTCGACGCGCCCATCGCAAAGCTGCAAAGGCTCTGCGCGCCCGCGACCGACATCGTCCTCACCATCCCGCTGCCGCCCATCGCGCAGGGTGGCTGCCCGCTGCCGGTCTATCCGGCCTCGCCGGTGCTCGACGCGCTGTTCGGCGCACGGAACCTGATCCTGCCGCAACCCTCCGAGGCGGCGCTGAACGCGCATCTCGGCGTCTCGGCGCTGTGTTCGCCGATCCTTGACCAGATCCTGACGGCGGCGGACTGGCTGGCAGGCTTCACCGGCAATCCCGCCGCGGCCGAAGCCTATGTCGCGGCGATGATCCGCGGCTATCTGCCCGAACGGGCAACCGAGGGAGAGCTTGCCGGCGCGCTGCAGAAGCTTTCCACCGAGGGCGGGCTGAACGCCACCCTGCGCGCCGCCATGGCGCCCGCAAAGGCCGACCTGCACCGGGGGCTGGACGGGTTCCGCGCCCGCCTTGGCCTTGCCGAAGGAAGATCAGAGGAATGACCCGCTTCGAGGCCCGCCGCACCCCGGTCCATCGCGGCCCCGCCGCCTGGTCGGCGATCCTGCCCGGCCAGCCCGCGCCCATGCCGCTGCCGGGCGATGCGACCGTCGATGTGGCGATCATCGGCGGCGGCTTCGCGGGCCTCGCCGCCGCGCGCCGCTTGCGTGAGATGGACCCGACGGCCAGGGTCGCGGTGCTGGAGGCCTCGCGTCTGGCCGAGGGCGCCTCGGGCCGGAACTCGGGCTTCATGATCGACCTGCCGCATGAGCTGACCTCGGACGACTACGCCGGCCATGGCGACGACCGCAAGATGATCGCCTTGAACCGACACGCCATCGCCTTCGCAAAAGGCGCGGTGCAGGACTACGGCATCAAGGGCGATTACTTCGATCCCGTCGGCAAGGTGAACGGCGCGGCATCCGAGACCGCCGATGCGCTGAACCGCTCCTACGCCGGGCATCTGACCGGCCTCGGCGAGCCGAACCAGCGGCTGGACGCGAAAGGAATGCAGGAGCTGACCGGCAGCCGCCACTATGTCTCGGGCCTTTACACCCCCGGCACGGTGATGCTGCAACCGGCCGGATTCATTCGCGGCTTCGGCGAGGGGCTGCGGGCCTCCGGCGTCGGCATCTGGGAAAACACCCCCGTCACCGCGATCGGGCGGGTGGGCAGCGGCTGGGCCCTGACCACCGCGCGGGGCCGGGTGACGGCGGGCAAGGTGATCCTGGCGAACAACGGCCATCTGGAAAGCTTCGGCTTCGCGAAAGACAGGCTGATGCATGTCTTTCTTTACGCCTCGATGACGGTGGATCTTGGAGCCGAGGCGCTGCTTGCCCTGGGCGGCAAGCCCCGCTGGGGCGTGACGCCCTCGGACCCGATGGGCACGACCATGCGCCGGATCGACACCGCGCTTGGCGGCAACCGCATCATCACCCGCACCTGCGCCAGCTTCCTGCCGGGGATGGAGGCGTCGGAGGCCGCGCTGAAGCGCACCGCCGCCGTCCACGCCCGGAAATTCGCCGACCGCTTCCCCGCGCTTTCAGGCGTTCGCCAGGAATACACCTGGGCCGGGCACCTCTGCCTGACCCGCAACGCCGTCTCCATCGCCCGCGAGCTGGAGCAGGGCCTTTACGCCGCCACGGTCTGCAACGGCCTTGGCACCGCGCGCAGCACCCTCACCGGGATCGCCGCAGCCGAACTGGCCATGGGCCAGACATCCGCCATCACCCGCCACTTCGCCAGCGAAGCCGAGCCCCCCCGCCTGCCCCCGAAACCCTTCTCGACCATCGGCGCCAATGCCTTCCTCAGATGGAAGGAATGGCGGGCCCGAAGTGAATAACCCGCCACACCCCGCCTGGCCCAAACATGACCAACCGCCCCGAAACCACCCCCGCCTGAAACCACGCCCGCCTGAAACCACGCCCCGTCTTTCGTTCGAAAAATATCCCGGGGGCCCGGGGGCAGAGCCCCCGCACAAACAACCAGCCCCAACCCAAAATCAACCCGCCGGCAACCGTCAGAACAATCAACCCGCCAGCCCGCTCGGTGCTGCAAGGAAGCACAGCCGAACACCCGGTTGCGCAAGTTCCAGGAACTCCAGCAGGTGGGGAAAGGCGAGGGCGGCGCAACCGGCGGTAGGGCCGTAGCCGGGATCGGCGACATGCAGAAAGATTGCGCTGCCTGCCCCCGGCACGACGGGCGCATCGTTGTGACCAAGCACCACCACGATGTCGTAAAGCCCGTCCGGGCGCCACATCTCTTCGTGGCTGGCCAGGTAGGGAAGGCGCACGGGGCGGTTGTAGGCCGGGTCAGCGGGCGCATCGCACCAGCCATCGGTCTGATCGATCGCCGTGCAGGGGAAGGCGCTTGTCGGAGGCGCGGGCAACCGGTCGGCGCGGTAGAGCACATGGCGGATCGACCAGCAGCCTGCGGGGCTCACGCCGTCGCCTTCGGTCTTTTCGGCGCGGATGCCACCGCGGCCCACCGCCGCGCGCCAGACCCTGCTGCCAAAGACAGCCTGCCAGCCACTGCCAGCCGGAGAAACGATCAGGTCCATGGATATGTTGCCTTCGGTTGCCGCATCATCTGTCGCTGTCCCACTGCGCGCCTCGCTTCGCCAGCATCCGCTCTGCCCGCTTCAGATGCGGGATGTCATACATCTTGCCGTCGATGCCGATGGTGCCAAGACCTGGATTGGCGGCGAAGGCGGCCATAATCCGCCGCGCCAGCACCAGGTCGGCGTCTGTGGGCGCGTAGGCGTGGTTGATGGCCGCCACCTGCATCGGGTGGATTGCCAGCCGCCCGGCAAATCCGTCGCGGCGCGAGATACGGCAGGCGGCGGCAAATCCGGCCTCGTCACGGAAATCGGCATGGATCGTGTCGATCGCCGGCACGCCGGCAGCGGCGGCGGCCATCAGGCAAAGGTTGCGGGCCAGTTGGTAAGGCGCCGTCCAGTCGCCGTTTTCGTCGCGGTTTGCGGTTGCACCCAGCGCCGCCGACAGATCCTCGGCCCCCCAGGTCAGCGCGGCAAGCCGCGGGTGCCCGACCGTGTAGCTGCCCAGGTTGAAAAGCGAAGGCGCGGTTTCCGTTGCCAGCACGATGACCCGAACCGTCCCCAAGGCCATCCCCGCCCGCACCTCGAGCGCATCAAGGCAATGGCCAAGCCGCAACAGATCGGCGGCCCCCCCGGCCTTGGGCAGCACGATCCCGTCAAGGCCGGGCCGCACCAGCGCCGCCAGATCGTCAAGCGCGAGACCTGTATCGAAGGCGTTGATCCTGATCCAGAAGCTCCAGTCACGCGGGGCCTGCGCCGCCCCGTCGATCCATTCCGCCAGGTTTGCCCGCGCCGCTGCCTTGCTGGCCGGCGCCACGCTGTCTTCCAGGTCAAGGATCAGACCATCGGCCCCCGCACCGCGCGCCTTGTCGAATTTCTTCCCGCTGTCGGCGGGCACGAAAAGCAGCGATGTGAGCCTCATGCCGGGCGCCTATGCATCAGGGCAAGGCGGCGGCATTCACAAACCAGTTCGTCGCGCTGGTTCAGGCCGCGGTGCAGGAAGGTGACGATGCCCTGCGTCGGGCGCGACTTCGACGGGCGACGGGCGACCACTTCGGTTTCGGCGCGGATCGTGTCGCCTGCAAAGACCGGCGCGGGAAACCTGACCTCTTCCCAGCCAAGGTTGCCGATGGTCGTGCCCAGGGTCGTGTCGCCCACCGACAGGCCCACCACCAGACCCAGCGTGAAGATGCTGTTGACCAGCGGCCGGCCGAATTCGGTCGTCCTGCAATAGTCATGGTCCAGATGGATCGCAGCCGGATTCATCGTCATGGTCGAGAACTGCACATTGTCCCATTCGGTGACGGTGCGGCGCACCTCATGGCGCAGGAACAGCCCCACCTCCAGATCCTCGTAATACCTGCCTGCCATGAGAGGCCCCCCCCTTTCCCGTGATACACCTGCCCCGAGTCTTGACCTGCCCCCGCGTCAGCTTCCTCGCCGCCGATGCTCGAACCGTGGCAGCATGGCGGAAAAGTCTGTTCCCCTGCCCGCCTCCTCCTCGACGAAGCGGCGATAGATCTCGGCGGCGAGCGCACCCATCGGCGTGTCGGCGTCGACGCCCGCCGCCGCCTGCTGGCCAAGTCGCAGATCCTTGAGCATCAGTTCTGAGGCAAAGCCGGGTCTGTAGCCGTTGTCGGCAGGTGACTTCGGCCCCACGCCCGGCGCCGGGCAATAGGCGTTCATCACCCAGCTATATCCAGACGAGGTGCTGACCACATCGAACAGCTTCTGGCGCTCAAGGCCCAGCCGGTCGGCCAGAACGAAGGCCTCGCAGGTGGCGATCATGGTAACGCCAAGGATCATGTTGTTGCAAAGCTTCGCTGACTGCCCGGCGCCCGCCCCGCCGCAAAGGACAGCCTTCTGGCCCATGATGTCGAACAGCGGCTGCATCGTGGCAAAGGCGGCTTCCGATCCTCCGACCATGAAGGTGAGCGTGCCGTTGGTCGCACCTACAACCCCACCAGAGACCGGCGCATCCAGCGCACCAAGGCCGGCAGCCTGCGCCTTTGCCGCAACGGCACGGGCGCTTTCCACATCGACGGTCGAGCAGTCGCAAAACACTGCGGCCTCTTTCATCGCCGGGATCACTGCGGCCGCCACCGCCCGCAGGATCGATCCATCGGGCAACATGGTGATGACCACGTCCGCGCCCGCCGCAGCCAGTGCGCCGCTGCATGCGGGTAACACGCCCTTGGGCAGCGGCGCGACCGGGTCGTATCCCGCCACGTCATGCCCCGCCTTTGCCAGATTGGCCGCCATCGGGGCGCCCATGTTGCCCAGTCCGATGAACGCGATCCGCATGGCTCATTCCTCGAATGTCAGGGCATCAGGGCCAAGTGGTGCAAGCAGCGCCTCGACCTCGGCCCGGTCAACATCGGCCGGGCTGGCGTGGCGCCATTTCGGCCGGCGATCCTTGTCGATGATGGCGGCCCGGATACCTTCCTGCAAGTCCATGTCCTGCTGCGCCCGCCAGGTGGCGCGGTATTCCAGATCAAGGGCCGCGCGCAGATCGGGCGCGGGCTTCAGCCGGCGCTGCATCTCCAGCGAGGTGACGGCCGACAGCGGCGAGGCCCGGTCAAGCGCCTCAAGCGTTTCCGTGGTGAAGGGTGTCTGTTGCGCCTCCAGCCGACCAATGATCGCGGGCAGCGAGCCTTTCGCAAAGGCGGCATCGATCTGGGACAGAAGCGCATCCAGACGGCCTTCGGGGGCGGTCCGCGCAAAAACTGCGATACTGGCCGGATCGCCGGTTTCAATCAGCGCGGCCCGCAGCGCCGGCCAATCTGCCTGTGGCACAAAGGTATCGGCGAAACCGGCAAATATCGCATCGCCCGGCCCCATGCGGGCTCCCGTCACCGCCAGCCATGCGCCCAGATGCCCCGGCGCCCGCGCCAGCAGGAAGGATCCGCCCACATCCGGCACCAGCCCGATCGCGCATTCCGGCATTGCCAGCTGCGCCGTCTCGCCGACGATCCGGTGGCTCGCATGGCAGGCAACCCCGACGCCCCCACCCATGCAGAAGCCATGGATCAGGCTGACGACGGGTTTTCCAAAGCGCGCGATCCGGTCGTTCATGCGGTATTCGTCTCGCCAGAACCGCTGGCCGAAGGCAAAGTCGCCCCTGCGGCCACCGGCATGGACTTCGGCGATGTCGCCCCCGGCGCAGAAGGCACGATCACCAGCCGCGTCGATCAGCACAAGCGCCACGCGCGGATCATTGCGCCAGTCCTTCAAGGCCCTGTCGAGCGCCTGCACCATCTTGTGGTTCAGCGCGTTCAGTGCCGCCGGACGGCTGATCGTGATGCGCCCCGCGCGGCCTTCGATACGAATGTCGATTTCGTTCACTCCCGGCCCTCCAGCAGGTTGCGCGCCACGATCACATGCATGATCTCGTTGGTGCCCTCGAGGATCTGGTGCACCCGCAGATCGCGCACGATCTTCTCGATCCCGTAATCGGCCAGATAACCGTAGCCACCATGC
Organism: Paracoccaceae bacterium; assembly: GCA_020622085.1. Lineage (GTDB taxonomy): Bacteria > Pseudomonadota > Alphaproteobacteria > Rhodobacterales > Rhodobacteraceae > QY30. Next base: position 1,413,846 of record JAHRYM010000001.1, on the reverse strand, counting down.
AGTTGCAGGCAATCGTTCGCCACATCGAAAGCAACATCGGTGACGAACATCTTCGCCATGGCGCAATGCTTGGTCGCGTCTGCCGCGCCGCAGTCGGCCTTCCATGCCGCCTGTCGCAGGAAGACCCGCGCCGCCTGCAACCTGGTTTCCATCCCGGCCAGACGGAACTGCAACGCCTGAAACCGGTCAAGCCGCTGCCCGAAGGCACGCCGTTCGCCCATATAGGTGATCGTCCGGTCAAGGGCTGCCTGCGCGCCCCCCAGGGCCGTCGCCGCGATATTGAGCCGCCCGCCATCCAGCGCCGCCATGGCATAGGCAAAGCCCTGGCCCTCGTCACCGATCAGGTTTTCCGGCAGCGCCTCGGCTCCGTCCATCTGCACCTGCCGCGTCGGCTGCGCGCGCCAGCCCATCTTGTCTTCCAGCGCGCCGAAGGACAGGCCCTTGGCGCCACCCTCGACCACGATCGCCGAAATCCCGTGCGGCCCCTCGCCCCCGGTGCGGCAGACGATGATATAGCCGTCCGAATAGCCGCCACCCGAGATGAAGGCCTTGGTCCCGGTCAGCCGCCATCCCCCCTGCCCCCGCTCGGCCCGCGTCCGCAACGCGGCCGCGTCCGACCCCGATCCGGGTTCCGTCAGGCAATAGGACATGACCCTGTCAATGGCGCAGATCCCGGGCAGAAGCCGCGCCTTCATCTCGGCGCTGCCATGGCGGTCGATCATGCCTGCGCACATGTTGTGGATCGACAGGAAGGCGGCGACCGACGGACAGGCCATCGCCAGTGCCTCGAAGATCAGCGTGGCATCCAGCCGGCCAAGGCCCGCGCCGCCATGATCGGGGGCGACAAGGATCCCGCCCAGGCCCAGCCGCGCCGCCTTTGGCCAAAGCTCGCGCGGGATCGTGCCCGCCGCTTCCCAGGTGCGGGCGTGTGGCGCGATCTCGGCCCGGCCGAAATCCCGCGCCATGTCGAAGACCGCCTGCTGTTCCTCGGATAGCGCAAAATCCATGATGCCCTCTGCGGCATTGCCTGACGCCAAGTGTCATACGCCCCGCCGCCCGAGGCAAGGCGGATCAGGCCGCGCGCGCCCTTCGATACGCCGGTCCCTGCGTGAAAATTCAGGCCCTTCAGGATAGCGTCAGCCAGGCCACCTACCGTTGATTCATCATCAGGAGGAGGATGTCATGCAATCGAAGTTTATCCTTGTCGTCGCTGTCGCGTCCGCTTTTGCCGCCCCGGCGGCGGCGATGACTTACGACGAAAACGCTTTCCGCACGATCCATGCGGATTTCCAGACCCAGCTTGAAGAAGCTGCTGCCCTGCCCGCCGAAACCGGCAGCGCCGCACGGAATGCGGCCATGCTCATGGCGGCGCAGAACAATGCGCAGGAACGTCTGGTCCTGCCCTGCCTGACCGATGCGGGCCAGACGCCCGCCGCAAAGGCGCTTCATGCGGAAATGCCGGCGCTTCTGGACGGCGACATCGCGCTGGTCACCGCACTGGTCGAGCTTTACGGCGCCGCCGAGACCGCGGGTCAACCCGACACCGCCCGCATGGCCGAACGGATGATCTGGCACGAAACCAGCGACATCCACATGCTCTACCCGGCCGCGCTGCGGGTCGGGGCGATGACCGACGCCGATTGAGCGGGGACAAGGGATCAGCCCTCCGGTCCCGGAAGGCTGATCCCTGTGATTGTCCGGGGCGGGAGGAGGTCGCCCGATCCTCTGGATCAGATGTCCTTCACCAGCCGCAGCGCGTCATAGATCGCCGCGTGGGTGTTGCGCGCCGAAACCGCATCCCCGATCCGGTAAAGACGGAAGCCCGCAGGCCCGCCCTCCATCGTTTGCGGACGACCGGCGATCAGCGCCTCATAGTCCACCGCACCAAGGTTTTCCGACTGCGGCTTCAGGTCGAAGTAGATATCGACCAGCGGCTGGGTGCCGTGGTTGACGATGATCTGGTCAAAGTGCCGTGTCTGCCGCAGGTCGGTCATGTAGTCCGACCCTACCACCGCCTTCAGCTGGTTGCCGTCGCGTTCGGCCGCAAGCAGCCGGTAGGTCACGGTGAAGGTCACCGGCTTGTCCTGCAACGCGCGCATGTAGGGCACCAGGTTCATCGCCATGACCTCGGGGGCGAAGCTGCGGTCTGGCGTCATCACCTCGACCGTCGATCCGGCCTCGGCCAGGAACTGCGCCGCCTGCAGCGCGGTATGGTCGCCCGCGTCATCAAATAGCAGCACGTTCGCGCCCGGCTTCACATCGCCCGAGAGGATGTCCCATGCGGTGATCGTCAGGTCGTTGCCGGTTTCCAGCACGTCCTTCTGCGGCAGGCCACCGGTCGCGATGATCACCACATCGGGTTTTTCCGCCAGCACATCCGCAGCCTCGGCAAAGGTGTTGAAGCGGAATTCGACCCCATGCGCCGCGCATTGCGCCATCCGCCAGTCGATGATCCCGATCATCTCGGACCGCCGCTTGCTCATCGAGGTCAGGCGCACCTGCCCGCCGGGCTGGTCGGCGGCCTCGAACACGACGACCTCATGGCCGCGTTCGCCCGCGACCCGCGCGGCTTCCAGCCCGGCAGGCCCGGCACCGACCACGACGATCTTCTTCTTTTCAGCCGCCGGGCCGACCTTGTGCGGGATACCTTCGGCTTCACGCCCCGTCGCCGGGTTGTGGATGCAAAGCGCCATGCCGCCCTGATAGATCCGGTCAAGGCAATAGGTCGCGCCCACGCAGGGACGGATCTCGTCCTCGCGGCCTTCGATGACTTTCTGGACGATATGCGGATCGGCCATATGCGCCCGCGTCATCCCCACCATGTCAAGCTGCCCGGTCGCCACCGCATGACGCGCCGTTGCCACATCGGTGATCCGCGCCGCGTGGAAGGTCGGCAGGCCCACCTCGGCGCGGACCCGGCCCGCGAAATCCAGATGCGGCGCGCTGCGCATGCCTTGAACCGGGATCATGTCGGTCATCGCCGGGTCGGTATGGATCCGGCCACGGATGATGTTGACGAAATCGACCAGCCCCGACTCCTTGAACCTGTGGCCCATGGCGATGCCGTCTTCTTCGGAAATACCGCCCTTTTCCACTTCATCGGCGGTGTAGCGCACGCCCAGAAGAAACTTCTCGCCCACGCGCTTGCGGCAGGCCTCCAGCACGTCCATCGCAAAGCGCAGCCGGTTGTCGAAGCTGCCGCCATAGGGATGGGCCAGCGTGTTGGTCAGCGGGCTGGCGAACTGGTCCATCAGGTGCCCGAAACATTCAAATTCAACCCCGTCCAGACCCGCTTCCTTCATCCGTTCGGCGGCGTCGGCGTAATCCTCGATGATGCGGGCGATGTCCCAGTCCTCGATCACCTTCGGGAAGGCGCGGTGGCTCGGTTCGCGGATCGCGCTGGACGATACGACCGGCAGCCAGTCGCCCTTGTCCCAGCGCGTGCGCCGGCCCAGATGGGTAAGCTGGATCATCACCGCTGTCCCCGCCTCGTGCAGGTCATCGGCCAGACGCTTCATCCAGCCCACGACCTCGTCGCGGTAGGCCAGCACGTTGTTGAAGACCGGCGGGCTGTCCTTCGAGACCGCAGCAGATCCCGCCGTCATCGCCAGCGCGACCCCGGCCTTGGCGCGTTCCAGATGGTAAAGCCGGTAGCGGTCCTTCGGCATGCCGTCTTCCGGGTAGGCCGGTTCATGGCTTGTGGTCATGATCCGGTTGCGAAGGGTCAGGTGTTTCAGCTGGAAGGGTTGCAGGATCGGATCGCGCGACGACATGGGAATCCTCTGATGAAGGGGCGTGCCATGGTTGTTGCGCAAAATGTGCACACATGTCAAGATAACGGTCACAGGTGAACATTCTTGCGGCCCCTCCCCCCCCGCGCCCGATCAGGTCATTGCCATGAAACCCATTCCGGAAACTGCCACGGGCTGGCGTGGATCACGCGAAGGCTGGATCGAGGCCGCCTATCAGGCGCTGATCCGCGAGGGCATCGACGCGGTGAAGATCATGCCGCTGGCCGAACAGTTGAAACTGTCGCGCACCAGCTTCTACTGGTTCTTCAAGGATCGCGGCGAACTTCTGGAGGCGCTGGCCGGGATCTGGTCCGAACGCACAACCGCGCCGCTGATAACCGCAGCCTCGGCCTTTGCCGAAACCGAAACCGAGGCCATGCTGAACCTCATCGGCTGCTTTATCTGGCCTGACACCTTCGATGCACGGCTGGAATTTGCGGTGCGCGGCTGGGGTCTGAAGGATCCCGCCATCCTTGCACTGATCGCCGAGGCCGATGCGCGGCGCCTGTCGGCGCTGCGAACGATGCTCGAACGCTGGGGGCATAGCCCTGAGGATGCCGATGTCCGCGCCCGCACCGTCTACCTGACCCAGATCGGCTATATCTCGATGCAGGTCATCGAGACGACCGAAACCCGGCTCGCGCGGGTGCCGAACTATGTCGAGATCTTCACCGGCCGCACCCCTGCCCCGCGGGAAATTGCCCGCTTTCGCGCGTGCCGGCCAGAAGCCTGGGGCGCATGTCCCTGAACGGGCTTCCCGCTGTTTGATGGTTGCGATTTCATTGCTGCCCCTGGCGGCGGGTGTTCCAGGTCCATTTCGATCTGTCGGATTTCGGCTGGCCTTTGCCCGGACCGCTACTGCCATGGTATTTGGGCTTCCCTTCGGCACCGGGGCGACGTCTTCCCGCGCAGCCTGCCCACCACCACCTGCAATCCGTCACCAGCCTTATGGTCTCAGCCTTGAACTCCGGCTGAAATCCGTCTCGTTATCGCCGCTCCCAGTCCCTTGGTCACGATCTTATCCCCGAATCCGCGAAACCGGCGGCAGGCCTGGCCGAGAGGGTCGATTGCCTTCGGCAACAACCTGGCAACCAATCTGTCGAGATCACCCGCCGGCTACCCGAACGAACGACGCATCAGGTAGATATCCATGATCCACCCGTGTCGGGCCCGTGCCTCTGCCCGAAGGTCGCGGATGTTCTCGAGCATCGATGCAAGCGGGCCGGATAAGAGTATCTGGTTGGGCATACCCACGTAGGCGCCCCACCAGATGCTGATGGCCCTGGGATCAATCGCGGCAAAGGCTCCGCCGGCATCCAACATGACAACGACTGTGTCTGCGCCCGCGGGCCATCCCTTTTCGCGGAGTTGTCGACCGGTGGTGATGGTGACGGGTGCCGCCAGATCGTTCAGTGTAATCGTGTGCGCGGCACAAAGAGCCTGAATGGCTGTGATGCCCGGAATGACCGTCAAGCGAAATGAAACCCGGCGGCCCAGCCTTTCCGCGATACGCAGCGTGCTGTCGTAAAGCGAGGGATCTCCCCAGACCAGAAAGGCCACGCGGTTGCCGCCGCCCCGAGCGAGATGAACCTCGATCAGGGATTGCCAGACCGATGTGATCTCGTCGTGCCAATCGTTCACGCGGCGCAGGTAGTCCGGGGTGCCGGGATCACGCACCGGCAGATCAAAGCTTTCGATCCGGGTCTTCGGATTGGTCACAAAAGACCGGCAGATTGCCAGCCGCAGCCCCGCAAGGTCGGCCTTGTCCTCGCCTTTCAGCGGGATCAGGATCAGGTCGGCGGCGTTCATCGCCTTGATGGCTTCCATGGTGACATGGTCAGGGTTGCCGGTGCCGATACCAACAAGGCTAAGCTCGATCATGCGCTCCGCCCTCCATCAACGGACCATAAAGGATCAGAGCCGGGGCGCTGCCGGCCTTGGCCGCGATCACCGCGCCCAAGGCACCAAGGGTCGAACGGATGAGGCGTTGTTCGGGATGGCCCACTGCCTCGGCCATCAGCGCGGGCGTGTCGGCGGGCAGGCCATGCGCCATCAGCCCGGCGACCAGAACCGGGAAAGTGCGCTTGCCCATGAAGACGACCGTGGTCGCGGAAGGATCGGCCAAGGCGGCCCAGTTCAGTCCGTCGGGAAGATCGCCCGTCACATCGGCCCCTGTCACGAACTGCACCCGCCGTGAGGTAAGCCGCCGCGTCAGGGGGATGCCCGCGGCCGCGGCCGCCGCACAGGCTGACGGCACGCCGGGCACGATTTCAAACCCCACCCTTGCGGCGTTGAGGGCAGTGATCTCCTCTTCCAGCCGGCCAAAGATGCCGCTGTCGCCGGATTTCAGCCGCACCACTTTGGCGCCCGACAACGCGTGATCGACAAGAAGGCGGCTGACATGATCCTGCTTGGGCGAGGGGCGCCCTGCCCGTTTGCCGACCGCGACCAGATCGGCCTCGGAACGGCAATGCGACAGGATCGGTCCTGCCGAAAGATCGTCGAACAGGACCACATCGGCCTCGGCCAGCAGGCGCGCGGCCCTGAGCGTCAGAAGTTCGGGGTCGCCGGGGCCGGAAGAGACGAAAGAGACGAAGCCGCTCATGGGGAAACCTTTGGGCTGGCAGGAGAGATCAGGTGAAAGAAGGTGCCGCTGACGCGGGCGCCGCCTGGGGTCTGGCGGCAGGATCCGGTTTCCGGCACCGCCTCGCCATTTGCGTCTTCCACGGCGGCAAGCGGTGTGTCGGGCTGGCTCAGGATCGTGGCATAGTGGAATTCATGGCCGCGCAGCGCCGCCGTGCCAAGCGGCCCGGGCAAAGAATGCCGGGGCCGCGCCAAACGGTAGCCAAGATGCATGCGGCGCTTGGCAAAGCTGGTCTCCAGCCCCAAAAGCCCGGCCATCTGGTGCCGGGTGCCATCCGCCGCCACCAGGCCAGCACCCAAGACCATATAGCCACCACACTCGCCATGCACTGGCCGGGTTTCGGCAAAGGCGGTCAGTCCGGAACGGAAGCGACCCGCCGCCGCCAGACGTCCGGCGTGTAGCTCGGGGTATCCGCCCGGAAGCCAGCAGCAATCGGCGCTGGGGTCCGGGGCTTCATCTGCCAATGGAGAGAAGGGCAGGATCGTGGCCCCCTGCGCCCGCCAGTCAGCTATAAGATGCGGATAGACAAAGGAAAATGCCGCATCACGGGCAAGTGCGATACGCCCGCCGGGGGCGGGAACAGGCAGCGCGGCCCTTGTCGAACCTGGCGCAACCTCGGCGACCGCGCGGATCGCCTCCAGATCGCAATGCGTGGCGACGAAGGCCGCCGCCTCGGCCAGAATCCCTTGCAGGCGGGGCAATTCCTCGGCCTGCACCAGCCCCAGATGCCGCTCGGGCAGCGCAACGGCCGCCTTGCGCGGCAAGGCGCCCAGCACGGTCAGACCCGCCGCCTGCATGCCCGCGCGCACCAGGGCCTCGTGCCGGGGCGAGGCGACCTTGTTCAGGATGACGCCCGCCAGCCGCAATCCGGGGCGAAAACCCGCCAGCCCCGCAGCCACCGCCGCCGCCGTCTGCGCCTGACCCGAGACATCCAGGACCGCAATCACCGGCCAGCCCATCACCCCGGCCACATCGGCGCTGGCGCCCGTGCCGGTCTCACCCGCCCGCGCCACACCGTCGAAAAGGCCCATCGAGCCCTCGGCGATCACCAGATCGGCCCCCGCCGCCGCCAGGGTCAACCCCGCGATGCGCTCCGGTCCCATGGCCCAGCTGTCAAGGTTGACAGAGGGCCGCCCCGCCGCTGCCGCATGAAAGGCCGGATCAATGTAATCCGGCCCGCATTTGAAGGGCTGCACGGCAAGCCCCGCCGCGCGGAACGCGGCTATCAGGCCCAGCGTGACCGTGGTCTTGCCGGTGCCCGAGGCTGGTGCGGAAATGAGCAGGCCAGAAGGCGTCATTCGGGGAACCGTGGGGCTGTGCCGACCGGGCGATAGCGGCGATCATAATCGCCCGCGTAAAGCCTGCTTTCGATGAACTCCTCGGCCCCCAGTGCGCGACCGACAAGAATCAGTGCCGTGCGTTCGCCGTCACCAATGCTGGTTGCCAACGTGCCCAGCGTGGCGCGCACCACCTTCTGGTCGGGCCAGCTGGCGCGAAACACCACGGCCACCGGACAATCTGCACCGTAATGCGGCGTCAGCCGGGTTACCACATCGGACAGAACATGCACCGAAAGGTGAATGGCCAGCGTCGCCCCGGTGCGGGCAAAGTTTTCCAGCGTCTCGCCTTCAGGCATAGAGGACGCGCGGCCCGAGGTGCGGGTCAGGATTACCGATTGCGCCAGGCCCGGCAGTGTCAGCTCCTCGCCCAGGACAGCAGCGGCGGCGGCAAAGGACGGCACCCCGGGCGTGACGTCGTAGGGAATATTCAAGGCGCGCAGGCGGCGCAACTGTTCGCCCATCGCCGACCAGATCGACAGATCCCCGGAATGCAGCCGCGCCACATCCTGCCCTACGGCATGGGCGGCGGCGATTTCACCGATGATTTCATCCAGGCTCATTGGCGCGGTATTGACGATTCTGGCACCCGGCGGGCAATGGGACAAAAGCGCCTCGGGCACCAGCGAGCCGGCATAAAGGCAGACCGGGCAAGCGGCGATCAGGTCGCGGCCACGCAGCGTGATGAGGTCGGCAGCGCCGGGTCCGACACCGATGTAATGAACGGTCATGTCTTGGCTTCCTCTGTCTCGGCCATGGCGCAGGTCGCCATGCCATCCGGCGCACTGATTCGCGCCACGGTGATCTTTGACCCCGGCCCGGCAGCGGCCAGCGCGGCGGCCTCGGCCACCGATCCGGTGTTGTGCAGCACGGCGATCCGGGGCGATCGGGTCAGGGTGGCTTGGCCCGCGACGGAAACGGGGTAAAGGGCCAGGCCGCGTTCGGCCGCAAGGGTTTGCAGGCGGGGGTCAGATGCCTTCTCGGGCAGGCTGGCCAGCGCCTCGGCCTGCCCGCCCAAGGCTTCGACGGCGGCAAGCACGGTGCGCAGGCTTTCCAGCGGCGCGCCCATGCGGAACCCGATCCCGGCCACCCTCATTTCACTCCCCGCCATTGCACGACAGGCCGCGCCGCGCGCCAGTCACGAAAGCGGCCAAGGGTGGTGGCCTCGGCCATATCGAACCGCGAAAGGCTGCCCCCATGGCTTGCGTGAAGATCGGCGAGGACCGACTCGGTCTCAATCGTCACACCATTGGCAACGATACGCGCACCTTCCGGCAGAAGCGGCCAAAGGGCGGCATGAAGGGCAGCATCGCCACCGCCGCCGACAAAAACGGCGTCCGGTGCGGGAAGCGCGCTCAACCCCGCGGGCGCGGTTGCGTGAAGCGCGGCCAGGCGATGGGCAATGCCAAAGGCCTCGGCATTGGCGCGGATATTCGCCACCCGGTCAGCCCGCGTTTCAAGGCAGATCGACCGACCACCTGCCAGACACCACTCGACCGAAACCGAACCAGACCCCGCGCCGATATCCCACAAAACCTCTTCCGGGCGCGGCGCAAGCGCCGACAGCGTCAAGGCGCGGATCGAAGATTTGGTGATCTGGCCATCGCTTTGGAACAGATCGTCGGGCAGGCCGAACCCGCGCGGCAGGCCCGCGTCGCGCGGCAGGTCGGCGCCGTCGATCGCCACCGCCACCGGCGCCTGCACATCGCTCCACCCCGCCCCGACGCGGAGGCGTTCGCGCGGGCCGCCCACGGCCTCGCAGACCGTCAGCCGCGCCTCGGCAAAGCCGTTGTCCTGCAACCAGGCGGCCAGTTCCGCCACAGCCGCCCCATCGCGCAGCGTGGCGATCACCCTCACGCCACGCGCCAGCACCGGGCGCAGGCGGGCATGGGGGGCTGCGTGCAGGCCAAGGCAAAGGCACTCCTCCAGCCGCCAGCCCAGCCGCGCGGCGATCAGCGAAAACACCCCCGCCACCGGAAAGGCCCGCCATTCGCCCGGCGAAAGATGTGCGGCAACCGAGCCTCCCGCGCCGAACCAGAAGGGATCGCCGGAAACCAGCATTGCCACCCGCTTATGCCCTCGCAGGGCCAAAAGCGGCGCAAGGTCAAAGGGTATTGGCCATGCCTGGCCTCTTGAGCCGATGCCGGCCAGATCAAGATGACGCGGTGCACCGAACACGACCTCGGCGGCTTCCAGCGCGTCGCGGCTTGAAGTTGCAAGCCCGGCCAGTCCATCTTCGCCCAGACCGACAATCGCAAGCCAAGGCTCAGACATGACACGCATCCTTCTTCTTGGCGGCACCACCGAGGCCAGCCGTCTGGCGCACGCCTTGGCTGATGCAGGGCTGGATGCGGTGTTTTCCTATGCCGGACGCACTCAGACCCCTGTTGCCCAGCCGCTGCCAATGCGCATTGGCGGGTTTGGCGGCGTGGCGGGGTTGGTGGAATATCTGGCCCACGAAAACATCACCCATGTGGTTGATGCCACCCACCCCTTTGCCGCCCGGATGAGCCGGAACGCCATCGCAGCCTGCCTGGCGACCGGCACCCCCCTGGTGGCGCTGGAGCGCCCAGCCTGGACCGCCGGCCCCGGCGATGACTGGCGCAGCGTGACCGATGCCGAGGCCGCTGTTGCCGCCCTGCCCGATGCGCCCGCGCGGGTGTTTCTGGCCATCGGCAAGCAGACGCTCGCCGCCTTTGCCGTCAAGCCGCAGCATCATTACCTTTTGCGCCTTGTCGATCCGCCCGAAACGACCCTGCCCCTGCCAGAGGCCAGCGTGATGATCGCTCGCGGCCCGTTCGATGTGGAAACCGATACCGCGCTCATGCGCGCCCATGCCATCACCCATATCGTCGCCAAGAACGCAGGCGGTGCGGGGGCCGCGGCCAAGCTCATCGCTGCCCGCGCCCTGCGCCTGCCGGTGATCCTGATCGACCGCCCCGCACTTCCCCCCCGCAAGGTGGTTGCGACGGATCAAGAGGTGATGGACTGGCTTGGTCATGCAGGGACAGACCGGGGCGTATAAACCCAACGCCCGACCCGCCGTGTCGCCTGATTGCCGACGATCACCACGGTTTGCATGTCGGCCATCTCTGGCATCGCCTCGGCAAGCGACACACACCGGATCTCCTCATCCGGGCGGCTGACCGCACGGGCGAACAGGACCAGCCTTTCGGGTTCGCACTCTTCGCGCAGGATCTCCAGCACGCGGGTGAACTGGTGTGGCCGGGAAATGGAGCGCGGATTGTAAAACGCCATGGCAAAGCCGCCTTGTGCGGCGTGGCGCAGGCGACGCTCGATCTCGGCAAAGGGTTTGAGGTTGTCCGACAGGTTGATGGCGCAGAAGTCATGGCCCAAGGGCGCGCCCGCCCGCGCGGCAGCGGCCAGCATGGCGGTAATGCCGGGCAGGATGCGGATGTCGGTGTCGCGGGCCTCAGGCCAGGTCTCCAGCGCCTCGAACAGGGCCGAGGCCATGGCGAACACCCCCGGATCGCCGGAAGAAACGATGACCACCCGCCGCCCTTGCGCCGCCAGATCCAGCGCGAACCCGGCGCGGTCCAGCTCCACCCGGTTGTCAGAGGGATGCAGCACCAGCCCCTCACGCGGGGCGACGCGGGCGACATAGGGGATATAGCCGACCACATCAGTCGCCTCGGCCAAGGCCGCAGTCACCTCGGGCGTCACCAGAACCTCATCGCCCGGGCCAAGGCCCGCGACGGCAATCCAGCCCGCACTCATTCTGCGGCCTCTGCAACGGGACGGCGGCCGTGGCCATGCACCAGCACGATGGCGAAGTAGGGGCAATCCTCGGCGTTCACCTCTGACAGCGGCACCAGCCGCTGGCCCGGCATGGTGCCACGTTCCACCAGACAGGCATCCTCCAGCCGGCCCGCCGCTGCCAAAGCCCGACGCACACGCGGCAGGTTGCGGCCCGTCTTCATGATGGCCAGCGCATCCGCGCCCTGCATATGGCGCGTCAGGTCTTCCTCGGGCAGCGTAGCCATCAACACCGTCAGCACATCATCGCCCCAGGTGATCGGCTGGCCGGTTGCGTTCCAGCAGCCCACCATGCCGGGAATACCGGGGATCACATCAACCTGCACCAGATCCTTCAGCCGGACATAGAGATGCATGAACGAGCCATAGAAGAAGGGGTCGCCTTCGCACAGCACCACCACCTCATGGCCGCCTTCGGCCAGGGCCTGCAACCTCGCCGTCCAGTCATCGTAGAAACCGGCGAGCAGGGCGTTATATTCCGGGCTGTCAAAGGGAATTTCGGTAGTGACCGGATATTCCATCGCATGTTCAGTCGTGCCGGGGGCCAGCAAGCCCTCGACGATGCGGCGCGCCTGCCCCTGCCGCCCGGCCTTGCGGAAATAGGCGATGTGGCGGGCGGCCCGGATCGTCCGGTCAGAGCGGACCGAGATCAGATCGGGGTCGCCGGGGCCAAGGCCGGCACAGATGACGCGTCCGATCGGGGCCATGGTCATTCCTTCGGGCTTGCAAGCGCGTTGACGGCGGCAACAGTGATGGCTGAACCACCCAGTCGTCCCTGAACGATCACGGCGGGGCAAGGCGGCGCCACCATCAGCGCGTCTTTCGATTCCGCCGCCCCGATAAAGCCCACCGGACAACCGATAATGGCGGCGGGGCGCGGGCAACCGGGGTCTTCCAGCATATTCAACAGGTGAAAGAGCGCAGTCGGCGCATTGCCGATCGCCACCACCGCCCCCGCGAGATGCGGCCGCCACAGTTCCACCGCCGCCGCCGACCGGGTGTTGCCGATCCTGGCCGCCAATGCGGGCACGGACGGGTCATGCAAGGTGCAGATCACCTCATTCTCCGCAGGCAGGCGCGGCCGCGTGATCCCCTCGCTGACCATGCGCGCATCACACAGGATCGGCGCGCCCGCCTCCAGTGCAGCCCGCGCCGCGATCGCCATGCCGGGGGTAAAGCAGACGTGACGCTCCAGCCCGACCATACCAGCGGCATGGATCATGCGGACAACGACGACTTCCTCCTCGGGGGTGAAGCGCGCCAGATCGGCCTCGGCCCGGATGGTGGCGAAGGACTGGACGTAGATCGCAGCACCATCGGTTTCATAGACATGCGGCATCAGAACAATCCTTTCAGATCAATCGTCGCAGCGGCAAGCGCCCGCTGATCGGGGGTATCATGGGCAGAACCATTGCGGATCAGGTCAAAACCTTCCGCCGTGGCCACAAGGGTCAGATCGGCGCGGCCCGGATGGGCACAGCCCTTGGCGCAGGCCGAGACATGCAACAGCCGCCCCTCCGGCACATCGTGCGCCAGCCGGGACGCGAGGCCGCGCACCGGGGCGAGCGCCTGCAGACAGGCAGGCGCGCCCGGGCAGGCCTCGACCCGGCGGATCGGATCGTCGGCCCGCAGGATCAGGCCGGAAAGATCGGGCCAGGCGCGCAGGCCCTCGATCAGCACCATCCGCCAGGGGGTGATGCGCAAAGGGCCAAGCTCGGCAAGTTCCGCCAGGGTTTGCGCCGTCATCTGTCCAAAGGCAAAGCCCACCAAGGCGCCTTTGGCCACCAACCCCGGTGCCGGAGCAGGTGCCGTGGGCGCAGGTGCCACCTTGCCCGCCAGATGGCCTTCGGGGCCCACACCGCGCCCGATCAGCGCCGCCATGCGACCCCGGCCTCCGGTCACGCCGCCGGCGTCGACAAACCACTGGGCAAGCTCAACAGCGGCCTGCGCCGCCTCATCTTCGGTCACGGCCGCACCAAGGGGGGCACCTTCACATCGGATGACAAGGCCACCGCCCGTCGCACGTTCGAAGCGGATATCGCCTGCAATGCCACCAAGAACCGGGGCGGCACCCGTATCGACGACAAAGCCGAACTTGCCCGGCAAGTGCGGCATGCGGGGCAGCGCGGCACCCAGCCGGGCGGCCAGCGCATCGGTGGTGCCATCGGCAAAGGGGGTGACAAGGATATTGCGCCGGGCTTCATCGCCCGCATCGGCATCAATCAGGCCAAGGGTGCGCAAATCGACGATCAGATTGGGGTGTGAAACCTCGCTGACACCGCGCAACTGCACATTGCCGCGCACCGAAAGGTCGATCAGCCCGTTGCCATGCGCCCGTGCCGCCGCCGCGATCCCTGCCGCCTGATCCTGCATCAGACGCCCGACCTGCGGCCGCACCCGCACCACCAGCCCATCGCCCGACATCATCGGGCGCAGCGCGCCGGGGCACCAGCCCTGCACCAGAAACGAGGGTTCCGTCATGCGCCCCCCTCCAATGTTGCCGCGATGGAGTTGCGGCGGGTTTGCCAAAGCCCGGCATCCGCCAGCCGCTGGAAGAGATCACGCAGTGCCGCCAAGGCTTGCGGATTCTCCCGCGCCATGAAGGCCGTGAGATCATCACGGCCCAGTGTCGCCTCGTGGTAAAGGTCAAAAAGATGCGGCGGCACAACGCCCGCCAGATGGGCAAAGGCCGCCAGATGGTCGGCGGTGGCGGCGATTTCGGCAGCCCCCCGGAAGCCGTGCGCAATCATGCCATCGGCCCAAGCCGGATCTGTGGCGCGCGCACGCACCACGCGGGCAATTTCCTCGGTCAGACTGCGGGCGCGCGGGCGGTCGGGCTGGGTGGCATCCAGATGGTAGAGCGCGGGTTTTGCCGCACCCAACCGTGCCAAGGCGGCGGCAAAGCCCGCCTCATGCGCGGCATAATCGCCCGCCAGCAGCACATCGCTTTCGGGCAGGTCCTGGGCGTGAACAAAGCTGTCCGCAGCTTTCAGCCGAGCCTCAAGGCCCGCACGGTCATCGCGCGACTGGCCATCAATCCCGATCGCCCAGGATGACGCGGCAAGCCAGGCCTCGCCCGCCGCCGCCCGTGCATGGGGCGTGAACTCATCCATCGCAGCGCCCAGCCCAAGGCCATACTGCCCCGGCTTTGGCCCGAAAACCCGGGCAGCGCGGTTGACATAGGGGTTGTCAGCGGCGGTTTCCCCGCGCTCCGCCAGCATCGCCGCCCCGGTCTCGAACAGCGTCGCCAGTCCCGGAAACACATCCCGGAACAGGCCCGACACCCGCAAGGTCACGTCGATGCGCGGTCGGCTGAGAAGCGTCAGCGGCACCACCTCCACCCCCGACACCCGGCCCGATCCGGCATCCCACACCGGCGCAAGGCCTGCAAGATGCAGCGCCATGGCAAATTCTTCGCCTGCCGTGCGCATGGTGGCGCTGCCCCAAAGGTCAACCACCAGACCCTGAGGCCAGTCACCCTGATCCTGCAAGGCCTTGCGCAGCAATTCTTCGGCCAGCTTCACACCCTGGGCATGCGCGGCGCGGCTTGGAACTGCGCGGGGATCCACGGCAAAAAGGTTGCGCCCCGTCGGCAGCACATCCGCCCGCCCGCGCGCCGGACTGCCCGACGGCCCCGCCGCCACGCGCTTGCCGTCGAGCGCGGCCAGAAGCCCCGCGCGTTCTTCAGCCCCGCAATCGCCACGGCCAAAGACATGCAGCCCCTCGCCGTATTGGCTTTCCTTGATATCACAAACGAAGCGGTCAATCCGGGTGATTGCCTCGGCAGCACTGGCGCCGGGCGGCAGACCCAGGTCATCCTCGACCCCTGCGCCTTGTGCCTCGCTGCGGATCGCGGCGATCAGCCGGTTTCGCCGGGCCGGGTCCAGTCCGTCGGCGGTGGAATATTCATCCAAAAGCCGCTCCAGCCGGTATAACCCTTCGGGCAAAGCCGCGGCACGCAGGGGCGGCGGCAGATGGCCAAGCGTCAGCGCGCCGATGCGGCGCTTGGCCTGCGCGGCCTCGCCGGGGTCATTGGCGATGAAGGGATAGATCACCGGCAGGTCACCCGCCAACACCTCGGGCCAACAGGTGTCAGACAGGGTCACAGATTTGCCCGGCAGCCATTCCAGCGTGCCATGCGCGCCCATATGGACCAGCGCCTGAAGCCCAAGTGCCTGCAGCATCAGGTAAAAGGCGACATAACCATGGCGCGGCACGCGGGACAGGTCGTGATACTGGCCATCACGCCCGGCAACCTCGCCGCGTTCGGGTTGGAGCGCAACCAGGACATTCCCGCGCCACAGGGCGGCAAAACGGAACTTGCCGCCTGCGCAAGCCGGGTCGTCCTCGGGCGCACCCCAGACGGCGTGCAGATCTTGACGCAGCTTTTCAGGCAAGCCCGCCAGCGCTGCGCGATACTCTGCAACGGGCCAGTCCAGCTTTTCCGCCACGAGTGCCGAGGCAAGCGACGCGCCATCTGCCCGATAACCTGCTGCTGCCAGATCGCCCAGAAGCGCCTCGGAGGAGGCCAGGGCATCAAGACCAACGGCATGGGCCATCTGCCAATCCCGCCCCGGATAGGTCGACAAGACCACCGCCAGCCGCCGCGCGGCCCGGGGGGCTGCGGCCAGCCGCAGCCAGCCTTTCACCCGCGCCACAACGGCGGCCACACGGTCCGGATCGGCGCGATGGACAAAGCGCGAAAATTGCAGCGCCTCATCCCGCGCGCCGGGGGATTTGAACGACACCAGCCCCGCGAAAAGCCGCCCGTCCACCTCGGGCAGGACGACATGCATCGCAAGATCGGCGGGCGACAACCCGCGATCCGAAGATGCCCAATCACGACGGCGGGCAGTCGAAAGCGCCACCTGAAACACCGGGCAAGAGGCTGCGTCAAAGGGCGTCGCGCCATCCTCGCCCCGCGCCGAAAAGGCGGTGGCATTGACCACGGCAAGGGGTGGGGTCGCGGCCAGATGCGAGCTGAGCCAATCGGCGAAACCGGGGGTTTTCAGCGAAGCGGCAAAGACACCGCAAGTGGCAATGCCCTTGGCGCGGAAGGCGCGGATCAGCGCATCGACCGGGTCCGTGTCGGCGGCCGTCAGATAGCTGCGGTAAAAGCTGACCACCACGTGCGGACCGTCCGGCGGGGCCGCAACCACCCCCTGATCAGGATCATAAAATCCCATGTCGGGCAGGCGTTTGTCGCCCGGCACCGGCCCGGCATAAAGCCCGGCCGCCAAGGAAAGCTGCGCCAAGGCCGCCTGTGCGGCCACAGCCCCCCCGGTGTCACACAGCGCCTGCAATCGCCGCAAAGTCGATACCGGCAAGGTTGAAGCCGCTTCAAGGCCCGGATCGGGGCGCCCATCGGCGGGCAGGACCGCCAGCGCAATGCCCTTGCGCCGCGCGAGATCCTGCACCGAGGCGATACCATAGGGCCAATAGGCCTCGCCGCCGATCAGGCGGATCAAGACGGCTTTTGCGCCGGACAATGTGCGTTCTACATAAGTATCGACCGAAACAGGATGTTTCAGCGCCACGATGTTTTGCAGCCGAAGCGAAGGCAATCTGCCCGCCCCCCGATGCCAGCCCGCCGCGAAAGCCCCAAGATCGCTGTCCGAAAAGGATAGCACCACCAAATCGCCCGGATCCTGCGCGGGATCATAGGGCGCTTCGGCAGCCTCCAGACCCTGGGTTTCGCGGAAGATAACATGCATGGAGGCGCCTTATGTTTCCAGAATCTCGCGGATCGCCGGCTCATTGATGTCGTGGTGCTCGGCAATCACCACCAATTGCGACCGCCGGGGATTGCCACCCCAGGGACGGTCGAACTGATGGCGCACCCGCTCTCCCACGGCCTGAACCAACAGGCGCATCGGCTTGCCCTGAACCGCGATATAGCCTTTGACGCGCAGGATATGCTGCTCACGCGCAAGACGCCGGATACGGGCGACAAGATCTTCAACGTCGCCAACCTCGGGCAGGTCGATCACAACGCTTTCAAAATCGTCATGCTCATGGTCGTCATGGCCATCGTGATGGCTTGGACGAGCCGCAAGATCGTCCTCGACGGCAGCGTTCAGGCCCAGAATGACGCGGGGATCAATGGTGCCATCGGTGACCGGCAGGATCGGCAGTTTGCGCGACAACTCGGCCTCGATCACCGAGCGCGCGGCGACCAGGCCCGCGTCTCCCGCAAGATCGGCCTTGGTAAGCAGGATGATGTCGGCACAGGCGATCTGGTCTTCGAACACCTCGGACAGGGGCGTTTCATGGTCCAGGCTGTCATCGGCGGCGCGCTGCGCATCAACGGCAGCCACATCGGGGGCAAACCGGCCCGCCGCCACCGCCTCGGCATCGGCCAGCGCGATAACCCCGTCGACCGTGATGCGCGAGCGGATCGCCGGCCAGTCGAAGGCCTTGAGCAATGGCTTCGGCAGCGCCAAGCCGGAAGTCTCGATCAGGATGTGATCGGGGCGTTCCGGCAGCGCCATCAGCGCCTCGATCGTCGGGATGAAATCATCGGCCACGGTGCAGCAGATGCAGCCATTGGCGAGTTCCACGATGTTTTCCACCGGGCAATTGGCATCAGCGCAGGATTTCAGGATGTCACCATCGACGCCCACAGTGCCGAACTCATTGACCAGAATGGCCAGCCGCCTGCCCTGCGGGTTCTGCATCAGGTGGCGGATCAGCGTGGTCTTGCCCGCGCCCAGAAAGCCGGTGATGACAGTCACGGGGATCTTGGTCAGATCGGTCATTCAGATCTCCATCGGGGGGATACGGGCAAGGCTTTGCTTGCGGAAGACAACGGGACGTTCGCGCCAAGGCACAAGACCATCGGTACTGGCAGCATAAAGCCCGGCGCCGCGCAGGATTTCGGGGATGTCAGCCTCTGTCATCCGGCCATAGACATAGGACCAGTTTCCAGGCTTGGTCAGCGCGACGGAACAGCCGTGATCACAGGCCGAAAGGCATTCAGCGGCGCGAATGGTCACGCCGTCGGGTGCGCCTGCGGTCACAAGCGCCTCATGCAGCCGCGCGCCGGGGCAGGCTTCGCCCTCGGGAACGGGCTGGCCGGCACGGCAGGTGATGCAGACATGGAGAACGGTAACCATGGCCCCTCCCTTGATGCGAAGGGGACGGGCCTACGGTCTGGGCACAAAAGCCCAATATCCGAAGGTCACGGAACACCCCGTCCGCGCGTTTCAGTCGTGGCTCTGGCAGGTCTCCCGGCTTGCGGATATCGAGGCGCGGCTTTCGCCTTGCCCCGGCGCTCTGCCCGCCTTCCCGAACCTTGCGGCCAGTGGCGTTGGGCAGACCTCTCCGGTCACGGTCGCGGGGGCGGCTACGCTTCGGAGCCACGACGCAAGGCGCCGCAAATCCTGTCGCATTCCCTTTTGGCCTGTCCTAAGACAGGCACCAGCGCCTATGCCCCCCTCCTGTGGCACAACGCGGGCGCTGTCAAGGAAAAGGAAACGCCCCGATGGCCGACACGAACGACATTGCCGCCGCGACCGAAGGCGATGAGCTTGCCCGCCACGCCACCAAGATGGCCAAGAAGAAGGCCGCGCGCGACAAGATCATGGCGGGCAAGTCGGGCGAAAAGGGCCTTGTCATCGTCCACACCGGCGCGGGCAAAGGCAAATCCTCGTCCGGCTTCGGCATGATCCTGCGATGCATCGCCCACGAAATGCCGTGCGCCGTGGTGCAGTTCATCAAGGGTGCCTGGGACACTGGCGAGCGCCGTCTGATCGAGGGGCATTTCGGCGGCCTTTGCCAGTTTCACGCCATGGGCGAAGGCTTCACCTGGGAAACCCAGGACAAGACCCGAGATATCGCCGCCGCGCGGGCGGGCTGGGAAAAGGCCAAGGAGCTGATCCGCGACCCGTCGATCCGCTTTGTCCTCCTCGACGAAATCAATATCGCGCTGCGCTATGACTATCTGGATATCGACGAGGTGCTGGGCTTCCTTCGTGACGAAAAGCCGCCCCTGACCCATGTCTGCCTGACCGGTCGCAACGCCAAGGAATCACTGATCGAGGCAGCGGACCTCGTCACCGAGATGACGCTTCTGAAACACCCCTTCCGCTCGGGCATCAAAGGCCAGCCGGGGGTAGAGTTCTGATGCAGGCCCGCCCAATGCCAGCCCCCGGGGTTCCACCCCGGACCCCGGGATGTTTGAACCAAGATAAAGGCAACGAAATCTTAACCTTTCTCGGTGAAACCAGCGCTACGGTACAGGGAGGGATCCCGATGACCGTCCAAGGTAAAGGCGCCGCGCTTCCCCCGTGCAAACGGCCCGAAGCGCGGTTGCCGGCCTTGCGCCCGGCCTTCATGTGCCCGGCCTTCATGTGCCCCGCCTTTATCTTGGCCCTAAATATCCCCGCCGGAGGCTTCCACGGATCAGCCTGCGCAGGGTGCGGGGCATGAAGGCGCTGATGATCCAGGGCTGCGGATCCAATGTCGGCAAGTCGCTGCTGGTCGCGGGGCTGTGTCGCGCGGCGCGGCGGCGCGGGCTGTCGGTCGCTCCGTTCAAGCCGCAGAACATGTCGAACAATGCCGCCGTGACCGCCGATGGTGGCGAGATCGGGCGGGCGCAGGCCTTGCAGGCTTTGGCTTGCGGGTTGGAATCGGTGACCGACATGAACCCGGTTCTTTTGAAGCCCGAATCCGACACCGGGGCGCAAGTCATCGTGCAGGGCAAGCGGCTGACCACGACGCGGGCGCGGGATTACGCTGTGCTGAAGTCGCAGTTGATGGGTGCGGTGCTGGAGAGTTTCCAGCGGTTGAAGGCCGCGCATGATCTGGTGATCGTCGAGGGCGCGGGCAGTCCGGCCGAAATCAACTTGCGTGCCGGCGACATTGCCAACATGGGTTTTGCCCGCGCCGCCGATGTGCCGGTCGTGCTGGCGGGTGACATTGACCGGGGCGGCGTGATTGCGCAGGTGGTTGGCACCAAGGCCGTGATTGATCCGGACGACGCCGCCATGATGGCGGGTTTCCTCATAAACAAATTCCGGGGCGATCCAGGGCTTTTCAGCGACGGCTATCGGCTGATCGAGGCCTATACTGGCTGGCGCGGCTATGGCGTCTTGCCGTGGTTCCCGCAGGCTCATCTTCTGCCGGCCGAGGATGCCCTGGACATCGCCCCGGGCCCAAGCGGGAGTGGCATCACAATCGCCTGTCTGACCTTCTCACGCATTGCGAATTTCGACGATCTGGACCCGTTGAAGGCCGAGCCAGATGTCAATCTGGTCATGGTGCAGGCCGGTCAGGCCATTCCGGGTGATGCGCGGCTGGTCATCCTGCCGGGGTCAAAATCGACGCGCGCCGATCTTGCCTTCCTGCGCACCCAGGGCTGGGATATTGACCTTGCAGCCCATTTGCGGCGTGGCGGGCATGTCCTGGGCATTTGTGGCGGCTATCAGATGCTTGGGCGCCGCGTATCCGACCCCGAAGGCATCGAAGGCCCGGCGGGCGAGACGGCGGGGCTTGGGCATCTCGACATCGAAACCGTGATGACCCCGGACAAGCGGCTTTCGCGGGTGCGTGCCGCTCATGTCGCCAGCGGCCTGCCGCTTGAGGGCTATGAGATCCACATCGGCCGCAGTCAGGGCCCGGATTGCGCACGTCCCCTTGCCATGGTGGAGGGCCGCCCCGAAGGGGCCATCAGCGCCGATGGCCGGGTGGTGGGCAGCTATCTGCACGGGCTTTTCCATATGGATGCCTTCCGCGCGGCCTATCTGGCGGGATTGGGCATCAAGGCCGCCCCGCGCCAGCATGGGGCCGAGACCGAGGCGGTGCTGGAGGCGCTTGCCGATCATCTGGAAACGCATCTTGATGTGGCGGGGCTGCTCGCGCTTGCGCGATAAGGATCTGGTCCAGGGGCGGCTCCCAGACGCTTCCATTCGGACTCTGGCCCCGGCAGGCCAAGCCGCAACAAGCTGTTCGACCACGGGAAGATCCGGCTCCAGTTCCGGTGCCGGACAAGCTGGCCTTGCGCGGCCCTGGCATTGCCGGTGTCGCATGGCCGGGACAGGTCCGATCCGCTGGCCAGCCCATGCCAAGGGCCAGCGCGGGCGGCAAGCTGGCGAAGCACCGCCTTGGCCCGCAACAGGGCGGATCGGCCGGAACGCGGGTGCCGATCTTGTTGGCGGAACCGGAAATTGGCCACGTCCGCTCATCAGCGGCAGGGCGGCGATGTCGGCATCGATGCCGAAGGCAAACCCCTGCCCCGGTCAGAGCCATGCCGCAAGCAAAACACCCCTGTGGCACCAGTGCCAAGGGGCCATCCGGCCCAACCTTCCCCGCAACCAATCCCCGAAATGGCAGGGCAGGAAGATCGGGCTTTCAGCCCGCCTGCTGCCCCCAGCTTTCGTAGTAGATCAGATCATCAAGGGGCAAACGCTTTGCCCAGCCTTTGGACTGCAACTCCGGTTCGGCGTAAAGTTCATCGACATGGCCAAGACAAAGCCAGGCCACCGGGCTGACATGCGCGGGCAGGCCCAGAATGCCACGCAGGTCTTCGCGGTGGAAGATGCTGACCCAGCCCACACCAATCCCCTCGGCGCGCGCGGCAAGCCACAGGTTCTGGACCGCACAAACGGTCGAGAACAGATCCATCTCGGGCTGATGTGTGCGTCCCAGGACCACCGGCCCGCCACGCGTGTGGTCGCAGGTGATGCACAGGTTGATCGGGGCTTGCAGGATGCCCTCCAGCTTCAATGCTGAATAGAGCGGGCGCTGCGCGTCGGGAAACATTGCCGAAGCCTCGGCATTGGCGCGGACAAAGGCGGCTTGTGCCTTGGCTTTCACCTGACCGGAACGGATGATGACAAAATTCCACGGCTGCGACAGGCCGACCGAGGGCGCGTGATGCGCAGCTGTCAAGAGACGCCGCAGGGTGTCCTCGTCAATCGGGCGTTGGGTGAACTGGCTGCGCACATCGCGGCGCGAATGGATCGCGCGGTAGACAGCCTCGCGTTCGGCGGGCGAAAAGGGTCCGGCGGGCAAGATGGGCGGTTCGGCAATCACGGCGTCAGACATGGCATTCCCCTTGTCGAAAGACGGGGCTGCCGCTGGCCTTCGGCTCTCCCGGTTTCGTCTGGCCGGTCTTCTGACTTGGCTTCACACGGGGCCGCGCCTTCCCAAGCCTTGCGGCCAGTGGCATCTGCGACCCCATCCGCGTTACAGCGTTGGGCACGTTGTGGAATTGCACCACATTCCCGATTCTCCCCTCTTGCGCGGGGCACCAGACAGGGGCCGGATAGCGCATGGCCGCAGCGCGGGCAACGGCTTTGCCAAGGCTTGATCCATTATCGCGCCACGCGCGCAGCGGGTGCGGCTGGGACGAACCGATCAAGCAAGGCGGTCGTGTCGCGCGGCATGTCTCCACCGACGGGGCAAAGCCCGCGTGCCATGGCGTCCAGCCACAGTTCAACCAGAACCGGCGGGCGCAGTCCCGCGCGGGACAGCAAGTCCGCGTCGCACAGCAGCACTTCGGCCCCACCCTGCGCCAGAACCGTGCCACCCTGAAACAGCGTCACATCATCGGCCAGGGCCAGCGCAAGGTCGATGTCATGGGTGGAAAACACCAGCGTCATGCCGCGCTGACCCAACTCTCGCAAGACGGCGATCAACTGTTCGGCGCCTTCGCGGTCAAGGCCCGCCGTCGGTTCATCCAGAAGCAGGATTTCCGGCTGCATAGCCACCGCGCCTGCAATCGCCACCCGCTTTTTCTGCCCACCCGAGAGCATATGTGGCGGCCGCCCCGCCAGATCGGAAATGCCCAGAGCGGCAAGCGCGATCTGCACGCGCTCGCGGGTCTCCGCCTCGGACAGGCCCTGATTGAGCGGGCCGAAAGACACGTCCTCGGCGACGGTCGCGGCAAAGATCTGGTCATCGGCGTCTTGCAGAACAAGAGCCACCCGGCTGCGCCACTGGCTCAGGCCCCGGCGGGTATAATCGCCAGGCTGATCGGCCAGCAAAACCACCCCTTGATGCGGGCGAAGCGAGCCGTTCAGATGTAAAAGCAACGTCGATTTGCCCGCGCCGTTGGGCCCCAGAATGGCCAGCTTGCGCCCTGCGGTTATGTTCAAAGACAGATCGCGCAACGCGGGGATTTCCCCCGGATAGGCAAAATGCAGGTTCTGGGCGGACAGGATCGCAGTCACAACAAACCCCCTGCAAGCCCTACCGCCACAAGGGCGGCCAGCACCAGTGCCAGCATGCGGCCACAAGCCGGAACCCTGGGTGACAGCACGCGCATCTCGCCCTGCCAGCCACGCGCGGCAAGCCCGGTTTCCATCCGCCGCGCTCGTGCCAGGGCGCGCGGCAAAAGGTTGGCAATCACCATCGCCGTCGAGCGCAGCCAGCGGCGGCGGCTGGAATGTCCCAATCGCGCGCGCTGCGCCGCCGTCATCGCCGTGGCCTCATCGGCAATCAGAAAGACAAAGCGATAGGTCAGAAGTGCAAGATCCACCAGTTCGGACGGCACCCGCAACCGTCGCAGCCCGCCGAACAGATCGGCCATCGGCGTGGTCATGGCCAGAAACATCAGGCAGAAGGTCGCGGCCATGGCCCGCGCGGCCAGTTCAGCCGCCCGCGTAACCCCGCCGGGAGCGAGGGTCACACCATCGGCCCCGACCTCGATGACCAGCATCAAGGCCCCGATCGCCAGAAACCCCATAGGCAGCGCCGCCGTGGCAAGCCAAAGGCGCAGCGGCACCCGCGCCCCGAAGAAGGTAAAGGCCAGAATGGCAAGGCTGACAAACACCGCCCCCGGCCATGGCGGCAAGACCAGCGCCAGCGCCAGAAAGCCAAAACCGATCAAGGCTTTCTCGATCAGGGCCCGGTGGCGCCATCGGTTCAGGCTGGCGGCACGGTCAAGCGTTCCGACAGCCATCTCAGCCACGCGGCGCCATTGCGCCGTCCTTCTGGTCATCGGACGGGCGGCGACCATGCATCCGACCAATGGCATAGCCCAGAACCAGGCCTCCAAGTGCCGCCTGCAACGCGAACAGCATACTGGCGACTTCACCGCTTGGCGGCTCCCAGATCGGGCTGAACCATTGTGAAAAACCCTCGGTATTTTCCACAATGGCGGCAGCCTCGCCATCCGCACCCTCGAACTTGCCCCCCATCAGCAAGGGGACCACGGTGATCACCGCAATCGCCAGCAGCATCCATACCGAGCGTTTCGACATCACTTGCCCTCCCCTGCCAAGGTGGCGATGCGGTCTTCGTCGCGGATCTTTCCCGACAGCGCCTCGATCACCACGACCGTCAGCAATCCCTCGATGATCGCCAGCGGCACCTGCGTCACGGCAAAGATGCCGCCAAACTTCAAAGCTGCACCGACAAAGCCCGAGGCCGGATCGGGATAGGCCAGCGCCAGCTGGAGCGACGTGAAGACATAGGTGGCCAAATCGCCCAAGGCCGCCGCCAGAAACACCGAGACCGCAAAGGACAGGCCCAACCGCCCGGCCAGTTTCCAGACGCCGAAGGCCACCCAGGGCCCGACGATCGCCATGGAAAACGCGTTTGCGCCCAGCGTTGTCACCCCGCCATGCGCCAGAAGCAGCGCCTGAAACAAGAGCACGATCACCCCCAGCACGGCCATGACCGACGGGCCAAAGACGATGGCCCCCAGCCCGGTGCCGGTTGGATGGGAACAGGAGCCGGTGACCGAAGGGATCTTCAACGCCGAAAGCACAAAGGCAAAGGCGCCCGAAGCCGCCAGCGTCAGCCTCGCTTCGGGTTTTTCGCGGACGATCCGGCGAATGCGCGCGGCGCCGGCCAGGACAAAAGGGGCCGAAACGATATACCATCCCAGTGCATGGGACAGGGGCAAGAAGCCCTCCATGATATGCATATGTCATCCTTCCACATCGGACGCGCCGCTATCGAATGACCCGAGGGACACCCCGCCCCGGACGGCTTGCAGCACAAGAGCGATGGCAGGTCTCCTGACTCGCGGGTCGTTGCACCCCGGTCGCCTTCCCGGCCCATGTCCCCCGTGGAATAGGGGTGGCCAGTGGCACATGACCGGGGACTCGCCGCTCACAGTTGCGGGGGCAGCCACGGATTCGGCCCCTGATGGGTAATCCTCACCGTGTTCCCTTTTCATCCCTTGGCTTTTGGGAACCATCGGGCTCAGGTAAACGGGCAGGCAGGACAATGTCAATCATCCGGCGTCTAATGGCGACCGGCTTCGCCCGTTGATTGGCCAATCAGGCTTGCGGCGCGACCCGGCCCGCAGGCCAAGGCGGCGATGTGGCCCGATGATCCCCGGCCTCGCGCCGGGGCTGACCCTTGCAGCACTCAGATCTCGATCCCCAGCCGTTCGATCATCTGGTCACGCAGTTGCAGGGCGGCGCGCACCTGTTCGGGGCGGGCGGCAGCGCAGGCGTTGATCAGACACTCGGCCGCGACAATGAAGGCACCAAGGCTGTTTGACAGGAAGCTTGACTCATGCGGCACCAGGAGCGCTGCCTGCGAGCTTCCTACCAGGGGTGAACTGGCGCGGTCGGTGATGGCCACGGTCGTCAGGCCGATCCGGCTTGCCGTTTCCGCCACTTCGACCACCTGGGCCGAGTAGGGCGCGCAACTGGCCGAGATCAGCACATCACCCTTCGACAGCAGCGCGAGGCCCTCGGCGATGCCAAGACTGTTGCTGTCGATCAGCGTCACGTCCGACCGGATCATCCGCAGGCCATAAACGACGAAACTTGCCATCGCATGGAACTGCCGGATGCCATAGACGGCAACGCGCGGCGCCGACATGATCATTGCGACTGCCGCCTCGAAGGCCGCTGTATCGAGCTGTTCGACAAAGCGATCGATATTGGTCTGGTTTTCCCGGCAAAGCTGCGCGACGCGCGCCCGGGTGGTGCCGCTGCCGCCTTCCAGTGCCGCGCTGGCATGGCGGGTATAGAAAGCGCCCGGGTCGCTCAACTGCACCGACAGAAGAACCCGCTGGAAGGCCGGGAACCCGGAATATCCAAGGCTGTGCGCCAGCCGCGTCAGGGTCGAAGGGCTCACTTCCAGCACATCGGCCAGAGCCGTGATCGACAGAAGCGCCGGACTGCCTTGCAGATCGAGGATCTTCTCCAGCGCCGCCTGCGCCTTTGCACCCAGCGACACCGCGACCTCGCCGCGCGTGATGGCAACCATCAGCGCACGCAGTTCGGCCACCGTCGCGGGCGGTGCTTCAGCAGGCGATCGTGCCGCGGTATGCGGCGTCTCCGGTTCTGCGGTCATGGATTCTCCAGTCGATGCCGGCTTTTCCGACATGAAGGATCACTGTGGCAAGCGTGTTCTCGTCATCGGGATCATCGGCGGCATCGCGGCGGATGGGCAGGCCCGGCCCGGCTTCGTCGCGCAGAATCGCGATCGGGTCGGTCGTGCCCGCCGCGATCAGCGCATCCCCCCTCGCCTGCCGGTCGGCCGAAGACCGGGTAACGATCTGGTGGCCCAGGCCATAGGCATGGTGCAGCGCGTGGTTGGCGTGGACGGCCGGCGCGAGGACTTCGCTCACCGAAACTTCGCCCGCCCCGTATTCGACCGAGAGGATGCGCCGGTCCCGGACATGGGTCAGCGCGAAATGGAAGCCGCCCGAACCGGAATTGCCACGCAATACAGCCAGCGCCGCCTCGAGCGTTGTCGCGGCCAGCACCGCACGACCCAGCACCATGCGCGGCATCCCGGCTTCGACCCCGGTGAAGCGGAGGTTATTGACGGTCTGCGCCAGCCCCGCATCGGTGAAGGCGAAGGTATGGCCGGGGATCGAACCGGGATAGCAGAAGGACCGGAAGCCCGGCGCGCCCTCGGGTCTTGCGTCGGCAATGAAGGAATGCCCGCGGAAAAACGGCAAGCCGTCCTCGTTGTGGCCCAGGACCGGCGCATCGCCCGGCAAGAGGACGCTGGTGCAGCCATCGGGGGCCGAGGCGAGCAGATCGCCACGGCAGTTCCAGGCCATGACCTGATCGACCGGCAGCTCCAGCCCCTCGGCCAGACCCTCGATCTCGGCCCAGATCGCCGGAAAGCGCTGCCTGACCACATCCGATATCCGTGCCACGCGGGAGGCGTGGGCCGGGGCATTGACCTGCCCCCAGATCGGCGCGGTCAGCAGGTGGCGGTGCACGGCGGCCCGACCGGCCTGCCCCAACGCCCGCCCGATGTCGCGCGGACTGCCACCGACAGTCAGCCAGCCAAGATCGCCATTTTCATTCGACATGTTGCAGAAAGTCCTTCAACCGGTCACTGGGCGGGTTCTCGATCACCTCGCGCGGGTGGCCGTCGACAGATATCTTGCCGTGTTCCATGAAGATCAGCCGCGTGCCGACCTGCTTGGCAAAGGCCATCTCATGCGTGACCACAACCATCGTCATTCCTTCCTGCGCAAGCTGGCGCATGACGTTGAGCACCTCCTGCTTCAGTTCGGGGTCAAGGGCGCTGGTCGGTTCGTCAAACAGCATCACCTTGGGCCGCACGGCCAGGGCCCGGGCAATGGCGACGCGCTGCTGCTGCCCGCCCGAAAGTTCCGAGGGGTAGTGGCCGGCCTTGTCCTTCAGGCCAACCTTTTCCAGAAGCGCCCGTGCCTGTGCTTCGGCTTCGGTTCTGGTCAGGCCGCGCACCTTGCGCGGGCCGAAGGCCACGTTCTGCAAGGCCGTCATCTGCGGGAACAGGTTGAACTGCTGGAACACCATCCCGGCTTCCTGCCGGATCAGGCGCAACTGCTTCTTGCCGCCGCGCACGCTGATCCCGTCCATGACCAGATCGCCGCTGGTGATCTGTTCCAGCCCGTTGATGCAGCGCAAGAGCGTCGACTTGCCCGAACCCGAAGGTCCGATCAGGACGACCACTTCGCCCGTGTCAATGGAAAGGTCTACCCCATCGAGCACCTTCAGGTCGCCGAAGTGCTTGGAAGTCTTGCGGAATTCGATGATGCTCACAGGATCCTCATGCGTTTCTCGATGACGCGCAGTGCCACGGTCATGCTGCCGGTCAGGATCAGATAGATGACGGCGACGGCGGTCCAGATTTCCACGGCGCGGAAGTTCGAGGCCATGATCTCCTGCCCAGTTCGGGTCAGTTCACCCACGCCGATGACGATGAAAAGCGATGTGTCCTTGAGGCTGACGATGAACTGGTTGCCCAAGGGCGGGATCAGCCGGCGGAAGGCCAGCGGCCCGAGGATGTAGACCAGCACCTTCCATTGCGGCAGGCCAAGCGCAAGGCCCGCCTCGCTCAGCCCCTTCGAGATCGACAGGAAGGCACCGCGGACGATCTCGGCGATATAGGCGCCGGCATTCACCACGATCGCCACCACGGCGGCGGCCATCGGATCGACGCGCAGGCCGGTCAGCACCGGCATGGCGAAATACAAGAACATCACCTGCACGACGATGGGGGTGCCGCGGATCAGTTCGATATAGGTGAAGGCGATGGCGTTCAGGATCCGGCCGCCATAGGCACGCATCAGGCCGGCGATCGTGCCAAGGAAGATCCCGCCCAGAAGGCCGATGATGGTGATCTGCACCGTGATCTTCGCGCCGGCGAGCAGTTGCGGAAGAAAGGTCAGGACAACGGACCAGTCAGTCTGCACCGTGGCCTCCTTTTGCTATGGGCGAATGATGTCCGGGCAGGGGGCAACCCCACTGCCCGGACGGGACAGGATCACTTGGTGGGTTCGGCGCCGAACCACTTCTTGTAGATCTCGTCATAGCGCCCGTCGGCCTTCATCTTTGCCAGAGCGCCGTTGACCTTGGCGGTCAGCTCGCTGCCCTTGGGAAAGCCGATCCCGTATTGATGCGCCATCATCTGTTCGCCAACCGCCTTCACCTGGCCCTGGCCGGCGGTGGCGATGTAGTAAAGGACGTTCGGCGTGTCATGCATCGCGGCGTCGACACCGCCGGCGCGCAGTTCCAGATAGGCGTTGTCGATGTTGGGGAACTTGCGCAGCTCGGTTTCCTTGAAGTTTTCCTCGGCATAGTCCGACGACGATGTGCCTGTCTTGACCGCCAGTTTCTTGCCCGCAAGATCAGCCGCGCCCGTGATCGTGCTGTCGGCCGGAACCATGAGCAGCAGGCCGCTGTCATAGTAGCCGTCCGAGAAGTCGATCACTTCCTGACGCTCGGGCTTGATGGTGATGCCGGCCAGCGCCACGTCGACCTGCCCGGTCTGAAGTGCGGGGATGATGCCCGCGAAATCCATGGGTTGCAGTTCATAGGTCAGGCCAAGTTCCTTGGCGATCGCGTCCCACATGTCGATATCGAAGCCGACGTATTTATCACCTTCCTTGAATTCGAAGGGCACGAAGGCGGTATCGGTGGCGACGATCAGATCTTCGGCCGATGCAAAGGTCGCGCTCAGCGCAAGGACGGCAGCACTGGCAAGCCGGACAAGGGATTTCATGGTGCACTCTCCTGTTGGACAATCGATGGACCGGACTTGCAGCGCGCCGATCTCGCAAAAATATTTGCACGATAAGAAATACAATGCAATTAATTTGCGAGCTGCTCGCACGACATGAAACAGGAGACCCCGATGCCCTGCCATATCTTCGGACGTTCCACCAAGGGAACCTTGCCGACCGCCACCCGCGGCGAGGGGTGCTATCTGTTTGACAGCACGGGAAAACGCTACCTGGACGGATCGGGCGGCGCGGCCGTGTCCTGCCTTGGCCATTCCGATCCCGATGTCCGTGCCGCCCTGCACCGGCAGCTTGATCAACTGGCCTTCGCGCATACCGGCTTCTTCACCAGTGATTCGGCCGAGGCTCTGGCGGATGGGCTGATCGCCCATGCGCCGGCGGGAATTGACCGGGTCTACCTCGTCTCTGGCGGGTCCGAGGCGGTAGAGGCCGCGATCAAGCTGGCGCGGCAGTATTTCATGGAGATCGGCCAGCCACAGCGGCACAGGCTGATCGCGCGCCGCCAAAGCTATCACGGCAATACGCTGGGCGCGCTGGCGGCGGGCGGCAACGAATGGCGCCGCGCCCAGTTTGCGCCGCTCTTGGTGGAAACCAGCCATATCGCGCCCTGCTACGAATACCGCGACCGGCAGGACGGCGAGACGGTCGAGGCCTACGGCCTGCGCGCGGCCGATGAGCTTGAGACGGAAATCCTGCGGCTTGGCCCAGAGTCGGTCATGGCCTTCATCGCCGAACCGGTGGTGGGGGCGACCTCGGGGGCGGTGCCGGCGGTGCCGGGCTATCTGAAGCGCATCCGCGAGATCTGCGACCGCCACGGCGTGCTTCTGATCCTGGACGAGGTGATGTGCGGCATGGGCCGCACCGGCCAACTGTTCGCCTGCGAGGAAGACGGCGTTTCCCCCGACATGATCACCATCGCCAAGGGCCTGGGTGCGGGCTACCAGCCGATCGGGGCGCTTCTCGCCTCGGGGCGCATCTACGACGCCATCGCGGCGGGTTCGGGGTTCTTTCAGCACGGCCACACCTACATGGGGCATCCGATGGCGGCAGCGGCGGCAAATGCGGTGCTGGGCGCGATCCTGGGGCGCGGCCTTCTGCCCCGCGTGAAGGAACAGGGCGCGAAACTCGACGCCGCGCTGCGGGTGGCGCTTGGCCAGCACCCGCATGTGGGCGACATCCGCGGCCGTGGCCTGTTCCGGGGCGTCGAGATCGTGGCCGACCGGGATACAAGGGCGACCTTCGACCCCGCGCTTGGCATCAACAGGAAGATCAAGGCGCTGGCCTTCGAAGCCGGGTTGATCTGCTATCCGATGGGCGGCACCATCGACGGGCTGCGTGGCGACCACGTCCTTCTGGCACCGCCCTTCATCATCGAGGATGCCCAGATCGACGAGTTGGTGATCAAACTATCGGGCGCGATCCGGGGCGCGACCGGCACATGACCCCCCTGCCCCGCCTGATGGTCGCCCCGAATGGCGCGACCAAGACCAGAGCCGACCACCCTGCCCTGCCGGTGACGATTGCCGATATCGTCGCCTGCGCGCAGGATTGCCACGCCGCCGGCGCCGACGGGCTGCATGCCCATGTCCGCGACGCCGAAGGGCGCCATGTGCTGGATGCCGGCCTTTATTCCGAGCTTCTGGCGGAACTGGCCCGGCAGGTGCCCGCCATGCAGGTGCAGATCACGACCGAAGCCGTCGGCCGATATACGCCCGCCGAACAGCGGAAGCTGGTGGAAACCCTTCGCCCGCGCATGGTTTCGGTCGCATTGCGGGAAATCACTGCCGAACCCGATGCGGCTCTGACACGGCGGTTTTTCGCCTTTTGCGCCGAAGCTGGCATTGCGGTGCAGCACATTCTTTACGATCCGACGGATGTGGCGCGACTTGGCGCGCTGGTCGCAGACGGCACGATCCCGGGCGGCGGCTTGCAGGTGCTCCATGTGCTTGGCCGCTACGCCCCCGGCCAGGTATCGACGCCAGATGATCTGACAGCGCCACTTGGCCGGCAGAAGGCATCGGGTTTGACCCCCGACTGGGCCATCTGTGCCTTTGGTGCTGCCGAAACCGCCTGCCTGCTTGCGGCAATCGCACAAGGCGGGAAGGCCCGCATCGGGTTCGAGAACAACCTGCTGATGAGCGATGGCCGGATTGCCCGCAACAATGCCGAAAGAGTCGCGGAACTGGTCCGTCTGACAGGATGGCGATGATCCCGACCTGGCGACGTTCCCCTGCCCTTTCCCCGTGTGTCGTGATCAAGAAGATCTTCTCTACCGCCGTCGATCCCACCAAATTCGAGGATGTTACGCCTTTCATGCTGGTCGCGCGGCCAAGGCGGGGTGACGTTCCGGACTGTTTTCGCCAACAAGCCTTCTCCTTGATGGCCGGCGGATGCCGCCTTCCCTCCAGTCAGGTTGTGTTTACCGGGGTAAACATGGATTCCCTCCAGTTGGAGCCCCGACACGTTTACCAGGGTAAACATCGCCGGCATTACCCAAGACCCGAGCACATGCGGCGCTGGCCCACCAACGATCTGAACATGCGCACGAGATCGACCCCTCTTTTTTGGGCCTGTCCGGTCAGGTGCGCGAGATAGGCTTGTGGATTGCGAATCCTGCCGAATGCTTCAACCAGACCGAGAATGGCAAGCGCAGTGCCATGACGCCCCAGATGTTTGCGCGCAGCATCCACGACAGATCGAGACAGCCCGATGGCAGGAGCAAGGGCTGCTGATAGACAAATGATGTCAGACCAGGAACGTGGTGTCTCAAGGGCCATTTCGGCGGCGCCAGGCGCAAGTTCCAGGCATTCGCCAACCGAAAGATCCTTTTCGATGACTTGGCTAATTGGCCAGGCTGCTGCGTGGTCGCTCTGGGGCTTAGGGCATTGTTCCATGCTTTCAGATTCATAAGATTCTTTTTCTGAACTCTGAATGTGCCGGTCATTTTGGCCGTCGCTGGCGGTCAGATATGACGAACAGGCAGCACTATCTTCCGATGTCTTGTCCAGGCCTACAGCAAGAGAATCGAAGATCGCTTGCAGATGGACGCTGTCCAGGTTCCTGCGAAGGGCCAGGCGGGCTTGTTCAATCACTTGGGTTTCGGAAGAACTCACCTGTTGATACAGGGCATGCCTGATCATCGCGCGCAGGACTTTTACGCGAACCACTTCTTTCCTTTGCTGATCGGCAAGCGCTTCAAGGTGGTCCTGGATGCCGAACAGCGGGGCAAGGTCAATACCGTAGGTCAGCCTGGTTTCGGCATGTTCGTCCCGGATCTGGTAGCGCTTGCCATTGGGGCTGAGCCGGCGGATCAGTAAACCTTTCGCCTGAAGATGCACGATCCGCCGCCGGAGTGTCCGTTCATCCATTCCATCACAACGATCGATCAAGGCCCTGTTAGAGGCAAATACCGTCAGTCTTGCGGGTTCAGCTGAGGCCGGAACAAACGACAGCAGTCCGCGCAGCACGGCGATGTCTCTGTCACGGAGGCCGAGCAGGCTTCGGCAGATGCGAACCAGGTCAAGAAGCTGCCAACGCGGGTCTTCGACCTTGGCCGCAGCGGCCGATCGCGGCGTGCCTCGGTGTGAAAAAGCTCCATTGCGCCGAACGTGCGGGTGCACGGGCGAAGACGAAATGTGTTCCATGGCATGATCAGCAGAACGATCAAGGCTGCCCGGTGGCGTCTGGCATGGCTGGCGCGGCGATCTGGCGGCACTTTCCATGCAGAAAGGACAAAAGCACAAAATCACCGCGATGCGATGTTGCGTGCGATTCGGGCCTGCGCTAGTCTGCTCTTGCTAGAAGATGAGCATTCTCAGGGTTGGCGCCCTGTGGTTTGCGCGGGCCTTCCGGGTGGGTTCCATTCGGGAGGCCTATCCTTTTCCGACACTGCTCCTCTGTTGTTTTCGTTGCATCCACCGCTCACTTCGGGTTCGTGTGGTGAGCAAGGAATTCCTCATGCAGGCGCGGAAACACCTCGGCTGCATTCTGATGAAGCCAGTCTGCAAATGCACCATTCCGGGCTGACGACTGGAAGCTCAATTTGCCCTTCCTGAGACCAACAGATCCCAATTCAGAGCCGTTTTTTTCCTTGACCACCACGACTTGCTGCGCAGATCCACCTTCCTTGATGCGCCTCTGCGCAGCCGAAGGCAAAGCCCTGGCCCAGGCATCAAACCGCTGGTCTGAGGTGAGATTGGCCGGAAATGGGGACGGGTGAACCGACAAGACATCAATCTTCTGGTCAAGGATGCGGACGGACAAATCATACCAGCGCTTCCATCCTACGGACGGAGCGGCACCGATGCGCTCCAGGACTTCCCTCGGGAACGCCTCGCGCACCTTTCGCATGTGCGAAGTGTGGCTTCTGTTGACGTTCAGAGCGTCCTGGATGATTCGCGCGCCATAGCCTGCCTCTTCCAGATCGCCTGCGAAAAGAGCCTTTTCGATAAAAGAGGGATCCTTGCGAAGGTTGTTTTCCTGGCCCTGGGCCAGCACAGCCTCTTCGTCCGAAAGCGTGCGGATCAGCGCCTTCACCGGTGTTCCCAGACCCCGGATAGCTGCCAGCCGTCTGCGGCCATACACCACTTGATAGCGGCCACTCAGCTTCGGGTGGGGCCTCAGCAGGATGGGTACCTGCTGACCATGCTTCAAAATGCTGTCCCGCAAATCGGCAACGTCGTGATCGAGATCGCCGATGCGGTCCTTGAGGCCGGTGTCTTCGATCAGCTCGGGGTCGATATCCTGTATGGACCGACTTCCCAGGCTTCGCAAATCGTTGCGAATGGCGGCGACCGGTCCAGTGCTCTGGAATACCTCGGGCATCTTGGGTGTCGAGCGGGGCAGGGGGTCCGTGGAAGGCTTGTCCAGCTTCTTTGCAGGAGCAATGCCCTCGAACATGTTCTTGCGCGCCATGTCAGATCCTTCCCCAGGCTCTATGGATGTCCTGCTCCAGCTCGCGTGCGACAGCGTTGATGGATTCCATCGCCCGGTCATAGGTGTTCCGGTTCATGCTTCCGCGGCCTACTTCGAAAAGGGTCTGATGGGTGAGGCCGGCATCTGAGACTGCTGTTGACTTGAGGAATGTCTCGGTCATCACGCGCTTTCCGAAATTCGCACGCAAGAGTCCGGCGACCTGGGCCTGTGGACCGTCAGACGGCTCGAACCTGGACACCAGATAGCGCAGGAAGTCATATTCCAGTGACATGCCGGCATCGCGGATCGTGTCGAGGAGCGACGATGTCATGGTCAGAAACTGCGCGAGCGAGGCCACGTCAATGAAGTTGGGCACTACAGGAATGATGATCGATGACGAGGCGACGAGGGCCGAAAGGGTCAGAAAGCCGAGTTGCGGCGGGCAGTCGATGAAGACGAGGTCATAGTTCGCCTCGACCGAATGGATGGCTTCACGCAGTCGAAGATAGAAAGGCGGTTCCGCGCCATGGCGAAGTGCGTAGGGCGTCTCCGTTTCATACTCCGACAGGATCAAACCGCCTGCGGCGATGTCCAACCCGTGGAAATAGGTCTTGCGGACGACCTCGCTCATCGGCAGCGGATCCTCGTACCGGATCGCGTCGTAGATGGTGCCCTTGTGGGTAAAATCGATTTCGGGTCGCAGGCCGGTCATTGACGACAAAGAAGCCTGGGGATCCATGTCGATGACCAGCACGCGATACCCGTGCAGTGCGTACCACTGACTCAGGTAGGCTGCCGTGGTTGTCTTCGCCGAACCGCCCTTGAACGAGACGCAGGAAATGATCTGAAGTGCTTCGCTGCCAACGCGCCCGCGCAGATAGAGCGACGGATCGCGCGTGGTGCGTGCAAGGGCCAACCGGATCTGCGCCAGATCCTCGGCCGCATAGAGCTTTCGCCCGCGCCCATCGAGTGGAACGTCAGGGATCTTGTCTTCTGCATGAAGCTTGCGAAGGTGGCCCGGCGCCAGACCAAGAAACCCGGCCGCCTCTGTCGAGGAAAAGCTTCTCAGGTGCTTGCGCGCATCGGGCGCGAAGTTCCGCTCCAGGTGCATGCGGATCGACTCATGCAGGGTAGAAGCATCTCCCTGCAGATCGGCAAACACGCGTTCTGCTGCCATACTGCCCTCATGTCACAGGCTGGCCCGGTTAACCCTTGCTCAGCACACTCGTTTCGAGCTTGTTCTTCTTGTTGTAGCGCACAAAGTCGCACTTTTCACATTTCTGCGCTACAACCACAAATGCTCCAACTTCGTGGATCCTGCAAGGAAATTCTACACTTCGTGGGTGACCGGCGCATCAACCCATCCCTTCATCAAGGCGAATGACCGTTAATGCATTGAAACGAAACATGAAAAATGTGTGCCGGGAACGTGGCGGAATCAATATGTTGATGCCGCCCGAAATCGCACGCATAAAGCCCGGCTGCCGAACCGCGCCCAAAGACCATCATATGTCGAATCGCGCGGGCGTGAAATCGGGGCGCCTCGGTGGCCCTGATGGCGACGGTCAGAGAACCCCTGTCCGCCATCGCGCGCCCAGAGAGAATCATGCAACATAAGGCCTGTGAGGATTCTCACTGAAAAACCTTGGGTAATTTGCAGAATGACAGTATTTTGCACATATGGCGCCGCGATCCCCCTCACCGTATGATGGATTTGGCAACCTTCTCTGCCATGTGGAGGAGGCCAGACAGGCATCCGGGGACGACCTGTGGTTCCTGCCTGGCCCGCTGGAAGAGGAACCTGATCATCTTCCGCCCGGCCCTCGGGCAGAGCCGCGTGAAACTGCAGTCCTGGACGACTGGCTTTGGGCCGAGGCTGCCCAGGCTGCCCGCCTCGCCAGGGTTGCCGGACGGCTTGGGGCATTGGACGACCGGCTGCGCCGTGGCCCGGACGGGTGGCGACACAGGCTCGCCCTGATCGAGGCCGCGGACCTCAGCTGGTTTGCAGGCGATCGGGTCGGTCCGGATCGCCTTGCCCTCTGGATGTCCATGCGCCTGTCGGGCGCGCAGGAGGACACAGGAGCGCTCGCGCGTATCGGCTGGGCTGTGCGTCGTCTGACAGGCGGTCCCGGACCGCGCGTCGATCTGTCTGCGTTCCTCGACCGCCGCGACCCGGAAAACATTGCCGACGGGGCCGAACCCTTCGCGGATCGCGCCGGCGGATGGCTTGATCTGATGGCGGCGGCAGAAAACCTGCACCCAATTTCGCGCGCCTGCATGGGATTTCACCTCTGGGGCCTGGCGGGTCTTGGACAGCAGGGCGACCGGATCGAGGCGGCGGTTACTGCGGCGCGCATCGCGGCCAGTGAGGGCAAGGGCGCGGTCTTTGCGCCCTTGGCGATGGGTGGGGCAGGGCGGTTGCGCGCTGGTGGGACGCCTGGCGACAGGCTGGGGCACTGGCTCGACAGGATGGAGACCGCATGCCTTACCGCAATGCGACACCTCGACGACATCGAAGCCTGGACCGCGCGCGCGGAAACCAGGATGACCCCGCTCTCGGGAAGAACCCCGCCAGCCTTGCGCACGGTGCTGACCGAATGGCCGCTGGTCTCCGCCCCGATGGCAGAGGCCCTGACCGGGGCCAGCCGAGCGGCCATCCAGCGCAACCTCGCCTGGATGGAGGACAGAGGATTGATCCGCGAAGTGACCGGGCAGGGGCGGTTCCGTATGTGGCGCGCGCTGATTTGAGGCGCCATTGCCTGGCTCGGCCCGGAAACTGACCATGGTCCTCTGGCACATGCTGGACAAGGAGACGGATTATTTCCGGGTCCGCCTGGCCTTGCTGGTCTGCGAATACAGGAGCATCGAACGGAAGACAGGATTGCCGATCAGGCGCGGCTGCGCCTACGGCTGCAATATCCCGGAACGGTGGGCACTGCAGCGTTCGTGCGGCTTGCCAGATCCGACGTCGGGCAAGAGGCTGACAGGATGAAGACTGATCCGGCAGGAAAAGGCGCGGGCGAAAGCCCAAGCCGCCGCGCGGCGGCACGGCACACGCTGCATCGGGATCAGATCAAGGCGAGTCTCGCCCTGTCGTCACAGCCTTCGCTGCTGAATGGCAGTTCAGCGGCAGGCCCGGCCACTCGTTCTGACCTGCCGCCATCCTCCATCACCAAGGCCCAGTCGAATTGGGCACTTTCAACCCTTGCGCGTGACGAGGCGCGTTTCCAGATAGGCATCCATCGCCTCGGAGCCGCCTTCGGTGCCGTGGCCCGAATCCTTCATCCCGCCAAAGGGAATCTCGGGCAGGGCAAGGCCCAGGTGGTTGATGGTCAGCATTCCCGCCTCCACTTCGGCTGCCAGCCGTGTCGCCGTGGCCGTGTCGCGGGTGAAGGCATAGGCCGCCAGCGCATAGGGCAGGCGGTTCGCCTCGGCAATCGCGTCGTCCAGCGCGGAGAAGCGGTTGACGATCGCGACGGGGCCGAAGGGTTCTTCGTTCATTATGCGGGCTGCGACAGGCACATCCGCAAGCACGGTCGGCTCGAAGAACCATCCCTCGTTGCCGATCCGTCGCCCGCCCGTCAACAGCCGCGCACCATGGCTGACCGCATCGGCAACCAGCGCCTCGAGGGCAGGGATGCGGCGTTCGTTCGCCAGTGGGCCCATCTCGGTCTCGGGGTCCAGACCATTTCCAACCCGCAGCTTGCGGGCCGCCTCGGCGAAACGGTCGGCGAAGCTGTCCGCCAGCGGATCCTGCACCAGATAGCGGGTCGGAGACACGCAGACCTGCCCGGCATTGCGGAACTTTTGGGGGATGATGGTCGCGGCGGCCTGGTCAAGGTCGGCATCCCGCGTGACAATGACCGGCGCATGGCCGCCGAGCTCCATCGTCGCGCGCTTCATGTGCAGGCCAGCCAGCGCGGCAAGTTGCTTGCCCACAGGGGTCGATCCGGTGAAGCTGATCTTGCGGATCACCGGATGCGGGATCAAGTATTCCGAAATCTCGGCCGGAACCCCGAAAACAAGGTTTGCCACGCCGTCGGGCAGGCCGGCATCGGCGAATGCGCGGATCAGTTCGGCGGGGCTGGCCGGGGTTTCCTCGGGGGCCTTGACGATGATCGAACAGCCCGCCGCCAGCGCGGCAGAGAGCTTTCGCACGACCTGGTTGATCGGGAAATTCCATGGCGTGAAGGCAGCCACCGGCCCGACCGGCAGCTTCATCGTCATTTGCACGACGTCCGGCGCGCGTGAGGGGATCACCTGCCCGTAGGCGCGCTGTGCCTCTCCGGCGAACCAGTCGATGACATCGGCCCCCGCCAGCGTTTCCATCCGCGCCTGCGCCAGCGGCTTGCCGTTCTCGCGCACGAGAAGGGTCGCCACATCCTCCGCGCGGTCACGCAGGATCTGGGCCGCCTTGCGCATCAGCCGCGCGCGGTCATAGGCCGAAGTCTGGCGCCAGAGCCGGAAGCCCCGCTCGGCCGCCGCCAGCGCGGCATCAAGATCTTCGCGGCTGGCATGGGCGACGGTGCCGATCGGGCCTGCCGTCGCCGGATCCAGAACCGGAATGGTCCGCCCGTCCGAGGCCGGGCGCCATTTGCCGTCGATGTAGAGCTGAACGTCGGGATAGGGAATCATGGCTTGGCCTTTCTGTCAGTCTGGAACATGGGTCCGCCCCTGGTGCGGGGGAAGCCATAGCCGTGGACCTGGACAAGGTCGATATCTGCCGGACTGGCGGCGATGCCTTCGGCAAGGATCGCGCGGCCTTCCTCTGCCATTGCGCCGATCAGTTGATCGACGATCTGCGGGGAAGAAAGCGCTGCGGAACTTCCCATCAGGGGCGCAAGGATCTGCGTTGCTTCGTCGGATACCCGGGGCGTCCGGTCGCCGGGCGCATAGTCATACCAGCCGCCCCCGGTCTTGATGCCCTTGCGCCCTGCGCGGACCAGCAATTCGATCGGCCCCTCGGGGATGGCCTCGCCCCTCTGGCGGGCCGCCTCGCGGTTCAGGAAGGCAATGTCCAATCCGGCCATGTCCTGCATCTCGAACGGTCCCATCGCATGGCCGAAGCCGCGCATGGCGGCGTCGATGGCAGAATGCGGCGTGCCGTCGCGCAGCATCGCCTCGGCTCTTGCGCGATAGCGTTTCAGGATCCGGTTGCCGATGAAGCCCTCGCAGATGCCCGAGCGGACGGGCACCTTTCCCAGTCGGCGGGCCAGATCGAAGGCGGTGGCCAGGGTTTCGGGGGAAGTCGCGGGATGCGGGATGATCTCGAGCAGCTTCATCACCTGCGCGGGGCTGAAGAAATGCAGCCCGACAAAGCGTTCCGGCGCGGGCAACCCTTCGGCGATCTGGCGCGGGTCGATGTAGGAGGTGTTGGTGGCAAGGATCGCATCCGCCCGGCAAAGGCGGCCCAGATCGGCAAAGACCGTGCGCTTTACCGCCAGATCCTCGAACACCGCCTCGATCACCAGATCGCACTCCGCCAGACCTTCCAGCCCGACGCAACCCGTCACCCCCGCCATCCGGGTTTCGGCCTCTGCCGTCGTGATCAGGCCACGTCGGGCGGCGGCTTCGAAAATGCCCCTGACCGCGATCATCCCGCGCTCCAGCGCGGCAGCGTCGCGTTCCGACAGCACGACGGTGAGCCCGGCATTGCGCAGCGCGGCGGCAATGCCCGTGCCCATCGTGCCACCGCCCACGACGCCGACCGTTCTGACGGGGTGCGGCTCGATGCTGCGCAGGTTGGCGGGTCGGGGTGCGGCGCGTTCGGCAAAGAACAGATAGCGCAGGGCGGCGGCCTCTTCCGAGGCCCTGAGCCGCAGGAAGGTTTCGCGCTCGATGCGCAGGCCCGCCGCAAAGCCCTGTTCCACGCCGGATCGCACGGCTGCAAGGGCGG
Organism: Paracoccaceae bacterium; assembly: GCA_020622085.1. GTDB lineage: Bacteria > Pseudomonadota > Alphaproteobacteria > Rhodobacterales > Rhodobacteraceae > QY30. Next base: position 1,373,051 of record JAHRYM010000001.1, on the reverse strand, counting down.
CAAGCGGTGCGCTCTGCCCCTTTGCCCCCCTGGCGATGCGTGCCGAAGCCATCTCCCAGAAGGCGGGGCCGGGGTCGGGCAGGGGGCGTTCTGCGACGGGCAGGGGCAGGCCCGTCAGGTTGCGGGCAAAAGCCACGGCACCATCAGTCAGCGGGCCGTCGATCACATGGTCCAGCAGCCCCAGGCTGGCGGCCCGGTCCGTATCCAGCAGGTCGCGTTCGGCAATGACGGGGATGGCCGCGGCAAGGCCGATCAACCGGGGCAGGCGCTGTGTCCCGCCCGCACCGGGGATGATGCCCAGGTTGACCTCGGGCAGGGCCATCGTCGCTCCGGGGGCTGCGACGCGGTAATGGCAGCCAAGGGCCAGTTCCAGCCCGCCGCCAAGCGCCTGCCCGTGAATCGCGGCGATCCATGGCTTCGTGGCGCCCTCGATGCGCGCGATCATGTCGGGCAGGGTGGGGCTTTCGGGGGGGCGGTCGAATTCGGTGATGTCAGCGCCGCCGATGAACAGCTTGCCCGCACCACACAGGAGAACGGCCGTCACCCCGGGATCGGCGTCCAGCATGCCCACAAGCTCTGCCAGGCGGGCACGCACCGCGGTTTTCAGCGCGTTGACAGGCGGGTTGTCGATGGTGAGGACGGCAATACCTCCGTGCCGGTCAATCGTGACGGTCATCCTTGAATTTCCTTCAGTGAGTCTTGCGGCTGCCGGGATTCGGCAACCCGAAGATCGGGTCCGGGCGCCAGATCGTGGCAGGCGATCACGCCCTGGGCCAGCAGCGCCTCGATCCGGGCGGTGTCAAATCCCAGCACATTGCCCAGAACGCTGCGTGTATCCTCCCCCAGGAGCGGCGGCGCCTTGGGCTGGTGGCCCGCCTGCGCCGCCAGCCCCTGTGCGGGGCGGATCAGCGACACAGGGCCAAGCTCCGGATGCTCAAGCGTCTGGATCACCCCGCGTTCGACCACGGACTTCGCCTGCAACGCCTCCGCCACGGACTTGACCGGGCCAGCCGGCACATCGGCGGCAAGACAGGCCTCCAGCCAATGGGCCGAAGGTCGGGTGGCGATGATGGACTGGATGGCCCCCAGCAGATCGCTGCGGTGCAACGCGCGCTGGTGCGAAGTGGTAAAGCGCGGGTCGCGGGCAAGGTCCGGGCGGTGGATGACCTGTTCGCAGAAATCGGTGAACATGCGGTCATTGCCCACGGCCAGCGCAAAGGGGCCGTCCGAGGCGGTGAAAAGCTGATAGGGCACAACCGTCGGGTGGGCATTGCCATAGCGCGTCGCCTCGACCCCGGCGTTCAGGTAGGCGGTGCCGACGTTGATCAGCAGGTTGAGCGTCGAATCAAGCAGCGCCACGTCGATGAACTGACCGCGTCCGGTGTCACGGCGCTGATAAAGTGCGGCCAGCACCGATTGAGTCGCGACCATGCCGGCCACCACATCGGTGAAGGCAACGCCAAGTCGATTGGGCGGGCCGTCCGCCGCGCCGGTGATCGCCATCAGCCCGCTTTCTGCCTGCATGATGAAATCATAGCCCGGCCGCGATGCCTCGGGGCCCTGTTGCCCGTAGCCCGAGATCGAGCAGTAGACGATGCCGGGGTTGATCTTGCAGATGTCGTGATAGCCGATCCCCAGCCGATCCACGGTTCCGGCGCGGAAATTCTCGACCACCACATCAGCGCGTGCGGCCAGATCCAGCACGATGGCCCGGCCTTCGGGCGATTTCAGGTTCAGCGCGATGCTCTGCTTGCCGCGGTTGGCGCAAAGGTAATAGGTGCTGACACCCTTGTAGTTCGGCATCGACCAGGCGCGGGTGTCGTCGCCGCCCTTGATGTTCTCGATCTTCCAGACCTCAGCCCCCATGTCGGCCAGGCTCATCGTCGTCCACGGCCCGGCAAGAACCCTTGTGAGGTCCAGCACCTTGATGCCTTCCAGTGGCAGGGTCTGCATCGTCATGGTCCTTCCTCGTTTCGCGCTTGGCCGGTGTCTGCCAGGCCCGTTTCCAGGGCACCGGGAAAGTGGCAGGCGACCGAATGGCCCGCCGTCCGATCGGCCAGCAACGGTTCCTGTTGGGCGCAGAGGGGCTGCGCGATGGGGCAGCGCGTGCGGAAACGGCAGCCGGATGGCGGGTTGATCGGGCTGGGAACATCGCCCTTCAGCACGATGCGCGCGCGGTTGCGTTCGCGCGGCGGGTTGGCCAGGGGCACCGCCGACATCAGTGCCTGCGTATAGGGATGGAGCGGCTGGGAATAAAGCCGGCGCTTGTCCGCGATCTCGACAACCTTGCCCAGATACATCACGGCGACGCGGTCCGAGATATGCTGCACCACCGAGAGGTCATGCGCGATGAACAGGAAGGCGGTGCCGAATTCGCGCTGCACGTCCTTGAGCAGGTTCAGCACCCCCGCCTGAACCGATACATCCAGCGCCGAAACGGGTTCGTCCAGCACCAGGAGTTCGGGCCGCAGGGCCAGTGCGCGCGCGATCACGACCCGCTGCCGCTGCCCGCCCGACAGCGCGTGCGGATAGCGGTCGCCATGTTCCGGGTTCAGGCGGACCAGATCCAGCATTTCGGCCACGCGGTGCCGTCTTGCGGTGGCGTCCAGATCGCTGATGCGTAGCGGCTCGGCGATGTTCTCGGCCACGGTCATGCGTGGATGAAGCGAGGCGTAAGGATCCTGAAACACCATCTGGATCTTGCGGCGCAGCATCCGCATGTCGGGCGCGGGAAGGGAGTTGATGTCCTGCCCGCGAAAGAACGTGTGTCCCTCGGACGGCTCGATCAATCGCAGGATGCAGCGCCCGAGCGTGGACTTGCCGCAGCCCGATTCGCCGACCAGTCCCAGCGTTTCGCCTGCTGCCAGGTCGAAGGATACGCCCGCGACAGCGTTTACCTGGCCGATGGCGCGTTCGATCAGCAGGCCGCCCTTGACCGGAAAGCGCTTGACCAGATTGCGGACCGACAGGATGGGAACTTGCAGGGTCATGCGGCGCTCTCCGTTCCTGCGAAGGCGAAATGGCAGGCGGCGCTGTGATCGCCCCGCCGAAGCGTGGGTGGGGCCTGATGCCGGCAGATCTCCTGCGCGTTGACGCAGCGCGGGTTGAAGGCGCAACCGGCCGGAAGGCGGCCAAGTGCGGGGGGCGTGCCCTCGATGGAAAACAGCCGGTCCTTCTGCGCTGTCATGTCGGGGATCGATGCGATCAGCCCCCGCGTATAGGGATGGCCCGGCCGCGCGAAAAGGTCATCGACCCCCGCCTGTTCGACCACCTCGCCCGCGTAGACCACGGCCACGCGGTCGGCATGCCCCGCAAGAACGCCAAGGTCATGCGTGATCAGCACCAGCCCCAGTTTCAACCGCGCCTGCAAGTCGGCCAGAACGTCCATGATCTGCGCCTGCACCGTGACATCGAGCGCCGTGGTCGGCTCGTCCGCGATCAAGAGGTCGGGGTCGTTGGCCACCGCCATGGCGATCATCACGCGCTGCCGCATCCCGCCCGAAAATTCATGCGGATACTGGTGCAGGCGCCTGTCGGGCTGCGGAATGGCCACCAGCGCCAGCAGATCCCTGGCGCGGTCGATCACCGCCCTGCGCGACAGGTCCGGGTTGTGCAGGTGCACGGCCTCGGAAATCTGGGCGCCTATGGTCATCACCGGGTTGAGCGATGACAGCGGATCCTGAAAGATCATGGCAATCCGCGATCCGCGCAGTTCCCGCAGGTCGCGGCGCGGCAGGCCCACCAGTTCGCGCCCCTTGAAGCGCACGGATCCGCTGACGCGCGCGCCTTCGGGTTGCAGGCCAAGCGCCGCAAGCATCCCCACCGACTTGCCGGAACCGGATTCACCCACGATCCCCAGCACCTCGCCATGGTCCACGTGCAGGCTGATGCCGCGCACCGCTTCGGCAAAGGTGCCGTTGCGGCCAAAGGCCACGCGCAGGTCGCGCACCTCGAACAGGGGGGGATGCGCGTTCATTTCGACCTCGGGTCAAAGTAGTCGTGCAGGCCATCACCGATGAAGTTGAAGCCCAGAACGATGGTCAGGATGGCAAGACCGGGGCCAAGGGCTACCCACCAGGAATAGAACTGCGATGCCCCGTCCGCGATCATGGAGCCCCATTCCGGCGTCGGTGGCGTGGCGCCAAGCCCGATGAAAGAAAGAGATGCCGCCAGCAGGATCACCTGACCCAGATCCATCGTGGCGCTGATCAGGACAGGCGTCCAGCACAGCGGCAGGACGTGCCTCGTCAGGACGCGGGTCTGCGTCGCACCCGATGCGATCGCCGCTTCGACATGCTCGCGCTCGCGCACCTCCAGCACCTGCGCGCGCATGAGCCGGGCATAGATGGGCCACCATACGGCCACCATCGCAATTGCCGCATTTTCAAGCCCCGGCCCCAGCGAGGCCGCAACCGCCATCGCAAGAAGCATCGGCGGGAAGGACAGCGTCACATCCACGAGCCGCATGATCACCGTATCGACGATGCCGCCGACGAAACCCGCCAGCGCGCCAAGGCAGGCGCCGATCGTCACGGCGAAGGCCACGACCGTCACCGCGATGGGGATCGAGTGACGCGCGCCGTGCAATGTGCGGCTGAGCACGTCCCGCCCCAGGGCATCGGTGCCAAGCAGGTGATCCCAGCTTGGGGGCTGGAGCCTGCGGCCGACCATGTCAAGCGGCGCATGGCCCGTCATCCAGGGGGCCGCGATCGTGGCGGCCAACCAGAAGAGAACCAGAAAGAATCCCAGGACAAGCGGCAGGTTCAGCCAGCGGGGAAGGGTCAGGCGGGTGGCTGGAATGGTGGTCATGGATCAGCCCAGCCGCACACGGGGGTTGGCGATGACATAGGCGATATCGGTCAGAAGGTTGACGACAAGGAAGATGATGCCACCAACGATGGTCACGCCGATGATGGCGGGAAAATCCAGCCCCCGCGCCGCCTCGACCGCATAGGATCCCATGCCGGGCCAGGAAAAGATCGTTTCCGTCAGGACGGCGCCGGTCAGCAGGTAGGCAAAGGAATAGCCGATCACCGTCAGCGTCGGGACCAGGGTATTGCGCAGCGCGTGGCGGATGACGACGCGGAACTCTCCGGCGCCCTTGGCGCGGGCGGTCAGGATGAAGTCGCGCGACAGGATTTCCAGCATGTTGGCACGCACGAGGCGGGAGATGGTTCCCGCCACCGCCCAGCCCAGCACGAAGGCGGGCAGGATCAGGTGCCAGACCGCATCCAGAAACAGCCGGATGTCGCCCGCAAGCAGCGTGTCGATGGTCATGAAGCCCGTGATCGTCGTCGGCGGCGTGGCGCGGGCGTCCAGTCGCCCCGGGCCGGGCAGGACGCCCCATTGCACCGAAAAGACATATAGCAGCGCAAGCCCCAGCCAGAACACGGGGATCGAAGAGCCGAACAGCGCAAACAGCCGCGCCGTGTGGTCGATCACCGTGTTGCGGAAATAGGCCGCCAGCACGCCAAGACTGATGCCTATGGTCGCGCCGACGATCATCGCGGCGGTCACCAGTTCCATCGTGGCGGGAAGGCGGAACATCACATCCTGCGCCACCGGCCGCCGCGTGATGAACGAGGTGCCCATGTCGCCCTGCACGAGGTTGCCGACGTAGATCGCGTAGCGTTCGGGCAGGCTGCGATCCAGGCCCCATCTGGCCTTTGCCGCAGCCACGACCTCGGGGTTGTTCATCTGGCGGTCCGACACGATGGCTGTCAGCGGATCGCCCTTGGTGACGCTGGTCAAGAGAAAGGCAAGCGTGACGATCCCCAGCACCAGAAACGGCATCGCGATCAGGCGGCGCAGGATGTAGCGGATCATAGCCTTTTCCTTCCCGAAGTATCACCGGCCCGTCGAGCAGAGGCGGATGGAGGTGCGATGCTTTCGCCGCTAGTATTGACAATCGGTGGACAGGCCGTCAACGTAATTGAAATTAAGTTTCAGATATTCGCCGACCTGCCAGGCATCAATGCGGCCAGATGGCAGGAAACGGGGGGAGAGATGCGCAAAAGGGTGATGCCTGCGGAGGGTGGGGAAACGGTCGAGGCCAGCAATCCCGCCGCTTCGCTGACGCGGGGGCTGGAAATCCTGAGATCTTTCACGGCGGATGACACGACGCTGGGCAATCAGGAACTGATCGAGCGGACCGGCCTGCCCAAGGCCACCGTCTCGCGGCTGACGGCGACGCTCGTCTCATTGGGGTATCTGCATTACGACACGCAGCTTGGCCGCTACAGCATCGGGCCGGCGACGGTGTCGCTGGGTTACTCGGCGCTCAGCTCCAGCGCGGTGGTGCATATGGCGCAGCCCCTGATGCAGGAACTGGCGAACCGGACGGGAGTCGCCACGGCGCTTGGCACGCGCGACGGGCTCGAGATGGTCTATCTCGCCAACTGCCGGTCGCAAAGCCCGGTGTCGCTGCGGCTGAACGTCGGCTCTCGCCTGCCGATCTGGCGCACGGCGATGGGACTCGCCTATCTGGCCGGGATGCGCCCCGATATCCGCGAGGATGTGGTCGAGCAGATCATCGCAACAGAGCCCGGTCAGGAAAGCCGCATCCGCGCCACGCTGGTCGAGGCCGCCGAGAGTTATCGCCAGCGGGGCTTCGTTGCGACCTTCGGCGCCTGGTACAGCTACATCAACGCGGTCGGCGTGGCCTTTCGCCCGACCGATGGCTCGCCGCTGGTCGCCATCACCTGCGGCGGGATCGTCGACATCATCCCGCAGGATGTCTGCCTGTCCCGCGTCGGCCCCGATCTTGTGGCGACCGTGGACCGCCTGCGCGCGCGCCTGACCGGCCAGCCGGAAACGGCCGCCGCCCTGTAACCCTGCCGAACCAGATCCAAGGAGACGCCATGCCCGTTCCGGTCCTCTACCCCAAGGTCAGCCTGGAGATGCAGGCAGGCCGGATCGCGCGCTGGCTGGTCGGGAATGGTGAGACGGTCACGGCCGGTCAGGTGATTTTCGAGATCGATAATGACAAGGCTGCGGTCGAGGTGGAAGCCCCCGCCGCCGGTATCCTGCGCCATCTGGCCTCCGAGGGGGCCGAGATCGAGGTGGGGTCCGAAGTGGCGCGCATCTTCGCGACGGAGGAGTCGGTGGTGGAAGCCTCCGCCGCCGTTCTGCCCGTTGCGCCCGCGGCTGCGCCCTCCTCGCCGGTCGCCCAGCCACCTGCCGCCCACCGCCCTGCCGGAGCGCGGCTGCCCAACCCCACGCCGCTTGCGCGGCGCATCGCGCGGGAAAAGGGCGTCGATCTGGCGGGGCTGGCCGGCACCGGACCGGGCGGGCGGGTGCAGAAATCCGACGTGATGTCACGGCTCGCTGCCCTCGCCGCCGCGCCCTCGTCCGCCATTCCACCGTCGCCCCGGGTCGTCAGCACCCTCAATGCCGTCTGGCTGCGCAAGGGCGAGGGGATGCCGGTCGTCCTGCTGCACGGCTACAGCGCCGACCTGAACAACTGGCGCGGGCTTTTTGCCGGGGCGCGGGTGGATTTCCCCGTGCTGGCGCTTGACCTTCCCGCGCATGGCGCATCGCCCCGTGCCGTTCCCGCCGATGCCGATGCGCTTTGCACGCTTGTGGAAACGGCGCTGGCTGGACAGATATCGGGGCCGGTCGTTCTTGCGGGCCATTCCTTCGGTGCTGCGGTTGCAGTCCGGCTTGCCATGCGGGGCAACATCGACCTGCGGGGCCTTTGCCTTTTCGCCCCTGCGGGCCTTGGTCCCGAAATCGACGAGGCCTTCGTCCGTGGTATCCTTCGCGCCCGCAGCGCCGCCAGCTTGCGCCCGTGGCTGGAACGGCTGGTGCATGATCCTGCGATCATCAGCGAGGCTTTCGTCAGGATCGTCGCCGGCCAGCGTCAGGACGAAAGCCTGACATCTGCGATGACCGCCTTTGCAGATCGCTTCTTCCCAGACGGAACGCAGGCCCTGTCGGTCCGGGCCGATCTGGCGCGCCTGCGCATCCCGGCGCGTGTGGTGTTCGGGCGGCAGGACAGCATCCTTCCCTTCCGCACGACGCGCGACCTTCCCGCGACGGTGGGGCTGCATGCGGTGGATGCCTGCGGGCACATGCCGCATCTGGAACACCCCGGCCTGTCGCTGCGCATCCTGTCCGAAGTCTGGCGCAGTGCCGGCTGAGGATCAGCGTGGCTGTTTGCCATAGCCGGCATATCGCGCAGCGGCTTCTTCCATCTCTGCCGGGGTCAGGAGCACCGGATCCCCGGCCGCGCGGGCAAGCAGATACTGCCGTGCAAGCGTTTCCAGCTTGGCCGCCCGCGACAGGGCGGTGGCAAGGTCGGGCCCGAGGGCGACCATGCCATGATTTGCCATCAGGCAGGCGGAAAGGTTCGGGCCAAGCGCCCCTGCCACCGCCTTTGCCAGATCGACGCTTCCAAAACAGGCATAGGGCGCGCAGGGAATCGTGGTGCCGCCAAAGCCCGCGATCATGTAGTGAAAGGGCGGGATCGCCTGCCGCAGGCAGGAAAGTGCCACGCAATGGTCGGGGTGGGCGTGGATGACCGCGCCGGCATCTGGCCGCGCCGCATAGATGTGGGCATGGATCGACCATTCGGAGGAGGGCACCCAGTCCCCCTGCCATTTGCCATGCAGGTCCATCGCCACGATCTGGTCCGCCGTCATCGCCCCGGGCGCTATGCCCGTGGGGGTGATCAGCATGCCCGCCCCGTGGCGCAGGCTGAAATTGCCCACCGTGCCGCTGTTCAGGCCAAGGCGGACCGAGGCCTGTGCGGACTGAACCAGCGCGCTCCTTGCATCTGTTTCGGTCAAGAGGTCTCTCCTTCTGTGGCGACGGCGCGCAGCAAGATGTCATCGGCCCCGAGCTTGCCGGGCTTCAGGAACATCCAGACCGGATCATCGCTCTCCGACAGGCAGCAACCAAGGCCAAGCGGCCCTTCCGGCAGCGCGCGGGCATGCCGCAGGCCAAGGGCGGCAACGACGGCGCCCGATGTCTCGCCCCCGGCGACGACAAAGCGGCGAAAGCCCGCGTCATGCAGGCCCTTGGCGACACGGGCAAGGATATCCTCGGCCATCCGTGCCGCACGGATGGGTCCAAGCGCCGACTGGCTGCCGGCAAGGCCCGTGGCGCCCGTCGCGGTCGAGATGGCGAGGCTGCCGCACTGTCCCGCCGCCCACTCAAGCGCATGGCCCACCAGTCCTTCGGCCCCGCGCGGATCAAGCAGGTCAAGCGTCAGGACGGGATGATGCTGCGCGAAGGCGGCAAGCTGGTCCATCACCACGGGTCCGGTGCTGCCCGCCAGCACGACGCTGCGCCCGCGCGGGGGGGCAGGGGGCGGGGTGACATCGGTCGCGTCCGCCAGGCGGGCGACAAGTTCCACGATCAATGGATCGCTTGCCACAACGGGCAGCTCCAGGCGCGCGGCCAGACCGGCCACCACCGCCACATCCTCATCGTCGGAGGTATCGAGCAGGACATGGCCCGCACCTTCGACGACAAGATTTCGCAACGCATCCTCGACCGCGTCGATCCCCTGCCGCAGGATCAGATGGCCGATCAATGCCACCGGGTGCGGGGTCTGGCGGCCCAGAAAGCGCACGAGGTCCGGATCCTCCATCGGGGTCAGCGGATCAAACCGCTTGATTGAATCAGAGACCAGGCGGTGGCGGTAGAACAGATAGCCCTGATGCACCGTCGCGCCGAAGCGGGGAAAGCCCGCGCTCATCAGCACGGGGCGTTTCCCCGCGCGGGCGGCCAGCAGATCGGCTGCGGGTCCGATATTGCCCTGCGGCGTGGAATCGAAACTGGCGCAGGCCTTGTAGGCGATCCGCATGCAGCCTGCCGCCGACAATGCATCGTGCCACGCCCCGATTTCTGCCATGGCGTCAACGGCCGGCACCGTCCGGCTGCGCGCGGCGGCCACCAGCGCCCTCGCACGGCTCCCCCCGGCCGCCGCTTCAGGTCGGAAGAGGACAGGGCAGCATATGCCGCGCCCCTCCAGCATCCCGGCGACCATCACCGCGCCGGTAAAGTCATCCGCGATGATGCCGATTGCAGGGGGCATGGGGGTCGGTCACCTCTGGGCGCACATCTCGCGCGCGATGATGATCTGCTGGATCTGCGATGTTCCTTCATACAGCCGGAACAGCCGCACGTCGCGGTAGAAGTGTTCGACCGGATATTCCTGCATGTAGCCGGCCCCGCCGTGGATCTGCACCGCCCGGTCCGCCACGCGACCGACCATTTCGGAGCAGTAGAGCTTGCAGGATGCCGCCTGCTGGATGATCCGTTCGCCCGCATCGAAACGGCGGGCGGCGTCGATCACCATGCAGCGCCCGGCATAGGTCTCGGTCGCGCAGTCGGCCAGCATCGCCTGCACAAGCTGATGTTCGGCGATCGGTTTTCCGAACTGGTGGCGTGCGGTGGCGAAGGCCACGGATTCATCGCAAAGCCGCTGCGCCTGCCCGACGCAGAATGCCGCGATATGCAGGCGACCACGGTTGAGCACCTTCATCGCGGTCTTGAAGCCCTGGCCCTCGGCGCCGCCGATCAGGGCATCCGCGCGGACACGGCAATCCGTCAGGATCACATCGCAGGTCTTGGTCCCCCTTTGGCCCATCTTGCGATCAGGCTGGCCAAGCGACAGGCCGGGGCTGTCCGCCGGCACAAGAAAGGCCGATACGCCCGCAGGCCCCGGCCCTCCGGTGCGGGCCATCAGGGTGAAGACATCCGCGACCGGCGCGTTGGTGATATAGCGCTTGGTGCCGTTCAGGATGTAGTGGTCGCCCTCGCGCCGCGCGGTGGTCCTGACGGAACCGGCATCCGATCCGACATCCGGTTCCGTCAGCGCGAAAGACCCGATCATCTGCCCCGAGGCCATCCGCGGCAGCCAGTATTCCTTTTGCCCGGGCGTGCCGTCGACGATGATGCCCTGCGCGCCGATCCCGTTGTTGGTGCCGAATACAGACCGGAACGCAGCCGATGTCTGCCCCAGTTCAAGGGCCACCAGCACCTCTTCCTCCATCGTCAGGCCAAGTCCGCCGTATTCTTCGGGGATCGACATTCCGAACAGGCCGAGGGCGCGCATCTCGTCGATGATGGCCGCCGGGATCGCGTTCGTTTCCTCGACTTCGCCTTCGGCCGGGATCAGCCGGTCGCGCACGAAACGGCGCACCGTTCCGATCAGCCCGTCAAGGATCTGGGGGTCGCGGATCATGTCGGTTTCCTGCCCTCTGGCCAGTCCGGAGCCTGCACGAAGATTTCTGTTGCGCAAAAACGCTGACACGGCTTAGTGTTCGTTTCAAGCGAAAACGGAATTAATTTCCATAAAGCATGGCCGACCGTTCCGCAGCCAGCGGAGGGCCGGTCCGGCAAGGGACGGACGATGGCGAAACGGACCCAGCTCACCCCGTCGGCCCCATGGTTCCGACTGGAATCCGAAGCGGCCGACTGGGAACAGGAGCAGCCTTCTGATCTTGTCCATTGGTATGGCCAGATGCTGCTGATCCGCCGTTTCGAGGAAAAGCTGCTGGACCTGGAAAAGGCGGGTCTGATCCACGGGCCTGCCCATGCGAGCATCGGGCAAGAGGCGGGCGCCGTGGGCGCGATGTCGGTCCTGGGGCCGCATGACCGGATCAATGGCACACATCGCGCGCATCATCAGGTGCTGATGAAACTGGTCAACGCCGTCACCCCCAAGGGCTTTGACGTCCTCAACGATGCATTTACCCCCGAGATGGACGAGGCGATTCACCGCTTCATGGCCGAGATCATGGGCCTGACCCCGGGCTATTGCGGCGGGCGCGGCGGGTCCATGCACATGCGCAATGCGGCGGCGGGGATCATGGGAACCTCGGCCATCGTCGGGGGCAACCCGCCCCATGCCGTGGGCTATGCGCTGGCCGACAAGATGCTGGGCCGCGATCAGGTCTCGGTCGCGTTCTTCGGGGACGGCGCGGCCCAGAACGGCGCCAGCTACGAGGCGATGAACATCGCCGCCGCGCAAGGCGTGCCGACGATCTTCTTCATCGAGAACAACCTCTACGGCGTCTCGACCCGCATTACCGACATCACCCGGGAAACGCGGATTTCGTCCCGCGGGGCGATGCTGGGCATCCCGTCGATCGAGGTCGACGGGATGGACGTGGTCGCCGTCCACAACGCCATGGCCGAGGCGCGGCGGATCATCACCAATGATGGCGGTCCGGTGGTGGTGGAGGCGCTGATGTATCGCCACTTCCACCAGTCCGGCAGCCGCAAGGGCAGCGATTTCGGATATCGCCCGCTGGCCGAGGAGGAGGAATGGCTGGCCCGCGACCCCGTGACGACCGCAGCGCGACGCCTGCGCGAAATGGGGATCACCAGCGCCGAAGACCTGGCCCGCATTGACGCGACGGTGACGGGCCGCGTCTCCGCCGCCGCCGCGAAGCTGACCGAAACCGTGCCGGGCGGCAATGCGCAGCGCATCCCCGACCGGCTCTGGCCCGATCCCGCCACGCGCGACGACGGCATCCTTGGCGACCTGTCCGAACTGGATGACGCCCGCGTGCTGGATCACGAGGACATGGCCGGCGTCGCAACCGAGCGGGTGAAATTCGTCACCGCCGCCTCGGAAACGCTGTCGGCCGCGATGGACCGCGATCCGCGCATCATCGTCATGGGCGAGGACGTGCACCAGATGCGCGGTGGTGTATCGGGCTTTACCAAGGGGGCGCTTGAACGCTGGCCGGGCCGGGTGCTGCCCATGCCCATCGCCGAGAACGGCTTCACCGGCGTGGCACTTGGCGCGGCGCTGAACGGGTTGCGTCCGGTGGTCGAGATCATGTTCGGCGATTTCTGCCTGACGGCCGCCGACCAGATTGCACATGGCGTGGGCAAGGTGCGCCACATGTTCGGATCGGGTTTTCCGGTGCCCCTGGTGATGCGGGTGCGGGTGTCGCCCCATACCGGCTACGGCTCGCAACACAGCGCCGATCCTTCCGCCCTGTTCGGGCTGTTTCCCGGCTGGCGCATCATCAGCCCGGCCACCGCGCATGACTATATCGGCCTGATGAACGCGGCCCTGCGCTGTGACGATCCGGTTGTGGTGATCGAGCATACAGAGCTTTATCAGCGCGAGTTCGACGTTCCGGCAGGCGACCGCGACTTCTGCATTCCGTTCCGCCGGGCGCATGTGCTGCGGGACGGCAGCGCCTGCACGGTCCTGACGACCTCGGTCATGGGGGCGTTGGCGGTGAAAATTGCCGAGGAAACCGGGATCGATGCCGAAGTGATCGACCTGCGCAACCTTGATCATCACGGGATCGACTGGGACACCGTCGGCCAGTCCGTCAGCCGGACCGGTCGCGTCATCATCGCCGAACAGACGGTGCGCAGCATGTCGATGGGGGCGATCTGGGCGGATGGCATCCAGGAACGGTTCTTCGACAGTCTCGATTACGAAATCCTGCGCGTGACGGGCGGGCTTGCCGCGCCCACCGTATCGGCAGTGCTCAATCGCGCCGCGCTTGGTTCGGCGGCGGATCTGCGCGAGGCCATGCTTCGCATCACCGGCAACTGAACAAAGGGCCGTCAGGCCCACCAACAGGAGGACGGCCCAATGAAACCCAGGTTTTCCACGCCACGCGTCGCGGTCTTGTCGCTGGCACTGCTGACCGCAGTTTTCGGACTTGGCGTTCCGGGTGCACAGGCACAGGAAAAGCCGCTGGTCATCGCCCGCGACATGGATGTGAACGCGCTCGACCCGCACCGGGCGTGGTGCGACACTTGCCAGATCTACAATGCCGCTGTCTATGAACAGCTTGTCACGCTCGACAAGGACAACAAGGTGCAGCCGCTGCTTGCGGAAAGCTGGACCTCGAACCCCGAACAGACGGAATTCACCTTCAAGCTGAACCCGGCCGCCAAATTCTCGGACGGATCGCCAGTCGAGCCGAAGGATGTGAAATGGTCCTTCGAACGGCTGAAAAACATCAAGGGCAACGCCTCTTTCCTGGCCGATCCCATCGTGTCGGTCGATTCTCCCGATGCGCAGACCGTGGTGGTCAAGCTTGCAAGCCCGAACTCCGAATTCCTCAATCAGGCGGCGGCGGGCTTTCTGGGCGTGATCAACAGCGACGTGGCAGCGGCCAACGGGGCGCTGGCCGATGAAACCGCGGCCGAAAAGGACACTTCGGAAACATGGTTCCTGTCGCATTCGGCGGGCAGCGGACCCTTCGTTCTGGCTGCCTATGAACCCAATGCCGAACTGCGGCTGAAGCGGTCAGATACCTATTGGGGCACCAAGCCCGCATTGCCCGAAGTGATCTTCCAGCAGGTGAAGGATGCTGTCAGCCAGGCGCAGATGTTGCAGTCGGGCTCCGTCGACATCGCCATGCAGATCGACCCGGAAACGGCCAAGTCGCTGGAGGGATCTTCTGCCATCGTCGAACGCGTGCCCTCCTACAACTTCGTCTATATTGCGCTGTCGCCCGGCGCCAAGGCCACGACGATCGACATGACACCCGAGGTGCGCGAGGCGATTTCCATTGCGATCGACCGCGCGTCGCTGATCGACTTCACGCTGGGCGGCGCCGGTCGTCCGCTTGCGGCGCCCATTCCGCTTGGCTTCCCCGGAGGCGATGGCCATGCGATCCCCGAATACAATCCCGAAAAGGCCAGGGAGATGCTGGCGGCTGCGGGCCTGGGTGATGGGTTCACGCTGCAGACCATCTATCCCGATCTGAACGTCTATGGCGTGGACTTCAACCTGATGATGCAGAAGATCCAGCAGGATCTGTCCAAGGTCGGCGTCACGCTTGAACTGCAACCGGTGCCCTTCGCCAACTGGCGCGAAGCGGCGAATGGCGATCACATTCCGCTGACGGCGGTGTTCTTCGCGCCGGATTTCTTCGGCACCTCGCAATACATCGACGTCTTCGGGATGCAGGAAGGATCCGTCTGGGCCAAGCGCGCCGGCGGCGAAAACGCGGCCGCGATCGTCAATCCCCGCCCGGGCGAGTTGAAGACACAGGCGCTGGCCGCCCCCACCGCAGAGGCCGCCGAGGCGCTCTGGGCCGAGGCTGCGCAGGAAATGATCAACAACAGGATCATCATTCCGATGGTCAGCCCCGACCTGATCCTGGCCTACGGCCCCAACATCAAAGGCGTTCGCTACAGTGCCTGCTGCAACCTGCCGCTGGCCGAAATCACCAACAACTGACCGAAGTCCTGCGGGGGCGCCCCGGTGCCCCCGTCTTTCATCGCAAAGGATCCCGGCATGAACCGCCCCCTCGCCAATTCGCGTGACACGGCCCTGCTTGAGCGTGCACGTCACGTCATCCCCAATGGCATGTGGGGACACATGGCAACCCGCTACATCGCGCCGGGCTATCCGCAGTTCTTCTCGCGCTCGGATGGCTGCCGGGTCTGGGATGCGGACGGCAATGAATATCTCGATTTCATGTGCGCCTGGGGTCCGAACGTGCTGGGCTATCACCATCCGCAGGTCGAGGCCGCCGCAATGGCGCAGTTGCGTGACGTGGATGCGGGCAACGGCCCGACCGAGGCACTGGTTGAGCTTGCCGAACTGCTGACCGGCACGCTGGATCACGCCGACTGGTGCATGTTCCAGAAGAACGGCACCGATGCGACCACGGCCTGCGTCACCATCGCGCGCGCGGGCACCGGACGGCGCAAGGTCATTCTGGCGCGCGGCGCCTATCATGGGGCGGTGCCATGGTGCTCGCCTTCGGTCGTCGGAGTGACGGACGAAGACCGCGCCCACCTGATCTATTTCGACTGGGGCAATACCACCAGCCTTGATGCCGCCGTGGCGCAGGCCGGCGGCGATCTGGCCGCGATCATGCTGACGGGCTTTCGCCATGATGCCGGCCGCGATCAGGAAATGCCGACCACCGCCTTCCTGCGCGCGGCGCGCGCGCATTGCGACCAGGCGGGCGCCATGCTGATCTGCGACGATGTCCGTGCGGGTTTCCGGCTGGACGTGCGCGGCAGTTGGGCGGCCCAAGGCGTGAAGCCCGACCTTGCGGCCTATTCCAAGGCCATTGCCAACGGCTGGCCCCTGGCGGCGATTGCCGGCGCAAACAGCGCGCGCGACGGGGCCGAGAAGATCTTTACCACCGGTTCCTTCTGGTATGGCGCGGCCGCGATGGCAGCGGGGCTCGCCACCGTCCGCATCCTGCGCGACACCGATGCATTGACGCACACGGCGGCCATGGGCGAGCGGCTGCGCACAGGCCTGGATCAGGCGGCCGCGCGCCACGGCTTCCGCCTGCGCCAGACAGGGCCCGCGCAGATGCCGATGGTGCTGGTGGATGGTGACCAGGACTTGCGCATCGGGAGCGCACTTTGCCTTGCCGCGCTGCGCCACGGGATTTTCCTGCACCCGCGGCACAACATGTTCCTTTGTGCCGCCCATGGCCCGTCCGAGATCGACCGTGCCATCGAAGGGGTGGATGCCGCTTTCGCCGATATCGTGGCGCAAGGCATTGTGCCGGCCTGAAAGGATTCCTCTCATGCCCTATACCGACCACATCTTCACCGACTACCGCCGCCGTTGTGCCGAGCTTGAGGCAAGCACCAATCCCTTTGCCGAAGGCATAGCCTGGGTCGGCGACGATTACGTGCCGGTATCCGATGCGAAGATCCCGCTTCTGGATCAGGGCTTCCTGAAATCGGATCTGACCTATGACGTGCCGGCAGTCTGGAATGGCCGCTTCTTCCGGCTGGACGAACATCTTGACCGGCTGGAAGCCAGCATGAGGAAGCTGCGCCTGACCAGCCCGATCCCGCGGCAGGAAATCCGCTACCGGCTGGTGGAGATGGTCTCGCTCAGCGGCATCCGCGACGCCTATGTGATGGTGATCGTCACGCGCGGCCTGCGCTATCTGCGACAGTATGCGCCCGAGGATTGCCCCAACCACTGCTACCTGATGGTCACGCCCTATCTCTGGGTGATGGGCGAGGACATCCAGAAGGCCGGCGGATCGGCGGTCATCGCCCGCTCTGTGCGCCGCGTGCCGCCCGGTGCCGTGGATCCCAGGGTCAAGAACCTGCAATGGGGCGATTTCACCTACGCCATCCTGGAGGCGCGCGACCGCGGCGCGATGTATCCGATCCTGACCGATGGCGACGGAAACCTGACCGAAGGCTCGGGCTTCAACGTGGTCCTTGCCAAGGACGGCCAGCTTTTCACGCCACGGCGCGGGGTTCTGGAAGGGGTGACGCGCAAGACGGTCCTGACGCTTGCGGAACGGCTGGGATACGCCTGGGTGATCGACGAAATTCCCGTGCAGATGGCCTATGACTGCGACGAGATCATGTTTGTCACGACGGCTGGCGGTGTCATGCCGATCACGACGCTTGATGGCGCGCCCGTCGGTGATGGCAATGTCGGGCCGGTGACGAAGGCGCTCTGGAAGGCCTACTGGGATGCCCATTCCGACCCGGAATTCAGCTTTCCGATCAACTACCGCTGAGCGCGGATGGCGCGATCAGTCGCGCGCGCCGGCCCGGAAGGTCGAAGGGGTTTGACCAAACATCGCCTTGAAAAGACGTGAAAACTGCGCCTGATCGGAAAAGCCGAACCGATAGGCCACATCCGACATCTGCCCCGGATTGGGCATCTGCAACAGGTCGCGGGCCGCCAGCAGCCGCTGTTCGCGGATGTATTGCGACACGGTGCAGTTCACATCGGCGAACAGTTCGTGCAGGTAGCGCTTCGAGATGCCGCAGGCCTCGGCGATGGCGTCGGGGGCCATCGTGTTGTCGGCAAGGTTGCGGCGGATGAAGGCTTCGGCCCGGCGGCGGTGGGCCATGCGCACCGGCGATCCCGCGCCAAGGTCCACCTCGGCGCTGCGATCCAGTGCCAGCGCCACCAGCTCGGTCAGTTGCCGGCCAAGGACCGCGCTGCCCTGGTCGTCATCGCCCAGGCTTTGCACCTGCATGGCCATCGAGGTGAAAAGTCCCCCCAGCCCGTCACGACCGTCAAACACCAGTGCGCAATAGCGGTCCGGGTCGCGCAGCCGTTCCGACAGATGTGCGCGCGCGATCTTCAGCACGCAAAGGTCGTTCGCGCTGCCATAGGAAAAACGATAGGGCTCGTCGCCGCGCTCCAGGATAAAACCGCCCGGATCGCAGCGCACGTCGCGGCCAAGCTGGTGGAACTCGACCGGGGAGCGGCGCGGAATGGTGATCAGATACTGTTCTTCCGAGGTGTCCCGGATGTGCCGGCTGTGGCGTTCATACTGCATCGCCTCGGTCTGGAGCCGCGACAGGGACACATTGCCGACCACCCGATGGTCAAGCCGGCCCTCGAAATGCGCCGCATCGCGGAAGGTCAGGTCCAGCGGAAAATAGACCTGTGCGATGACCGCGTTCCAATGGTCGGCGCGGGCACCTGCGGGCAACTGGTCCGTGCTGTGCGATCTGCTGTTCACTCACCCGCCCCGAAGCGATGTGGCCGAAACCTTGTGGCCCTTGCACTGGGTGAATCATGTTGGAGGACGGGCGCCAGAAGTCAATGCCCCGGTGCCGGGGGGCGTTTCCGGGTGCAGGAATCCGCGCTGGCCGACAAGGTTTTGCGCACGGATCGACAAGACGGCGGCTGCGGATCGGTTCAGCCTTGGCCAACAAAAGAGCAACAAGCCGGGATTCGGCACGACAGGGAAGATATCGATGCACCCCCGCAACGCCTTTGCGGGCGATGCCTCTGTCCGACCTGTCCCCAATGGAGGTTGGCATGGCCAGACGCAAGGTAGATCCCATCACGCTTTCGGTCGTGCGCGGGGTGCTTGAGACGACGCAGCGCGAGATGACGCTCGCGCTGGAACAGACGGCCCGATCCTCGGTGTTCAACCTTGCGCATGACTATTCGACGGCGCTGTTCAACCACACGCCAGAAATGATCCTGCAGGGGCAGGACATCCCGATCCACCTTGGATCGCTGATCCCGGCGATGAAATCGGTGGCCAGGTATTTCGACGGCGACATCCATGAAGGCGACCTGATGCTGCACAACGATCCGGCCTATGGCGGATCGCACATCATCGACACCTGCATGTATATGCCCGTGTTCTATCAGGGCGAGCTGGTGTTCTGGACGGTCTGCAAGGGCCACCTGACCGACATCGGCGGGCCGGTGCCTGCGGGCTACAACCCCAATGCCACCGAGATCTTCGCCGAAGGGCTGCGGATCCCTCCGGTCAAGATCTGGGACAAGGGCAAGCCGCGCCATGACGTGATGAACCTGCTGCTGACCAACATGCGCGCGCGCCGCGACCAGGAAGGCGACTTCAACGCGCTGATCGGTGCCTGCCAGGTGGGCGCGCGCAACCTGACGCGGCTGATGGACAAATACGGCAAGGACATGGTGCAGGACTGCATCGGCGAACTGCTGGACATGGCCGAGGAACACATGCGCAGCCTGATCGCGCGCGTGCCAGACGGCACCTACAGCGGCACGGCCATCCTTGAGGATGCCGGCCACGGCTACGGCGATTTCGAGATCACCGCCACCGTCACGATCAAGGGCGACGGCTGCCACATCGCCATCCAGTCGCCGCCGCAGATCCCCTATTTCATCAACAGCTACGAAGGGAACAGCCACTCCGGCGTCTATCTGGGGTTGATGATGTTCGCGCAGCTGCCGCCGCCCTACAACGAAGGGCTCTACCGCTGCGTGACGACCGACATGGGGCCGAAGGGCACGCTGTGCAACGCGAAATCCCCGGCGCCGCACATGAACTGCACCACGACCCCGATGGAGACCCTGACCGATGCCGTCCGCCTGGCCTTCGAGCGGGCCGCGCCGGAAAAGGTCTCGGCAAGCTGGGGCCATGCCAACGGCTGCAACATCGCCGGCTGGGATACCCGCCATGACGAGGAATATGTGACCATGGTGCTGGCCTCGATCATTTCGGGGGCAGGGGCCACGGCGCAGGCCGACGGCTGGCATGCGGTGGGGCCGGAATGTTGCTTCGGCGCCCTGACCTCGGGCGATATCGAGATGCTGGAACATTCCTACCCGATCATCATCCACCGCTATTCGCTGATGGAAGACAGCGGCGGCGCCGGCAAGAACCGCGGCGGCTCGGGCACCTGCTGGGAGGTGGAGCCGCTCGACAGGCCGATGACGCTCATCACCTTCGGCGAAGGGCGCCGGATCCCGGCGATGGGCGCGGCGGGGGCGAAATCGACGATGGTCGCGGCCAAGGTCGGCCGGCTGGAAGTGACGCGGGGCGGCCAGACCGAGATCATCACCGACAACGTCATCGAAACCATCAACCCCGGCGAACGCGCGGCCAACCGCAACCCCGGTGGCGGCGGCTTCGGCAACGCCTTCGAGCGCGAGGTGCAGAAGGTGGTCGAGGACGTGCGCAACGGCCTGGTCAGCCTGGAAGGCGCGCGGCTGGACTACGGCGTTGTCATCACCGACCGCGAAACCCTGGCCGTTGATGCGGCGGCAACCGCGAAACTGCGCAGCGCCGCCTGAGAACAAGAGTAGGAGCCCGAACATGCAGACCCAGTATCGTCTTGGCATCGACGCCGGCGGCACCTTCACCGATTTCATCCTGGCCGACCGCGAAGGCGAGGTGCGGATCTTCAAGGCCCTGTCCACGCCCCAGGATCCGACCATGGCGATCCGCAATGGTCTTGCACTGATCGAGGAAGAAACCGGCATCAGCCCGTCCGAGATCGTCTCGAACGCCGACCTTTGCATCAATGGCACCACTGTCGGCCTGAACGCGCTGATCCAGCACAAGGGCGCGCGCACCGGGCTGATCGCCACGGCGGGGCATGAAGACAGCATCGAGATCCGGCTGGGCCACAAGGAAGACGGCTACCGCTATGATCCCGAATACCCGCCCGCGCGGATGCTGGCGCCGCGCCACCTGCGCCGCGGCGTGCGCGAGAGGGTGATTTCCACCGGCGCCGTCCACACGCCCCTGCACGAAGAGGACGTGCGCGCCGCCTGCCGCCACTTCCTGCGCGAGGGCGTCGAATCGGTGGCGATTTCCTTCGTCTGGTCGGTCCTGCACACCGAACACGAACAGCGCGCCGCCGAGATCGTGCGCGAGATGATGCCCGATGTCTTCCTCACCGTGGGCAGCCAGCTTTACCCGCAGGTTCGCGAATATACCCGCACGTCGACGGCGGTGGTGAATGCCTATCTGGCACCGATCCTTGCGCGCTATGTCGCGTCGGTGGACGGCTATTTCCAGGGCCTTGGTGCCCGCCATCCGGTGCGGTATTTCCAGTCGAACGGCGGGCTGGCACTTGGAGAGGTGGTTACCGACCAGTCGGTTTATGCGATCAACTCGGGGCCGGCCTCGGCGCCGCAGGCGGCACTGCACATCGCCGAACCCTGGGATCTGAAGAACATCATCACCGTTGACATGGGCGGCACGTCCTTCGACATCACGCTGACCCGCGACGGGCGCGCGAACGTGTCGAAGAACATCGACTTCCTGCGCTACCGGATCGGCATCCCGATGATCCAGGTCGAGACGCTGGGGGCAGGGGGCGGTTCGATCGGCTGGATCGACAGCATGGGCCTGATGCAGATGGGCCCGCAATCGGCCGGATCCGAGCCGGGGCCGGCCTGCTATGACCAGGGCGGCGACCGGCCGACGACGACGGATGCAAACCTTGTGCTGGGCTATCTCAATCCCGACGGGCTGGTGGGCGGGCGGCTGCCGCTGAACGTTGCCGCCGCGCGCCGCGCGATCGAGACGCATCTGGCGCGGCCGCTGGGCCTGAGCGTCGAACAGGCGGCCTTCGGCATGTTCACCATCGTGAACAACAACATGGTCAACGCCATCCGTCGCGTCTCGGTCGAACGCGGCTATGATCCGCGCGACTTCGTGCTGAACTGCGCGGGCGGGGCGACGGGCGCGCATATCACGGCGCTGGCGCGGGAAATGGGCATCCGGCGGGTGCTGGTGTCCAAACTCGCCTCAGGGCTCTGTGCCTATGGCCAGATCATTTCCGACGTCAAATACAACTACATGGCACCGGCGCCGGTGCGGCTGGAAGGCGCTGCCGCCGCCCGCCGGCTGGACGACCTGTTCCACGGACTGGAAACCCGCGGGCGCGATACGCTCAGGTCGGACGGCTTTGCCGAGGACCGCATCTCGATCCGGCGCAGCCTTGACATGCGCTATGTCGGGCAGGTGCATGAATGCACCGTCGACGTGGAGCCCTTTGCGCTGGACGAGGCGGCGCTCGAACGCCTGAAGGCCGCTTTCCATGCCCGCCACGAGGAGCTTTACACCTATTCCGAACCCGCTAGCATGATCGAGGTGGTGAATGTGGAAAGCGCGATCCTTGGCCGAGTCGACCGGCCCCGGCGGATGACCATCGCCGCGGGGCAGGGGGCCGCCAGCGCGGTTTCCGGGGTGCGGCAGATGATCTTCACCGCCGATGGTGCCGCGCAGGAAACCAGGGTCTATGCCGGCGCCCGGCTGGGGGCCGGAGATCGGATCGAGGGGCCTGCGGTGATCGAGGAGGTCACGACGACGCTGGTGGTCGAACCGGGATGGGTGGCAGAGCTGCATCCCTCCGGGGTCTATGTCCTGGATCACCAGGACTGAGAAGGGAGCGGCGGCATGACCATCATCAACTGCGACATGGGCGAGGGCTTCGGGCTTTACCGGATCGGCGATGATGAGGGGCTCATGCCGCTGATCGATGCGGCCAATGTGGCCTGCGGGTTCCATGCATCCGATTTCAACCATATGCGCCGGACCGTGCAACTGGCCAGGCACCACGGCGTGAAGGTCGGCGCACATCCCTCGCTGCCCGACCTGCAGGGCTTTGGCCGGCGCGAGATGAAGATCGGGCGCGAGGAACTGGCCAACTGCATCATCTACCAGGTCGGTGCGCTGGCGGGCTTCCTGCGGGCCGAGGGCGTGGCGCTGAACCACATCAAGCCGCACGGGTCGCTTTACGGGATGGCGGCCCGCATGGAAGAGATCGCCCATGCCGTCTGCGATGCCGCCGATGTCTTCGGAGTGCCGCTTTACGGCATGGCCGGCACGCTGCACGAAACCGTCTATGCCGCGCGGGGCCATGGCTTCGTGTCGGAATTCTACGCCGATCTCGACTACAACGACGACGGCGGCCTGATCATCACCCGCGAACATGCGCCCACCGATCCGGGCAGGGCCGCCGACGCTTGTCTCCGCGCGATCCGCGAAGGCAAGACCCGCAGCCTTGGCGGCAAGGATGTCGCCGTGCGCGCCGATGCGATCTGTGTTCATTCCGACACGCCCAATGCCGTTGCGGTGGCGCAGGCGGTCCGCGCCGCCGTCGCCTCTGCCTGACCCACATGCCAGCGAAAGGACTTCACTCCATGGCCAAGGAAATCCTGTCTCCCTTGCCCGGCACCTTCTATCGCCGGCCCGCGCCCGATCAGCCGGCGTTCAAGAACCTGGGCGATGCGGTCGCGGTGGGCGATGTCATCGGGCTGATCGAGGTGATGAAATCCTTCCACGAGGTGCTGGCCGATGCCGCCGGCACGATCACCGCCTTTCCCGCCGACGACGAGGAGCCGGTGATGGCGGGCCAGGTTCTGGCCGAGCTGGACTGAGGCCATGGCGATCCGCAAGCTTCTGGTCGCCAATCGCGGCGAAATCGCGGTGCGCATCATCCGCGCGGCCCGGGAACTCGGGATCAGGACGGTTGCGGTGCACAGCCTTGCCGATGCCGACAGCCTTGCGGTGCGGATGGCGGACGAAGCGGTGAACATCGGCCCGCCGGCCGCGTCGAAATCCTATCTCAACATCGCCGCCGTGCTGGCGGCGGCGCGCGACACCGGCGCCGATGCCATCCACCCCGGCTATGGTTTCCTGGCCGAGAATGCCGAATTCGCCGATGCGGTCGAGGCGGCGGGGCTGGTCTGGGTCGGGCCCCGGGGCGACACCATCCGGGTGATGGGCGACAAGGTCGCGGCCCGCATCGCGGCCGAGGCGGCGGGGGTGCCGGTGGTGCCGGGATCGGCGGGCCGCATCGACGACCCCGAACAGGCGCGTGCGGTGGCGCTGGCCATCGGTTTTCCGCTGATGATCAAGGCTGCGGCAGGCGGGGGCGGGCGCGGCATCCGTATCGTGCACGACATCGCGGAGTTCGAGCGGATGGTGCCGCAGGCCAGCGCCGAGGCGCGGGCGGCCTTTGCCGATGGCGGGCTTTATCTGGAAAAAGTGATCGGCCAGGCCCGGCATGTCGAGGTTCAGATCCTTGGCGATGGCGAGCGGGCAATCCACCTGTTCGAGCGGGAATGTTCGCTGCAACGCCGGCGCCAGAAGGTCTGGGAAGAGGCGCCATCGCCGGCGCTGCCGCCCGGGATGCGCGAAACCCTCTGCCGTTCGGCCGTCGCGCTGGCGGAATCGGTCGGATACCGCGGCGCGGGAACGCTGGAATACCTGTTCGACGATGCCACGGGGCATTTCTATTTCATCGAGATGAACACCCGGATCCAGGTCGAGCATCCGGTGACGGAAATGATCACCGGGGTCGATCTGGTGCGGGAAATGATCCGCATCGCGGGTGGCGAGAAGCTCCGGTTTGCGCAGGCCGACATCGCCATGAAGGGCCACGCGATCGAAGTGCGGATCTGCGCCGAGGATCCTTCCCGCAACTTCCAGCCGGGGCCCGGCACCATCAGCGGGCTTGTGGTCCCGGGCGGGGCGGGCGTGCGCTTCGACACGATGCTCTATCAGGGCTACACCGTGCCGCCGTTCTACGATTCGCTTCTGGGCAAGCTGATCGTCTGGGACGAGGACAGGCCCGCCGCGCTGCGGCGCATGGCCCGCGCGCTGGACGAACTGCAGGTCGGAGGCCTGCCGACGACGAAGCCGCTGCACCAGCTTCTGGTGCGCGACAGTGCCGTTGCGCAGGCCGCGTTCCACACGCGCTGGCTGGAACCCTGGCTGGAGGGCAACGCGCATCTTCTGGGTGCAAGGGAGGCAAGCGAATGACGACCCGGTATTCCTTCGGCGGCGACGAACACATCTTCGTGGAATGTGGCGCGGAAATGTCGCTCGAAGCCTTCTTCAAGGGGCTGTCCATCACCAATGCCCTGCGCGAGGCCCGGATCGCCGGCGTGACCGAGATCTGCCCGGCCAATGCCTCGTTCCAGGTGCGCTTTGATCCCGACATCATCGCGCCCGACGATATGCTGCGCGAGTTGCAGGCGCTGGAGGCGGCGGCCGGTTCGGCGCCCTCGGTGCTTGATACCCGGATCATCGAGGTGCCGGTCCTTTACAACGATCCCTGGACGCACGAGACCGGCCAGCGCTTCCGCGAGCGCCACCAGGATCCGACTTCGACCGACATCGAATATACCGCGCGGATCAACAACCTTGACGGCATCGACGGCTTCATCAGGGCGCATTCGGGCGCGCCGTGGTTCGTGTCGATGGTCGGCTTCGTGGCGGGGCTGCCGTTCCTTTACCAGATGGTCGATCGCGCGCGGCAGATCCAGTCGCCGAAATACCTGCGCCCGCGCACCGACACGCCACGCCTGACGGTGGGCCATGGCGGCTGCTTTGCCTGCATCTATTCGGTGCGCGGCGCGGGGGGCTACCAGATGTTCGGCATCACGCCGATGCCGATCTACGATCCCCGGCAGGAAACGCCCTACCTGCGGGATTTCA
Source organism: Paracoccaceae bacterium (assembly GCA_020622085.1). Taxonomy (GTDB): domain Bacteria; phylum Pseudomonadota; class Alphaproteobacteria; order Rhodobacterales; family Rhodobacteraceae; genus QY30. The sequence goes on along the minus strand of JAHRYM010000001.1, from coordinate 1,347,417 downwards.
TGTGCCTGTTCAAGCCGGGCGACATCGTCAAGTGGAAGCCGGTCACGCGGGCCGAATACGACCATATCGTGGCCGAGGTCGATGCGGGCCGCTGGTCGCCGCGCATGGCGCCGGTGACCTTTTCGCTTGCGGATTTCCACCGCGACATCGACGGAACCAACGCAAGGGTCATGGAGGCGCTCAATGGCCGTTAAGGTGATCAAGCCGGGCCTGTCGACGACGGTTCAGGATCTGGGCCGCCCCGGGTATTACCACATCGGCATCCCCACCTCGGGGGGGATGGACCTGCTGTCGCTGGCGGCAGCGAACCTGCTGGTGGGCAATCCCGCCGGGGCCGCAGTGCTGGAGGCGGTCTTTACCGGGCCGGAACTGGCCTTCGAACAGGATGCGACGGTCGCCGTCACCGGGGCGGCGATGGCGCCGAAGGTGGACGGGGTCGAACAGCCGGGCTGGACCTCGTTCCGGGTCCGCAAGGGCCAGGTGCTGAGTTTCGGTTTCCTCAAGGCGGGTGCGCGCGCCTATGTCGCCATCTCGGGCGGGATCGACGTGCCGGTGGTGCTGGGATCACGCTCGACCTACACGCTGGGCACCCTGGGCGGGCTTGAGGGACGCAAGCTGGCCGAGGGCGATATGCTTTCGATCGGCGCGGGGCAGGGGGCCGCCGAGGGGCGCAGCCTGCCCGAGCGGTTGCGCCGCAAGCCCGGCCAGCCCGCCGAATTGCGGATGCTGCCGGGGCTTTACTGGCACCGGATCACCGAAGCCGCCGGAGAGCGGTTCTTCGAGGACACCTGGAAGGTCGCGCCCGAGGCGGACCGGATCGGCTACCGTTTCAAGGCCGGGCGACCGCTGGATTTCGTGCCGCAGGAACAGCCCTTCGGCGCCGGGTCTGATCCGTCAAACATCGTCGATGCCTGCTATCCCTACGGCTCGGTCCAGGTGCCCAGCGGGACCGAGCCCATCGTCCTGCACCGCGATGCGGTGTCCGGCGGGGGATATTGCATGATCGGCACCGTGATTTCGGCCGACATGGACCTGATCGGCCAGTTGCAGCCCCACACCCCCACGCGCTTCGTCAAGGTGACGATGCCCGAGGCGCTGGCCGCGCGCCGTGACCGCAAGGCGGTGATGGACGAAATCAACCGGACGCTTGGCTGAAGCCCGGCGCGAACCCTGCGCGAGGCGGAAGCCCCGCGCGCAAGACGAAAAGACCGTGGAAGCGATGAACGCCGAACCTGCGACCCACCTCAGCGCCCCCCCCCAGCTGCCGCGCAGGCGGCTGCGGGTCCGCGGCACGTCGATCTCGCTTCTGGCGCCGATCCGCGAACAGGCCGAGGCCGACCTGGGCTTTGCGGTCGATTTCGAGCTTCTGGAGTTTCCCACCTGCCAGCGCGTCGCCGCGATGGAGCCGGAGGGATACGACGTCTATGAACAGTGCTTCCACAATCTCGATATCGTCTGGTTCTGGGGCGCGCTGCAGCCGATCGACATCAACCGCATCGCCGAATGGGACAATATCAGCGACCTGGCCAAGCAGGGCGGAATCAGCAAATACGCCTCACGCGGGCATGGCGATGCGCCGGTGAAGAAGCTCTATGTCCAGCCGGGCGGTTTCCTGGGGCCGAAACCCTCGCGCCACATCTCGATGCTTCCCACGATCTACAACATGGACAGTTTCGGCTATGATACGCGGGTCTTCGGCCTTGGCCCCGACGTTCGGCCAAGCTGGTCCTGGCTGCTTGACGGCCGCGCAAGGGGCCGGATCGCGCTGGTGGACGAGCCGGCGATCGGCATCTTCGACGCCGCGCTCGCGGCGGAAGCCGCGGGTGAATTACAGTTTGCCGACATTGCCAACATGACGATCGCGGAAATCACCGCCCTGATGAACCTGCTCGAGGACCGGCGGGCGCAGGGATATTTCTGCGATACCTGGCGCGATGGCGAAGAGGCGGCGAGCCTGGTCAACGGCAGCTCGGTCGCGGTGCAAAGCATGTGGTCGCCAGTTTACGGCCAGTTCGAGCCGGGCCACGACTATTTTCTTGAGGCAGCCCCGGCAGAGGGCTACCGTGCCTGGCATGGCGGGGCAAGCCTGTCGCGCCATACGCGCGGGGCCGAGCTGGACATGGCCTACGAATATCTCAACTGGTGGCTCTCGGGATATGCCGGCGCGGTGATGGCGCGTCAGGGCTATTACATCTCGAATCCGGTGCGCGCCCGCGAACATCTTGCCCCCGAGGAATGGGCCTACTGGTATGACGGTGCCGCCGCCGCGCGCGATCTGGCCGGGCCTTACGGCAATATCGTCGTTCGGGCAGGGGGGCGCCGTTCGGGCGGCACCCATGCCGAGCGCGCCCGCCGGATCCTGATCTGGAACACGGTGATGGACGAATACAACTATGCCGCCCGCGCCTGGGACCGCTTCGTGCGGCGTGTCCGCGATGGGGTGGCGGCATGATCCGTTCAGCCAATCCGCTGGCGCAGGAACCGCGCTATGAACTGGTGACACGGGTGCTGCGCGACAACATCCGCAACGGTAACCTGCCGCAGGGGCTCGTGCTTCTGGAAGGTCCGATCGCGGCGGTCATGCAGACCAGCCGCGTGCCGGTGCAATCAGCCCTGCGCCAGCTTCTGGATGAAGGGCTGATCCACCGCTTCGACGGTCGCGGCTATCTTGTGGGCAGCGGGCAGCAAACCGTTACCCCGATCCGCCATGATATCCGTGACCTGCAGCTTGATATCCCCAGGGACGTGGACGATGCGCTTCAGACTCGGGGCACGTGGCTGCATGTCTACGACCATGTGGAAAAGCAGGTCGCCCAGTGCCAGATCTTCGGCGAGTTCAGGATCGTTGAAACCGAGCTTGCCGAATACCTGGGTGTCAGCCGCACAGTCGTGCGCGATGTGATGGCGCGGTTGCAGGAACGCGGGCTGATTCGCAAGAACACCAGTTCCCACTGGATCGCCGGCCCGCTGACGGCGCGCACGCTGCGCGAGAAATTCGAGCTGCGCAGCATCCTGGAGCCGGCGGCATTGCGCCTGGCCGCACCCCATATCCAGTATCCCGAGGTCGAGGCGCTGCAGGCCCGGATCGGTTCGGACCCGACACTGACCCCGGAGTATCTGAGCGAGGCGCTTCTTGAACTCTGCATTGCGCGGGCACCGAACACGGAACTGGTCGATCTGATCCGCAGCAACCGGCTGCTGTTGTCTGCGGTCAACCGGGCCCTGTCGGTGCTGGGTCTGCCGCGTGATGAGACAAGTATCGACCAATACCAGACGCTGTTTCAGTTAATCGCACTGCATCCCATTGATTCGGCGGCAGAATATCTGCGCGATTATCTGTCGATCATTGAGCGGCGCTATCTGGCACGAATGAAGATCGTCGCGGTGGTCAGCGTCACGGGTGGGTTTGCACCCTATTTGATCTCCCAATAACAATGCATATTGCATCCAATGTTCATTAGTAGGAGTGCTTTAGCGGCGAGGTATATGTCGGGTTTATAGGCTTAATGCCGCTTTCTGGCCGATTTTAATGTCGAAACCTCTGCCTGTTTAGCTGTTGACAGATGCAATAACTATATCTGTTATACGAAGTGCAATTTGCGAGCGGGCGGTTTGCGAAATCTCGGGCTTGCCGATGCAGCCCGGACCTGAGGATGAGGTGGTGGTGGAAACGGCTGTCTTTCGAATTGAAGGCCTGACCAGGCGCTACGGCGATCTGCTTGCGCTGGACAACGCCACGCTCGAGGCGGGGGCGAACGAATACATTTCCTTCCTCGGCCCGTCGGGTTCGGGCAAGACCACGCTTCTGCGCGTGATCGCGGGGTTCGAGACCCCGGATGCGGGGCGCGTGATCTTTCAGGGGCGCGACGTGACCAACGTGCCGGCGCATGAACGCGGCATCGGCTTCGTGTTCCAGAACTTTGCGCTGTTCCCGCACCTGACGGTGATGAAGAACGTGGCCTTCGGCCTGACGCATGGCAAGTCGGGCCTGTCGGCCGCCGACATCGACCGCCGCTGCCGCGAGATGATCGACATGGTCGGCCTGTCGGGGATGGAGGATCGCGGCGTCGACCAGATCTCGGGCGGGCAGCGGCAACGCGTGGCGCTGGCGCGGACGCTGACGCTGCGGCCCAGGCTGGTGCTGCTGGACGAACCGCTGGGGGCGCTTGATGCCAACCTGCGCGGGCGGATGCGCAACGAACTGCGCGCGATCCGCGAACGGCTGGGCGTGACCTTCCTGCATGTGACCGGATCGGAAAGCGAGGCGCTGGCGATGGGCGATCGCGTTGTCGTGCTGGACCGGGGCCGCCTGATCCAGACCGGAACCCCTGCCGAGGTCTACGACCATCCGGCATCGCCCGATGTGGCGCATTTCCTGAACCGCTTCAACATGTTCGACGGCAAGCTGTCGGGCGGCAGCTTCACCGGCGCCTTCGGCACCGCCCCGGCGCCCGTCGCCACCCGTTCGCCGCGCGATGTCTATGCCGTGCGCTATGACCGGATGCGGGTGCTGCCGCTTTCGGCCCGCACCGACCGGCCGACCCTGAAGGCGCGCTATATCGCGTCGGAATACCTTGGGTCGTCGATCATGAGCTTCTTCGATGCCGAGGGCCATGTCGTCGAGGTGGAACACCACCTGAGCCTCGGCGCCCCGGAAACCTACGAGACGCGGCAGGAATACCTGCTTTCCTGGAATCCCGAAAAGGCCATCGTCTTTGGCCGCGAGGTGCAATGATGCCCGAGCCAGCCCCCGCGCTCAAACGGCAATCCATGACGACCCGGCTGCTGCTGGCGCCCGGCATCCTGTGGATGGCGCTGTTTCTGGTGCTGCCGATCCTGATGATCGTCTATGTCTCGTTCTGGACGCAGACCACCTTCAACATCTCGCCCACGCCGACGCTGGCAAGCTGGAAGGCGTTCTTCGGATCCGACACCTATACCGGCGCGCTCTGGACGACGCTCCGGCTCTGGCTGATCATCCTCGCCTCGACCTTCATCGTCGGCTATCCGACCGCGCTGTTCGTCGGGCTGCTGGTGAAAAGCAAGACCGTCTCGACGGTGCTGCTGGTGATCTGCGTCATCCCGTTCTGGACCTCGTTCCTGATCCGGGTGCTGGCCTGGCGGCCGATGCTGGGCAAGGAGGGCGCGATCAACATCGTGCTGATGAAGCTGCACATCATCAGCCAGCCGATCGAGGTGCTGCTGTTCACCGAACTGTCGGTGGTGATCGGCATGACCCAGATCTATTGCGTGTTCATGGTGGGGCCGATCGCCTTCATGCTGGCGCGGATCGACCGCAACATCATCGAGGCCGCACGCGACCTTGGCGCCGGCTTCGGGCGGATCTTCTGGAAGATCATCTTTCCGCTTTCGCTTCCGGGCGTGGTGGTCGGCGCGATCTTTGTCAGCGTGATGGTGCTGGGCGAATTCGCCACCTCGGCCGCACTGTCGGGCCGCAAGGTGAACCTGCTGGGCAACATCATCGTGACACAGGTCGGTTCGCTGAAATGGGCCATGGCCTCGGTGGTGGGCGTGATCCTGACCGTCGTCATGGGCATCGTCATCGCAGGCTTCCTGCGCATCGTCGACCTCAAGCGGGAGCTCTGAGCCATGGAGTCGCGTATCCTCAAGCCGGTGCTGGCCCTTTATGTGGCGCTGTTCCTGCTGTTTCTCTACGGGCCCTTCGTGGTGCTGACGATCCTTTCGTTCCAGCAGGGGCCCGAGGGCGGACCGCAGTTCCCGATCATCGAATGGTCGACCTACTGGTATCGCCAGTTGTTCGGCCTGACGCCGCCCTCGCGCATCGCGCCCCTGCCCTTTGGCGACGCGCTGATCCGGTCGCTGGTGCTGGCGCTGATGACCATGGTGGTCTCGACGGTGCTGGGCGTGATGTCGGCCCAGGCCTTCCGCCGCCGCTTCCGCGGAGCCAGCCTGGTGTTCTACCTGATCGTGCTGGGCATGATGGTTCCGGGCGTCCTGACCGGGCTTGGCACCTCGCTTCTGGCCAACAACATCATCGGGATCGAGCGGCACTGGTATACGACCGCCTTCGCCACCCATGTCGCCTATACCTATCCCTTCGCCTTCCTGGTGATGCTCGCGATCCTGAACCGCTTCGATGACTCGGTAGAGGAAGCGTCCTGGTCGCTGGGCGTCGATCCCTGGACCACCTTCCGCAAGGTGACGTTCCCGCTGATCTTCCCGGGCGTGCTGTCGGCGATGCTTTTCGCCTTCACGCTGAGCCTTGACGAATTTCCGCGCACGCTGTTCGCCTCGGGGCGCGACCAGACGCTGCCCCTGGCGATCTACGGCACATTCGCGGTCGAAATCCATCCCAACATCTTTGCCTTCGGGGTGCTGACGACACTGTTCTCGTTCGCGCTGCTGTCGGTCTACGGCATCCTGATGGCGCTCAGCGTCCGTCGTGCGCGCCGTCTGGCCATGCAGGAGGACATCGCATGACCGGGACCGTCATCGTCACCGGCGCCGGATCGGGCATCGGCCGTGCCATCGCCCTGCATCTGGCCGCCGACGGATACAACGTCGTCGTCAACGATTTCCGGGCCGAGGCCGCGGCCGCCGTGGCCGGCGAAATCGGGGCGAAGGCCCGCGCCGTGGCGGGCGACGTGTCGCAGGAGGCCGATGTCGCGGCGATGGTCGCCACCGCACGCGCGGCCTTCGGCAAGGTGACCCATCTGGTGAACAATGCAGGCCACGTCCATCAGGCACTGTTCACCGACCTGACAATTGCCGATTTCGACCGGATGATCGCGGTCCACCTGCGCGGCACCTTCCTGTGCACCCATGCCGTCCTGCCGGGGATGCTGGAACGCGGCTCCGGGGTGATCGTCAACATCGCCTCGCAGTTGGGCCAGATCGGCGGGATCGAACTGGCGCATTATTCCGCCGCCAAGGCCGGGATCATCGGCATGACCAAGGCGCTGGCGCGCGAGGTCTCGGCCCGGGGCGTGCGCGTCAACGCGGTGGCGCCCGGCCCGATCAACACGCCGCTGGTGCGCAGCCTGTCCGAGGACTGGCAGCGCGCCAAGGCCGCCGAACTGCCGCTGGGCCGCTTCGGCGAACCCGAGGAGGTCGCCGCCGCCGTGACCTTCCTCTGCTCGCCGGCGGCGTCGCTTTTCGTGGGCCAGACCCTTGGCCCCAATTCGGGGGATGTGATGCTATGACCGATGTTGTCCTGATCACGGGTGCCGGCATCGGCATAGGTCGCGCGGCCGCACTGGCCTTTGCGGCTGCGGGCCATCATGTCGTCGTCACCGATGTGCTGGAGCCCGAGGGCCGTGCCGTCGTGGCCGAGATCGCCGCGGCAGGCGGCCGGGCCGAGTTCCACCGGCTGGACGTGCGCTCGACCGAGGCGGCCGATGCGCTCGTTGCCGATATCGAGGCGCGGCACGGCCGGATCGACATCATCGTGGCCAATGCCGGGATTGCGCACAAGGTGCCTCTGTCCGAGCTGAGCGATGACAAATGGGACCATACCCTCGACATCGACCTGAAGGGCATTTTCCGGGTGATCCGCCCGGCGCTGCCCGGCATGAAGGCCCGTCGCAAAGGCGCAATCGTGGCGCTGTCGTCGATCATGGGCGTGGCCTATGGCTGGGATGAACATGTTCACTATTCCGCGGCCAAGGCCGGGGTGGTGGGGCTGGTGCGCGGCCTTGGGGTCGAGCTGGCGCGTGACGGCATCCGCGTGAACGGGGTGGCGCCCGGCTATATCCGCACCGCGCAACTTCTGTCCAAGGAACATTCGGTCGGGCCGGATGCCGACAAATGCGGCGAATACATCCCGATGGGGCGCATCGGCGAACCCGAGGACATCGCCGACGTGATCCTGTTCCTGGCGTCGGACGCTGCCCGCTACATGACCGGGCAGGTCGTGGTCGTGGACGGAGGGCTGCTTGTCGGGCGCTACTGACCGGCGGGGACGCAGAGCACTGAAAAACCAAGAAACACAACTGGAGGTAACAAAATGACAAACATTCCCCTATCACGCCGGAACTTCCTGCGGGGGACCGCGGGGACGATGGCACTGGCGGCCAGCGGCCTGCCGTTCCTTGGCGCGCAGCAGGCCTTCGCGGCCGACCTTGCCAGCCAGGAACTGCGCACCGTCGGCCTGTCGGTGACGGTCCAGGATCGCATCCTGTCCGAGTTCAAGGCGGCGTCGGGCGTGAAGGCGGTATCGGGCAAGGCCGATATCTTCCCCAACACCCAGACCGAGCTTCTTTCGGGCTCCACCGCCTATGACTGCTGGGAGATCATTGCCGAGCGCCTGCCGTCGATCGTGCAGACCGGCCTTGTTTCGCCCATCGAGGTTTCGGCGTTGCAGAACTGGACCGGTATTGCCGACAGCTTCACCAAGCCATCTGACAAATGGGAGCCGCGCGCGCAGATCACCGGCCAGATCTGGACCGACGAGAGCCAGACCGCGCTGAACATGGCGCCGACGGTCTACAACTTCGACTCGATCGGCTTCCGCCCGGACCTCGTCGACCCCGAAGATGCCGCGATGTGGTCCTCGCTTTTCGATCCCAAGTTCAAGGGCAAGACCGGGCTGAACGTCGACCCGCTGATCGCCTTCGGTCAGGCCATCATGGCGATGAACGAACTGAAGCTCCTGGATGTGAAGAACCCGGGCAACCCGGATGTCGCCTCCATCGAGGAAGCCGCGAAATTCCTGATCTCGAAGAAGAAGGAAGGACAGTTCCGTGCGCTCTGGGGCGATTTCGGCGAACTGGTCAACCTGCTGGCTTCGGGCGAGATGGTGATCGCGGACGCCTGGCAGCCGGCGGTGATGGCCGTCAAGGCGCAGGGCGTGCCATGTTCCTATGCCACAATGAAGACAGGCTATCGCGGCTGGGCCATCGGCGTGGCGCCGATGAAATCCTCGCCCAACCTCGAGGCGGTGACCGCCTATGCCGACTTCTGGCTCTCCGGCCCGCCCGCAGTCGCCGTTTCGGAACAGGGCTACTATTCGCCCAACGACAAGGTGAAGGCGGTGATGGCGCCCGAGAAATACGCCTTCTGGTATGAGGGCGCACCCTGGGTAGGTGCCGAGGAGCGCGGCATCAAGGAAGGCGACCTGCGCGACGGCGGATCGCTGGCAACGCGGGCGGCGAACGTCGCCTACTGGCACCAGTGGCCGGATGAATACGACCTGCTGATGGCCAAGTGGGACGAGTTCCTCTCCGCCTGATCCCGACCTGACACCGGCGCGATCCGGGGGGGGGTGGACATCCCGCCCGGGTCGCGCGCAAGCCCCAAATCCAAGGACATTCCCCGTGGCCTACGACCTGCAGCTTTCGCATATCGGCAAGGTTTATGACAACGGCACCCCGGCCGTGATCGACTTCAACCTTGATGTGGAAAAGGGCGAATTCATCGCCTTTCTCGGCCCGTCCGGCTGCGGCAAGACGACGACGCTGCGGATGATCGCGGGGTTTGAATCGATCACCTCGGGCGATCTGCTGATCCGGGGGCGGCGAATCAACGACATGCTGCCCGAACAGCGCCCGACTTCGATGATCTTCCAGAACTATGCGCTGTTTCCGCATATGACCGTGCGCCAGAACGTCATGTTCGGGCTTGAGGTCAAGAAACTGCCGACGGCCGAGGCCAGCCGCAAGGTGGACCGGATCCTGGACAAGCTGGGCCTGGCCGAGGTAGCCAACATCCGGCCCACGCGCCTGTCGGGCGGGCAGCGCCAGCGGATCGCGCTGGCCCGGTCACTGGTGGTGGAGCCCGACATCCTGCTGCTGGATGAACCCCTTGGCGCGCTGGACGCGAACCTGCGCAAGTCGATCCAGAACGAACTGAAGCTCTTGCAGCGCGACCTGGGCATCACCTTCGTCTTCGTGACCCATGCGCAGTCCGAGGCGCTGGCACTTTCCGACCGGATCGTGGTGATGAACGCGGGAAAGGTCGAACAGATCAGCCCGCCGCGCGAACTTTACACCCGCCCGCAAAGCATCTTCGTCGCCCGCTTCATCGGGGCGAACACGCTGATCGACGGCACGATCCAGTCGGTCGATGGCGAAACCGCGACGCTCGATACGCCCTTCGGCCTTCTGGTGGCGCAGGCCCCGACCGCAGTCGTCGGCCCGGCCGCCCCGGCTGCGATCGTGCTTCCTGCCGAGGCATTGCAGGTCTACCCCTCTGGCACTCCTGATGCCGAGTTGCGCGCGAAATACGGCCGCAACGTCATTCCCTGCCGGATCGAGCGGTTGCAGGTCATCGGCCACATGATGCAGATCGCCCTGACGCTGCCCTCGGGCGAGGCGGTGGCGCTGGAAGGCCATGCCGAGAAATACCTGGGCCGGCTGGAGGCCGCGACAGACGGCCATGTGGCCTGGAACGCCGCCGATGCAACGACGATCCCCAGGCAAGGTGGCCGGGCATGACGCCTGCAACCGCACGCGAACTGGCCGAACGGCTTCGGAACGGCAGTCTGGATCCGGTGGCGCTTGTCGAGGAGACCTTCGACAGGCTGTTGGTGGCGGACGATCCGGCGCTGTTCATCCGCCAGACCCGCGCCCGGGCCGAGGCCGAGGCGCGGGCGGCGCGCGAAAGGCTGAGGGCGGGCAATCCGGCCAGTCTTCTGGACGGTGTGCCGCTGGCATGGAAAGACCTTTTCGATCTGAAGGGCACGGTGACGACGGCCGGTTCGGCGGTGCTGCGCGATGCACCGCCTGCCGCGCGCGATGCGGCGCTGGTCCATGCGGCGATGCGCGGCGGTCTTGTGACGGTGGGCACCGTCAACATGACCGAGTTCGCCTATTCGGGCATCGGGCTCAACCCGCATTATGGCACGCCACGCAACCCGCGCGACCCGAAGGTGGCACGCTCGCCCGGGGGGTCGTCCTCGGGCAGCGGGGCCGTCGTTGCGGCGGGGGTCGTGCCCATCTCGATCGGCACGGATACCGGCGGCTCGATCCGGATTCCGGCCGCTTTCAACGGCATCGTCGGCTACAAGACCTCGACCGGCCATCACCCGATGGAGGGAGTTTTCCCGCTGTCGCCCACGCTCGATACGTTGGGGCCGCTGGCCCATACGGTCGAGGATTGCGTGCTGGTCGATGCGGTGCTGCGCGGGCTGCGCGCGCCCGAAGCCCGCGCAGCGGACCTGGGCGCGCTTGATCTGGTGATCCCCGATACGGTGTTGCTGGACGACCTTGATCCTGCGGTCGCGGCTGCCTTCGATGCCACGCTTGCCCGGCTGGAAGCGGCCGGGGCAAGGCTGCGGCGGATCCGGCTTCCGGAAATCCGCGACGCCGTGACCGTGGCCACCGAAATCGGCCCGTTGTCCTCGGTCGAGGCGATGGTTGTCCACCGCGATCGGCTTGGCACCCCGGCCGAGGCCGGGATGGATCCGCGTGTGGTGCGCCGGATCCGCATGGGCGAGGGGATCCTTGCCAGCGATTACGTCCGGCTTTTGTCGGAACGCGCGCGGCTGAAGGCGGCGGTGGCCGAACGGCTGGGCGGGGCCTTGCTGATCTGCCCGACCACGCCCTGCGTCGCCATGCCGATCGCCCCGCTCGACGCGGATATGGAAGTGTTCTTCCGCAACAACTTCCGCACCCTGCGCAACACCTCGCAGGGCAATTTCCTGGACTGGTGCGGATTGTCGATCCCGAACGGAGAGGACGCGGACGGCATGCCCACCGGCCTTATGATCTCGGCCACGCATGGCCGGGATCGCGCCCTGCTGTCGGCGGGGCTTGCCCTTGAAACCATCATCCGGGGCCGGCCCGGACACGGATAAACCTGAAGGAGACGGACATGACCAAGAAGATCATCTGCGCGTTCGGCACCGATATCGATTCGGTGGCGGGCTGGATCGGATCCTACGGCGGCGGCGACAGCCCTTCGGACATCCAGCGCGGCATCTTTGCGACCGAGGTGGGCGTGCCGCGGCTCTTGCGGCTGTTCAAGAAATACGACCTGAAGACCACCTTCTTCATCCCCGGCCATTCGCTGGAAACCTTCCCGAAGGAAATGGAGATGATCGTCAGGGACGGCCACGAGGTGGGCGCGCACGGCTACCTGCATGAAAACCCGGTCGCCATGACGCCGACGCAGGAAGAGGATGTGCTGGTCAAGTCGATCGAGCTGATCAAGGGCCTGACCGGCCAGGCGCCGCGCGGCTATGTGGCGCCCTGGTGGGAAATGTCGGCCTCGACGGCGGCGCTGCTTCTCAAGCACGGCTTCAAGTATGACCACAGCCAGGGCTACCGCGACTTCCAGCCCTTCTATGCCCGCGTGGGCGACGAATGGAACACGATCGACTATTCCAAGTCGGCCAAGGACTGGATGCATCCGCTGAAGCACGGCAAGGAAATCGACCTCGTCGATATCGCGGCCAACTGGTATGTCGACGACCTGCCGCCGATGATGTTCATGAAGAAGTCGCCCAACAGCCACGGCTTCGTGAATCCGCGCGACATTGAAGAACTGTGGCGCGACCAGTTCGACTGGGTCTATCGTGAAATGGATTATGCGGTCTTTGCCTTCACCATCCACCCGGATGTGGCGGGGCGCCCGCAGGTTCTGCTGATGCTCGAGCGGCTGATCGAGCACATCAACAAGCATGCGGGCATCGAATGGATGACCTTCGAGGATCTGGCCGAGGATTTCCGCAAGCGCTATCCCTTCGCTTCGGGCAAGCGTCCCGAAGTGATCTGACCCTTCGGCGTGCCGGGCGGGTTATGTCCCGGCGCGCCGACCCTTCGAAAGGCCAAGGCCATGTGCAACGCCTGCGGCAACCCTGCCGCCCCCGGCCACTGGACCGAGGCCGGGACCGTGACCCCCGGCGACCGTCTGCGCGCGCGGTTCCACCGGATCGGGGTGCTGCGCGCGATCCTGCGGCCCTACGGGTTGACCGCCGACGACAACGGCGCCGTCCCCGGCATCCAGGTCGGGACGCTGTTCGGCGCCAGCGTGATCGTTGACACCCTGTCCGATGTCTGGGCCGAGGCCGAGAGGCTTTGCGGCCGGCCGATCGACCCGCTGGATCCAAGGTATCTGGGCGATGACGCCTGAGCCGCGCGACGGCCGGATCCGGCTGACGATCCTTGGCGGCTATCTCGGTTCGGGCAAGACCACTTGGCTGCGCCACCAGCTTCATGCCGGTGCCTTTGGCCCGCGCGTGCATGTCATCGTCAACGAGGCGGCGGAAACCCCGGTCGACGATGCGCTGCTGGCCGGGGCAGGGGGGGTGACGCTTCTGGCCGGGGGCTGCTGCTGCTGCACCGGCCGCGCCGCGCTGATCGGCGCGCTGCGCACGATCTGCGATGCCCGTAGCCGCCTTGCGGCATCCGCGCCGCGGCTGGAGCGGATCGTGCTGGAAACCAGCGGGCTTGCCGACCCCGGCGCGATCGTCGCGGCGGTGCAGGCCGATCCGGTGCTGGTCAGCCACATCGTGCTGGTCGAAACCATCGTGACGGTCGACGCCCTGCACGCGCTGGCGCAGCTTGCAACCGAGCCGCTGGGCCGGCGGCAGATCGGCGCGGCGGACCGGCTGGTGCTGACCAAGGTCGACACGGCCGAGCCGCAGGCGCTGGCGGTGCTGCGCGCGACGCTTGGCGAGATCAACGGGCATGCCGCGCTGTCTGCGGCGGTGCTGGGGGTGGAGGTCGCGCTGCCGCCGCAGCCGACGGACGCACGCCCCGCGCCCCTGCCGCTGCTGCCCGACGAGGATGCGCGCGGCCCGATCCGGCCGGCGCAGGTGACGCTGCCCGAGGGGCTGGACTGGTCGGCCTTCGCGGTCTGGCTTTCGGCGCTTCTGCATGCGCGGGGCGACGATCTGGTGCGGGTCAAGGGCGTGATCCGCACCCCGGCGGGGCGATTCCTGTTGCAGACCGTGCGCAAGGTGGTGCAGTCGCCCGAGATCCTGCCCGAACAGGGCGATGCAAGGCAGGACAATTCGATCGTCTTCATCGGGCGCGGCTACCGGCCCGAAGACCTGGGCCGTTCGATGCACCGCTTCCTTGGCCTGCCCTCCGCCTGATCCCGGGCGGAGCAAGGCGGGCAGGGCGGCGGTCAGCCGGTCAGTCGCGCCTTTCGATAGGAATCCTTCAGCGCGATCAGCTCGCCGTCAAAGCGGAAGATGTCGCAGCCCTGCACATCGACCCGGCCGCCGGCGCGGTCGGTTCCGATGAAGCGCCATTCCGACAGGCCCGTATCGCCGGCAACATGGTGGCGATCCTCGGTCCAGGCCGCTTGCGGAAAGCCGTCGAACAGCGCGGCATAGGCGGCGCGCACCGCGTCCCTGCCGCTGTGCCGGGCACCGGTCCCTTCGGCCCCGGACGAGGCGTGAAAGGCGCAATCCGCCGCCATGCAATCCATCAGCGCATCGACATCGCGGGCATTCCAGGCGGCCATGAACCGCACCAGCACCTCATGGCGCCGGTCCGACAGCACATGATGCGTCGCCTCGATTTCCAGAAACGCGAGCGGCGCATCGCCGATGTTGGTCACGTTGTGGTTGACGCCCACCCGGCGCGAATAGGGCAGGCCCTGCTTCAACGCGGCCTTGACCTGCTCGCCGCCGGGCAGGTCCAGCCCCAGTGTGCCATCGGTCAGCGGCACGACGACATAATCGTGGCCGTGCACATGCCAGCCGGTTTCGGCCCCGGGGGCAAAGCGCCATTCGGTGACGGTGAAACGGTCATCATCCAGATGGGTGATGGGTTCGGCCTTGGCTGTGGTCATTTCCGGTCTCCTTCCGGGGGCGGGTGGCGCCAGACCTGCATCGGGCCAAGGCGCACATGCGTGAAGTCGGATTCAAGGACGCAACCCAGCCGCTGGGCCAGCCGGATCGAGCGCAGGTTGCCCGGGTCGATGGCGCTGATCGCGGTGCGCCAGCCCAGGGGGCCGTAGGCATGGGCGCGGGCGGCCAGTGCGGCCTCCTGCGCGATGCCGCGGCCTTCGGCGTTGCCCATCATCACCCAGCCCACCTCGGGTTCGGGCCAGCCTTCGGGAAACCACAGGCCGACATGGCCGCAGAACTGCCCGCTGGCCTTTTCCTCGACCGCCCAGAAGCCGTAGCCGCGCAGCGCCCAGTGACCCAGATGCGTGGCCAATCCCCGCCATGCCATTTCAGGGCTGAGGGGGCCGCCTATGAAGCGCGAGCGTTCGGTCTGGTAGAAGGCGGCGAAGGCGTCGAAATCGGTCTGCCGGTAGTCCCGCAGGACCAGTCGTGCGGTTTCAAGCCGCGGAATGGTGAATGACCTGCCCTGCACGCGTCCAGCCCCCTTGCCGCCCCCATCCGGCCAGAGGCTACCCCGGCCTGCGCCGGCCGGAAAGGGTTTTGCGCGCGCACCCAGGCAGACGCGGGAAGTTCAGGCAGGGGCGATGATCTGCCGTTGATGTGGCACGAACGACTCGGACCGCACGGATGCTTCAGGAACGTGGATGGTTAACGGTTGACACGTGATTGTTACCCCAATAGGCGTCCAAGATATCTTTCGTATCAAGAATTTCGACACATGGCGCATTTTCAGTATCTTTTGCATAGTGCAATGCGCAAATCTGCAATTGTTGCATTTTCCACTGCGGTTTCGGGCGGGGCGTCCCGGCAGGCAGTGGGTGGGGGCGCATATTCCGCGCCCAAGGCAATCTTCTCAGCCCGGTTGGCCCTTCGCTGCGAACTGGCTGCTCTCTCCTCAGACAGAAGGATCCGGTGATGTCGGGATCGAACGTGCCTTGCGGCGTGGCAACCTTGGTGCAGTCGGCGGGGCGCAAGACGGCCCGTGCCGCGATCCGGACGGTCCTTCTGGCGCTGGCCTGGGCCGGCTTCGGGATTCTGGCCGGGGCAGGGCAGGCGCAGGCGCAGAACGTGGACTGGGTGGTGAACGTCTCGGACGCGGGCCACGATCCCACCCCGGCGAACGGCACGGTCGTCTATGCGCTGACGGTCGACAACAACGGCTTTGATCCGGCCGGGGCTACGACGCTTTCGGTGCAGATACCGGCGAACACGGTCTTCACGGCGGCCTCGGGCACGATCACGGGTTGTGCGCCGATGCCGGCGACCGGCCCGGCGACGGTCACCTGCAACGTGCCGCCGCTGGCCTCGGCGGCTTCGGCCAACGTCGCATTCAGCGTGCGGGCCCTGGTCGCGGGCGGGATCACGCTTGCGGCTTCGGTGCCGGTCACGGGCGATGTGGATGCATCGAACAACAGCGTGTCCGAGCCGACGACGATCACCTCGGGCGCAGATATCGCGCTTTCGGTCACCGGGCCGGCAACGGCGGCTTCCGGGTCGCTGGTGACCTATACGCATACCATCCGGAACAACGGGCCCGATCCGGTGACTTCGGTGCAACTGCAGTTTCCGGTGCCCACGGGGTTGGCCAACGTGACACCGCCGGCGGGATGCACCCTGTCGGGCGGCACCTACACCTGCACGATCACGGGGCCGATCGCGGTTGGCGCCACGGTCACGCGCGATTTCACCGGGCAGGTGGTCGCGGCATCGGGTTCGACCGTCACGGTTGCCAGCTCCACCCTGAACACCGCGCCGACCGACGCGGTTTCGACCAACAACAGCGCCACCGTCAGCACCACGATCACGGGTGGCAGCGATCTGCGCATCACCAAAAGCCGCAGCCCAGCAGGCACGCTACTGGTTGGCGGGACGGCGAACTTCACGCTGACGCCGACCTATTCGGGCGATTCCCCGACCGGGATCACCGTCCATGACACGGTGCCGGGCAACTACACCATCACCGGCGTGACGGCACCGGGCTGGAGCTGCAGCGTGACGGGGCAGGACGTGAACTGCGCACGGGCCACGGGTGCCGGGGCAGGGGCCAACATGGCGCTGGGGCCGATCACCATTGCCACCACCGTGGCAGCGCCGGGCACGCCCACCAACACCGCAACCATCGCTGCGACAGGGCCGGCCGATCCGAACCCCGGCAACAACAGCGCGACCGACGGCGGCGCAACCATCGCGGCCCCCACCATCGACCTGCGCGCCAACAAGAGCGGGCCCAACCCGGCGCTGGCCGTGGTCGGCAACAGCTATGGCTTCAGCATCAGCACCTCGAACGTCGGCAATGCGGCGTTCCATGGCACGATCGAGATGCGCGACACCCTGCCCGCCGGGCTTCAGGTGACGGGCTTTACCCTGAACGGCTGGACCTGTTCGCCGGCAGCGCCCGTGACCGGACCGGCCACGATCCTGTGCACACGCGTCTATACGGCCGGGGCGCCGCTTGCGGCCGGGGCGACAACGCCTGCGGTGGGTCTGACAACCACCGTGACGGCACCGGGCAGCCTGGTGAACGGGCTTCTGGTCGGATCGCCCGATGGCAACCTGCCCGACACCAACGCGCCCAACGACAGCGCGACCTATGGCGTGACCAGCAGCGACCCGGCCGGTTCGGCCGATATCGCCGTGCGCAAGACGGCGACGCTTGCCAGCCTGCCTTCGGGTGACATCCAGACCTTCACCATCGAAGTGACGAACGCCGGCCCGACCGCATCCAGCAACGTCTCGCTGACCGACAACCTGCTGAACCTGATCAACAGCAGCGTCGGCGCCACCGGGGCGGGCTTCATCGATGCCGTCGTGACTCCCGGCCTGGCCAGCGGCGCAAGCTGTTCGACCGCCGCCGCAGGTGCGAACGGCCGACAACTGAGCTGTTCGATCGCAACGCTTCCGGTCTGCACCACGGGCGCCGACTGTCCGGTTGTCACCGTGCGGGTCCGCCCGGGCGGCGATGCTGGCGCGCGAACCAATACTGCCAGCGCCATATCGAACACGACCGCCGATCCGGCGCTGGGGAACAACTCGGCCGTGGCGAACTATTCGGTCGAGGCGCGGGCCGACGTGACGGTGACGAAATCGGCCAGCCCGAGCCCCGCCGTCGCCGGCCAGAACCTGATCTATGTCATTACCGCGCGCAACCTGGCCAACGGCTTGTCCTCGGCCGGGGCGGTGACCATCACCGATACGCTGCCGATGAACGTGACCTTCGTTTCGGCCAGCCCGTCCAGCGGGTCGTGCGGCACGGCGCCGGCGGCCGGATCAACCACCACGTCCGGGAACAACAGCCTGGTCTGCAACCTTGGCACCATCGCCAACGGATCGCAGCAGACGGTGACGGTTGTCGTGCGCCCGAACCTGGTGACGCGCGCGACCACGCTGCAGAACGACGTGACGGTGGTCACCACGACGACCGAGACCGACACGACGAACAACAGCGCCACGGTCCTGACGCCGGTGCAGCCGCCGGTGATCGACCTTCTGATCAACAAGGACGACACGGTTGACCCGATGCCGGTGGGCAATACCACCGAATACCTGCTGATCGTGACGAACCTCGGGCCTTCGGCGGCGGAAAACGTCGTGGTGACGGATGTGATGCCGGCGAACCGGATCACCTATCAGTCTTACGTCGTGCCGGCAGACGGCACCTGCGGCACGGCTCCCGCGGTGGGCAGCCTTGGCGGCACGCTCCAGTGCAGCTTCCCGGTGCTGGCGCCGGGCCAGACGCGCACGGTCCGCGTCACCGGCCTTGGCGTCGCCAAGGGCGTCACGACCAACAACGTGACCGTGGCATCGGACGAAACCGCGCTGGGATTTGAACCCAACACCGCCAACAACGACGCGAACGAGACGACGACCGTGCGCACCCGCGCCGATGTCGAGGTCGCAAGCAAGGTCGCAACGCCGGCGACGGTCAACCTGCGCGATCCGTTCAGCTATCTGGTGACCATCCGCAACAACGCCGGCGCCGGCCTGTCCGAGGCCGACGAGGTGGTGGTGACCGACAACCTGCCCGCAGGAATGGTGCTGACCGGCACGCCGACGCTGTCGGTGGTGTCCGGCACGGCTTCGACCACCACCTGCACAGGGGCGGCGGCGGCGACATCGTTCAACTGTTCGCTGGGCACGCTGAGCAGCGGCGGCGTGGTGGAAATCACCGTGCCGGTGCGCGTGACCGCGGTCACGGCAAATCCGCAGACCCTGACCAACACCGCAAGCGTGGCAACCAGTTCGTTCGACACGGTGCCGGGCAACAACACCAATTCGGGTCCGGTGACGGTGAATGCCTCGTCGATCGCGGGTTCGGTGTTCCGTGACTTCGCCAATGACGGCGGGCTGACCGCAGGCGATAGCGGCATCGCGGGCCTGACCGTCACCCTGACGGGCACGGCCGCCGATGGCACCGCGATCAACCGCACGACCACCACCGCCGCCAATGGCGCCTTCAGCTTCGGCCTGCTGCCCGAAGGCAGCTATTCGGTCAGCCATGCGGCGATCAGCGAAACCTACCTGTCGAACGGCACCACAGCGGCCGGCACGGCGGGCGGTTCGGTCGCGCCCACGGTGATTTCGGCGATCACGTTGCCGGCGGCGACCAATGCAACGGGCTATCTGTTCCCGAAGATCCCGCAGGCGCGGGTGGCCATCGCCAAGGCGCTGCAAAGCGGCCCGGTGATGAACGGGGATGGCACCTTCACGGCCGGATTCCGTCTTGTCGTCCGCAACCCGAGCCTTGAGGCCCTGAACCAGGTTCGTGTCACCGATGCCCTGCAGGGTGCGGCGCCGCTGTTTGGCAACCATGTCGGCGGCACGCCGACGGCGCTTGGCACCTATACTGTCTCGACGGCACCGAACGGAAGCTGCGGCGGCACCAACGCCGGCTTCAACGGCGCGGGCGATCCGGTTGTCGCACAGGGCTTCACGCTGGCGGCCGGGGCAAGCTGCACCATCGACATCGGCGTGACGGTGATGCCGACGAACCCGCTGCCGCCGATCGTGACCGGGACGGCACGCTACCTCAACCAGGCCAATGTCACCGCCGAAGGCGCGCTGTCGGGCCAGACCTCGGCCACCAATCCGCAACTGGCGGACCTGTCGGACGATGGCGCCAATGCCGACGCCAACGGCAACGGCCAGGGTAACGAGCCGGGCGAGAACGATCCGACGCCGGTCGGGCTGACGCTGACATCGGGGATCAGCCTGATCAAGTCGATCGCCTCGGTCACGGATACGACCGGCGACGGCCAGATCGGCACCGGCGACACCGTTGCCTATGTCTTTGCGGTGCGCAACACCGGCAATACCGCGCTGGCCGGCGTCACCGTGACCGATCCGCTGATCACGGTTGCCGGCGGGCCGGTCAGCCTTGCCATCGCCGCGACCGACAGCACCAGTTTCAGCGGCAGCTATGTGCTGACCCAGGCCGATCTGGACCGGGGCCATGTGCAAAACAGCGCGACTGCGAACGGCAATGCCGTCACCGCGACGGGGGTGCCGATCCTGGATGATACGGGCAACCCGGTCACGGTTTCGGATGTCTCGGACGCCGGCACCGCGCCCAACGGCTCGACCGTCGCTTCGCCGGAAACCACCGAAACACCGGACGGCACCGGCGCCACCGATGGCGACCCGGCCAATGACCCGACGGTTGCGACCCTGACGGCCCTGCCGCGGATCCAGCTGATCAAGTCGCTGGTTTCTGTCACCGACACCACCGGCGACGGGCTGATCGGGGCAGGGGATACCGTGGCCTACAGCTTTGCCGTGACCAATACCGGCAACCTGCATCTGGCCAATGTCACCGTGACCGATCCGCTGGTCACCGTGGCGGGCGGGCCGATCAGCCTGGCGCCGGGGGCGAGTGACAGCACCACCTTCACGGCAAGCTATACGCTGGTGCAGGCCGATGTGAACCGCGGCTACGTCCTGAACTCTGCCACCGTGACGGGCGGGGCGGTGACGGCGGGCGGCACCCCGATCCTTGGACCCGGCGGCGCGCAACTGACGGCTAGCGACGTGTCCGACACCGGCACCGCGCCGGACGGCAGCACGGTGGCCAATCCCTCGGGCACCGAAACCCCCGACGCGACCGGCGGCACCGACGGCGACCCGACCAACGACCCGACCGTGGCGCTGATCTCGCAGACGGCGGGGATCGAGTTGATCAAGTCGCTGACCGGCACCACCGACGTGAACGGCAGCGGCTACCTGGATGTCGGCGATACACTCGACTATGGCTTCACGGTGACGAACACCGGCAACCTTGCGCTGGCCAATGTCACCGTGACCGATCCGATCGTCACGGTTGCCGGCGGGCCGGTCAGCCTTGCCATCGGCGCGACCGACAGCACCAGCTTTGCCGCGACCTATACGCTGGTGCAGGCCGACGTGGATCGCGGCTATGTCCAGAACACCGCGACCACGACGGGCGATGCTGTCGATGACCTGGGCAACCCGATCCTTGACGGCACCGGCAACCCGGTAACGGTGACGGATGTTTCCGACACCGGCACCGCGCGCGACGGCACGGCCGTGACCAACCCGGCGGGCACCGAGACGCCCGACGGCACCGGCGCCACGGACAGCGACCCGACCAACGATCCGACGGTGACCGAAGTGGGCCGGCCGCAGATCGGGCTGGATATCCAGATCGCGGGCATTCCCGACGTGAACGGCAACGGCATCATCGATGCGGGCGACCAGGTTCTTTACACCTTCACAGTGACGAACCTTGGCACCGTTCCGCTGAACAACGTCAACATGGACCTGACCACGCTGACCCTGCCGCTTCCGGGGCTGAACTGCGCGCCGATCACGCTGGCTGTGGGCGCAACGCAGACGCTCGTCTGCACCGGCAACGCCTATACGATCACGCCGGCGGATGTGGCCACCGGCACCGTGACGCTGGGCGGCACCGCCAGCGGCACCTCGGCCGCAGGGGTCGTGGTGACGGCGGCCGACTCGGTCATCTCGCCGGCCTTCGGGCTGGGCGGCCTGACCATCGCCAAGACGGTCGATCGCGGGCAGGTCAATCCGGGCGAGGTGGTGCGTTACACCATCACCGTCACCAACAGCTCGACCACGCAGACGACGGTGACAAATGTCGTCGACGTGCTTCCGGCGGGCTTCATCTACCAGCAGGGCACTGCGGCGGTGAACGGCACTGCGACCGAGCCGGTGGCCAGCGGCCGACGGCTTGTCTGGCACGGCGTGAGCCTGGCACCGGGGGCAAGTGCGGCAATCACGCTGGATGTGCTGGTCAGCGCCAGCGTGCGGCCGGGCAACCATGACAACACCGCCCGCGCGCTGAGCCCGCTGACGGGGGCGCCGGTGACGCTGGATGCCATCGCCACCGTCCGCGTCGCCGCCGAGCCGGTCTTTGCCTGCGCGACCGTGATCGGTCGGGTCTTCGACGACCTGAACCAGGACGGCTACTACAACGGCGAACCCAAGGTAGACCGCATGGCCATCACCGACCAGACCTATCATGGCGGCAAATGGGGTGCGCCCGAAGAACCCGACCGCGAAAAGGGCCTGCCGGGGGTGCGGCTGGTGGCGCCGAACGGGCTGTCGGTCACGACCGACCCGCATGGGCGCTACAGCATTCCCTGCGCGGCGCTGCCCCATGACATCGGCTCGAACTTCATGCTGAAGCTCGACACGCGGACGCTGCCTTCGGGCTACAGGCTGACCACGGAAAACCCGCGCGTGGTGCGGGTCACGCCGGGGATGCTCACGAAGATGAACTTCGGGGCGACGATCAGCCGCGTGGTGCGCGTGGACCTCTCGGCCCGGGCTTTCGGGACGGGTGACGCTGCACTGACGCCGCGGCCGGAACTGGTCGAGGGCTTGCGCCGGATGGTCACCGAAGTGGCCGATACGCCGGTGATGCTGCGGCTCGCCTATCAGTCGGGCGCGAACGAGGGCGATCGCACAGCAAAGCAGCGGCTGAAGGCCGTGGAAAAGGTCTTGCGCGGGCTCTGGCCGGCAAACGGACGGTATCAGCTGAACGTGGAAGCGGTGGTTGAACGCCGCTCCTCCGGATCGGGCACGAAGTGAGGGGCGCAATCATGGACCGCAAAGTGAACACCTACCGGACCGATCCTGGCCCGACCGATCCTGGCCTGAGCGGGCTTCCGGGCAGCACCGCGCTTGTCTTCGTGCTGATGGCGGGCGGCGCATGGGCCGGAACGCAGGGCTGCGCGCTGGTGGACGGCGCCCTTCCCACGGGCTGTGAACAGGCCAACGCCGGGCAGGTGATCCGCCGTGCCACGGGCGCCAATACCGATGACGGCGCGGCGCCCGAACTGGGCAACCTCGGGTTCTCGATCTCGGTCGATGCCCTGCGCCCGGAAGGCCCGCGCAAGACCATCGCCGGCGCCCCTGCCGCCGAAAGCGGAACCCGCGACATTGACCGGCTGTTCAAGGATCTGGGGATCCAGCTCAGCTATGACGGGCTGGGGGCACGTCCGCGGCTGAACGTCAGCACCCTGGACATGCGCCGCAGCTATGTCGCGGGCGACCATGTCAGCTTCCGCGCGTCAAGCAACTATCCCGGCTGGATCCGCAAGGCCGAGGTGCGCATCCGCGACCGCGACCGCAACCTGACGGTGCTGGCCGTCGCGCCGAACGGCACGGTGGACTGGGTGATGCCCGCGGGCGGCGAGCCCGAGATGGATTATGTGCTGCGCGTCTATGACAGCGCCGGGCGCTATGACGAAACCCATCCGCTGCCCCTGTCGCGTAGCGCGACGCGGCAGGACGACCCCGAACTTGACGGCCCGATCATCGCCGCCGGCGAAGGCGAGGACCGCACCGCGCGCCGCACGATCCCGGTGCGGGGCGGGGCCGTCACCGTATCGGGCCGCGACGTGCCCGCGGGCACCCGCATCACCGTGATGGGCGAAGAAGTCAGGCCCGACCTGCGCCGCGGCTTTGTCATGCAGCGCATCCTGCCGCCGGGCGACCATGGCGTGCAGATCGGCGTCGGCAGCCAGAGCCTGACGCGCCCGGTGACAATCCCCACGAAAGAGGTCTTCGCCACCGGCATCGCCGACGTGACGCTGGGCCGCGATCTGGTGGCCGACGAAACCTGGACCCGGGGCCGCATCGCCGGCTATGTCGACAGCACGCTGGCCGACGGCACGCGGATCACGGCTTCGGTCGATACCCGCGAGGAAGAACTGAAGGACATGTTCCGCGATTTTGGCCGCAAGCACCCCGACCAGGTGCTGCGCGGCATCGAGGATGAGGATGTCTGGGTCACCACGGGCGACGATTCCCTCACAGAAGACCTGGCGCCGACCTCGGGCAAGGTCTTTGCCCGGATCGAGCGCGACGGCAGCTTCCTGCAATGGGGCGACTTCAAGCCGGCCGAGGATCTGCGCCGCGTTGTCCGGTCGGACCGCACGCTTTACGGCCTGACGGGCACCTGGCTTTCGCCCGCCACCACGGACGAAGGCGAAGTCCGCATCCGCACAAGTGCCTATGTCTCGAGCCCCGATACACTGATGCAGCGCGACGTGCTGCGCGGCACCGGCGGCAGCGCCTATTTCCTGTCGCGCCGCGACATCCAGGAAGGCAGCGAAAGCCTGATCATCGAAGTGCGCGATCCGGTCTCGGGCCGGGTGATCAGCGCCACACGGCTGGTCGAGGGGCGCGACTACCGCATCGACCATGTGCAGGGGCTGGTGATCCTGACCAAACCGCTTTCACCCACGGCGGGCGGGGCAGGGCTGGTCGTCAACCGGCCGCTTGGCAATTATGATGTCAACCTGGTGGCGCAGTATGAATATGTGCCGACCACCGGATCGGTGGACGGGATTTCGGCCGGCGGCCGCGCCGAGGGCTGGGTGACGGACAAGCTGCGCTTCGGCATGTCGGGCGCACGTGAAACCACCGGCATTGCCGACAACACGCTGCTGGGCGCCGATGTGCTGTGGCGCCACAGCGAAAGTTCCTGGCTGAGCTTCGAGGTCGCGCAAAGCGAAGGGCCGGGTTTCGGTTCGACCTTTTCGCTCAATGGCGGGCTGGAGATCGACCCGGCTACACCCAGCGCCGGCATCAAGGGCAAGAGCGCCCTTGGATATCGAGTGGAAGGCCAGGCCGATCTGGCCGATTTCGGCGGCAAGGGCCATGTCAGCGCCTATTACGACGACCGCGAGGCGGGCTTCACCTCGCCCGATCTTGATGTGGGCACGCCGCAGACCACCTTCGGCCTGGAAGGCGAAGTGGGCTTGACTGACCGCATGGCGCTGACCTTCGGCGCCGACCGGTTCGAAGATACCGGCGTCAAGGAACGCACCGATGCGCGGCTGGGCCTGTCCTACGACCTGGACCCGGCCTATTCGCTGGATGTCGAGGTGGCGACGACCGACCGCACCGCGCCCGGCAGCACGCTGGCCGAGGACAACGGCACCCGCACCGACCTGGGCGCAAGGCTGACCTGGACCCGCGACGAGGATCTGTCGGCCTGGGTCTTCGGTCAGGTGACGGCGGATCATGGCGGCAGCCTCGGCCGCAACGACCGGCTGGGGCTGGGTGTCGAGACGCGGCTTTCGGATGCGCTGACGCTGATGGCCGAAGGATCCGACGGCAGCCTTGGCGGGGCCGGCAAGCTGCAACTGGCCTGGGCACCCAATGCCGATACCACCTATACGATGGGCTACCGGCAGGATCCGCTCAGGATGGAGGACAGCACCACCGTCACCGGCCATGACCGGGGCACGCTGGTGCTGGGCGCGAACTCGCGGATCAACGACGCCTGGCGCTACAATGCCGAACACAGCTACAGCGCCTTCGGCTCGGAACCGGCGCTGACGACGACCTATGGCGTCACCTACACGCCATCGGAGGTCTGGCGCTATGACCTGGGGATCCTGTCGGGGACAAATACCGAAAGCGATGGCACCACGATCGAACGGCAGGGCCTGTCGCTTGGGATGCGCTGGTCGGGCGGCGAGGGCGATACCGCCGGCCTGCGCGGTGAATTGCGCTTTGAAGACAGCGACAACCCGGCCCGCGTGCAGGACCGGCGCTCGATCCTTGTGGCCGGTGCCTTCGAGCGGCGCACCAGCGACGACTGGCGCCTGATCGGCGGGCTGGATGCGGTGATCTCGGACGCCGATACCGACAACCTGCTGGATGGCCGCTATGTCGAGGCGAAGCTTGGCTATGCCTATCGCCCCGTTGCCAATGATCGGCTGAACGCGCTTGCCAGCTATACCTGGCTTTACGACATGCCGGGCGCCGACCAGGTGAACGTGGACGGCAACGTGAACGGCCCGAAGCAGCGCAGCCACATCCTGAACGCGGCGCTGAGCTATGACCTGAACCAGCAATTCACGCTGGGTGCGAAATACGGCTTCCGCCTGCGCGAGGAAGCGGCGCGCGGCACGAACACCTTCATCACCTCGACCGCGCATCTGGCGATCCTGCGGCTCGACTACCACATCGTCCACAACTGGGACATCCTGGCCGAAGGTCGCGCCATGGCCTATCCGAAAGCCGACACGACGGAATTTGGCGCGCTTCTGGGCGTCTACCGCGACCTGAACGACAATGTCAGGCTGGGCGCGGGCTATTCCTGGGGTGGGGTCTCGGATGACCTGCGCAGCCTGGAACGGAACCGCGAGGGCCTGTTCGTCAACCTGATCGGCAAGTTCTGATCCCACCCGGCCCGGGCAAGGCCCGGGCTTGCGTGGCAGGGGCGCATCGGGGATGATGCGACACCCGGCCCCTGGCCGGCTCCGCCCCAGTCAAAGGGGGGCGGGCCGGTTTCCGGGGCCACCCCCGCTGTCTTCATCCCCCGGACCCCGCAGGCCATGACCCGTTTCCGCATTGCCGAGCTTCGCACCGGCCGCGCCCGGCCTTTCGGGCCAAACGGCGAGCCATCGGCCATCGACAAGGCTCCGCGCGCCGGCCCGGTTCCTGCCGGACACGAGGGACTTGACGGCGACGAACAAGGCGATCGCCGCCGGCACGGCGGGCCGGACAAGGCACTTCATGCCTATGCAGTGGCACATTACGCCGCCTGGGCGGCCGACCTGCCCGGAGCGGCGGCGCGGTTCCATCCCGGGGCCTTTGGTGAAAACCTGGTCATCGAGGGCGCGGTCGAATCCGACATCTGCCTTGGTGATCTGTGGCGCATCGGGGGCACACTCTGCGAGGTCAGCCAGTCGCGCCAGCCCTGCTGGAAGCTCAACCTGCGCTTCGGCCTGCCCGACATGGCATATCGCGTCCAGCAAACCGGCCGGTCGGGCTGGTATTTCCGGGTGCTGGAACCGGGCCTGATCGCGGCGGGCGACACTGCGGTGCTGCAAGACCGCCCCCATTCCGGCTGGCCGCTCGACCGGGTGGCCCGGCTGCTTTACCATGACGCACTTGACACAGCCGCCCTTGCCGCGCTGAGGTCGCTTCCCGGCCTGCCGGAAAGCTGGCAACGCCTTGTGGCCGCACGGCTTGCAACCGGCCAGATCGAGGACTGGTCACCCCGCATCAAGACCCCCGAGTGACATTCCGACGCAAAGCGGAAGGGGTGGGGCTGTCAGCCCGATAATGCGGATTATGTAATATATCTGGTTCATCGAATAATCATTCTTACCCGGATCCGGGCGTACAGCATGTCCGGCCCCGAAGGCCATCTGGCGGATCAAGGGGTTTTGAACCGCAAGCTTTGTCATCTGGCCAGGCCATGTGGGGTCTGATGCCGGAGGGGGCAGAATAGTACGCTAAGGTAGCTGGTCATTTTTTTGGCCATCTGTATTCGCCCGTGAGGAGGATGTGAGGCCAACCGAGCGGCGAGATGTGCGCCAGCAGCTCGGCAGGACAGTCCAACCCATCATGCTGTCGCTGCGTGACGGCGTTTCCGAGATGCTTGGTGTTCCAGTAGATGATGATGGCGGCGAGCAGGTTCAGACCTGCCATACGGAAGTGCTGACCTTCGGTGGTGCGATCGCGGATTTCGCCCTGACGGCCGATGCGCAGTGCGTTTTTCAGAGCATGGTGGGCTTCGCCTTTGTTGAGGCCGATCTGGGCGCGGCGCTGCATGTCGGCGTCGAGCAGCCAATCGATGATAAAGAGTGTCCGCTCGACCCGTCCGATTTCCCGCAGGGCCACGGCCAGTTCGTGCTGCCGAGGATAGGCTGCGAACTTCCGCAACAACTGGCTTGGGGGTATGACGCCCGTGAGCATGGTAGCCGCGCTTCGCAGGATATTCGGCCAGTTTGCCGTGATGAGACGTTCCTTAATCTTGCCACCGATCAGCCCCTTCAACTCGTTCGGGCAGGACGCCGGGTCGAAGAGGTAGAGCCGCTTGGATGGCAGATCTCGGATGCGAGGGATGAACTGAAAGCCCAGCAAGGAGGTGACGGCGAAGACATGGTCGGTGAAGCCGCCGGTGTCGGCATACTGTTCGCGGATTTTTTGGCCGGCGTCGGTCATCAGCAGGCCGTCGAGAATATAGGGCGCCTCGTTCACCGTGGCCGGAATGGTCTGGGTGGCGAAGGGCCCGAACTGGTCGGAGACATGGGTGTAGGCCTTCAACCCGGGTTCATGGCCGTACTTGGCATTGATCATGTTCACCGCTTCGCCCTGTCGCGTGGTGGGGAAGAACTGCCCGTCGCTTGAGGCTGTCTGCCCGGCACCCCAGAACCGAGCCATCGGCAAGCAGGATTGGCCTTCGATCACCATGGCCAGGGCTCGCGCCATCGCCTCGCTTTCCACATGCCATCGCGACAGACGCGAAAGCTGGAAATAATCATGGCTGTTCGTGGCACCAGCCATTTTGCTGAGGCCAAGGTTCAGCCCTTCGGCCAGCAGCACGTTCAGCAGGCCGATCCTGTCTGCGCAGGGCACGCCCGTGCGCAGATGCGTGAAGGCCTCGGTAAAGCCGATCTCATAATCCACCTCCAGCAGGAGGTCGGTGATCCGGATGCCCGGCAGGCGGCCATAGAGATCAAGCACCACGGCTTCAGCTTCTTCCGGGACGGCCGCAGTCAGCCGGTCGATCTTCAGGACGCCGTCCTCGATGGATCCGCCCGGGATGGCCCCGGCCTTTGCCGCACGCGCCAGGCGGCGCAAGGCATCCGACATGCGCGCCTTGCGATCCGCCAGCCAGGCTTCGGGTTCGAACGGCATGGCCAGCCTCGGCGTGGCGCGGGCCACCTCGGCCGGAACCAGTGCCTCTTTCGGGTCGCCAAACCGCCGGGAATGGACAAGCCAGATATCGCCGGAGCGGAAGGCCTCGCGCAGGTGAAACAGGACCGCCACCTCCCACAACCGCTGCCCATCGCCCTCATCAGCATTCAGGTGTCTCTGCCATTTCGAACCCCGGCGCAGAAAGGTCAGCGGCAAGGTCACTGTCGTCTCAGCGCGCGCGACGATCCCAGCGGCTTCCAACAAGGGCACGGCCACCGGCGCGGCCTGAATGTCGAGCGCCCGCAGCATGCGTGGGGCATAGCGACGGAAGCGATAGTATCCGTGGACGACATGCGCCAGTGGATCGGCAGCCAACGTGTCAGTGAGTTGGGCCGCGGTGGCGGCAAGCCCCTTCAGGGATGACCAACCACCCGCGTTCTGGACGGCTTCCTCAAGCGAGGCGCGATCTTCATGCGCTTCCAGCAGCGCTGATCCAAGGGTGGAGAAGGCCTGCAGGGTAACTTTCAGGGCGGCTTTGGCGTCGTCCGCGCGGGCGTCACATCGGGATTTTGCCTCGCGCCAGGTCTTGCCAACGATACGGTCATGGGTTTCGACCACCGCATCGGCAATGGCGCTGCGCCATTCGACGGCGCAGACCGCGAGGATGGCAAGGCGACGCTCGCCTGATATGTCCCGCAGATCCCCGGCGAAGTATCGTTCCCCCTGACGACGAAGGCGGGTAACGCGGTGGGGTGGCACATCCGCCAGAATGCTCCGGTCCAGCGCCAAAGCCTGCAAGAATTCCAGCCGGTCGAGCAGGCGGCTCATATCGGCCGAGTTCTGGCCCACCTCAAACTGGCGAAGCCAGACAAAGCGGGTGACGGAGCCACCTGCATCCTCTGTCAGCAGGGCATCCAGCCGATTGCCCATCTCACTATCCAGCCGGCTGGAAATTCGAGCATCGACCCGCCGTTCAGCGGCGACAAGAGCATCCGCGCAAAGCCGCTCGATGACCGTGATCCCGGGCAGGATGGTCTGGGTTGCCCGGCATTGCTCCACGAAGCACCGCGCCAGATCCTCGTTCGATCGGGCGGTTTCGGCAGAATCTTCCAGCCAGACCTTCAGATCGCGCGACCCTCGGCCCGTGAACATCTTGTAGCCGTAGACTTCCCGCAACGCAGCAAGATGCTCGCGGCGGGTTTCGTCGCGGGCCGCATAGTCAGCCAGATCATCGGGACGCAGCCCGAGTTGCGCAGCCAGGAAACGCGTCACGGCCTCGGGAATGACCTCGCCTTGGGTCAGCAATCTTCCCGGATGTCGTAACGCGCAAAGCTGCAGGGCAAAGCCAAAACGATTGTGAGATCGGCGGCGTGCACGGATGATTTCCAGATCATCATCGGCCAGGGTGTAATGGCGCAGCAGAGCCGCTTGATCCGTGGGCAGATCGAAGAGGACAGCCCTTTGACGGTCCGTCAGGATATTGCGTCGTGGCATGATGTTTTCCGGAGAGAGAAGCGCAGATGTCCGTAAGAGGGTCGATCTGCGGACATGTGTCGAGGGGGTTGGTAACGGCAATGAAACTGCACACCACCACATCTCGTATAGATGGTACGATTTGATTCGCACATGAGGCCCCTTATCCGTACACAGAAGCATGACCATGACCAAAATTGGCTACGCCCGCTGCTCGACCGATAAACAGGACCTGACCGCGCAGCGGCAGGCCCTCTACGCCCTGGGGGTATCGGAAGACCTTATTTACACTGACCACGGGCTGACGGGCACCAACCGCACCCGTCCCGGCCTCGACCAGGCACTGGCTGCCGTGCGGGAAGGCGACGTGCTGATCGTGTCAAAGCTGGATCGTCTTGCAAGGTCCGTTCCCGACGCGCGCGCTATCGCAGAGCAACTTGAAAAGAAGGGCGTCAAGCTTGCTTTGGGTGCGTCGGTCTACGATCCGACCGATCCGATGGGCAGAATGTTCTTCAACATTCTGGCCACCTTCGCCGAGTTTGAATCTGACCTGATCAGGATGCGGACAAGAGAAGGCATGGCCATCGCCCGCGCCAAAGGAAAGCTGCGGGGAAAGCAGCCAAAACTATCTGAAAAACAACAAAAAGAACTGACCCGCATGCACGCCTCTGGCGACTATTCCATCAGCGATCTCGCCGAACTCTTCTCGGTCTCAAGGCCGACGATCTACAGAACCCT
This sequence comes from Paracoccaceae bacterium, assembly GCA_020622085.1. Taxonomy (GTDB): domain Bacteria; phylum Pseudomonadota; class Alphaproteobacteria; order Rhodobacterales; family Rhodobacteraceae; genus QY30. The sequence continues at coordinate 1,316,279 of JAHRYM010000001.1, read as the reverse complement.
ACAGCGTGCAGGACCCAAAATCAGCCCTTAGCGTACGATCCTGCCCCCTCCGGCATCAGACCCCGATATGGGCCCGCAGCAATGCAACGGCGCGCGCAGTCTTCCCCTTCATGCAGGCATCAAGAATGTCCCCATGTTCCTGCACCGGATGCTCGAACCCGCTCGTTTCGGTGATCAGCAGGCGGACGAAGGGGCCAAGCCGCGCCTGCCCGATCCTGCATTGCGCGATATGCATGCCTTCCTGGTCGCCGGAATCATGATCGGCAGGGCGTGCATGACCGGCCTGTTCGCCCGGGCACATGTAGACGTAAAACAGCGGATGCACGGCCTTGGCCCGCATGGCCCTGCGCGGCCCGCGACCGCTCCGCGTGGCGTTCGCGCCTTCCGCAAAGATTTCCATCCGCCGGAAACAGGGAAGGACATCCTGCCGGCCCCAGCCCGGCAGGCCCCGCGCCGCCCAGCCATCAAGATCGTGTTGGATTGCCGCGGTCGAAGATCATCGCATTCGCCGGGGTGGATCCGCCCAGCACCCTTCCCCGCCTTTTGTCGATCATCTGGACGACCAGAAAGGGCTCAGTCCCCACCGCCTCGCCCTTCGTGAAACCCGACCGGCGCGCCCGGGCAAGACGCACGCGATCAGTGTCAGGCCGGGGGCAGGAACCGGTTCTGCAGGGACTATCCCCGCCCTTTCACAATCGCCTCGAGATAGGCCGATGCCCCGATCGCGGCCGTGCGCGCAATGCCAATCGCCCCGGCCGGAGTCACTGCACGGAACAAGACCGGATCGCCCGGTCGCAACTGGACGAAGGCATCAAGGTCGCAATCCAGAACTGTGGCGATCTTCGGATAGCCACCCGTTGTCTGGTGATCGGCCAGCAGCACCGTCGCCACCCCGTCACCGGCAACCTGGACCGATCCGCGCACGATCGGCTCGGATGGCATGTCCAGCTCCGCCTGCGGCGCGATGGCGGGGCCGCGCAATCGGACCCCCATACGATCCCAGGCGGAGGTCATCGTCCATGGGCCCGACAGGAAGGCCGTGATCGTATCGGGATGGAAAAACCGCTGCTGGGGGCCCATGGTCACGCGCAGCTCACCCCGCGGCCGCGCCTGGAGCGGGCAGGGAATATCCCCTTCGCGCCTTTCGCGCCCGCCGGCATCGGCAATCTGCATCCGCTGCCCGGAAACCAGCCTGCCGCCGCCGAAACCGGACAGAGCATGGGTGGAGGCGCTGCCCAGCCATTCCGGCACGGCCAGCGTCCCGGCCAGGGCAAGATAGCACCAGCTTCCCCAGTGGCCCGGCCGGATCGCAAGCTTCTCTCCGGCGCGCAGCGTGGCGACGCTCCAGGAACTGCGCTTCGTTCCGGCGTGATCGACGATGAAGCCGCCGCCCGCCACCGCATAGCTGACAACGCCGGACTGGCATTCCAGCATCAGACCGCCCATCGAAATCTCGATCGCGGGCGCATGCGCCGCGTTCCCCAGGGCAAGATTCGCCGCCGCAAAGGCCAGGCGGTCCATCGGCCCCGAACAGGGAACGCCATAGCGCATGAGGCCGGGACGCCCGCCATCCTGCACCGAGACATGCGGCCCGGCGAAGGTGACGGCGAGGGTGGCGTCGCTCATCGGCCCGCCTCCCGTTCATATTCCGCCCGGGTCACGCGGCGGAAACGCACCTCGTCGCCGACATCGAACAGGAAGGGGCGCGCGCTGTCGTCGGTCAGGATGCGGGCGGCGGACCGCCCGATGACCCACCAGCCGGTCGGCATCGTGATGGTCGAGACAAGACATTGCTGCCCCGCGATCAGGACGCTGCCGGCCGGAATGCCGCGAACGGCGGCGGGTTTGCGCGGCATGCGCAGCACTTCGGGCACCCCGGCCAGATAGGCATATCCGGGCGCAAAGCCATACAAGAACACTTCGTAATGACCGGCCAGATGCGCGGCGATCACCTCCTCGGGCGACAGACGGGCAGCCTCGGCGACAAGGGCCAGATCGGGGGCCAGGTCGTCGTCATAGCAGACCGGAACCTCGTGGAGTCTGGGCCTGGCGGTCCTCGCCGTCCCACGGTCAAGCAACTGTCGCGCCGCCGCTTCCGCTGCAACATGGTCGGCAACCAGCGGATCGAAGTGGATCAGGATCGCGGCATAGGCGGGAACCGTTTCAATGAGGCCTTCGAATGGCACCTCGGAAAGCGCCTTGTCGAGCCGAAGGACACGATCATGGATCTCGGGCGCGATGGTTTCGCCGAACTCCACCAGCAGGCTGTGTTCAGCGATCGCACTGAAGACTGGAAAAACGCGTCCGCGCGCGACAGCGCACACGTCACACCGCGCCTTCGACAAGGATGAAATCGCCGACGGCCGCGTTTTGCCGCAAGGCGATGCTGGCCTGGTATCCGGCACTGTTCCAGAACGCCTTCGCAGCATCCAGACTGTCGAATTCGAAGATCACGGTGCGCGCCTTCGGGCGGCCTTCGACGACGATCGCACTGTCGGCTTTCAGGATCTGCCGTGCCCCGGCGGCCTTGAGCAACGCGCCGGCGACCCTGCCATATTCGGCATAGGCTTCGGGATCGGTCACGTTGACCTGTGCGATCAGATATCCCTTGGGCATCTTTCATATCCTCGTCAGGGCTTCAGGAAGGGTTCAACGCCGATGCCGGCGGCCGACAGACGCGTGCGGATTTCCTTGGCCATCGCAACGGCCCCGGGGCTATCGCCGTGAACGCAGATGGATTGCGCGGCAAGCGGGATGGGATCGCCCCCGACCACCGGCATCCGCCCGTCCTCCAGAAAGCGCACCAGCCGTTCGGCGGCCTCACTGGCGTCATGCAGCATCGCGCCGGGCTGCGACCGGGGCACCAGCCTGCCGTTGGGCAGATAGCCCCGATCGGCGAAAATCTCGGAATAGACCTCGGCCCCGGTCGCCCGAGTTGCCAGTTCCAGATCGGTCCCCGAGATGGCCAGCACCGCAAGCCTGCCCGGCAGCGCCGCCACGGCGGCAACGATGGCCCTGGCGACCGCAGGATCCGCCGCCGCAAGATTGCCAAGGGCACCATGCGGCTTCACATAGCGCACCTCGGCCCCCGCCAGCGCCGCGATGCCCTGAAGGGCGCCGACCTGCGCTGCGACCATCCGGCCGATTTCATCGGGATGCATCGGGATCACCCGCCGCCCGAAGCCTTCGCGGTCGGCATATCCCGGATGCGCCCCGATGATGACGCCACGCTCGGCCGCCAATCGCAGGGTGGTGAACATCGTCTCGGGGTCGCTGGCATGGCCGCCGCAGGCGATATTCGCCGAGGTCACGACATCGAGCATCGCTGCATCGTCCCCCATCGTCCAGGGGCCGAAGCTTTCGCCGAGGTCGGAGTTGAGGTCGATCTTCATTTCGCTCTCCGCAGTCAGGTGCCCGGGTTGTTTGTCGCACGGGTCAGCAGCACGACGCCCGCGCCGTCTTCGGTGTTGTAATAGGTGAAGCCGGTCCGGTTCGCACGCCGTCCCCGCATCTTGACGGGCAGCCCGGTGCCCGCTTCTGCCGCGTCGGCGTCGGGAACCTCGAACCCCAGGTGGAAGACGCCTTCGCCCTTGGCGTCCAGATGCAGGCGCTGCGGGGAAGGATTGTGGTCGGGCTGGCAAAGCTGCAACTGGATGTTCGGCAGATTGCAGACCCGGTATTGCATCGCCATGAACCCGTCGCGGCTGGGAACCTCGAGTTCCTCGTATTCGGCAAGCGGCGGATAGGCGATCCAGGGGCCGATGCCGATGGATTCGTAATAGGCCTGCGTCTTGTCGATGTCGTGGACGACGATGCAGACGTGGTGCAGCTTCTCGAAAGCCTTGTTCATCAGGCTCACTCCCTGACCGGAACGGTGTAGTTCAGGATCCGGCGCCCGCCATCGGGGTAGATCGTCTCGCCAGTGATATAGGACGCATCGTCCGATGCAAGGAAGGCCACGACCCCGGCGATTTCCTCCGGCTCGCCCAGGCGGCCCAGCGGCGTGCGGGCCAGGATCGCATTCATGCCGGCACGTTCGGTGAAGGCGCCCTTGATGATCTCGGTCGCGATGGTGCCGGGGCCAACGCCACAAACCCGGATCCCGTGGGGCGCGAAGGCGACTGCCGCGGTCGAGGTCACCTGGTTCATGCCGCCTTTTGAAATCGCATAGGGCGCGCAGGCCGGATTGGCGAGGCCCGAGTTGATCGAGGACATGTTGATGATGACCCCGCCGCCGCCTTGGGCGATCATCTGCCGCCCGGCGGCCTGGGTGCCGAAGAAGGCGCCACGCAGGTTCACGGCCAGCGTGCGATCGAACTGTTCTTCGGTGAAGTCGAGGAAATCGGCCACCGGGCAGATTCCGGCGTTGTTCAGCAAGATGTCGATCCGGCCGAATTTCGCAACCGCCTTGGCGATCAGCGCATCCACATCGGCCTTCTTCGCCACATCCGTCACCACCGCCAGCACGGTTTCCGGCGTGCCGATCTCGGCCGCCGTTGCCTTCAGCCGCGCCGCGTCGTTATCGGCAAGAACGACCTTCGCCCCTTCGGAAAGGAACCTTTCGGCACTGGCCCGGCCGATGCCCTGGGCCGCGCCGGTGATGACGGCGACTTTTCCTGCGAACCTCATGGTCTTCTCCTTCAGTAAACGATGCTTTCATGCATGGGTTCGCACGCGCGAATCCGGTGATAGCCCAGGGCCGACATGTCGAGGCTGGTATAGTGCCCGTGCAGGATCAGTTCCGCCACGCCGCGGCCCGCTGCCGGGGCATGCATGACGCCGTGGCCCGAAAATCCGGTGGCGAAGATCAGGTTGGCGATCTGGTCATGCGGGCCAAGGATGCCGTTGTGATCCAGGGCGTTGACCTCGTAATGCCCGGCCCAGGCACGGTCCAGCCGCAGTTGTTCCAGCGCCGGGATCCGCGCTGCAATCGCCGGCCAGAACACCTCTTCCATCAGGTCGTGATGGGGCTCGTAATCATCCGTCGCATCCGGGTCGCGATCGGCAGGCGGCTGGATGCCGCCGATGAAACCTTCACCCTCGGGGCGGACCCATGCGCCAGAGGAATCAAACAGCATCGGGAAATTCGCAGCCTTCAGGGGCGCGCGAAAGGAAAACACCGAGCGCTTGCGCGGCGTGACCGGCAGCGGCTGCCCCAGTGCTTCGATCAGCCGTCCAGACGCCGCACCGGCCGCCATGATGCACCAGTCACAGGGCAGGGTTTCGCCCCCCGCCAGCCGGACTGCCCGCACCTGCCCGCCCGCCAGATTGAACCCTTCGGCTTCGGCGGTGACATAGCGCACGCCATGATCCCTGGCCGCACCGCGCACCAGCGACAGAAGCGACCAGGCGTCGAACCAACCCTCTCCGGTCTGGCCGAAGGTGCCGATGCCCAGATCCTCGACCGACAGATACGGAAAGCGCGCGGCGATCTCGTCGGGGGTCAGGGCGATCACATCCGCGCCCTCGGCCCGCTGCATGTCGACGGCGGCGCGGCGGGCCTTGGCGGTGTCCGGCCCGCCAAGGATCAGGTAGCCGTTCTCGACATAGCCGATATCGGCCGAAGCGCCGAAGGTTTCCCTGATCCGGCGGAAGAAATCGACCCCGTAAAGGCTCATGTGAATGTTGATCGGCGTGCCGAACTGCGTGCGGATGGATGCGGCAGACCGCGCAGTCGAACAGAACTGGTAGGTCTGGTCCTTCTCGACCACGGTGATCTCACCGGCGAACCCCTCGCGGCGCAGCGACCAGGCGACGAAGCTGCCCATGATCGCACCGCCGACGACAACCACCCTTGCCGTTGCAGTATCCGACATCGCGGCCTCAGCGGATCACGAAGGGATTGGCAACCGTGCCCGCAGTATCGATCCAGACAGTCTTGGTCTGAAGATAGGCGTTGACGGCCTCTTGTCCGCTTTCGCGCCCGACCCCGCTGCGCTTGTAACCGCCGAAGGGCGCCATGTAGCTGACCGCGCGATAGGAATTGACCCAGACCGTCCCCGCTTCAAGCGCGGCACTGCCGCGCAGGGCACGCCCCATATCCCCGGTCCAGAGACCGGCGGCCAGCCCATAGGGGCTGTCATTGGCGATGGCGATGGCCTCTTCCTCGGTGTCGAAGGGGATGATCGAGAGGATCGGGCCGAAGACCTCTTCCCGCGCGATGCGCATCTGGTTGCTCACGCCGGTAAAGATCGTGGGCTCCACGAACCAGCCGTCGCGCAGGCCTGCATCCTCGGGGGCCTTGCCGCCCAGCACCGCCTCGGCGCCTTCGCCACGCGCGATGTCAAGATAGGACAGCACCTTGGCCCTTTGCGCCTGCGTGGTGATCGGGCCGACCTGGGTGGCCATGTCCGCCGGATTGCCCAAGCGCGCCGTTCCGGCCAGCTTCACCACCCCCTCGACCACCTGATCGTGGACCGAACGCTGCACCAGAAGCCGCGAACCCGCGATGCAGGTCTGGCCCGAGGCCGCGAAGATGCCCGAGATCGCGCCGTTCACCGCATTGCCGATATTGGCATCGGCGAAGACGATATTGGCGGATTTGCCACCCAGCTCCAGGGTGACGGTCTTCAGCCCCTCGGCCGCCGCGCGATAGACGGCGATCCCGCCCGGCTCGCCGCCGGTAAAGGCGATCTTGGCCACGTCGGGGTGATTGACCAGCGGCACGCCCACCTCGACCGGCATCCCGGTCACGGTATTGACGACGCCGGGCGGGAAGCCCGCATATTCAAACAGCTTCACGAATTCCAGCGCCGAGGCAGAGGTGTGTTCCGACGGCTTGATGACCACGGTGTTGCCGGCAGCGAGCAGCGGCGCCAGCTTCCACGTCAGCAGCATCAGCGGCGAGTTCCACGGCACGATCGCCGCAACCACGCCAAGCGGTTCATGCCGGGTAAAGGCAAACATGCCCGGCTTGTCGATCGGCAGGACCGCGCCCTCGATCTTGTCGGCGAGCCCGCCGAAATAGCGGAACCATTCCGGGATATAGCGCAACTGGGCCGACATCTCGGCGATCAGCTTGCCGTTGTCGCGCGTTTCCAGCGCGGCCAGACGGTCGGCGTTTTCGGTGATCAGATCGGCCAGCCGCAGCAGCAGCTTGCCGCGCGCGGTGGCGGTCAGGCCGGCCCATTCCGGGGACCGGAACGCGGCCTTGGCGGCGGCGACGGCGGCTTCCACCTCGATTGGGCCGTCAAGAGGGATCAGCGCCCAGGGCTTGCCGGTAAAGGGATCGAAGGATTCAAACGTGTTGCGGGCCGGCTGAACCTGCCCGCCGACCGTGTTCTGGAATTGTTGAAGTTGCATGACGCCTCCGATGGACGGTCTGTCCCGCCGCAGTTGCGAAATTCCGGGAAGGGAAACGGCAGCCGCCTGCCCTCTCCCAGGCCCCTCTCAGCAGGTTTCAAGCCCGAGATGCGCCCGGAAACGGTTCTTGATGAAGGTGGCGTCGCGCGGCGGCAGTGAACGCGGCAGGTTCTCGGCCTTGATCTTCAGCACAAAAAGGCGCGGACCGGCGGCGGGTGTGCGCAGGCGGGCGACGAGGGCATCCACCTCCTCGAGACTGCGCAACTCGGCGGTTTCCGCAAAACCGGCCGCCGCGGCGATCTTGTCGAAGGCGATGCCGCGGTCGGTATGGCTGGGCTGCATCCCGGTTTCGCCGAAGTGCTGGTTGTCCAGCACGATGATGTCAAGGTTCGTGGGCCTGGCCACCGAAATGGTCGCCAGCGCCCCGAAGGCCATCAGCATCTCGCCATCGCCGGTGATCACCATCACCCGCTTGCCGCGCTGCGCCTGCGCAAGGCCAAGGCCGGTCAGCGCAGCACCCCCCATGGCACCCCAAAGGTAGTAGTTGTTCTCCACGTCGCCCGCGGCATGAACGTCATAGCTGGGCGACCCGAGACCGGTCACCACCAATGCGCCGTCCCGCGCTGCCAGAAGCTTGCTTGCCGCCGCACGGCGATCCATCGTCGGAAGGGCCATCACGCTCACCATTTCTTCTTGCCAAGCAGGCGCTGGCCGATCAGCACCGCGATCTGCTGATCCGCGTCGAAGGCCATGCCCGCCGCCTGGGCCACCACATCAATCAGGTCTTCCCCCGTCTCGGCACGCAGCACGGTCACGCCGATGGCCCTGAGCGATGCCTCGGTCGCCTGCCCCATCGGCACCTGCCACGGGTTGAATTCGGCCCATTCGCCGCGCATCGTCACCAGCATCAAAAGCGGCGTGCGGGTCTGGACCGGCAGGGACAGCATGTTGATGCAGTTCCCGACGCCCGAGGATTGCATCAGGACGACCGACCGCTCGCCGCCCAGCCAGGCGCCGGTCGCAATGGCGATACCCTCTTCCTCGGTGGTCAGGACGTTGGTGGTCACATCCCTGTCCTCACCGAACAGCCGGATCAGCGTCGAATGGCCGGCATCGGGCACATAGGACATCTGGCGAATGCCGGCGGCCTTGAGCACATCATAAAGTTCAAGCGGCCAATCATTGGCCGGGTCACGGGCTTTCTGTCCCGTGGGGATAGCTTCTGCGACAGTCATTTCGGTCTCCCGGCACGTCTGGTTTTCCAAGCTATAGCCTTGCCGGAAACCCGCAACATCGACCCTTTTTAGCGAACAGATATAGCGATATTCTATAGCAATGGAATTCTCGCAGCTTCGCACCCTGATTCACGTCGCCGAACTGGGCAGCCTGTCGAAGGCGGCCGACCGCCTGCATATCGCGCAGCCCGCACTTTCCCGGCAGATCCGCCTGCTGGAGGAAGAGCTGGGCGCGCGGCTGTTCGACCGTCACGGGCGTGGGATGATCATCACCGATCCGGGGCAGGACGTGTTGCGCCATGCCTTGCGCGTCATGTCCGAACTTGAGGAAATCCGCGCCTCGGTTTCGGATGGGGACGCGCCGCTCCGGGGCCATGTTTCGATCGGCCTGCCGCCCACGGTGGCCGACATCCTGTCTGAACCGCTGGTTGCCGCGTTCCGCAGCAGCCACCCGGACGCCACGCTGCGCATCGTCAGCGCCTATTCCGGGTATCTGCTGGACTGGATGCACCGCAGCGAGATCGACGCCGCGATCCTTTATGACCCCAAGTCGGCGCGCACATTGCGGGCGCAGCCGCTTCTGGAAGAGGTGCTGTTCCTGATCGGCCCGCCGGGGGCGGGTCTTTCACAGGATGTGCCGGTGAATTTCCGCGATCTTGAGGGGCAGCGGCTGCTGCTGCCCAGTCATGGCCATGGCCTCCGCGCCATCCTGGACAAATGCGCCGACGACTGCGGTTTCGCGTTGCGTGTCCCCGTCGAGGCCGACAGTTATGCCACGCTGAAGTCCCTGGTCAGAAGCGGGCACGGATCCACGATCCTGCCGCTGGCGCCGATCCACAAGGATCTGGCGACGGGGCAGCTTTGCGCCGCGCCGCTGCGCAATCCGGTGCCGATGCGGCGGCTCGTGATGTCCTATCCGACGGACCGGCCGGTGCCACGCCTCGCCCGTTTTGCAGGCCAGGTGATCGCGTCCAATGTAAAACTGATGGTGGAACAAGGGGTCTGGCCGGGGCGGCTTCCTGCCGCTGCCACGGAAGCGGCCTCGCGCTGACGGGGGTCCGGCCGTCGTCGTGGCGTCTGACCGCGCAAGATATAGAAACGCGGCATATCTGATCTATCCTTCTTGTCGTTGTCGGCATGACTTGGCTGTGACAAGCAAGGGACAAGTCCCGAGGAGATGCCCGCATGAGCGACGCGACCGAAACCTATCCCGAAATCCGCGAGGCGGTGGCGAAGCTTTGCGCGAGGTTTCCGGGCGAATACTGGCGCAAGCTTGATCGCACGATGGCCTATCCGCAGGAATTCGTCGATGCCCTGACCAAGGCGGGCTGGCTTTCGGTGCTGATCCCCGAAGGATACGGCGGCTCCGGCCTGCCGCTTTCGGCCGCAGCCGCCGTGCTTGAGGAAATGCAGCGCGCGGGCTGCAATGGCGGCGCCTGCCATGCGCAGATGTATACGATGGGCACCCTGCTGCGCCACGGATCGGACGCGCAGAAGCGGCAATACCTGCCGGCCATCGCCAGCGGTGCGCTCCGCCTGCAGGCCTTCGGCGTGACCGAGCCCACGAGCGGCACCGACACCGGCGCGCTGAAGACCACCGCCCGGCTGGAGGGCAACCACTATGTCATCAACGGGCAAAAGATCTGGACCAGCCGGGCGGAACATTCCGACCTGATGCTGTGTCTTGCCCGCACGACGCCCCTCTCCGAAGGGATGAAGAAGACCGATGGCCTGTCGGTCCTGCTGGTCGACATGCGCGAAGCCCTGGGCAAAGGGCTGACGATCCGCCCGATCCGCACCATGATGAACCATGCCACCACCGAAGTGTTCTTCGACGACCTGCGCGTTCCGGCCGAGAACCTGATCGGCGAAGAGGGCAAGGGTTTCCGCTACATCCTTTCGGGGATGAACGCCGAACGCATCCTGATCGCCTCGGAATGCGTAGGCGATGCGAAGTGGTTCATCGACAAGGCTGTTGGTTACGCGAAGGACCGTCACGTTTTCGGCCGCGCCATCGGCCAGAACCAGGGCATCCAGTTTCCGATTGCCAGGGCCTATGCCAACATGCGCGCCGCCGAGTTGATGGTGCGCGAGGCGCTGCGGCTATATGAGGCCGGGCAGAACCCGGGCGCCGAGGCGAACATGGCCAAGATGCTGGCCGCCGACGCCAGTTTCGAGGCGGCCAATGCCGCGGTGCAGACCCATGGCGGCTTCGGCTTTGCCGAGGAATACGATATCGAGCGCAAGTTCCGCGAAACCCGCCTCTATCAGGTGGCGCCGATCTCGACCAACCTGATCCTGTCCTATCTGGCCGAGCATGTGCTCGGCCTGCCCCGCTCCTATTGAGAGCCGCCATGAATGTCCTGATCGTCTATGCCCATCCCGAGCCCACATCCTTCAACGGCGCGATGAAGGATCTTGCAGTCGAAACCCTGACCGCCCGGGGCCATTCGGTCAAGGTTTCGGACCTTTACGCGATGGGCTGGAATCCCGTCGCGGGGCCTGCCGACATTGACGGGCCGCATTCGCAGACCGACCGCTTCAGCCTTGCGCGCGAACAGTCCGTGGCGATGGAGCGCGGCACGATTGCCGCCGATATCGCCGGGGAACAGGCCAAGCTGACCCGGGCCGACTTCGTGATCTTTCAGTTCCCGGTCTGGTGGTTCAGCATGCCGGCGATCCTGAAGGGTTGGGCCGACCGGGTCTTTGCGCGCGGCTTCGCCTATCTGCCGGGGCGCAAATACGACACCGGCATGTTCAGGGGCAAATTGGCCGTCATCGCCGCAACCACCGGCACCTCGTCCGACACCTATGCGCCGGACGGGATCGACGGCGACATCCTGACCGTGCTCTGGCCGATCCACAACGGGCTGCTGCGCTATACCGGGTTCGACGTGCTGCCGCCCTATGTCGCCTTCATGCCCGCCCGCGAGAACGAAGCGATGCGCAACCGCCAGCTTGACGGGTGGCGGCAACGGCTGGAGGCGGTCAACGAGACCCCGCGCCTGTTCTTCCACCCGGCCGAGGATTACGGGCCGAACGAGCGGCTGCGCCCCGGCGTGCTTGCCCGCTCGGGGCAGCAGCGCAATGTGTGACGGGCCGCTCCGGGGGCTTCTGGTCGTTGCCATAGAACAGGCGGTGGCGGCCCCGCTTTGCACGGTGCGGCTGGCGGATGCCGGTGCCCGCGTCATCAAGATCGAGCGCGAGGGCGGCGAGACCGCCCGCCATTACGATGCCACGGTCAAGGGCACCTCGGCCTATTTCGCCTGGCTGAACCGCGGCAAGGAAAGCGCGGTGCTGGATCTGAAGGCCAAAGAGGACCTGGACCTTCTGTATGCGATGCTGGAACGCGCCGATGTGCTGGTGCAGAATCTGGTGCCCGGTGCGTTGACGCGCATGGGCCTGTCGCCCGAAGTGATTGTCGAACGATTTCCCCGGCTGATCGCGGTGTCGATCAACGGCTACGGGCAGGACACCCCCTACGCACCGATGCGCGCCTATGACATGCTGGTCCAGGCCGAAAGCGGCCTTTGCGCCGTCACCGGCACGCCAGAGACACCATCAAAGGTCGGGGTGTCTGCCGCCGATATCGCCACGGGCATGAACGCCCATGCCGCCGTGCTGGAATCGCTGATCGAACGCGGCCTGACCGGGCGCGGGCGCCAGATCGAGATCGCCATGTTCGACGGAATGGCCGACTGGATGGCGGTGCCGCTTCTGCATTACGAACATGCGGGGCGGGAAACCGGGCGCTTCGGGTTGTCGCATGCCTCGATCTATCCCTATCGCCCCTTCGCCTGCGCCGATGGCACGGTGATCGTCGCCACGCAGACCAATGCCGAATGGACGCGGCTTTGCAAAGTCGTGGCCGAACGCCCCGGGCTTGCCGCGCATCCCGACTTTGCCTCCAATGCCTTGCGGGTCTCCAACCGGCTGGCGCTTGACCGGGAGCTGGAGCCCGTCTTTGCCCGGCTGACCACGGCCGAAGCAATCGCCCGGCTGGAGGCGGCTGGTATCGCCTGGGGGCGCTACAGCGAAGTGCGCGATCTTGGCGCGCATCCGGCACTGCGCCGGGTCGAGGTTGCGCTTGCCGATGGCGCGTGCGTGACCATGCCACGTCCTGCCGGACGCGACGCCGCGTTCCGGCCGGGGCCGGTCCCTGGCCTTGGGGCCAGCACCGAAGCCCTCCGGTCCGAATTCCGTGGCGCGGTTAGCGATGCAGCGGCGCCGACCGGACTTCGGGAAGGACAGAACCATGACCGATGATTCCGATTTCTCTTCCTGGATCGGCCAGAGCGACACGCCGCGGATCGAGACGATCTCGGCCGGGATGGTGGAACGGTTCCGCGCCACCTTTTCGCCAAACCTGGGCGAAACCGGCGCGGCGCCGGCCGGAGTGCATTGGTGCCTTTCGCCGCCTGCGGTTCCGCCGGCGGGGCTGGGACAGGACGGCCACCCGGCAAAGGGCGGGTTCCTGCCGCCCGTCCCCCTGCCCCGCCGGATGTGGGCAGGCGGCGCGCTGGAGTTTCTTGACCCTCTGCGCGAAGGCGACCGGGTCACGCGCCAGTCCCGCATTGGTGACGTGCGGCAAAAGACCGGACGCAGCGGCGCGCTGAGCTTTGTCGCCGTCCATCACGAATTGACCACCGACCGCGGTCCCGCGCTCCGCGAACGGCACGACATCGTCTACCGCCCCGCCGCGACGGCGCCTGCACCCGATCCCACTCCGGATGCGCGCGACGGCGCGGATGCCGAATGGCAGGTGGCGGTGGATCCGGTGATGCTGTTTCGCTACTCGGCGCTGACCTTCAACGGCCACCGGATCCATTATGACGAAAGCTATGCCCGCAGTATCGAGTTCTATCCCGGGCTGGTGATCCATGGGCCGCTTCAGGCGACGCTGATGTTGAACCTCGCCACGCGGTTGGCTGGCGGCTTGCCGCACCGCTTCACCTTCCGGGGGCTGAGCCCGGCCTGCGGTCCGCAGACGCTGCGGATCCGGGCGTGGAAGACCGGATCGGGGCAAGAACTTGCAACCGTTTCGCAAGCAGGCGTCACGACGATGACGGCCGAAGCTGTCTGGTAGTCGTCACCCTCAGGGCGTGAATTTCAACTTGAGCGTGAAGGTGAAACTTCTGCCTTCAAGCCCGCCCGGTGCCCCCGGGATGCCGCGCGCCGATGTCGCGGCGGCAATCGCCGACTGGTCAAGAACGGGATGTCCCGAAGACCCGATGACCGCGCTGCCGATGACCTGTCCTGCCCGGTTCACGGTCAACTGGATGGTGACCGTCCCTTTCAGGCGCCCGGCGCGGGCACTGGCGGGGTAGCGCTTGGCACGGTCCACGGCGCGACGGATGGTGCCGCCCCAGCTTGCCTGCAGCTTGCCCGCCGATTTCGCGGAAACCGGTGCACCTTCGCCGACGGCCGCCGCCCCGTTCGCCGCAATGGCGGCCCCCTTGGGTGCCGGCGCCTTGGCGGCCGTTGTCTTGCGCTTTGTCGCGGTCCGGGCGGTGGTGGCCTTGGTCTTTTCCCTGGCTTTCGCCTGTGGTTTTTCGGGCGGCCCGGGCTGCGCCTTGGCCGGGGGGTCGACGGCCTCTGGTGCCAAGGGGGCCTCGGCCGGCGCCGAACGGGGCGGCTCAGCCGATACCGGCGGTGCGGGTGGCAGATCGACCTGCAACGAAGGTTCTGCGGCCGGCGCGACCGGGGCATCCGGGCGCAGGCCGGCGGTGGCCTCGACCGGCGGCAGCAGCGGCGCATCCGCCGCGTCAGGGGCGCCGGGGGCTTGCGGGGCCGCGGGCGCCTGCGTGGCGCCGGCAAGATCGGGCGGCACGTCCGACACAAGATCCGCCGCCGAGACAAGCGTCACGCTCACCCCATCGGGAGCGGTCGGCTGCAACGGGGCCGGCGAATGCTGCAACGCAAAGGCCGCAAGCCCCAGATGCACCGCAACCGAAACTGCAACTGGCCAGACCCCGCGCCGAGCCTGCCGGGCCTCCGCGCCGTCAGACGCTTCCTCGCGCATCGGTCCGGCAAGGGGCGCGGCGCTGCCGACGCGGTTCAGGTCGGGCACCCGCCCCAGGGGAACGGGTGCCGCCGCGATGGTTCGGGACCAGCCATGCCGCCCGGCGATCGGGGCCGGGGTCGCAGCCGGGCCGGCGGAAAATACCGGGCGCGGGATCCATCCCGCCTCAGCCCGCGGCTGGCAGATAGCCATTGGCAACCCCCCCGTTTTCGCGGATCCAGTCCTTGGCCCCTTCCAGAACGGCGCCCCGCACTACCCTTCCAATAGCCTCGCCTGCGGCCGTATGCAGGCCTGCAAAGCGCAGCGCGCCCGCCGCTGCGGTGCCGGGTGGTGCGACAATAACGATGCAGTCGGTTCCGGTGCCGGTTGCGGGGGCCCCATTGCGCAGGCGGAGACCACTTTCCATCACTGCCGCCGTGCGCGCCTCGGCGGCGATGGTCAGCGCCTCGATCTGCGCGGTCTCGGTCATGGCAGATGACAGCACGACGGCAATGTTGATCGTCCCGATCGCAGATGCGGGCGGCGCCAGCCTGCGGCCCACGGTTTCAGCATTGCCAAGACCCACGGTGGCGACGCAGGCGGCGGCAATGCCTTCGATGTTTGCGTCGTGGCGGAAGTGCCGGCCGATGTCGCGCGAGGTCATCATGCCGACCGCACCCTGCCGGCCCCGCGCCGCCAGCTCATCCGCCAGCCAGGCTTCGGCGTCGAAACCGGGATGAAGGTCGGCATTGCGGACTTCGCGCCAGAGAATCCGGTCGGTCATCACGAAGCCGGAGCGATGGGGGGCAAAGCTCAGCGCCCGCAGCGGCCGGTCAAGCGCCAGTTCAAGCCAGGGCCGGATCAATCGCAGCCCGATCATGGTGCCACCGTGGCGAGCGGCTGGAAGATCGTGCCTTCCTCGGTGGCAAGGGTGCAGGCGGTGATGTCGAAGACCTCGGCCAGCAGCGCGGGCTGAAGGATGGCGTCGGGCCGGCCATCGGCCACGATCCGCCCGCCCCGCATCACCACAAGCCGCGTGCAATGCCGCGCAGCAAGCCCCAGGTCATGCAGGGAAACCATGACCCCCCGGCCCTCGTCGGCCAGCGCGCGCAAGACGCGCATGGTGCGGATCTGTTGCGCGGGATCCAGGCCGGCGATCGGTTCATCCACCAGAAGCAGCGGAGCTTCCTGCGCCAGCGCCCGCGCGATCAGCACCCGGGCCTGTTCGCCCCCCGACAGGTCGGTGGCGCGGCGGTGGGCCAGCGGCCCCAGCCCCATGCGTGCGACCGCCGCGCCAACCGCCGGGTGGTCGTCGCCCCGGCCCCGCGCCGCCGCGCCAAGGCCGACAAGATGCGCCACGCTGACCGGCCAGGCGATTTCGCGCGATTGCGGCAGCCAGGCGACCCGCGCCGCCCGTGCGGCGGGCGAAAGCGCGGCCAAGGTGCTGTGCCCGGCAGAAGGGATCAGCCCCAGCGCCGCCCGCATCAATGTGGTCTTGCCCGCGCCGTTCGGCCCGATCAGGCCAATGCATTCGCCGGCGGAAATCTGCAGGCTGACCGCATCCAGTGCCTTGCCGCCCTTGCGGCTGACGGTCAGGTTTTCGACCTCGAGCAGCGTCATGGCTCCCCCCGCATCCGCCAGATCAGGTGCAGAAAGACCGGCGCCCCGATCAGCGCCATCAGCACCCCGAGCTTGAGGTCGCGCCCCGGGAGGATCAGCCGCACTGCGATGTCGGCGGCCAACACCAGTGCCGCGCCCCCAAGGGCCGATGCCGGCAGAAGCCGGGCCGGGCGCCCGCCAACAGCCCCGCGCAGCAGGTGCGGCACCACCAGCCCGACAAAGCCCACCGCGCCCGCCACCGCGGTCGCCGCCCCGACCGCAGCCGCCACGCCACCCACCAGCACCAGACGCAGGCGCCGCAGATCAACCCCCATCGAAGCCGCCGCGTCCTCGCCCAGCGTCAGGGCTTCCAGCGAACGTCCCGTCGTCAGAAGCGCGGCGCAACCGAGCAGCATCAGCGGCGCGGCCATCGCCACATGTTCAAAAGACCGGTCGGCAAGCGAGCCCATCATCCAGAAGACGATCTCGCTGGCGGCAAAGGGGTTGGGCGAAAGGTTCAGCGCCAGCGAGGTGAGCGCGCCCGCCAGGGACGACAGCGCCACACCCGCAAGGATCAGCGGCAGGGTTCCGCTGCCGCGCCCGGCCAGGAAGAACACCAGCACCGCGCCAAGGCAGGCCCCCGCCAGCGCCGCCGTCGGCAGCGCCAGTGCGAAGGCCCCGACGAGCCCGGTCTGGATCGACAGCACCGCACCCAGCGCCCCCATGCCAGAGACGCCGATCAACCCCGGTTCCGCCAGCGGGTTGCGCAAGAGTCCCTGCATCGCGGCCCCCGACAGCCCCAGGCTCGCGCCGACCAGCACACCAAGGATGGCGCGCGGCAGCCGGATTTCGCGCATGACCAGCGGCAGCGGCGTGCCGTCGTCGATGACCAGCGCCCGCAGACTTTCCCAGGGGCTGACGTCGGCCACGCCGGTGACAAGCGATCCGGCGAAAAGCAGCGCCACAACCGCCGACAGTGCCAGCATGATCCGGCCATGGCTCATCGGCCCACCTCCTGCCGGGCCGCGCCAAGGCGCTCAACCGCGTCCAGCACCGACGGCAGGCCGCAGATCCAGTCGCGGTCCTCCATCGGTTGCCGCCCGCCGGTCAACCGCGCCAGCGCCGGATGGCGCAGGATCTCCTCGGCCCGCGTCGTGTAGCCGTAGCTGTCGCCCGTGATCACAAGATCCGGGTCAGCCATGACCAGCGCTTCAAGCGGCACGAAGCCCGCAGTTTCCATGCCCAGATCACCGGCAAGGTTGTGGAATCCGGCGGCCTCGATGATTTCGCCCGAAAGGCTGCTGCGGCCGGGATTGTATCCGTTGGCCGCATAGGCCGCCGCCGTGGGTCTGGACGCGTGCCCCGGGCCGGAGGCAAGCCCCGACAGACGGGCATCGAAATCGGCAACCATCGCCTCTGCCTGCGGCTCGCGTCCCAGTGCCCTGCCCATGTCAAGCATCCCCTGCCGCACGTCCGCAATCGATGCGGCCGGCGGGAAGATCGCCACCGGGATACCAAGCCGTTCAAGCATCGCCACCGTCGCCCGGCCGGTGAAGGCGCCCGCCAGCACCAGATCGGGTTTCAGCAGATAGATGTCCTCGGCCAGGCCGCTGTTGGCGGAATAGGCCTTCGCCTGCTCCGCCATGACCGAAGACACCGGATCGGACGCGAGTGGCGACACCGAAACCAGTTGCCCCGGCGCTGCCAGCAGCATCGCCAGCTGATCGGTGCAGAGGTTCATCGACACTACCCGCTGCGCCGCCGCCGCCGGCGCCGTCTGGGCCGGGCCGGCGATCAGTGCCAGCAAAAGGGCGAATGTGCGTGTCACCAGTTGGCCTCGACCCCGACCCATGCGGTGCGTTCCGGCGCGGCATAGCCCCAGACCTCGACCGCGTCCACGTTGAACAGGTTGCTCACCCGGCCCCGGATCGCCACGTGATCGGCCAGGTCATAGCGGGCCGACAGGTCGACGGTGGTGAAGGCCGGCAGTTCCAGCGTCGGGTAGGCACCCCAGAACTGGGTGTCGAAATTGCCCGAGACATGCCGCAGATCGGCTGTGACCGAGCCCCGCCCGCCAAAGGTGCGAAGGGTGCCCGACAGCGCGATCTCGGTCCGGGGACGGCGGATCTCGACGCTGCCATCGGGATTGCTGGCATCCAGAAGGGTGGCGCTGAAGCCCAGCGAAAGATCGTCTGTGGCCTGGACCCGCCCCGAAAGCTCGAGCCCCTGCCGGGGACTGTCGCCCGCCTGGTTCACATAGCTGCTGCGGCCGGAGCCATCGGTCGCCCCGCCCGGAACCCAGGTGATTTCGTCCGTCATCTTCTCGTTGAAATAGGTCACGTCGACGATTCCCCGGCCCTCCAGGATCTCGGCCTCGAGCCCAAGGTCGAAGCCGGTGTTGCGTTCAGGCTTGAGAAACGGGTTGCCCAACGTGAACGGGTCGTCAACGAACAGGTCATAGAAAGCCGGGTTGACCTGCGCCCGGCCGGCCGAGGCGTGAAGCCGCAAGGCGGTATCGGGGATCTTCCACGACAGGCCCAGCGTCCAGCCCGTGAAATCCTCGAAGGGGGTGTTGTCGTCATAGCGCAGGCCGGCCTGAAGGTCGAAGCCATTGGCGAACTGCCCGCGATATTCCAGCGCCAGGGATTTCGTGTCGCGTTCGTAATTCGGGGCCATGTCCGATTCGTCGACCTGCTTTTCGGCCAGGACGTTGACGATCTGCGTGGCGCTGTCAGCCGCCCCGTCAAGTCCGACGCTGAGGCGGTATTTCAGCTTGCGGGTCTTGCCGGTGGTTTCCGGCCCGCCATTGCGGCTTTGGGCAAGGGTCGAATCCTGCACCTCCAGCCGGTGGATCAGTCGCCCGTCCATCATGCGGTATTCGGCCCAGGCGGCAGCGGTCAGTTCATCACGGTGGCTTGTCTGGGTCGGGTCGTCCACCACATAGCCCGCAGCGTCCACCGCCGCCCAGTCGGCGCTGTCAAAGTCGTAGTCTTCGTCGGCATGGCGCAGGGTGAAGCCCAGCTTCACATCCTCGCTTGCCTGCCAATCGCCGGAAAGACCGATCGTCGCGCGGCGCGTGCCGTCCTTTTCGCCGCCGTCGCCCGACTGGTCATAGCCGTGATCGTCCCGCGCCGAAGCGATGAAGGACAGCCCGCCCCTTTCGCCGCGCTGCGACAGGTTCAGCGCCGCACCCACACCATTGCCGGCCTCGACGCTGCCGCCGTAATGCAGCCCCTGATCGCCCTTGCGAGTGATGATGTTGATCACCCCGGCCGAGGCGTTCGAGCCATAGAACACCGACTGCGGCCCGCGCAGCACCTCGATCCGTTCGATATTGTCGGTTTCGAGCCCGGTCAGGATATATTCATCCGACCCGCCCGCCGCCTCGACACCGTCGATCAGGATCAGCGTATGGCTGGCTTCGGCCCCGCGGATCCGGACCTGTGTCTGGGTCGATCCGGCGCTGCTGACACTGACCCCGGGCAAGGCGCGCAGCGCATCCTGGACGGTCTGCAGGCCCTTGGCCCGGATGTCCTCGGCCGTCAGAACCGAGACCGCCCGGCCATAGGCATTGGCGGCGATGTCGGTGAACCCGCCCGAGACGATGATATCGTCCAGAACGAAAGGTTGTGAAGGTGTCTCTGCCTGCACAGGCAGGGCAAGGGCGGCAAGGACCAGCCCGTTGCGCAGATTGTGGCCAGAGCTCATGGCTCATACTCCCGAAGCGGGCCGAGACCCGCGTGACAAGACCTGTCCGGGAATTGCCTCCACAGACGGCGATGATCACCGCTGCGGACAGAACCGCCTCCTGGACGCGCCCCGCGCCCGGGAAAGGGTGAATGTCCAAGCAGGTCTCCTGGCTCGCGGATCAGGGCTTGGCCGGCCTTCCCGGAGTAATCTCCAGTGGCGTTTCGGCGTCGCTCACCGCTCACAGTTGCGGGGGCAGCCACGGATCGGGCAAAGGCCCTGCCGTGTTCCCTTTTTAATCCGGATTCGCATCCGGAACTTGGACGCGCGGATTATGCCGGAGTGAGGCTGGCGGGGTCAAGACGGGTAATGCGCCAGATACCCCGTTGCAGGCCGCCCGTCATTCGTCGCCTGCCCGCCATTCCTTCCAGGCCAGCGTCGCCTTGCCCCCGATCGTGGCGAAGGGCTCTGGCGGGACTGCTGCGGGCGGGGCGGTCCGGGCAAAGTTCCGCCCCAGTTCGGACAGATGGCCAAGCGCGCGTTCGGCCGCGACGATGCCGTTTGCGGTGGCATTGGTGGCGCCGACGCCATTGCAGCCGGCCGCAACCCATAGGTTCGCCTCGACTTCATCCACGATGGACACGCTGTTCCAGGTCAGCGCCATCGCTCCGGCCCAGCGGTGTTCCATCCTCTCGCCGGCAAGCTGCGGGAAGCGGCTCGCCAGCTTGCGGTCATGCACCCTGCCGGCGCGCGCCACCGCCCCCGGGCTGACGGTGATCGAAGGGTTGTAGGTATAGCGCGACCGCACCAGCACCCGGTCCCCGTCCGCGCCAGAAATGCGGCGGATCGTGGTGCCCATCGGCAGGGCGGGTGTCGCCGCCCAGTCGCGCGCGCCCCCAAGCCGGGCCGGATCAAACGCACGGGTCAGCGAGGCGTAGGTGAAGACATGCATCAGCCGGCGCGGCAAGAGCCCGAAGGCCTGCGCATGGCCATTGACCGCCAGGATCACCTGCCCTGCCGCCACCGTGCCGTGATCGCTGCGCAAGAGCCAGCCGTTGCCCTGCCGTTCGATTGCCGTGACAGGAGAGCGTTCAAGGACCGTAACCGGCGGGCGCAGGGCATCGGCAAAGCGGCGGGCGAAATCGGCGGGCTGGATCATCGCCGTTCCCGGCGTGAACAGCGCCGAACTGAAGGACGTGGTCCCCGTCACTTCGGCGGTTTCGTCGGCATTCAAAAGGCGGTGCGGCTCGCCCAGGGAACCAAGCTGGCGGGCATAGTCGACAAGATGTCGATCCCCCGCCGCCCCCCGCGCGATCGAATAGCGCCCGCAAGGGTCGAAGACCTCGCGCCCCCAGCCGTGTTCCTCGGCCATGCCCTGTGCCAGGGCAATCGCGCTGCGGTTCTTGAAGATGTCGCGGCGGGCATGGTCGGCGCTGTCGCCGCCGAGGCTTTCGGCGGACACCTCGTGCGGCAGGTCGATGATGAAGCCCGAATTTCGACCGGCCGGCCCTTCGCCGATGATGCCGGCTTCCAGCACTGCGATGCGAAGGTCCGGGCCCAGTTGCGACAGGCGCCGCGCCGCCGCAAGGCCGGCAAAACCCGCGCCGACCACCGCGATATCGGCGGTGATCGCGCCGTCCAGCGCCGGGCGCGGGGTCCGGGCGGGCAAGAGCGCCACCCACCCCGGCAGGCCCGGCTGCACCGGCAGGGCGCGGGCGCGCAAGACCCCCGGTGCCATCAGAGCGCCCGTTCGCTCTGGATCAGGTCACCCAGGGCTTCGCGGATCGCAGCGATCCGGTCACCGGGCAAAGCGCGCAGGGGTTTGCGGGGCGATCCGGCACCATGGCCGGTCAGGTCGGCCGCGGCATAGACCGCCTGCACGTAATCCCCCGCCCAGATCAGCGACATGATCGGCTCCAGCCGGGCCCAGGCAGCGCGGGCATCGGACCAGCGACCCTCGGCCGCCGCGCGCACCACGGCCAGGCAGGCCCTGGGCGCGATGTTCGCGCCGCCCCAGATCAATCCTGCCGCCCCGGCATAAAGCGCATAGGGGGCAAGTGTATCGGCGCCGTTCATCACAGGCAGCCCGGTGCGGATCAGCGAAGCCTGCGCCCCCAGATCGCCCGAGGAATCCTTGACCGAAGCAAAGCCCGGGATCTGCGCCAGCTTGCGGTAAAGGCCCGGCGTGATTTCCACGCCCACCGCATGGGGCACGTTGTAGCCGATCACCGGCAGGCCCGCACCCGCCACTTCGGCATAGAAATCGACGATGCCCTCGTCATCGGTCGGCCCCTCGAAGAAGGGCGGCAGAACCATCACGCCATCGGCCCCCGCATCGGCAGCGCGCCGCGTCCGCGCCACCACGTCTTCGGCCATCAGCGCCGAGGTCTGGGCGATGATCCGTGCCCGCCCGTTGATGACCTTCGCGCCACGCTCGATCACCTGCCCGGCTTCTTCGGACGACAGGTAGACATGCATCCCGGTGCCCGATGACAGGACGAAGCCCTGTATCCCGGCGGCAAGATAGCGTTCGATGTTCTGTTCCAGCCGGTCAAGGTCGATGCGCCCGGCTTCATCGAAGGGCGTCGCAAGCGCCAGGTTCAGGCCGGGAAAGGCAAAGGCGGTCATGGAGTCTCCTGTCGGGGTGTTCAGGTGTCGAAACGCAGGCTCATCGCTTCGGGCGCGGCATAGAGCGCCATGTTGCGCCGCGAGAGGTCGAGATGGGCGCGCACCAGTGCCTCGGCGGCATCGGCATCGCGGGCGACAAGGGCTGCGATGATCGCGTCGTGCTGTGCGGCAGCCTCGTCGCGTTCGGATTCGGCGCGGGCCAGAGGCTGGTCGTCATAGAAGACCTTGGCGATGCGCGCGTGGTCGATCAGGCAGCGGCGCAGGCTGGGCAGCAGATAGGCGTTGCGCGCGGTCTCGCCGATCGCAAGGTGGAAGCGGTCATTGTGAAAGACCCGGCCCTCGACATCGCCCTTGGCGATCGCGGTGCGGAACCGGTCCTGGATCGCGGCCAGAACGTCGATGTCGACACTGGTGCGACGTTCGGCGGCAAGCCGTGTCGTGGCGACATAGACCATCGGCGCCACCAGAAAGAAGTCGCGCAGCGACTGGTGGCCCATCGGCGTGACCCGGGCCGCGCGGTTCGGTTCAAGCTCGATATAACCCTCGCCGGCCATCTGGCGCATCAATTCGCGCACCGGTGGACGCGACAGGCCGAATTCTGCGGCAAGCTCGTGTTCATCCAGCACCGCGCCGGGGGCGATCCGCATCGTCAGGATCCGCCGGCGCAGCGCCGCAGCCAGTTCGGCCTTGCGGTCCGGCGCGGGTTGGCCGGCGGGCTGGTCATCGGCAGGAAGTTCAGGCTGAGGTTTCATCGGGCCCTCCGGAGTCGATGAACGGCTAGCCTACAATTTGTAGACTGACAAGCGGAAGCCTTGCGCTCTCCCCCGCGCCCTGATGCGATACCGGGGCTCGTTCGGGCAGGACAGTCCGGGCCCGGCCTTCAGGACTTGGCGCGGTGCAAGTGCTTGTGAAGTGACCGGCAGGCGCCCATGACGTGGTCGTGGACCAGCCTTGCCGCGCCTTCCGCATCACGCTGCCTGCAGGCGGCAAGGATCCCGGCATGTTCGCGCACTGCCGTCTGATGCCCACCCGAAACCGTCAGTTGCACGCGCAGATAGCGTTCGATCCGGTCATTCACGTTGCGGATCAGGCGCATCAGGTAGGGCCGGTTGGCCGCTGCATAAAGACTGGAGTGGAAATCCCAGTTCAGCGCCGCCCAGCGGGACACATCGGGTTCTTGCGCAAAGGCGGTGCAGCAGGCCTCGGCCTGGGCGAAATCGGCCTGCGACATGACCGGCACCGCCAGCCGCACCGCGCTCGATTCGAGGATCGCGCGCACCTCGAACACCTGCACGATCTCGGGCTCCGACAGGCTGGCCACCACCGCGCCCCGGTTGCGATGGAAGGTCACGAACCCCTCGGCTTCGAGCCGTTTCAGCGCCTCGCGGACCGGAATCTTGCTCACATTGAAAAGCCGCGCCACATCATCCTGGCGGATCGGGGCCCCTTCGGCCAGCGCGCCTGTCACGATGGCGTCGCGCAGGTGCTTCAGGATCACCTCCGACGTGGTCGGCGCTGCGCCAAGGTCAGGCACATCGTGCAGTTCAAGCGACATTCGCGGCTCCGGTTGCGGGTCTGTGTCAGGCATAGCGGATGCCCTTCCTTTGTTCAAACGAGCCGACACCTGCGCCCGGCCACGCGCGGGAGTCCCACGATTGACTTGGTGGATAATCGTATACTATATTCTATCCAAAGTCCATCGCGCCATTCACAGGGGGCAGGAAATGCGCAGCACGAAGGTGATCCATGTCGTCTCGGCCCATGCCGAAGGCGAAGTCGGCGATGTGATCGTGGGTGGGGTGGCGCCGCCGCCCGGCGCGACGCTCTGGGACCAGCGCAACTGGATCGCCAGGGACCAGACGCTGCGCAATTTCGTTCTGAACGAACCCCGGGGCGGGGTCTTTCGCCATGTGAACCTGCTGGTGCCGCCGAAGGATCCGCGCGCGCAGGCCGCCTGGATCATCATGGAGCCCGAAGACACCCCGCCGATGTCGGGCTCGAACTCGATCTGCGTGGCGACCGTGCTTCTGGATACCGGCATCATTCCGATGCAGGAGCCGGTGACGGAGATGGTGCTGGAGGCGCCAGGGGGGCTTGTCCATGTGCGTGCCGAATGCCGCGACGGCAAGGCCGAACGGATCTTCGTGGAGAACCTGCCCTCCTTCGCCGGCAAGCTGGGCGTGCCGCTTGAAGTCGAGGGGCTGGGAACACTGACGGTCGACACGGCCTTTGGTGGCGACAGTTTCGTTGTGGTCGATGCCGCGGCGCTCGGGCTCGCGCTCGACGCCCACGAGGCGCGGGATCTTGCTGTTCTTGGCGTCAGGATCACCGATGCCGCGAACCGGCAACTGGGATTCCACCATCCCGAACGGCCCGACTGGACGCACCATTCCTTCTGCCTGTTTGCGGGCGCGCTGTCGCGTGACGAACAGGGCCTGCGCGCGCGGTCGGTCGTTTCGATCCAGCCCGGCAAGCTGGACCGGTCGCCGACGGGGACGGCCGTTTCGGCGCGGATGGCGCTTTTGCATGCCAGGGGCCAGATGGCGGTGGGCGACAGGCTGACCGGCGTTTCCATCATCGGATCCGAATTCCATGGCCGGATCCTTGGCACCGCAAAGGTCGGCACGCTGGACGCCATCAGGCCGGAAATCAGCGGCAGGGCCTGGGTCACCGGCACCCACCAGCACATGCTGGACCCGTCCGACCCCTGGCCGGGCGGCTACAAGCTGGCCGATACCTGGCCGATGAAAAAGGGATGACAGGATTGCGGGCGGCATGACCCACCCGCAGCCCGATGGGTTCAGGCCCAGGTATCGCCGACGGTGAAGCCTTCGGTGAAAGGATCGTCGGGATCCAGCACCAGCGTATTCAACGCATAGATCCAGCTTGTGCCGGTGATCGTCGGCACCACGGCCTTTTTCCCGTGGAACTCCAGCTCCTCGACCAGATGGCCGGTGTAGATGTTGCCAAGGATGCTCTGGTGCCGGAAGGGCCGGTTCAGATCCAGCTCGCCCCTGGCATGCAGCACCGCCATCTTGGCGCAGGTGCCCGTGCCGCAAGGGCAGCGGTCTATGGCGCCGGTCCAGGTCGCCGGATTGTCCCAGGAAAACGCGCCCGATGCCATGGTGACGGCATTCTTCCAGTCGGCGGCCGGATCATCGGTCGGACCGGAAAGCTGCGAAATGGTGATGCCGACGCCCGGATAATCCGGATGCGCGACAGGAAGCTGTTCGATCGCCGCCTCGCGGATCATCGAGGACACCCGGGTGATCTCGCGGCCATGTTCGGGCTTCAGTTCCAGCCCCTTGAACTGGCGCACATCGGCGATGACGTAGAACATGCCTCCCCAGCCCACGTCGACCCGCACCTTGCCCAGATGCGGCACGTCGATCACCGCATCCAGATGGGCGGCAAAGGCGGGGACGTTGCGGAAGGTCACCGCCTTGACCTTGCCGTTCGCGCAGTCGGCCCTGACCCGGATCAACCCGGCAGGCGCCTCGAGCGTCAGTTCCGTCACCGGCTCCTGCATCGGCAGAAGGCCCATCTCCAGCAGCACCGTGGCGACGGAAATCGTGTTGCCGCCCGACATGACCGGGTATTCGATCTGCTCCATGATGATATAGCCGGCATCCGCCTCGGGATGGCAGGGCGGCACGATCAGGTTGCAGCAATGCGCCGGATAGCCCCGCGGTTCGCGCAGCACCAGCTTGCGAAGCTGGTCGTCGTTTTCCGCCAGCCATTTCATCTTTTCATGGACGGTGGCGCCCGGCACATGCGGCACCCCGCCCGTGATCACCCGCATCGGCGTGCCGGCGTGGGTATCCACCGCGTGGATCATCCGTCTGAACGTCATGGCGCCAGTCCTTTCTTGTCTGTCTATCGGGATACCGTATACGATATATGCACGATGCACAAGAATCAGGCACCGGCCCTGTTCTGCGTTGCCTGCGCTGCATTGGCCGGCCAAGATATCGCAAAGGCAGCCGGCAAACATTTCGAAGGTGTCCGCAAAAGACATTATACAATATGAAGACAAAATGCTTGACCGGAATCACTTGGCATGCAAATGCGAATTGTGACGATCCCGGGGGGATGGGCAGAACCGAAGATCCATCACCCGGACCGGTTGCCGAATGGAGGGAATTCGGCGCCGGACCCAAGAAGAGACCGCATTGACACGGAGGAGTCCAAATGAAACGTCTGCTTCTATCCGCCGCCGCCGCCAGCCTCTCGCTGGGAATGGGCGCAGCCCAGGCCGAATGCGGCAACATCACCCTTGGCAGTTTCACCTGGCAATCCAGCGAGGCGATGGCCAGCGTCGACAAGCTGATCCTGACGAATGGCTATGGCTGCAACGCCAGCACCGTCGCCGGCGACACCGTGCCGACCATCACCGCCATGATCGAAAAGGGCCAGCCCGACGTCATTCCCGAAGCGACCCCCAGCCTTCTGGGCGAGGTCTACACCAAGGGCGCCGCGGAAGGCCGCATCGGCCAGATCGGCACCGCGATCAGCGACGGTCTGGTTTCGGGCTGGTATATCCCGAAATATGTGGCCGAGGCGCACCCCGACATCAAGACGGTCGAGGATGCGATGAAGCATCCCGAGCTTTTCCCCTCGGCCGAAGACCCGTCGAAGGGCGCCGTCATCCAGGGCCCGCAGGGCTGGGGCGACACGGTCATTACCGCACAGCTCTTCAAGGGCCTGAACAACCCGAACTTCGTCATGGTCCCGACGGGTTCGGCAGCGGCGCTGGACGGCGTCATCGCCAAGTCCTACGAACAGAAACAGGGCATCATCGCCCAATACTGGTCGCCGACCTCGCTTCTGGTGCAATATCCGATGGTCCGTCTGGAAATGGCGCATGACGATGCCGAATGGGCGCGCTGCACCTCGGTCCAGGATTGCCCGGATCCCAAGCCGAACTACTGGAAGCCGGCCGAGATGGTCACCCTGGCCAGCGAAGCCTTCGTGAAGCGCGACGACATTCCGGAAGTGAAGGAATACCTCAAGACCCGTAGCTGGACCCAGGCTGAAGTGTCGCAGGTCATGCTCTGGATGACCGAAAACCAGGCCAATGGCGATGATGCCGCCGTCTGGTTCATCAAGAACATGCCCGATGTCTGGACCAAGTGGGTTCCGGCCGAGGTTGCCGAAAAGATCAAGGCCTCGCTGTAATCGGTCAATCGTCTTCGGCGCGAAGGCCCCGGACCCGTTCGGGGCCTTCGCAACACGGATCGCGGGCGGATGAACCGCTGCGCCTGCGGGCCCGCCGCTCAGTTGCGCGGCCGGTCCGGACAGCCGCCAGCGTGCTCCCTTGAGGTCCGCGCGCAAATCCCGCAGCATCGCTGAAAACAGTCACAAGAGGGGGATGAGACTTGGACTGGTTCTTCACGTTTCCACAGATTAGCCCGGAGTTTCTGCTATCCGCCAAACGGCTGATCGACGGATCGCTCAAGGTCTTCACGCGCGCCTATGGCCAGACGATCGAAGGCTTTTTCTATCCGTTGTCGCGCGTCCTGATCTTTTTCGAGAATGCACTCTCCAGTGCACCATGGCCGCTGGTTGTGCTGGCTTTCGGCGCGCTTGGCTGGTTTGCGTCGCGCAGGTGGACGATTGTGGCCGGAATCGCGCTGACGCTGATCGCGATCGGCCTCCTGGGGCTGTGGCGCGACACGATGATGACGGTTTCGCTGGTCTTGACCGCCACCATCTTCTCGATCGCCGCCGGGATCCCGCTGGGGATCGTGATGAACCGCTACAGCCGGATCGGCGCGTTCACCAAGGGCATCCTCGACGTCATGCAGACCATGCCGCCCTTCGTCTATCTCATCCCGGTGGTCATGCTTCTGGGGATCGGCCGCGTTCCGGGCTTCATCGCCGTCGTCATCTACGCCATCCCGCCGATCATCCGCCTGACCGATCTGGGCATCCGCATGGTCGACAAGGAGGTTCTTGAAGCCGCCGACGCCTTCGGCTGCTCCCGGTCACAAAAGCTCTGGAAGGTCCAGATGCCGCTGGCAATCCCGACGGTCATGGCCGGCATCAACCAGACCATCATGATGGCGCTCGGCATGGTCGTCATCGCCTCGATGATCGGGGTGCAGGGCCTCGGGCTCAACGTGCTGCAGGCCATCAACAACCAGTATTTCACCCAGGGCATCCTGAACGGCTTCGCCATCGTCGGCATCGCCATCATCTTTGACCGGATCAGCCAGGCCTACGGCCAGCGGCTGCAAGCGCATCGGGGTGCGACCCATGACTAACGCCGGAACCCCCATCGAAATCCGTGACCTCTACAAGATCTTCGGCCCGGCCGCAAAGGCCCATGTCGCCGCCGTCCGCGCCGGCATGTCCAAGGAGGAACTCAGCGCCAGGCACGGCCATATCCTCGGGCTGAACAACATCAACATCTCGATGCCGGCCGGGAAGATCCAGGTTGTCATGGGGCTGTCGGGCTCGGGCAAGTCGACGCTGATCCGCCACATCAACCGGCTGATCGAACCCACATCCGGCTCGATCATGATTGCCGGGCGCGATGTTCTGTCGATGTCTGAACTCGACCTGCGCGAATTCCGACGCACCGGCACGGCGATGGTGTTCCAGCGCTTCGCCCTCCTGCCCCACCGCACCGTGATCGACAACGTGACGTTCGGGCTCGAGGTGCGCGCCGTCGACAAGGCCAAAAGCCGCGACACCGCAATGCGCTGGATCGAACGTGTCGGCCTGAAGGGTTTCGAAAACCGCTACCCGACCGAATTGTCCGGCGGCATGCAGCAGCGTGTGGGGCTGGCGCGCGCCCTGAGCAACGATTCCGCGATCCTGCTCATGGACGAAGCCTATTCGGCGCTTGATCCGCTGATCCGGACCGACATGCAGACCATGCTGCTTGAACTGCAGCAGGAACTGAACAAGACCATCGTCTTCATCACCCATGACCTCGACGAGGCGCTGCGGCTGGGCGACCAGATCGTGATCCTGCGCGATGGCTCGATCATTCAGCAGGGCAGCAGCCAGGACATCCTGCTCCGCCCCGCCGACGATTACATCGAACGCTTCGTCAAGGATGTCAACCGTGGCCGCTTCATCCGGGTCGACGCGCTTATGGAATCCCCGGACGGCAGGACCACCATTGGCCTGCCGGTGCTGAAATCCGGCACGACGCTCGAAGTGGCCGGCAAGGAACTGGCGGATGCCTTGGCCGATGCGGCAGTCGTGGCCGACGGAAGCGGTCGGCCGCTCGGGGTGGTCGACCTGCGCCGGATCCTGGCGGCACTCTAGCGGCGGGCGCAGGCCACGGCGCGCGCATTCACCGCAGCAATGGGGTGAAGGGCCAAGGAATGAAGGCGCCATCAGGACGCCAGCAAATGGACCACCCAAGCCTTCGCGGCGGGCCGGTGATGCGGATGCGGTTTCTGTTCTTGCGGTTTCGCATTGGGAATTGTCGCGGGGTCAGATCGAGAGTTTTGTCACCCCTGAGAGCATCACGATGCCGCTTGGCCGGGCGCCGGGCGTAGCCGAACAGCGAGGAGCCACATGACCTTCGAGGGCATTCATACCCCCGTCATCACCCCGCACCGGGAGGACGGGTCGATTGACCGTGATGCCTTTGCCGCACAGGTCGAGCATCTGGTTGCGGCGGGGGTGCATGGCATCATCAACGGCGGCTCGACCGGGGAATATTATGCCCAGTCGATGGCGGAACGGCTCGAGATGGCGAGCCTTGCGCGCGATCTGACGCGGGGCCGGGTGCCCTTGATGGTCGGCACGGTGGCGATCCGGCTCGAGGACAGCATCGCCATGGCCGAGCACGCGGCGAAGATCGGCGCGGATTCGATCCTGGTGGGCAGCCCGCCCTATTCGGTCCCGACAGAGCGCGAGAATGCGCTGAACGCACTGGCGATCGACCGGGCGGCGGATCTGCCGGTCATGCTTTATAACTACCCCGGCCGCATGGGCGTGGGCATGGGCGAGGAGTTCCTTGACCGTGTCGGCCGCTCCGCCAACTTCTGCGCGATCAAGGAAAGTTCGGGCGACATCAACCGGGTGCATCTGCTGGCGCGCGACTACCCGCATATCGGGATGTCCTGCGGCATGGACGACCAGGCGCTGGAATTCTTCGCCTGGGGCGCGCGCAGCTGGGTCTGCGGCGGCTCGAACTTCCTGCCGGCCGAACATCTGGCACTTTACCAGGCCTGCGCGGTCGAGGGCGATTTCGCCAAGGGCCGCCGGATCATGTCGGCGATGCTGCCCCTGATGCGGGTGCTGGAGCAGGGCGGCAAGTTCATCCAGTGCATCAAGCACGGCGTCGAGATGGCGGGCCGCCACGCAGGCCCGCCGCGCCCGCCGCTGAAAGGCCTGAACAAGGACGACAAGCGCCAGCTGGAACAATGCGTGCGCGTGTTGAAGACCACCATCGCCCGGATCGCTGCGGAGTAGCCCCATGTCCCTTCTGACCCATGACGAATACAAGGCCATCGCCGCCGGTCTTTCGTTCCCCACGAACGCCTTCATCGACGGCCACTTCCGCCCGGCGATCAAGGGCGCGACCTTCGACACGCTGAACCCCGCTACCGGAGACGTCCTCGCCAAGGTCGCCGCCTGCGGGCCCGAGGACGTGGACCTAGCCGTGACCAAGGCCCGCGACGCCTTCGAGGACGGCCGCTGGTCGCGCCTGCATCCGAAGGAGCGCAAGGAAACCCTCATCAGACTTGCCAAGCTCGTGAAGCGCAACGCGCGCGAACTGGCGGTGCTGGAAAGCCTCGATAGCGGCAAGACGATCTACGACTGCGAACAGGTCGACGTGCCGGAAACGGTCAACTGCCTGACCTGGCACGCCGAACTGATCGACAAGATCTACGACCAGGTCGCGCCCGCCTCTGACAACCACATCGCCATGATCGTCCGCGAACCCGTGGGCGTCGTCGGCCTGGTGCTGCCCTGGAACTTCCCGCTGCTGATGCTCGCCTGGAAGATCGGCCCGGCGCTGGCCGCCGGTTGCTCGGTCATCGTGAAACCGGCCGAGGAAACCCCGCTGACCACGCTGCGCATGGCCGAACTGGCGATGGAGGCGGGCATCCCGCCGGGCGTCTTCAACGTCGTCCCCGGCACCGGGCCGGAGGTGGGCGAACCCATCGGGCGCCACATGGACATCGACGCGGTCTCCTTCACCGGCTCGACTGAAACCGGCCGCCGCTTCCTGCGCTATGCGGCCGAGTCGAACCTGAAGGAAGTCACCCTGGAGATGGGCGGCAAGAACCCCGCCGTGGTGCTGGACGACGCCGAGAACCTCGACCGCGTCGCCGCCCATATCGTCAACGGTGCCTTCTGGAACATGGGCGAGAACTGCTCGGCATCCTCGCGGCTGATCGTCCAGAAGGGTGTGAAGGACGACCTTCTGAAGCGCATCGTGGCCCATGCCCGCGAATGGCCGATGGGTGATCCCCTGGACCCGGTGAACCGGGTGGGCGCGCTGGTCTCCAGGGCGCATTACGACAAGGTGTGTTCCTATCTGGAGAAGGGCCCCAAGGTGGTTCTGGGCGGCAAGGCCGAGAAGGGCTTCGTCGAACCGACGATCCTCGACGTCCCCCGCGACGCGAAACAGGCGCGGGAGGAGATCTTCGGGCCGGTCCTTTCCGTCCTGACCGTCGAAAGCTTCGACGAGGCGATCCAGCTTGCCAACGACACCGAATACGGGCTGGCGGCATCCATCTTCACCGCCAACGTCAAGCGCGCCCTGCGCGGCGCCCGCGCCCTGCGTGCCGGAACCGTCACGGTGAACGCCTTCGGCGAGGGTGACATCTCCACCCCCTTCGGCGGGTTCAGGCAGTCGGGCTTCGGCGGGCGTGACAACGGCATCCAGGCGCATGACCAGTATACGCAAGTGAAGACGATCTGGGTGGACCTCGCCGACGACGCGGACGAGGCGGTCTGACCATGCGCCTGGGCTTCCTCGGAACCGGAGAGATCACCGCCGCCATGGTGCGGGGGTTGAAAGGCCAGGGTCACACGATCCTGGTCTCGCCCCGCAACGCCGCCATGGCGGCCGGGCTTGCCGCCGAGGTGGCCGAAGTCACCATCGCGCCGAATGAGGAAGTGGTGGCGGGGTCCGATGTGGTGTTCCTCTGCCTTCTCGCCCGCGTCGCCGCAGAGGTGCTGCCCGGCCTGCCGTTCCGCGCGGATCAGCGCATCATCTCGGTCATGGTCGACGCGCCCATCGCAAAGCTGCAAAGGCTCTGCGCGCCCGCGACCGACATCGTCCTCACCATCCCGCTGCCGCCCATCGCGCAGGGTGGCTGCCCGCTGCCGGTCTATCCGGCCTCGCCGGTGCTCGACGCGCTGTTCGGCGCACGGAACCTGATCCTGCCGCAACCCTCCGAGGCGGCGCTGAACGCGCATCTCGGCGTCTCGGCGCTGTGTTCGCCGATCCTTGACCAGATCCTGACGGCGGCGGACTGGCTGGCAGGCTTCACCGGCAATCCCGCCGCGGCCGAAGCCTATGTCGCGGCGATGATCCGCGGCTATCTGCCCGAACGGGCAACCGAGGGAGAGCTTGCCGGCGCGCTGCAGAAGCTTTCCACCGAGGGCGGGCTGAACGCCACCCTGCGCGCCGCCATGGCGCCCGCAAAGGCCGACCTGCACCGGGGGCTGGACGGGTTCCGCGCCCGCCTTGGCCTTGCCGAAGGAAGATCAGAGGAATGACCCGCTTCGAGGCCCGCCGCACCCCGGTCCATCGCGGCCCCGCCGCCTGGTCGGCGATCCTGCCCGGCCAGCCCGCGCCCATGCCGCTGCCGGGCGATGCGACCGTCGATGTGGCGATCATCGGCGGCGGCTTCGCGGGCCTCGCCGCCGCGCGCCGCTTGCGTGAGATGGACCCGACGGCCAGGGTCGCGGTGCTGGAGGCCTCGCGTCTGGCCGAGGGCGCCTCGGGCCGGAACTCGGGCTTCATGATCGACCTGCCGCATGAGCTGACCTCGGACGACTACGCCGGCCATGGCGACGACCGCAAGATGATCGCCTTGAACCGACACGCCATCGCCTTCGCAAAAGGCGCGGTGCAGGACTACGGCATCAAGGGCGATTACTTCGATCCCGTCGGCAAGGTGAACGGCGCGGCATCCGAGACCGCCGATGCGCTGAACCGCTCCTACGCCGGGCATCTGACCGGCCTCGGCGAGCCGAACCAGCGGCTGGACGCGAAAGGAATGCAGGAGCTGACCGGCAGCCGCCACTATGTCTCGGGCCTTTACACCCCCGGCACGGTGATGCTGCAACCGGCCGGATTCATTCGCGGCTTCGGCGAGGGGCTGCGGGCCTCCGGCGTCGGCATCTGGGAAAACACCCCCGTCACCGCGATCGGGCGGGTGGGCAGCGGCTGGGCCCTGACCACCGCGCGGGGCCGGGTGACGGCGGGCAAGGTGATCCTGGCGAACAACGGCCATCTGGAAAGCTTCGGCTTCGCGAAAGACAGGCTGATGCATGTCTTTCTTTACGCCTCGATGACGGTGGATCTTGGAGCCGAGGCGCTGCTTGCCCTGGGCGGCAAGCCCCGCTGGGGCGTGACGCCCTCGGACCCGATGGGCACGACCATGCGCCGGATCGACACCGCGCTTGGCGGCAACCGCATCATCACCCGCACCTGCGCCAGCTTCCTGCCGGGGATGGAGGCGTCGGAGGCCGCGCTGAAGCGCACCGCC
Source organism: Paracoccaceae bacterium (assembly GCA_020622085.1). Classification (GTDB taxonomy): domain Bacteria; phylum Pseudomonadota; class Alphaproteobacteria; order Rhodobacterales; family Rhodobacteraceae; genus QY30. The sequence continues at coordinate 1,282,131 of JAHRYM010000001.1, read as the reverse complement.
GCCGTCCACGCCCGGAAATTCGCCGACCGCTTCCCCGCGCTTTCAGGCGTTCGCCAGGAATACACCTGGGCCGGGCACCTCTGCCTGACCCGCAACGCCGTCTCCATCGCCCGCGAGCTGGAGCAGGGCCTTTACGCCGCCACGGTCTGCAACGGCCTTGGCACCGCGCGCAGCACCCTCACCGGGATCGCCGCAGCCGAACTGGCCATGGGCCAGACATCCGCCATCACCCGCCACTTCGCCAGCGAAGCCGAGCCCCCCCGCCTGCCCCCGAAACCCTTCTCGACCATCGGCGCCAATGCCTTCCTCAGATGGAAGGAATGGCGGGCCCGAAGTGAATAACCCGCCACACCCCGCCTGGCCCAAACATGACCAACCGCCCCGAAACCACCCCCGCCTGAAACCACGCCCGCCTGAAACCACGCCCCGTCTTTCGTTCGAAAAATATCCCGGGGGCCCGGGGGCAGAGCCCCCGCACAAACAACCAGCCCCAACCCAAAATCAACCCGCCGGCAGCAATCAGCACCGTGCCAACCAGCGTCCATAGGTCCGGCGCCTTGCCGAAAAAGAGCAAGCAGAAGACGGCGGCGAAGACCATATGGGCATAGTCGAAGTTCGCCATGACCTCGGGGCGCAGCGCCGACAGGCCCGGGCCACCCCGATCGCCACCCCGAGCCTGAGCGCCGCAAGCACGGCAATGGTGGCCCAGATCCGGGCCGTCACGCCGACCCAGCCGCCGGTCAGGAACGGATAGTCGATTGGCGGGGGCAGGCCAAGCGACAGCCCGGCCATGGCGGATGCGCCGAAAGCGAAGACGGCCGCGTTCAGCCAGACTCCCGGCACCACCGGCGCGACGGAGGCACATCTGGCCCGCGTCAGGATCGCCGCACCGGCATGGAAGGCCGCCACCAGCAACGCCACCAGCAACGCCATCAGGGCGAGCGGCGAAAAGGCAGCGCCAAGGGCGCCCGACGATGGCCAGAAGACCCGCGAAACATGTCAGGATCGCCAGCCAATGCCCGGGCGTGATCCGGTTGTCGAGGACCAGCGCCGACAAGTCCGAGGATGAACAGGGGGGCTATGCAGAAGGCCGCCCCCGCCAGCGCGAGACCGATCAGCGGCAGGCCGGGAGTCAGCGGCAGGCCGGGAGAGATCGCCAGAGATAAAAGGCGATGATCAGCGCCAGAGCGCGCTGCCCCACCCGGCGCGCCGGCACGACCCGGACCCTGCGCCCCGTGCCATCAGATACATCACCGGAAGCACCGGCGCCGAGCGCAGCACCCGGATCTGCCACGGCGTCATGCCGGCGCTCGACTGCCTGATGGCGGCATCGGCCAGCGCCATGCCCTGGACTGACGCGAGAATCGCCAGCACCCCGGGCGACAACCCCGGACCGCAGGCAGCAATGGCGACAGGATGGGGCGCCTGCGGCATCATCTACGGCAGGCTGAGCCTTGCCATCCTCCCGCCGTCCACCGTCCAGACCTGCCCCGAGACGAAGCCCGCCTCGGTGCTGGCGAGCCAGGCGACCAGTGCGGCCACTTCCTCGGGCTTGCCGGTGCGGCCGACCGGGTGGATGCGGCCGATGTCGCGGCGGAAGGCTGCCGGGTCGGGCGTGGCATTGATGAAGGCATCGTTCAGCTCGGTGTCGATCCAGCCCGGCGCCACGGCGTTGCAGCGCACCTCCGTCCCATGATCAACCGCCACGGCGCGGGTCAGCCCGTGCAGACCGGCCTTGGAGGCGCAATAGGCCGCATGCCGCGGGTTGGCCCCCAGCCCCTCGATCGAGCCGATGTTGACGATGCTGCCCCTGGCCGCGCGCAGGTGCGGAAGGGCCGCCTTGATCATCAGGAAGGGCGCGGTCAGGTTCACCCGGATTGTGCGTTCCCAGTCGGCAAGGGACATGGCCTCGACCCCTGCCTCCTGCATCATGCCGGCGTTGTTCACCAGCACGTCCAGACGCCCCGCGCGGGCGATGACCTCGGCTACGACCGCCTGAGGCGCGGCGGTGTCGGTGAAATCGGCCTCCAGCGCCTCGAACTCGCCGTCCTTTCCGCGCTGCGCGGTGAAGACCCGCGCGCCTTCCGAAGCCAGACGCCGCGCGATGGCCTGGCCGATGCCGCTGCGCCCGCCGGTGACAAGCGCGACCTGTCCCGAAAAGCGCGTCATCCGACCGCTTTCCCGCCGTTCACCTCGACCACCGCGCCACACATGTAGCGGGCGGCATCCGAGGCAAGGAACAGGATCACGTCGGCGATGTCTTCGGGTTCCGCGATGCGGCCAAGCGGCACGGTCTTGCCAAGTTCGGCCACCGCGCTGTCCGGGTCGAAGCCGCGTTTCGCAAAGCCGGTGCGCAGCATCGGGGTGTTGACCTCGTTCGGGGCGACGGCGTTGATGCGGATGCCCTGATGGGCGTGGTCCATCCCCATGCACTGCGTGAGCGAGGCGATGGCCGCCTTGGTCATGCAATAGACCGCGTGGTTCGGACCGGGGCGAAGACCCCAGCAGGACGCGACGTTGACGATGGCCCCGCCGCCCGTTTCCGCCATCAACGGGATCGCGGCGCGGCAGATGCGGAAGGGCGCCTCGACGTTGACGCCAAGCGACAGATCCCAGTCGGCATCGCTGGTATCGGTGACCTTGCCGCGAGTAATGACGCCCGCGTTGTTCACCACGATATCAAGCCGCCCCAGCGCCGCCACCGCCGCCGCGGGCAACCCGTCGGCATAGGCCGGATCGCGCAGATCGCCCGGCAGATGCGCCTCGGCCTCGATCCCGGTCACGTCGCGGTCGGCCACCGCCACGCGCGCACCTTTTGCCCGAAGTGCGCGGACCACCGCCGCGCCGATCCCCCCGGCGGCCCCTGTCACCAGCGCCGTCTTTCCCTTCAGTTCCACGGGTTCTCTCCCTTTTCTCCGCAAGCCGTCCGGCAGGCGGTCCTGCCCCTGTCAGTAGTCGGTGTTCAGCGCGTCTTCGGCCGGGATCTCGGCCTCGCGCCTGGCGATGAAGGCCATGAGCGCCTCGTCGATGCCGGGGTCGAGCTTCGGTTCTTCGTATTCGTTCAGGATCTTGCGGGCATGATCCAGCGCGCGCCGGGTGATCTCGACGGAACCCTCGGCCTGCCACTGCTCGATCGAGTTGTTGTCGAACATCTTCGGCATGAAGAAGGCGCGCTCGAAGTTCTCAAGCGTGTGCGGGTGGCCAAGGTAATGGCCGCCCGGCCCCACGTCGCGGACTGCCTGCATCGCTTCGTCGAAGTCGTCCCAGCGCGGGCCTTCGGCCATGCGGTAGCCCATCTGGCACATCTCGGCATCGACCACGAACTTGGCGACCGAACAGTGCATCCCGGCCTCGTTCCAGCCCGCCGAATGCCAGATGTAATTGGCCCCGGCATGCAGCACCGCGTTCATCGTCATCGCGGATTCGTAGCCCGCCTGCGCATCGAAGGTCTTGGCGCCGCCAAGCAGGTTCGAGGTCCGCCACGGCACGTTATAGAAGCGCGCCATCTGGCCGATCATGAAGTTCATCAGGCTGATTTCCGGCGTCCCCGCCATCGGCGCGCCGGACTTCATCGAGACGGTCGACAGGTAGTGCCCATAGATCGCCGGCGCGCCCTTGCGGATCACCTGCGTATAGGCCAGCGCCGACAGCGCCTCGGCATTGAGCTGCGCGACAGCCGGCGCGACCGAGGCGGGCGTGTTGGCGCCGCCAAGGACGAAGGGCGAACACAGGACCGGCTGGCGGCGCTTCACGAAGGCGCGCATCGCCGAAAGCATGGTTTCGTCCCAGACCAGCGGCGAATTGCCGTTGCAGTTGCCGGTGACGACAGGGGTTTCCTCCATCACGTCGCGGCCAAACAGGATCTCGCACATGGCCATGACATCCTCGGCATTCTTGCCTGACGTGGTCATGCCCATGAAGGTCTTGTCGGAATGCTTCATCGAGGAATAGGTGATGTGCAGGTGGCGGTGGCTCACCTTCATGTCCATCGGTTCCACGATGTGGTGCGCCGTGGAATGCAGCGCGGGCGACATGTGGCTGAGTTTGTGGAACATGTTCAGGTCGGCCATCGTCGGCCAGCGGCGCACGTCGTCCAGATCGCGCAGGAAGGGCGCGCCGGTCATGGGCACGAAGATCGAATGCTTGCCGCCGAAGGGCAGCGACCGGGCCGGGTTCCGCGCCCGGTAGGTCCAGCCCGAGGGGATGGATGCGATGAGTTCGCGCACCAGCCCACGGTCCAGGTAGACCCGCTCGCCCTCCACCCTGGCCCCGGCGCACTTCCATTCCGCAAGCGCGATCTCGTCGCGGAAGATGACGCCCACATCTTCGAGGATCGCCATCGATGCCTCGTCGATCCGCTCGATCTGGTCGGGCGTCATGGGTTCGCATTCCGGCAGGCCGCGCTTCAGCGCCGGCCACATCTCGAAATCCGGGGCGGCCCGCAGCGCCTTGCGCGCGCCCCGTCCGCCGGCGCGGCCGGCCCGTGTGGGTATGTCGTTCATGGTGCAGATCCCCGGAGAAGAAGTTCCGCCTCATTGACGATGAAGCGCCCGCCCGGCACCATCACTTCCACGAAGCATACGCGCCATTTTGCGACATGCCCGGCTGGCGGTCGTTTTTCCGGTGCCGATGGCCGCACCGCCCCCTGTCGGGGCCCTGTCTGCTGCGGCAGGGGATGCGGGGTCAGCCGGAACCGTATTCAGGATCGCCGCTCGCGGGCGCGGCTGGCCCGCGCCAGCAGCGCCACCGCCACCAGCCCCACCGCCATCACGATCACCGCCGGCGGCGCCGCTTCGCTCAGTTTTTCAAGGCTGGCCTTTTCCTGCACGCGGGTGGCCAGGGTTTCATAGTTGAAGGGCCGGAGCAGCAGCGTCGCCGGCAATTCCTTGACGCATTCGACAAAGACCAGAAGCAGTGCCGTTCCGACCGAGCCGCGCAGCATCGGCAGATAGACCGATGTCAGCACGCCCCGCGCCGTCCGGCCAAGCGAGCGGGCTGCCATCGGCAGCGATGGCGGGATGCGACCGAAGGCGCTGTCGACCGCGCCCTCGGCGATCCCGAAGAATCGCACGATGAACGCCAGCACGATCGCCGCCGCCGAACCCGTCAGGATCAGCCCCGGATCATGGCCGGTCAGCGCCAGAACCGCGTCCGCCACACGGTGGTCGAGTGCCGCAAGCGGAAACAGCAGACCGACCGCAAGCACCGCACCGGGCGCCCCGTAGCCAAGGGTCGTCAGCGGCAGCACCATCCGCGCCGTCCGCGACAAGGCGAGCCGCACCGAATAGACCAGGAACAGCGCCCCGAAGACCGTCAGCAGCGACGCAAGCGCGCCGACCGACAGCGTGTGCCAGAGCGCCCGGCCAAGGCCGGCGCTGAGCCACTCGGACGGGTGTTCCAGCGCATGGCCAAGGATCACCGCAGCCGGCAGGACAAAGCCCATCGCCAGCGGCACCAGACAAAGCCCCGTGGCGGCCAGCGCCGAGGCCCCGCGCAGGGTCTGGCGCGTCACGGGACGGGGCTGGCGGGCCGACTGGAAGAAACGCGACCGCCTGCGGCCATGGCGTTCAAGCACCATCAGCGCGAAGATCACCGCAAGGATGACGCAGGCGATCTGGGCGGCGCCGCCCGCGTTGCCGGTTTCGAGCCAGACCGAGAAGATCCCCGTGGTCAGCGTCTGGATGCCGAAATGGAACGACACGCCATAGTCGCTGACCACCTCCATCATCACGATGGCCGACCCCGCCGCGATGGCCGGGCGCGCAAGCGGCAGGCCGATCCGCCAGAACAGCCGCCAGGGGCCGGCGCCCAGCGCGCGCGCCACTTCATAGCTGCCGGCGGGCTGTTCGCGGAAGGCCGCGCGCGAGAGCAGGTAGACATAGGGATAAAGCGCGGACGCCAGGACGACGATGGCAAAGCCGGTCGAGCGCGGCGAAAAGAACCAGTAGTCGCGGGCCGATGTCCAGCCAAAGACGCGGCGCAGCGCCGTCTGCAAGGGGCCGGCGTAATCCAGCAGATCGACAAGCCCGTAGGCCGCGACATAGGCCGGAATCGCCATCGGCAGCAGCAGCCACCATTCAAGCCAGCCCGAGAGCGGGAAGCGATACATGGTGACAAGCCAGGCCGCCCCCGCCCCCACCGCCGCCGCAAGGATGGCCGAGCCGAACGCCAGCATCGCCGTGTTGGCCAGATAGCGCGGCAATGTTGTCGCAAGCAGGTGCGGCCAGATGTTTTCCGTGGGATTGATGGCGATGACCACGACCGACACAAGCGGCCCGAGCACCAGCGCCGCGATGGCCAGTGCCCCGAGCGTCCAGCCCGCACCCGGCCCCGCGCGCCGACGGCGCCCGATTGCAAGCGCCGACACCTGCCCCCGGCCCCGCTTCCGGTCCTGTCCGGGGGGCGGGCCACCATCGCCTGCAAGGCATGCCTGACTGTTTTTCCCGGTCATTGGCGCTGGTTATCCGAAACCGGTTTTGCTGTCCAGATTTCCGCGTATAGACTCTGCGCATCTGTCCTTCGCCCCCGGGAACCCATTGCCATCATGCAGGTCGCCTTTCACCTTGGGGTCCATGCCACCGATGAAGACCGCCTGATCCGAAGTCTGCTTCGCAACCGCGAGGCGCTTTCACGACAGGGCTGTTCGATCCCCGCACCCGGGCGCTATCGCGCCGTGATCCGCCAGATGCTTGCACCCGCAAGGTTTCCTGTCCCGGCGGAAACCGACCAGCCGCTTCTGGGGCGGATCTGCGACGACGACGCGCCCCGGCGGCTGATCCTCAGCCATGACGCTTTCCTTGGCCTGCCCGCGCGTGCGATTTCGAACGAGGGGTTTTATGGGCGGGCCGGCCGACGGGCGGCGGCGCTCGCCGGTCTGTTCCCGGAAGCGGGCTGCGAGTTTCACATGGCGCTGCGCAACCCGGCGACCCTGTTGCCCGCCCTTCTGGCGCTGAGCGGGGGCAGCGACTACACAGGATTCATGCAGGATCTGGACCCCTTGCGGCTGTCCTGGGTGCCGGTGGTGCAGCAGATCCGCCAGTCGGTGCCCCGGGCGCGGCTGGTGCTGTGGTGCGACGAGGACAGCCCGGTGCTCTGGGGCGATCTGCTGCAAGGGCTGGCCGGGCCTGGGGCAGCATTGCTGGCCCATGGCCGCACGGACCGGATCGAGCCGCTTCTGTCTGAAACCGGCAGGGCAAGGCTCCGGTCAGCGCTGGCCGCCGGACCGGCACTGGCCGGGGCATCACTGCGTGCGATGATGGCAGCGCATCTGGAACGCGACGCCCTGCCCGGTGCACTGGAAACCGAAATCTGCCTGCCCGGCTGGGACAGCGATCTGGTCGCCGAAATGACCATGAACTATGACCGCGACACAGCCGGGATCGCAGCCATGGACGGGGTCGAGATGGTCCTGCCCTGAGTCGGCAGGCGCAATACCGGACCGGCAGGCTGACGGAAGATGCGCAGATGAAACGGGCCGGCGCCCGCCTGCCCCGGCCTGGTCGCCGGCCCGGTGCTGGCAGCCCGGTGTTGGCGGCCCGGATATGGAGACGGGCCGGAAAAGATGCCGGGATTGGGGCCCAGGGGGCTCTCAGCTCATGCCGAGCGCAGCCTTGTACATTTCAAGGATCGCCTCTTCCTCGGCCAGATCGTCCTTGTCGCGTTTGCGCATCGCCATGATCTTGCGCATCACCTTGGTGTCATATCCCCGACCCTTGGCCTCGGACATGATCTCCTTCTGCTGCTCGGCTATGTCCTTCTTTTCGGCCTCGAGGTGTTCATACTGTTCGATGAACTGGCGCAGTTCATCCGCCGTCACGCTGTAGGCGGCATCCGTGGCGGCGGTGCTGGCGGGGGTGCTGGCGGGGGTGCTGGCGGCGGTGCTGGTCGGGGTGTTCATCCTGCCTCTCCTCTGGGCGGTCCTGCTTTTACCCGGGTGACTAGCCGCGCGACCGTCCTGCCGCAACCCCGTTTGCGCCGCAACCGCTGCCGCAATGCCCGCCCCCGGCGACAAGCCGCGCGGCTTGTGATGGCGCGCGCTTCGCGCTAGTCCGGGCGGGCACGTCAAGGGGGGCGCGGGAATGGAAATGCTGATCTGGCCGGGTGCGCTGCTGACGATGGCGGGGCTTGCCGGGCTGTTCTGGGCGATTGCGAGGGTTGCGCGTGCCAGACGCGCCGGGCTTGAGGACGCGGCCCTGCGCGTGGTGCTTCAGAAGGCGGTGGCTATCAATCTGGGCGCATTGGCGGTTTCCGCGCTCGGGCTCATGCTGATCGTCGCCGGCGTCATGCTGTGACGGGACGCGCCACCAGCACCTGAAGATCCGATCCCGCAAAGGGTCGCGCATTGCGGATGTGGTGATCCCAAAGCGCGCAGGGGGCGGCAGGTCCGTCCTCTGCCTCGGCCCGGACGCGAAGCAATGCGCGCAGCCGCACAAGGCCCAGCCGGTCGGCCATATGCATCGGCCCGCCGGTATCGCGCGCAAGGCCCGCACCTTCGGTGGCAACCAGATCCACTTCGGCCGCGCTGGACAGGATACCCCCCTCGATCAGCCGCGCGCCCAGATCGGCCAGCGCCGCAACCAGCCAGTCGCGCCACTCTGCCCGGGCAAGGCTATCCGGGCGTGGGGCCGCGATGGCGGCGACGGCGGGATCGGCCATGGCCATGGACCCGGCAACCGGATCGGCCGGAAGCGCCCAGCCAAGCTCGGCCAGACAGTCGGTGAGCGCCGCCTTCGGGAGCCCGGCCGCAAGGCCGGCCCTGATCGCCGCCCGCCCCTCGTCGCAAAACATCGCGGCAAGCCCCCCCGGCCCCGACCGGACCAGAATGGCGACCCGCCCCAGGCGATGCGCGAGGTTTGCAAGCACCGCCTGTGTCTCGGTGCCCTGGGTCGGCGCCGTCGGATCAGGCGCTGGCACGACGATTTCCGCCAGATGTCCACCCCCTGCCGGCTCGGGCAGAACAAAGCCGCAGACAGTCCCCTTGCCCCCTGCGTGGCTGCCAAGCACCGGAAGCGACCGTGGGCGCGCTGTCACCAGCAGGGCGCCGCGCCGGGCGACGGAGCCCGCATGCGCCAGCGACACAGCCGCTTCGGAATCGGTCAGGTCACCCGCCTCGATGACCAGATCGGCACCGGCGCCGCGCGACGGAGCGAGCCCCGCCTGCAGCCGCGACCAGTCCTGTTCCCGCCGATCGACCGACAGGCGGCCGCTGCGGACGGCGGCATCCTGCGCCACCGCGATCTGGCGCAGCATCTCGGCAAGGGCCGGCCCCTCGGGCGAAACCAGAGTCACCGCCATGCCCGCCGTGATCAGCCCATGCGCCAGATCGGCGGCAAGCGGCGTGCCGCCAAGCACCGTCACCGCCCTCAGCCGCGGTCGCCTTTGCGGCCTGGGAAGACCGGCTGCGACCTGCCGCGCGGCCCAGGCCAGATGGCCCAGGGCGGCTGCGGCCGGATCGCTGCGTTGCAAGGCCCAGGCCTCGGATTCGAAAAGCGCCGCCGACCCTTCGTTCAGCAGCAGCCGCGCCTCGACCACGTCGGCCAGCCGCGCCACCAGACGCGCGCGCGCCGGGCGCATCCGCGCGAGTTGCCCCCGGGCGGCGGCGATGGCGTCAAGATAGGGTTCGGAGTCTGCAAGGGCGCGGTTCGCCGGACTGCGCGGAGGCAGGCCCTGCCGCCCCGAGGCGATCAGCCGCGCCATGGTCAGCGCCGCCGGCACAGGATCGGGGACGCTGACAGAATCGACGACCCCCAGTGCCAGCGCCCGTCGCGCCCCGAGCCCGCGGCGCGCAAGCGCAAGATCGAGCGTCCGCGCCGCGCCGATCCGACCGGCAAGCCGCCCGAGGATCCCCCCGGCCGGCAACCGCCCCAACCCGGCCTGCGGCAGCGAAAGCCGTGCATCGGCCTGGGCAATCACATATTGCGCGGCAAGAAGGCCGGCGATGGCATCCCCGGCAACCGTGCCCGACACGGTGGCGATCACCGGCCTGCCGACATCGGCCAGACGCCGGCAGATGGCAACCCAGGCATCGGCCTCGGCCGTTGTTTCCGGCGCGGTGCGATCTTCGTCCAGCGCCCAGTCCCAGCCATCAAGCGACAGCACGATTGCGCGGACCTCGCCTTGCGTGGCTGCGTCGATCACGCCCAAAAGCCCCGACCGCAACGCCTGCCCCCGCGCGATGGCCGCGCGGCGGCTCAGCCCGCGCGCATCACCCTGAAGGTTCAGGTGCAGGACACCGCCCGCCAATTCGACCTGCAACCCCCGAAGGCCGTCCATGCCCGGGCCACAGGCGGAACTCGCCTCGCCCCCGGGGGCGGCAATCGGAAGCGGATGCGAAAGCGGGTTGGCCATGACGCGCCAAGACTAGACGACGCGGCGGCGTGAAATCCAGTCCGAAGGATCAGATCTTCGCCGCGCAGGTCGCGCAGAAGGGCGTCGCCGGAACAATGTCCAGCCGTTCGGCCGCGATCTCGGAACCGCAAACCGTGCAATAGCCGTATTCGCCTTCCTTGATCCGCGCCAGCGCCGCTGTGATCATGCGCAATTCGTTCGCCGCGGCGGCGCCCAGATCCTCGAGAACCTCGTCATCCGCCCACTCGATCGCCAGTTCTTCCCAGTCCTTCTCGCCATGCGAATCAAGGCCTTCCTCGACCGTTTCCAGACGGCCCAGCAATTCGGCCCGGCGGGCGTGAAGGGCGCGTTTGCGATCGGCAATGGTGGTCATGGCGGACTCCTTGTTCTGGTCTGCTCAGGTTGGATGGCCGCGTGGCCCCATGCCTTGACTCATATCAAAGCCCGTCTCAAACGGAAAGCCGCTGGCCATATGGCCAGTGTTCCGGACAGGCGCGCGCGCCGGCTGCGCCAGATCGGTCCACGCGGGCTTTGCGCGATAAGGTGGCTGGCGCTATGCTCGCGGCGTGCCGGCAGAAGGCCGGGAACCGATGCCGCTGTTCCGGCCGGGCTGCGCAAGCGCCCTTCCGGTCGGCCCAAGGAGTTGAAGACATGGATATCCGCCCCCTGACGCCCCATTATGCCGTCGCCCCGCAGATTGAGCCGTCGGACCTGTCGCGCCTGCGCGCGGAGGGGTATTCCTGCGTGATCTGCAATCGCCCCGATGCCGAGAATCCGGGGCCGATGCAGATGGCCTCGATGGCCGAGGCCGCGCGCGACGCCGGGCTCAGCTTCGTCTACAATCCCGTGACGCCCGGGGCGATCACCGACGAGAACGCCCGAATCCAGCGCGAGACCTGCGACAAGGCCGCAGGGCCGGTGCTGGCCTATTGCGCCTCGGGAAACCGCTCCTCGATCGTCTGGGCGCTGAGCCGCGCGCGGGATGAGCCGGCCGAGGCGCTGATCCGCACCGCCGGCCGCTTCGGCTATGACCTCGAGCCCTTCCGCACCCGGATCGAGGCCCTCGCCCGGGGCTGAGCCACGGGAATTGAGGCCGCATCGGCTGCGCCGCGCCGGGTGTGGCGCGCCGGGTGTGGCGCGCCGGGTGTGGCGCGCCGGGTGTGGCGCGCCGGGTGTG
>JAHRYM010000001.1:1158321-1270507 GCA_020622085.1 Paracoccaceae bacterium | reverse complement strand
GCGCGCCGGATGGATCTGCGGCGGGTGGTGCGGCACAGCACCCACCCGCGCGGCCCGGATGGAAAGCCCGGCGCCTTTCCCGCAGGCCATGCCGCCACCCTCTGGCGAAGGCGCGCGCACCCGGCAAGGAGGCTTTCCGCGCGAAGGTTGCCGGGGGCGGGCTTCCCGATGCGGGCTGTCCAGCCGACTTTCCCCGCTGGCTTGCCCGGCCGATTTTCCCGGCAGGCTTGCCCATTCGGCGTTTCATTTCGGATTGCCCGATGACCTTGCGGCGCGACGTTGACTGCCGGTTTTTTCGGACGATGTTTGCGCGCCACGCTGTCATTTCATCAGGCAGCGCCCGCCCCTCGTTGATGGATGAGACCGGCCGCGTTTCCTGGCTGCGGCCCCGGTCAGAAACCGACGGCCAGGCTCCGGTCGCCAGCGGCCGTGTCACCCCTGTCCCCCCCGTCCGCCCCGTCCGCCCCGGGCACTTGCGTCGGACGGCTTCCCGCAAGGAGCGGCGCTGCCACTTCGCCGTGCTGCCCTTCGGCGCCACCCTCTTCCGCGGCACTGGCGGCAGATGTGGCAAGACAGACCGCCCGATGCCCTGACGCCTGACCAAGGCGCGCGCGCGCCAGGATACGGCCGGATGCATCTGTCAGCTCGACCCGGTCGAGCGCATCGCGCGGCAAGGTCAGTTCCGCCCCGGGCGCAAGGGCCACGGCCTGCGCGAGGGGCAACACCAGCCGGTGCAGGACGGTGCCGAGCGCGGCCGGCGCCTCCATCACGCTTTGCGAGAGCGCCTCTTGCCAATGGGCGGTTTCAGCCGCTTCGGCGTCGGCATTCACGCCGCCCGCGTCAACCGCATCGGTGCCGGGCAGGGCAAGAAACAGGCTGCCCGTCCGCGTGGCGCCGATTCCAAGTTCGACGGTCAGACGGAAACAGCGATAGGGCTGGTCTTCCAGCAAGAGCCCCAGCGTGCGCGGATCATCCAGGGCCGAGGCATAGGCATAGCCGGCCGCCCAGTTCCCGCCGGCGTCGGTGCCGCCAAGTTCGGCCTGCAATTGCCGCAGGAAATGATCGATGAAGGGTGAACACATCACGGCATCCGTCCGCGTCGGTCGGCGGGGTTCGACCGGTGTCAACCCCAGCCGGCCGGTCATCTGCATTTCCATGAGCCCCGCCATCAGATCGGGATCAAGCGACAGGATTCCCAATGCGTCCTTCGGCCCCGACAGCAAGGACATCAGCGCCCGGTCGGGCAGGTGTTCGGGCAGTTCGGCCAGCGAAAGCAGGGCAGCGGCGTTTTCCTCGACCTTCAGCGGCAGGTTCATCCGGTCCTGCGCCGTCTTTGCCAGCGCCTGCACCAGGGCCTTTTCGGGGGTCAGCGTCGCAATGCGAAGCCGCGCCCGCCCGGCACCGGCCTTGCGCCTGAGGACCGAATGAAAGCTGTCGTCTGTCATCAAACTTCCCGGATTCGTCGCGCCTTTCCGGCGTTCCTTCGACCATAGCCGGAACAGGCTTACCAAAGGATTGACGGGTGCGGCGCGGGATGGCCCGCACCTGCCCGCCGGGTCAGGCCGCGGCCCCCAGTGTCCGGCGCAGGGGCAGGCTTAGTCGGAAGGCCGCACCGCCCTGCCCCGGCAGATAGGCGATGGTGCCCCCGAGGTTTTCCATGATCTCGCGGCAGATGGCGAGGCCAAGCCCTGCCCCCCCGGCGCGCGCGGTATCGCTCAGCCGGACGAATTTCTCGAAGACGATCGCCTGTGCCTTGCGCGGGATGCCCGATCCGTTGTCGGCAACGTCGATGGTCACGCGGTTGCCGCGGGTGCGGACCTGGATGCGCAGCTCTGGCCGCTCGGCATCGCAATACTTCCGCGCATTCGACATCAGGTTGATCAGCACCTGCACCAGCCGGTCGGTATCGGTGAAGATCGCCACATGTTCGGCCGCATCATCGCGCCGGATCAGGAAGCGGCGATCAGGCGCGGTCGAGCCGGAGATCTGGACGGCGCGCTCGATCAGGTCATGCAGGTTGGCGGCGCTGATGCGCAACTGCGCAGTGCGGTTTTCCAGCACCGACAGATCCAGCAGATCGTCCAGCAGCCGTGTCAGCCGCGCGGTTTCCTCGTGGATGATGCCCGCATAGCGCGCCTGATCGCGGGCTTCGAGCCCGCCCTCCATCAGTATCTCGGAAAACGCCCGAATCGAGGTCATCGGCGTGCGCAGTTCATGGCTGATCTGCGACAGGAAGGCATCCTTCTGGATCGAAAGCTGGGTGAGTTTCTCGTTGGCCTCGCCCAGCGCGCGTGCGGTGCGGGCCAGTTCTTCGGACTGTGCTTCCAGTCGGCTTGAATATTCCAGGATCTGCTGCGCCTCGCTGGCCACCGCCATCAGATCATGGACCGAGACCCCGGCGCCTTCGGCCACCTGCATCAGCATCGCATGCGCCGTGGCCGCGCCCACCGCGCCCGCAAGCCGCCGCTCCAGCGCCTCGAGGAACCGAGGCGTGGTGTCGGGCAGGAAGCCGGCCTTGCCCTGCGCCATCGCCTCGGCAAGAAAGAAACCTTGCGCCGCCTCGGCCCCGAGGATTCCCTGCGACAGGGCAAGCAGGTCTTCGGCCTCGGGTCCGCCCCGCGCCCAGTCGGCCGAAGGCTTCGGCTGGTCGAAGACGTTGACGAAGGCCAGGCCCTGCATCCGCTCGACCGGGCTTGGAAAGCTCAGAAGCGAACCCAGAAGGAAGGCCGTGGTGTTGAGAAGCAGCGACCAGACCACGCAATGCAAAAGCGGATCAAGCCCCGCAACTCCGAAAAGCGCGCCGGGCCGCAGCCAGCCGATCCCCCAGGGACCGTCCGCGATCACCCCCGCCGACAAAAGCCCCGCCGCCCCGTAGGAAGGCAGATAAAGCGTATAGAGCCAGACCGCAAAGCCGGTGACCAGCCCCAGTGCCGCGCCGCGCGCCGTGGCACCCCGCCAGAACAGCCCCCCCAGCATCGCTGGCAGGATCTGCACCACGCCCACGAAGGAAATCAGCCCGATTGCCGAGAGCGCCGCGCCACCGCCCGACAGGTGATAGTAGGAATAGCCCATCGCCAGGATCGCCAGCACCGAGACCCGCCGCGCCAGCAGCACCACGCCGCGCACATCCGCCGCATCCGCCCCGATCCGTCCCACCTGCCCGCGACTCCGGAGCTTGGGCGCCCCCAGCGCCAGCCAGAGCGGCGCCACGATGTGGTTCGAAACCATGGTCGCCAGCGCGATCGACGCGACAATGACCATCGAGGTGGCCGAGGAAAATCCGCCAAGGAAAGCCAGCATCGCCAAGCCCGTCTCGCCTTGCGACAGGGGCAGCGTCAATACGAACAGATCGGGGTTCGCACCCGCAGGCATCATGTCGAGCCCGACAATGGCAATCGGCAGGACAAAGAGGCTCATGGCGAAAAGATAGGCAGGGAAGGCCCAGGCGGCGGTGGCCAGATGGCGTTCGTCCGAGTTCTCGACCACCAGCACATGAAACATCCGAGGCAGCGTCAGCACCGCAGCCCCCGAGACGAAAGTCAGCCCCGCCCAGCGCGACGGCACCAGCGGCCAGTCGGCCATGCGTGACGCCCCGAGCCGGTCGAATACCCCTTCCCAGCCGCCGGCAATGCCCCAGACGACGAAGATTCCAACCGAGAGCAGGGCAACAAGCTTGACCACCGCCTCGACCGCGATCGCCATGACGATACCGTGGTGGCGCTCATCCGAGGCCAGGTTGCGGGTGCCGAAAAGAACGGTGAAGACCGCAAGCCCCACCGCCACCCAAAGCGCCGTGATATGGCTGTCGGCCGTTCCCCCGGGCAGGCCGTCCCGCGCAAAGACCTGCACAGACAGGGCAACCGATTGCAATTGCAGAGAAATATATGGCGCGGCCGCCACCACGGCAATCAGCGTGACCAGAACGCCGAGCAGGTTCGACTTGCCATAGCGCGAGGAAATCAGGTCGGCGATCGAGGTGACGCGCTGCACACGCCCGATCCGGACGAGCTTGCGCAGGAGCCCCCACCAGCCCACCAGAACCAGCGTCGGCCCCAGGTAGATCGTCACGAATTCAAGGCCCGATCGCGCGGCATAGCCTACGGCGCCGTAAAAGGTCCAGGCGGTGCAGTAGATCGACAGCGACAGGGTATAGACCAGCGGCCCGCGCAGCCAGCGCACCTTGCCCCGCCTCGCCCGTTGGTCTGCGGTGAAGGCAACAAGAAACAGCAGGCAGACATAGGCAAGGCAGACCGCGACAAGCAGATTGAAGGACAGCATCAGCGCCCCGCCCCGGCGGTCGGGTCCAAGCCACCGCCTCCAGAGCCGGCCGCGCCCGACGGCAGCCCACCGGATCCGGGCAGGACGGTTGCAGGCGTGGCGGGCGGGAGCGCATCCGGCCCGGGCATCGCGGGGTCGGGAAGCGCCGCCCGCACGTCGTTGCCCGGGGTGTCGGAACCGGCCGTGCCCCCGGTGACGATCCGGTGCGAGATGACCAGAGCGGCAAGGATCAGGATGGCCCAGACGATGAACAGATAGGTGGCGCCGCGGCCCGTATCGGCGGCGGGCGTCGCGGCCGGCTGCCACAGGACCGGAACCATGAACAAGACCAGTCCCGCAATGGGCAGAAGCCGCGCGGCATCCAGAAGCCGACGATACCGATAGGCACGCCGCGCCAGAAAGACCGGCGCCGGCCGGCGCATCAGGCCGCCCCCGGATCGATTGCCGTGCGGCCCGGGGCACCCGGATCAAGCATGCGCAGCGTTGCCACCAGTTCGGCATTGCCGAAGGGCTTGGGCAGGAACCGCGTCGCCCCCGCTGCCAGTGCTGCATCGCGTTCCCGGTCCTGCCCGCGCGCCGTCAGCACCAGCACCGGCAAGGCCCAGAACTCGGGATCGGCGCGCAGATCGCTCAGGATCTCGAAACCCGAGCGCCCCGGCAGCATCACGTCAAGGACCAGCACATCCGGCCGGATGGCGCGGACCCGCTCCAGCGCGTCAGAACCATCACCATGGGTCGAGACCTGCCAACCGTCGCGCATCAGGACAAAGCGGATCGCCTCGGCGATATTGGCTTCGTCCTCGATCAGCAGGATCTGCCTCGGCATGCTTGCTTTTCCCTGTCTGCGCCCTCATCCGGTCGACTATGGCCCCGCAACGGGGCAGGTGTCAAAACCTTGTGGTGGCCCTGTCGTGGGTCCGATCAGGCGGCCCCCGCAGCACCGCGGGCCGCGACGGCTCCAAGCACCGAAGGCTCGCGCCGGGCTTCACAGGGGCTGCGCGAACAGATCCGGCAGGCAATGCCGGCGGGAACCGGTGACACTGCCGCCGCTGATCCCCCCGGAACAAGCGGCCGGAACAGCATATAGGCCCGCGCAAGCTGCGGACCCTCCGCCCCCGAAGGGTGACGCAGTTCGCAATAGGCATCGGTAAGAAAGCGGCGTGGTTCACGCGCCGCGATCTCGACCACGCGGCGGATCGGCCGGCCCGGTTCGGTCAGCGCCTGATAAAGCGGCCAGAGCGGGCAGGCCCCGCCCAGACGCGGCAGAGCAAAGCCCGGAAGCGGCTTGCGAAACACCAGCACCCCCGCCCCGTCGCAGACGGCAAGGCCCATCGGCTGCAGGCCCGGTGCTTCGGGCAGGGCCGCAAGCCGGCGCATGACAGCGGCCATGGGCAGGTCCGCCCGGGCGGCGATGCGCCCGGGATCCTGGCCTTCGTCGCGCGCCACGGCGATGAAGGCCTCGAGTGGCATCTGCAGGGCGTCTCGCGCCGCCTGGCGGGCATAGCCCAGTGCCAGATCGCGCCCCGGCCCGTGCAGATCCGACGCCTCCACCAGATCCTCGGGCCGGATCGCCGCCGACCCCTCGAGCGCCGGCAGGTGCCAGCCCTGGCGCCCGATCCAGGCCATGGCCTCGTCCATCGGCAGGACCGGCAGCGGGGCGTCCTCTTCGGCCCGGTCGAGATAGCGCGCCAGATCCCCCGCCACCCCCGACAACCGCAAGCTGTCGTCATGGATGTTGCGGTGAAACCGCGCCTGCAAATCGGCGGGGATGGCATCGCCCTCGGCCAGGATCGCCGCCGTCGAGCGGATCGAGGTCACGACACTCAGCACCTCGTGCAGGGCCGAGGACAGGAACGGGTCATGCGTCAACCGCTCGCTCAGCGCCTCGACCCGACGCTCAAGCGCGCCGACGCGGAGCTGGCGTTCGGCAAGGCTGGCGGCCCAACCCGGAAATCGGCTGACAAATTCCTCGATCCGGTCGGCCTCGGGCAGCACGACCGGATCGCCGGCCGGATCCGCTGGCGTCGGTGCGCTGTCGGCATGGGCGGCGGCTGCTTCACGCAGCGCAATGACGATGCCGCTTTCGCTGTCTTCATCCAGCGCGCTGGCCGGCACGCCCAGCGCCAGCGCGATACGTGCCAGCAATTCCGCGCCGACGCGGCGGCGGTTGTATTCGATCAGGTTCAGGTATGCCGCCGATATTCCCGCCGCCCGCGCAATCTCGGTCTGCGGCCGTTTCAGCGCCAGGCGGCGTTCGCGGATTCGGGTGCCGGTCAAGGCAGAACGGGACATGGGGGACACCTGTAAATGCAGGGAAGTCCAAGATTAACAGGATATGTCGGTTCTGACAAAGACTTGCGCAAGTCCAGCAAGGAATGCGGCCGTCGTCTGGCGCTGCGCCGGCCTATTGCTTCCCGATCAACAGCATTTCCCGGGCCCAACTGTTTCATGAGTATTCATGCAAAGAAGAAACAGGGTATTCTTCTTTGTCCAAATACTCATCTTCGGGCCGGGCGCGCGGCTTACCATGCAGGCGCGCCCGGAGGAGCCGGATCAGGTCAGCGACCGGTCAGTTCAGTGCCTTGTCCGAAATCGCATGGGTCCAGGCGCCTTCCGGCTCCTTGGTGATCACCGGATCCGACCCGCCGCCCAGAAGGGTCTTGACCGTGCGCTGGTAGTCGGCCTCGTCCAGGGCGCCTTTCGATCCGGCGGTCAGCTTGGCCACTTCATGGGCCATGAACTTCTGGTGCGCTTCGGTCTGGGCACCGGTTTCGTCGTTTTCCAGCACGATGGCCGCCGCCTCGTCGGGGTTCGCCTCGGCGTATTTCCAGCCCTTCATCGAGGCGCGGACGAACTTGACCATCTTTTCCTCGAAGGCCGGATCCTTCAACTTGTCTTCCATGACGTAAAGCCCGTCTTCCAGCGTGGCGACGCCCTGATCCTCATACTTGAAGGTCACCAGATCCTCGGGCTTGATCCCGGCGTCCAGCACCTGGCCATATTCGTTATAGGTCATGGTCGAGATGCAGGCCGCCTGTTTTTGCAGAAGCGGATCGACGTTGAAGCCCTGTTTGAGCACCGTCACCCCCTCCGGGCCGCCGTCGGTCTTGAGGCCAAGGGTGCTCATCCACGACAGGAACGGATATTCGTTCCCGAAGAACCACACACCCAGCGTCTTGCCCTTGAAGTCTGCGGGCGAGGTGATGCCGCTTTCCTTCAGGCAGGTCAGCATCAGCCCCGAATGCTTGAAGGGCTGCGCGATGTTGACAAGCGGCAGTCCCTTTTCGCGCGCGGCCAGGGCGGCGGGCATCCAGTCGACGATCACATCGGCGCCGCCACCCGCAATCACCTGTTCGGGGGCAATGTCGGGGCCGCCCGGCTTGATGGTGACGTCCAGGCCTTCATCCGTGTAATAGCCCTTTTCCTGCGCGACGTAGTAACCGGCGAACTGGGCCTGCGTGACCCATTTCAGTTGCAGCGTCACGTCATCGGCGGCGAAGGCGCCCCCGGCGACAAATGCGAGGGCGGAGGTCAGCAGCGTCTTCTTCATTCTTTTGCTCCCTGTTGTGTCATCCCCGCCCACGTTGGGACGGGTGCCAGAACGTGACGCTTTTCTCGATCAGCGCCACAAGACCGTAGAATGCCGAACCGGCCAGCGCCGCCACGGCGATTTCCGCCCAGACCATGTCGAGCGCAAGTTGTCCGACCGAGGTCGAGATCCGGAACCCCATGCCCCGGATCGGCGAGCCGAAGAATTCAGCCACGATGGCCCCGATCAGCGCCAGCGTGGTGGCGATCTTCAACCCATTGAACACGAAAGGCATGGCTGCGGGAAGCCGCAGCTTCAAAAGGCTTTGGGCGTAGCTGGCCGACCATGTCGCCATCTGGTCGCGCTGCATCCGGTCGGTGGCGGCAAGTCCCGCCACGGTGTTCACCAGCACCGGGAAGAACACCATGACCACCACGACGGCGGCCTTCGACTGCCAGTCGAAGCCGAACCACATGACCAGGATCGGCGCGATCCCCACGATGGGAAGGGCGGCGACAAAGTTTCCGACCGGCAGCAGCCCGCGTTGCAGGAAGGGGAAGCGGTCGACCACAATCGCCGTCAGGATCGCCGCGCCGCAGCCGATCAGATAGCCCGAGAGCGCACCCTTGAGGATCGTCTGGACGAAGTCCTCCCACAGCGTCGGAAGCGAGGCGATGATCCGGTCCCATATGACCGATGGCGCGGGCAGGATGACCGATGGCACCTGAAGGCCGCGCACGGTCCCTTCCCACAGGACAAGGACCGTCACCCCGAAAAGTGCCGGGATCAGCAACTGCGCCCAAGGCTCGTTGCCGTGGCGCCGCGCGATGCGGGTGTTGACGGCCATCGCCACCAGCCAGAACAGGATCGCGCCCCAGAACCAGATCATTGCACCGCCCCCATCCGACGCAGGACGAGCCGCTCGATGATGCTGACGATGATGACCAGCCCGGCGGCAAGCCCGGCAGCGGCGAACAGCGCCGACCAGATCTGCACCGTCTGGCCGTAGTAGCTGCCCGACAGAAGCCGCGCGCCAAGCCCCGCCGTGGCGCCCGCGGGCAACTCGCCCACGATGGTGCCGACCAGGCTTGCGGCGATGGCGACCTTGAGCGAGGCGAAAAGATAAGGCATCGAGGAGGGCAGGCGCAGCTTCCAGAGTGTCTTGGCGCCACTGGCGTTGTAGGTGTGCAGAAGGTCAAGCTGCATCGCGTCGGGGCTGCGCAGCCCCTTCACCATGCCGACCAGCACCGGGAAGAACGAGAGATAGGCCGAGATGATCGCTTTCGGCACGATCCCGGTGATATTCAGCGAGGCGAGCACCACGATCACCATCGGCGCGATGGCGAGGATCGGCACGGTCTGGCTGGCGATGGCCCAGGGCATGACGGAAAGATCCATCGCGCGGTTATGGACGATGCCGATGGCAAGCACGATCCCCAGCCCCGCGCCGACCGCAAAGCCCAGCATCGTGGCCGACAGCGTGACCCAGCCATGCCAGACGAGGCTGCGCTTCGAGGTGATCGCCTGCGCGGTCAGCCCGTCCCAGAGCCCCTTGGCCACCTGGTGCGGCGGCGGCAGGACCGGGCGTTCCTGCGCCATGGTGTCGTTGATCACATCGACGAAGGTCGGGTCGGTTCCGGCGCGCGCCGCCTGGTCATAGGTCCAGGCGGCGTTAAGCTTCATCGCCGCGCCATACCAGATGACAAGGATGGCCGCGAGAACGGTGAGGATCGGCAGGAGTGACCTCATGGCGCGCGCCGCGGGGGCTCTGCCCCCGCACCCCCGGAGTATTTTTCAAAGAAGAAGGGCAAGGCGTCAGATCTCGTCATGGTGCCCTGCCCGGAGGCCATCGCGCACCCGATGCGCGATCTCGATGAATTGCGCCGTGTCGCGGATATCGAGCGGACGGTGACGCGGCAGCGGGCTTTCGATCACGTCGGTGATCCGGCCGGGACGCGGGCTCATCACCACGATCTTGGTCGACAGGTAGACCGCTTCGGGGATCGAATGGGTGACGAAGCCGATGGTCTTGTCGGTGGCGGCCCAGAGGCGCAAAAGCTCTTCGTTCAGGCGGTCGCGGACGATTTCATCGAGCGCGCCGAAAGGTTCGTCCATCAGGAGGATATCGGCGTCGAAGGCCAGCGCGCGCGCGATCGAGGCGCGCTGCTGCATGCCGCCCGAAAGTTGCCAGGGGAATTTCCTTCCGAACCCTTCCAGGTCTACCAGTTTCAACACCCGCTCCACGCGTTCGGCCTGTTCGGCGCGCGAAAAGCCCATGATTTCCAGCGGCAGCTTGATGTTGCCGGCGATGGTCCGCCAAGGATAAAGCCCTGCCGCCTGAAAGACGTAGCCGTAGGCGCGAGCCCGCCGCGCCGCATCGGGGCTGAGGCCGTTCACCGAAAGCTGGCCTCCGGTCGGAGTTTCAAGCCCGGCGATGGCGCGCAGGAAGGTGGTCTTGCCGCAGCCCGAGGGGCCGATGAAGCTGACGAAATCGCCGCGGTTGATGGTCAGCGTCACGTCCTTCAGCGCCTGCACGGGGCCGTCGCCGGTCTGGAAGACCAGATCGACGCCCTTTGCCTGAATCACCGGCTCAGCGATGTTGAGGGTGTCCTTCATGCGCGCGCCCGGAGCCTGGCCGTGGCTGGCAGATGCAGCAAGGCCATCACACCCCCGTCGCCGGAATGCCGGCCCGGGCCACCGGACGCGGCGCAGTGACCGCCTTCCAGGCCGAAAGCGCGCGGTTGACGCTGCTGTTCGGATCGCGGGCGACGAATTCGCCGTGACCCTCGCGGGTCTCGATGCGGCCATCGTTCACCGCGACCTGACCACGGGTCAGCGTGTAGCGCGGCAGGCCCTTCACGACCTTGCCCTCGAACACGTTGTAATCGATCGCGGACTGCTGACTGCCGGCACTGATGGTCTTCTCTTTCTCGGGATCCCAGACCACCAGATCGGCGTCCGACCCGACCAGCACCGCGCCCTTCCTCGGATAGACGTTCAGGATCTTGGCGATATTGGTCGAGGTGACGGCGACGAATTCGTTCATCGTGATCCGCCCCGTTGCCACGCCGTGGGTCCAGAGCATCGGCATCCGGTCCTCAAGGCCCCCGGTGCCGTTCGGGATCCTGGTGAAATCGCCGATGCCGGTGCGTTTCTGCGCGGTGGTGAAGCTGCAATGATCGGTCGCCACCACTGACAGCGTGCCGCTCGACAGACCGGCCCAAAGACTGTCCTGATGGCGCTTGTCGCGGAACGGCGGCGACATGACGCGACGGGCGGCGTGATCCCAGTCGGCGTTGAAATATTCGCTTTCATCCAGCGTCAGGTGCTGGATCAGCGGCTCGCCCCAGACGCGCTTGCCGGCCTGACGGGCGCGGCGGATCGCCTCATGCGCCTCTTCGCAAGAGGTGTGGACGACGTAAAGCGGCACGCCCGCCATGTCGGCGATGGTGATGGCGCGGTTCGTCGCCTCGCCTTCCACCTGCGGGGGGCGGGAATAGGCGTGGCCTTCGGGGCCGGTATTGCCCTCGGCCAGCAGCTTGGCGGACAGCTCGGCCACCAGATCGCCGTTTTCGGCATGGACAAGCGCGACGGCACCCAGATCGGCGCAGCGACGGAAGCTTGAATACATCTCGTCGTCATTGACCATCAGGCTGCCCTTGTAGGCCATGAAATGCTTGAAGGTATTGATGCCGCGATCCACCACCTCGGCCATCTCGTCAAAGACCTGTTCGCCCCACCAGGTCACGGCCATGTGGAAGGAATAGTCGCAATTCGCGCGGCCCGACTTGTTGTCCCACATCTTCAGCGCGTCCATCAGCCTCTGACCGGGCGCGGGCAGCGCGAAATCGACGACCATCGTCGTCCCGCCCGCCAGCGCAGCGCGGGTGCCGGATTCGAAGTCGTCGGTCGAATAGGTGCCCATGAAGGGCATCTCCAGGTGGGTATGCGGGTCGATGCCGCCGGGCATGACATAGCAGCCGGTCGCATCGAGGATCGTGGTCCCGACAAGGTTCTGGCCGATATGGGTGATCCGCCCGCACTCGATCAGCACATCGGCCTTGTAGGTGAGGTCAGCGGTGACGATGGTGCCGCCCTTGATGACGGTGGTGGTCATGACTGTTCCTTTCGTCCGCCAATGGTCAGGATGGGCATGGTTTCCTGTTTCATCTTGGGCCAAATATCCTGGGGGTCCGGGGGCAAGGCCCCCGGTCGGCTGCTCAATCCACCACCTCTGCCACTTCCAGCACCGCGTGCAGCAGCACATCCGTTCCGGCGGTGGCCCAGTCGGGGGTGATCTCCTCGGCCTCGTTATGGCTCAGGCCATCGACGCAGGGGCACATGATCATCGTTGTCGGTGCCACGCGGTTGATCCAGCAGGCATCATGGCCCGCGCCCGAGACGATGTCCATGTGGCTATGGCCGAGCCGTTCTGCGGTGCGGCGGACGGTGGCGACAAGGCCGGGATCGAAGGTCACGGGGTCGAAATGGCCCACCGGCTCGATCAGGCAGCCGAGACCCAGTTCGGCGGCCACCGCCATAGCCGCGCGTTCGACCTCGGCCCGCATGGCGTCAAGCTTGCCCTGTTCGGGGCTGCGGATGTCGACGGTGAAGACCACGCGGCCGGGGATGACGTTGCGCGAATTGGGAAAGACGTTGACCTGCCCGATCGCGCCCACGGCACCCGGCTGGTGGCTCATGGCGATCTGGTGGACGCGCTCGGTGATCCGGGCCATGCCAAGGCCTGCGTTCACCCGCATGGCCATCGGCGTCGATCCGGTATGGGCGGCCTTGCCGGTCAGCGTGATTTCCAGCCACCAAAGGCCCTGGCCGTGGGTGACGACGCCGATGGTCTTGCCCTCGGCCTCGAGGATCGGGCCCTGTTCGATGTGCAGCTCGAACATCGCATGCATCTTCCGCGCACCCACCGGCTCGGACCCGACCCAGCCGATGCGCTTCAGCTCCTCGCCGAAGCTCTTGCCGTCCAGATCGGTGCGGCCATAGGCGTAGTCCTGCGTATGAACCCCCGCGAAGACACCCGAGGCGAGCATGGCCGGCGCGAACCGCGCGCCTTCCTCGTTGGTCCAGTTGGTCAGGACGATCGGGTGGCGGGTGCGGATGTTCATGTCCTGAAGCGTGCGCATGACCTCAAGCCCGCCCAGAACCCCCAGAACCCCGTCGTATTTGCCACCCGTGGGCTGGGTATCCAGATGGCTGCCGATATAGACCGGCAGGGCGTCCGCGTCGGTCCCCGGACGGGTGGCGAACATGCTGCCCATCGTGTCGACGCCCATGGTGCAGCCTGCCGCCTGGCACCAGCCCTGGAACAGCGCCCGGGCATCGGCATCGGCATCGGTCAGCGTCTGGCGGTTGTTGCCGCCCGCGACGCCGGGGCCGATCCGGGCCAGCTCCATCAGGCTGTCCCAAAGGCGCGCGGAATTGATCCGCAGGTTCTCACCCGCTGCCGGCATGTCCGTCTCCCTGTTCGCGGGGCATGTATCCGACATATCCCCTGCCCCGAATCGTCATTTCATGCGAATCCTGCGGGGCCGTCTTCCTGACCATATGGTCAGATTTGAAGCGACCACAGCCCGATCATCTGGTCAACAGAAATCACGACCCGAAGGCCACGAAACCCAAGGTCCGGTCCGTGGTCAACGGACCGCTTTGGCGTGGCTCGGGTCACGACGGGGCGGATCCGACCCGCGGCCCCTTTCCGCCGGGCGCTGCCGGGGCTAGATTGACCCGACCCTGACCGGAGACATGCCTTGCGTGCCAATACCCCCTTCCTCGCACTCGCCCTGGCCTTCGCAGCCGCCAGCCCTTCACTCGCCGCGCCCTGTTCGAACACCGGCGTCGGCTATGATGACTGGAAACCCCGGATGGCGGGTGAGGCCCGTGCGGCGGGCGTCGGCGAGCGGGGGATCGCCGCGCTGATGGGCACCAGTTATTCCAAGGCGACGATCTCTGCCGACCGGGGGCAGAAAAGCTACAAGTATTCGCTGGAAAAGTTCATGCAGGTGCGGGGCGCCGAGACGATCGTGGCGCAGGGCCGCAAGCGCAAGGCACAGAACCCGGGTTTCTACCGGTCGCTGGAGCAGAGCTATGGCGTGCCTGCGGGCGTCTTGATCGCCATTCACGGGATGGAGACGGGGTTTGGCCGCGATACCGGCAATACCAATGTCATCTCGGCCATCTCGACGCTGGCTTTTGACTGCCGCCGGTCAGAGTATTTCACCGGCCACCTGCTGGCCGCGCTGGTTCTGGTGGACCGGGGCGTGATCACCACCGCCTCGACCGGCGCCAAGCATGGCGAGATCGGCCACACGCAATTCCTGCCGGGCAGCGTGCTGGCTTACGGGGTGGACGGCAATGGTGACGGGCACATCGACCTGAATACACAGGCGGATGCCCTTGCCTCGACCGCGAACTTCCTGCGCGGCAAGGGCTGGGTGCCGGGTGCGGGCTACCAGAAGGGCGAGCCGAATTTCGCGGTGCTCAAGGAATGGAACGCGGCTTCGGTCTATCAACAGTCGCTGGCGATCATGGGCAGCAGGATCGACCGCTAGGCAGCGGGTATCTCTCGAAAAAGGGCCGGGAGTTTCGCTCCCGGCCCTTGTCGTTCACTTCAGGTTCTTCAGCACGTCGCCCAGTTTGCCGATGAGCGTGTCGATTTCCGACTTCGAGATGATCAGCGGCGGCGACATGGCGATGATGTCGCCGGTGGTACGGATCAGGATGCCCTTGTCATAAGCGTCAAGGAAGGCCTGGAAGGCACGCTTCGTCGGCTCTCCGGGGATCGATTCCAGTTCGACCGCACCGATCAGACCCATGTTGCGGATGTCGATGACATGGGGCAGGCCACGCAGGCTGTGGATCGCCTCCTGCCAGTAGCCTTCCAGTTCATGCGCCCGCTCGAACAGGCCTTCTTCCTTGTAGGTGTCGAGCGTAGCAATGCCGGCGGCGCAGGCGATCGGGTTGCCCGAATATGTGTAGCCGTGGAACAGCTCGATCATGTGTTCGGGGCCTTGCATGAAGGCATCATGCACCTCGGCCGTGGTCAGGACCGCGCCCATCGGGATCACACCGTTGGTCAGGCCCTTGGCGGTGGTCATCATGTCCGGGAGCACGTCGAAATGCTCTGCGGCAAAGGCCGAGCCCAAGCGCCCAAAGCCGGTGATGACTTCATCAAAGATCAGGAGAATGCCGTGCTTCCTGGTGATCGCGCGCAGTTTTTCCAGATAACCCTTCGGCGGCAGCAGCACGCCCGTCGATCCGGCCATCGGCTCGACGATGACGGCGGCGATGGTTTCGGCGCCATGGAGGGCGACGATCCGTTCCAGTTCGTCGGCGAGGTTGGCGCCATGTTCGGGCTGGCCCTTGGTAAAGGCGTTCTGCTGCGGCAGGTGCGTATGCGGCAGGTGGTCGACACCGGCAAGCAGCGTGCCGAACATCTTGCGGTTGCCGACAATGCCGCCGACCGAGATTCCGCCGAAGTTCACCCCGTGATAGCCACGCTCGCGCCCGATCAGGCGGGTCCGCGCACCCTCGCCGCGGGCGCGATGATAGGCGATGGCGATTTTCAGCGCAGTTTCAACCGATTCCGAGCCGGAGTTCGTGTAAAACACATGCTCGATGCCCTTGGGCGCGATGTCGATGACGCGGTTGGCCAACTCGAAGGCGATCGGGTGGCCCATCTGGAAGGCCGGCGCATAGTCAAGCTCGGCCGCCTGTTTCTGGATCGCCTCGACGATCTTCGGGCGGCAGTGGCCGGCGTTGCAGCACCACAGGCCCGCCGTGCCGTCCAGCACCTGGCGGCCGTCGGCGGTGGTGTAATGCATGTCCTTGGCGCCCACGAACATGCGCGGCGCCTTCTTGAACTGCCGGTTCGCCGTGAACGGCATCCAGAATGCATTGAGGTCGTTCGGGGCCGTCTTGCGGTCCAGTGCCATGAGTAGCCTCCCAAGCTCCGCGCCTTGTCGATCGGGCTATCCCTCGTGGCGTCGGCGTGCAAATGTCTGTTTGACCATCCGGTCCAGAACAGGCTAGCAGAGGGAGCAGGGAAGGAAAAGCACGCCCCGGACAAAAACGGGTCGTTTTCGACGGATATTGCCGCAGACGGCCCCTCTGGCGGACTGGGGTCGGGACGGCCGGGGCCGGTGTGCCCGGCAGCAGGTCAGGACGCGCGATGGATCAACGCAACAAGGACAGCGCCGACCCGCCGTTTCCGGGCACCGAAAGCGATGCACCCCGCCGCACCCGGATCCAGCAGAAGAACCGCGAGACAATCCTCGACGCGGCGCTCGATGTCTTTTCCCAGCACGGATTCCGCGGTGCCACGGTCGACCAGATCGCGCAGGCCGCAAACCTGTCCAAGCCCAATCTGCTTTACTACTTTCCGTCGAAGGAGGCGATCCACGTTGCCCTTCTGTCGACCCTTCTCGATACCTGGCTTGAACCCCTGCGCCGGCTTGACCCGGAGGGCGAGCCGCGTGCCGAGATCCTGGCCTACATGCACCGCAAGCTTGAAATGAGCCGGACCATGCCGCGCGAAAGCCGGCTTTTCGCCAACGAGATGCTGCAGGGCGCCCCCCGGATGAAGGCCATGCTGGAAGGCGAGTTGCGCGATCTGGCGCAGGAAAAGGCCGGCGTGATCGCGCGCTGGTCCGCCGAAGGCCGGATCGCCGCCATCGACCCCTACCACCTGATCTTCGCCATCTGGGCGCTGACCCAGCACTATGCCGATTTCGAGGTCCAGGTCCGCGCGATCCTTGGCCCGGACCACGACCCCTTTGCCGAAGCCGATACCTTTCTTGCGACGCTGTTCGAGCGGTTGCTGGCGCGATAGGTGATCACCCGGTCAGGCGCCGGTTGCCGCCGTCGCGCCTTGGCCCGCCGTCACGTCATGGCCGTAAAGCCAGTCAAGCCGGCGCAGGGGCGCCGAGGGCAGGATCGAGCCCCCGAGCCGCAGCGCCAGATGGGCGGCGCCGCGGGCCATGCCCTTCAGGTGATAGTTGCGGGCGTTGGTGTTGGCGGCTTCCACGATGCGGCGGGCGCGGGTTTCGCGCAGCGACTGATAGGCCGCAAGTGCTTCGTCTGCCGGCAGACGCGCCAGACAATCGGCCAGCACCCAGGCATCTTCCAGCGCCATGTTGGCGCCCTGCGCAAGGAAGGGCAGCGTCGGATGCGCGGCATCGCCGAGGATCGCCGCGCCATTTCCCTGCCAGCGCCCCGCGACCGGATGGCGGAACAGGCCCCAGAGGTTCGGCTGTTCGACCCGCTCGAGCCAGCCTCGAACCTCGGGCACGAAGTCCTGGAAGGCCACGCGAAGCGTCATCGGATCATCGGTGAGCGACCAGCTTTCATCCGCCCAGGTGCGACGTTCCTCGATGGCGACGATATTGCGCAACCGGCCACCGCGCAGCGGATAGGTCACGATGTGGCGCCCGGCCCCCATCCAGACCTGGGCCACGGGCTCGATCTTGCCGTCTTCCTGCAAGGTTGCTCGCCAGGCGACCTGATGGGTGAAGAACGGCGCGACCGTCCCGTTCAGCGCCCGGCGCACCCGGGAATGCAACCCGTCCGCGCCGATCAGCAGAGCGGTTTCGCGGACCGAGCCATCGGCCATCGTCAGGCGCGGCGGATGGTCGCCCAGATGCACCTTGCCCACCTGGGCATTGGTGTGGATCGTTACCCCGGCGCGCGCGGCCCCCAAGAGCAGCATCTCGATCAGGTCGGCGCGATGAAAGAAGCGGAAATCCCTTTCGCCCGCCAGCGCCATGCGCAGGACGCGCTGGCCCGACTCGCCATTGCGCAACTCGACCGCCATGGATGCCTGTCCGGTCGCCGCCGCGACCTCGGCAAGCCCCAGTGCCGCAAGAACCCTTGCGCCGTTCGGTGTGATCTGCAGCCCTGCGCCGATCTCGGAAATCTCGGGGGCCTGTTCCAGAACGGTGACTTCGGCCCCGCGCAATGCAAGCGCCCGCGCCAGCGCAAGGCCGGCGATTCCGGCCCCCACGATCGTCACCGCGCGTTGTTCAAGCATCTGTCATCCTGTCTGGCTTCGGCATGCTCCACCGGACGTCATGCCGGAACCGGCGCCTCATCGTCCACGCAGCCGTCGATCCCGTGGGTCCGATTGTCGTCAGGCCCGGGCCGGCAGGCAAGGGGATCAATCGTCGCGGTGGACCCGTTCGCGCCGTTCGTGGCGTTCCTGTGCTTCTAGCGTCATGGTGGCGATCGGCCGCGCATCCAGCCGCTTGAGGCTGATCGGCTCGCCCGTCATCTCGCAATAGCCGTATTCACCATTGTCGATCCGGCGCAGCGCGGCGTCAATCTTGCTGACCAGCTTGCGCTGCCGGTCACGCGTGCGCAGTTCCAGCGCCCGGTCGGTTTCCTCGGAGGCGCGGTCGGCGATGTCGGGGACATTGCGGCCCGAATCCTGGAGACCTTCCAGCGTTTCGGCGGATTGTTCCTGAAGTTCGGACTTCCACGCCAGAAGCTTGCGGCGGAAATATTCCAGTTGACGTTCGTTCATGAACGGTTCGCTTTCGGCCGGCCGGTAATCATCCGGGAGAAAGCTTTCGGGCTTCATCAATGCGACCTCCTGCAGACCGGGACGCGCGCAACCGGCTGGCTGCCACACATCCCGCGCTTCTTGGGCGCGGTCATTATCCGATGCCGGGGGTGATGTCCACATGCCCATGGACGCCTTGATACAACTTGTCGGTCCCGGTAAGACGGGCCGCGCGCGATGCGGATGCGACAGCGACGGCGGACACCACGCCCCCGCCGGCCCCGCGCAGCCCCCGGACCGGGCGGAAGAATATGCGCAAAGACCTGCGGAGAGACGTGATGAGATTTGCCGGAACCGACGCCTATATCGCAACCGACGACCTGACGGTTGCTGTGAATGCCGCCGTGGCCCTCGAACGTCCGCTCCTGGTCAAGGGCGAGCCGGGGACCGGCAAGACCGAACTTGCCCGCCAGGTGGCCCGCGCGCTTGGCCTGCCGATGATCGAATGGAACATCAAGTCCACCACCAAGGCGCAGCAGGGTCTTTACGAATACGATGCCGTCTCGCGCCTGCGCGACAGCCAGCTCGGCGACGAACGCGTGCATGACGTGAAGAACTACATCCGCAAGGGCAAGCTCTGGCAGGCCTTCGACGCCGAGGGCAAGGTCGTGCTGTTGATCGACGAGATCGACAAGGCCGACATCGAGTTCCCGAACGACCTTCTGCAGGAGCTCGACCGGATGGAGTTCCATGTCTACGAGACCGGCGAGACGATCCGCGCGAAACACCGCCCCGTGGTCATCATCACCTCGAACAACGAAAAGGAACTGCCCGACGCCTTCCTGCGCCGCTGCTTCTTCCACTACATCCGTTTCCCGGACGAAGTGACGATGCGCCGCATCGTCGAAGTGCACTTCCCCAACGTCAAGGAAAGCCTGCTGACCACGGCGCTCACGCAATTCTATGAGCTGCGCGAAACGCCGGGACTTAAGAAGAAACCTTCGACCTCGGAAGTGCTCGATTGGCTGAAGCTGCTTCTGGCCGAGGATCTGGGCCACGAAGACCTGAAGCGCGACGCGCGCACCATGCTGCCGCGCCTGCACGGGGCGCTTTTGAAGAACGAACAGGACGTGGCACTTTTCGAACGGCTGGCCTTCATGGACCGCGCCCGGCGCTGAGCTGGGGGTTTCCCGGAGATCGCGCGAATTACCTCTGGCAAATTCCGAAGGAAGCGCCAAGTCTGGCATCCGACGCGACCGCACAAGATGGAGGCCCCGATGTCCGACCCGATCATCCGCCCGCTGCGCCCCGAGGACGAGGCGGACTGGCGCCGCCTCTGGACCGGCTATCTGGATTACTACCAGACGAAGCTGCCCGAACCGGTCTATCAATCGACCTTCGCCCGGCTTCTGGGCAACGACCCCGGCGAATTTCACGGGCTGATCGCGGAAGTGGATGGCAGGCCTGTTGGACTGACGCATTACCTTTTCCACAGAACCTGCTGGAAAATCGAAAACATCTGCTATCTTCAAGACCTGTATACCGACCCGGCGCTGCGGGGACGCGGTATCGCACGGGCGCTGATCGAAGCGGTCTACGGCGCCGCCGACGCGGCCGGGGCACCGCAGGTCTGGTGGCTGACGCAGGAATTCAACTACGCGGGCCGGATGCTTTACGACAAGGTGGCGGTCAAGACCCCCTTCATCCGCTACAACCGCGTGCTTTCTTGACGGTCTCAGCGCTTTGGAGGGCCGGCAGCGCGCTGGCGCTGGTGGCAGTCCTGACGGCTTGCGCGGCGCAGGAGACCGGCCGGCGCGGCCCGGCTGCGGCGCCGCTCCCCGATGTGGCCATGCGCTTGCCCACGACCCAGCCGGCGCCGCCCCGTCGCCCGAATGCGCAGATGGGGCGGGACTATCTGGATCTGGTCTTCGCGCTGGAAAACGGCCGCGAGGTGCCAGGGCTCACCCGCTATGAAGGCCCCGTCACCGTCAGCCTTGAAGGCCCTGTTCCGGCCACGGCCCGCCACGATCTGGCGGCACTGCTCGCGCGTCTGCGGGCAGAGGCGGGCATCGATATCGGCGAGGCCGCGACAGACGGCACCATCCGCGTGATCTTCCTGCCCCGCAGCACGATGCAGAGCCGCGTGCCCTCGGCGGCCTGTTTCGTGGTCCCCGATGTCACGAGCTGGCGCGATTATCTGCGCGCCCGCGGGTCTGACCGTATCGACTGGGCAAGCCTCGGCACAAGGGGCAAGGCCGCAGTCTTCGTGCCCTCGGACACCGCCCCGCAAGAGGTCCGCGACTGCCTGCACGAGGAAATCGCCCAGGCGCTCGGCCCCCTGAACGACCTTTACCGGCTGTCGGACTCGATCTTCAACGACGACAACTTCCACGGCACGCTCACGGGCTTCGACATGCTGATGCTGCGGTTGCACTACGCGCGCGAACTGCGCAACGGCATGTCGCGGGCCGAGGCCGCGCTGGCAGTGCCACGGGCGCTGCACCGCCTGAACCCGCGCGGCGGGCCGGTGGGCACCCTGCCCGCAGGCTTCAGCGACGACACGCCGCGCCGCTACATCGACGATATCGAGACGGCCCTTGGCGGCCCGCGCGACAGCGGGCGGCGCTCTGCGGCCGTCGATGCCGCAGGGCTGGCGCTGGCGATGGGCTGGCAGGACAACCGCACCGCCTTCGCCCTTTATTCGCTGGGTCGGCTGACCTTGGCCGAGGCGCCCGAAAAGGCGGTCGCCGCGCTCGCCGGGGCGGCCGCGATCTGGGCTTCCGAGGGCGCGCGGGTGCAAGTGGCGCATGTGGATCTCTATGTGGCGGGGCTTGCGCTCCAGATCGATGCGCCCGACGAGGTGATCACGCTCGCCGACCGCGCCCTGCCCGTGGCGCGCGCCGAGGGCAATGCCGCGCTGGTGGCGTCATTCCTGGCGATGAAGGCGGCGGCGCTTGAACGGATGGGCGATGCCGCGGGGGCCAGAGGTCTGCGGCTCGACAGTGCCGGTTGGGCGCGCTATGGCTTCGGATCGCAGGCCGCAGACAGGCTTGCGGAAATCGCCGAACTGCGTCCCGGCCCTGCTGGCGGGGCTACGCGCTGACCGATCCGGGGGAAGACAACAGAGATGATCGCAATTGCAGGCATGATCCTTGGTGGCGTGATCGGCTGGTTCCGCGCATCCCGCCGTGGTGGCGCAACCCTCGACAAGCTGCAATGGGCCGGCGCCCATCTGGTGCTGGGGGCGGTTGTCGGCCTGTTCCTGACGATCCTCGCTGAACGGATGCTGTAGCCCCTTCATGTTCCAGGGTTTCTTCACCACCCTGCGCAAGGCGGGCATTCCGGTCTCGCTCCGGGAATACCTCGCCTTCCTGGAAGGGTTGGCGGCGGGCCTTGTGACCTATGACATCGACGCCTTCTACTACCTCGCCCGCGTGGCGATGGTGAAGGACGAACGCCACCTCGACCGCTTCGACCGCGCCTTTGCCGAAAGCTTCAAGGGGCTCGAAGCCATTACGCCTGAACAGGTGCTTGAGGCGGTCGATCTGCCGCGCGAATGGCTGGAAAAGCTGGCCGAACGCGTGCTGACGCCCGAGGAAATGGCGGAAATCCAAAGCCTTGGCAGCTTTGACAAGCTGATGGAAACGCTGAAGAAACGGCTTGAGGAACAGAAGGGCCGCCATCAGGGCGGCAACAAATGGGTGGGGACCGCCGGCACCTCGCCCTTCGGGGCCTATGGCTACAACCCCGAAGGCGTGCGCATCGGCCAG
Organism: Paracoccaceae bacterium; assembly: GCA_020622085.1. Lineage (GTDB taxonomy): Bacteria > Pseudomonadota > Alphaproteobacteria > Rhodobacterales > Rhodobacteraceae > QY30. Next base: position 1,248,414 of record JAHRYM010000001.1, on the reverse strand, counting down.
GACAAAAGCCGCCACCAGCGCGCCGTCAAGGTCTGGGACAAGCGCGAGTTCCGCAACCTTGATGACACCGTCGAACTGGGCACGCGCAACATCAAGGTGGCGCTGAAACGCCTGCGCCGCTGGGCCCGGACCGGCGCCGCAGATGAACTGGACCTGCAAGGCACGATCCGTGCCACCGCCGAACATGGCTATCTGGACGTCCAGACCCGCCCCGAGCGGCACAATGCCGTCAAGGTGATCCTGTTCCTGGACATCGGCGGCAGCATGGATGGCCACGTCCGGTTGGTCGAGGAGCTGTTCTCGGCGGCGCGGTCGGAATTCAAGCACCTCGAACATTACTACTTCCACAACTGCCTTTATGAAGGCGTCTGGCGCGACAATGCCCGCCGCTGGGACCGCCAGATCCCCACGGCCGAGGTGCTGCGCACCTATGGGTCCGATTACAAATGCCTGTTCGTGGGTGATGCCAGCATGTCGCCCTATGAAATCCTGTCCCCCGGCGGCGCCAACGAACATTGGAACGCCGAAGCCGGGCAGGTCTGGCTGGACCGCGCCCGCGCGCAATGGCCGTCCCATGTCTGGCTGAACCCGACGCCGGAACGGACGTGGGGCTATACCCAATCCATTGGCATCCTCCGCGAGATCTTCGAGAACCGGATGTTCCCCCTGACGCTTGACGGGATCGGACGCGCCATCAAGGCGCTGGGCTAGGTGTTGCCGCCCCGCCGGGAGCCCCCCATATTCGAGCGATGCTGAAACTCCTGCCCCTGATCCTGTTTCTGGCCTATGGCTTTGCGCTCTGGCACTTTTCGGCCTGGCGGACGCGGCGGATGCTCGACAATGCCTCGTTCCCGCTCCGCGAACCCGAGTTGCTGGCGATGGCCGATCGCCTGGCGCGGACGTTGGGCGTGGCGCGGGTTCCGGTCCATGTCTTCGACGTGCCGGGGGTGAACGGGCTTGCGGCCCCTGATGGCCGGATCTTCCTGACCCGCGGCTTTGTCGACCGTTTCCGCGCAGGCCACGCCAGCGCCGAGGAAATGGCGAGCGTCATCGCCCATGAAATGGGCCATGTCGCCTTGGGTCACGGCAAGCGGCGGATGATCGATTTCACCGGCCGCAACGCCGTGCAGATGCTTCTGACCACGCTTCTGGGTCGTTTCATCCCCATCGTCGGCGTCTGGCTCGCGTCGTTCCTGACCACGGCGCTGGCCGCCGGCCTCAGCCGCCGCGACGAATTCGAGGCCGACCGCTGGGCCTCGGCCCTGCTGGTCCGCGCCGGCATCGGCTGCGCGCCGCAGAAATCGCTGTTCCTGAAGCTCGACCGTCTGGCGGGATCAACGGGCGGCGGCCCCCCCGACTGGTTGCGCAGCCACCCCAAACCCGCCGAGCGGATCGCGGCCATCGAGGCGAATGAGCGCAAGTGGAGCGGTGCGGGAAACCGCCCCTGACCGCAGGCCCGGAACGATCCGTCGCGATCTGAGTATTTGTGCAAAGAAGAAGCGGCAATGGTGCGCGATGCGGCTTCTTCTTTGTCCAAATACTCATTCAACCGCGCCGATGGGCAAGCGCCTCGGACAAGAGCGCACGGACAAGGCCGGGATCGACTCCATCGGCCACGAAGGCCCTGCCGATGTCGCGGGCGAGGATGAAGCGCAACCGGCCGTCCTGCACCTTCTTGTCCTGCGCCATCAGCGCCAGCAGCGCATCGGCATCTGGCAGGTCGCCGGAGATGTCGGAAAGATCGGTCTTCATGCCCATCGCCCGCAGGTGGGCGCGCAGGCGGCTTGGGGTTTCCTGAGAGACAAATCCCATTCGGGCCGAAAGTTCGAAGGCCAGCGCACAGCCGATGGCCACGCCTTCGCCATGCAGAAGCCGGTCGGAATAGCCGGTGGCGGATTCGAGCGCGTGGCAGAAGGTATGGCCGAGGTTCAGAAGCGCGCGGTCGCCTTCCTCGGTCTCGTCACGTTCGACGATGCGGGCCTTCATGGCGACCGAGTGGCTGACCGCCTGCTGGCGCAACGCCTTGTCGCCCCCGGCCAGCGTGGGGCCGTTCAACTCGAGCCAGTCGAAGAAGGCGGCATCGCCCAGAAGGCCGTATTTCACCACTTCGCCATAACCTGCCAGGAAATCGCGGGCGGGCAGCGTGTCCATCACGTCGATGTCCGCGAGCACCAGCGCGGGCTGGTGGAAGGCGCCGATGAGGTTCTTGCCCTGGGTCGAGTTTATGCCGGTCTTGCCGCCAACCGAGCTGTCGACCTGCGCCAGAAGCGTCGTCGGGATCTGCACGAAGCGCACGCCCCGGCGCAGCACGGCGGCGGCGAAGCCCACCAGATCGCCGATCACGCCACCGCCGAAGGCGATGACGATGTCCTTGCGTTCAACCTTTTCCGCAAGTAGCCATTCGACACTGCGGGTGAACTGCGGCCAGCCCTTCGTCGCCTCGCCCGCCGGCAGCGCAAGCGCCGTCATGGCGATATCACCAAGGCCCGCGCGCAACGCCTCGAGATGCAGGGCGCCCACGGTTTCATCGGTGACGACCGTCACCTGCGGACGGCGCAGCAGCGGCGCGATCTCGGCGCCCGCGCGCCCGATCAGGCCGCGTCCGATCCGCACGTCGTAGGCGCGCGATCCCAGATCGACATGCACGCAGTCGGGCTTGGGTCCGCCGTTCATTCCAGCACTCCGCCATGGGCTTCCAGCGCCGCGATCACCCGCCGCGCCATGTCGTCGATCGAATAATCCGACCGCGCCCCGACCTCAATATCGGCAAGCGAATAGGTGGGCGATCGCGCCTCGAGCAGGGTTTTCAGCGTCTCGCGCGGGTTCTGAGTGCGCAGCAAGGGCCGCGTCGTCTTGTGGCGCACCCGCTGCCACAAGAGGTCGAGATCGGCCTTGAGCCAGACCGAGACGCCATGGCGCGCGATTTCCTCGCGGTTCTGCGGTGCAAGGAAGGCCCCGCCGCCGGTCGAGAGCACGCAGGGCGCCCCCGCCAGAAGCCGCGCCAGCACCTGTGATTCCTTGGCGCGGAAGAACGCCTCGCCATCGCGGGCGAAGATCTCGGCGATGGAGCGGTTGGCGGCGGCTTCGATCGCGTCGTCGCAATCGACGAAAGGCACGTTCAGAATCCGGGCCAGTTGGGTGCCGACGGCCGTCTTGCCCGCCCCCATCATTCCGACCAGAACCACCGTCCTTGCAAGCCGCATCCTCAAATCTCCGGGCCGCCCAAAAAGGCACGCCACCCTTTCTGCGGCGGTCTCCCGCCATGGTCGAAACTTTTCGCCCTCAATGGCGTGAACTTGTCGGAAAAGCCAGTTATATTCGGGATGCACCCGTCCGCAAGCGGCTGGAAACCCTTGCGGGAAAGAGGTGGAAAAATCACGATCGAGGACTGGCAGGACCGATGGCACGTCTCTTCAAGGCACTTGTTTTCCTGATGTTTGTCGGCTTTCTGGGGCTTGTCGGCTATTCCTATCTGGGCGATCTTGCACCGGAACCTGCCGAAGTGCGCCAGCCGGTCGAATTGAATGCGGGCAACTAGCCGCCACCTGAGTATCGTCGCCTGCCTGGTCCTGTCCGGCCCCGCCGGGGCAGAAGACCCCATGTCGGCCATCGACTGGCTGTCGAAATCCGTGACCACGCCATCGGCCCTGCCGCGCGGGTCGGCTGTCGTTGCGCGGCCAAATCCGGACGAGCCCCCGGTAACAAGGGGGGCGGCGGCCCGGCCCATCACGACGACCACGCTCGACCAGATCAACCTTGATACGCTGGGCCTGGTGCCGGCCGCGAAATCCGGCCTGCCGCATGAATTGTGGGGGCCAGCGCCGGCGGCCGGGATCGCGGCAGCGATCCATGGGGCTGCGACGGACACGGTTCCGGCGATCCAGTCACTGCTGGCCACGCTGATGATTGCGGAAACGGCGCCGCCTCAGGGGTCGGATGCGCAGGGCACGGTGTTTCTTGCGCGGGTCGACAAGCTTCTGGACATGGGGGCGCTTGATCCGGCACTGGAACTGCTGAACCTGCCGGCGACGCCCCGGCCAGAGGTCTTCCGGCGCTGGTTCGACGTGGCGCTGCTTCTGGGCGAAGAGGACCACGCCTGTGCGCAGATGCGCAAGACGCCGCAGATCGCGCCGACCTTCCCGGCCCGGATCTTCTGTCTGGCGCGCGGTGGGGACTGGAACGCCGCGGCACTGTCCCTGCGGACCGGCGAGGCTCTGGGCCAGATCGATCCCGAGATGGCCACGCTGCTGTCACGATTCCTTGACCCGGAAATCTACGAGGGCGAGCCTCCCCTGCCCCCGCCCGCGCGAATGTCGCCCCTGATCCTGCGACTGATGGAGGCGATCGGAGAGCCGCAGCCGACGGCCACCCTGCCCGTCGCCTTTGCCAATGCCGACTTGCGCCCCAGCACCGGCTGGAAATCCCGGATCGAGGCGGGGGAACGGCTGGCCCGCACCGGGGCGCTGGATCCGAACGTGCTTTTGGGCCTTTACACCGAACAGCGCCCGGCGGCTTCGGGCGGGGTCTGGGACCGGGTGCGGGCCTGGCAGGAGTTCGACGCGGCGCTCACGGACGGCAATGCCAATGAGATTGCGCTGACCCTGCCGGTCGTCTGGGACCGGCTCTCGGCGGTCGAGCTGGAAATTCCCTTTGCGTCGTTATACGGCGAACGCCTCGCGGCGGTGGACCTGACGGGCGAAGCTGCGGATGTTGCCTATCGCATCGGACTTTTGTCGCCGGCCTGCGAAACCATTGCCAGCCGTCATGCGCCCAGGGGTATCGAGGAGTCATTCCTGACCGGGCTGGCACAGGGCCGCCCCAGGGCGCCGACACCAAGCCAGCTTGCCAGCGCGATCGTGCAGGGGTTCCAGCCCGACGCCGATCCTGGCGAAGACCTGGCGGGGCTTCTGGCGGATGGCCGGACGGGCGAGGCGGTGCTCAGGGCGGCCGATGACGTGACGAACGGCGCGCGCGGCGATCTGCGGGCGGTGTCGTCGGGCCTCGCGCTCTTGCGCAAGGTCGGGCTGGAGCAGACGGCGCGTCGGGCGGCGATGGAGTTGATGCTGCTGGAGCGCCGGGGCTGATGTCGGCCGATCGCTGGATCTCGACCTTTCTGGATGCGCAGGCCGCCGACCTGGGCGCGGCACGCAACACGCGGCTGGCCTATGGACGCGACCTGAAGGATTTCGCGGGCTATCTGGGCCATCACGGGTCGAGCTTCGACGCGGCGACACGCCCCGAGATCGAGGCCTATCTGATCCGCTGCGAGGCCGAGGGCCTGTCGAAAGCCACGCGCGCGCGGCGCCTCTCGGCGATCCGGCAGCTTTTCCGTTTTGCCTATGAGGAAGGTTGGCGCGGCGACAATCCTGCCATTCGCATTGCCGGCCCCGGCAAGGACCGGCGCCTGCCGAAGACGCTGTCCGAGGCCGATGTGACGCGGCTGCTGTCGGCGGCGCGCGATCATGGGCGCACCCCGGCCGACCGGCTGCGCATGACCTGCCTGATGGAGCTGATCTATGCCACCGGCATGCGGGTGAGCGAGCTGGTGAGCCTGCCCGTGGCGGCAGCGCGCGGGGATCCGCGCATGCTTCTGGTGCGCGGCAAGGGCGACAAGGAACGGATGGTGCCCCTGACCCAGCCCGCGCGCGCGGCGCTGGCCGCATGGCTTGCCCACCGCGATGCCGCCGAGGAAGAGGCGCGGATCGCGCGGCGGGTTACGCCGTCCAGGTTCCTGTTTCCGGCCCGGGGGGCGGAAGGCCATGTCACGCGGCAGGGCTTCCATGGCCATCTGAAGGATCTTTGCGTTGCGGCGGGCATCTCGCCTGCGGCGGTAACGCCGCATGTGCTGCGCCATGCCTTCGCCACCCATCTTCTGGCCGGTGGCGCGGACCTGCGGGCGATCCAGACCCTGCTTGGCCATGCCGATGTCTCGACCACGGAAATCTATACCCATGTCCTGGACGAGCGGCTGAAGGCTCTGGTCCTGAACCATCATCCGCTGGCGCGCGGCAGTTGAATGCCCGTGCCGCCGCTACCTGCAGGAAACTGACCCGCCATGCCCGATGTTCAGACGTTCACCGCCGGCGACTGGATCCTGTGCGGCGTGATCGCGATTCTTCTGGCGCTTTGCGCCTGCGTCGCGGCGGCGCAGACGGCGTTGACGCTGGCCTCGCGCGGCAAGCTCAGGGCGCAGGCCGACCGGGGTGACGCCAGGGCGGAGCGGGCGCTTCGGCTGATCGCTTCCCCCGAGAGGTTGACCGGCGCGCTGGCTCTGGCCGGGGACGGCGCCAAGATCCTTGCCACCGCGCTGGCGACGGCGCTGGCACTGCGCCATTCCGATCACGGAGTCGCAATCGCTGTGCCGGCGGTGGCGGCGCTGGTGCTGGTGGTTGCCGAAGCCCTGCCCCGCAACCTGGCCATTGCACGACCCGAGGAGATCGCGGCCCGTGCGGCGCGTCCGGTCGCACTGGCTCTGGCCTTGCTGTCCCCTGTCATCTGGCTGGTCGAGGGCATTGCCCGGCGGATCCTGCGGATCTTCGGGCTGCGTGCCGAGGCGGAGGATCCCTTGCACTCGGTGCGCGAGGAAATCGCGGGGGCGCTGGCGCTGGGAGAATCGGGGGGAATGCTCGAGCGCGAAGACCGCCAGCGCCTGCTCGGGGCGCTGGACCTGTCGGACCGCACCGTTGATGAAGTGATGCGCCACCGCAGCCAGATCGAGATGCTGGATGCCGAGGCCGACCCGAATGCCCTGATCGCGCAGGCGCTGGCCTCGCCCCATACCCGGCTGCCGCTATACCGGGGCGTGCGCGACAACGTGGTGGGGATCATCCATTCCAAGGATCTGCTGCGCGCGGTGCAGAAGTTTCTGCGCGAAGGCGACGGCAACCTTGATTCGGTTTCGGACCTCGATATCCAGTCGGTGGCGATGAAGCCCTATTTCGTGCCCGAGACAACGCCGCTGGACGAACAGATGCGCGCATTTCTCAAGCGTCGGGCGCATGTGGCGTTGGTGGTCGACGAATACGGCGACCTGCGCGGGCTGATCACCCTGGAAGACATCCTTGAGGAAATCGTCGGCCAGATTACCGACGAGTTCGACGTGAAGGCGGAACATGCCGTGCAGCGGACCGAGGCGGGGGATGTGGTGGTGGAAGGCGCCATGTCGATCCGCGACCTGAACCGGGCGATGGACTGGGCCTTGCCCGACGATGCCGCCAACACCATCGCCGGCCTTGTCATCAACGAGGCGCAGCTGATCCCCGCCGAGGGCCAGGTGTTCAGCTTTCACGGTTTCCGCTTCGAAGTGGCCGCGCGCAAGGACAATCGCATCACCCGGCTGAAGATCCGCCCGCTTGGAGCCTGAATGGCGGTGGGCCTTGTGGCGCGCCGTCCGAGGAGGGATCAGCCTGCGGGATCAGTCCTGCGGGATGCCTCCGGCCGGGCGGCGATCGCGGTCAGGCGGCATCATCGGACCGGAGCCGGCTGTGTTCAAAGAGCGCAATCATCACCAGACCCGCGGCAAGCGGGATCAGAAGGTAGAAGAAGCGAAACACCAGGAGTGCCGCCAGCACCACTTCGGGCTGGAACTCCGGCAGCGCCGTCAGCACTGCCAGTTCGAACACACCGAGCCCACCCGGCGCATGTGACAGAAGCGCAAGAGAGAAGGCCGTGACAAAGACCGCCATCACCACCCAGTAGCCGGGGTTTCCGTCGCCCGGCAGCGCGAAATAGAGGATGCCGGCCGCAAAGAGGATCTCGATCGGCGCAACGGCCAGTTGCAGCAGCGCGATGGCGGGCCGCGGATATGTCAGGACGAAACCGCGGATGCGCAGCGGCGGCGGCGACAGGATGCTCCCCAGCAGATAAAGCACGATCGGCAACAGGAGTCCCAGTGCAACCCAATGGAGCACCGCGGGCGGCAGAAACTGCGCGAACCGCTGTTCCAGCGTCGGTGTCAACAGGAAGTCGATCCCCAGGAGCAGCATCACCCCGAGCGCAAATGTGAGCGAGCAGAAGGTGACCACCATCCCGACCTCGGCGCCGCTCAGACCCTTGGTGGAATAGGCCCGGTAACGGATCACCGCCCCCGACAGGGCGGAAGCCCCGATGTTGTGGGCTATGGCATAGGTGGTCAGCGAGGTTGCCAGGACAAAGCCGAAGTTCAGCTTGCGACGCAGATGCCGAAGCGCCAGCACGTCATAAAGCCCCAACACCGTATAGCAGCCGAGCGTGCAGCCCACGACGAGTATCCAGTTCCGCAGCGGGATCGCATGGAAGCTTTGCCAGAGCTCCACCCAGGACATGCCGCGCAATTCGCGTGCCAGAAGCCAGAACGACACCGCGATGGCCGCAAATCCGATGACCGGCCAGATGAACCGCCTCCAACCCGCCGAGGCCCGCGCCACATATCCCACCTTGCGCCCTGTCCTGGATTTCCGGCATTCGATGTGCCATTTGAATGCGTTGCGGCCCGAAGTGCAATCACCTTTGACGGAAATCTTCCTTGGCGGACATGCGAAGCCAAGGGTCTTGCGTCACAGGATCAGCACCTGGGCGCCGACAGGGGTCAGGGCGAAGAGTTGGGCGATCATGTCGTTGTAAAGCCCGATGCAACCATCCGACGACGGCCGGCCGATCTTGCGGGTATCGTGGGTGCCGTGGATCAGATAGGCCGGCCAGTCCAGATACATCGCGTGGGTTCCCAACGGGTTGCCCGGCCCCGGCGGCATGTATCTCAGCGACGGATTGCGCGCCACCATCGAGGCCGTGGGCGTCCAGTCGGGCCCGACGCGCTTGCGCACGACACGGGTGTGGCCGCGCCTGGTCAGGTCTTCGGAGATCGGCACCGAGGTCGGAAAGACACGGTAATCGCTGCCGCTCGCGTCCCAGAAATGCAGCGCACGCGATGTGGTATCGGCGATGATCGTGGCCTTGCCGAGGCCGTCGAAATGATCGCGCCAGTCCTGCGCGCGAAAACTCGAGATGTTGTTGCGGGCAAAACCGTCGCCCCGATCCGCGGCCGCTGCCGCCCCCGCGCGAAGGACGGCTGGTGCGGCCAGCAGCGCGCCCATGGATTGCACCAGCACCCGGCGTCGATCAAGTTCCTGAGACATGGCCCTTTTCCCCTGATTGCATCGTCGGAACAAGGCTTAGGCCGGGGTCAAGCCCGGAACAACCGCGCGGGGGAAGACCTCACCGGCTTGTCAGAAGACGTGAACCGGGGGCGGCGCCTCGTGGCCCCGGCCCACGCCGCCCATGGGCATCCGGCGATCATCCGCGCCTTGGCCGTCAGCGCGACTTGAACAGGCTGCCAAGGATGCCGCGCACGATCGCCTGGCCGGTCTTGGTGCCAAGCTGGCGCACGACGCTCTTGCCGAAGGTCTGCACCAGGCTGTCCGATCGGCTGGTGCGTGTGGCGGTTCGACGCGGCAGGGCATCGTCATAGCGCCGCGCGTTGCGATACTGGCGTTCCTCGGCGCTTGCGGCCTCGGCATCGGCCTTGGCGCGCGCGGCTTCGGCCGCGGCCGCCTGGGCGCGGCCTTGCAGCCGCTCGAAGGCGGAATCGCGGTCGATGGTCTGGCTGTATCTGGCGGCAAGCGCAGAGCCGGCAATGATCCGCTGGCGTTCGTCGGCGGTGATCGGGCCGACCTGGCTGGCAGGCGGGCGCACCAGTGTCCGCTCGACCATCCCGGGGGCACCCTTCGCCTCGAGGAAGGATGTCACGGCCTCGCCGGTGCCCACTTCCTTGATGGCGGTCTCGGTGTCGAATCGCGGGTTCGGCCGGTAGTTCTGCGCGGCGCGTCTCAGGTCCAGCTGATCCTTGGCGGTGAAGGCCCGCAGCGCATGCTGGACCCGGTTCGACAACTGTCCGAGGATGTCGTCGGGAACGTCGGCGGGATTCTGGGTGATGAAATAGACCCCCACCCCCTTTGACCGGATCAGTCGGGCGACCTGTTCGACCTTCGACAGAAGCGCCTTGGGCGCGTCGTCAAACAGCAGATGCGCCTCGTCGAAGAAGAAGACGAACTTCGGTTTGTCGGGGTCGCCCACCTCGGGGAGGGTTTCGAAGAGTTCCGACAGGAGCCAGAGCAGGAATGTGGCGTAAAGCCGGGGCGAGCCCATCAGCTTGTCCGAGGCGAGGATGTTGATCATCCCGCGCCCGTCCGGGGCCAGTTGCATCATGTCCGCCAGATCCAGCGCCGGTTCGCCGAAGAATTTCGCGGCGCCCTGATTTTCCAGCACCAGAAGCTGGCGCTGGATAGCCCCCACGGTCGCGGGCGAGACGTTGCCGTAGCGCAGACCGATCTCGGCCGCGTTCTGGCCGATCCAGACCAGCATCGCCTGCAAGTCCTTCAGATCAAGCAGCGGCAGTTCCTCTTCATCGGCCAGCCGGAAGGCGATGTTGAGAACGCCCTCCTGCGGCTCGGTCAGTTCCATCAGCCTAGACAGAAGCAGCGGCCCCATTTCCGAAACCGTGGTGCGCACCGGATGGCCCTGTTCGCCGAAAAGATCCCAGAAGGTAACGGGGAAGGCGGTGTATTGCAGGTCATAGCCGATGGTCGCGGACCGCTTGGCGAAGGGTTCGTGCAGCTTGCTGTCGGCACTGCCGGGCCTGGCCATGCCGGAAAGGTCGCCCTTCACGTCGGCCATGAACACCGGAACTCCCGCGCGCGAGAAGGATTCCGCAAGTATCTGGAGCGTGATGGTCTTGCCGGTGCCCGTCGCCCCGGCAATCAGCCCGTGGCGGTTTCCATATCGCAAGAGCAGTTCCTGCGGTGTGCCATAACCTTCACCACCGCCGCCCACGAAAATGCCTGCGTCCGTCAACACGACCGACTCCCAATTCAACAAAACTCCAGCCCGACAATACTCGGTCAACCAATCCGTGCCAGAGATGATTCATGCTGGATGCGCTGGGTGCATCTGCTGCATGTCTTCCTCCCTGTCAGACTGGTCGCGCCCCTGTGGCGCGACTTTTTTCTTTTGCAGGTCGAACAGATCCGGGGGCGTGAACACTCCGTCGCCCTGACGGGACGGGCCAGATGCGGGTCCGCGCGGGATTTCTGTTGACGGACGCATTTTGACCGAATAGCGTCGCTTCCAATGACTAGGTCGGCCAGTCCGACGGGGAGAAATAAGGGAAGAAGGGCCTTGTTCGGGGCCCTTTTTCTTTGGTCTGGCGGGCTCCTGCGCGGATGGCCGGCAAGGATCGGTCACTTTCCTGTTTCAAAGCTGACAGCCCCGCAACGCCATGCTAAGGCGCGCTGGAGGCATTCATACACAGGACCAGACAATGTTCGAGCTATCCCTTGCGCTACGCACCCTGACCATCGCTTCGTCACTGGCGCTTGCTGGCGGGGCTCTCGCGCAGGAAACCACATCGGAGGCCCCGGCCGATGCAGCGGCGACCACGGAATCGCAACCCGCGCCGGATCAGGGGCTGTCGATGGGGCAAGAGGCCAACACCGGCCCGCAGAACTACGTGAAGCAGGAATTCGACAGCTGGCAGCTGACCTGCGCCAAGGTCGCCGAAGGCCCCGAGCCCTGCCAGCTTTACCAGCTTCTGAAAGACCAGAAGGGCACCTCGACCGCAGAAATCAGCATGGTGGCCCTGCCGGAAGGCGGACAGGCCGCAGCCGGCGCGACGATCATCACGCCGCTGGAAACCCTGCTGCCGGCCAATATCACGCTGCAGATCGACACAGCCAAGCCGAAGGTCTATCCCTTCACCTTCTGCGCGCCGATCGGTTGCGTTTCGCGCGTGGGCTTCACCAAGGCGGAAATCGACGCTCTGAAGAAAGGCGCCAAGGCCTCGATGACGATCGTCCCCGCCGCGGCCCCAAGCCAGAAGGTGGTGCTCGACATCTCGCTCAAGGGCTTCACCGCAGGCTTTGACGCCGTGGCGCTGGAGAACCAGCCCGCGCCGTAAGACCCAAACGGCGGTCCCGCAGGCACAGGCCCGGCGGGACCGCGCGAAGACCCGGGCAAAAGATCACCGACGCCGGGAGAGAATCATGCCAATGCCCCGAAATTCAGGGTTTTCAACCCGATTCGCGCATGGCATGATTCGGGCAGGAAGCCACACGCAAGGAGGTGGCGATCGAGGCAGTGCATGCGTTTGAACCGGAAGCGTCCACCCGTTGGCGATTTGATCTTCTTCGGGCTGTGCCTTGCAGCCGGATCGTATTTCACCTTCGCCGCCATCCAGGGTGACTATGGCGTTTTCCGCCGCATGCAGATCGGCGCCGAAGCTGAAACCCTGGCTGCCGAACGCGGCCGGTTGAACAACGATGTGGCACATATGACCAACCTGACGCACCGCATGTCGGACGAATACCTTGACCTTGACCTGCTGGATCAGCAGGCGCGCGATGTGCTGGGGCTGGCGCGTTCGGACGAGATCGTTATCCACTGACCCCCCTGCCGCGACCCGCGAAATTTCACTCGCCCGGCGAGCGGAAATGCGCTATGGGTAGTTTAATATTGAACTATCTTGCGCCCAGAGGGAGGCCGACCGCATGGCTGCACGCAAACCCGCCGCAAAGCCGAATGTATCCAGGGATGAACTGCTGAAATACTACCGCGAGATGCTGCTGATCCGGCGTTTCGAGGAAAAGGCCGGCCAGCTTTACGGCATGGGCCTGATCGGCGGGTTCTGCCATCTGTATATCGGGCAGGAAGCCGTCGTCGTCGGGCTTGAGGCGACCGCCAAGGACGGCGACAAGCGCATCACCAGCTACCGTGACCACGGCCACATGCTGGCCTGCGGCATGGACCCGAAGGGCGTCATGGCGGAACTGACCGGGCGCGAAGGGGGCTATTCCAAGGGCAAGGGCGGCTCCATGCACATGTTTTCCAAGGAAAAACATTTCTACGGCGGCCACGGCATCGTCGGCGCGCAGGTGCCGCTTGGCGCGGGGCTTGCGTTTTCCGACAAGTATCGCGGCAATGACAACGTGACCTTCACCTATTTCGGCGACGGCGCCGCAAACCAGGGCCAAGTCTACGAGACCTACAACATGGCCGAGCTCTGGAGCCTGCCGGTGGTCTTCGTGATCGAGAACAACCAGTATGCCATGGGCACCAGCATGAAGCGGGCGACGAAGTCGGTCACGCTGTTCGGCCGCGGCGAAGCCTATGGCATCCCGGGCGAACAGGTCGACGGCATGGACGTGCTGGCCGTCAAGGCCGCAGGCGAGAAGGCGGTGGCCCACTGCCGCGCCGGCAAGGGGCCCTATATCCTTGAGGTGATGACTTACCGCTATCGCGGCCATTCCATGTCGGACCCGGCGAAATACCGGACCCGCGAGGAAGTCCAGAAGATGCGCGATGAACGCGACGCGATCGAGCATGTGCGCGAACTGCTGCTGACCGGCGGCCACGCGACCGACGATGACCTGAAGGCCATCGACCGGGAGATCAAGGCCACCGTCAACGATGCGGCCGAGTTTTCCAAGACCAGCCCAGAGCCCGCACTGAGCGAGCTCTGGACCGATATCTACGCCTGAGGGGGATGACGAATGGCTGTTGAAATCCTGATGCCGGCGCTGTCCCCCACGATGGAGGAAGGCAAGCTGGCCAAGTGGCTGGTCAAGGAAGGCGATATCGTCAAGGCAGGCCAGATCATTGCCGAAATCGAAACTGACAAGGCCACGATGGAATTCGAGGCGGTCGATGAAGGCACAGTCAGTGCGATCCTGGTGGCCGAGGGCACCGAGGGTGTGAAGGTGAACACCCCCATCGCGACGATGGCGGGCGAAGGCGAAAGCGCCACGCCGCGGGCCGCCCCCCCGGTGGCGGCTCCGGCTGCTGCTCCGGTTCCGGCTGCGGCTGCGGCTGCGGCACCTGCTGCCCCAGCCCCCGTCGCCCCCGTCGCCGATGTCTCGCCCGACTGGCCCACAGGCACGACGATGAAGACCATGACCGTCCGCGAGGCCCTGCGCGAAGCGATGGCCGAAGAGCTGTCGCGTGATGGCGACGTTTTCCTGATGGGCGAAGAGGTCGGTGAATACCAGGGCGCCTACAAGATCAGCCAGGGGCTGCTGGACCAGTTCGGCGCCAAGCGGGTGATCGACACGCCGATCACCGAACATGGCTTTGCCGGGATCGCGGTCGGCGCGGCTTTCGGCGGCCTGCGCCCCATCGTCGAGTTCATGACCTTCAACTTCGCCATGCAGGCCATCGACCAGATCATCAACTCGGCCGCGAAGACCCTTTACATGTCGGGCGGGCAGATGGGCTGCCCGATCGTCTTCCGCGGACCGAACGGTGCCGCCGCCCGCGTGGGCGCCCAGCACAGCCAGGATTATGCGGCATGGTATGCGCAGATCCCGGGGCTGAAGGTGGTGCAGCCCTATTCGGCAGCCGATGCGAAGGGCCTGCTGAAAACCGCGATCCGCGACAACAACCCGGTCATCTTCCTTGAAAACGAGATCCTCTACGGCAAGTCCTTCGAAGTGCCGGATCTGCCCGATTTCACCGTGCCCTTCGGCAAGGCGAAGATCTGGCGCGAAGGGACCGATGTGACGCTTGTCAGCTTCGGGATCGGCGTGGCCCACGCGCTTGAGGCCGCCGACAAACTGGCCGCAGAAGGCATCAGCGCCGAGGTGATCGACCTTCGGACGCTGCGCCCGATGGACACCGCGACCGTGATCCAGAGCGTCAAGAAGACCAACCGCTGCGTCACGGTCGAGGAAGGTTTCCCGGTCTGCTCGATCGGCAACCACATCTCGGCGGTGCTGATGGAACAGGCCTTCGACGATCTGGACGCGCCGGTGATCAACTGCACCGGCAAGGACGTGCCGATGCCCTATGCGGCGAACCTGGAACGGCTGGCGCTGATCACCTCGGACGAGGTGGTGGCGGCGGTGAAGAAAGTCACCTACCGGTAAGGGGAACGGACAATGGCGATCGAAATTCTCATGCCCGCCCTGTCCCCGACGATGGAGGAAGGGACGCTGGCGAAATGGCTGGTCAAGGAGGGTGACAGCGTCACCGCGGGCCAGATCATTGCCGAGATCGAAACCGACAAGGCCACGATGGAGTTCGAGGCCGTGGACGAAGGAAAGATCGGCAAGCTGCTGGTCGCGGAAGGCACGGCCGGGGTGAAGGTCAACACGCCCATCGCCATTCTGACGGAGGAAGGCGAAACCGCCACTGTGACGCCTGCCGCCGCCCCGCTCAGCCCGGCGCCTGCCGCTGCTGCGGCTCCGGCGCCAACGCCTGCCCCGGTCGCGGCCGCTGCTCCTGCCGCTGCCGCTACCGCGCCGGTTGCAGCGACCACAGCCGCCTCGGCCAAGCCGGGCGTCCGCGTGCTGGCCTCGCCGCTGGCCCGACGTCTGGCGGCCGAGCGTGGCATCGACCTTGGCACCATTCAGGGCAGCGGACCGCAGGGGCGGATCGTGAAGGCGGATGTGCTTGGGGCCAGGGCGGCCGCGCCGCGGGCCGCAGCCCCCGTTGCCGCCGCCGCGCCTGCTGCGGCGCCCGCCGCGCAGCCTGTCGGAGCCTCGGCCGCAAGTGTTGCGCGGATGTATGAGGGCCGCACCTACACCGAAATGCCGCTGGACGGGATGCGCAAGACCATCGCCGCGCGCCTTTCGGAGGCAAAGCAGACCATCCCGCATTTCTACCTGCGGCGCGATGTGCGGCTCGACAACCTTCTGGCCTTCCGCGAACAGTTGAACAAGCAGCTTGAATCGCGCGGCGTGAAGCTTTCGGTCAATGACTTCATCATCAAGGCCTGCGCGCTGGCGCTGCAGGCAGTGCCCGACGCCAATGCGGTCTGGGCGGGCGACCGGATCTTCAAGATGAAGGCCTCGGACGTGGCGGTTGCCGTGGCCATCGAGGGCGGGCTTTTCACGCCGGTGCTGAAGGATGCCGAACAGAAGACGCTGTCCGCGCTGTCGTCCGAGATGAAGGATCTGGCCGCCCGCGCCCGGACCCGCAAGCTTGCGCCGCAGGAATACCAGGGGGGCAGCTTCGCGATTTCAAACCTCGGCATGATGGGGATCGAGAACTTCGACGCCGTCATCAACCCGCCGCATGGCGCGATCCTCGCGGTTGGCGCCGGGATCCGCAAGCCGGTGGTGAACGGCGATCAGATCGGCATAGCCACCGTCATGTCGATGACGCTGTCGGTGGATCACCGCGTCATCGACGGTGCGCTGGGGGCGGAACTGATGAAGGCCATCGTCGAAAACCTGGAAAACCCGATGGCAATGCTCGCCTGAGGTTCAGCCGAAAACGGAAAGGGCCGGGAAAATCCCGGCCCTTGTTCTGTCAGAGGATCGAGGCGATGCCTTCGTCCAGCAACTGATCCATGGTCAGCGACGGCTGCGCACAGCCCGCCTCACCCACCACGCGGGCCGGAACACCGGCAACTGTCGTGCAGGGCGGCACGTCGCTCAGAACCACCGACCCCGCCGCGATCCGCGACCTCTCGCCAACCCTGATATTGCCCAGCACCTTTGCCCCCGCCCCGATCAGCACGCCGTTGCCGATCTTCGGGTGGCGATCACCGTCTTCCTTGCCGGTGCCACCCAGCGTCACCGAATGCAGCATCGAGACGTTGTCCCCCACGACGGCTGTCTCACCGATCACGATGGAATGCGCGTGGTCAATCATGATGCCCCGCCCGATCCGCGCCCCCGGATGCACGTCAACGCCAAAGACCTCGCTCACCCGCATCTGCACGTAATAGGCCAGATCGGTCCGGCCATGCACCCAAAGCCAATGCCCGACCCGGTAGGCCTGAATCGCCTGGAAACCCTTGAAGAACAGCATCGGCTGCAAGAATCGATGGCAAGCCGGATCGCGGTCAAACACTGCGACGATATCGGCCCGCGCCGCCTGCCCCAGTTCGGGATCGGCCGCATAGGCCTCGTCGGCAATCTCGCGCAGGATCTGCTCGCTCATCTCCGAGGACGACAGCTTCATCGAGAACCGGTAGGCCAGCGCCCTTTCCAGGGTTGCATGGTGCAACAGACCCGAATGATAGAACCCGCCCAGAAGCGGTTCGATCCGGACAGCGGCCTGCGCTTCGTCGCGGATATGCTGCCAAACCGGGTCGGCGACAGCGATGGCTGCCTTTGCTGAACGCTTCACCATGCTGATCTCCCCTGTCCTTCGGGGTCCAACATAATGTCAATCCAGGGGCCGGAAAACCCCGGCCGGGTCAGGTTCCGGTCCTTCCAGAGAAGAACCGCGCGCAGGGCATCGCTCATCGCTTCCAGATGGTCCCGGTCTGACAGGAACGGCCCGGTGGCCGCCAGCGCGGCCCAGGGCAAGGCCGCGCCAAGGCTGCCATCCCCCCAGACCCGGTGCGCCCTTCCCAGACGCTTGCGATACCGGTCCGCCAGATGCGCCCGCTCGATGACCCGCCGTGCAGCCGTAGCCCGGTCAGCGGGGGGAACTCCCGCCAGATAGCGGGTCAGCAGGTGGAGGTCACCCGAGGTGATGGCGCGCATGGCGTCAGGCAGAAGGCAGCGTCAGGTCCAGATAATGCACCGAAAGCCTGACCGTTCCCGCCGCAAAGGCCCCGCCATTCGCCACCAGTTCCAGCGGTGTCGGTGCATAGAAAGTCATCGGCGAAGCCAGAATCCCGCGCGCATGCGAACCGGGCGCCAGGCCCAGCCCGCTGCCAAAGCGGCCGACAGCCCCCGGATTGCCCAGCAACCAATCCGTCAGCGTGCCGGTCAGCGTCTGAATGACCCGCGCGGTCACGCCAAGGACCATGACATGCGACGGGATCAGGTCCGCCGTCACCGAAGCCGCGCCGGGCGCTATCAGGTGGTCGGCCTCGACAACCCCGATCCGCACCCCTGCGCCAAAAGGCGAAAGGCTCAGATGCCCGACCCGCCAGCCGGCACCGTCATGCAGGGCGCTTACTCCCCGGTCGATGACTTGCGCGCGCCACCCGGCCCTGGGCTGCACGAAATCCCAGCCGCCATTCGTGGCTATGGCGATGCGGCCGGATTGTCCGGCCCATTCATTGACCGCGCCAACCGGCACTCCCCAGGCCTGGCCTTCTGATGCCCCCAAAGGCGGCGTCGCAAGCGTCACCGACCCCAGAACAAGCTGGACCAGCCCATCAAGCCGGGACAGGGCCTCGTTCACGGTGACATGTTTCTGGGCCTGTGCGGGAAGCAGGAGCGGAAGCCCGAGTAGCGCCGTTTCATTCATTGATCGCGATCCTTGCGAAGGGGCCCGGCCCGAAACTGTCGGACAACTGGGCAACATGGATTTCAAAAGGAAAAACAACTCCGTCGGCGATGCGGGCCGTGGCTGCATAGGTCCAGTCAGCGGTCGTAACGACCGTCTCGCGGCGGATGCCGGCGCCCTGGACAACGCGGACGACATAGGCTTCAAAGGTCTCGCCCAGCGGCACATCAAGCCCGCTCCAGGCGTCACCGCCAATCCGCGTGCGGCGGATCCACCGCAGCGCCAGATCGCCGCCGGCGCGGCTGAATTTCAAATGGCAGGGCGACAGAGGACGCAACCCGTTGCCGGAAAAGGCTTCCTGCCGGTGCAGATAGGACGGGTCGTCATAGCTCTGCCCCGAGGGTCCGACCCGGTAGTGCCGCGCGACGGCCCGCTGATTGGGCTGCAGTCCGATCTGGGCCGGTCCACCGTCCAGACGGATGATCTGGCTTCCTGCGGGCCAGACCGCCGGCATGAAGGCATCCGTCCCCGCCTGACCGCGCAACCGCCCGGACAGGTCGTAGATACCGGGCGCCACAAGAGTGGCCGTGGTGAACTGCATCACTTCCCAGTTGTCGGCGCTGCCATCACCGATCGCGACGAGATTCGCCCCGGCCAGGAGCTGCTCGGGCGACACGCTGCTCAGCGCCCCCGCGCCGATCTGCACCCGCAGCGGCGCGCCACGATCGCGCAACCCCGGCCGCGCCGCCTGCATGGCCGTAAGCGTCACGCCCAGGATCGAAGCCCGCACGATCTCGGTGTTGAAGCTGTAATCGGCATCCTGATCCGACGACCAGAGGCTGACACCCCCGGGCCAGGGATCGGCTGTGACGGCCAGATGCGGCGCGTGTGGGATCTCGTCTCCAGACAGCAGCGGCAGGTCAAGAAAGACCGGCAGGACCGGGACCGGCGCAAGATAGGCGCGCGGCGGGATCACTTCGTCGCTTTCTTCCGCCGGACGATAGACACCAGGTTCGACGCGAACCCCCTCGACGGTGATCGCTCCGGCTCTTTCGACCCGGTCGATCCTGTAGCTATGCCCACCATAGCGGATCACATCCCCCGCCGCGATTCCACCCTGCGACGGAGGCACAGTCAGCGTGATCGCATCGCGGGCGATCCGGGCTTCGCTGAGCCACCTCTCGACGATCCTCTGCCCTTCGCTGCGCGTCAGCGCCAGCGGCACTTCGGAATGCGAAACGCCGCGGGTCTGTTCATCGGGAAAGATCGCCTCGACCGCGCGTCCCTCGTAATCGCCCTCGGCCTCGACATAGCTCAACCGCACACGGCCGGCCATCTCGGCTTCGGCCGCTCTCTGGGTCTCGGGGAGGCCAGTGCCGCTTTCAGGTTCGGCCAGATTCGTATCATTCCAGTCATGCGCGGCTGCGGCATCGCGCATCCGGAACACGATCCTGCCGCCGCGCTCGCTGGCCTCGAATCCATAGGCAAGCATCAGGGGTTGCAGCGCCGCCCGCGCGGAACCGACCTCCGGCACAACATACCCCCGCACCAGCCCGTAAAGACGGGATACATCGGCATCGGCAATCCCCGCCCGCTCGCAGATCTCGGCCACGACCGAACCGAGCGGCTGTGCGGTGACACGCCCGTTCAGCCAATGCCCGCGCGCGTAGTTCCCGCCATCGGCCCAAAGCGCGGCATTGCCCGGAAACCAGGGCCAGGGTCGCGCATCCCAGGCCCAGGCATGCGCCCGGTCCAGGTCGATCATCGCGCGGCCATAGACGTCCGACACCGGATTGTGGCCGCCGTCCGACCAATAGCCCAGCACTGCCCGCAGATACTGCATCTGGATCAGATCATCGCGGCGGCCGTCCGAGGCATGGGGCAGCGCCGATTCCGAAGACTTGGCATCCAGGAACTTGTTGGGCTCGTTCGTGCCCTTGTCGATCGCCGCGCAACCGAATTCGGTGAACCAGATCGGCTTGGACTGCGGGATCCAGTCGGTCTCGGCCTGCCTCACACCGCCGATGCGACTGTGATGACGGTTCGCCCACCAGGACCGGATATCCTTGATCCGCCAGAGCCACGGCTCACCAAAGGCGCCGTCGGTGATTGTGGTTCGGATCTGGGCCGCGCGATGGGCGTCACTGGCGTAATACCAGTCAAAGCCCTCTCCGCCCTCGATATTTTCCTGCAGATACCCCAGTGAATATGGTGACTGTCCCCCGACGGCATCCAGATGCGATTCACCATCGCGCCAGTCCGATAGTGGCATGTAGTTGTCAATGCCGATGAAATCGACGTTCGGATCGGCCCAGAGCGGATCGAGGTTGAAGTGGAAATCCCCCCCGCCCGCATCAAGCCCGCGATATTCCGACCAGTCCGCCGCATAGCCGATCTTGACACCGGCCCCGAGGATCGCCCGCACATCCGTCGCCAGCGCGCGCAGTTCCGCCACCGCCGGAAAGCTGTCGCCCGCCCCGCGAATCCGGGTCAGGCCGCGAAGCTCCGATCCGACGCAGAACGCCGCAACGCCGCCCGCCGCCGCGCAAAGATGCGCGTAATGCAGGATGAAGCGCCGGTAGGACCATTCCTGCGGCCCGGAATATGTGATCGTGTCGCCGGCAGCATGGAAGTCGCCCCGCACTGCCGCCCCGAAGAACGCCGCGACCTGCGCCTCCGCCGCAGCGGTCCCGTCCACGGACCCGGGTCGCCCCGGAGCCACATCGGTCGTGATCCGTCCGCGCCAGGGCAGTTCAGGCTGGTCGGCATTACCGCTCCAGGGATCGGGGCGGCCATTACCGGCCATTTGCTCCATCAGGACAAAGGGATAGAACACCACCTCCTGACCGCCGGCACGGATGGCGCGGATCGCTTCGATCACCGCCTGATCCGCAGGCGTGCCGCCATAGATCGACCGCCCCGCGATCCGAGGCACTTCGGTGGCCTGCGCCCGCCCGATCCCGCCGGCGCGCCAGGCCATGCTGGCCGCAGTCAGGCGGTCTTCGACCCGCGGCGCAATGGTGCAGTGGCCGGCGCGCAGATCGTCGCCAAACCAGGACACGACCAGCGACACCGAGGTGCAGGCGGGCAGTTCCTCGCGCAGTCCCGTCAGCGCCACATCCAGGTCCGTCCCCCCCGCAGGCGTGTTCAC
Source organism: Paracoccaceae bacterium (assembly GCA_020622085.1). Lineage (GTDB taxonomy): Bacteria > Pseudomonadota > Alphaproteobacteria > Rhodobacterales > Rhodobacteraceae > QY30. The sequence goes on along the minus strand of JAHRYM010000001.1, from coordinate 1,227,104 downwards.
GTTCAGCGATTTTCGCGCCCCCAACCCCTGATCGGCATGGACCGGCGTTGTCGCCAATGCGTATTCGCCGGTGCCCGGGATCAGGGCCACGCCGCGCAGATCCCGGCCGATTTCCGGAACATCCCCGGCCAGCCCCCCCTGCGCCCGCCGGACCACCTCGAAGCTGAATTGCGGCACGCGGTTGCCGAAGGGCGTCAGATCAAGATCCTCAAGCACCACATAGGCGACGCCCCGATAGGCCGGCACACGCCCGGTCCCCTCCACCGCCTCCATCCTGGGGTCGGGAAGCTGGTCTTCCGAACCGTGATAGACGCGCATGTTCAGGCTCGACGGGGCAATCTCGACGCCATCGGCCCAGACCCGGCCGATCCGGGTGATGCGGCCCTCGCAAAGGGCGATCGCCACGCTGACCGAATAGGAATAGCTGCGCGTCTTGGGCTTCGGCATGCCCTTGCCGCCCCCGGTCGTCGTCACCTGCTGCCGAAAGCGCGTTGACCAGATCACCTGGCCCGCCACCCGCATCCGCCCCCAGAGAATGCCCACAGGCGCCCCCTCGGAAGCGCCGGTCAACCGCAGCCGATCAACCCTGCCGGTCTCGATGGCGCGTGCCCCGCCCCCCAGCAGGCGCTGGTCAATGACACGACCCAGCGTGGCGCCGACCGCCCGTCCGATGACCGCGCCCGAAAGACCAAGCACCGTTCCGCCAAATCCGGCCCCCGCCGCCGCCCCGGCTGCCGCAAGCAAAATCGTCGCCATTCACGGCACTCCTCTGGAAAGTCTCAAGGAAAGTCAAACTGCGCCACAACGCGTCTCTGCCAGGGCTCCGACAGCGGACTCTCGATCACGCCATGCCCCGAATAGGCATGGATGAAGCTCGGGCGTCCGCCCATTTCGGCCGCTATTCCCAGATGCTTGGCCACAGCACCAGCGCGCATCCGGAAAAGCAGCACCCTGCCCGGGCGCATTGCTGAATCGGCAACGGGTCGCAGGTTGCGCATCGCCGCGGCCCATAGCCGTTCTTCGCCCTGCGGCTCCGACCAGTCCGGGGTATAGGCCGGAACCGGCTCCGGCTCGTCGCCGAACGCCTCGCACCACACGCCCCGGATCAGGCCCAGGCAATCGGTGCCCGCCCCGCAGGTCGATGCCTGATGGACATAAGGCGTGCCGATCCAGCGCCGGGCACTTGCAACAATCTTGTCCGGGTCGGTCATGCTCGGCGGCTCCCACCATCCATCGGCTCGGTGCCGCCGGGATAGGACATGCTCCAGTCATCGCCCGGAATGTCGGGAAATCCCCGGAAATTCATCAGGTTGGCAAACTTGAGGCGGCAGGTCTCCGCCCGCTTGTCACATCCTGCCTCCAGCCGGACCATATCCCCGGGCCGGGGCGCGATCCCCATGGACTGCCAGAGTTCGATGTCCCGGCCCAAAGCCCCCACCCGGTCGGACTTGACAATTCCGACAAGCCCGGCCGCCGGCCCGTCCAGCACAGTCAACCGCCCCTTTTCAAACCAGCGTTCGGCAAAGCCGCCCACATCCGCCAGACGCAGCCGCACGCCCTCGCTCTGCACAAGGATCACCATCTCGGCGCTGTGGCCCGGCAGCCCCATATCAAGGGCACAATCGCTGTCCCCCAGAACCGCCGAACAGCGGGCGTGATAGATCCGCCCCTGCGGCCGGTTCAATCCTTCCGAGAGGCCGCGCAACTCGGCCGTGAAGGCCCCGCCGCCCCGCACGATTTCGCCCAGAGTGCCCCGGAAACTGATCTCGCGCACCGAAACATCCGCCCAGTTCACCAGCCATCCTGTCACCTCCGCCCCATCGTAGCGGCCCGCAAGGATGTCTTCCTCGCGTATCGCCTCATGGCGCAGGGCACCAAAGACTTCGGTATTGTCCACTGACAGACCGGTGGTCTGCACCAGCGCCTTGGCCGTCAGACCGCTGTCGGCGCGAAACAGGATGCCATCGAACTGCAGATCCCGGTCATGGTCCGTGAAACCCAGCGTCTCACCATCCGCCCGCCGCACCGCATAGGCGCGGGAAAGCGTCGTCACGCCCTCGTCCAGATGGTTCTGGAATGCCTGCGAATAGCTCATCTGACGCGAACCTCGACCACAGGAACCTGCGGGACATCCCCCGCCTGGAAGGATGCCACCGAAACGCGGATGGCGTCGGTATCGAACCGCACCGGCACATCGAACTCGAACCCCGCCGTGATCGTCTCACCGCTGGCGGGGGCGACGGCAAACGTGATCATTCCTGTGGCGGTATCGACGACGTAATGCACGCCTTCGGTCAACTCGTCGCCTTGCAGTCCGACCCTCACCGTGCCCTGAACCGGCTTCGTGATGGCCCGATCGACCACCGCCGAACCCGATACATAGGCCTTTCTCAGCGCATAGCTGGTTGTCGCATTATCCCCGACCGCAATGATCTGGTCGTCAAACGCGGGCTCTTGCGACGGCTGGCAGGACTTGTAGTCCGACCAGTCCTTCCAGCGAAACCCGTGCAACTGCCCCTGCCGGGCCTCGAAGAAGGCGATCAGATCGGCCACATCGTCCAGCGACCGCATGCTCACGCCCGCGTCATAGCGGCGGCGCGACTGCACCCAGGGCGTGTTACGCTCCTCAAAGCCGTTTGTCAGCGCAACGATTTCGGTCCGCCGCTCGGGCCCGCCGATCGAGCCGAAGCTCAGCGCCGTCGGGAAGCGCACCTCGTGAAAAGCCATCCTCGCCTCCGTTCCCACTCAACGATTCCGCTCGCCGCGAGCGAGGGCCCGCGACATCTGTGCGGCAATCTGGCTCTGGCTGCGGGCAAAGCCCTGCACATCGGGCGTCGTGACATTCATCACGATCGTGACCGGCCGCCCGCCGCCCGCCGTCTGGACCCCCAGCCGGCCATCCGCACCCCGTGCAAGCGGCATGATCGCTTCGGGGCCCGCCTCCCCCATCAGCCCGGTCGCGCCCCGCATCGGGAATGTCATGGGGCCCGTCACGATCCCACCCTTTGCAAAGGGCATCACCCGACCCTGCGAAAAGCTCCCGCCCTTCTCAAAGGCGAACATATCCGACAAAAGCCCGTTCATGCCTTGCGCGATCACGCCGCCCACCGCCTGTTGCACCGGCTTCATCGCCACGGCATAGACCGTGTCCACCATGGTGCGCGCAACCGACTTCAAGGCATCCGACAGCTTCATGCCATCGAACACCAGCCCGTCGAATGCCCCCCGCAGGCCCCGGCCGATACCGTTCGACAAGGTGTTCACCTCCTTGCCGGTGAAAATCATGCTGTCGCGCATCTGCGCCAGTTCCGCGTCGAACGTCGCCGCCACCGAGGCCGTGGCGCCCAGAGCCAGCTCCAGCGCCGCCGCCTGATCGGCCAGCGTATCAAGACCATCAACCTGCATCGTCACTCACCTTCCTTGCGATCGGGGAAGGCCCGCAGCATCCGCTCCAGGCCCGCACGGTCCATCGGCCGCTCCGCCTGCGGCTCACCCAGCATCAGCATCAGCTCGGCGGGCGTCAGGCGCCAGAACACCTCGGGCGACAGCCCCAGCCCGCCCAGCGACCGACGCGCAAGCCCGACCCGCATCAGCCCCGGCCAGTCCAGCCCCGCCATGGCTCAGCCCGGAACGGTGAACGCCCGCGCCAGAAGCTGCGCGGCAACCCGCGCGGCCTCGACCGGCCCACCGCCCACCTCGGCCGTCATCAGGTCTTCGGCTCGCCCCTGCCAACCGCCGCCGCGCAGACCCGCCACCACGAGCATCATCACGTCGCGGGTCGAAAATCGGCCGGATTCGAACCGCTGGACCAGTTCCAGCAGCCCGCCCTCCGCCAGCGCAGCCTCCAGTTCAGCCAATGCGCCCAGCGTCAGCCGCGCGACATGGCGTTTTCCGTCCAGCCAGACGGCCACTTCTCCGGCGAAAGGATTCATCGTCAGATCGCCGTGAAGCTCAGCGCCCCGGCCGAGGCAAGTGTCAGGTCATAGGTCGCCTCGCCGTTATAGGCGCCCGAATATTCGATCGCCGAAATCTGGAACGGCCCTTCGATGATGCCGAAATCGGGAACGATCACCTGGAACTGCCCAACCGTTCCGTCAAAGAACATCTGTCTTGCCCGCTCGTCGGTGCCGGCGTCGACAAAGACGCCCGCCCCCGACACGGCCGCCGAACGCACGCCCGCGCCGCCCAGGAGTTCGCGCCAGCCGCCCTGACTTTCCAGGCTGGTCACGTCGACGGTTTCGGCATTGAAGCTGATCCGCGTCGAACGCAGCCCCGCCACTGTCACGAAGCTGCCTGCTCCCGTCAGGTCAAGCTTCAGCAAAAGATCCTTGCCGTTCTGCGCAGTCATGGTTTCCTCCGTTTATTGCAGGTGAATGCCCTAAATTCGCGGCAACCTGCGATAGTTATGTTCGAATTGTGCAATTTCAGCCGCAGACGCGCGCCCGGAAATAAAGGTCGATGCGCCGCATGGCGCCGGCCTGCACCCGCCTTGCGCGCGCCCTCTGGAACCAAAGGCCCACCAGATGGCCGCGCTCCAGCATCAGCTCCGCGCCGACCAGCGCATCCGACACCGCTTCGGCCACCTGCTTGACGGTCAGAAACCCGGGCTCGTCCGAAACGACGCTCACCACGAAGTCATGCCATGCCCCGTCCGTTGTCTTGTCCGAGGCATCCCTTGCATCCTCGGGACCAAGGCTCACATAGGTGCCCGTCACCGCACCCGGTGGAACAGAATCGTGGATCGCCGGGCCCACCAGCGCCGCCAGTGCCATATCCGCCACCAGCCGGCCATGGACCGCCTTCTGAAGCGAGGCCCCCATCGCATAGCTCATGCCACCACCTCCTCGCGCGCCTGACAGACCAGGTAACGCCCATCCGCATCGGCCTCGGTCACGGAAAGGATCCGGAACAACCGCTGTCCTTCCCTGAACCGATCATCGGGGCGCGGCCGCGCCGGGCTGCCAACCGGAGCGCCGCGCACAAAAACCCGGACCGGCACCCCCGAAAGCGTCAGAGCCTCACCAGCCCGCTCGGCCCCCGTGGCCGCCTCCACCGCCGCCCAATGGACCCCGCGCGCAACCCAGGTCTGTCGCGCGCCGCCGCCACCGTCGGGGGCCCGCACCGGCCCTTCCAGCACCAGTTTCCGGTTCAGCCGCCTCATGCTGCCCCCCCGCCCAGAACCCGGACCAGACGCCAGGGTTCGATCATCCGGGCAACGCTCTGCGGCAGGCCACGGAGCGCAGGTTCATGGCGGTATTCGTGAAACTGCGCCGCCAGCAGAAGCACCGCCTGCGCCAGATCGGCGGGCAGCAGCGACCATGGGCCAAATCCGCCCAGGAACGCTACTTCAACCCGCCCGCCCAGCGGGATCGCCGGCAGGAAGGATCCCGCCCCTTCCAGAACCGGCCGGTGTGTGTCGCGCACCAGCCGATAGCGGTCAGGGTCCAGCACGATGCCGGTGCCGTCGCGTCCCTGCATCGTCACCGACACGACCGACGCCACCGGCGCCACCGGCAGGGGCTGGCGGGACTCATCGCGCCAGCTCGACAGTTCCAGCAGGAATTCGCGCGCGATCAGCGCCTTGGCCGTCCGGCCCTCGATCGCGGCAAGGGCCGCGCGCAGATACCCCGCCAACAGCCCGTCCTGCACTGCCTCGTCGGCAAAACCGGTGCCCAGTCGCAAATGTTCCTTCAGCTCGGCGACCGGCAAGGCGGACTGCGGAACGGGCGTCAATTCGCTCAGGTTCATCTCAATCTCCAGATGGATGGCGCTCGGTTCAGCGCCGCGTGCTGGCGCCTGCTCGCCCCGGGCCAGGATCGGGCGCGGGCCGGACACGCGCGTTCCCCGCTCGCTCGGATGGAGGGGACAGCTGCGGAAAAACGGGGCGCGCGCAGCGCCTCGACCCGCGCCCGGCCAGGGGCCGGCATGCCGGCCCCTGGAGCAGTGTCACGACACGGCGAATTTCAGCAGCTTGATCGCGGCGAAATCGCTCACATCACCGCCCACGCGCTTGCTGGCATAGAACAGCACATGCGGCTTGGCCGAGAACGGATCGCGCAGCACCCGCATGTCCGGGCGTTCGGCAACCGTGTAGCCGTTCTTGAAATCGCCAAAGGCAAGCGCATGGGCATTGGCGGCGATGTCGGGCATGTCCTCGGAAATCAGCACCGGATAGCCCATCAGGCGCGCGGGTTCCCCGGCCTGCAGGCCGTCGGCCCACAGGAAGCGGCCATCCGCATCCTTCATCTTGCGCACCGCACCCGCGGTCTTCGAATTCATGACGAAGGTCGCATTGGCGCGATATTCCGCGTTCAGCGCATAGACCAGATCGACGATCGCATCGCTGGCGTTGGTGGTGGCGAAATCGCCCGCGTTGCCCGTGACGACATAGCCAAGGCTGCCCCAGGCCCAGGTCGCATTGGCTACCTTGGCATGCGACAGGAAGCCCTTCGGCTTGTCCACGCCGTCACCCGAGACAAACGCCTGACCCTCGGCGCGCGAGAAACGATCTGCAATGCGCTCCGCCAGCCAGCCCTCGATATCGAAGGCGCTGTCGTCCAGCAGGCGCTGGCTTGCCTTCGGCATCGCCGCCAGCTCATGCAGCGGAATGGCGATGCGGTCGATCTGCGGCGCGCCGGTCTCGGTCAGGGTGCCGGTTTCCGTGGCCCAGCCGGAACCAAGTTCGGTGTGGTCCACCAGCACGTCGAAGGACGTGGCCTCGACGCTCACCACATTGGCGATGGCGCGGATCGAAGCGGTGGACCGCAGCACGCCGCGGATCCGCTCCGAGGTCTGCGGGTCCACCAGAAAGCCGCCCTCGGCATTGACCTGGGTGTTCAGGCCCTTGCCTTCCAGCGCAAGGCCGCGCAGCCCGTCATCATCGCCTGACCGCAGATAGGCGGCGAAGGCTTTCTTGTGCGGCACGTCCAGATCGGCCGTCGCTGCCAGCGCCGGACGCCCGGCATGGTTCATCTTGCGATCAAGCATGGTCAGTCGCTCTTCCTGTTGTTTGAGCTTCAACGTCGTTTCGTCCTGAAAGCCCCTGAACGCCGTCAGGAACCCGTTCAGCGCGGTCTTCACCTCGCTTGCCGGAAAGGCAGACGCACCTTCCCCGGCCAAGGCCTTCGCCTCGGTTTTCACCATTCCCTAGTCCTTTCACCTGTAATCCCGGCGCCTGCCGGATCGCTCAGCCGCAGGTCAGCGCCGCGCTTGCCGCATCAAAGGCGGCGACGATTTCGCGCATCAGTCCGGCGGCTTCATGGGCATCGGCTTTCGCGCCTATCCGGGCGTCGGGCAGCATCGGGAACGTCACCAGCGACACTTCCCAAAGATCCAGTTCCACCAGCCGCCGGCGACCCCTGCCGTCGCGTTCGGACTTCACCGTGCGATAACCGATCGACAGCCCGTCGATCGCCCCCGCCGCCAGAAGCGCCGCCGCGTCGCGGCCCTGGGCCACCTCGCTCAGGATGCGGCCCTTGACGTAAAGGCCCTTTGCGTCTTCGCGCACCTCGTCCCAGACGCCGATGGGCTGCGTCGGGTCGTGCTGCCACAGCATCTTCACCCGCCGCCCCGAGGCCGCAAGCGCCGCAAGCGAGGCCGCATAGGCCCCCGCCTCCACCACATCGCCGCCCTGGTCGGTCAGCCCGAAGATCGAGGCGTAGCCCTCGATCACGCTGCCCTCGCTGACCGCCAGATCCTCGCCCAGCCGCGCGAATTTCGTCTCCAGACCGTCCTGCATCCCGTCTCTCCTCATTTCGTGCCGAAGGTCAGGATCGACTGGACCGCCTGGCTCAGGATCACCCCCACCACGCCGAACACCGCCATCCACAACCGTTTCTCGACGCCGAGGATCATCGCCTCGATCTTCTCCAGCCGCCGGTCGACATTCTCGAACTGCAATTCCATGATCCGCTCCGTCGCCTCGAACCTGTGCTCATGGGCACAGTCGAAGGGCTCCTTCAGATAGCGCGAGCCCCCGCCCGCAGCCGCCATCAGGAAGGCTCCAGCGGCGGCAAGCCCAGCAGGCGGCGCTTTTCCGGGTCAGTCAGGAAGCTCGCCTCACCCACCCGCTTCCACTGCTGGTCGCGTTCGGCCGCCAGCGCCGGCACCTGGTCCTGATCGGGCCGCAGTTCCACCGACGCGCCTGCAAAGCCCGAAAGCCAGTAGCCCACCGAGGCCGCGACCCGCGTCGCCAGGGGCAGCACCGTCAGCCGGTAAAAGGCCCGATTCGCCTCCTGGTAATTGGCATAGGTCGCGTCGCCCGGAACGCCCAGCAGCATCGGCGGCACCCCGAAGGCCAGCGCGATTTCCCGCGCCGCCGCCTCCTTGGTCTTCTGGAACTCCATGTCGGACGGCGAAAACCCCATCGGCTTCCAGTCAAGGCCCCCCTCCAGCAGCATCGGCCGCCCGGCATTCCGCGCGCCCTGGTGGTGCATCTCCATCTCGCCCACCAGCCGGTCATACTGATCCGGCGAAAGCTGCCCCTGTCCGTCCACCCCCTTGTAGACGATCGCCCCCGAGGGCCGCGCCGCATTGTCCAGAAGCGCCTTCGACCAGGCGCTGGCGCTGTTGTGGACATCGACCGCCACCGCCGCCGCCTGCATCGGCGACAGGCCATAGTGGTCGTCCTGCGGGTGGAAGCTGCGGATATGGCAGATCGGATCGGGATGCCCGGTCATGTCAAAGCGGTGCTTGCGCCCGCCCACGGTGTAGTCATATGCAACCGGCCAGCCATCCGCGCCCGGAACGATGCTCATCCGGTCCGACCGCAGCACATGCAGTTCCCCCGGCACGCCGCCATCGCCGACCGCCTCCAGATAGCCGTTCCCCGACAGAAGCATCTGGCCATAAAGCGCCTCGAAGAACTCGGCCCGGCCCTGCGCCGCATTCGGGCGCGCCATCAGGTCAAGGATCGGATGCTCCTCATAGCGGCAGCTCGCGTCCTGCAACACCAGGGGCAGTGCCGCCGCCGCTTCCGCGATCAGCTTCACGCAGCGGAACCCCACCGGATTGCCGGTGAACCCGGTCCGCGTCAGGCTCACGGTATCACGCGGGCTCCAGGCGACGCGCCCCGAAGACCCCCAGGCAACCACCCGCCCCGTGGCCGAGGCCTTCTGCTCCACCGGCGCCTGCGCCTCGCGCCGGAAAAAAGTCCAACCCATCCCGCTCTCCTGCTCGTCGCGTCACGCCCACCGTCTCCGGTTTCCCGTATCCGGCCCGAGGCTCCCGCACCCCGTCGGCTGTCCCGCTCCATATGCTTATCCATCGGTTAATTTCTGCACCGGCGGGCGTTCGCCGCTGGCCTTGGCCCTGCAACACCCCGCCCGCCGGCGGCTCACAACCCGCGCATCTGCGGTCGCAGATCGCCCGCCTGCCCCAGCATCAGTTCGTGAATGGCCCAGACCAGCGCATCCAGCCGGTCGGGCGATCCCTTGCCCTGCCAGCCCTGCACCGTCATCCGGCACAGTTGATCCTCCAGCGCCGCCAGCCGCGCGCCCGCGACGTGATGCACGCGGCCCTGCTCATACAGCGCCGCGACCGGCTCGGCCCGCAGATGCTTGCCCCGCGTCGCGCGCACGGTCTTGACCGGGATCGCCGGATCGACTTGCCGCAGCACTTCCGTCACCAGATCGCCGCCCTGGTTCACCTCGGCCACCACCCGGTCAGCCTGATGCCGCGCCGCCACCGCAGCCACGGCTTCGGCCCAGACGGCAGGCGATGCGCCCGACACGCTCGCATCCTCGATCACAAAGGCCCGCCATTGCTGCGGCGCGCCCTGCGTCACCGCACCCACGACCACGATCCCGCAATCGTCCGACCCCGAATGCCCCGTCACCGGCGGATCGACCGCAACCACCACCCGGTCAAAGGCGGCAGGCCGTTCCGCCCGTGCCCCTTCCAGCATCGCGGTCGTCCACAGCGCACCCTGCACATCCTCCAGCAGCACCCCGTCCAGCTCCTGCCGCGCAAGCCGCGATCCCTCATAGCGCGCCCGCACTTCCTCCAGGAAACTCGCAGCCAGATAGGCGCGGTTCGCTTCCGTCGGCGCATGGGTCACGACCGTCGAGGGGTTCTTCAGGATTGCCTTCAGCACCGGCACGTTCTGCGGCGTCGTCGTCACCACCTGACGCGGATTGTCGCCCAGACGCAGCGCGAATTGCAGCATGTCCCAGGTGGTTTCCGCCTTCTTCCACTTGGCCAGCTCATCAACCCATGCCGCATCGAACTGCGGTCCGCGCAGGCTGTCGGGGTCATGCGCCGAAAACACCTGCGCCACCGCGCCGTTCGGCCAGACCAGCCGCCGCCGCGTGGCTTCCCAGACCGGGCGGCGATCCGGCGGCGAACAGGCCAGGATCCCGCTGTCGCCAAAGATCATCACCTCGCGCACCTGATCGATGGTCTCGCCCACCAGCGCCACGCGCCTTGCCCGGCCGGGATCCAGTGGCCGCGCGCCCTCCACCTCGGCGCGCACCCATTCAGCCCCCGCCCGCGTCTTCCCCGCGCCGCGCCCGCCCATGATGACCCAGCTTTTCCAGGCCCCTTCGGGCGGCAACTGATGCGGCAGCGCCCAGAACTCGAAAAGCCAGGGCAGCGACATCAGCGCATCCCGGCTCAGGCCACCCAGAAACTCATCCACCTGGTCCTGCGTCGCGCAGGCAAGCCAGGCGGCGCCCGATCTCAGCCCGTGCGGCTTCAAAATCAAGCGCGTAGTGGTAAACGACGCCGTCGTCCTGTTTGCGGAGTTTCGCAACCTTCGTCCTTTCCTCCAGCACAAGCTGAATCACCCCGCGCAAGTCGCGGACCTGCCCGACCAGCGGTTTCAGCACCTCTGTCTTGCCCAGTTTCAGATCGTCTAGCGCCCGGAACAGCTCTTCCGCCGTATCCCGGTAAAGCGCCTCGACACGCGGCAGGAAATCATCCGCCGTCTCCTCGCCCTCGTTCCCCCCGGGCCTGCCCACGGCCCCACCACACCCGTCTGCCATATTGTCTCAGCCCGCCTCTCATGCTTGATCCCCCCCGGCACGAGCAGACAAGGAAAAGGCGGCCGCCGGTTTCCCGGTGCCGCCTTTCCATTTGTCCCAGCATGGAAGAAGTCATAGCGCAAGGCGCGCGCAAAAGTCAATGTTTTCTTTTCAAAACAGTGACTTGCGCGCGCCACGCAAAGGATTTGTTAATCCCCCTCCTGCACCCCACCCTGCCCGGCCTGGCCGCGCTCGGCCTCGATCTTGCGCCAGGCGGCCACGTTGCGGTTATGCTCTTCCAGGGTCGCCGCAAAAGCATGCCCGCCCGTGCCATCTGCCACGAAATACAGGTAGTCGGTCTTTTCGGGGTGCAGCGCGGCCTCGATACTGGCCAACCCCGGATTGGCGATCGGCGTCGGCGGCAGCGCGTCGATCACATAGGTGTTGTAGGGGGTGGCCTTGCGCAGTTCACTTTGCCGCAGGCCACGGCCCAGCATGCCCTGCCCCTTGGTGATGCCGTAGATCACCGCCGGATCGGTCTGCAGCTTCATGCCCTTTTCCAGCCGGTTGACAAAGATGCTGGCCACCCGGCCCCGCTCCGCAGGCACGCCGGTTTCCTTCTCGATGATCGAAGCCATCACCAGTGCTTCTTCCGGTGACTTGTAGGGCAACCCTTCCTCGCGCCCGTCCCAGGCCGTCGCCAGCCGAACCACCTGCGCGGCTTCCATCTTCGCCAGCAGCGCCGCGCGATCCGCGCCCTTCTCCACGTCATAGCTGTCGGGCGCAAGGCTACCCTCGGCCGGAACGGTGGCGACCTCGCCCGCCATGACATCGACGGTCTTCAGCCCCTCGACCACCTGCCAGCTTGTCACGCCCTCGGCCACCAGAACACGGCGGCGCAGGTCGGCATCGTCCTTCAGCGCCACAAAGGCGTCGGGGGCCGTATCCTTGGCCGGATCGAACTTCACCACTTCGACAAAGCTGTTCGTCGCCGGCTCCATCTCGCGCACAACCACGTCATTTCCGGTAACCCCGATCCGATAGACGATCTCGGTCCCGCAGGTCGACTGACCACCCTGGGTAATGGTCTCGACGATCGACCGCATCGAGGCGCCGGGCTCGATGAGGAAGGATCCCGCCTTGAGGGCAGTGGCCTTTCCCGCATAATCTGCGCCAACCTTGAAGACATAGCCATTGCGGATCGCGCCGGCGGCGGTCAGGTCGTTGGTGACACGCGACAGGCCCGAGCCGGGCCTGACCTTCAGACAATAGGCCTGCGTCAGCGGCCCCGGCCCTTCGAACTGATGCCGCCCCCAGCCGATCACCCCGAACAGCATCATCAGGCCGATCACGGCCACCGTCAGGAAGTTCGAGGCGACATGCCGCCACATCAGTCCTGCACCTTGCCAAGCACCAGGCTGGCATTGGTGCCACCAAAGCCGAAGCTGTTCGACAGCGCCACGTCGATCCGCCGCCGCCGCGGTGCGTTCGGGGCCAGATCCAGTTTTGACACCGCGGCCGGCGTATCCAGATTGATCGTAGGCGGCGCGATCTGGTCACGGATCGCCAGCACGCAGAAGATCGCTTCCACCGCGCCCGCCGCCCCCAGAAGATGCCCGATCGAGGATTTCGTCGACGACATCGTTGCCTCTGCGGCCGCATCCCCCATCAGCCGTTCGACCGCGCCCAGCTCGATCGTGTCGGCCATGGTCGAGGTGCCATGCGCGTTGATATAGTCGATCTCGTCGGGGCGCAGTCCCGCGCGGGCCAGGGCCGCCTTCATGCTGCGATAGCCGCCATCGCCATCTTCCGAGGGCGCGGTGATGTGATAGGCGTCGCCCGACAGCCCATAGCCCAGCACTTCGGCGTAGATCTTCGCGCCGCGCGCCCTGGCGTGCTCGTATTCCTCCAGCACCACGATGCCCGCTCCCTCACCCATGACGAAGCCATCGCGGTCCGCGTCATAGGGTCGGCTGGCCTTTTCAGGCTCGTCCGCGCGCTTGGTCGACAGCGCCTTGCAGGCGTTGAACCCGGCAATGCCGATCTCGCAGATCGGGCTTTCGGCGCCCCCTGCGACCATCACATCCGCGTCGCCCCACTGGATCAGCCGCGCCGCATCGCCAATCGCGTGGGCGCCCGTCGAACAGGCGGTGACGACGGCATGGTTCGGCCCCTTGAAGCCGAAGCGGATCGACACCTGGCCTGAGATCAGGTTGATCAGCGCGCCGGGGATGAAGAAGGGCGACACCCGCTTCGGACCCCGTTCCTTGATCAGGACGGCCGTATCGGCAATGGATTGCAGCCCGCCGATCCCCGATCCGATCATCACGCCGGTGCGCAGCCTTTCGTCATCCGAGGGGTTTTCCCACCCGGCATCGCGCACTGCCTGCACCGCCGCCGCCATCCCGTAGAGGATGAACTCGTCGACCTTGCGCTGTTCCTTCGGCTCCATCCAGTCATCAGGATTGAAGGTGCCATCCGTGCCGTTGCCGCGCGGAACTTCGCAGGCATATGTCGTCACGACATTCGACGTGTCGAACCGCGTGATCTCCCCCGCGCCCGACTGGCCGGCCAGAAGGCGGCTCCAGGTTTCCTCGACGCCGCAGGCCAGCGGCGTGACCATGCCCAGCCCGGTAATGACGACCCGACGCATTCTTGCCTCATGAATTGGTAAGCCCTCGGCCCCTGTGATACACAGGCCCTTGCGGCTCTGCAACGCAAAGGCACAACCGGGGCGACCAATGCGCGGGCCAAGCGGCAAACCGCCACGCGGAAAGCCCACTCGCCCGATCCGCGCGGCCAAGGCCTGCAAAAACCGATGCCGGGGCCAGCCAAGCCATTCAGGCGAACTTCGGCGCCTCTCCCAGGTGACTTTCGATGAACCACAGATCCTTGTCGAGCTGGCGCGAATAGTCGACGAAGATATCTGCCGTATCGTCGTCGCCCGCGTCGGTCACCTCCGTGATCGCGTTGCGGACGCGGCTTCCCAGATCTGCCATCCGGTCACAGACCGCGCGGATATGATCCTCGGACTGCACCAGATCGGTCGGATAGGGCTTGACCTTCGTGGCCTTCACCACCGCCTCGGCCGTGCCGACCGCCTGTCCCCCCAGGGTCTGCACCTGTTCGGCCATGGTGTCTTCATGTGTCGCAACCCGCGCTGCCACCTCGTCGAACAATTCGTGGATCGCAATGAAATTCGGCCCCTTGACGTTCCAATGCGCCTGTTTCAGCGCCAGGCGGACGGATATCGTGTCGGCAAGACGGGCGTTCAGGGTGTTGATGCTGGTCTTGATCGCGTTGTCTTCAAGTCCCTTGATCGGCATGGCTGGCTTTCCTCCATCGGTCATGGCTGGGTTCAGCCTTCCAACGCCAGGCGCTTGCCCGGGGTTCCGGGTGATCGACCCGCTGACGGATTGCCCAAACGAAAACGGCGCCCCAAGGGGCGCCGATTCCGATGTCTTCTGCGGTCCGGTCAGGCGGCTTCGGTGATGAACTTCACCGCGTCGCCGAAGGTCTGGATGGTTTCGGCCGCATCATCGGGGATCTCGATCCCGAACTCCTCTTCGAAGGCCATGACCAGTTCCACGGTGTCCAGGCTGTCCGCCCCAAGATCGTCGATGAAGGAGGCCGATTCCGTCACCTTGTCGGCTTCGACACCCAGGTGCTCCACCACGATCTTGCGCACGCGATCCGAAATATCGCTCATGTCCGTTCCTCTTTGTTGCGGGACGGAAGTCCCGCCTGTTGTTTTGCAACCGGGCCGCCGCCACTTGCGATCAGGACGTCGGGGCGGGGTCACACCGGACCGGCCGGTCATCGCCGCCTATAGCACAGCCTAGGCGCAAGGCAAGCGGTTTGGCAACGCCCCGCCGCCCCCGACAGGCACGATGGAACCCCGTCAAAGCATGTCTCCGCCACCGTTCACATCAAGCGTCGCGCCGGTGATGTAGCCCGCCTCGGAGCTCGCCAGGAAGACCACGGCCGAAGCCACTTCCTCAGGCGTGCCCATACGTCCGGCGGGAACCCCCGAAAGGATACTGCCGCGCTGGTCGTCGTTCAGCTTGTCGGTCATCGGGGTGGCAATCAGGCCCGGCGCCACGCAATTGATCGTCACGCCACGGCTGGCCACCTCTTGTGCCAGCGACCGGCTCATGCCCGCCACGCCCGATTTCGCCGCAGCATAGTTCGCCTGCCCCGGATTGCCCGCCTGCGCCACGACCGAGGTGATGTTGATGATCCGCCCCCAGCGCGCCTTCATCATGCCGCGCAGAACGCCGCGCGAAAGCCGGAACACCGAATTGAGGTTGACCTCGATCACCTGAAGCCAGTCGTCATCCGACATCCGCATCATCAGCTGGTCGCGGGTGATTCCGGCGTTGTTGACCAGGATATCGACCTGCCCCATCGCCTCGGCGGCGCGCTTGGGCAGCGCCTCCACCTCCTCGGCACGTGACAGATCGCAGGGCAGGACATGGACGCGCCCCCCCAGTTCCGCAGCCAGCGCCTGCAAGGGTTCCTCACGCGTGCCCGAGATGGCGACAGTCGCGCCCGCGGCATGCAGCGCCCGCGCGACAGCGCCGCCGATCCCGCCCGAAGCGCCCGTGACCAATGCGCATTTTCCTGTCAGATCGAACATCTTCTGACCTCCATTTCTATCCCGGTTCCGTTCCTAGCCTGCGAAGGCCCGGAAAGCCCGGGCCTTCGCAAGTTGCCGTCAGCCCTTCAGGGCCGCAATATCCTCGGGGGTGCCCACGGCCTTGCATTCAGCCTCCTTGGCGATGCGCCGGATCATGCCCGACAGCGCCTTGCCCGCGCCCACCTCCCAGAACCCGGTCACGCCATTTCCCACCATCCACTCGACACTTTCGCGCCAGCGGACCGAACCGGTGACCTGCTCGACCAGCAGTCGCCGGATGGTTTCGGGATCGCTCACCGCCTCGGCACGCACATTGGCAACCAGCGGCACCACCGGCGCCGCAATGGCAATGCCCGCCAGCGCCTCGGCCATTGCCTCGGCGGCGGGCTGCATCAGCGCGCAGTGGAAGGGCGCCGAAACCGGCAGCAGGATCGCCCGCTTGGCCCCCTTGGCCTTGGCGATCTCGACCGCCCGCTCCACGGCAGCCTTGTGGCCCGAGACCACCACCTGCGCCGGGTCGTTGTCGTTCGCCGCCTGACAAACCTCTCCCTGCGCCGCTTCGGCCGCCACTTCGGCCGCCGCCGCGAAATCCAGTCCCAAGAGCGCCGCCATCGCCCCCGCGCCAACCGGAACCGCCGCCTGCATCGCCAGACCCCGCAGCCTGAGCAGCCGCGCCGTATCAGGCAGCGACAGGCTCCCGACCGCACAGAGCGCCGAATATTCCCCCAGCGAATGCCCCGCGACAAAGGCTACGCCCGACAGCCCGAACCCCTCGGCCTCCAGCGCCCGAAGCGCCGCGACCGATGTCGCCATCAGCGCCGGCTGGGCGTTTTGTGTCAGCGTCAGCGTCTCGATCTCGCCCTCCCAGATCAGCGTGGACAGCTTTTCGCCCAAGGCGGCATCCACCTCGTCGAACACCGCACGGGCCGCCGGATAGGCGTCAGACAGCGCCTTTCCCATTCCAATGGTCTGTGCCCCTTGGCCGGGGAAAACGAATGCGCGGGTCATGCTCGCTCCTGTCTGACGCCTTCAGGATTCCCGAATAGCCCGGCCCGCACCGCCACGCAATCACTGCCGAGGATACCATACCCTGGCTTGGTGGCCCGCCTTTCCGGTGGCCCTGCCCCCCGGGATCGCTGCCCGATCCCCGCCCGCCCGCACAGGCCTTGTGCGGCAGCAGGGCTCACCCGCGCCGTCCGTTCCTGATAAACGCGGGCAACTCTTCCGTTCCCCACCCAAGGCCGGCCCCATGTCCTATTCGAATACCGATGCCCGCTTCGGCGCCACCGCCCGCACCCTGCACTGGTTGACAGCGCTCCTGATCCTGACGGCGATCGCGCTTGGCCTGATCGCCAGCGACCTGCCCCATGACACCGGCGAGGCGCTGGCCCGGAAGGCGCAGATCTTCTCGCTCCACAAGACCATCGGCATCGCAGCCTTCGCCGTGGCGCTGATCCGCATCCTCTGGGCCTTCACCCAACCCCGCCCGGCGCCCCTTCACCCCGAACGCGTGCTGGAACACCGCCTGGCCGAGATCGTCCACTGGCTCCTTTACATCTCCATGCTGGCGGTGCCGCTGTCGGGCTGGATTCACCACGCCGCCGTCTCGGGCTTCGCGCCGATCCTCTGGCCTTTCGGCCAGGGCCTGCCCTTCGTGCCGAAATCCGACCTCGTCGCAACCGCCGCCACCTGGGCGCATGAAATCTTCGGCAAGGTGCTGATCGCCTCGGTCGTCCTGCACATCGCCGGCGCGCTGAAACACGCGATCATCGACCGCGACGGCACCCTGTCGCGCATAGTCCACGGGACGGAAATCGAGGCCCCCCGCCAGCACCGCCCCCTCTGGCCCGCCGCCACGGCCATCGCGCTTTACGCAGCCGGAACCATCGCCGCCCTGACGCTTGCGCAAAACGAAGCCGAGGCCCTCCAGATCGCAGAACCCGTCCCCGTCGCCGCCCCGGCGGAAACCACCGCAACGCCCGCCAGCGCCAACGCCTGGACCGTAACCGAAGGCACGCTCGGCTTCGGTGTGAAACAGATGGGCAGCGCCGTCGATGGCACCTTCGGCGCCTGGACGGCCAAGATCGACTTTTCCGAAACCCCCACCAATGGCGAACACGGGCACGTCCGCGTCCGGATCGACACCACGACCCTCACACTGGGTTCCGTCACCGACCAGGCCAAGGGCGCGGACTTCTTCGACACCGCCACCCACCCCGACGCTGTCTTCGACGCCACGATCCTCCCCGGCGCCGAGGCCAAGGGCTACCTTGCCAAAGGCACCCTCACACTCCGCGGCGTGACGATCCCGGTCGAGATGCCCTTCACCCTCGACCTGCAAGGCGACACCGCAAAGATGACGGGCACGACAACCCTCGACCGCCGCGACTTTGGCATGGGCGCGACCTACAAGGACGAAAGCAGCGTGGGCTTCGGCGTCACCGTGTCCGTGAACCTGACGGCGCGGCGGGGGTGAGCCGGAAAATCAGCCAACGCCAAGGCCGTCCCTTCACGGGCGGCCTTCACGCTTGAGTGAATGACAAGGTGAAGGCAACACAACGGCGCTCACCCGTCCCTGCAATGGCGTCATGGCGATGAAGGCCCCAAAGTTGCCCAGGGCCGCCCTGGTTTTCTTCTTTGCCCAAATACTCACATCCCCTCTCCGCCAGGACCGATCCTCAGAGAATTGCACCGAACTGCAAAAAAGGCCGCCGGGACGAACTCTACGGCGCTTCTGATATATCCGGTGAAGGCATTGATCACTCAGCCTTGCCCAGACCCGCGACACTCTATCAGGGGAAAAGGTAAATTGACACCTCATGCGGTCCAGGAACGCCCGTTCCCGTTCAGATCGCAATCCCTTTTGTTCGGGTAGTATTTCTTCTTGTGAGGCATATGATAAAATAAAATGCCATCGACCCCTCGCACGTCCTTCTTTCTTACGGGCGCGGTCTAAAGCTGATCGAATTGCGGGGCGAAGTCGCCATCGGGGTGCCGATCCTGGAAGTCTTCAATGAACTCTATGTCTTGTCCTTCGCCCGGGAACAGGACAGCAAAGAACTCATCGGTGGTTTGAAAGTGATCGTAGGCGCAGTTATCAGCGCCATCAATTAATCGAGTATCGTTTTCATCTGGACCCATTCAGCAATTTTGCGCCGGCCGTGATCCTATCATACGGGCGAGCGCCGTATCCACGGCGGACTTCTCCGCATCGCAGACCTTCGCCGGTCCCATCAAGATGGATGTCCGACGCGGTGGGCAACACCACGGGCGCGCGCCTTGCCTCCCCTCTCAACACCAGATCGCTTCTGTCGGTGCCTCTTCGGGAAGCGGAAGGCGCCCCACACAAAAAAACCGCCGGGCATCCCCGGCGGCCTTCTTCATTCGTCACGCATACGCGCCGATCACTCGGCCTTCATCGCCTCGATCGAGATCTGGACTTCGACTTCGTCCGAGATGTAGGGCGCGAACTGGCCAAGGCCGTAGTCGCTGCGCAGGATCTGGGTCTTGCCGGTGAAGCCCGCCCAGGGCTTCTTCTCCATCGGGTGCTCGCCCGCCTGGGTCAGCGCGGCGTCGAGGACGACCGGCTTGGTCACGCCGTTCAGGGTCAGGTCGCCGGTGATCTTGGCGGTCTTCTCGCCGGTCACTTCGATGGCGGTCGACTTGAAGCTGACTTCCTCATCGTCGCCGGCGTCGAAGAAATCCTTCGACATGAAGTGGTCAAACCGCGCCTGCCAGCCGGTCATCATCGTCTTGACCGGGAAAGCCACCTGCACCGACGATTCGGCGGGTTTTTCCTGGTCGAACTGGATCTCGCCGTTGAAACCCGAGAACAGGCCCCAGGTGGTCGAATAGCCAAGGTGGTTGTAGCTGAACAGGATCTGGCTGTGGCTCGGGTCGAGCGTGTATTTTTCCGGCGCGGCGAAGGCCGGGGCGGCGATCAGGGCGGCGGCAAGGGCCAGCGGGGCGATACGGATCATCGGGGCACATCTCCGGTGCATGAAGGGGCCGGTCTGGCCCGGTTTGGAATGGGCGCAAGATCGGCGCGGCGACCCGGCAAGGCAATCCGGCACCTGCGAACATCCCCTGCGCGCTGCCGAACACTTGCCACCCGCCCGGACCAGGCCAAGGCTTGCACGGCGCGCGGGGATGTGTATAAGGCCCCATTCCTTCCGCATCTGTGCAACCGATGCAGCCTCTCGTGGCGGGCCGCGGAAAGGATCACCCGCCTATGAAGCGCATCCGACACGACAAAGGAGCTTACATGCCGCTTTACGAGCATGTGCTGATCGCGCGTCAGGATCTGTCCAACGCGCAGGCCGAAGGCCTCATCGAACATTTCTCCACGGTGATCGCGGACAACGGCGGCAAGATCGTCGACTACGAATACTGGGGCGTCAAGACGATGGCCTACAAGATCAACAAGAACCGCAAGGGCCACTACGCTTACCTGCGCTCGGATGCCCCCGCGGCGGCCGTGCAGGAAATGGAACGCCTTGCGCGCCTCCATGACGACGTGATGCGCGTGATGACCATCCGCGTCGACACCCATGAGGATGGCCCCTCGGTGCAGATGCAGAAGCGCGACGAGCGTGAACGCGGTGACCGTGGCGACCGCCCGGATCGTGGCGAGCGCCGCGACGGCGACCGCCCCGAGCGTCGTGACGGCGAGCGCCGCGAGCGTTCGTTCGAACGTCGCTGATCCATCGTCCGAGAAACAGGAGCCTTTGAAATGGCGAACAAACCCTTCTTCCGCCGCCGCAAGGTCTGCCCCTTCTCGGGGGACAATGCGCCGAAAATCGACTACAAGGACGTCCGTCTGCTGCAACGCTACATTTCCGAGCGCGGCAAGATCGTCCCGGCCCGCATCACCGCCGTCTCGGCGAAGAAGCAGCGCGAACTGGCCGCGGCCATCAAGCGTGCCCGCTTCCTTGCCCTGCTGCCCTATGCCGTGAAGTAAGGAGCAAGACCCATGCAAGTCATTCTTCTTCAGCGCGTGGCCAAGCTGGGCCAGATGGGCGAAGTCGTGAAGGTCAAGGACGGCTACGCCCGGAACTTCCTTCTGCCCCAGGGCAAGGCGCTTCGTGCGTCGGAAGCCAACATCAAGTCCTTCGAGACCCAGAAGGCCCAGTTGGAAGCCCGCAACCTCGAAACCCGCAAGGAAGCCGAGGCGCTGGCCGAAAAGCTGAACGGCCAGAAGTTCATCGTGATCCGTTCGGCCTCCGATTCCGGCGCGCTTTATGGTTCGGTCACGCCGCGTGACGCCGCCGAAGCCGCGACCGATGCCGGATTCACCGTCGACCGCAAGCAGGTCGTCGTGGTCGAACCGATCAAGGACCTGGGCCTGCACGACGTGTCCGTGGTCCTGCACCCCGAAGTCACCGCGACCATCACCATGAACGTCGCGCGTTCGATCGAAGAGGCGGAACTGCAAGCCTCGGGCAAGTCCATCCAGGAACTCGCCGCCGAAGCCGAAGCCGCGGCAGAATTCGAAATCGCCGAGCTTTTCGACGAAATGGGCAGCGCGGCCAACGACGAGGAGTGATCCTCGGCGCCAGCGCGCACTTGATCTCGGGAAACCGCGTCGGGCAACCGGCGCGGTTTTCGCTTTTCCCGGCGCCCCGATTGCCTGTCTGCCGGAACCTGCTGCGGTGCATCACCCTTGATCCCGAACAACGGCGACGGAAACAATCATGGCACACGGGCGAGTTTCCAGCTGTGCGCGGGCCTTGCGGTCTCTGGCAGAACCCGCGAAGTGGCGGTCCGCGGCCCAAGGACGGGGTCGCGCCGCCTTGTGGTCGCGCCGGCTGGTGCAACACTCACCCTGGCCGGCAACACCGGCATCCTTGCCTCCGAGCCTCCGAGCCTCCGAGCCTCACAGAAATTCCGGCGCATGGCTGGAAGCGGATCCTGCGCCGCACCTTCCGCGAAAGCAGCCACGACCGGGTGCTCTCGGTTGCGGGCGATGTTGCCTTCTTCTTGCTGCCGGCGGTATTCCCGGCGGACACCGCCTGCATTTCCATCTGCGGTCTTCTGGCCGACCCGGCGATGATTGCCGCGCACCTCGATGACCTGTCCTCGGTTCTGGCCGCAGATGCGGTGAAGATCGTCGCCGATCAGGCCGTGCGGCTCATCTCGGCAGGTGACGCGCGGCGCTGACCTTGACCTCGGCCTTCCTCACCTTGCTCTGTCTCTCGGCGGCGATCATCCTTGTGGGCGCGGAACTGAATGCCGAAACCGCGGCACAGGCGGCCCGGCACAGGCGCGTTCTTGTCCGATGGGCCGACCTGCTGCTGACAGGCCTGCGACTTTTGCACTGAACGAGAAAGCCGCGCCCGGGGGGGGCGCGGCTTTCGGTCAGCGGGTCAGGACGGAATCAAAGCTCGTCCAGCGCCTCGATGGCCTTTTCCAGATCTTCCTTCGAGACTTCCTTTTCGGAAACCTTGGCGCCGGCCACGATGTGATCAACGACCTTGTCTTCAAAGATCGGCGCGCGCAGTTGCTGTTGCATCTGCGGGTTCTTCTGCACGAATTCGAAGAAGGCGCGTTCCTGCCCCGGATACTGACGCGCCTGCGCCAGAACGGCCTGGGTCATTTCGGCATCCGTCACCTGGACTTCGGCCTTGCGGCCCACTTCGGCCAGCAGAAGGCCCAGGCGCACCCGGCGCTCGGCCAGTTTCTTGTGTTCCTCCGTCGGCTCGACCGCGCCGTGGTTGTGGTCGTGCACGTCGGGGTTTTCCTCGTGCCAAAGCTGGTGCGCGATCTGGTGCGCCTCGGCCTCGACAAGGCTCGGCGGCAGCTCAAAGCTGACCAGCGCATCCAGCCGGTCCAGCAGACCGCGCTTGAGCACCGCGCGGCTCGCGCCGGCATATTCGGCTTCCAGACGCTCGGACACCTGGCCCTTCAGCGCGTCAAGGGTTTCGGCGCCGAACTGCTTGGCCAGTTCGTCGTCGATCTCGGCGGCCTTCGGCGCGCGCACGGCCTTCACCGTGCAGTCGAAGGTGGCTTCCTTGCCCGCCAGATGGGTGGCGCCGTAGTTTTCCGGGAAGCTTACCTTGACGGTGACTTCCTCGCCGTCCTTGGCGCCGATCAGCTGGTCTTCGAAGCCGGGGATGAACTGGCCCGATCCCAGCACCAGCGGGAAATCGGTGCCGGTGCCGCCCTCGAAGGCCACGCCATCGACCTTGCCCACGAAGTCGATCATCACCTGATCGTCCTTCTTGGCCTTCGAGCCCTTCTTGCGGTCCTCAAAGGACTGCGCGGTCTTGGCCAGGTTTTCCAGCGCCTCGGTGACCGATTTCTCGTCCGCCTTCACGACCAGCTTTTCCAGCGCGACCGAGGCCAGATCGACCTCCGGGATCTCGGGCAGCGCCTCGTAGGACATCTCGACCACGACATCGTCGCCCTTCTTCCAGGCATCGCCGCCCTTCATCTCGACCTTGGGCTGCATCGCCGGACGATCGCCCGAGGCATTGAAGTGCTCCTGCATGGCGCCGTCGATGGCTTCCTGCATCGCATCGCCCATGACGCGTTCGCCAAAGGACTTGCGCATCATCGCCATCGGCACCTTGCCCTTGCGGAAGCCCTTCATCTCGACTTCGGGCTGCGCCTCCAGAAGCTTGGCTTCGACCTTGGCATCCAGTTCCGCCCCCGTGAGGGTGATGGTGTAGCTGCGCTTCAGACCGTCTTTCAGGGTCTCGGTGACCTGCATTCGTTCGTCCTTTTCCTCGTGGTGCGGGTGGAGGGACTTGAACCCCCATGCCTTGCGGCGCCAGAACCTAAATCTGGTGCGTCTGCCAATTTCGCCACACCCGCATGTGCAAAGGGCGCCCCGCCAAACCTCCGGCGGAACGCCCCGAAATCCGCGTCCTTCTAGCAACTCTCTTTGCGCGATGCGAGAGGAAAAAGCGCCGCCGAATGGGCGTGGAGCTTCCTCATTTCTGCCGCAAACCCCGGGAAAAAATGCTCCTGAAACCGGCTGCTGGTCGCTGCGCCGGATCGCAAGGGGGATCAGGTGTCGCTCATCTCTGAAATGATCAGGCCTGACGGAAAACGCCGCGCCGATGACATGGCTGTTCCGACCGGCCTTGCCCCGGGCGCGCTGGTCGCCACGGCGGATGGCGAATTGCCCGTGGAATACCTCCAGCCCGGCGACCGGATCGTGACCCGCGCCGGCATGCGCATCCTGCGCGACGTCCGCATCAGCCGCTACAGCGGGCCCGCGATCCGGGTCAGCGCCCATGCGCTGGGCCCCGAACACCCCGGCTGCGACATGATCCTGCCCGAGGCGGCGCAAGTGCTGGTCCGCGACTGGCGTGCCCGGGCGATGTTCAGCCAGGCGCAGGCGATGGTCGCCGTGGCCTGGCTGGTCGATGACGAATTCATCCGCAACACCGAAGTCGAGGATCTTCAGGTCTTCGATCTGTCCTTCGACACGCCGCAGGTGATCTACGCCAACGGCATGGAATTCGGCTGCGGCGAGATCACACCCGACCTTTATACCGCCCCCCCCGCCCCCGAAACACTGGCCGCACAGGGCCTTTAAAGCCCCAAGGCGCGAAAGACCTTCGGCAGTTCCTCGGGCAGATCCTCGGCGATCAGTCCCGGCCCGAAAGAACGGGCGCATTCCACATGCAGCCAGGCGGCGGTTTCGGCGGCCTGCATGGGTGCGATGCCCCGCGCCAGCAGCCCCGCGATGAACCCCGCCAGCACGTCCCCCGACCCGGCGGTGGCCAGCCAGGGCGCTGCGCGGTCGTAGTGGGCGGAGTTGATCGAGCAGCGCCCCGAAGGGTCGGCGATGACCGTATCCGGCCCCTTGAACAGCACCACGCAGCCTGCCCGCGCCGCCGCCTCGCGGGTGGCATCAACCTTGGAATAGGCCGGGCCGCGCGTGGCCGGGGCCGCCAGCCTTTCCGCGATGTCGGGGAACAGCCGCGCAAATTCGCCGGCGTGCGGGGTCAGGACGCAGTTGGGGTGAAGGGCAGCGAACAGCGCGGGGTTCTGCGCCAGGATCGTCAATGCGTCGGCATCAAGGACAAGTGACCGCCCGTCGGCACGCCGGGCGGCGCCTGACGCCGGACCTGTGCCGCCCACCCCTCCGGATGTCGCCCCTGCCGCCCCCATTTCCAGCGCCGCAGCCAGAAGCCCCGCCTCCCGCTCACCAGTCCCCATTCCCGGCCCCAGACAAAGCGCGTTGATACGCCCGTCGGCCAGAAGATCGCGCAGGCCATCGCCATCGGCCACCTCGCGCAACATGATGGCGTTGAGCTGCGCCGCATGTTCAGGGATCGCCGCGGGGGCCGCGCCGACCGTCACCAGACCGGCACCGATCCTGAGAGCGCCACGGGCGGCAAGGCGGGCGGCGCCGGTGCGGCCGGGCGGGCCGGACAGGATCAGGGCGTGACCGTGAGTGTATTTGTGGTTGTCCCAAGCTCTCTTTGACAAGTCGAGACAATACTTTGGCCTCGCGTCCGAGACCTCGCTCATGGATTCCATTTTGAAGCTGTGGGGCCATTCGAATTTTTCGAGTCCGATATTCTTGACCACAAGCTTTCCGCACAGGCGCGGCCCGTCCCCAAGGACATGACCCTGCTTTGGCGCGTGGAAAGTCACCGTCAGATCAACCTGTGCCGATGGCACGGCCGCAACATTTTCTGTGAGGCCCCTAAAGTCCGGTGCCTTGAGCGCGCGCCCACTGTCGCTGCATACCCCGCTCGGCAGGTCAATCGCCACACAAGCGATTCCAATGCGGTTGTTCGGCCATATGGACAGGCGCTCCTCTGCCATGTCTAGAAATGTCAGGCCGAGTCCTGAAACCGGACGAGTCAGACCAATTCCAAAGAGGGCATCAACGACTACGTGCGGTTCGCGCGACGAGGCTTCAAATGCCGAAGGCAGCGACGTCACCTCCCCCATCCCCCGCCACCGCTCATAATTCACCCGCGCGTCCGGCGGCAGCTTCCCGGCATCGCCATAAAGGAAAACCTCCACCTCCCAGCCGCGCTCTTTCAAAAGCCGCGCAACCACGAACCCATCGCCGCCATTGTTCCCCGGCCCGCACAAAACGACCGCTCGCCTGCTTTCATCCTGGCCCAAATATCCCGGGGGCGTGGGGGCAGCGCCCCCACCCTGCCCGGCCAGTTCGGGCCACTCCTCGAAGATCGCCTCGACCACGCCGCGCCCGGCGCGTTCCATCAGTTCCAGCCCCGTCACCTCGCCGGACGCGATCGCGGCCTCCTCGATGGCTCGCATCTGCGCCGCCGTCAGCAGTTCGGTCATCGAAACTCGCCTCCATCTTCAGGCATTGCCCACAAAACAGGCGCACTGCACAAATTTCAGGCGGATCGTCAGGATTCCGCGCTCGCCGCCTCCAACCGCCAGCCTAGCCAATTGCGCGGGCCAGGTGAAAGTGGTGACAGACAGCCAGACCGTCGAAACCGTCCCGCGACACCGCCCGAGGAGCCGGCCCATGAAAAAGATCGAAGCCATCATCAAGCCCTTCAAGCTCGACGAGGTGAAGGAGGCCCTGCAGGAAGCCGGCGTCCAGGGCCTGAGCGTGACCGAGGTCAAGGGCTTTGGCCGCCAGAAGGGCCATACCGAACTTTACCGCGGCGCCGAATATGTCGTCGATTTCCTGCCCAAGGTGAAGATCGAGGTGGTGCTGGCCGATGACATGGTCGACGCCGCCATCGAGGCGATCATCGGCGCCGCCCGCACCGACAAGATCGGCGACGGCAAGATCTTCGTCAGCCCCGTCGAACAGGTGATCCGCATCCGCACCGGCGAAACCGGCGAAGACGCGATCTGACCCCCATTCCGGGCGCCCCACCCCGCGCCCCACCCGCAACGCGAAACCCGAAAGGACACACTGGGATGAGCAAGATCCAGGATGCTCTGAAGCTGATCAAGGACGAGGAAATCGAATACGTCGATATCCGCTTCACCGACCCCAAGGGCAAGTTGCAGCATGTGACGCTGGTTTCCGATCTGGTCGACGAGGACTTCTTCGAGGAAGGCTTAATGTTCGACGGATCAAGCATCGCCGGCTGGAAGTCGATCGACCAGTCCGACATGAAGCTGATGCCAGATGCCGGCTCGGTCTACCTCGACCCGTTCTACGCCGAAAAGACCCTCTGCGTGCATTGCAACGTGGCCGAGCCCGACACGGGCGAGCCCTACAGCCGCGACCCGCGCGGCACCGCTGAAAAGGCCGAAGCCTATCTGCGCTCCTCGGGCATCGGCGACACCGCCTATTTCGGCCCCGAAGCCGAATTCTTCATCTTCGACGACGTGCGCTTCTCGGTCACGCCGCAGAAGGTGGCCTATGAGCTCGATGCCCACGCCGCCGCGTGGAACACCGACACTCAATACGACTCCGGCAACCAGTCGCATCGCGCGGGCTTCAAGGGCGGTTATTTCCCGGTGAATCCGATCGACGAGGCACAAGACCTGCGCGGCGAGATGCTGTCGACCATGAAGCGCATGGGCATCAAGGTCGACAAGCACCACCACGAGGTTGCCACCTGCCAGCATGAACTGGGCATGATCTTCGGCGGTCTGGTCGAACAGGCCGACAACATGCAGAAATACAAGTATGTGATCCACAACGTGGCCCACGCCTATGGCAAGTCGGTCACCTTCATGCCGAAGCCGATGAAGGGCGACAACGGCTCGGGGATGCACGTCAACATGTCGATCTGGAAGAACGGCAAGCCGCTCTTCGCGGGTGACAAATATGCCGACCTGAGCCAGGAGGCGCTGTATTTCATCGGCGGCATCCTGAAACACGCCAAGGCGCTCAACGCGCTGACGAACCCCTCGACCAACAGCTACAAGCGCCTGATCCCCGGCTTTGAAGCCCCGGTGCTGCGCGCCTATTCGGCCCGCAACCGTTCGGGCGCGGTCCGTATTCCGTGGACCGAATCGCCGAAGGCCAAGCGCGTCGAAGCCCGCTTTCCCGATCCCAGCGCCAACCCCTACCTGTGCTTCGCGGCGCTGCTGATGGCCGGTCTTGACGGCATCCGCAACAAGATCGACCCGGGCCCCGCCTCGGACAAGGATCTCTACGACCTTCCGCCCGAGGAACTGGCCGAAATCCCGACCGTCTGCGGCAGCTTGCGCGAGGCGCTTGAGGAACTGGAAAAGGATTACGAATTCCTGCTTCAGGGCGATGTCTTCACCAAGGACCAGCTCGACTCCTACGTCGCGCTGAAGTGGGAAGAGGTCTACGCCTACGAACACACCCCGCACCCGATCGAATACGCGATGTATTATTCCTGCTGATCGGCGGAACACGACACCAAAAGGGGCGCCACTGGCGCCCCTTCTTCCTTCATATCCAGCGCCGCGTCCGCGCCATGAAAGCCTCCGCCGCAGGTCCGAACCCCGCCCGCAGGCGCGCTTCCTCGGGCCGGATGAACCGCCGCGTGATCAGCCCCACGAACACCGGCACCAGAACCAGCGCCACCGCCCCGTCCCACCACAGCGTCAGCCCCGCAAGGATCAGCGCATCCCCCAGATAGATCGGATTGCGGCTCAGACGGAACAGGCCACCGGTCACCAATACTGCGGGCGCTCCATGCGGATGCACCGTCGTCCGCCGCGCCAGCATCTGCGCCGCCGCCCCCAGCAAGAGCCCGAGCCCAAGCGCCGCCAGCACCAGCCCCAGCATGGAGAGCCCCGGCACCCGCACCGGCCAAAGCTGCGCCACCCCATAGCTCAGCCCCAGAAACCCCAAAAGCCACACCGGCGGAATGTCGATCGTCTGTCTCAGCCCCATCACCTTCTCCTGTAGCTCACGGGCCTTCTTCTTTGCCCAAATACTCCCGCGCCGGAGGCGTCGCCGCCCGCCGTCCCGTGCAAAGGATAACCACAGGGCCCGGCGCCCGCCACGCAATCCGGTGCGCCCCTCTTGCCAAGGCCCGCGCCAATCGCCACCCTGCCTGCGACTTCTGAAAGGACCATCCATGACCACAGATTTCGCCGCCACCCGCACCCTTTTCGACCTGCCCGAGGGCGTGATCTACCTCGACGGCAATTCGCTGGGTCCGCTGCCCTGCGCCACCGCCCAGCGCGTGCAGGACTGCGTGACGAAGGAATGGGGCCAGATGCTGATCACCGGCTGGAACAAGGCCGGCTGGATGGAGATGCCCACCCGCCTTGGCACCCGCATCGGCCGCCTGATCGGCGCGGCGCCGGGGACGGTCACCTTGGGCGATACGCTCTCGATCAAGGTCTACCAGGCCCTGGCGTCGTGTCTTGAGATGAACCCGGATCGCCGGGTGATCCTGTCGGACACCGGCAACTTCCCTTCCGACCTCTACATGGCGGAGGGCCTCTGCCGGACGCTGGGCCCCGACTACCAACTCCGCACCGTCTCGCCGGAAGACGTGGCCGGGGCCATCGACGAAACCGTAGCCGTCCTCATGCTGACCGAGGTCGACTACCGCACCGGTCGCCGCCACGACATGGCCGCGCTGACGGCCAAAGCCCATGCAGCGGGCGCGCTTGCGGTCTGGGATCTGGCGCATTCGGCGGGCGCGCTGCCCGTCGATGTGACCGGCGGAGACGCCGATTTCGCGGTCGGCTGCACCTACAAATACCTCAACTCCGGCCCCGGTGGCCCGGCCTTCATCTATGTGGCGCCCCGCCACATCGACCGCGCCCGCCCCGCCCTGTCCGGCTGGCTTGGCCACGAGGCCCCCTTTGCCTTCGATTCCGACTACCGCCCCGGCGCCGGCATCGAACGGATGCGCGTCGGCACGCCCCCGGTCCTGCAACTCGCCGCCCTCGATGCCTCGCTCGATATCTGGGACCGGGTCGAGATGGCCGATATCCGCGCCCGCTCCACCCAGTTGACCCAAGCCTTCATCAAGGGGGTCGAGGCCACCTGCCCCGACCTGATCCTCGCCACCCCCCGCGATCCCGAACGCCGCGGCAGCCAGGTCAGCTTCCGCCACCCGGAAGGCTACGCGATCATGCAGGCGCTGATCGCGCATGGCGTCATCGGCGATTTCCGCGCCCCCGACATCTTGCGCTTCGGCTTCACGCCGCTTTACACCTCGGACGCCGATGTGGAGGGCGCGGTGAAGATCCTCGGAACGATCATGGCGGAACGGCTCTGGGACCGCCCCGAATACAAGGTCCGCGCCCGCGTGACCTGAGAGGAGGCAGGATGGCAAAGGCTTACGACCCTGCGGACGAAGGCGCGGAAATGTCCTTCGACGGCCGCATGTCCTATGGCGATTACCTCGAGCTCGACACACTTCTGTCGGCGCAGCATCCCTTGAGCGCCGCGCATGACGAGATGCTGTTCATCATCCAGCACCAGACCTCCGAACTTTGGATGCGTCTCATGCTGCACGAACTTTCCGCCGCGCGCCGCGCCATCGCCGAAGGCCGCCTGCAACCCGCCTTCAAGATGCTGGCGCGCGTTTCGCGGATCATGGAGCAGCTCAATTCCGCCTGGGACGTGCTCCGCACCATGACGCCGTCGGAATACACCACCTTTCGCGGCAGCCTCGGGCAATCGTCGGGCTTCCAGTCCTGGCAATACCGGATGGTCGAATTTGCCTGCGGCAACCGCAACCCGGCGATGCTGCGGCCCCATGCCCACCGCCCCGAGGTTCTGGCGCGACTGACGGAGGAACTCGCCCGCCCCTCGCTTTATGACGAGGCGATCCGTGCCCTTGCGCGCGCGGGCCTTCCCGTCCCGCCCGAAGTCCTTGCCCGCGACCTTGCACAGCGCTGGACGGAATCGCCGGGGGTCGAGGCCGCCTGGGCGCAGGTCTACGCCGCCCCTGACGCGCATTGGGAACTTTACGAACTGGCCGAAAAGCTGGTCGATCTGGAAGACTACTTCCGCCGTTGGCGCTTCAACCATGTGACCACGGTCGAACGGATCATCGGCCTCAAACGCGGCACCGGCGGCACCGGCGGCGTCCCCTACCTGCGCCGGATGCTCGAGGTCGAGCTTTTCCCCGAACTCTGGCACCTGCGCACCAGTCTCTAGCGGGCCGCAGAAACCCATCGAAGCGCCGCCGCTTTCAGGCTATGCCCCGCCCATGACCACGACCGACCCATTCGAGATCTTCCTCGTCGCCCCGCCCAGCCTTGAACCCGTGCTGGCCGCCGAAGCGCAGGCCGCGGGCTTTGCCGATCCGAACCCCAGCCCGGGCGGCGTCACCATCATGGGCCATTGGCCCGATGTCTGGCGCGCCAACCTGACCTTGCGCGGCGCGGGCCGGGTGCTGGCGCGGCTCGGATCGTTCCGCGCCATGCACCTTGCACAACTGGACAAGCGGGCGCGCAGGTTTCCCTGGGCCGACCACCTGCGCCCCGATGTGCCCGTGAAGGTCGAAGTCACCTGCAAGGCCTCGCGCATCTATCACGCCGGCGCGGCAGGCCAGCGGATCGAAACCGCGATCCGCGAGGAACTGGGCGCCCCCATCGCCGCCGACGCCCCCCTGACGCTGAAGGTCAGGATCGAGGACGACCTGTGCACCGTCAGCGTCGACACCTCGGGCGAATCGCTGCACAAGCGCGGGCACAAAGAGGCGGTCGGCAAGGCGCCGATGCGCGAAACGCTGGCCGCCCTCATGCTGCGCGCCTGCGGCTATGACGGGACCGAGCCGGTTCTGGACCCGATGTGCGGATCGGGCACCTTCGTGATCGAGGCGGCGGAAATCGCGCTGGGGCTGCTGCCCGGCCGCAGCCGCGCCTTCGCCTTCCAGCTGCTGGCCAGTTATGACCACGCCGCTTTTGAAACCTTGCGCTCTGCACCGCAACCCCGCGAAACGCCGCTCCGCTTCCATGGCAGCGACCGCGACGCCGGCGCCATCCGGATGAGCCGCGACAACGCCATCCGCGCCGGGGTGGATCATGTGACCAACTTCACCAATGCCGCGATTTCCGACCTGACCCGCCCCGAAGGCGCCCCCGGCCTTGTGATGGTCAACCCGCCCTATGGCGCGCGGATCGGCAACAAGAAGCTGCTCTATCCACTTTACGCAAGTCTTGGCCAGAAGCTGATGTCGGATTTCCGCGGCTGGCGCGTGGGCCTTGTCACCAGCGAGCCGTCGCTGGCCCGGGCAACCGGCCTGCCCTTCTGCCCCGCAGGCCCAGCGATCCCGCATGGCGGGCTGGGCGTCTACCTGTTCCAAAGCCGCACGCTGTAACGAAAAAGGCGCCCCGAAGGGCGCCTTTTCTTCATTCCACCGTGGCCTTCACGATCCGGTCAGGATCGCCCGTCACGGCGCCATTGTTGGCCGGATCGCCCTTCTTGATCTGGTCGACCAGGTCCATCCCTCCGACGACCGAGCCGACGACAGTATACTGGCCGTTCAGAAAATCCCCCGGCGCAAACATGATGAAGAACTGCGAATTGGCGCTGTCCGGATCACTGGACCGCGCCATGCCGACCGTGCCGCGCACGAAAGGCTCGGCCGAAAACTCCGCCGGCAGGTCCGGCAGGTCGGATCCGCCCATGCCCGCGCTGGACAAATCACCGCCCACCTTGCCGTATTGCACATCGCCGGTCTGGGCCATGAAGCCTTCGATCACGCGGTGGAACACCACATTGTCGTAATCGCCGCGCCTGGCCAGCGCGGTGATCTGCTCGACATGCTTCGGCGCCAGATCGGGGCGCAGATCGATCACGATGCGGCCCTTGGCCTCGCCATCGACCTCAAGCACCAGGTTCGGGCCGGGGCCGTCCTCGGCCTGCGCCGAATGGCCGGTCTGCACATAGATGAACCCGGCCGTCAGGATCGCCGCGCCAACGGCGAACAGCCCGCCCGCGAATGCGTTGTCAGACATCGGCCGCAACCTTGACGCTGATCATGCGGTCGGGGTTTGCCGCCGGTTCGCCGCGCAGGATCCTGTCGACATGCTCCATCCCCGAAATCACCCGGCCATAGACGGTATACTGGCCGTTCAGGAAATGGTTGTCCTTGAAGTTGATGAAGAACTGCGAATTGGCGCTGTTGGGGTTTTGCGACCGTGCCGCCCCCAGCGTGCCCCGGTCATGCGGCAGGCGCGAAAACTCCGCCGGCAGGTCCGGCAGGTCCGACCCGCCCGTGCCGGCGCGGCGCAGGTTGAAGCTGGCCGCTTCCATGTTGCCATGTTCCACATCGCCGGTCTGGGCCATGAAGCCGTCGATCACGCGATGGAAGGCCACGTTGTCGTATTTCCCGGCGCGGGCCAGTTCCTTCATCCGTTCGCTGTGCTGGGGCGCGACATCGGGCAAAAGCTCGATGACGACGGAACCATCCTTCAGCTCTATGATGACGGTGTTCTCGGGATCCTTGATCTCGGCCATGGCGGCGCTCCTTGGAAGGGTCTCAACGCGCGGGAAGGTAGTCGCTGCCCCGACCGAAGAAAAGGGCAATACCGCGCGTGAGGTTGACGCGGGCCGGTCCACGGGCGAAGTAGACGGCAAGGGGCCGACCGGGTTTTGCCGAAAGGCCTGTCATTTCGGAGGGATCGCCATGGGCTGGAAATCGCTGGACGACATGGATCTGAAGGGCAAGGTCGTGCTGGTGCGCGTCGACATCAACGTGCCGGTGGAAAACGGCGTGGTGACCGATACGACCCGCATCGACAAGATCGTGCCCACGGTGAAGGACATCCAGGCGGCGGGTGGCAAGCCGGTGCTTCTGGCGCATTTCGGCCGCCCGAAGGGCAAGCGCGTCCCGGAAATGAGCCTCTCCGTCACCCTTCCGGCGCTGGAACAGGCGCTGGGCCAGAAGGTGATCTTCGCCGAGGATTGCATCGGCGCCCCAGCCAAGCAGGCCGTGGCCGGCATGAAGCCGGGCGATGTGGTGCTTCTGGAAAACACCCGTTTCCACGAAGGCGAGGAAAAGAACGACCCCACCCTTGCCGCGTCGCTGGCGGCCCTGGGGCAGGTTTACGTGAATGACGCCTTTTCGGCCGCGCATCGCGCCCATGCCTCGACCGAAGGCATCGCGCGGCTTTTGCCTTCCGCCGCCGGTCGCCTGATGGACGCGGAATTGAAGGCGCTTGAAGCCGCACTTGGCACACCCGACCGGCCCGTGACGGCGGTGGTAGGCGGCGCCAAGGTCTCGACCAAGCTCGACCTGCTGGGGAACCTCGTCGAAAAGGTCGATCACCTGATCATCGGCGGTGGCATGGCCAATACCTTCCTCGTGGCCAAGGGCGTCGAGGTCGGCAAGTCGCTCGCGGAACGCGACATGGCCGACACCGCCCGGGCGATCCTCGCCAAGGCCGAGGAAAAGGGCTGCACCATCCACCTGCCCGTCGATGTGGTGGTGGCGCGCGAACTTGCCGCCCACGCGCCCAGCCAGACCGTTCCCGCCACCTCATGCCCCGCGGATGCGATGATCCTTGACGCCGGCCCCGCCAGCGTGGCCGAAATCTCGCGGGTGCTCGTGGCCAGCCGCACACTGATCTGGAACGGCCCGCTTGGCGCCTTCGAGATCCCGCCCTTCGACACGGCCACCAATGCTGCCGCGCTGAAAGCCGCCGAACTGACCCGCGCCGGCAAGCTCGTCTCGGTCGCCGGCGGCGGCGACACGGTCGCCGCACTGAACCGGGCGGGCGCGGCCCAGGACTTCACCTTCATCTCGACCGCCGGCGGCGCCTTCCTTGAATGGATGGAGGGCAAGGAGCTTCCCGGCGTGGCCGCGCTCCAGCAGGACTGACATCATGGTGGCATGAACGATGCCAGCCCCACACGGCGGATTACGCCGGGTCGGGGCAACAGTCGGCGGATGTTTTCTGATTCCGCCACACGTTAGCGCCACCAAGATTGAAATGCGCGCCCCGTCCCGGATAAGGGACGCCAAGATTTTTCCCGTTTCAGGAGACAGCCACAATGCGCGCCAGCAAGACCGTCCAGAACATCCTGCGCAACTACGAAGGCGAAACGCCGGGCGTGAAGGCCAACCTCTGCCGCATCCTGATGGAAGGCAAGCTGGGCGGCACCGGCAAGCTTGTCATCCTGCCGGTCGATCAGGGCTTCGAACACGGCCCCGCCCGCAGCTTCGCGCCGAACCCGGCCGGCTATGACCCGCATTACCACTACCAGCTGGCGATCGACGCGGGCCTCTCGGCCTACGCCGCCCCCCTTGGCTCTCTGGAAGCCGGCGCCGACACCTTCGCGGGCCAGATCCCGACGATCCTGAAGGTGAACTCGGCCAATTCGCTGATGTCGGACACGGCGGGCAAGAACCAGGCGGTCACGGCTTCGGTTGATGATGCCCTGCGGCTCGGCTGCGCGGCCATCGGCTTCACCATCTACCCCGGTTCCGACATGGCGCTCGACATGTTCGAGGAAATCGTCGAGATGCGCAAGGAAGCCGCCGCCAGGGGCGTGGCCACGGTGATCTGGTCCTACCCGCGCGGCGAAGCGGTGACGAAGGACGGTGAAACCGCCATCGACGTGGCCGCCTATGCCGCCCATATCGCAGCGCTCCTCGGCGCGCATATCATCAAGATCAAGCTTTCGACCGATCACCTCATGCAGTCCGAGGCGAAAAAGGTCTACGACGCGCAGAAGATCGACATCTCGACCCAGGCCGCCCGCGTGCGCCACTGCGTCCAGTCCTCGTTCAACGGCCGCCGCATCATCGTCTTCTCGGGCGGCGCGGCCAAGGGCGCGGATGCCGTCTACGACGACGCCCGCGCGATCCGCGACGGCGGCGGCAACGGCTCGATCATCGGCCGCAACAGTTTCCAGCGCTCGCGCGAGGACGCGCTGGCGATGCTGTCGAAACTGGTCGACATCTACAAGGGCAAGGCCTGAACCGAAGCCTTTTCGAATCGCGAAAGGCCCGCCCAACCGGCGGGCCTTTTTTCATTGAAAGACCGTCGCCCGTTCATCTTGGCCCAAATATCCCCGCCGGAGGCATCCGCCCCCCCCCGCAAGAGACAGATCAGACCTTTCGCAGCGCCAGCACCGCATTCAGCCCGCCAAAGGCGAAGGCATTCGACAAGACCGCATCGACCTTCGCCTCCCGCGCCACATTCGGCACGATATCCAGCGCGCAGTCGGGGTCCGGCGCCTGATATCCCACTGTCGGCGCGATAACGCCTTCACGCAGGGCAAGGATGCAGGCCAGCAATTCCACCGCCCCTGTGCCGCCAATCAGGTGGCCATGCATCGACTTCGTGGATGACATCATCAGTCGGTCGGCGTCTGCCCCGAAGGCCTGCACCACGGCGGCGCATTCGGTCTTGTCGTTGGCAGCCGTTCCCGTCCCATGGGCATTGATGTAGCCGATCTGCCCGGGGCTCAGCCTGGCATCCTTCAGCGCGCCCCCGATGGCCCGTGCCGCCCCCTCGACCGAAGGCATGACGATGTCCGAGGCATCCGAGGTCATGGCAAAGCCCACCACCTCGGCCAGGATCTCGGCGCCGCGCGCCTGTGCCTGCGCCATCTCCTCAAAGACGAAAACCGCCGCGCCCTCGCCCTGCACCATGCCGTTGCGATTGGCCGAGAACGGCCGGCAGGCATCACCCGACATGACGCGAAGCCCTTCCCAGGCCTTGATGCCGCCAAAGCACAGCATCGCCTCGGAGCCCCCGGTGATCATCACCGGGGCCATGCCTGACCGCACCATCTGGAACGCCAGCCCCATGGCGTGGTTCGAACTCGCGCAGGCAGTGGCCACGGTGAAGCTCGGGCCGCGCAGGCCGTATTCCATTCCGACATGGCTTGCGGCGGCATTGTTCATCAGCTTCGGCACGACAAAGGGATGGACACGGTTCTTCCCCTCTTCATAGACGGTGCGGTAGTTGTCGTCCCAGGTATTGACCCCACCCGCCGCAGTGCCCAGCACCACGCCGCAGTCCGTCCCTGCCCCGCCCCTGAAATCCAGCCCCGACTGTTCCACCGCCTGCCGCGCCGCCAGAAGCGTGAATTGCGTGAAACGGTCGTAAAGCACGATCTGCTGGCGGCTGAAATGCGCCTCGGCATCCCAATTGTGGATCTGGCCGCCAATGCGGATCGACAACCGCTCGACGTCGCGGAAATCCAGCGCCGTGATCCCCGACCGCCCCTCGCGGAAGGCATCGAATGTCTCGGCGACCGACAGGCCAAGCGCATTGACCGTCCCCGCCCCGGTGATGGCGACGCGCCTCATCCGCCTGCCCTCATGCCCCCCGGGCCGCCTTTCCCGCGACCAGCGCCTCGACCGCGCGGATGATCGCACCCACGCTCGAGATGTCGAAATCGCTGGCGCCAGGGTCATTGGCATTGAAGGGAACCGAGACGTCGAACGCCTCTTCTATGGCAAAGATCGTCTCGACCAGCCCAAGGCTGTCGACCCCCAGATCCGCGGGTGCCATTTCGGGCGTCACATCGGCCGGGTCCAGAACGGCCTGTTCGGCGATGATGCGGATGACTTCGTCGCGGATGTTCATTCCTCGTCCTTCCGGATGTTGACGGGGTTGCCGGCTGCACCCTTGTCAAGAAGCTGCTCGACCACACTCCGAAGCTCGGCCACCTGCGCAAAAAGCCGCGGCAGGCGCCGGATGTTCTTCTGCGCCTCGATCTGCGTCTCCATCCTGACGGCCGGGCTGCCCAGCAGCACCCGCCCTGCCGGGGCATTGGTGTAGATCTTTGTGCCGCCCCCCGCGATCACGTCGTCACCGACAAAGATGTTGTCGCTGACCCCGCACTGCCCGCCCAGCACCACCCGGTCGCCGATCCGGGCCGATCCGGCAATGCCCACCTGTCCGCACAACAGACAGTCGCGCCCGACCTGCACGTTGTGGCCGACATGCACGAGATTGTCGATCTTGGTGCCGGCGCCGATCGTGGTGGCGCGCACCGTGCCGCGGTCCAAGGTCGAACCCGCACCCACCTCGACATCATCGCCGATCACCACATTGCCCAGCGAATGGATCCTGATCCAGCCCTGTGCCCGGACATCTTCACGCGCGCCCAGCGTCTGCCGGATCTCCTCGACCCCCGATGTCTCCTCGGTGACGAAGGAAAAGCCGTCTGCGCCGATCACCGCGTTCTGGTGGCAGATGAAGCGCTCGCCGATCTGGACATGATGCCCGATCCTCGCCCCTTGCAGGATCAGCGCATCGGCCCCGAGGCTTGCCTCTTCGGCGATCGTCACATGCGAGGCGATGCGCGCGCGCGGACCGATCGTGACGCCCCGCCCGATCACCACGAAGGGCCCGATCGCAGCACCTTCCCCGATCGACGCCGAGGGGTCGATGATCGCGGTCGGATGCCGGCCGGGGGCGATCTCGGGGCCGGGATCGAAGGCGCGCGACAGCCCGGCCATCGCCAGACGCGGCCGCGCGACAAGGATCGCCGCCTCGAGCCCCATCGCCCGCCAGTCCGCGCCCTCCCACAAAACGGCCGCCCGGGCTTTTCCCCGCGCCAGTCCTTCGGCATATTTCGGGTCCATCGCCAGCGCGATCTGATCCGGACCCGCCTGCGCGGGTTCCGACGCACCGATCACGCGGATCTCGGGATTTCCCTCGGCCCTGGCATTGAGGGCCGCAGCGATCTGGGCAATGCTTATCGACATGGAACCTCCGGCACGGGCGGGCCCAGACAGCCCGACCCGCCGCAAGATCTAGCCGCGAACCCGCTCCGGTTCCACCCCTGCGGCGATCAGCGCCTCAAGGATATGCCGGTCGCGGCCATAGACATCGCGGCGATATTCCATCCGGCCGCGGGCATTCGGCCATGCGGTGAAGTAGACGATATGCACCGGCACCGGGGTTTCAAGCCGCACCGGGGTTTCGGCACCCGACTTCAGGTATTTCTGGAACAGCCCTTCCGGATCGTCGGTCTGCGGCGCCAGAAGCGCATAGGCCAGATCGAACGGGCGCCCGACGCGGATGCAGCCGTGGCTGAAGGCGCGCACTTCGCGGTCGAACAGCGACTTCGACGGCGTGTCGTGCAGGTAGATGTTCCACTTGTTCGGGAACAGGAACTTGACCTTGCCCAGCGCATTCCCGTCCGAGGGCGGCTGCGACATCGAATAGGGAAAGTTGCGTTCCGTATACTGGCTGAAATCCACCGCGCCGCGGTTCACCGCCCGCCCCTTGCGGTCGACGATCTTCAGATGCCCGGCGGCATTGGGGTTCTTCTTCAGAAGCGGCAGGTATTCCTTGACCGTGATCGAGCGCGGCACCGACCAGGTCGGGTTGACGACCATGAGCTCCATCTCGTCGGAAAACTCGGGGCTCCGGCGGTCGCCCTGATCCATGCCGATGACGGTCACGGTTTCAAAGGTGACCTTGCCATCGTCCACGATACGCGCGGTGAAATCGGGCAGGTTCACCCAGATGTGGCGCTTGCCCAGATCAAGCCCGTTGAGCCAGCGCAGGCGCTCCATCGCCACCACGACCGACGCGAGCCGCGCGTCGGGCGCGACGTTCACCTCGGCAATCGTGCCTTCGCCCGCGATACCGTCCGCCGCCAGGCCGTGGTCGATCTGGAAAAGCTGCACGGCCTTCTGCATCGCGCCGTCGAACCCCGCGCTTGCGGTCCGGCGCAGGTAGCCCATCGCCACCAGCCGGTCCCGCAGCGCGATGACCGCGGGGCCGCTGTCGCCCGGTTGCAGCTTCTGCGCCGCGACCTCTGGCCCCCAGCCGCCCCTGCCGATCACCTGAAGCAGATCAAGGCGTTCCTTCATCAACTGCCCGTATTGCGGCGCGTCCGGCACGACCGACCGGAAGAACCGCGACGGATCGGATACCGAAAAGGTGGTGATCTGCGCCAGCCGGTCGCGCAAGGGCACTTCGCGCACGATGCCCGGATCCACCTTCGCGGGGGTCAGGATCCCGGTCTGCAGGTCGGCCACATAACGCAGCAGCAACCGCGACATCCGCACCTCAAGCCGGCCGCGCGCCCGTTCGGACGTGACACTGGCAAAGGCTTCGCGCAAGCCGTCGACCTCATAGCGGGCCACTGGCAGTGCGTGGTCCGCAGCATGGTCGAGTGCGCGGAAGAACGCCTCGCGCCGGCCGGCATCCAGCGCACTGGTCCAGAGCGGCGCATAGTCATGCCCGCGATAGAAGGTCGAGAGCGCCTCGTCGTCGGCGGCCGCCTCGGCCAACGCCTGACGGAAGGCCTGCCCCGCCAGTGGCGCCTTCACCAGCCCGGCCTGCGCCGAAATGCGCGTCGCCACCGCCGCAACCTCGGCCAACGCGGGCCCCGGCGGGATGCCGACCACCAGCACCAAGGCCAGGGCGGTTGCCGGCTGCCTCAGCCCCCTGTGGCTCGACAATGTTGAAATCAGGCTGGTCAGGGGCATGAGGACACCGGCAGTCACGAACAGGGGCAGAGTGAATTTGAAACGGAAAGATCGATGGGGAATCTGCATTTGATCCCCCTTCGCCTTCATGGAAATTCCTAGTCGAGTCCACAAGGCATTTCGCGCCCCACCGCCCGCTCCGTGGCGCTTCTGCAACTGTGGGCGGGGAAAACTGCCCGATCCTCACGGCAGCGTGATTTCAGCAACTTCCTGCCGATCGTCGGATGATTTCCGGAACAGAGACAAATCTTCGGTTGGCGGAACCGAAAGCCTGTGCGATAAGTTCGGCGCACTTGGGGAAGCAATCGACAACAAGCCACTGTAAAGGTGGCTAAAAGACGACGGGACAGGCGCAACATGACAGGCACAGCGGCAAGCGGTTTTTCGCGGCGTGGGATCTTGGGCGTGTTCGCAGCGACAACGGTTGTTGCGGCTCCGACCTATTCGAACGCATTCGGGTTCCTTCGTGGCGCGGGCGATGTCCGCCGGATCCGGATGTATTCCGGCCGCACCGGCGAGATGCTCGACACGATCTACTGGATCGAAGGCGACTACGTGAAAGAGGCGCTGAAGGAGATCAACTACTTCATGCGCGACTGGCGTTCGGACGAGGTGACGAAGATGGATGCGCGCACCATCGACATCGCCGCCGCCTCGCATCGGCTGATGGACATCAACGAACCCTACATGCTGCTGTCAGGCTATCGCACGGCCAAGACCAACGCGATGCTGCGGTCGCATTCAAGCGGTGTTGCACGCAATTCCCTGCACATGAGGGGCCAGGCGGCCGACCTGCGGCTGCAGTCACGCTCGGTCTCGCAGATATTCAAGGCCGCATCCGCCTGTTCGGCAGGAGGCGTCGGCAAGTATTCGCGTTCGAACTTCGTGCACATGGACTGCGGCCCGATCCGGCACTGGGGCGGCTGATCCCGCATCAGAGCCCAGGGTGAATGCGCCGCCCCCGGGGGCGGCGATTCGCGTTTCGCCGCGCCTTTTTCCTGCAAGGGGCGCCCTTCCCTGCCCAGCCCCGACGGAGCCGCCATGCCCCCCACCCACATCGGTGACGTATCCTTCTGGTATGCCGACATGGGCGGCCTGCCTGCGCTTCGCGCGCCCCTGCACGGCGATACCACCGCCGATGTCTGCATCATCGGCGCCGGCTATACCGGGCTTTGGGCTGCCTGGTATCTGAAGCAGGCGCGGCCCGATCTGGATGTCCTGGTCGTCGAGAAAGCCTTCGCGGGCTTCGGCGCCTCGGGCCGCAACGGCGGCTGGCTGAGCGGCGGTTTTGCCTGGAACCACGAAAGATACCTCGCGACCTCTTCCCCCGACGCCGTGCGCGCCATGGTGCGGGCCATGGCCGGAACCGTGGACGAGGTGATCGGCGTGGCCGAGGCCCAGGGGATCGACGCCGACATCTGCCGCACCGACGAATTGATCGTGGCCCTGAACCCCGCCCAGCTTGCCCGGATGGCGGCCGAGGCCGCGCATCGCCGCGCCTGGGGCGAGGATGACCGCATCCGGACGATCTCGGCCCATGAGGCACGCGCCCGCGTCAACGTCCCGGGCACGCTCGGCGGGATGATCGTGTCGAATGTCGCACGGATCCAGCCGGCAAAGCTGGCGCGCGGGCTGGCATCCGCCGTCGAGGCGCAGGGGGTGCGGCTGGCCGAAGGCACCACGGTCACCGGCATCGCGCCCGGCCGCGTCACCACCGACCGCGGCACCATTCGCGCCGGCACGATCCTGCGCTGCACCGAAGGCTTCACCGCCACCCTGCCGGGGCGCCGGCGCGACTGGCTGCCGCTGAACTCGGCCCAGATCGTGACCGAACCCCTGCCACCCGCGGTCTGGGACGAGATCGGCTGGGCAGGCCACGAAATCCTCGGTGATTTCAACAATGCCTATTGCTACTGCCAGCGCACCCGCGATGGCCGCATCGCCGTCGGCGGGCGCGGCGTGCCCTACCGGTTCGGGTCGCGGCTGGATCGGAGCGGCATCCCCGACACCGAAACCATCCGCCGCCTCACCGCAATCCTGCATCACCACTTTCCCGCCGCGCGGCCGTTCCGCATCGACCATGCCTGGTGCGGTGTGCTCGGCGTGCCGCGGGACTGGTGCGCGACGGTGGGCCTTGACCGGCAGACCGGCATCGGCTGGGCGGGCGGCTATGTCGGCGTGGGGGTCTCGACCTCGAATCTCGCGGGCCGGACCCTCGCCGCCCTTACGCTTGGCCAGGAGAACGAGCTGACGCGCCTCCCTTGGGTCAACCGCCGGGTCCGGCGCTGGGAACCCGAACCCCTGCGCTGGCTTGGCGTCCGCGCGATGTATGCGCTTTACGCCGTCGCCGACCGGCGCGAGGCGCGACTGGGGATCGGTCCCTCGAGGATCGCAGCTTTCGGCAACTGGCTCACCGGCCGGTGACGGCCGGATGGGCCGCCCTTCCGCCATCTCGGCCCGTCATCTCTCGAAACACGCAGCGAATCGCCCGCGAGATCGCCCCGGTTGCGCGCGACCGGGCCATTGCGGAGCCACTCCTTGTCGCCCGGAGCGAAACGAAAGTCCTGAGAAAGTGTAAACGTCGCCCTTATGGCATTGCCCTGTCCGATGGTCGTCGGCAGGGTTCCCATGCCTGTGCCGGTCACGACCCGGGAACAATTCCGATCACGATGGCGGATTGCATGATCGTCCGTGCCGCCAGACTTCCGTTTTGGTCAGGTCCAGGGTGTTGGCCGGTGGCCCCGACAGGCCCTGCCCGCACCCGCCGCCGATGTCAGAGGGTCAGGCCCCGGCGCGCAGAGGCTCGTCAGGCTTGCATCCGGCCCTGCCTTCCCCGATCCTGCCT
The DNA here is from genome assembly GCA_020622085.1 of Paracoccaceae bacterium. Taxonomy (GTDB): domain Bacteria; phylum Pseudomonadota; class Alphaproteobacteria; order Rhodobacterales; family Rhodobacteraceae; genus QY30. Next base: position 1,184,393 of record JAHRYM010000001.1, on the reverse strand, counting down.
GATACCGGTGTCCGCGCGGATGTCCCGCCGGCCCTGCCGGGTTAACAAGTCGCCGACACGGGGAAGATCGCATTGCAGCGCTCCCCCGGTCATGTGCCGTTGGTGTGGACGAGTGATGATGATACAGGACCAGTCGATCAGCCCCGCGCGGGCGCCCCGCCCCGTGCCGGCTGCGCCCCGCTCACGCAGCGCCGAGATCTGGCCCCTGCCCGGCATCTGCTGGAACACCCGCGTGACCACCTCATTCGGCGATCTTCCTGTGCAAGGTCTGCGGGTGCGCGACCTCGTGAAGACTTCGACGGGGCAGTTCCTTCCGGTGAAATGGGTCGACCAGATCCACCTCGATGCCGATTTCATGGCCGGCTGCCCTGATGCCCGCGCCATCACGATCGAACCAGGCACCTTTGGCCCCGGCCGGCCCGCCCAGCGCATGACGGTATCGCCGCAGCAAAGGCTGAATTGCGCCCTTGGGGCCGGCTCCAACATCCGCCCGGCGCGCGATCTGTCGGGCAATCCGGGCACCAGCCGCAGCACGGCGTCACAGCAAAGCTACTATCTGTTCCATGTCGGCGAACCCGCGCTGATCTGGGTCGAGGGGATGCTCGTCTCGACAACACCCTGACCGCGCGGCCCAGGATTCCCCGGGGCGGGACTGCGACGGTCAGGCGTCATCCAGACCGTCGATCGCGGGTTCCTCGGACGGGACGGGCCGGCCACGAAACCCGGTGGCCACGACGAACTTCTCGGAACTGTCGGCCCGGCTTGCCGGCGGCTTCACATTGGCCACCTTGGCAAAGTTGCGCTTCAGGATCGCCTGCAACTCGGCCTCGGCGCCGCCCGCCAGCACCTTGGCGACAAAGGTTCCGCCCTCCTCCAGCACGTCAAAGGCGAACTCGGCCGCCGCCTCGCAAAGCGCGATGATCCGCAGGTGATCCGTGCCCTTGTGCCCCGACGAGGCCGCCGCCATGTCCGACATCACCACATCCGCCGGCCCGCCCAGCCAGTCCTTCACCCGCCGGTCCGCGCCTTCCGACAGGAAATCCAGCTGATGGATATCGGCACCTGCAATCGGATCCACCGCCTGAAGGTCGATGCCCAGCACCCGGCCGACGCGCTTGCCCGATTTCTCGCCCAGCGCATTCACGCGCGCCACCGCCACCTGGCACCAGCCTCCGGGCGCGCAACCCAGATCCACGACCCGCGCCCCCGGCACCAGGAAGCGGAACTTGTCGTCAAGCTCCAGTATCTTGTAGGCAGCACGTCCGCGGTAGCCCTCTTTCTTCGCTCGCTGGACATAGGGATCATTCAGCTGACGCTCGAGCCAGAGGGTCGAGGACAGCTTGCGCCCCTTGGCGGTCTTCACCCGCACCCGCAGATCCCGCGTGCCCCGGCCCGATGTGTTTCCTGACGGTGTCTTGGCCATCTGGCTGTCCTGCCTTCCGTTTCTTCTTTGTCCAAATACTCATTCACCGCCCCCGCCACCCGCGCGTTCGGCCGGGGGGTCAAGTGGTGGGCGATGCCGCCCGCTAGCGCGGCCCTTCCAGCAAGACGCCATCCGCCGACATCTGCGCATAAAGCAACCCCTCGCGCAGCCCGCGGTCCGCGACCGACAGCCGGTCCGTCGGCCAGATCCGCATCAAGGCCTGCAGGATCGCCGCTCCCGACATGATCAGCGAATGGCGGTCACGGCCGATTCGCGGGTCGGTGCGCCGCCCTTCCGGGCCCAGAGCCAGATATTCGCGGATCACGCTGTCGATCTGGTCCGAGGTCATCGTCAGGCCATCGACCTTGGTGCGATCATAGCGCTTCAGCCCCAGATGGCTTGCCGCGACCGTCGTCACCGTGCCGCTGGTGCCAATGATCTGGAACCCCTCGCGCTGCTGGCTGGCGTTGTAGGGGGAAAAGTCGGACAGGTTCTCCTCGAAATACCAGCTCATCAGCGCAAAGCGTGCCGCGTCGTCCTCGACATCGGCGAACTGGTCCTTGAGCGTCGCCACGCCAAGCGGCACGGAAATCCAGTCGACCACCTTGGCACGGCCGCCACCGGGCGCGTCGCATTCAAAACCGGCATGCATCCGCATGATCGCCCGGGCGCGCTGTTCGGGTGCCACGTCCGAGAGGTCGATCCACACGAGTTCGGTCGATCCGCCGCCGATGTCGACGACCAGAAGCTGTTCGGTCCGCCCCGAGACCAGCGGCGCGCAGGACACCACGGCAAGCCGCGCCTCTTCCTCGGGCTTGATGATTTCAAGCGGCAACCCGGTCTCGCGCTTGACGAAGCGCAGGAAATCGCGGGCATTGCGGGCGCGGCGGCAGGCTTCGGTCGCCACAAGGCGCATCCGCACAACCTGGTGCTGCTCCAGCTTCTTGCGGCAGATCTGCAGCGCCTGCACCGTGCGCGCCATCGACGGGCGGCTGAGCCGCCCCGAGCTTTCCAGCCCGTGCCCCAGTTCTACCGATTTCGAAAAGCTGTCGATCACCTGGAATTGGTTGCCCCGGGGCTGGGCAATCAACATCCGACAACTGTTCGTTCCCAGATCCAGCGCCGCATAAAGCGACCCGGGGTCAGGGTGGGTGGTGCTGGACGGCTCTACCGGTATCGGGAACGCGCCCGCAGCACCGGGACGCCTGGGCGTCATGGCTACGCCCTCCGATCTTAAGTTACCCTGAACCTAGTCCCTGCGCCCCCGCCACGCAAGGATTGATCCGTAAACCACGCCGGCCCCCCAGCGCTTCGCGCTTGCCCCCCCTGCGCTTCGCGTCTGGCGTCCGGTCGGGAAGGCAGGTCATGCGCCGCCCGTCCTGCGCCACGCGGCAACCCGCTTGGCGGGTCTGCCGCCCTCGGCTATCCTGCAATCACGCCGGACCCCGGATCCGGCCGGGAATGCCTTGAGGGGTGCCCGGGAATCGCGCCACACCTGCCGGCGGCCGGGACATAGATGGGCAGGCGTCGTTCAATGGGCAGGCCATGTCGCATTCTGCCAAGTGGAAAGGCGCCAATGGCTTCATTACCGGAACAAAGGTCTTGGGAGTAATAAGATGGCCGACGAAGACGACATCATCCTGTCGGAACTTTCCGATGACGAGCTTGTCCTGCAGATGCATGACGACCTTTATGACGGTCTGAGAGAAGAGATCGAAGAGGGCGTCAACATCCTGCTGGAACGCGGCTGGACCCCCTACGACGTTCTGACCAAGGCGCTTGTCGCCGGGATGACCATCGTCGGCGCCGACTTCCGCGACGGCATCCTCTTCGTGCCGGAAGTGCTGCTGGCCGCCAACGCGATGAAGGGCGGCATGGCCATCCTGAAGCCGCTTCTGGCCGAAACCGGTGCGCCGCGCGTCGGCAAGATGGTGATCGGCACCGTCAAGGGCGACATTCACGACATCGGCAAGAACCTTGTCGGCATGATGATGGAAGGCGCCGGCTTCGAGGTGGTCGACCTGGGCATCAACAACCCGGTCGAGAAATACCTCGAGGCGCTGCAGACCGAAGGCGCCGACATCCTCGGCATGTCGGCCCTGTTGACCACGACCATGCCCTACATGAAGGTCGTGATCGACACGATGAAGGAAAAGGGCCTGCGCGAGGACTATATCGTCATCGTCGGTGGCGCCCCCCTGAACGAGGAATTCGGCAAGGCCATCGGCGCCGATGCCTATTGCCGCGATGCGGCCGTCGCGGTGCAGACCGCCAAGGATCTTGTCGCCCGCAAGCACAATCAGGGCGTCAAGGCCTGATCGGCCACACCAATGAAACAGGCAGGCCCCGGCATCGCTCCGGGGTTTCGCCAGGCTTGAACTGATCCACCGGTCGCGCCATCTATCCTCGGGCGGGGAGTCCGCCAATCGGAGATGACATGCTGTCGCGCACCAACGCCCTTCTCTTGATCCTTGCCACCTGTATCGTGGCCGCCACCGCCTTCATGGCCGTGAAGCTGGCAAGCTTCGGGGAAAGCCCGCTGTTCGTGGTGATCGGCCCGCTGCTGATTGTCGGACTGCTGCTGTTGCGCCGGTCGCGCGGGCGTCGATAGTCGACGGCCCTCCGGGCGGCCCACCGGCCCTTGGGAAAGAACGGCCAATGACCGACCTGCCAGATGATGATCGCCTCACCGCAAGTGGCCTGGCCCCCAGCCAGCAAGGCCGGATATTGCTGGTTGCCTGCGGCGCTCTGGCGCGCGAGATCATCGCTCTCAAGACCATGAACGGCTGGGCGCATCTGGATCTGACCTGCCTGCCCGCCAACCTGCATCTCTGGCCCGACCGCATTCCCGATGCCGTCGAAGAGGTGGTGACGCGTCACCGCGCCGAATATTCGCAGGTTTTCGTCGTCTACGCCGATTGCGGGACGGGTGGCCAGTTGCAGGCCCGCTGTGCGGCGCTGGGGGTCGAGATGATTGCCGGCCCGCACTGTTACTCGTTCTTCGAAGGCAACACCGCCTTTGCCACCCACGCCGATACGGAAATCACGGCCTTCTATCTGACCGACTTCCTTGTGCGACAATTCGATGCCTTCGTCTGGCGCCCGATGGGGTTCGACCGGCATCCCGAACTGATCGAGATGATGTTCGGAAACTACACCACGCTGATCTATCAGGCCCAGACCGATGATCCCGCGCTGGACGCCAAGGCCCGCGATGCCGCCGAAAGGCTCGGGCTTGACTTCGTCCGTCGCTTCACCGGCTATGGCGACCTTGCGGTGGCGCTGAAGGCGCTTTGACTGACCAGCCCGGGATCTCGCACGGGCCTTTGCAAACCCGCGCCTGTCAGCCGGAGGGAAGGATCTCAGGCGCTTTTCGCAAGCTTGGGTGCGGCATCCGCTTCGGGAGCGTCCAGTTCGGCCACGATGGTCTCCAGCACGCGCTCGGCTTCGACGACATCGAAATCGGCCTGATACCGCTTGCGCACGCCCTGATCCGACAACAGGTGATAGACCTCGGGCTCAACCCCGTGGCGGGCGAGACAATTTCGCACGCAGGCCAGCGCGCATCCGTCAATGCCGATGATCGGGCGCCCCGACTTGGCCACCCGGACCAGTTTCGGCACGTCGCCGCCCACCCCCGCGATGCAGGACATTTCCGCCAGTCCGCGCCGGTCAAGGGCGATGGCAAGGTGATTGGCCATCTGTGCGGCGCTTGAACAGCCGGAGCATGAATAGACCAGGGGCAGAGTGGCGCGTGAAGACATTGCATACCTCGGGGATGGATCAGGAAAGGGTATGGTCTGGGCCGGCCGGATGTCGACGGACAAAATGTCGCACCCCCACCGCGCAGGACCGGCCGATCCCGATCAAGGATCGCGCAGACAGGACACCTGTCGGACATGGTCGGGCAGAGGTCGCGGGCAGGACATGCGCAGCCCCGGATGCGGGCCATCCTGCGCCGGATTGGCCAGAGACCCACAATGCAGCTTCACACAGAACTCCCCTCCCGGACACCGTTTCGGCAACGCCTGCTCTGGCCCCTGATGGCGACGGGCCTCGTGATCAGCTGGAGCTCGGGCTTCGTCGGCATCCGATTCGCCAGCGAAGATGCATCGGTCCTCCTGGTCCTGTTCTGGCGCACGCTGGTGTCGGGGCTGGTGCTCTTGCCCTTTGCGTTGACGATCGGCGGGCCGATCGGCAAGCGCGCGCTCTTGCAGCAGATGCTGTTCGGCGTGCTCGGCATGTTCCTTTATCTTGCGGGATTTGCCGTGGCGATCGGGCAAAGGGTGCCCACGGGGCTTGTGGCGCTGATTGCCGACCTGGTGCCGCTGGCGATAGCTGCCTTGTCGCAACCGGTGCTCGGACACCGGCTGTCGCGCCGGCAGTGGCTGGGCACCGCCATCGGCTGCGCCGGGGTCGTGCTGGTGTCGATCGACGGGCTGAGCCTTGGCACGGCGCCGTTCCTGGCCTATGCGCTGCCGGTCGCGGCCATGCTGATCTTTGCGCTGGCCACCGTTCTGCAAAAACGGCTGGGCGCGGTCCACATGCCGATCCACCAGAGTCTCTGCATCCAGTGCCTGACGGCCTCGGTGCTGTTTGCCGTTTGTGCCGGATTCGAGGGCAACCTGATGCCACCCCTTGACGGCCGTTTCGAGTTCGGCATCGCCTGGCTCGTGCTGTTGTCCACCTTCCTGTGCTACAGCCTCTACTACCTGTCGCTGCGGATCTACCCGGCCGCACAGGTGGCAAGCACCATCTACCTCAGCCCGCCGGTGACGATGATCTGGGCCTGGGCGATGTTTGGCGAACCCCTGACGGCGGTGATGTTCGCCGGGCTTGCGGTGACGCTGGTGGGGGTCTGGCTTGCGTCGCTGTCAGATGGCGGGACAAAGCGCAGCGGTCACGCCGCCGTTTGACAAGCCTCGGACTTCTCTGCACAAACCCCGCCAGAAGCCCGACAAGACCCGGCCAGCAGATCCGGATACGGAAGGATGAAGAATGGCGGACGACCCTCAAACCCTGACCCTTGAACAAGAGGGCCGCGTGGCGATCCTGCGCCTGAACCGTCCCGAGGCGCTCAATGCCTTGAACCAGCAGATGATGACCGAAGTCGTGGCCCGGATCGAGGCCATCGACCGCGACCCGTCCGTGGCCGTCACGGTGCTGACGGGCTCGGGCCGCGCTTTTGCGGCGGGTGCCGACATCAAGGAAATGCTGTCCAACGGCTTTGCCGAGATGTATCTGTCCGATTACTTCGCCGGCTGGGACCGTTTCGCCGCCTGCCGCAAACCGGTGATCGCGGCCGTCAACGGCTTTGCGCTGGGGGGCGGCTGCGAACTGGCGCTGATGTGCGACCTGATCATCGCCTCGGACAAGGCCGCCTTCGGCCAGCCGGAGATCAAGCTTGGCGTGACGCCGGGCATGGGCGGCTCGATCCGGCTGGCCAAGGCCGTCGGCAAGGCCAAGGCCATGGACATGGTGCTGACCGGACGCATGATCGACGCGCAGGAGGCCGACCGCATCGGCCTTGTCAGCCGCGTCGTTGCCCACGACCGGCTGATGGACGAGGCGCTGGAAACCGCGCGGGCCATTGCCGGCCATTCGATCACCGCGCTGATGGCAGCCAAGGAAATGGTCGGCCGCGCGCTGGAACTGCCGACGACCGAAGGCGTGCGGTTCGAGCGGCGGCTCTTCCAGGCGCTGTTTGCGACCCGGGACCAGAAGGAAGGCATGAGCGCCTTCGTGGAAAAGCGTGCGGCGCACTTCACCGACCGCTGAGCCGCGCGCGCCTGGCCCGCTTGCGGGTCAGAACCCCGCCCGGTCCAGCGGCCAGACGGGGCGGCGCACGCGGACATAGGGCCGCAGATGCGCTTGCGGCGTGGCCAGCGCGCCCGTATCGCAGACGATCACCTTCCCCGCGACCGGCTCAAACGCGGCGCGGAAGTGCTGCATGGACTTCACCACCAGAAAGCTCAGCCGCGCGGGATCAATCCCGAAGGTGCGGACCTGTTGCAGATCCAGCATCTGCCCCGACAGCGTGACGACCAGAATGTCGATCCCCGCCACGCGGAAGACGGCGGTGGGGCCGAAGCTGTGGGTGATGCCGCCAAGGATCGGCCCGTCGCCGGTATAGGTGCCGTCCGACAGATGCTGCACCGTTCCGGTCAGCCGCAGCGGCGCGCCCCCGAAGGCCGGATCGCGCTTGCCCCCCAGATCAAGCGTGACCCTATCGCCCACCCGGTGCCGGTGGAGGATCCCCGCCGCCTCGGGGTCGATCATCGGGGCGAAGGCGCCCCCTGTCGCGCCCGCATCCAGCAGCGCCGCCAAAAGCGCGGTCGCATCGCCATAGGCGCCCGCACCGGGGTTGTCGGCATAATCGGCAATCACCAGCGGCCCCGCCCCGGCGTCGAAACCGCGCGCGATGGCGGCGGCGGCGGCGGGGGTCAGGAAATCATTGGCGACGGATCCGCGCTGGTCCCAGATCGTGTCGGCCAGGGCTTCGGCAATCGCCCGGGCGCGGGCATCCGCACCGGGCCGGGCCGCATCATGGGTGACAAGAACGGTCGGACCTGCATCCAGAATATCGGCTTCGGCAAAACCTGCATTGACGGAAACGGCCAGAATTCCCGGTTCGAATTCATGCGCCCGCGCCCGGGCGTAAAGTGCCGCCGATTGCGGCACGTCGGTGCGCCCGGCATTGGCCTCATCCAGCATCGGGCGATGGGCGCGCCACGTCACGGGCCGCGAAACACCCTGCATGGCGGCATGCAGAAGCTTGCCCGCGTGGAGCCCGGTATCGCGCATGTCGATATGGGGATAGGTCTTGTAGCTAACGAAGATCTGCGCCAGTTCCACCATCCGGGGCGTGGCCATCGCGTGCAGGTCAAGCGTGACGGCAATCGGCAGATCCGGCCCGACGATGGCGCGCAGGCGGTCCAGAAGCTCGCCCTCGCCATCCTCGCAAAAGCTGGGCACCATCGAGCCGTGCAGCGCCAGCAGGATCCCATCCAGGCTGTCGCGGTGGGCGCGCGCGCCGTCGCAGATCAGCCCTGCCACGTGATCGAACGCCTCGCGCGAGACTCGGGCGCCGGGGGTGGCATGGGCGGACACGGTATGGGTGATCCGCCAGCCGCCCGCGCGGCCCGCATCCACAAAGCCCGCCAATTCCTCGTTCACATCGCCGAACCGGTCGATCGCCGCCTGCCCCAGGTCCAGCACATCGTCGCGGAAATCCTGCAAGGTGGTCTCACCCTTCTTGAAGGTGTTGCTTTCATGGACGAAGGCGCCGGTCAGGACGTGGAAGGGCATGGATCTGGCTTTCAATACGGGTGGAAACAGGCGACGGGATGATCCCCCTCGCCCTCAAGCGGCGGGCGCTGGCGTCGGCACAGGTCTGTCGCGCGGGGGCAGCGGCCGGCAAAGGTGCAGCCCGGCGGCAGGTTGAATGGGCTGGGGATTTCGCCCGAAAGCGGCGCGATCTGGCGGCGCAGGCTTGGGTCCGGGGCAAAGCCGCTGTCGATCAGGGCGCGGGTATAGGGGTGGCGCGGTGCTGCGTCGGCGCGGGGCAGCACCTCGACCACGGCGCCCAGATACATCACCACCACCCGGTCGCAGAAATAGCGCACAAGACCCAGGTCATGGCTGATGAACAGGTAGGTCAGCCCCATCCGGCTGCGCAGGTCCGACAGCAGGTCGATGATCTGCGCCTGGATCGAGACATCGAGGCTTGCGGTCGGTTCATCCAGAACCACGAAATCGGGCCGCAGCGCCAGTGCCCGCGCGATGCCGACGCGCTGGCGCTGGCCACCCGACAACTGGTGGGGGTGACTGCCCAACATGGCCGACGGCAGGCCGACCGCATCCAGCATCTCTGTCAGCGCATCTTGCGCCACGGGGCGGCGCTGCACCACGAAGGGCTCGGCCAGCACTTCAGCCAGCGTGTAGCGGGGATCAAGCGAGGAATAGGGATCCTGGAACACCATCGCCATCCGCCGCCGCGCCGTGCGCAGGGCGCCCGGCCTCAGCGCGGTCAAGTCGGTGCCGTCAAAGGTCACGCGGCCCGATGTCGGTTCGATCAGCCGCAGGACAAGGCGGGCCAGCGTGGACTTGCCGCAGCCGCTTTCGCCGACGACGCCCAGCACCTCGCCCGGCGCGATGCTCAGCGATACGTCGCGCACCGCCATCATGCTGCGCGGTGCCTTTAGCAGACCGCCACCGGTGTCGAAGCGGCGCGAAAGCCCGTCGAGGCGAATCAGGGGATCGGTCATCCTGCCTCCGGGGTCATGTGGAAACAGGCGGCCGACCCGACCCCGCGCGGCAGAAGCGGCGGCACGTCGCGCGTGCATTCGGGCGTGGCGCGGGCGCAGCGGGGGTGGAACCGGCAGCCGGGCGGAAAGGCGCGGGCCGAGGGCACGGCGCCCGGAATGCCGTGCAGGCTGCCCTTCGCCATGCCGTCCTGCGGGATGCAGCCGATCAATGCTGCGGTATAGGGGTGGGCGGGGGCGGCGAAGATCGGCCCCACCGGCCCTTCCTCGGCCAGCCGCCCGGCATATAGGACCGCCACCCGGTCGCAGATCTGCGCCACCACGCCCATGTCGTGCGTGATGAGCAGCAGCGCCACGCCCCGGTCACGCACCAGCGACCCGAGGATCTGGATGATCTGCGCCTGCACCGTCACGTCCAGCGCGGTGGTCGGCTCATCGGCGATGATCAGGTCGGGGTCGCCCGCCAGCGCCATGGCGATGACGATGCGCTGCTTCATCCCGCCCGACAACTGGTGCGGCCAGGCCTCGGCCACCGCCCCCGCCTCGGGGATCCGAAGCTGCGCCATCAGGTCGATCGTGCGCGCCCGCGCCGCCGACTTCGACAGGCCCAGATGCAGGCGGCTGACCACATCGACCTGATCGCCCACCCGCTGCACCGGATCCAGCGCCGTCATCGGGTTCTGGGTGACGAAGCCGATCCGCCGCCCCCGAAGCGCGCGGCGCTGGCCTTCGGTCATCCCGGCCAGATCTTGGCCGTCAAAGCGCACCGCCCCCGCGGTCACGCGGCCCCCGATCAGCGGCAAAAGCCCCATCGCCGCCATCGCCGTCAGCGACTTGCCCGAGCCGCTTTCGCCGACCAGCCCAAGGATCTGGCCCCGCCTGACCGAAAGGCTGATCCCGTCAAGCAGCGGCAGCGCACCGATGGCGACAGAAACGCCGGATACCTCCAGAAGCGCGGTCATGCCCGCCCCCCCATCCGGTTGCGGATGTCGAGTTCCGCGATCAGCGCATCGCCAAAGAGGTTGATCGCCACCACCGTCACCGCAACCGTGAGGCCCGGAAAGACGATGATCCAGGGCGCCTTGAAGATCAGTGCCGAACCCGCAGACATCATGCCGCCCCAGCTTGGGACAGGGGGCTGCGCGCCCAGGCCGAAAAAGCCGAGCGTTGCCTCGAGGATGATCGCGTCGCCAGTGGCCAGCATCGCGCTGACCAGCACCGGCGCCAAGGCATTGGGCAGCAGGTGGCGGCGCAGGATATGGCTGTTCGAGGCCCCGAGCGATCGCGCCGCCTCGATGAAGGTCTCGCCCCTGAGCGTCAGGATCTGCGCCCGCGTCAGCCGGGTGAACTGCGCCAGATATGCCACGCTGATCGCCACCATCGTGCCCGTGGTGCCGGGGCCGATGATCGCCACCAGGATCAGCGCGATGAGGATTTCGGGGAAGGACCATGTCAGGTCCACCACCACCGTCACGGCGCGGTCGAACCAGCCGCCGAACCAGGCGGCGGCGGCGCCCAGCACCATGCCGCAAAGGACGGAAAGGAAGATGGCGATGCCACTGACCGACAGCGAGGTGCGCGCGCCATGGATCAGGCGTGTCAGCAGGTCGCGGCCGAATTCGTCGGTGCCCAGCCAATGCGCGGAAGACGCAGGTTGATAGGCCTCTTTCAGCGACTGGATGTCATAGGCATAGGGGGTGATCAGCGGCGCAAGGACCGCCATCAGGATCACCAGCAGCAGCCAGCCGCCGGCCAGCGCGCCCATGGGCCGACGCAGCGCCCGGACGGGCGCGGGAAGCGCGCGGGCGGTCATTCCATCGCCGCCCGGACCCGCGGATCCATCAGCGCCTGGAGGATGTCGCCCACCAGGGTGCCGAGCATCACCGCGATGGCCAGCATCAGCAGGCAGGCTTGCACCACCGGATAGTCATGCTGGCTGAGCGACTTGATCAGCAGCGTGCCAAGGCCGGGGCGGGCAAAGACCACCTCGACCGTGACCGCGCCGCCAAGGATCCAGCCGATCCGCAGCGCAAGGATCGTGACCACCGGGATCAGCGCGTGGCGCAGGACGTGGCGGAGCTGGATCCGCAGCGGCGACAGGCCCTTGGCGTGCAGAAGCGTGACGAAATCGCGCCCCGCAGCCTCGATCATGGCGACGCGGGTGATCCGCGCCACCAGTGCCGTGCCGCCAAGCCCGATGGTCAGCACCGGCAGCACCAGCGCGGATGCGCTGCGCGCGCCCGAGACCGGGAACCATCCAAGCCAGACCGAAAACACCAGCATCAGGATCAGCCCGAGCCAGAAGCTGGGCATGGTCGAGCCCAAAAGGACACCACCCATGATCGCCTTGTCCGGCCAGCGGTCGCGGTTCAGCGCCGCGACAAGGCCAAGCCCCACCCCCACGACCGTCGAGAACAGCAGCGCAAGCCCCCCCAGCCGCAGCGAATGCGGCAGCGCCTGCACGATCAGGTCGGCCACGGGGCGCCGGGCGACGATGGCCGTGCCCAGATCGCCCTGCACCACCTTGCCCAGCCAGACCCCGTATTGCACCGGCAATGGCCGATCAAGACCATAGCGCGCCATCATCTCGGCCCGCGCCTCGGGGGGCGATCCCACCTTCAGCAGGTTGTCGACGGGATCGCCGGGAATGAAGTGCAGGATCAGGAAGATGACGACAGAGACAGCCAGGAACACCGGCACGAGCATCAGCACCCGACGGATGAGATAGGACAGCATGTCCGTGGTTCCCGGCCCCTTCCCCTGCGCCTATTCCTTCACCTCCATCCCCAGGACGGCGACGGTGCCGATGCCGGGCGCGTCGATCTTTTCGGGCAGGGTCAGGCGGTCCTTGTTGTAGGCGATCGCATCGACCGGCTGGTAGATCGGCGCCATCGGAAACTGGCTCAGGACGTATTCATGGTAGGCGGTGAAGTTCTTCACGCGCTCCTCCATGTTCTTCGCGCCCGTCATCGCCGCCTTGCGCAGTTCCTCGGCCTTGGGGTCGTTGAACATCGAGACGTTCGGGTAGCCCAGCCGGTCGCCCCCGAAGAACCAGTCCACGATGTCGGCATTGTCCCAGTTGTAGGACCGCACCGCCAGTTGCTGTTCGCCGGTCTTGTACTGGTCGCGGATCATCGAGCTGTCGAAGGTGGTGATCTCGGCCTCGATCCCCACGGCCTTCAGCTCCGCCTGAACCACTTCGGCCACGCGGCGGAAGGCGGTATCGGACTGCACCCAGAGGCTGACCTTCAGCGGCTTGCCGTCCTTTTCGCGCACGCCGTTGGCGCCCATCTTCCAGCCGGCTTCATCCAGCAGCGCGTTTGACCGCGCAGGATCGTAATGGATCTTGGCGCTGTCGGCGACATGGCTTTCGGGCAGCGCCGAAATCAGGAAGGTATCGGCCACCGTCCCCACGCCACCGAAGACCGAGGCAAGGATTTCCTCCTGGTTGATGGCCTTGGCCGCCGCCTCGCGCAGGCGGATGTCGTCGAAGGGCGCCTTGGTCACGTTGATCGGCATATACCAGACATCCTGCCCCGGCAGCATCATCACGGCCAGATTCGCCTCTTTCTGCACCTCGGGGATCAGGTCGGCGGGCACGCTGAGCAGAAGGTCGACGCCACCGGTCTTCAGTTCCAGAAGCGCGGTCGAATCCTCGGCGATCTCGCGCAGGGTGATCCTGGCGATCTTGGCCGGGCCGTGGTTTTCCGCCAGCGCCGGACCCCAGGTGTAATCGTCGTTGCGCACCAGCACGGTTTCCTGCCCGATGGTGAAGCTTTCCAGCTTGAACGGGCCGGTGCCATAGGCCTCGGTCACGCCGAAATTCTCGCCCAGCGCGGTCCATGCCTTGGGTTCGACCACCGACATGTAGGTGGAGGACAGGTTGTAAAGCATGTTCGGCTCGGGCCGCGACATGACGAACTTGACGGTGTTCTCGTCGACCACCTGCACCTCGGCGATGGCCTCGGACATGTAGGCGTTCTCGCTGGCCTTGAAGAGTTCAAGCCAGGCCTTGATGGTTTCGGCGTTGAAGGGTTCGCCGTTGTGGAATTTCACGCCGGGCTTCAGCTTGAAGGTCCAGGACATGCCATCGGGCGCCTCTTCCCAGCTTTCGGCCAGCCAGGGGTGATAGGACAGGTCGGCCGCCTGGCTGACCATCCGGTCGAAAAGCAGCGTCGTGGCGCGGCCGAGGTTGTTGGCGCGGATCGGGTCCAGCGTGGGCACGCCGACCTCGTTCGAGCTGGTGACGAACACCGCCTCCTGCGCGAGGGTTGCATTGGCGGCAAACAGCGCGGAAAGGCTTACCGAGGCGGCAAGCAGGGTCTTGCGAAATGAACAGGTCATGGTTTCGGTCCTCTCTGTTGGTCGTTTCTTCTGTCAAATTGTCGCTCTTGGGCCCCGGGCGGTGCCGGTATGGCCGATGAAATCCCCGTGCAGCGCCGAGACGCGGGCCATCCGCTCCTCGACCGCGGTGCCCAGTTCGCGGAAGACGCCGTTGACGATCAGCCCGATCAGCGAGGACATGGCCGATGTCGTGTCCCAGAAATGGTTGAGGTCGGTCGGCACCGCGAAAACCTCGGTCGCGGCTTCCTGCGCCCAGTCGCAATAGGGATCGGTGATCAGCGTCACCGGGATGCCTTCGTCCCGCGCGGCCTGCGCCAGATCGCGGGTCAGCCGCGAATAGCGCCGGCCGTCGATCAGCACCAGCGTGGCGTCCTCGGGCTCATCCAGCAGCACTTCGGCGAAATGCCCCGCCGCGACATCGGCAAGCTGCACCCGCGGGCGCAGGTATTGCAGGTTATGCGCCAGTTCCGCCGCATGGCCGCGTTCGGTCTGGAACCCGGCGACCCAGACGGCACGGGCATGGGACAGCCGCTTCACCATCGCCTCGAAGGCCGGGGTGGCCGCCATTTCATAGACCGAAACCAGCGCCGCGATCTCGTGTTCAAGCGCGCGGGACAGTTCGGCATTGCCCTGCCGGCTGCGGCGGTGGAAATCCTTCAGCCGGTCGCCGATCAGCCAGGCCCTTTCGCCCAGATCGACCTGCAGGCTGCCCTTCAGATCCTTCAGGTGCCGGTAGCCGATGGCGCGGCAGAACCGCCCGACCGAGGCCTCGGACACGCCTACCTTCTGCGCCACGCTGGCGGCGGTCTCGAACGGCAGCGAGGACAGGTTGGCCAGAAGGAAACTGGCGATCGCGCGTTCTGCCGGGGTGCCTTCGGCGGCGGCATGGCCAAGGCGCTGGCGCAATTCCCCCGATTGCGCGGGAATGTCCGGGCCGGACTGAAGAGCGGTCTCTGCCATCTTGGCCTTTCACGGGCGGAAATTGCGGCCTGGCAAAAGCGTGTCAGGAATCTTTCAATCGGTCAAGCTTGCAAGTAAACTGATTTCATCCTAGCCTGCCCCGACCCCAGACAGGAGCCGCGCCGTGCCGAATGCCGCGCCAAATGCCATGCCCGATCCCGTTGCAACCCGCGCGCCCCTGCGCATCGACGCGGCTGAGCTGCGGCTTGTTCGCCTGCCGCTCGTCACGCCTTTCACCATCTCGACCGGCACGATGACCGAAAAGGTCTTTCCGCTGCTGACCCTCCGCGCCGACGGGATCGAGGGATATGCCGAAGGGGTGATGGACCCCCTGCCCGATTACCTTGAGGAAACGGTGGCCGGCGCGATGGACCTGCTTCGCAACGTCCTCTTGCCGCAGGTGCTGGGGCAAACCTTTGCCCATCCGCGCGAACTGGCGCGCAGCCTCGCGCCCTGGCGCGCGAACCACATGGCCCGGGCCACGGTGGAGATGGCCTTCTGGGATCTCTGGGCCAAATCGCTGAACCTGCCGCTGCAAACGCTGCTGGGCGGCTCGGGCGATGCCATCGACGTGGGCGTGTCGCTGGGCATCGGGCCGATCCCCGACACGCTTGACCGCGTGGCCCGGCATCTGGAGCAGGGCTACAAGCGGATCAAGCTGAAGGTGAGGCCGGGCCATGACCTGACCCTTCTGGCGGCCGTCCGCAAGGAATTCCCGACCGCCCATCTGACCGTCGACGCCAACAGTTGCTACACGCTTGCCGATACCGGCCTCTTGCAGCGAATGGACGACTTCGATCTTGACTACATCGAACAACCGCTGGCCTGGGACGACATCCACGACCACGCCACGCTCCAACAGCGGCTGAGGACGCCGGTCTGTCTGGACGAATGCATCCGCAGCGTCGAACACGCGAGGAAGGCCCTGCAAACCGATGCGGCGCGGGTCATCAACATCAAGGTCGGGCGGTCCGGCGGCTATGCCAATTCGCTGCGCATCCACGATCTGGCCGAGGCGTTTTCCGTGCCGGTATGGTGCGGGGGCATGCTTGAATCCGGCATCGGGCGGGCGCACAACATCCACCTGTCCACCCTGCCCAACTTCCGCAAGCCCGGCGACACGTCTTCCGCCAGCCGCTACTTCACCCGCGACATCATCGCGGAACGGCTGGAAACCGCCGCAGGCCGCATGCCGGTGCCGAAGGGTCCGGGGATCGGCGTGACGCTCGACCTCGACTACCTGAAAACCGCGACGCTTTCGCAGGAAGCCCTGACCCGATGACCGATGTGATCTTCCGCGACCTGTCCGGCATGGGCGAGTTCTTTGCCGCCGAGGCGCTGCAACGCGCGGTCTGGGGCACGGGTGACATGCCCGATCCGGCCGACCTGATGATGGTCATCCAGGCCGAGGGCGGCCTCGTGGGCGGTGCCTTCGTCGAGGGCAGGCTCATGGGCTATGTCTTCGGCTTTCCGACGCGTGACCCGAAGATCCAGCATTCCCACCGGCTGGCGGTGCTCGACAGCGCGCGCGGCCTCGGGCTTGGGGTCCGGCTGAAGCTTTACCAGCGCGAATGGTGTCTCCAACGCGGCATCGATCTGGTCCGCTGGACCTTCGATCCGCTGCGCAGCCGCAATGCGGCGCTGAACTTCCACCGGCTGGGCACGCAATCCGAAAGCTATCTCGTCGATTATTACGGCGAGATGGAGGGCATCAATCGCGGCCTCGCCTCGGACCGGCTTCTGGTGGACTGGCATCTTGCCTCGCCCCGGGTTGCGGCGCTGGCGGAAGGCAGGGCAGCGCCCCCACCCGACGGCACGCCGATGGCGCTGCGCCTGCCGCGCGATCTGGATGCGTTGATCGCCAGCGACGCAGCGGCGGCCAATGCCTTGCGGCTGGAGTTGCGCGCCGAGTTGCAGGCCGCACTTGGTCGCGGGCAAAGGATCCTGGGCTTCGACAAGGAGGCGCGATCCTACCTGCTGGGCTGACACGCGGGGCAAAGGGCCACGCGGCAGATGCCGCCCGACAGGTTCGAACCGCTCTGGACCTTGCCCGATCAATTCCCTATATAATCGGTCAACAACCGATTGGGATCACCATGACAGCCGAACCGAAGGAACCGATCGAAGGAACCCCGCTGATCCGCCCATCGACGACGGACCATCCGCTTTACGAGCGGGTCGTGGAAGCCTGCCGCTCGGTCTATGACCCCGAAATCCCCGTCAACATCTTCGATCTGGGACTGGTCTACACCATCGAGATATCGCCCGAGAACGAGGTCGATATCGTGATGACCCTGACGGCACCGGGCTGCCCGGTTGCGGGCGAAATGCCGGGCTGGGTCGCCGACGCGGTCGAGCCGCTGGACGGCGTGAAGCAGGTCAATGTCCAGATGACCTTCGAGCCGCAGTGGGGCATGGAGATGATGTCCGACGAAGCACGGCTGGAGCTTGGCTTCATGTAGGCAGGCGTTTTGGCTTTCTTTTGTGATATGAAAGTCATTTTACTTGCGCTATTTCGCCGCGTTGCCTAAACTGCCGGCATGACAGATCTTGTGCCGCTTGCCGTTCTGACAGGAGACCTCATCGGATCCTCGGGGCTTGCCCCGGAACGGATCGAAGAGGCGTTTGCCGTTCTGGGCAGCGCAGCCGAAAAGATTGCGGCCTGGCAGGGTCACCCCACATCGCTCAGCCGCTATCGCGGCGATGGCTGGCAGATCGTGGTGATGCGGCCCCGGCTTGCCCTGCGCGCGGCACTCGTGTTGCGGGCCGCCCTGCGCGCCGGGGGGCGCGATCTGTCGACCCGGATCGCCCTTGCCTCCGGTCAGGACCGCCCGCCGCACTTGCCCGACCTCAACCTTGCCACGGGACCGGTGTTCGTGGCTTCGGGGCGCGCGCTGGATACGATCGAGGCGCCGGCGCAGATGGTGCTGGCGGGGGGCGGCGCGCTTGGGGCGGCGGTGCGTCTGGCGGATGCGCTGTCCCAGGGCTGGACGCAGGCACAGGCGCGCGCGATCCTGCCGATGCTGGCACCCGTTCCGCCCACCCGCATACTTGTGGCCGAAAGCCTGGGGATCAGGCGGCAAGCCGTCGAACAGGCGCTTCTCGCAGCGGATTATCCCGCCCTGTCACAGGCACTGGAGATGATCGAGGCGGCGCAGGATGCAGGCTGAACGGCTTTCTTTTCCAAAATGCAAGCGAAGAGGCCTGCAGCAATGCTCGAGACGCTGATCGCGCTGTTCGCCGCGCATGTGCTGGCCGATTTCGTGCTTCAGACACGCTGGATCGTGGCGCGCAAGACCCATCCCGCGGTTCTGGCGCTGCATGGTGCGCTTGTGTTGCTGTCGGCGCAGGCGGCCCTGGGAACGGTCGCCGCCCCCGGCCTGGTGCTGCTGGCACTGGCGCATATGGCCATCGACGCGCTGAAAGCCCGCCACGCCCCGCGCGGCCCGATCGCCTTCCTTGTCGACCAGGCCGCGCATGGCGCGACCCTGCTGGCGCTGGCGATCTGGCAGCCCGGTCTCTGGGCCGGCGGGTTCTGGTCCACGATGTCCGCGCCCACGCCCCATTTGATGCTGCATGCAATGCTGCTGGCTGCAGGTTTCATCTTTGCCGTTCGCGCCGGCGGCTTTGCCGTCGGACTGTTGATGGAGGCGCAGCTTGCCCCCGTCGTCACCGACCTGCGGATCCGGGCGACAACGACGGGCCAGAGCGGCGGCCTGCCCGAAGGCGGGCTGACGATCGGCTGGCTTGAACGCGGGCTGGTCTTCATCCTGATCCTGGCCGGCCAGCCCGGTGCCATCGGCTTTCTGATCGCGGCGAAATCCGTCCTGCGCTTCGGCACCGTAACCGAGGATCGCGCCGCGTCGGAATACGTCATCATCGGCACGCTTGCCTCGTTCGGATGGGCAATCGGCGTGACGCTTGCCACGATATGGCTGCGCGATCTGCTCCCCCCGCTTGTGATCGCCCCCCGGCTGCCCTAGATTCAAGGGCAACACGCGCAACAGACCGAAAGACCCGCCCATGTTCGGCATTCCCGGCAAACAGGCCCTGACCATGACCCCGCGCGCCGCCGCGCAGATTTCCCGCCTGATGGCAAGGGACGGCAAGCAAGGCCTGCGCATCGGCCTGCGCAAGGGCGGCTGCGCGGGCATGGAATACACCATGGACTTCGCCGACAGCGTCAACCCGATGGACGAGGTCGTAGAACAGGATGGCGCCCGGGTTATGATCGCGCCCATGGCTCAGATGTTCCTGTTCGGCACGGAAATCGACTATGAAACCGGCCTTCTGGAAAGCGGCTTCAGGTTCAACAACCCGAACGTCACCGAAGCCTGCGGTTGCGGCGAATCAATCAAGTTCAAGGAATCCCCCGCCGCCTGAGGCGCCCGGCAGCCGGTCCGCCTGGCCCCCGCCAGACCACAGGTGCGATCCGCTGGACCAGGGCGCGCAAACCCTGAAGTCACGCCACCCTGGAGAGCCGAATGCGCCGAAGACTTGCCGCCGGAAACTGGAAGATGAACGGGTCACGCGCCGCATTGGCCGAGGTCGCGGCGCTTGTCGCCGCCCATCCGGCACCCACATGTGACGTGCTTCTGTGCCCGCCGGCGACGCACATCGTCTGGATGTCCGAGGTCACCTCGGGCAGCCCGATCGATGTCGGCGGGCAGGATTGCCACCCGAACGCCTCGGGCGCCCATACCGGCGACATCGCGGCCGCGATGCTGAAGGATGCAGGCGCGAGCCATGTGATCCTTGGCCATTCCGAACGCCGCGCCGACCACGGCGAAACCGACGATCTGATTCGCGCCAAGGCAGAGACCGCGATAGCCGCTGGCCTGACGCCGGTCATCTGCCTTGGGGAAACGCTGGCCCAGCGCGATGCCGGCGAAACGCTGGCCGTCGTCGGCCGGCAGCTTGCCGGTTCGGTTCCCGACAGCGCCGGTGCACGCACCATCATCGCCTATGAGCCGGTCTGGGCGATCGGGACCGGGCGCACACCGACGCTTGAACAGATCGCCGAGGTCCATGCCTTCCTGCGTGGCGGGCTCAGGCAGCGTTTCGGCGCCGCCGCCGAAGGGATGCGGCTGCTTTACGGCGGTTCGGTCAAGCCGGAAAATGCCGGACAGATATTCGCGGTCCCCGATGTCGACGGCGCGCTGGTCGGCGGCGCAAGCCTGAAGGCCGCCGATTTCGGCGCCATCATCACCGCACTGGAAGCCCCTGACGCAACCTGAGCGGCCGGACCCTGTGCGCATCGCCATTGTGGCGATGTGGGGGCGCGGGGGCGCAAGGCGGCCGGGCGCAGGCGGGATTGCGGGTGGCGCGAGCGCCGGTCACCGCGTTCCCCCTGGCCAAGGTGGCACGCGCAGACCGGCCGCCACCAGGGGCGGTGTGCATTTGCGTCACCCGGTGTCGCGGCTGGCACCGACAGCACTGACCGACAGCGGCAGGGTATGCTCTGACCGCATCCTTCCCCCAAAAGGCCGCCAGCCCGTGACCCTGTCTTCCCTTCCCGCCCATGGGGCGAAATCGGCGCGAATGACCGCCAACCTGCTTGGCATGGCCTCGATGCTGATCTGGGCCACCGGGTTTCCCACGGTCGACCATCTGCTGCCGATCTATGGCGCCCTGCCGCTGACGGCGCTGCGCATGGGATCGGCGACGCTGCTTCTGCTGCCGCTCTGGTTCCTGCTTGACGGGCGGGCCGCCTTGATGGCGGCGCCATGGCGGCGCGGGCTGATGATCGGAGCGGTCGGATTTGGCCTCGGCGCCTTCCTGATCGTGCTGGCGCAACAGATGACCGATGCGGTGACTGTGGCGATCATTGCCTCGACCATGCCCGTCGTCGGGATCACCCTTGAATGCCTGTTCGACGGCCGCCGCCTGAGCCTGCTTCTGCTTGCGGGCCTCGGGCTTGCGCTGCTGGGCGGAACACTCGCCTATCTGTCGGGGATCGGCAGCCTCGGGCTTGGTCTGGGGGCGCTGCTCGCCTTTGGTTCGACCGTTGGCTTCTGCTGGGGATCGCGCGAAACCATCCGCGCCCTGCCCGACCTTTCCCCGGTCGGCCGTTCGGCGCTGACATTTGCCGGCGCGGCGCTGGCCACGATCATTTGTGCGCTGGCCATGGGAATCGCCGGCAAGACCAGCATCGACTGGGCAGCGATCGACACGTCGAACCTGATCATGCTGGCCTATTACGGCATCGGATCGCTGGCGATCTCGCAGGTCTTGTGGATTGTCTCGGTCGAAAGGCTGGGCATCGGCATCGCGGCCATGCACATGAATGCGGCCCCCTTCTACACGATGGTCTTCGTCTGGATGCTGGGGGCGCCCTTCAACTGGCCGCAACTGGGTGGCGCGGCGCTGGTGCTTGCGGGGGTGATCGTGGCCCAGCGCCCCGGTCGCTGAGGGACGCGCCCCTGTGCACATCCTGCCGGATCACAGCGGCAGATGGGTCGTCGCCTTGATCTCCTCCATGCTCAGCAGCGCCGTGACGTTGTAGATCCGCACCTCGGAAATCAGCGCCTGGTAGAACACGTCATAGGCGCGCGCGTTCTTCACCCGCACCTTCAGGATATAGTCGATGTCGCCCGCCAGCCGGTGCGCCTCGAGCACCTCGGGGCGCTTGCGGACGGTCTCCAGAAAGGCCTTCTGCCAATCGGCCTCGTGTTCGGAGGTGCGGATCAGCACGAAGAAACACGCCTCGAGCCCCAAGGCATCGGGATCCAGAATCACCGTCTGCTGGCGGATCACCCCCAGTTCGCGCATCTTGCGGATCCGGTTCCAGACCGGTGTCTTGGAAGACCCGATCTTGCGGGCGATCTCGTCGAGCGAACGGTCCGCGTTCTCTTGCAGTTCGGCAAGGATTTTCCGGTCTGTGTCATCAAGCTGGACAGCCATTCCAATTTCCTTCACTTCGAAAAACGAATGCCGCAAACTTGGCGGCAAACGGGACGATGTTCCTTTTCTTGCCGCATATATAGCCAAGGACAAGGACATTTTCCTATATTGCACTGGAAATCAGAGCCACCCCGAAGCCCCTGGAACGGAAAGCCCGCCGATGTCGCGCAGATATATCCCCAAAGTCGTGACCGCCAATGACCTGGCCATGGGCGACGTGGTCTACCTGACCGCCGACGACCGCTGGTCGCGCCACCACCACGAGGCCGAGCTGATCGAGGACGAAGCCCACGCCCAGTTGCGTCTCTTGAACGCATCGGCACAAAAGCTGCTTGTCGTCGGCCCCTATCTGGCAGACGCCAAGGCCGGGCCGAACGGCCCCGAGCCGATCCATTTCCGTGAAACATTCCGCACACGCGGCCCTTCGAACTATGTCCACGGCAAGCAGCAAGATGCCGCGCGGGAGAGCACGAATGTATGAATACAGCGACTTCGACGCCGCCTTCGTGGCCGAGCGCAACCGTCAGTTCCGTGCCCAGGTCGAACGCCGGCTGGCGGGAAGCCTGACCGAGGATGAATTCCGCCCGCTGCGGCTGATGAACGGGCTTTACCTGCAGCTTCACGCCTACATGCTGCGCGTGGCGATCCCCTATGGCACGCTGCGCTCGGCGCAGATGCGCCAGCTGGCCTATATCGCCGACCGCTGGGACAAGGGCTACGGCCATTTCACCACGCGCCAGAACATCCAGTTCAACTGGCCGAAGCTGACCGATGTCCCCGACATCCTGGAAGCACTGGCGCAGGTGGAAATGCATTCGATCCAGACCTCGGGCAACACGATCCGCAACGTGACCGCCGACCACTTTGCCGGCGCCGCCGCGGATGAGATCGAAGACCCCCGTCCGGTGGCCGAACTGATCCGGCAATGGTCGACCGACCACCCGGAATTCCAGTTCCTGCCGCGGAAGTTCAAGATCGCCGTCACCGGCGCACCGGCGGACCGCGCCGTGACCGCCTCCAACGATATCGGCGTCCGCACGGTGCTGAACGACAGGGGCGAGATGGGGTATCAAATCCTGGTGGGCGGCGGCCTGGGCCGCACGCCGATGGTCGCGCGCGTCATCCGCGACTTCCTGCCCAAGGCCGACCTGCTGCCCTACCTTGAAGCCATCGTGTCGACCTACAACCTGATGGGGCGGCGCGACAACAAGTTCAAGGCACGGATCAAGATCACCGTCTTCGAAAACGGCCTTGAGTCCTTTCGCGATGCGGTGGAAGCGAAATTCGCGCTGTATCGCAGCCAGTTCGGCGGCGCCGATCAGTATCTGCTGGCCGAGATCAAGGCGGCCTTCGCGCCTCCGGCCTTCCGCAACGCCCCCGTCGATGCCTATGATGCGGGTCTGGCGGCCGATGCGGCCTTCCGCACCTGGGCGGGCACCAACCTGACCGCGCACCGCAACGACAGCCACGCCATCGTCACTGTGAGCCTGAAGGCCCATGGCGAGACGCCGGGCGACGCCTCCAGCGACCAGATGCGCCTGCTGGCCGATCTGGCCGACGATTACGGCTATGGCGAACTGCGGATCAGCCACGAACAGAACGTCATCCTGCCGCATGTCCACAAATCCGATCTGCCGGTGCTGTTCGCGCGCCTGCAACAGGCGGGGCTGGCCACGGCGAACGCGGGCCTTCTGTCCGACATCATCGCCTGCCCCGGCATGGACTACTGCACCCTGGCGACCGCCCGTTCGATCCCGGTCGCGCAGAAGCTGGCGCTGCACTTCAAGGCCCTTGGTCTGGAAGAGGAAATCGGCGCGCTGAAGATCAAGATCTCGGGCTGCATCAACGCCTGCGGCCACCACCACGTCGGCCATATCGGCATCCTCGGGCTCGATCGCGCCGGGGTCGAGAACTACCAGGTCACGCTGGGTGGCGATCATACCGAAAACGCCGCCATCGGCGAACGGGCCGGTCCCGGCTTTGCCTATGATGAAATCGTGCCGGCGATCGAGCGTCTGCTGCGTGCCTATCTTGACCTGCGCGGCAATGCATCGGAAACCTTCATCGAAACCTTCCGCCGCCTTGGGGCCGCGCCGTTCAAGGCCGCGCTCTATCCGGCCGAAACGGAAGACCGAGATGCCGCATAACGCCCGAAACCTGACAGAAAAGGCCGCGCGCCTGAACGAACGCTACAGGCACCATTCCGCCACCGCCGTCCTGGAACGGGCGCTGCATGACGCGGATGTGGGGAAACTGGCGCTGGTGTCGTCTTTCGGCGCCGAATCCGTGGTGCTTTTGCACCTCGTGTCGGTGCTCGCGCCCGCGACCCCGGTTCTGTTCATCGACACGATGGTGCTGTTTCCCGAAACGCTGACCTATCAGCAGGAACTGGCCGAACGCCTTCCCCTGACCGACATCCGCACGATCCGGGCCGATGCGGGGGCGATCTGGCGCGACGATCCCGACGGGACGCTCCACCAGTTCTCGACCGACGCCTGCTGCGACCTGCGCAAGACCCTGCCGCTGGAACGCGCGCTTCAGGGCTTTGGCGGCTGGATCACCGGGCGCAAGCGCTTTCAGGCCGGTTCGCGCGCAGCCCTGGAGTTTTTCGAGGTCGAAGGCGACAAGCGGCTCAAGGTCAACCCGCTGGCACATTGGGGCCGCGACGACCTTGAGGAATACATGGTCAACAACCGCCTGCCCCGCCATCCGCTTGTGACGAAAGGCTATCCGTCGATCGGATGCGCGCCCTGCACCTCGCCGGTGAAGCCGGGCGAAGACCCGCGCGCCGGGCGCTGGCGCGGATCTGCCAAGGAAGAATGCGGCATCCATTTCATCAACGGCAGGGTGGCACGCGGCCCGCTGCCGCGCGACAACGACGCCAAGGAGACAGCGGCATGACGATCATCGTGCGCGACGACGGCTTTCATGCCGAGGACTATGACGGGGCAGTGACCGAGATCGCGCCCGATACGGCCCCGGCCGACCTGCCACAGCATTACGACGACATCGGCCTGATCCGCGTGGCCTTTCCGTCTTTCGCCGACGGGCGCGGCTTCACCCTGGCGCGGCTGCTGCGTGGCAGGGGCTACCGGGGGCGGCTGCGGGCGGCGGGCCATGTGATTGCCGACCAATATGCCATGGCGCGGCGCTCCGGCTTCGACGAGGTCGAGATCGGCGAGGATCTGGCTGCCCGCCAGCCGGTCGAACAGTGGCAGGCCCGCGCCAACTGGCAAGATCACCACTATCGCGCCCGGCTGCGCGCCTGACACCGGGGGCCGCGCCGCGCCGCCAGTGCAACACCCGTCTTTTGCGGGACGGCGATTTCACCTACAAGGGTGGCAACCCGCAACAATGCAAAGTCGACATCCGTGAACGATTCCGTGACCACACCCGCCAAGACGCTGCCCGATGCCCAGATCGTGACCGCTGTCCGGCACTGGACCGACAGCCTGTTTTCCTTCCGCGTCACCCGTCCGCGCACGCTGCGCTTCCGTTCGGGAGAATTCGTGATGATCGGGCTCCTGGACGACAACGGCAAGCCGCTTCTGCGCGCCTATTCCATCGCCTCGCCCAGCTGGGACGAGGAGCTTGAATTCTATTCGATCAAGGTGCCGAACGGCCCGCTGACCAGCCGTCTGCAACACATCCAGCCCGGCGACCAGATCATCCTGCGCCCCAAGCCGGTGGGAACGCTGGTTCTGGACGCGCTGTTGCCGGGCGAAAGGCTGTGGTTCCTGGCCACCGGCACCGGCATTGCCCCCTTCGCCAGCCTGATGCGCGACCCCGAGACCTATGAACGCTACGAATCGGTCGTGATGATGCATACCTGCCGCACGGTGGCCGAACTGGAATACGGCCGGCAACTGGTGGACGGACTGCGCGATGATCCGCTGATCGGGGAATATGCCCACAAGCTGAAATATTACGCCACCACCACGCGCGAAGCCTCGCATCGCATGGGCCGCATCACCGACAACCTGACCAGCGGCAAGGTCTTTGCCGACCTCGGCATTCCGCCGATGGACCGCGCAACCGACCGCGCGATGGTCTGTGGCTCGCTGGCCTTCAACATCGATGTGAAGGCGGTGCTGGAAGGCTTTGGACTGCGTGAAGGTGCAAATTCCGAGCCGCTGGAATATGTCGTCGAAAAGGCCTTCGTCGGCGACGGCGTCTGA
>JAHRYM010000001.1:495116-1158311 GCA_020622085.1 Paracoccaceae bacterium | reverse complement strand
TTCCGAGCCGCTGGAATATGTCGTCGAAAAGGCCTTCGTCGGCGACGGCGTCTGAAGGCCAGCCCCGGGGAAACGGGAAACGCCGCGCAGGCACCCCCGCGCGGCGTTTTCTTTTCATTTCGGGGTGCGCGGGCACGACTCGGCGCCGGACTGCGCACGCCTTGCCCGATCAGACGACGGAAAACCCGGCGGAACTCACCAGGCCGTCATTTCTGCGGTCACGGGGCAGTGGTCGTTGCCGGTGCTTCCGTAGTGGCCGGTGCTTCGGTGGTCGCCGGAGCTTCGGTCGTGGCCGGTGCTCCGGTGGTCGCCGGTGCTTCGGTGGTCGCCGGAGCTTCGGTCGTGGTCGGAGCGGGGGTTGTCTGGGTTGCGTCCTTGCGGAAAGCGAAGAACCAGACGGCAATCGCCAGAAGGATTACGACGATGATGGCGGTAGTTCTGTTCATTTTTAAAGCCCCTCATGGATCGGCTTTCATGCCGCAACTTCGGGTATCTTCCAAAAATGCGGAAAAGGAAAGCCCGCCGGCAAATAGCGGGGGATATTAAAGGATTCCGGTTGAAAGACGCCGACAGCAGCACTATTTTGCGCGGCGATCAATTTGGTCACATCCCGTCAACGTCAGAAGGATCGCTGCCATAGCCCGCAGACCGCACAACGCCCCGCCCCAACGCGACACCGGCCCCCGCGTCAACGAACGCATTCGCGCGCCGGAAATTCGCCTGATCGGCGCGGATGGTGAAAACGTAGGTGTCGTCACCCCCGCGCGGGCGATGCAGATGGCCGAGGAAGCGGGTCTGGATCTGGTCGAGATTTCGCCCAATGCCGTGCCCCCGGTCTGCAAGATCATGGATTTCGGCAAGTTCAAATACGAAAACCAGAAACGCGAAGCCGAAGCCCGCAAGAAGCAGAAGGTCATCGAGATCAAGGAAATCAAGTTCCGCCCCGGCACGGACGAACATGATTACCAGGTCAAGATGCGCTCGGTGCTGAAATTCCTGGGCGAAGGCGACAAGGTCAAGGTGACTTTGCGCTTCCGGGGACGCGAAATGGCGCACCAGGATCTGGGGGTCGAGCTTCTCAATCGCGTCGCCGCCGATGTGGCCGAGGCCGGCAAGGTCGAATCGATGCCCAAGCTGGAAGGCCGGCAGATGGTGATGATGATCGGCCCGCGCTGATCACCGCCACAGGTTTCACGATGGCCCTCCGGCACGGTCCGGGGGGCTTTTTCATTCACCGGGTTGTCACGGGGGGCGGGATGCTCAGTTATCAGCACGGATACCACGCGGGCAATCTGGCCGATGTGCACAAGCACGCGCTGCTTGCGGTGATGCTGGATTACCTGACGCAAAAACCCAAGCCGCTCAGCTATCTGGAGACGCATTCGGGCCGTGGGCTTTACGCGCTCGATGCCCCCGAGGCGCAGAAGACCGGCGAAGCCGCGCAAGGTATCTTGCGGGTTGCGGACTGGTTTGCCCCCGGCCACCCCTATGCCCGCATTCTGGCCGATACCCGGGCGCGATTCGGCACGAACGCCTATCCCGGATCGCCGATGATCGCGGCGCAGATGCTGCGCGCGGGCGACCGGCTGACGCTGGCCGAATTGCACCCGCAGGAACACGCCGCCTTGCAGGGCGTGGCCGGGCCTTTCGGCGCTGTGGTTCTGCGTGAAGACGGGCTGAAGATGGCGCTCGCACGAACCCCACCCATGCCCCGGCGCGGCCTGATGCTGATTGATCCCAGCTATGAGGTGAAGGACGACTATTCCGCCCTGCCCCGGCTGGTGTCTGCCCTGCATGCCAAATGGAACGTCGGCACGATCACGCTCTGGTATCCTGTCCTGACAAGCGGCGCGCATCGCCCCATGCTGTTCGCGCTTGAGGCCGCGTCTTTCCCCAAGGTGCTGCGGCACGAAGTCGGCTTTGCGCCCGCCCGTGACGGCCACGGGATGGTCGGAAGCGGCCTGTTCATCATCAACGCGCCTTTCGGGCTCTCGGACGAGGCCGCGCGCCTCGGGCGACTGTTCGCCGGGCTTTGACCGGTCCGTGCGCCTGGGCACGTTTCGGCCCCTCGCGCCGCAACAGCTTCGGCAAGCCAATGAAAAAGGGCCGCGCCCTTTCGGACGCGACCCCGTTGCCCCGTTTGCGATGGCTTACTTGACCAGCAGATCCGTGATCCGCCGCACGCTGGCGCGGCGGTTCTGGCGTTCGGCCGCTTCGGTCGGCACCTTCAGGAACCGTTCGCCATAGCCCTGCACCACCATGTTTTCCGGCGGCACGCCGAAGTATTCGGTCAGGGCCAGCGCCACCGACTCCGCCCGTCGGTCCGAGAGCGCAAGGTTGTAGGCGGCATTGCCCACGGCGTCGGTATGACCCTCGATCAGGAACATCTCGCGCGGGTTGTCCTTGATGAAGGACCGGATCGTGCGCCCGAGCGTCGCCAGTGCCTTGGCCTGATCGGGCCGGATCGCAGCCGATCCGGTCTCGAAGGTGATCGAATTGAGGTCGATCACCGGCACGAGCGAGCGCACCTCGAAGATGTCGCGCACCTGCGCCAGACTGAAGCGCCGACCGATCTTTGCCTCGCGGGCAAGGGCCGCGCGCAGTTCCGCCTCGCTGGCCGATGGCGCCAGTTCCACCTGACGCGCCGGCTGCGGCAGGTTCGAGACCACGACCGGTTCATAGGCCACGGTATCGTCGATCAGCAGGGTCTGCCGGCCGTTGCGATCGACATGGACCCGGCGCAGCACGCGGTAATCGGCATCGCGGATGGTCACGATCTGCGTGCCGTCGTCGCGGGTGACGATGCTGCGGGTCGAGCCATCATTGAAGCGTTCTGTCCGCACGGTCGATCCGGGCTGGCGCAGAAGCGCGTTGTCGTCCTTGATGACCTGATAGCTGCCATCGTCGCGCAACAGAACCACCCGGTCGCCCGAGTTCTGTTCGACCCGGCGGTTGTTCGACAGGATCGTGCCGACAGCCAGCGCGCCAAGACCGGCGAGCGCGATCTTCTCGAAGTCCGACAGGCCCTTCTTCCTGGCGGCCGGTGCGGCGGCTCCGGTCGCCGTGGTCGATGCCGCAGCGGGTGACGTGCCGAGGGGCGCCTCGTTGACCCTGGTTGCGAAATCTTCGGACGATGAACGCGCCGTTTCGCTGGTCACGGTTTCCTCGGTCACCTGTGCTGCGGGAACAGCCGTATCGGGTTCGGCCGAAACCGGAACCGCTGCCGCGGCGGCAACCGGGGCCTCGCCTGACGCGGCATCCGGCTGCACCGGCAGAAGTGTCGCGGCAGCCGCAGCAGAAGGTTCGGTGGCGGCGGGTTCGGCCGTTGTCGCGGGGGCGGCCTCGCCCGTCGTGGATGCTGCGGCCGGAGCCTCGGTCGTGACCGGTTCTGCCGCGGATTCGGTCGCGGGCTCGGTCGTTGTCGCAGCGTCAGGGGCAGGTTCCTGCTGGGCTTCAAGCGCCTTTTGCAGATCCTCCTCCGAAGGGCCCGGAGTCCCGGCAGTGGCCGGGGCCGCCTCGGGCGCAACGGTTCCTTCCGTGGTGGCGGCAGGCGCCGCAGGTTCCATCGTCGCGGCCGCCGGCGCATCACTCGGCACTTCGGCGGGCTGCTCGGCCTCGAGCGCCTTTTTCAATGCCTCCTCATCGGAGGCACCCGATTGGGGCGCGACGGACTCCTCTGGCGCCGTGGTTTCAGGCACCGGCACCGGCTCGGCCTCGGGCGCCACTTCGGGCGTTGGCTCTGGCGCCACTTCGGGCGCGGGTTCGGGTTCCGGTGCGGCTTCGGTCTGGGGCGCGGGCTCCGGGGCGGCTTCGGGCGCGGGCTCCGGTGCAGGTGCGGGCTCAGGGGTTGCCTCGGGTTCCGGTGCCGCAGCAGGCTCCGGTGCAGGTTCCGGCGCTGGTGCAGGTTCCGGCGCGGGGGCGGACTCGGGGGCGGGTTCAGGGGCTGCCTCGGGTTCAGGCGCAGGCGCCACGGTCGCCGCCGCTGCGCAGGGCGCCGGACTGCCATCGGCACAAAGCTCTGCCCCTTCGGTCGACGACTGCGCCCAGATCGGGGCCGGCGAGACCAACGAAAGGCTGGCGATCAGTGCGGTTGTTGTCTTGAGACTGTGACGCATGGAGAAAAAGCCCTTGTTCTTGATTTCCGTGGGAACATGACGCCCCAACGCAAGGAAAGATAGGGAGGTTCCTGCGGTTATCCTATAACGGCAAGGTTGCGGCCTCTGCGATTCCGTCAGCGGGCCACGCGCCCCGAGACGCGGCCAGACCCACTTGCCAACCCTCAGTTCTGCCCGAACCACTGGGACCAGAGCCCCGCCGCCCAGAACATCAGCGACAGGATGACCATCAGAAGGCCAATGCCGAACTTGTCTCGCAGCGCGAAGACGATCGGATCGTGGTCCTGCTGCCCATACCAGCCCAGCATCACCATCCGCCACAGCCACAGCGCCATCGGCGCCATCGCCAGCCAGAGGATCCACGTCGTGGGATACAGTTCCTGCCCCTGCGGGCTGATCGAATAGAGAAAGAAGATCACAAGCGCGCCCACCGTGCCCAGGCCCGCCACGTTCAGAAGGTCGCCCCGGTCCGCCCGCGAATAGCCCCGCCCCGGCAGGCGTTCGTCGGATGTCGCAAGTGTCAATTCCGTCAGCCGCTTGACGCAGCCCAGCGTGATGAAGATCGGGAAGATGAAGATCAGCATGTAGATCGAGACATCGACCTGCCCCGCCGCCGCCCCCGCGACGACACGGATCGTGTAAAGCGCCGCCAGCGTGGATATGTCCACCCAGCGCATCCGCTTGAGCCGCAGCGAATAGGCCAGCGACAACACCATATAAAGTGCGACGACGCCCAGAAACGCCAGGTTCAGCGCCGCCGCTATTCCGATCGACAGCAGCATCAGCAGCGCGAAGGTGATCATCCCCGCCGAAATCGGCACCGCGCCGCTGGCAAAGGGCCTGCGGCACTTGGTCTGGTGCAGGCGGTCGGCCTCAAGGTCGAGCAGGTCATTGACGATATAGATGCTCGAGGCCGCCGCCGAGAACGACAGGATGCCCAGAAGGATCGGCACCAGCGTCGCCATGTCGAAGCGGTGCGAGGCGATCATCGGCAGGATCAGCAGCACGTTCTTGACCCATTGGTGCGGCCGCATCGCCTTGACCAGATCGCGCCAGGCCCAGCCACCCGGCAGTTCGACCACGTTCTGGCCCTGCGCGACCAGCGTCCGCGCCGAAGGCACATAGCCGACGACAAGCGCGTTGTCGGCGTGTTTCCACACCGCCATGTCGGTGACTTCGTTGCCGGCATAGTCGAAACCCGCCTCGCCATAGGCATCGACCAGCGCCTCGGCCTTGGCCGCGCCCTTGAGGTTCACGCTGCGGTCAGAGGCAAAGATCGTGTCGGACAGGCCGTAATCCGAGGCCAGCCGCGCCACCAGCGAGACGTCGGAAGCCGAGGCCAGCACCACCTCACGCCCCGCCATGCGGTTTTCCAGGGCAAGTTCCGCCACGGCCGGGTTCACCGGCAGCAGATCGGTGCGCAGGGGCACGATCTCGGCCAGCGCCGCCTTCAGTTCCTGGGCTGCCCGGAAGTGGCGCAACACCGCCCGGATCGTGGCGATCGGCCTGCGCCCGAGACCGGCCCAGAAGCTTTCGAACAGCATGTCGGTCTTGAGGAATGTGCCGTCGACATCCAGCACCAGCGGTTTCAGATCCGTCATCGCCCGTTCAACTCCCCGCCGCGAAGACGCAGCCATCGGTCATCAGTTCAGGGGGCGTGCGGCACAGACCCCGGGCCACCGACCAGGCAGCCAATACCTTGGGCACATAGTCCCGCGTTTCGGTATAGGGCGGCACGCCGCCATTCGACTTCACCGCGTTCTCGCCGGCGTTGTAGGCGGCCAGCACCATCAGCGGATCGCGGTCGAATTCCTTCATCAACCAGTTCAGATAGGCAACCCCGCCCTTGATGTTCTGCCTGGGATCCTTGCTGTCGGCGACGCCGAAACGGTCGGCGGTGGCCGGGATCAGCTGCATCAGGCCCACAGCCCCGGCGCCCGAGACCGCATCGGCCCGCCCGCCGCTTTCGATCCCCATGACCGCCAGAACCAGCGCCGGCGAGACTTCCGTTCCGATTGTCGCCTGCAGGATCTCGGGGCCATGCGCCTGGGCGATCTGCTGCATCTGCTGAAGCCGGGGCGCCGCGACCATGGTGCCGTTCGGCCCCTGGTTCAGCGCGGTGAGCGCCTGATCGAAGCGGCCGTCACGTTCGCCGAGGCTGGGCGAAACCGCCGTCCAGAACCAGTCATAGCTGCCGGGGGCCGCAGGCTTGCCGGGCTGGGGCAGCAATCCGGGGGCGGCGCCGCCTTTCGGAATCGGGTTTTCCGGCATCGGCATCGCCGCCGCAAGCATCCGCGCCTGTTCGGCGGGGTCGATCTGGACGGTAATGCGCTTGCCGACGCCGGTCTTTGGCGCCGAAACCCGCTTGAAGGTGAAATCGGGATAGGCCGCCGCGGCCTGCGACGCCGTGTCCCCGGCCCCCGCGACACCCGCGCAAAGAAGGGTGTGCAGCACAAGGGCCACACTCAAGATGCGGCGGTTCATGGTTTTCTGCCTGCCTCATACTTTTCGTATGCTTTTGCGGGAATCTGCCCCAGTCCTGCGCCCCGTGCCAGCCCTTAATGATCGAAGCCCTTGGTTCGCCTGCGAATCCGGCGTTTTGGCAACAGACTCATCGCAAGCAATTGACCCCGTATCCGAAAATATCATGGCGCGCGCAGGCGGATTGATGCCGGCAGCATGGTCAATTCAGCAAAAGACCACCGAAGAGGTCCGGAGATTCACGATATTTGCCCAAGTTGGAACACGATTCAGGGGCAAAACCATACCAGTCGCAGCGATCACCGGTTACCGGGCGCGCGGCGCCGGTAAACCGACAACCCTGGAGAGATGACATGAAAGCCTTCAAACTGTTCAAGAAATTCAACGCCGAAGAAGATGGTGCCGTGACCGTTGACTGGGTCGTGCTGACCGCCGCCATCGTCGGCCTCGGCATGGCCGCTCTGGCCGCCGTCCGTGGCGGCACCGGTGCGCTGACCTCGAAGATCAACTCGCACCTGTCGAACATGTCGATCAACACCAGCGCCCTCTGATCCTGCCGGTCAGATCCAGAGCCTGGATCGAACAGAAAACCGCGCCCCCCCGGGCGCGGTTTTTTCGTCTGCCGGTCAACCGGTGTCTGCGCCCCGACCGGCTGCTGCTCTCTTTTTGCAGCCCTGCCGCCTTGCGGCGCCGCGACGGCTTTTGCGGGAAGCGTCCCTTCAGACAGGATCTGCGGTCGACTGCGCAACTTTCACGCAAAGACCCGGTTAATATCGCGTAAATGTCAGAACGCCGCCCAAGTTGGAACACGATTCAGGGGCAAAACCATACCAGTCGCAGCGATCACCGGTTACCGGGCGCGCGGCGCCGGTAAACCGACAACCCTGGAGAGATGACATGAAAGCCTTCAAACTGTTCAAGAAATTCAACGCCGAAGAAGATGGTGCCGTGACCGTTGACTGGGTCGTGCTGACCGCCGCCATCGTCGGCCTCGGCATGGCCGCTCTGGCCGCCGTCCGTGGCGGCACCGGTGCGCTGACCTCGAAGATCAACTCGCACCTGTCGAACATGTCGATCAACACCAGCGCCCTCTGATCCTGCCGGTCAGATCCAGAGCCTGGATCGAACAGAAAACCGCGCCCCCCCCCGGGGCGCGGTTTTTTCGTCTGCCGGTCAACCAGGGGTCGCACATCCCGGAGCTGCCGCCAGTCAGCAGCAGAAAGTTAACAATCCGTTACTTCTGTTTCCATCCGGTTGCGAATTTTCCCGAAATCGTCCGCCGCCCGCCCCAGTTGTGACACGATCCGGGGTCAAAACATGATCATTCCGCAGTTAAGGTTACCGGACAGTCGGACCTCTTGGCGGATACGGTAAATTGGTTTTGTGCAGGAGAGATGATATGAATGCCTTCAAGCTGTTCAAGAAATTCAACGCCGAAGAAGATGGTGCCGTGACCGTTGACTGGGTCGTGCTGACCGCCGCCATCGTCGGCCTCGGCATGGCCGCTCTGGCCGCCGTCCGTGGCGGCACCGGTGCGCTGACCTCGAAGATCAACTCGCACCTGTCGAACATGTCGATCAACACCAACGCGCTCTGATCCAGGTCGCCTGATGTTTCCGGCGCGCCGCCCTTGCAGGCGGCGCGCATTTTTTCGTCTTTGCCCATTTTACCCTAAACTTGCCGTAATTGTCCGGCATCCTGAAGAAAGGCCAACGCGGCAAACAGGCAATCCGCGGGAACCAAAGGGCAAGAAGATGCAGCAATCAGACAGGACAAGGCAGTTCCTGCAAGACGAATCCGGCGCCGTCACGGTGGACTGGATCGTGCTCACCTCGGTAATCGTCGGGCTGGGCGTGGCAGTCGCCTCGATGATGGGTGGCGGCACGAAATCGCTCACATCCCGAATCAACGAACAGATGTCAAACGCCGGCAATGCCGCCCCGATCGACGCGGGCGCAACGACACAGGTCGGGTTCTGACCGCCGCATGTGTGCCAGGGCGCATCGAGCCTTTGACCGCGCCGGGATTGTCGCCAGATCGCAAAGCCAATGTTTCCCGCCACATTCAACGCTGCTGCAAGATGCCGTGGCACTGCCGCATTGCTGCCAACAACCGCTGTCAAAAACAATGCAACACGGTCGGATGACGCCGGTTTCACAAGGACGGAGTGGGTTGCATGGATATGTTCAGGCTGGCGGGGCGTTTCGTTCAGGAAGAAGACGGCGCCGTGACGGTGGATTGGGTAATCCTGACTGCGGGTGTCGTGGGGCTGGTTGCGATCGCCATGGCCGGGCTTCGCGGCAACATGCAGAGCGTCGGCTCCAAGGTGCAGGAAAACCTTGCGAACATGACGATCAACACCAGCTTCTGAAGCCATCGAATCGTGCAGCGCCCCGCATTTCGGCGGGGCTTTTGCGTTTCCGGCCTGTCGCGCCCTGCTGTTTCGTGCCACGCACAATTCCACCGGCGAGTCGACCTTTAACCACCATTTGGCCACATTCACCGGGCAGGTTCCGCCGCGTAGCCTGATCGGACGCGCCGAGCGGGATGTGTGTTGTTCGTTGGAAAGGAAAGATTATGCGTCTAGTGTTTGGACTGGTGCTGATCCTCGGGCTCGCGCTCGCCGGTTTCGCAGTCTACATGGCACAGGGCTACATGGCCGGGATGCAGCAGGAGCGTGACGCCCTTATTGCGGCCCAGGCCGCAGCGCCCGCCCTTGTCGATGTCGTCGTTGTCAAGAAGCCGCTGGCTTACGGCGACCGTTTCACCCGCGAGGATCTGGACGTGGTGAAATGGCAGGCCGACAAGGTTCCGGCCGGCGCCTTCCACAAGATCGTCGCGCCGCAGCCCGCCCCCGGCACCTCCGCCCCGGCCGAGGCCGACCCCGCGGCGGTGGATCCGATGAAGCCCGTGTTCTTCGACGGCGAGACCCGTCCCCGCGCCGCCCTGCGCAGCTATGAACCTTTCGAGCCGCTTCTGGCCAAGAAGATCACCGAACCGGGCGTCGACGCCGGCATCAACGCGAACCTGACCCCGGGCCTGCGCGCCTTTGCCATCAACGTCGACGTGACCACGGGTGTGTCGGGATTCCTCAGGCCGGATGACAGGGTTGATGTCTACTGGACTGGCCAGGCCGGCCAGAAGAACGTCACCAAGATGATCCAGCAGGCCGTGCGCCTGATCGCCATTGACCAGAGCGCGGACACCGACCGCAGCGCCGAGACGCTGATTGCGCGCACGGTGACGGTCGAGGTTTCGCCCCAACAGGTCGCCGCGCTGACCCAGGCCCAGGCCACCGGCCGGCTGACGCTTTCGCTGGTGGGTTCGGGTGACAATGCCGAAATCGGCGCCGTCGAGATCGACCAGAACAAGCTGCTCGGGATCACCGAGGCCGAAGCCGCACCGGTGGTCGAGGAAAAGATCTGCACCGTCAAGACGAACAAGGGCGGTGAAGTGGTCGAAACCCAGATCCCCTGCAAGAACTGACACGACGCGATCTTGATGAAACAGCCGGCCACACATCATCTGGTGGCCGGATTTTCGATTCACACCAGAACTGCCGAAGTGTTGCGTCATATCCACAGAAGATCAGCCGCACGGGTGTTTGATTCTTGCAAACGAATCGGCAAACGCGCATTCTGGTATCAATGCGGGCAAAAGATCCGCGCCATTTTCGTGATCGGAGAGGCAGGTCACAATGACTTTCAAGACTGCATTTTCGGCAGGAATGCTTGGCTTATCGCTATGCATGACGGCCATCCCGGCCGCGCAATCGGAAACGTTGCGCGTGATGAACGGCTCGGCGTCAACCGCGCTCAATGTTCCAATGAACCGCGCCGTGGTCGTCGAATCCGATCAGCCCTTCGCGGAACTCTCGATTGCCAACCCCGGCATCGCCGACATCTCGACCCTGTCGGATCGCAGCATCTATGTGCTGGGCAAGGCGCCCGGCCGCACGACGCTGACGCTTCTGGGGCCGGACGGCAAGCTGATCACCAACGTCGAGGTCCAGGTGACCCCCGACGTGGCAGAGTTCAAGGAACGGCTTAAGCAGATCCTGCCCAACGAGAAGATCGAGGTCCGCACCGCCAATGACGGCATCGTGATCTCCGGCACGGTATCTTCGACCGCGAAGCTTGATCGCGCGCTTGATCTTGCGGAACGCTATGCGCCGGGACGGGTGTCGAACCTGATGAACGTCGGCGGCGAACAGCAGGTGATGCTGAAGGTGCGCTTTGCGGAAATGTCGCGTTCGGTCAGCAAGGAGCTTTCCGGCTCGATCGGCGTGGTCAGCGGCACCGCACCCAACATCAAGGGGCGGCTTGGGGCCGGCAATCTCGATGGTATCAGCACGGTGCTGAGCGGCGCGGGCACCCTGACCACATCGAAACAGGGGGTCTTCGGCGCAACCACAAACATCGGCAGCCTGCAACTGGGCGTGATGCTTGAGGCGCTGGAAGACAAGGGAATGGTCCGCACGCTGGCCGAGCCGAACCTGACCGCGCTTTCGGGACAGGAAGCATCCTTCCTTGCGGGTGGCGAATACCCGATCCCGGTCGCGCAGGACAACAATACCGTCACCATCGAATACAAGCCCTTCGGCGTGGGCCTGAACTTCACGCCCACGGTGGTTGACGAAGACATCATCAACCTGCAGATCGACGCCTCGGTTTCCGGCATCGACAGCACGAACGGCATCACCCAGAACAACTTCGACGTGAAGGCCTTCAAGACCCGCCGCACCCAGACCACGGTCGAAATGCGCGACGGCGAAAGCTTTGCCATCGCGGGCCTGTTGCAGGACGACTTCCGCGACCTGAACGGCCAGGTGCCCTGGCTTGGGGACATTCCGGTTCTGGGTGCCCTGTTCCGCAGCAGCGAATACCAGCGCGCGCAGACGGAACTGGTGATCATCGTCACGCCGCACCTCGTCTCGCCCACCCGTGGCGAGGCCCTGGCGCTGCCCACCGATCGTGTGCGGGTGCCCAGCGAGGCAGAGCTTTTCCTCTTCGGCAAGACCGCCGGCGGCAAGAAACCCAAGGGCGCTGCCGGCGAAGTCGCCAAGCAGGACTTCTCGGGTTCCTACGGCTATGTGATGGAGTAAGACATGCGCACCAGCCTGACCCTGCTCCTTCTTGCTGCCGCTGCCTCTGTCGCGGCCTGCAGCAAGGAAACCAACATCGCCCGCTCCTTCTATTCGGAAGCGGGCTCCGGTATCGAAAGCCGCGGCTTCGGCGAAGCGACGCAGCAGAACCTGAGCGTGATGACCGCCGAACAATCCTATGCGGTCAACCTGACGCGCAAGTTCGGTGCCGATGTGACGACGACCGTGCATTTCGCCTTCAACAGCGCCGTGCTGGACTCCGAGGCCCAGCAAACACTGATGCGGCAGGCAGACTGGATCCGCCAATTCCCGGAAATCCGCTTCCGTGTCTATGGCCACACCGATCTGGTCGGATCGAACGCCTACAACAAGGCGCTGGGGATGCGTCGTGCGCAGGCGGTCGTCGCCTTCCTGGCGACCCAGGGCATCAGCCGTTCGCGGCTGGAAGCGGTGGTTTCCTACGGCAAGACGCAACCGCTGGTCTATGTCCAGGGTCCGAACCGCGACAACCGCCGCACCGTCACCGAGGTGTCTGGGTTTGTCACCGGCAACAAGCGGCCGGCGCATCTGAACGGAAAATACGCGGAAGTGATCTTCCGCGAATATGTGAAAAGCGCCACCCCGAAGGTCATCACCTCGAGCGGGTCCATGCCCGCGGCACAGGCTGCTGCGCCGACGGATGGCGGCTGATCTGACGACAGGAAGCACGATCCCACCTTGCGGCGTCTGGAAACAGGCGCCGCTTTTCTTTCCGACAGTCGATCCAATCCGCATAAATACGATGATTTGGCCCCAATGTTGCCAACATTCTTCGCAATTTTCTCCGGGTGATCTGAGTGTTCCGGCGACAGAGTCGCTCTTGTTGCAGAAATTTTCGGGTCGGGAAGGCCCACAGCCCCGGACGAGTGTGCCCGTTGGCGAGGAAGGACGAGAAGAATGAGCAGTGTAACAGCCCTGAAGCCCGAGCCGGCACCCGTCGTAGCCTGCACAATCTCGCGCGATATCCGCAATTTCGACCTGATGATCGAGGACATGGAAGCCGAGTTGGGCGAAAGCTGGGGCGACCTGACCTTCGAGGATGCGGCCGTCTTCCTGGGCCAGCCCGACGCCGATTCGCTGGAGTTCGTGGCCATTGCCCTCAATGGCGATGACGAGGCCGATCTGGCGCGGGTCTCGGCCACGGTCGCGGCCGCAAAGACGCGCGATATCAAGGTGATATTGATTGCCGAAGGTGTCAGCCCCGGGGTCTTGCACCAGTTGCTGAAGCTTGGCGCGGATGATTTCGTGCCCTATCCGCTGCCGGAAAACGCGCTGCACGAAGCAATCGAACGCCTGCGCCAGGCCCCGAAGCCCTCAGTCGAGATCGAAGAAGATGTGGAAGCGCCGGCCTTCCGCCCCAAGGGCGACCGCGATGGCGTGGTGCTGCCGGTGCACGCACTCGCGGGCGGCACCGGCGCCACCACCTTCGCCGTCAACCTTGCCTGGGAACTGGCGAATGTCGCCAAGGACGGCGGGCCGCGGGTCTGCATCCTGGACCTTGATTTCCAGCACGGATCGGTCTCGACCTACCTCGACCTGCCGCGTCGGGAAGCGGTCTATGAATTGCTGTCCGACACCGCGTCGATGGACAGCGAAAGCCTGCTGCAGGCGATGCTGACCTACAACGGCAAGGTCCATGTGCTGACCGCACCGGCCGAGATGCTGCCGCTTGACATCGCATCATCGGAAGACATCAACCGGCTGATCGACATCGCGCGGGCGAATTTCGATTTCGTCATCATCGACATGCCGGCGACGGTCGTGCAATGGACCGAAGCGGTGCTGTCGCAGGCGCATCTGTATTTTGCGATGCTGGAGCTGGACATGCGGTCTGCGCAGAACACGCTCAGGATGATCCGGGCGCTGAAGGCCGAGGAACTGCCCTATGAAAAGCTGCGCTATGTGCTGAACCGCGCACCGAAATTCACCGATCTGTCGGCAAAGTCGCGCGTGAAGCGTCTGGCCGAGAGCCTTGACATCACACTGGAATGCCAGCTTCCCGATGGGGGCCGGCAGGTCACGCAATCCAATGACCACGGGCTGCCGCTGTCGGAAACGGCGGCGAAGAACCCGTTGCGCAAGGAAATCGCCAAGCTGGCGGCCTCGCTCAATGAATTGAACAAGGCCGCCGAAGCCGGTCGCGCCTGAGAAAGGGGCTGAGGATGTTTTCCCGCTATCGCAAATCCGCCGCACCCGCGAAAACGACCGCCCCCGCCCAGACGGCGGGAAATTCTGCCCCCCCCGCAGCGGCGGCGCCCATCGCCCCGAAACCCGGCATCGGCCGCAAGCCCGTGCCCGCGCCGCAGACCGCCGCCGTGGCGGTCGCGGCCGACAAGGACAAGAAGCGCAAGGAGAAGATGAGCGAGCTGAAGGTCGAGCTTCACCGCCGCCTTCTTGACAACCTCAACCTTTCCGCGCTGGAACATGCCTCCGAAAACGAGCTGCGGCAGGAAATCGTCGCCATCTCGACCGAAGCGCTGGACGAAATGAGCGTCGTCCTGAACAAGGACGAACGCGTTACCCTTTACCAGGAACTCTACCACGAGGTGATGGGCCTAGGGCCGCTTGAGCCGCTTCTGAAGGATGACACGGTCAACGACATCCTTGTGAACGGCCCGCAGCAGATCTTCGTCGAACGGGCGGGCAAGCTGCAACTGACCGACATCACCTTCAAGGATGAACGCCACCTGCTGCGGATCATCGACAAGATCGTGTCGGCCGTGGGCCGCCGCGTCGATGAATCGAACCCCTACGTCGACGCCCGTCTGGCCGATGGCTCGCGCTTCAACGCCATGGTGCCGCCGATCGCCGTCGATGGCTCGCTCGTCTCGATCCGGAAGTTCAAGAAGGACAAGCTGGGCGTCGACGACCTGGTGCGCTTCGGCGCCTTCACCGAGGAAATGGCCGCCTATCTGCAAGCCGCCGTGTCCACGCGCCTGAACATCATCGTGTCGGGCGGGACGGGTTCGGGGAAAACCACGACGCTCAACGCGCTGTCGTCCTTCATCGACAACTCTGAACGGATCCTGACCATCGAAGACACCGCCGAACTCCAGCTCCAGCAGGTCCACGTCGGCCGGATGGAAAGCCGCCCCGCCAACGTCGAAGGCAAGGGCGCCGTGACCCAGCGCGACTGCCTTCGCAACGCCCTGCGGATGCGTCCCGACCGGATCATCGTCGGTGAAACCCGCGGCGAGGAAGTCATCGACATGCTCCAGGCCATGAACACCGGCCATGACGGGTCGATGACCACGATCCACGCCAACAGCGCCCGCGACGGTGTCAGCCGTCTGGAAAACATGGTCGCCATGGCCGGGATCGAGATGCCGCTGAAGGCCGTCCGCAGCCAGATCGCATCGGCCGTCAACCTGATCGTGCAGGCCTCGCGCCTGCAAGACGGGTCGCGCCGCATGGTTTCGATCACCGAGCTCACCGGCATGGAAGGCGAAGTCATCTCGATGCAGGAAGTCTTCCGCTATGAACGCCTTGGCCTTGCCCCCGATGGCAAGATCATCGGTCGCTTCACGGCGACGGGCGTCAGGTCGCATTATTCCGACCGCTTCAAGCAATGGGGCTTCGACCTGCCGGCCTCGATCTACGAACCCATCGCGGCGGAGTGAACATGTCACCGGCACTCATCATCTATGGCCTGATCTTTGTCGCCGTCCTGCTGCTGGTCGAAGGCATCTATCTGGCGGTCTTTGGCAAATCCATCTCGCTCAACAGCCGGGTGAACCGCCGTCTGACGCTTCTGGACAAGGGCGTGCAGCGCGAACAGGTGCTCGAACAGCTCCGCAAGGAAGCCAGCCAGCACCTGATGGCCAAGGGCATTCCGCTCTACTCCATTCTGGCCGCCAAGGCCCAGAAGGCCAACATCGCCTTCTCGCCCAAGGCCCTGATCGGTGTCATGGGGCTTCTGTCGGTCTTCGCCTTCCTCGCGCTCAAGATCGGCACCTCGGCCTCGACTCCGGTGCAGGCGGCCATTGCCGTCCTGATGGGCGTGGGCGCGGTGTTCTTCTGGGTCAACAAGAAGGCCGCCAAGCGCATGTCGATGGTCGAGGAACAGCTTCCCGATGCCGTCGAACTGATGGTGCGGTCCTTGCGCGTCGGGCACCCCTTCGCCTCGGCCATCCAGATCGTAGCCAAGGAAATCCCCGATCCGCTGGGCACCGAATTCGGCATGATCGCCGATGAAAGCGCCTATGGCCGCGACGTGACGGAATCGCTGAAGGATCTGGCCGAACGCATGGACATGCAGGATCTGCGCTTCCTTGCCGTCGCCGTCACCATCCAGCAGACTTCGGGCGGCAACCTTGCCGAAATCCTGGACGGTCTCGCCAAGGTGATCCGGGCGCGTTTCAAGCTCTTCCGCCGCGTCAAGGCGATCACCGCCGAAGCGAAATGGTCGGGCATGTTCCTCTCGGCCTTCCCGCTGATCGTTCTTGCGGTGATCCAGGTCACGAAGCCCGACTACTACGACACGGTGAAGAATACCGGCGCCTTCATTCCGGCTGCACTTGTCGTCTTTGCCTTCCTCGCCGTGAACGTCCTGTTCATGAAGATCATGGTCAACATCAAGGTCTAGGTCAGCAGCATGTTCACCACTCTCAACCAGATGCTTGTCGAACGGCTCGGACCCTTGGGCCCGCTGATCGCGCTGGGCGGGCTCGGGCTTCTGCTGATCCTTGCGGCCCTGCCCGCGATGCTGAAAAAGCAGGTCGATCCGCTGACCAAGCTGCGCGACGCCAACCGCAGCGTCTCGACGCTGGCCGCGCCGAAGAATGCCAAGGGCGCCACCAAGAAATCGCTGCGCATGGGCAGTGGCGGCACCAACAAGCTGGACAAGTTCGCCACCTTCCTCGAACCCAAGAACGAAGAGGAAATGACCACCGCGCGCCTGAAGATGGTGCAGGCCGGCTATCGCGGCCGCAATGCGGTGCGGACCTTCCACGCCATCCAGTTCATCCTGGGCATCACCTGCCTGGTGCTGGGCGTGATCTATGCGCTGATTTCTTCGGCCACCGGCGAGGTCTCGACGACAAAGCTGATCCTCTCGGTTCTCATTCCGGGGGGCGCGGGCTATTACCTGCCCCGCTACTGGGTCGATCGCCGGATCCAGACCCGCCAGGCCGAAATCCAGAACGGCTTCCCCGATGCGCTCGACATGCTTCTGGTCTGCGTCGAAGCCGGCCAGTCGCTGGACCAGGGCATCATCCGGGTCTCGAAGGAACTGGCGGCTGGCTACCCCGCCTTGGCCGAGGAATTCGAAACCGTCTCGGCCGAGGTCAAGGCCGGCAAGGACAAGATCGCCGTGCTGCGCAGCTTTGCCGAACGGTCGGGCGTGCCGGATGTGGCATCGTTCGTGACGGTGATGATCCAGTCGCAGACCTTCGGAACCTCGATCGCCGAATCGCTCCGGGTCTATTCGTCGGAAATGCGTGACAAGCGCGTGATGCGCGCCGAGGAAGCGGCGAACAAGCTGCCCACCAAGATGACGCTGGGCACGATGATGTT
This sequence comes from Paracoccaceae bacterium, assembly GCA_020622085.1. Taxonomy (GTDB): domain Bacteria; phylum Pseudomonadota; class Alphaproteobacteria; order Rhodobacterales; family Rhodobacteraceae; genus QY30. Next base: position 1,141,058 of record JAHRYM010000001.1, on the reverse strand, counting down.
CACCGTGCCGCCTCTGCTGATCATCCTTGTCGGCCCCTCGGTATACGATATGATCCAGATGTTTGCGAACTTCAGCATGTGACGGATGAAATCCTTTCAAATCGGCATTGCCGCTGTCTTCCTGCTGGCCGCCTGTCAATCGACGGGCGGCTTTCCCTCTGCCAAGGGGTCACCCTACGCGCCATCCGGGCGCGGCGCCTCGTCCAAGGAAGTCGACGCGCTTCTGGTCGGGCACAGGCTGTTTGCAGCCGGGGAATACGAACTGGCGCTGAAGGCCTATTACCGCGCGGCCGGTAAATACGGACCCACGGCCGAGATCCTGTCGGCGATCGGTTCGGCCGATCTGAAGCTTGGCCGGCTGAACCAGGCCGAACAGATGCTGCGTCGCGCGATCGAGGCGGACGAGACCTCGGTCCCCGCCTGGAACAACCTTGGCGTCGTGCTGATGGAACGCGGCAAGACCGGAGAGGCCGCGCGCGTCTTCCAGACCGCCTTCGCACTGGATAGTGGCCAATCGGACGAAATCCGCGAAAATCTCCGCCTCGCGCTCGCCAAGAAGGATGAGGCCGATTATGCTCCGGCCAATAACGATAATTTCTCCTTGGTCAGGTCAGGCAACGGGACATACCAGCTGCTGACCAGGAAATGAGGCAGTCAGCAGAGGACGCAGAACATGCGCCACCCTATTCTTGCTTCGCTGTGCCTTTGCGGCATCGCGTTTCTTGCAGCTTGCAACAAGAACCCCAACGTCAAGTCGGCCTTGAAGGATGTCAACGTCATTGACGAGTCGAACCTCAATGACGTGATGCTGTCGGCCACCGACCCGAACGAGGCCGTCGCCTATTTCCAGCGCACTTCTGCGGCGAACCCCGACCGGATCGACGTGAAGCGCGGTCTGGCCAAGGCCCTGATCCGCGCCAAGAAAACCCGAGAAGGCGTCGGCGTCTGGGCGCAAGTGGTGGCCAGCCCCGAGGCCACCAGCGACGACAAGGTGGGCTATGCAGATGCCTTGATCCGCGCCAACGAATGGAAACGCGCGCAGGACGTGCTGAACACGATCCCGCCGACGCACGAATCCTTCGAACGCTACCGGCTGGAGGCGATGGTGGCCGATGCCAACAAGAACTGGAAGAAGGCCGACAGTTTCTATGAAACCGCCGTCGGGCTGACCACGACGCCCTCGGGCGTGCTGAACAACTGGGGCTATTCCAAGCTGACGCGCGGCGACTTTGCCGGGGCGGAAAAGCTGTTCAATGAATCGCTGAACTACGATCCCAAGGTGTTCACCGCCAAGAACAACCTTGTGCTCGCCCGGGCGGCGCAGCGCAAATACGACATGCCGAACGTGCAGATGTCGCAGGAAGAACGGGCACAACTGCTGTATACGGCGGCGCTTTCCGCCATCAAGCAGGGCGACACCGCCACCGGCCGCGCGCTTTTGAGCGATGCTGTCGAAACCAGTCCGCAGTATTTCGAGGAGGCCGACCGCGCGATCAAGACCCTCGATTCCAACGTCGTGAAGGGCTGAGCCGATGCTGAACCTGACCGTTTTCCAAGTCTACCAGGTGTTCCTGGTCCTTTGCCTGCCGATCTGCGCCTGGGTGGTCTGGAGCGACCTCAAGACCATGAAGATCCCCAACAAATCGGTGCTGGCGCTGATCGCGGTTTTCGTCGTCGCCGGGCTGATCATCATGCCGCTGGAAGCATGGCTCTGGCGCTGGCTCAATTTCGCCGTCGTGCTGGCCATCGGTTTCGTGCTGAACGCGGTGGCCAATGTCGGCGCGGGCGATGCCAAATTTGCCGCCGCCGCGTCACTTTTCATCACCACGGCGCATGCCGGCCTGATGATGCCGCTTCTTGCGGCCTTCCTTCTGGCGGCCTTCGCCGCCCACCGCATCTTCCGTGCCATTCCCGCCGTGGTGAATGCCACGCCCGACTGGGTGTCGTGGAAACGCAAGGACTTCCCCATGGGCCTCGCACTGGTCGGCGCTTTCGTGACCTATCTCTGCTTCCGCGCCATCCCGCCGTTCGAGGCCTGGGTTCAGGGCACCTTGGCCTCGATGAGAATGTAGACGGGCGTCCGCCGCACGACGGTAATCTGGCGCTTGCTCTCGGCCAGCGCCTTCAGCATCGTCGCGCGGACATTCTTCGAGATCGGGCAGATCGGCACAAAGATGTAATCTGCATTCTCGATCCCCGGCAGGCCGCCGTAGTACCATGGCGCCGCGCCCTTGACGGGGGGGTAATCCCCGAAGAGCCAGAACAGTGAAAACAGATCCGCCGCAAGGATCCGCTTGCCGCCAAACCCGGCCGCGTCCAGATCCTTGACGGCCGCATCGAACAGCGCCGACATGCCGGTTTGCTGTTCGCAGACCGGCAGGGTTTCCCCCAGCAACACGGCCTTGTCCTTGTCGCTGCGTTCGGCATCGGCGGCATAGGCCTCATAGCCAGAGCCAGGCAGATCGCCCGCCACGCTGTTGTTCACGGCGTAAACTCGAGCCTTTTGTGCAAGGATGTCGTGGTGCTGCGCCATCCCCGCGATCAGGGGCCGGGTGTTCTTGACCGGCGCCGCCAGATGCCTGAGCGGGCTATAGGCCAGATTGAGCGCCGACCCCGCCCCCAGCGTCAGGAGCACGACCCCGGCAAGCCCGAGACCCTGCCGCAGATCCCAGCCCAGCGGATTGCGCAACCCCGGCCCGGGGCGCAGGGCAAATGCCATCAGCGCCACCAGCAGCAGCCATTGCGGATCGTTGCCGTAGTTCTGGAAGACGATGTAGATCAGCCCCGGCATCAGCAGCATCAAGGCCAGACCCTCGGTCATCCGCGCTGACTGCCGCAGGAAGACAACCACGGCCAGAAGGGCCATCGTGCCCAGGATGAAGGCCGGCGCCGCCGCCACCGAAAAGAAGCTCTGCCCCGGCTGCGGCCGGATCGGTGAACGAGCCACCACTTCAAGATCGTGCAGATAGGCCCCCCAGAAGTCGGACCCCGCCGCCAGCGTCATCACCGCGGCCACCATCAGCCCTGCCACCGATGCAACGCCGATCACCCCCCAGCGGCGCCGCGCAATGAGCGCAACCATCAGCCCCGGCGCCAGCGCGATGACATAGGTCGTCTTGATCAGCACCAGTGCCGCCACGCCAAGGCCAAGGATGAGCCCCTCGGCCAATGGCCGGTCACGCGGCGGCGCCATCACGGCAAGCGGCACCGCAAGATAGGCGATCGCCCAGGCCCAGCGGTTGTAATGCATCGAAATCGAAAGGCTGACTTCGGTCTCGCCATGAACCAGCGCCAGACACAGCACCATGATGAAGCTTGCATAAAGCCAGCGCGACAGCCCCGAAAACCGGCTCGTGGCGACATAGACCGTGGCCGGCAGCAGCAGCAGCGCCACCATGATCTGCGCATAGAAGATGGCATGGCCGATCCCTGCCCCCAGCTTCACGAACAGCGCGATCGGCGCCATTGCCAGGTAGCCGATCGGAGTCATGAAATCCAGATGCGGCCATTCGCCCCGTGCGATGCGCAGCACGATGTCGGCCAGTTGCAACGTATCGCCTTCATGCTTGCCGATGTAGAAGCCGCCCTTGGCCAGTGCCGCGCCGCCCATTGCCGCAACCAGGACCAGAAGGAAGCCGGCAATATCCCCGGGCCGCGCCTGCGCCAGCCGTTGCAACAGCGCATGGGCGCGCCGCGTCAGCTCGCCCTCCACCGTATTTTTACCCTGCCCCATCATGCCCTGATTATCCGCCTGATTTTCCATTTTTCCGCCACATTGGCCCGACAGGATCGTCATTGAAATGTCCTAGCTCCTGTCTCGCCGCTTACCAAGGCACGGAATTGGAGAAAAACGGACAAAATTGCGCGTTTGGGAAGATTGAAGCAAATGAACGTTCAAATCGGTAACGTCATCGCGCCCGTTCCGCCCCGGACCATGGCGGATACCGGCATTTCGATGGTGATGATGCGGGACATCCTGCTCAAGACCATGTTCCGGATGAACCTCGAAACCGTGTCGGACATTTCCCGCGTGATCGCCATGCCGATCCCGATCACCCAGGAACTGATCGACCTCTGCCGCTCGCAGAAACTGCTCGAGGCGACCGGCACGCTCCACGCCAATTCGGGCGGCGAGATGGGATATCAGCTCGCCGATGCCGGCAAGGCCCGCGCCCTCGATGCGCTGGCGCAGTCGGAATATTACGGCGCCATGCCGGTGCCGCTGATGATCTACCGCGAACAGGTCAAGCGCCAGTCGATCCGCAACATCCAGATGACGCGTCACCAGCTGACCTCCGCCATGGGCCACCTGATCCTGCCCGACAGCCTGCTTGACCACCTTGGTCCCGCAGTGGGCGCCGGCCGCTCGATCCTGATGTATGGCCCCCCGGGCAACGGCAAGTCCTCGATCTCGAACGGCATCCGCGACGCGCTGGGGGACAAGATCTACATCCCGCGTGCCATCGAATATTCAGGCCAGGTCATCACCGTCTACGATCCGATCGTGCATTCCGCCGCCGAAGCCTCGGTCGATGATCCAAACAGCCTGCGCCGGTCCTCGAACCGCTTCGACAACCGCTACGTCTACTGCGAACGCCCGACCGTGATCACCGGCGGTGAACTTTCGCTCGACATGCTCGACCTGACCTACAACCCCACGGCGCGGACCTATACCGCATCGCTGCAGCTCAAGGCTACCGGTGGCGTCTTCATCATCGACGACCTTGGCCGCCAGGCCGAGCCGCCGCAGAAGATCGTCAACCGCTGGATCGTGCCGCTGGAGGAATCCAAGGACATCCTCGCGCTGCAATCGGGCGAAAAGTTCGAGGTGCCCTTCGACACGCTCGTGATCTTTTCGACCAACTTCCACCCCAACGAGATCTTCGACAAGGCGGCCCTGCGCCGGATCTTCTTCAAGATCAAGATCGACGGGCCGAACCAGGAAAACTTCCTGAAGATCTTCGCCATGGTCGCCAAGAAAAAGAAGATGCCGCTGGATGAAAAGGCGCTCGTCCACCTTCTCAAGGTGAAATACCCGACCATCCAGAACGAATACGCAAACTACCAGCCGGTGTTCCTGATTGACCAGATGATCGCCATCTGCAACTTCGAGGGCATCCCCTACCAGATGACCCCCGACCTCATCGACCGCGCCTGGGCGAACATGTTCGTGCGTGACGAAAAGATCATCCACTGATGGGGGCCGCAATGGTGCAGGGCATCGGCGTCGCCGGAAACATGCGGATTGCCTCGGCCTGGATCAGGCTCTGGAACGAGGAAGGAATCCGCGCACGCGCGTTCGATCCGCGCGGAATTGCCGCTTCCGCGTCGGGCGGCACGGCCACGCAAGACGCCGACAGCTTCCGTAACGGACTCAATACGCTTTTTGTCTGCACCGATGATCTGCTGGAATGCGAGAACCTGCTGATCGACGGTCCGGCCTTTGCCCGCACGGCACCCGATCTGGATACCATCGTGATCGCGGCCACACTGCCGCCGCGCTTCGTCAAGGCGCTCCGGGGTCGGATCAGGCCGCAGATCACGCTGATCGACGCGCCGTGGTCGGGAACGATGCGCATGGCGCAGCGCGGTGCGCTCACCATGCTGCTGGGCGGCCCCTCCGACGCGGTGATCGCACTCACCCCCCTGCTCGCACCTCTCACCTCCGCAACCGAAAGGATGGGGGCCTTCGGATCGGCCATGGCCGCGAAGGTGATGAAGGACTTCCTCGCCGCCTCATCCACCGCCATGACCCGGCTCGCGCTCGACTGGGCCCAGGCTCAGGGCATCGAGGAACGCCGGCTTCTCAACGTCATCGAAGCTGCGCGCGGCAGCATTGCCAGCGGGGCCGACCTGCCTGACCACAATCCGCAGATCATGCCGCAACTTTCCGAAGGCGTGATGGCCGCACTGGTCAAGGAAGTCGAATGCGCCTTCGACGCGGCGCTGACCGGGGCCAGCCTGACGCCCCCGGGTGCTCTGCGCCATGTGGTGACTGCCGCACGCGGCCGCCCCCTGCACTGAACAGGCCGCCCGGCTCCTTCCCCGATCAGGCCTTTCTTCCTTGCACAAATACTCCCGCCCGAGGCGTCCAGCGCGAACCGTCCCTGAACCGGGTCCGGGCGCTGTCTTCTCAGGCAGAGCTTGGGGGGGCGCAGAGACGCCGCCCCCTGATGCCCCACGGTCTCCGCGCCCGCCTCAGGCGGTCAGTCCCTTCGGTTCCGGCAGGCCGTTGGCGCGGCAGGCGGCGGTGAGGGTATTGGCGAGCAGGCAGGCGATGGTCATCGGGCCGACGCCGCCGGGGACCGGGGTGATGGCGCCGGCGACCTGCGAGACGCTGGCGTAATCGACATCGCCCACCAGCCGGGTCTTGCCTTCGGGCGTGGTGATGCGGTTGATGCCGACGTCGATCACCGTGGCGCCGGGTTTCACCCAGTCGCCGGGGATCATCTCGGGCCGGCCCACCGCCGCCACCAGGATATCGGCGCCGCGGCAGACCTCGGCGAGGTTCTTCGTCCGGCTATGCGCGATGGTCACCGTGGCACTGTCGCCCAGCAGCAGCTGCGCCATCGGCTTGCCGACGATATTGCTGCGCCCCACCACCACCGCGTTCATCCCCGCAAGGCTGCCGTGCAGGTCGCGCAAGAGCATCAGGCAGCCCAGCGGCGTGCAGGGCACCATCGACTTCTGACCCGTTCCCAGAAGCCCCACGTTCGATATGTGAAACCCGTCGACATCCTTCGCCGGGTCGATACGGTTGATCACCAGGTCAGAGTTCAGATGAGAAGGCAGCGGCAACTGCACGAGAATGCCGTGAACTTTCGGATCGGCATTCAGCCGGTCGATCACCGCAAGCAGATCCTTCTCGGAGGTCTCGGCCGGCAGCTTGTGTTCGAAAGAGGCCATTCCCGCCTCGACCGTCTGCTTGCCCTTCGAACCGACATAGACCTGGCTTGCCGGGTCTTCCCCCACCAGGACCACCGCCAGGCCCGGCTGCAGCCCGTGCCCGGCCTTCAGCTGCGCCACATGCGCCGCCACCTGTTCCCGGATCCCGGCCGCAAAGGCCTTGCCGTCGATCACCCGTGCCGTCATCTGGTCTCTCCCATGCTGAGGGTTCATTCCGCCGCCGCAAAGGCGGCGCGATACTGGTCGCGCTGCGCGGCCGCCGCGCTGACGGCGTTCTGCATCAGCACCGCCACCGTCACCGGCCCGACCCCGCCCGGAACCGGCGTGATCCAGCCCGCGGTCGCGGCGCAGCTTTCGAAATCCGCGTCCCCGACGGTCCGCGTGCCGCCCTCTCCATCGCTCACCCGGTTGATGCCGATGTCGATCAAGGCCGCGCCCGGCTTCAGCATCGCGCCCGTCACCAGCCCCGGCCGCCCCACCGCGACAAAGACCGCATCCGCCGCCCGGCTGTGCACCGCCACCTGCCGCGTCATGTGATGGCAGACCGTCACCGTCGCCCCGAGCCCCATCATCAGAAACGCGATCGGCTTGCCGACGATCTCGCTGTGGCCGATCACGCAGACATCGAGCCCCTCGATGATCAGCGGCAGCGACTTCAGGATCTCGACCGCCGCCACGGCGGTGCAGGGCCCAAGCCCCAGGTCGTTGTAGACGATCCGCCCGATCGAGGCCGGATGCATGCCCTCGACATCCTTCAGGGGATGGATCGCCGTCTGCAGCGCCTTCACCGGGATATGGATGGGCAGCGGCCGCTGGATGATGATGCCATGCACCCGCGGGTCGGCGTTGAGCCCCGACAGGATGCCGTTCAACTGTTCAAGGCTCGTGGTCGCGGGGTAGTTGCGCGCCTCGAACTCCACCCCCGCCGCCGCCGCCTGGCGGCTCTGGTTGCGCACGTAAAGCTCGGCCGCCGCCACATCGCCGACCGAAACCGAAACCAGCCGCGGCCGCCAGCCCTCGGCGCCAAGCGCCGCGGCCGCAGCCCGGGTGCGCGCCTGCATCGCCGCCGCGATCGCCTTGCCGTCAATCAGGGTCGCGCCCATTGCCCGTCCATCCCCTGCCGTTCCCGGCCCTTCAGTCTTCCCCGGAACCGTCCGGCCCAAGGCTTGCCTCCTCGCGGGCGATCGACCAGTCGACCAGCCGGCGCCAGAAATCCTCAAGCAGGTCCGCCGGCAGTCCCCGCGCCTCGGCCCCGGCCCGCACGTTCGCCACCACTTCCTCGACCCGCGGGCCGATCCGCGCCGGCCAGCCCAGATCGGCCTTCAGCTCCGCCGCCCGGTCGATATACCCCGCCCGCTCGGCGAGATAGTCCACCAGCGCCGCATCGACGCGGTCGATCTCGGCCCGGATCTCGGCCATCGTCCTGCACTCCGCCGGCAAACGCATGTCGCTCTCCCGAAAAATCCGCGCCGCCTTCCTAGCGGATGCGCCTTCCCTTGAAAACGCCCACACCCTTTCAACTTGGCACAAATATCCCGGGGGGTGCGGGGGGCTGGCCCCCCGCCGCCGTCACCTCAGAACAGGCCCTCGACATGGCCCGCGTCATTCAAACGGATCACCTCGGCCGAGGGCACCTTCGGCAGGCCCGGCATCGTCATGATCTCGCCGCAGATCACCACGATGAACCCGGCGCCGGCCGAAAGCCGCACCTCGCGCACCGGCACCGAATGCCCGGTCGGCGCGCCGCGCAGGTTCGGGTCGGTCGAGAAGGAATACTGGGTCTTGGCCATGCAGATCGGCAGATGGCCATAGCCCGCCGCCTCCCAGGCCTTCAGCTGGTCGCGCACCGACTTGTCGGCAATCACCGCATCGGCGTGGTAGATCCGCTTGGCGATGGTCTCGATCTTCTGGAACAGGCCCATCTCGTCGGGATAAAGCGGCGCAAATTCCGACGTGCCGCCTTCGGCCAGCTGCACCACCTTGCGCGCCAGATCCTCGACCCCCGCCGAGCCCTGCGCCCAGTGCTTGCACAGGATCGCCTCCGCCCCCTGCTGGGCCACATATTCCTTCACCGCCGCCACTTCCGCATCGGTGTCGGAATGGAAGTGGTTGATCGCCACCACCACCGGCACGCCAAAGCCCTTGACGTTGGCGATGTGGCGCCCAAGGTTCGGGCAGCCCTTCTGCACCGCCTCCACGTTCTCGGCCCCGAGGTCGGCCTTCAGAACCCCGCCGTTCATCTTCATCGCCCGGACCGTGGCCACGATCACCGCCGCCGCCGGCTTCAGGCCCGCCTTGCGGCACTTGATGTCGAAGAACTTCTCGGCGCCAAGATCGGCCCCGAAACCGGCTTCCGTCACGACATATTCGCCAAGCTTCAGCGCCGTCTTCGTCGCGATGACCGAGTTGCAGCCATGCGCGATATTGGCGAACGGCCCGCCATGCACGAAGGCCGGGTTGTTCTCAAGCGTCTGCACCAGGTTCGGCTGCATCGCATCCTTCAAAAGCACCGTCATCGCCCCATCGGCCTTCAGGTCGCGGGCATAGACCGGGGTCTTGGCGCGGGTATAGGCCACCACGATGTCGCCCAGGCGCTTCTGCAGGTCGTCAAGATCATTGGACAGGCACAGGATCGCCATCACCTCGGACGCCACCGTGATGTCGAAGCCGGTCTGGCGCGGGAAGCCGTTCGCCACGCCGCCAAGGTTCACCACGATGTCGCGAAGCGCCCGGTCGTTCATGTCCATCACCCGGCGCCACATCACGCGCCGCGCGTCGATGTCGAGCGTGTTGCCCCAGTAGATGTGGTTGTCGATCATCGCGCTGAGCAGGTTGTGCGCCGAGGTGATCGCATGGAAGTCGCCGGTGAAGTGAAGGTTCATCTCCTCCATCGGCACCACTTGCGCATAGCCGCCACCCGCAGCCCCGCCCTTCATCCCGAAGTTCGGCCCAAGGCTCGCCTCGCGGATGCAGATCACCGCTTTCTTGCCGATCCGGTTCAGCCCGTCGCCCAGACCAACCGTCGTCGTCGTCTTGCCCTCGCCCGCAGGCGTCGGGTTGATCGCCGTCACCAGAACCAACTTGCCATCCGGACGACCCGAAAGACCCTTGATGAACTCCTGGCTCACCTTCGCCTTGTCATGGCCGTAAGGCAGAAGATGCTCAACAGGAATCCCCAGCTTCGTCCCGATCTCCTGAATCGGACGCTTCTTCGCTTCCCGCGCTATCTCGATGTCAGTCTTGAAAGCCATTCCGTCCCTCTCCATGATGAGGCGCACCGGCCGGAAGTCGGTGTGCGATTTTTCCTTATATTCAATAGTTTTTATTTTCAGTCAACAAGAGAGCAACCGGCGTCAAAAGAAAACGGGCAGGATCGCCCCTGCCCGTTTCCCGTTTTCCAGGACCAGCCGATGTCTCAGGCGAGCTTGATGTTGATCGCGCTTTCGCGGCCGTCGCGGCCCGCTTCGATATCGAAGGTGACCTTCTGGCCATCCTTCAGTTCGCGCAGACCCGCGCGCTCCAGCGCCGTGATATGCACGAAAACGTCCTTGGACCCGCCTTCGGGGGCGATGAAACCAAATCCCTTGGTGGCGTTGAACCATTTCACCGAGCCGTTGGCCATGGTGACTACTCCTTCATTTGCCGCCCGCGGAAGTGCGGCGGCCCGGCGCAGTTTGATCGCTCGAATATCTGCGCCCGAAGGCCGTAGGGTCGAAGAGATAACGTCGCGCCCAACATATGTGCGCGACCGCCCGACAAATCAAGATTCTTGTGCACGGGCCTGCGCCCACGCCCGGCGGCCTCGGCAACTTGGCGCCGGGGCGCGGGGTCAGGTGCGGGGCAGCGTCCTCAGCACAGGCGGGGTCTGCCTTCGCCGAAGCCGACCTGCATCCGGCCGCCCTGCACGGTTGCAGGACACCCTCCCGGGCAAGACATTCCCCCTTTGCCAAACCGCGCGGGGCTGTCATGTCTTGTGCCGCCGCAGCCGCACCGAACACCCCTGACCCCAAGCCCATCGCCACCAAGGAGTCCCCAGATGCCCGGCCCCTATGTCGTTCCCGTCCATGGCGATGCCGACCTTCCGGAGAGGGTGGATGTCGTGGTCGTCGGCGGTGGCATCATAGGCTGCTCGACCGCACTGGAACTGGTCGAGAGCGGCCTCAGCGTGGCGCTGTGCGAAAAGGGCGGCATCGGCAGGGAACAGTCCAGCCGCAACTGGGGCTGGGTCAGGATATCACGCCGCGACCCGCGTGAAGTGCCGCTGATGGCCGAGGCGCTGCGGATCTGGCAGGGACTGGATGCAAGGATTGGGCGCGATACCGGCTATCGCCGCGCGGGGATCATCTTCACCTGTGGAAGTGATGAACAATATGCCCAGCACGAACGCTGGAACCGCAACCTTGAAGGCTATCAGGTCGAAAGCCGGATGATTTCGGGGCAGGAGTTCAGGACGATGTTTCCCGGCTCGACGCTTGACCTGAAGGGCGCGCTCTATACCGGTGCCGATGGCCGGGCCGAGCCGCAGAAGGCCGCCCCCGCCATCGCCGAGGCAGCACGCGACCGGGGCGCGCATGTCCTGACCGAATGCGCCGTGCGCGGGATCGAGACCGAGGCGGGCGCAATCAGCGGTGTCGTCACCGAACGCGGGCCCATCCGCTGCCGCGCGGTCGTGCTGGCGGGCGGCGCCTGGTCGAACCTTTTCGCCGGGAACGCCGGCATCGACTTCCCGCAGCTCAAGGTGATGAATTCGGTGCTGCGCACGAAACCGCTCGAAGGCGGGCCGGAACAGGCGATCTGGCACAGCGACTTCGCCATCCGCAAGCGGCAGGACGGCGGTTATACCATCGCCTCGGGGCATGAGAACATCGTCAGCATCGTGCCCGCGTCCTTCCGCTATGCCCGCGCCTTCCTGCCGGCGCTGATGAAGGAATGGCGCTCGCTCAACTTCCGCGTCGGCCTGCGATTTCTGGACGAGGCGCGGATTGCCACGCGCTGGTCGCTGGATGAACCCAGCCCCTTCGAATACAACCGCGTGCTCGACCCGGTGCCCAGCCAAAGGCTCTCGAACCGGGCCATGGCCGCCGCGATCCGGGCCTTTCCGGCGCTGGCACAGGCCGAAATCGCGCAACGTTGGGCGGGGTATATCGACGTGACACCCGACGCGGTGCCGGTGATATCGGGGGTGGACAAGGTGCCGGGCTTCTACATCGCCTCGGGCTTTTCGGGCCACGGCTTCGGCATCGGGCCGGCGGCGGGGCGGCTGGTGGCCGATCTGATCACCAACCGCACACCGCTGGTCGATCCGCGCGACTTCCGCTTTGGCCGCTTCAGCGACGGATCGAAGATCGAACTGATCTCGGGCTTCTGAGCCACCGCCCCTCTTGGGCATCCTCACTCCGGGCCGGGGCCCCCTTGCCGCAGGTGCCGCTTTTGCCGTCGCCACCCGCGAAACCTGCCGCTAGACTGGTCGCGTCCGCACAGACAGGAGGCGCGCGCGTTCCATGGCCAAACCCGCCCGACCCATCCTGACCCTGCTGGTTGTCCTGGCACTGACCGCGGCGGCCTATGCCGTCTGGCAGAGCACGCGGACCCGCCCACTTCCTGAAGGCATCGCGTCGGGAAACGGCCGGATCGAGGCGACCGAGGTCGATGTGGCGGCGCTGGCAGGCGGGCGGATCACGGCGATCCTCGCCTCCGAAGGACAGACCGTGAAGGCGGGCGATGTGCTGGTCGAGATGGATACCGACCAGTTGAAGGCGCAGGAGCGTCAGGCCGAAGCCGCGCTGCGCCGTGCCCGGATCGGGGTTGATACCGCCGGCAGCGGCGTTGATCAGGCGATCGCCCAGCGTGCGGCCGCCGAGGCGCAGGTCGAACAAGCGCAGGCCGTGGCCGATGCGGCGCGGATGCGGCTTGCACGGTCCGAACAGTTGTCGAAATCCTCGACCGTTTCGCAGCAGGTTCTGGACGACGACCGCGCCAATGAACGGCAGGCGCGGGCGGGCCTTGCGCTGGCGCGGGCCTCGCTGGCGGCCGCCGACGCCGGCATTGGCGCAGCCCGGGCGCGCGTGGTCGATGCCGAAGCAGCGGTCGAGGCGGCACAGGCAGCCATCGACGCCATAACCACCTCGATCGAGGACATGAGCCTGCGCGCGCCCCGCGCGGGCCGCGTCCAGTATCAGATCGCCGAGGTGGGCGAAGTCGTGGCCCCCGGCGGGCGGATCCTGAACATCGTGGTGCTGGATGATGTCTACATGACCTTCTTCCTGCCCACATCGCAGGCCGGGCGCGTCCAGATCGGGCAGGAGGTGCGGCTGATCCTCGACGCGGCCCCCGATATCGCGATTCCGGCCTCGGTGTCCTATGTGGCCGATGTGGCGCAGTTCACACCGAAGACGGTGGAAACGACGGTCGAGCGCGAAAAGCTGATGTTCCGCGTGAAAGCGCAGGTCCGGCCCGCGCTGCTGGAAAAATACATCGACTACGTCAAGACCGGCCTGCCCGGCAGCGCCTACCTGAGGATCGACCCCAAGGCAGAGTGGCCCGCCACGCTGGCGAAGGTCGCACAGTGACGAAAGGCCCGCCCGGCCAGGCCGGGGATGCCGGCAGGGGCGCCCCGGTCGTGGTGGTTCGCGGGCTTTCGCACCGCTATCGCAAGATCCAGGCGCTCGGGGGTGTGAGCCTTGATCTTCCGGCCGGCGCCATGGTGGGGCTGATCGGGCCGGATGGCGTGGGCAAGTCGAGCCTTTTGTCGCTGATCGCGGGCGCCCGGGCCGTTACCCGGGGCGAGGTCACGGTGCTGGGTGGAGACATGCGGTCGGCCCGCCACAGGGCGCAGGTCTGCCCGCGCATCGCCTATATGCCGCAGGGACTGGGGCGCAACCTTTACCCCACGCTTTCGGTGCGCGAAAACATCGACTTCTTCGGCCGTCTGTTTGGCCAGGGTGCGTCCGAGCGCCGGGCACGCATCGCAACCCTGCTGGCGCGCACGGGAATGGCCGCCTTTGCCGACCGTCCGGCATCGAAGCTGTCGGGCGGCATGAAGCAGAAGCTGGGCCTGTGCTGCGCGCTGATCCATGACCCGGATCTCCTGATCCTGGACGAGCCGACAACCGGCGTCGATCCGCTGTCGCGGCGGCAGTTCTGGGACTTGATCACCGACATCCGCGACGAACGGCCAGGCATGAGCGTGATCGTCGCCACCGCCTATATGGAGGAAGCGGCGCGGTTCGACTGGCTGGTGGCGATGCACGGCGGCCAGGTGCTGGCAACCGGCACGCCCACGGACCTGCTGGCGCGGACCGGGACAGCGACGCTTGACGATGCCTTCATCGCGCTTTTGCCCGAGGCCGACCGCGCCGGGCACCACCGCGTCACCATCCCGCCACACGACTTCCCCGAGGACGAGCCACCCGCGATCGAGGCCGAGGGGCTGAGCATGCGCTTTGACGGTTTCACCGCCGTCGATCAGGTCTCCTTCCGCATCCGTCGCGGCGAGATCTTCGGATTTCTCGGGTCGAACGGCTGCGGCAAGACCACGACGATGAAGATGCTGACCGGCCTGCTGGAGCCGTCCGAGGGCACCGCGCGACTGTTCGGCAAGACGGTCGATGCCCGTGACATGGCGGTGCGGCGCCGGGTGGGCTTCATGTCGCAGTCCTTCTCGCTTTATTCCGAACTGACGGTGCGCCAGAACCTTGACCTGCACGCGCGCCTGTTCGGCATGGCGCCCGAAACCATCGGCCCGCGCATCGACCGGATGGCCAGTGACTTCGGGCTGATCCCGGTTCTTGACACCCTTCCCGGCGCCCTGCCCCTTGGCATCCGGCAGCGGCTGTCGCTGGCGGTCGCCATGATCCACGGCCCCGAAATCCTGATCCTTGACGAACCCACCTCCGGCGTCGACCCGGTGGCGCGCGACCATTTCTGGGCGATCCTCGCCGATCTGTCGCGCAACGAGGGCGTCACGATCTTCGTCTCGACCCATTTTATGAACGAAGCCATGCTCTGCGACCGAATTTCGCTGATGCATGCCGGAAAGGTTCTGGTTTCGGACACGGCCGAGAACATCATCCGTTCGCGGGGCGTTGCCACGCTTGACGATGCCTTCGTGGCATATCTGCAAGTCGCCATCGACACCGGTGAAAGCCCGGAGGATGCGGGCGCGCGCCCGGCACCGCCATCGCCGCCGGCGCACTCCTTCCGCGCCGCCCCGCGAAGCAGCTTCAGCCTGCGCCGGATGGCAAGCCTCTCGCGGCTCGAGGCGATCCAGCTTTACCGCGACCCGATCCGGGCGGCGCTGGCCCTGATGGGATCGCTGATCCTGATGTTCGTGCTTGGCTACGGCATCAACATGGATGTCGAGGATCTGAGCTTTGCCGTGCTCGACCGCGATCAGACCACGCTTTCACGCGACTACGCGCTGGACATAGAAGGGTCTCGCTACTTTATCGGACAGGCGCCGCTGACCGGATACGACGACATCGACGCCCGGATGCGGGCGGGCACGCTGGCGCTGGCCATCGAGATCCCGCCCGGATTTGCGCGCGACGTGGCGCGCGGCAAGCCGGTCGAGGTGGGGGCCTGGATCGACGGCGCCAATCCGCAGCGCGCCGAAATCGTGCAGGGTTACGTCCAGGGAATGCACGCCACCTGGCTCGCGCGACAGGCACGCCGGCTTTACGGCGATGCGGCCACGATGGCGCCCTTCACGCTGGAAACCCGCTACCGCTACAATCCGAACGTGAAAAGCCTTGTGTCGATGGTGCCGGCAGTGATCCCGCTGCTCCTGATGATGATTCCGGCGATGCTGACCGCGCTTTCGGTCGTGCGCGAAAAGGAACTCGGGTCGATCGTGAACCTTTACGTTACGCCCACCCGGCGGGCCGAATTCCTGATCGGCAAGCAACTTCCCTATCTGGCGCTGGCCATTGTCAACTACCTGACCATGCTTTATGCGGCAGTCTTCCTGTTCGGCGTGCCCTTCACCGGCAGCCTGCTGACCATGACAGCCGGGGCGATCCTCTATGCCACCATCGCCACCGGGATGGGGCTGATGATTTCGTCCTTCATCTCGAGCCAGATCGCCGCGATCTTCGGCACGACGCTGCTGACGCTGATGCCGGCGCTGCAATATGGCGGCATGATCGACCCGGTTTCCACGTTGCAGGGGGCGGCAAGGATCATCGGCAACGTCTATCCGACAAGCCATTTCATGGCGATCACCCGCGGCACCTTCTCCAAGGGGCTGGGCTTTGCCGATCTGGCCGGATCCTTCCTGCCACTGCTGATCGCGGTGCCGGTGACGCTGGCGCTCGCGGTCGCGCTTCTGAAGAAACAGGCGCGGTGACCGCCATGCACCAGACGCTTCGCAACATCCTGCATCTTGGCCTGAAGGAACTGCGCGGCCTGTCGCGCGACTGGGTGATGCTTGGCCTGATCGTCTATTCCTTCACGCTGGCGATCTACGTCGAAAGCAAGGCGATGCCGGAATCCTTGAACCGCGCCGCAATCGCCATCGTGGACGAGGACCATTCGCCCTTGACCGCACGCCTGTTCGTGGCGTTCCAGCCGCCCTATTTCACCCCGCCCGTCGCCATTTCCGCGCCACTGATGGATCCGCGCATGGATGCGGGCGTGGATACCTTCGCGCTGGAAATTCCCTCGGGGTTCCAGTCCGACCTGCTGGCGGGCGCGCATCCCTCGATGCAGCTCAACGTCGATGCGACCCGCGTGGGCCAGGCCTTCACCGGCACCGGCTATATCCACCAGATCGTCACCGCCGAGGTGCAGGAATTCCTGCGCAGGCACCGCGATGTCGACACCCCGCCTGTCGATCTGATCCTGCGCGCCCGCTACAACCAGCGGCTGGATCCGGGCTGGTTCGGGGCGATCACCCATGTCGTCATGTCGATCACGATGCTGTCGATCATCCTGACCGGCGCGGCGCTGATCCGCGAAAAGGAACACGGCACCGTCGAGCACCTGCTGGTCATGCCGGTGACCGCGACCGAGCTCATGCTGTCCAAGGTCTGGTCGATGGGGCTCGTGGTGCTGCTGGCCTCGGGGCTGGCCATCGGATTGATGGTGCGCCTGATCCTTGGCGTGCCGGTGGCTGGCTCGGTGCCGCTGTTCATGTTCGGGACGATGCTGATGCTGTTTGCCACGACATCGCTGGGCATCTTTCTGGCCACCCTGGCCGGCGCCATGCCGCAATTCGGGCTCTTGCTGATCCTTGTCCTTCTGCCGCTTCAGGTGCTCTCGGGCGCGATGACGCCGGTCGAAAGCATGCCCGACACCATCCGCTTCATCATGTCGGGGGCGCCAAACACACATTTCATCGTGTTTTCGCAAGCCGTGCTGTTTCGCGGCGCGGGGCTTGACGTGGTCTGGCCGCAGCTTGCGGCGATGGCCTTGATCGGCGCGGTGCTGTTCTGGCTGACGTTGCGCCGGTTCCGGGCCTTCCTGCGCTAGACCGATTGCGCCCAGGCGCCCTTGCGGAAGACGGCCACGCGGGCGCCGTCCGCCCGGATGCCGTCGATATCGGTGTCCGGGCCGCCGATCATCCAGTCGACATGGATCAGGCTGGAATTGCCGCCCTGCGCGGCGATCTGTTCGGGCGACAGGTTTGCGCCGTTCAGGAAGCATTTCGAATAGCACTGACCCAGCGCGATGTGGCAGGCGGCGTTTTCGTCAAAAAGCGTGTTGAAGAACAGAACGCCCGTGTCCGAGATGGGCGAGCGGTGCGGCACCAGCGCCACCTCGCCCAGACGCCGCGCGCCTTCGTCGCTGTCAAGCAGCTTGAGAAGAACGGCTTCGCCGCGATCCGCCTTGGCCTCGACGATGCGGCCGGCTTCGAACCTCACCTCGATCCCCTCGATCAGGCTGCCCTGATGCGCAAGCGGCTTGCTGGCGCGCACCCGGCCATCCACGCGCTGCGCGTGGGGTGTGGTGAAGACCTCTTCGGTGGGGATGTTGGGGTTGCAGGAAATGCCGTTCTTCGCGGTGGACGCGCCCCCGTGCCATTCGTGGCCATCCGCAAGCCCCACCCTCAGATCGGTTCCGGGGCCGGTGAAATGCAGCGCCGCAAAACGCTGGTCGTTCAGCCAGCGTGACCGCGCCTTCAGGGCCGCGTTGTGCGCCTCCCAGGCGGCAACAGGATCGTTGCCATCCAGCCGTGACGCCGCAAAGATTGCCTGCGCCAGCCGCGCCACCGCCTCGTCCTCGGGCAGGCCGGGAAAGACCTGCCGCGCCCATGCGGCACCGGGATAGGCGACGATCGACCAGTTGATGTCGAAGTTCGAGATCTTTTCCAGCGCGGGCTTGTAGGCCAGCGCATTGGCCTTGCCCGCCCGTGCGACCTTTGCGGGATCCTGTTCCGCCAGCAGCATCGGGTTGTCGCCGACGATCGCCATGCGCGCGGCATTGCTGGCGTAAGCCTCGGCCATGCCTCGATAAAGCCAGCCCGGCGCGCGGTCGAAGCTGTCGTCCCCGGCGTTGCGGTAGCGCGCGAGCGCCACCTCTTCGTCCGCCAGGATCGGCGTCACCAGCCCCGCCCCGGCGCGATAGGCCGCCACCGCCACGCGCCGCACCAGCGGCAGCGCCGCGACCGGTGCCGTCAGAACCAGATCCTGCCCCGGTTGCAGGTTCAGCCCCACCCGCACGGCGACCTCGGCCAGACGGTCGAGCATCGCCGGGTCGATCCCCATTGGGTCGGAAACGGTCATGTGGGTGGTCCTTTCTGTGAAGCGGCCTCGGGGCGAGGATGGAACGTAGCCCGGGAAGGGTCAATGCCCCGCCCACACCGGCTTTTCGTCAGCCGGCCAGCGCCGGACAATCGACGTAGCTCTCTGCGCCGCCACCAGAAAAGGTCGTGTTGTCGGGCGCGTTCAGGGCAGCCTCCTGCCATGCGGCCTCGAACCTTTCGCCGTCATATACCCGCGTTTTTCGCCGCGATGCCGAAGGCCCGACCGGCGCCTGCCCGCCCGAGTGCAACGACACATGCGAGACACGGCCCAGGTGCCGGAACCGCAGCGTGATCCTGCCGCCCGCGTCATGGCCGGCCGCCGCGCTATGGCGACAGTATTCTACCGCCAGATCGGTCGGCACGCCGTCTTCATGCCGGGCGCGGTTGCGCGTCAGCGGCGCCATGACGATGCGGTTGGCAAGACCGATCGCTCCGGCGGATGAAGGGGGTGAAAAGGGTCTCGGTCGCTGTCTTTACCTGCGGATGGCGCGTCCCGGTGCCCCGGGCATGGCCTTGCGGGGCTGGCCGTGGCAATCCCCGCCCCCATCCCCCCGCGCCCCGCGCGCTTGCCGATTGACCGGTCGGCCGCGTTCTGGAACCTTGCGGCAAAAGATCGGGGTGCCCCATGTCCACAGACCGCCTGTCCACCACCCTTGCAGCCATCGACAAGGCCAATGCCACCGACTCGAACCACGCCGCCGACGGCACGCCCGAGGCGCTTCTTTACGGCCAGCGGATGAGCAACGAACTGGCGCGGCTGATCCCCGATGCATCCGACCTCTTGCAGGTTGCCGTGCGCGGCCAGCACATCGAACGCTGGACCTCGCCCCGCGCGTCCTATCCCGAAGGCCGGGAGGGCTATCTGGCCTGGCGGCGCGATCTGGGCGCCTTCCACGCAACCCGCGTGGCCGAAATCATGGAAGCGTCAGGCTTTGGGGGGGCAGAGGCCGAACGGGTCGGCCGGATGCTGCGCAAGGAAGGCATCAAACACGATCCGGATGTGCAGGCGCTGGAAGATGTGGCCTGCCTGACCTTCCTGCGCTGGTATTTCCTGCCCTTCGCCGCAAGCCACGACGAAAGCGACATCTCACGCATCGTCCAGAAGACCGCCCGCAAGATGTCGTCCCGGGGCCGCGCCCGCGCATTGTCGGATTTCGACCTGCCCGAAAGCCTGGCCTCAGCCTTTCGGGAGTGACCTCGAAAAAAGGTTCATCTGATCTTTATCAAGGCGAGGCCCTCCACCATGCCCTAGAAACAGGCAAACTGGATGGAGGATTACCATGCGACTGACGATGAGAACCAACCTTGCCATGCGGACCCTGATGGCCTGCGCGGTCAATGACGGGCAGATCGTGCGGCGGCACGAAATCGCGCTCTGCTGCAACGCATCCGAAAACCATCTGGCGCAGGTCGTGAACACGCTGGGCCAGCTTGGATACCTGGATACGCAGCGCGGACGCGCCGGTGGCATCCGTCTGGCCCGCCCGGCCAAAGCGATCAGCGTGGGCGAGGTGTTCCGCGCCTTCGAAGGCGGCACGCCCTTTGCCGAATGTTTCGCCGCCCAGGGCAATACCTGCCCCCTGATCGAGACCTGCCTGCTGAAGCCGGCGTTGGCCGTGGCCGTCGAAAGCTTCTATGCGACGCTTGATCGGGTGACTCTTGCGGACCTGGTGGTGAACAACCAAGGCCTTGACCAGCTTCTGAGTCTCGGAAATGCGTCACAATCGCTTGTCTGTCCGGCCTGACGCGCCGTCATGCTTGACGCTGCCTTTCGGCCGCCATATCTCGGTCGAACCCAAGCCACCAGAACGTGGCAGGGTCGAGCAGCGTAGCAAGGGAAGGCGGTTTCCCCGCCTGAGGACAAAGATGACACGAGTGACGCAGATGGGCGGCGTTGCAGCCCAGGCACAGCAGCCGCAGGGCCAGCAACAGGGCCGGCAGCACGGGCAGGACGTCAGCCAGCAGATCGGGCAACAGTCCGGTCAGGGTCAGCAGGACGGGGCGGCGCTGCAACAGCAGGGCCAGGACGCCCGCGATTCGCAGAACCGCAAGCCTACCCGCTATACCGACTGGGCCGCGATCTGAATCGCGGATCATCGCTTGGCGGCAGCCCGTTCAGCGGGTTGTGGGCGGCTATGTGATCTGGACACCAGCACCTCGGCCGGCACCTGGGGTCATAACCCCGGGGGCTTGATCGTGCAGGGGCTGCGCATAGCATTGCAGCCATGGCACGCCCCATCTCGACGATTCCCAACCTTGGCCCGGCATCCGAGCGGGCATTCAGGCGAGCAGGCATCACCAGCGCCGAGGAACTGCGCGCGATGGGTCCGGATGAGGCCTATCTGCGGCTGCTGCAGAATGGCGAGCGACCGCATTTCATCGGATATTACGTTCTGGTCATGGGGCTGCAGGGCCGGCCCTGGAACGATTGCCGGGGCGAGGAGAAGACCGCCCTGCGCGAGCGATTCGACGCATTGAAGGCGCGGCTGGCCCGCGACGGCCTGCCCGAGGGCATCGAAAGGATACTGGACGAGCTCGGCGCCGGGCGACGGCGCAGATGAAAAAGGCGCCCCGAAGGGCGCCCTTCCTGTCATCCGGTTGCCAGGGCCGATCAGCCGACCAGCTCAAGCCCCGAGAAGAAGAAGGCGATTTCCTGCGCAGCGGTTTCCGGCGCATCCGAGCCGTGGACCGAGTTTTCGCCGACCGACAGCGCGAATTCCTTGCGGATCGTGCCTTCGGCCGCGTTGGCCGGGTTGGTCGCGCCCATCACGTCGCGGTTCTTCGCGATGGCGCCTTCGCCTTCCAGCACCTGCACGACGACCGGCTCGGAAGCCATGAATTCGGTCAGTTCGCCAAAGAAGGGACGGTCCTTGTGGACCTCGTAGAACTTGCCGGCCTGTGCAAGCGACAGGTGGATGCGCTTTTGCGCGACGATGCGCAGGCCCGCGTCCTCGAACTTGGCGTTGATCTTGCCGGTCAGGTTGCGGCGGGTCGCGTCGGGCTTGATGATGGAAAGGGTGCGTTCGATCGCCATGGCTGGTCACCTTTGGTTGGGCGCGCGGACGACAGGCGCCCGGCGCGGGAGAAGATCGCGCGCCTGCTAGCATGGCATGGATCGCTTGAAAAGGTGCCCCGGGCGCCCCAGGGCATCGCGGGGCCTTGGGTGGGGCATGAGTATTTGGGCAAAAGAGATGCATATCTACAGAGAAAGGCGCGGCGGCGCGCTTTCCCTGTCCGGGCGGCTCTGATATGCGGCGCGTCATGCTGCGGATATCCGATATCACCTATTCCGTCGAAGGCCGGCCCCTGTTCGAAGGCGCTTCGGCCACGATTCCCACCGGCCACAAGGTCGGCCTTGTCGGCCAGAACGGCACCGGCAAGACCACGCTCTTCCGCCTGATCCGCGGCGAGATCGCGCTGGAGGGTGGCGAGATTTCCGTGCCGGCCCGCTCAAGGATCGGCGGCGTGGCGCAGGAAGTGCCCTCCTCCTCGACCTCGCTGCTGGATACGGTGCTTGCTGCCGATACCGAACGCGCGAGCCTGATGGCCGAGGCCGAAACCGCCACCGACCCGCACCGGATCGCCGACATCCAGCACCGGCTGGCCGATATCGACGCCTGGTCGGCCGAGGGCCGCGCCAGTTCGATCCTGAAGGGCCTGGGCTTCACGCCGGAAGAAACGCTGATGCCATGTTCCGATTTCTCGGGCGGGTGGCGGATGCGGGTGGCGCTGGCGGGGGTGCTGTTCGCGCAGCCCGATCTGCTGTTGCTGGACGAACCGACCAACTACCTCGATCTGGAAGGTGCGCTTTGGCTTGAAAGCTATCTGGCCAAGTATCCCCATACGGTCCTCATCATCAGCCACGACCGGGGGTTGCTGAACCGCGCCGTGGGCTCGATCCTGCATCTGGAAAACCGCAAGCTCACGCTCTGGTCCGGCCCCTATGACCAGTTCGCCCGCCAGCGCGCCGAACAGCGCGCCGTGCAGGCGGCAGAGGCCAAGAAGCAGGAGGCGCGGCGCGCCCATCTGCAAAGCTTCGTCGACCGCTTCAAGGCCAAGGCATCGAAGGCCGTGCAGGCGCAAAGCCGCGTCAAGATGCTGGAAAAGATGACGCCGATCATGGCGCCGGAAGAAGCGAAGAAGCAGGTCTTCACTTTCCCCGTGCCGGAACCCTTGTCGCCGCCGATCATCACGATGGATGGCGTGTCGGTCGGCTATGACGGCAAACCGGTCTTGCGGCGCCTGTCGCTGCGGATCGACCAGGACGACCGGATCGCCCTTCTGGGCCGCAACGGCGAGGGCAAGTCCACGCTGTCGAAGCTGTTGGCGGGCAAGCTTGCGCCCATCGACGGCAAGGTGGTGCGGTCCTCGAAGCTGAGGATCGGCTATTTCGCCCAGCATCAGGTGGATGAGCTGTATCTGGACGAAACGCCCTTGCAGCACATCCAGCGGCTGCGCCCCGCGGAAGGCCAGCCTCGGCTTCGCGCCCGGCTCGCGGGCTTCGGCCTTGGTGCCGATCAGGCGGAGACCGTCGTCGGGCGGCTGTCGGGCGGGCAGAAGGCGAGGCTGTCGCTGCTGCTGGCGACCATCGACGCGCCGCATCTGCTGATCCTCGACGAACCGACCAACCACCTCGACATCGAAAGCCGCGAGGCGCTGGTGACGGCGCTGACCGAATATTCCGGCGCGGTGGTGCTGGTCAGCCATGACATGCATCTTTTGGGGCTGGTGGCCGACCGGTTGTGGCTGGTGAAGGGTGGCGGGGTGGCGCCCTATCAGGGCGATCTGGAAAGCTACCGGCGCGAATTGCTGGCCGGGGACGAACCGCAAAAGCCCGAAAAGCCGAAGGAAAAGGCCCCGAAACCCTCGCGCGAGGCCCTTCAGGCGCTGCGGAGCGAGATTCGCAAATGCGAGGAGCGTGTCGCGAAGCTCAATGACATGCGCGACAAGCTGGCGGTGAAACTGGCCGACCCCGAGCTTTACGAACGCCCTGGCGAGGCCATCGTCTGGCAGAAGAAATATGCCGAGGTGATGGAAGGTCTGGACCGTGCCGAGGAGATGTGGATGAAGGCCGCCGAAAAGCTGGAACTGGCGCAGGCCTGACGGCTGCCCCGCAGGATTTCCCTTGCATAACCACGACCGAAGCGTGAGCAAGGAGATGAGGCAAGGGAAGGGTTTGCGATGGATCCGGCGTTCTACCTGAGCACCTTCGTCACCTTGTTCGTGATCATCGACCCGATCGCGCTGGCGCCGCTGTTCGTTGCCCTGACACATGGCATGGACGAGGCGCACAAGCGTCGGATGGCGCTGCGGTCCTGCGTGATCGCCGTGATCCTGCTGACGCTTTTCGGGCTCTTGGGCGACCGGATCCTGGGTGCGGTCGGGATCTCGATGCCCGCCTTCCGCATTTCTGGCGGGATATTGCTGTTCGCAACCGCGCTCGACATGCTGTTCGAACGCCGCACGCAGCGGCGCGAGGGCCAGCACGGCGACCCCGAGCATGATCCTTCGGTCTTTCCGCTGGCCACGCCGCTGATTGCCGGCCCCGGCGCCTTCACCACGATGATCCTGCTGGCGAACACGCAAAACCAGACCTGGGCGCATGTGGCCTCTGTCCATCTGGTGATGGTCGTGGTGGTGCTGCTGACCTTCCTGTTCTTCCTTGCCTCCAGCTACATCGCCCGGGCGCTTGGCCGGACCGGGATCGTCGTCATCACCCGGCTTCTGGGGATGCTGCTGGCCGCACTTTCGGTGCAGTTCGTTCTGGACGGGATCAAGGGCACCGGAATGATTTCGGGTTGGGCAGGCTGAGGCATGAGCGCGGACCAGTCCCTTCGGGTGATTTATCTTGTGGTGCTGTTGGTGGCTGTGGTCGGGGCGCTGTTCTTCGGCAACCGGCAGTCCCTTGGCAAGACCGTGCAGCAACTGGCCATCTGGGCGATGATCTTCCTGGGCGTGATTGCCGCGCGGGGGCTTTGGGGCGACCTGCAACGCCAGATCGTTCCCGGCGCCGCCCGGATCAGTGCGACCGAGATCGATATTCCGGTGTCCGAGGACGGGCATTTCTATGTGAATGTGGCAGTGAACGGGGCGCCGATCCTGTTCGTCATCGACACCGGAGCCACGGGCATCGCGCTGACCCGGGCGGATGCGCGGCTGGCCGGGATCGACACGGGCGCGCTGGTCTTCACCGGGCAAAGCCAGACGGCGAATGGCATGGTTCCCACGGCATCGCTGCGGCTTGACAGCGTCGTGCTGGGCAACTTCCGTGACCGCAACGTGCCCGCCGTGGTGATCGGCGGCAACCTTGATGTGTCGCTTCTCGGGATGGATTACCTGTCGCGCTATGAGGTGACCTTCACCCGCGACCGGATCGTGCTGAAGCGCTAGGCATCAGGCGTCTTCGGCGCGGTCGAGGACTTCATCTGCCAGCGCCCGGAGTCCTCGCTCCAGTATTCGGCGGCAATTCCAGCCGTGGTGAAGGCCTTCCACTGTGTCCGCGCGCGGGACAGGGCTTCGGGGTCGTTGCCGTCAAACAGGATGCAGACCCGTTCCAGCCCGGCGCAATCTTCGGCAGCCACTTCGGCGCCATCGACGGCCATCAGGCACTGGGCGGCGTTGGGGATCGCGGGCCCATCGGTCAGCAGCACCGGTTGCAGCGCGTCATGCGGGCCGCCCGACAGGCCGTGGGGCAGGAAGCCGTCGTCGCTGCCTGTCCAGAGCGCGCGGTCGATCTCTTCCAGCCGCGAAGGATTGCCGCCCCGCACCACCACCCGCCAGCCCGCCGCAAGCGAACGGTCGATCAGCGTCGCAAGGGTCTGATCGACGCCGCTGTAGGTCAGGTGGTAAAAGCGGGTGGCGGCGGCCATCAGGCTTCGAACCGGTCGCGGATCAGCCGGTCAAGCGCCATCACGCCCCAGCCGGTAGCACCTTTGGGCGCCAGCACATTGCCCGTGGACAGAAGCGCCACGCCCGCGATGTCCAGATGGACCCAAGGGGTTTCGTCCTTCACGAAGCGACGCAGGAAATGCGCGGCCGTGATAGATCCGGCCGGGCGCCCGCAGGAATTGCGCATGTCGGCCAGACGCGATTTCAACAGCGCGTCATAGCCCGGCCCCATCGGCATCCGCCATGCGCCCTCGCCTTCCGCTTTCGCGGCGGCAAGGAAAGCGTTGCAGAGCGCGTCGTCATTCGAAAACACGCCCGCGTTTTCGTGGCCGAGGCCGACGACGATCGCCCCGGTCAGCGTCGCAAGGTCGATCATCGCGGCAGGCTTGAAGCGGTCCTGCGCATACCAGAGCACGTCGGCCAGCACGAGCCGCCCTTCCGCATCGGTGTTGATCACCTCGATCGTGTCGCCCTTCATCGACCGGACGATATCGCCCGGACGCTGGGCTCGGCCATCGGGCATGTTCTCGACAAGGCCCACCAGCCCCACGACATTGGCCCGCGCCTTGCGCAGCGCAAGCGTCCGCATGACGCCCGCCACGACGCCCGCGCCGCCCATGTCCATCGTCATCTCCTCCATCCCCGCCCCGGGTTTGAGAGAGATGCCGCCGGTGTCGAAAACCACGCCCTTGCCGACCAGCGCCAGCGGCGTCTGATCGCCGCCGCCCTGCCAGCGCATCACCACGACCTTGGCCGGGCTTTCCGACCCCTGCGCCACGCCCAGAAGTGCGCGCATCCCCAGTCGATCAAGCGCAGGCTCGTCCAGCACCTCGACCTCGACGCCAAGATCGCGCAAGCCCTCCAGACGGTCGGAAAATTCGGTCGTGGTCAGGATGTTGGCAGGTTCGTTCACCAGATCGCGGGTGAAGAACACGCCCGAAGCCACAGCGGCAAGCGGCGCCCAGGCCGCACCGGCCCTGTCGGGCGCGGGCGACATGACGGTGATGCCGCCTTTCGCGGGCTTCTCGCCGGTATGGTAGTCGAAGGCATAGGCGCGCATCACCGCGCCAAAGGCGATCTCGGCCACCTTTGGGTGCGCGGCGAGGATCATCCCGCCCGGCTGGCCCAGCGCCCGGCCAAGGAAAGACCCCGCCTTGCGGGCCTCCTCGGTGCTGGCGCCCCTGGGCAGGGAAATCACCGCCACCGCTTCGGCCTGAAGCCCGGCGGGCCAGGCCAGGTCGATCCCCTCGCCCGGTTTCAGCTTGGCAAAGGCAGGGCTTTCCAGACAGCGCGACAGCGCACCCCGCATCACCCGGTCAAGCTTGCGCAATATCGCGTCCGGCTTGGCGGCATCGGCCACGATCAGCGCAATCCGGCCCCTGGCCTGCAAGAGCGCGTCAAGATCGGGCAGGCGGAAATCGGGGGCGATGGGCGTGGTCATGGGGCGCGGCTCCGGTGGGCAGGATATCGGCGGACCCTAGCGAAGCCCCACCGCCTTGGCCAGATAGCAGTTTCCCCGTTCACGGCTTTGGGTTAGGGAAAGGAAAACAAGGTGGCGCGCTGCCGGTCAAAAGCCGGATGGCGCGTATTGGGCAAGGGCGCGGGCGTGGGACGGTCGGACAGATACATCCTGTCACAACTGATGATGCTGTTCGGCTTCTTCTCGCTTGTGCTTGTCTCGGTCTATTGGGTCAACCGGGCCGTGCGGCTGTTCGACCAATTGATCGCCGACGGGCAATCGGCCTGGGTATTCCTGGAATTCACGGCGCTGTCGCTGCCTTATGTGATCTGGCTTGTGCTGCCGGTCTCGGCCTTTGCCGCGACGGTCTATGTGACGAACCGCATGACTTCCGAAAGCGAACTCGTGGTGTTGCAGGCAACCGGGTTCTCGCCTGTCCGGCTGGCACGTCCGGCGCTGGTCTTCGGGTTGATCATCACGCTCCTGATGACGGTTCTCGGCCATGTGCTCGTGCCGGTCAGCCGCGCACAACTGGCGATCCGCAGCGACGAGATATCGGGTGATCTGGCCGCGCGCTTCCTCAGCCCGGGCAACTTCATCAACCCGGCGGCGGGGATCACCGTCTTCATCCGCGACGTGACGCCTGCGGGAGAATTGCGCGACCTGTTCCTTTCGGACAGCCGCGCCGAAGGTGTGCAGACGATCTACACCGCCGACCGCGCTCTTCTGGTCAAGGGCGACCAGGGGCCGAAGCTGGTGATGTTCGACGGAATGGCGCAGATGATGCGCCAGCCCGGCAAGCAGCTTTCGACGACGCGTTTTGCCGATTTCGCCTATGACCTTGGCGCTGCGCTCACCCGGACCTCGCTGCGCCGACCGGACCCCGGCGAACTTGGATCACTGGAATTGCTGACGTCGCCGCCCGTGGAACTGGCGGCGCTGAATATCACCCGTGCACAGGCCCTCAACGAGATCCACAACCGGCTGGTCCAGTCGCTCCTTGCCCCCATTGCCACGCTTCTGGGGTTTGTCACCCTGTTGACGGGCACCTACAGCCGCTTCGGCATCTGGCGGCAGATCGGTCTGGCCGTGGCGCTGCTGATCTTCGTCAAGATGGTGGACAACGCCGCCGCGAGTGCTGCGCAAAAGGGGGCACCGGCGGCTCTCAACTATCTGGGTGTCGGTGTGGGCATGGCGCTTGTGGTGGTGCTGATCTGGATTGCGGGCCGCCGGCGCCGGGTGCCGGACGGGCCGCGTGCGGGGGCTGTGGCATGACGCTTTCGCTATATGTCGCCCGCCGCTTCGCCTTGGCCTTTGCCCTGGTCTTTTCGATCTTCTTTGCGCTGATGTTCCTGATCGACCTTCTGGAACAGATCCGGCGCTTTTCCGCGGCCCAGATCACGCTGTCGCAGGCGATGGGGCTGTCGCTTCTCAATACGCCGCAGTCGGTCTACCGCATCCTGCCGCTGATCGCGATTCTCGCCTCGGTCGCGCTGTTTCTGGGCCTTGCGCGCACATCCGAACTGGTGGTGATCCGTGCCGCCGGCCGTTCGGCCCTGCGCACCCTGGTGGCGCCGGTCACGGCGACAATCCTGATCGGTGCGCTGGCGGTGGCGGTGTTCAACCCGCTGGTCGCGGCCACGTCAAAACGCTACGAGGCGCAGGCCGACCGTTTCCGCCGCGGCGATGGCAGCGTCCTTTCCGTCACGCGCGAAGGGCTCTGGCTGCGGCAGGGCGGCGCGGACGGCCAGACCGTGATCCACGCGACAAGCGCCAACCCCGACGGCACGGTGCTGCATGAGGTGACCTTCCTGACCTTCGCCGGCGCGCAGGGACCGACCCGCCGGATCGAGGCGGCGCGGGCGGAACTGGCCCGGGGCGCCTGGCTTTTGAGCACGGCCAAGGACTGGCACTTCGATCCGGGCCGCAATGCCGAACTTGACGCCACGACCGCCGACCGGCTCACGCTTCCTTCCGACCTGACCCCGGACCGGATCCGCGCCGGTTTCGGCACGCCCTCGTCGATCTCGATCTGGCAGTTGCCGGGCTTCATCGCCGATCTGGAGCGGGCCGGGTTTTCCGCGCGCAAGCATAGTGTCTGGTTCCAGACCGAACTGGCGCTGCCACTTCTGCTGGCGGCCATGGTGCTGATCGGCGCGGGCTTTACCATGCGTCATGCCCGGTCGGGTGGCACCGGGTTGATGGTGCTCATGGCCATGGCCTCTGGCTTTGCGATCTTCTTCCTGCGAAACTTCGCGCTGGTGCTGGGCGAAAACGGGCAGATCCCGGTGGCGATGGCCGCCTGGATCCCGCCGGTCGCGGCCACCTTGCTGGCGCTGAGCCTGCTCTTGCATCTGGAGGACGGCTGATGTTTCGCCGGCACCCCGCCCCCTCGCCCAAGGAAACCCGCGCCGGAAGGGGCCGGGCGATGGCGATGGCGCTTGTCCTGATGCTGGCCTGCACGACGCCGGGCCTGGCACAAGACCGCGCGACCCTTGTCGCCGACCGCATCTATATCAGCGGCAACGACAGGCTGGTTGCCGAAGGCACGGTCGAGGCCCTTTACAAGGGGGCGCGCCTGCGGGCCGCGCGGATGGTCTATGACCAGAAAACCGACCGGCTTGACATCGAAGGCCCGATCACGCTGACCGATGCCTCGGGATCGACGATGATCGCCGACAGCGCGCTTTTGTCGAGCGACCTGCGCGAGGGCGTGCTGCAATCGGCCCGCGTGGTGCTGGATGGCCAGCTCCAGATCGCGGCGAACGAACTGGCGCGGGTCTCGGGCCGCTTCACGCGCATGTCGAGGGTTGTTGCCTCAAGCTGCCAGGTCTGCGCCGGCAACCCGACGCCGCTTTGGGAAATCCGCGCCCGGCGCGTCGTCCATGACCAGCAGGAGCGCCAGCTCTACTTCGACAATGCCCAGTTCCGAATTGCGGGCGTTCCGGTGTTCTACATCCCGCACCTGCGGATGCCTGACCCGACGCTCGATCGTGCGACAGGTTTTCTGGTGCCCTCGGTCCGCTCGACCTCGGCGCTGGGGGTTGGGTTGAAGATGCCCTATTTCTTCGCCATCGGGGATAGCCGCGACCTGACACTCACGCCCTATGTGACCACCAAGGACGGCCGCAGCCTGGCCGGGCGCTATCGTCAGGCCTTTGCCACGGGCGAGATCCAGTTCGACGGATCGCTCTCGCACGACCGGATACGCCCCGACGGCACCCGCGGCTATCTGTTCGGCACCGGCACCTTCGACCTGCCACGCGATTTCCGCCTGAGCTTCGGGATCGAGCTTGTGTCCGACCCGTCCTACCTGCTGGACTACGGCATCACCGACAAGGACCGCCTGCTCAGCGGCTTCAGGATCGAGCGGACGCGGCGCAACGAGACCTTCTTCGCGGGCCTTGGAAACTACAATTCGCTGCGCACGGGCGAGGACAACTCGGTTCTGCCGACGCTGATCACGGATATGACCTTCCATCGCCGCTTCCGGCCGGAAATCCTTGGCGGACAGGGCGGGTTCACGCTCCAGACCCACAGCCACCGCCGCGCCTCGACGCTGGCCTTCGACGCAAACGGCGACGGAGTAGCCGACGGGCGCGACATGGCCCGCCTGACCGCCCGTGCCGACTGGCGCCGCAACTGGATCGGCGAAGGCGGGCTTGTGGTCTCGGGCCTGCTGGCGGCCACGGCGGATGTCTATGCGATCGGGCAGGATGCCGCCTATCCGGGCAGTGTGACCCGGGTGACACCCGTCACCGCGGTCGAACTGCGCTGGCCCTGGATGCGCAGTGGCAAAGCCGGCGGCGCCACCCAGATCATCGAGCCGATCGTGCAACTGGTCTGGGCGCCCGACCGCAACACGAACGTCCCGAACGAGGACAGCCTGCTGGTCGAGCTGGATGAGGGCAACCTGTTTTCACTCAGCCGCTTTCCGGGGGCCGATGCGGTGGAACGCGGCTTTCGCGCCAATGTCGGCGTCAACTGGACCCGCTACGACCCCGACGGCTGGTCCTTCGGCGTCACGGCCGGCCGGGTGCTGCGGACCGAGGATCTGGGTCAGTTCAGCGACGGCTCCGGCCTTGCGGGCAAGATGTCGGACTGGATCATCGCCAGCCAGATCACCCGGGGCGACCGCCTGTCGCTGACCGACCGCGCGCTTTTTGACGACCGGTTCGAATTCACCAAGAACGAACTTCGCGTGGCCTATGCCGATCCGCGCCTCCAGGCGGGCGCAAGCTATATCTGGATGGTGGCCGACCCGACCGAGTCGCGCCCGGAGGCAACGTCGGAACTGGCCTTCGACGCTGGCTGGGAAGTCAGACCCGGCTGGCGGGCCATGGCCGAGGGCCGCTACGACTTCACCGCCGAACGCGCAACGCGCGCGGGCCTCGGGCTGGGCTACAGCAACGAATGCGTAACGCTCGATCTTTCCCTCTCGCGTCGTTTCACATCCTCGACTAGTGTGCAGCCGACAACGGATTTCGATCTGTCGGTGGTGTTGAACGGCTTCGGAACCGGCAAGGATGGCCGCAGCTATCGCCGGGCCTGTGCGCGATAGGCTGCCGACAAACCCGCTGGCGGCCCGCCGCCAGTGCGACACGACCACGAGCAGACGGACAGATGATGATCAGACCCTCCCGCCTTGTGACCCGCCTATCGGCCCTGTGCCTTGCATCAGTGCTGAGCTTCGGCCTGCCGCAGCCCGCGGCCTTTGCGCAGGGCAATGCCTATGCGGCGGCGCTTTACGTCAATGACCGCGCGATCTCGAACTTCGAGATCGACCAGCGCGCGCGCTTCATGGAACTTCTCGGTGCCCCGGGCGACCCGCGGGCCGAGGCCGAGAAGGGATTGATCGAGGATCGCCTGCGCCTTGACGCTGCCCGACAGACGGGCATCCGCGCAACTCCCGACCAGATCAAGACCGGCATGACCGAATTCGCCTCACGCGCGAACCTGACGGCCGATCAGTTCGTCGAGGCCCTTGCCCAGGGCGGTGTCGAGGCCGAGACCTTCCGCGACTTCGTCGAGGCAGGCCTTGTATGGCGCGAGGTGATCCGGGCGAAATACGCGGATAAACTCACGGTTTCGGAAGCCGACATCGACCGCGCGCTGTCGGTCACCGAGAACCGGGGCGCCGGGCCGCAGGTTCTCGTTTCCGAAATCATCCTGCCGATGACCGGCAAATATGGCCACCTTGCCAGCCGGCGGGCGCGAGAACTGTCGGCCGGCGGGATGTCGCAGGCCGAATTTGCGGGGCTTGCGCACAAGTATTCCTCGGCTCCTTCGCGTGATGCCGGCGGCCAGATCGGATGGATTCCGCTCACGAACCTGCCGCCCGAGGTTCGCGGCCCCCTGACCCAGATGCGCCCGGGCGAAATCACCCAGCCGGTGCGGATCCCCGAAGGAATCGCGGTCTTCCAGCTGCGGGGCCTGAAAGACGGCACGGACAAGGTCGACCCCGGCCAGATCACCGTCGATTATGCCGAACTACTGATTCCCGGCGGCAACAGCCCTGATGCCCGCACCGAAGCCGCGCGGATCCTTGGCCGCGCCGACAACTGCGACATGCTCTACTCGGCGGCGCGGGGCCTGCCTGCGAACCAGCTTCAGCGCAAGACCGCCGCCCTGCGCAACGTGCCGCGGGATGTTGCCGGCGAACTGGCCAAGCTCGACGAAGGCGAGGCATCGACGGCCATCGTGCGCGGCAATGCCCTGGTCCTCCTCATGCTGTGCAAGCGGACCGCAATCCAGGCTCTCGAGGCGCCGGCGCCGAAGAGTGCCCCCGATCCGCAGGCGCCGCGCATCAACGAGGACGCGGGCTTTGCCAAGGGCCCCTCGCGCGACACGGTGCGGGCCGAACTTCTGAACCGCAAGCTCGGCGACGCGGCCGATGCCTATCTTGCCGAACTCCAGGCCAATGCCCTCATCCGCCGCCCCTGAGCCGCTGCCGCCAATCGCGCTGACCTGTGGCGAGCCTTCGGGCATCGGGCCGGAACTGGCGGTAAAGGCGCGCCGCGCGCTTGGCCATGATGTTCCCTTCTTCTGGATCGGCGATCCCGCTCACCTGCCGCCCGGCAGCCGCTGGGCCGCGATCGAGGGGCCGGAGCAGTGCCGCGATGTCGCGGTCGACACCCTGCCGGTGCTGCGCCACGACTTCCCCGCCCCGGCACGGGCGGGCGAACCCAGCGCGGAAAACGCGGCGTCCGTGATCGAGGTGATCGCCCGCGGCGTCGATCTGGTAAGGCGCGGTCTCGCGGCGGCGCTCTGCACCGCGCCGATCCACAAGAAGGCACTGAAGGATGGTGCAGGCTTCGCCTTCCCGGGGCATACCGAATATCTTGCCCATCTGGCAGGGGTTGAACATGTGGTGATGATGCTGGCCTGCGAGGATCTCCGCGTCGTGCCGGTGACGATCCATATCCCGCTGGCCGACGTTCCAGCGGCCCTGACGGCTGATCTTCTGGAACGCACCATCCGCATCACCGATGCGGCGCTTCGACGCGATTTCGGCATCGTCAGGCCACGGCTGGCGATCGCCGGGCTCAATCCCCATGCCGGCGAAGGCGGAACCATGGGGCACGAGGAAATCGACGTGATCCGCCCCGTGATCGCTGCACTCCGTGACGAACGCTTCGTGCTTTCGGGGCCTCTGTCGGCGGACACGATGTTCCATGCCGCCGCCCGCGCCCGCTATGATGCCGCGCTCTGCATGTATCACGACCAGGCGCTGATCCCGATCAAGACCATCGACTTTGCCGGCGGCGTCAACCTGACGCTGGGCCTGCCGTTCATCCGCACCTCGCCCGACCATGGCACCGCCTTCGACATCGCAGGCCGCGACATGGCCGATCCTTCAAGCCTGATTGCCGCACTGCGCATGGCCCGCCGCTGCGCGCAGTCGGCGGCGATCGGAACGTGACCGCCATGTTCTTCTTTGCGCAAATACTCCCGCCGGAGGCGGCAGGTGGTTGCCGTCGGAGCCTCCGGCGGGAGTATTTTCCGCAAAAGAGAAACCCATGAGCACGATCGACGGCCTGCCCCCGCTGCGCGAGGTGATTGCGACGCATGGTCTTTCGGCCAGGAAGGCGCTTGGGCAGAACTTCCTCCTGGATCTGAACCTGACGGCAAAGATCGCGCGCGCGGCCGGGGACCTGGCCGGATCGGACGTGCTGGAGGTTGGCCCCGGGCCGGGCGGGCTCACGCGCGGGTTGCTGGCCGAAGGCGCGCGGCGCGTGCTGGCGGTAGAGAAGGACGCGCGCTGCCTGCCCGCGCTGGCCGAAATTGCCGCCGCCTATCCGGGGCGGCTCGAGGTGATCAATGGCGATGCACTGGAGGTTGATCCGCTCGCGCATCTGATGCCGCCCGTCAGGGTGGTGGCCAACCTGCCCTACAACGTCGGGACCGAGCTTCTGGTGCGCTGGCTGACGCCCGCCGTCTGGCCGCCGGTCTGGACAAGCCTCACGCTGATGTTCCAGAAGGAAGTGGCCGAGCGGATCGTGGCGAAGCCCGGGTCGAAGGCCTATGGTCGTCTGGCGATCCTTGCCCAGTGGCGCTGCGATGCGCGGGTGGTGATGACGTTGCCCCCCGAAGCCTTCACGCCGCCGCCGAAGATCCATTCGGCCGTCGTGCATCTGACTGCGCTGCCCGAACCGCGCTTTCCCGCCGATCCGGCGGTGTTGGGCCGCATCGTCGCAGCCGGCTTCAACCAGCGCCGCAAGATGCTGCGCGCAAGCCTGAAGGGCGTGGCGCCGGCGATCGAGGACAAGCTCCTGGCGGCCGGGATCGCTCCGACATCACGGGCCGAGGAAATCGACATCGAGCATTTCTGCGCGCTGGCAAGGATCGTGGCCGGCGCCTGACGCAGAAGCGCGCGCCTCGCATACGCGCGCCTTGGATGCAGGTCCACGGCCCGGGGCCAGGTGATATCAGGCGTCGCCCGGATCTTCCGCAGCGGGTTTCGTGGCCTTGGGCGCACGCGGTTTGCGCGGAGCGCGGGCCGGCTTGGCTTCGGCCTCTGGCAGCGGCCCGGTGGTTGCCGGCCCTTCCTTCCCGGGCGCCGCATGGGCGTCAGTGGCGGGCTGCTGGAACAGGTCCGATGCCGGGGCCGGCGATTGCGACAGCGTCTGGTTCTGAGGCTGGGGCCGAGGCGCCCTTTCGGCCGATGCAGGCGGCTCAGTGAGCACCCGGTCCGGGGATCCCCCCTCCGAGGAGGCCGGCGCGTTGCCCGCGCGCTCCTTGCGCTCGTCGCGGTCGGGCCGCGGGCGGCGTTCATTGCGGTCGCGCCGTTCGCCGCCGTGGCGGTCACCCTGCCGCTCGAACTGCCGGTCCCGGCCCGGCCGGTCATCATCCCGACGGGTGCGACGATCCGAAGGTTCGGACCCTTGCGCCGCTTCCGGTGTATCCACGAGATTCGAGCCTTCGTCACGCGAAGCACCGGTGAGGAAGGCGGGAAGATCGGGCTGCGGCTCGTCTTCGCCCGGCGCACGTGTGTCCTGCCGCGACGGCTCGCGCAGGGTCAGGCGTTCACTCGCCGATCCGCCCAGCCCGCCTTGACCACTTTGACCACTTTGGCTGCCTTGTCCACCCTGCCCACCGTTGCCGCCCTGCTGGGGCTGGCGTTCGGCCTGTTCGCGCAGCAGTTCCGCCTGAGCCTCGCCCAGCATGCGCGTGTAATGTTCGGCGTGCTGCAGGAAATTCTGCTCGGCCACGCGATCATTGCCCAGCTGGGCATCACGCGCCAGCATCAGATATTTGTCGATGATCTGTTGCGGCGTGCCGCGCACCTTGCCTTCCGGGCCCGAACTGTCGAACACACGGTTGATGATATTGCCCATCGAACGCTGGCGGTTCGACTTGTTGCGCGAACGGGACTTTGACGATCTCATCGGTTTTTCGTTTTTCCGAGCTCTGTGGCTGCGATTACCCGGCCGGGGGCGCGCATCGGGCCTGAGGGCCAGTTTGCGGATCCCAAGGATCTTGTGGCTGGGCATGCGGGCAATCGTGAAAAATCCTGCCCGTCACAAGATGGCGAATAATCACGGGGCCGGCGCGCTGACAAGTGGATTCTTTGCGACGGCACATGTTTCCCGCGCAATTCCGCCGGATTGCGGACTTGCTGCGACACCTTGACCCCGCCAACGCTCAGGAGGGCGCGTTGGTTCCCACAACGCAGCGGTCGCGGCCATCAAGGTCAGGCAGGATGCGCACAGCCTGCAGGCCGGCACGGGCGAACATCGCGGCGACGGCGGCGCCCTGGCTTGGCCCGATCTCGACGATCAGGCGGCCGGCCGGGGCCAGATATGCGCCCACGCCAGCCGTGATGCGGCGGCAGGCATTCAACCCGTCGCCGCCCGGGGTCAGAGCCAGCTCCGGTTCCCAGTTGCGGACGTCGGGGGAAAGTGAGGGCATTTCATCGGCGGCGATATAGGGCGGGTTCGAGACGATCAGATCGAACTGGCCGCAAACCGCATCGAACCAGTCGGACAAGGCAAAGTCGGCGCGATCCGCAACCGACAGGCGGCCCGCGTTGGCCCGTGCCACGGCGAGCGCCGAAGGCGACAGATCGACGCCAAGCCCCGTTGCCTCCGGTCGGTCGGCCAAAAGGCTCAGGAGGATGCAGCCAGTGCCGGTCCCAAGGTCAAGAACGCGCGTGAAGGGCAGCGACAGCGCCTCGGCCACCAGGGTTTCGGTTTCGGGCCGGGGGTCGAGTGTGTCGCGGGTCACGCGGAAGCTCCGGCCCCAGAAAAGGCGCTCGCCGGTGATCTGGGCCACCGGCTGGCGCGCCAGCCGGGCCGTCACGGCAGCCTCGAAGGCTGCCTTGGCGGCGGCCCCCATCTCGTCCTGAAGGTGCAACGTCAGCCGGTCGGGGGCCAGGCCCAGCGCATGCGCCAGAAGACGGCGGGCGTCACGCGGGGCGTCCTCTATCCCCGCCTCGTTCAGGCGGCGCGTGGCGTCGCGCAGCGCGACCGCGGCGCGGGTCATGCCTCCATCTCGGCCAGGCGGTCAGCCTGATCCTGCGCGACCAGCGCCGCGACGATCGCGCCCAGATCGCCCGCCATGATCTGCGACAGGGAATAAAGCGTCAGGTTGATCCGGTGGTCGGTCATCCTTCCTTGCGGGAAGTTGTAGGTGCGGATCCGTTCGCTGCGGTCGCCGCTGCCGACCTGGCTTTTCCGGCTGGCGGCGCGTTCGGCGGCGGCGCGGCCGCGTTCGATGTCGTAAAGCCGCGCGCGCAGGACGGCCATGGCGTTGGCGCGGTTCTGGTGCTGGGACTTCTCGCTGCTCGTCACCACGATCCCGGTCGGCAGGTGGGTGATCCGCACCGCCGAATCGGTCGTGTTGACGTGCTGCCCGCCCGCGCCGCTTGCCCGCATCGTGTCGATGCGGATGTCGGTGGCAGGGATCTCGATGTCGACCTCTTCGGCCTCGGGCAGGACCGCAACGGTCGCGGCCGAGGTATGGATGCGCCCCCCCGCTTCGGTTTCGGGCACGCGCTGCACGCGGTGGACGCCCGATTCGAACTTCAGCCGCGCAAACACCCCTTCGCCCACGATCCGGGCCACGGCTTCCTTCACGCCGCCAAGCTCGGTTTCCGACAGCTCCATGAGCTGGAACCGCCAGCCCTGACTTTCGGCAAAGCGCTGATACATGCGCAGAAGGTCGCCGGCGAACAGCGCCGCTTCCTCGCCCCCGGTGCCGGGACGGATTTCCAGGATCGCGGGGCGCGCGTCGGCGGCGTCCTTGGGCAGCAGCGCCACTTGCAGCGCCTGTTCCATTTCCGGGATGCGCGCTTTCAGCGCCGGGATCTCATCCTCGGCCAGCGCGCGCATTTCCGGGTCGGACAGCATCGCCTCGGCCTCGGCCAGATCGGCCTCGGCCTGGCGCCAGGCGGCGATCTCGGCCACGACCGGCTTCAGGTCGGCATATTCGCGCGACAGGGCGGCGATCTCGTCCGGCGACGGCCCGGCGGAAAGCTTCGCTTCCAGAAAATCGAAGCGGCGAAGGATCTGGTCGAGTTTTTCGGCTGGGATCATGGTGGACGCCATCTGACCGGAGCGGCGGCCCCGGTCAAGGTTTCATTGACTGGCGGGGTCAGGCCGCGTCAAGTGCGCCCAGCAGGTCGGCCAGCAGGTCGCCCTGATCCTCAAGCCCCAGCGACAGCCGCACCAGCCCCGGCGTGATGCCCAGAAGCACCTTCTGGTCGGCCGGCAGGCGCTGGTGGGTGGTGGTCGCGGGGTGGGTGATGATCGACTTCGCATCGCCCAGGTTGTTCGAGATCGTCACGATTTCCAATGCATTCAGGAACCGGAACGCCGCATCCTTGCCGCCCGCCAGATCGAAGGTGACGACCGTGCCGCCCGCGCCCATCTGTTCCATCGCCAGCGCGTGATGCGGATGCGAGGTCAGGCCCGGATAGCTGACGGCCGCGACCTTGGGATGGCCTTCCAGCGCCTTTGCCACGGCAAGCGCCGCCTCGGTCTGGGCGCGCACCCGCAGGTCAAGCGTCTCCATCCCCTTGAGCATGACCCAGGCATTGAAGGGCGACATCGCAGCACCCGTGTGCTTCATGTAGGGTTCCAGCACCTTGCGGATATAATCCCGGCTGGCGCAGACCACGCCGCCCAGACAGCGCCCGCCGCCGTCGATGTGCTTGGTGGTCGAATAGACGACCACATCGGCCCCCAGTTCCACGGCGCGCGAATAGGTGGGCGTGGCAAAGACGTTGTCGACCACCACGATCGCGCCATGGACATGGGCGATCTCGCAGACGCCGCGGATGTCGATGACCTCAAGCGTCGGGTTCGAGACGCTTTCCAGGAAGACGCATTTGGTGCCGGGGCGGACGGCGGCGCGCCACTGGTCAAGGTCGGTGCCATCGACCAGCGTCACCTCGACGCCGAAGCGCGCCAGCAGGTCAAGGATGTAAAGGCACGACCCGAACAGCGCACGCGCCGCAACGACATGATCGCCCGCCTTCACAAGCGAGGTCAGCGCGCCGTTCACCGCCGCCATGCCGCTGGCGGTGGCAAAGGCATCTTCGGTCCCTTCGATGGCGGCGATGCGTTCCTCGAACATCCGCACCGTCGGGTTGCCGTAGCGGGCATAGATGAATTCATCCGGCCCGGCCTGGATGAACCGCGCCTCGGCCTGTTCGGCGGTGTCATAGGCGAAGCCCTGGGTCAGGAAGATCGCTTCCGACATCTCGCCATACTGGCTGCGGCGGATGCCGGAGTGGATCAGTTTCGTGCGCGTCTTCCAGTCTGTCATCTTGGCCTCCGTTGGCATCGGGACGGTTCGAATAGAAAGACCCCCACCGTTCAGGCAGGGGCCAACCGTCGTTCCGGCCTCTGACCTTTTAGCGGCATGTTTAACGTGGCCCGCAATCGGCAAGCAAATCGCCACGCGAAAACCGTTAGCGCGACCCGAAAGCGGGGTCAACGGTCGCTCACGGCTTCGGGCTGCCCTGATCCTCGGCGTATTTTTCGACCACCTTGCCCTGCGCCATGAAGAACAGGAAAATTGCCGCCGTCAGCCCGAAGGTCTTGAAGTTGACCCAGGCCTGATCGGACATCGTGCGCCAGATGATCTCGTTCAGCACCGCAAGGCCGAGGAAGAACGCCGTAAGCCGCCGGGTGAGGATCATCCAGCCTTCCTCGGCGAGCGGCAGCACCTCGTCCATGGCCAGCGACAGGTAGGATCGCCCGCGAAGAAGGCCAAAGCCAAGGATGCCCGCGAAAAGCAGGTAGATGATCGTGGGCTTCATCTTGAAGAAGCGTTCGTCATTGAACCAGACCGAAAGGCCCCCGAAGACCAGCACGACAACCAGCGTGACCACCTGCATCACTGACAGCCGCCCCGTCAGCCGCCAGAGGATCAGCGTCGTCACCGCCATCAGCGGCACGAAGATCGCCGTGGCCAGGATGAAGCCGTGGTAATCTGTGCCGCCAAGGTTGAAGGTCGTGTCCTTGAACCGGCTGAAGGCGCCGAAGAACACAAGGACCGGCCCGAATTCCAGCGCGAGTTTCAGCCAGGGGTTGATCTTTCGCCGTGCCGCTTTCGCCATCGCCGCCTACCTCGCAAATTCGACGATCACCGCACCGGCGGCGATCAGGCCCATCAGCGCCACGCGCGCCGGCCCCACCTTTTCCCCCAGGACCAGCCAGCCGATCAGCGCGGCAAAGACCGTGGACGTTTCGCGCAATACCGCCGCCTGCCCCACCTTGTCGAGCCGCGTGGCCATCAGGATCGACCCGAAGGACAGGAAAGCCACGATCGCCCCGGCCAGACCGCGCCGGAACAGCGGCCCCAGTTCGCGCCTTGGCACCGTCCGCAGCCGCCCGGCCATCATCACCGGCATCGAGATCGCGTCCATGACGAAAAACCACGCAAGGAAGGTGAAGGGATTGGCGGTCGCCCGGATGCCATAGGCGTCGTAGGTGGTGTAAAGCGCAACGAACATTCCGGTGAGCACGGCAAAGAACAGCGCCGAGGCCAGGGTCTCGCGTGCCTCGCGCAGGTAGCGGGCGTTGTAAAGCGCCAACCCGAAGATCCCCGCAAGCAGCACCGCCAGCCCGCCCCACTGGCCGGGGGTGTAACGTTCGCCGAACAGGAACCCGGCCCCAAGGACCGTGAACAAGGGTCCGGTGCCCCGCACCACCGGATAGACGACCGTATAGGCGCCCCGGCTGAAGGTCATTGCCTGCAACCATTTGTAGGCCGCATGGATCACGAAGGCGCCGGCAAAGATCGGCCACATATGCGGTTCGGGCCAGGGCACGACAAACAGCGCGAATGGCAGCGCGATGGCGCCGTAGCAGATGTCGATGGCCGCCCGCGACAGCCAGGGATCGTGGCGCCCCTTCTGCAGCGCGCCGAACAGCGCGTGCAGCACCGCCGCCGCCAGCGCAAGGCCCAGCGCGGCGCGGTGGCCGGCCTCGGTTCCGGCAAGGGACAGGATCCAGTCGTTCATGCGCGACTTGGTGGCGGTTTTCCGACGCGGCGGCAAGCGCCGCGTGACGGCCGGCGACCGTGAAGGACGCCCCTGACGCGAAAGCGCCCGCGACCCCCCGGGGGGCGCGGGCGTCTCCGCAAGTCCGGCCCCAGGGAGGCAAGGCCGGGCAAAGGTCGCTGGAAAGGCCTATTCGGCCGCGAGTCTTGCCGCCGGGTTGTTCGGATGCGTGGTCCAGTCGGCGAAATCCCCCACCACGCGGCCGGTGCGGGGATCGGTGCTGCCTTTCGGCAGTTCGCGCATGGTGATGCAGTCTTCAACCGGGCAGACGTCAATGCAGAGGTTGCAGGCCACGCATTCCTCGTCCTTCACGGTGAAGACCCGGTCGGGCGACATGGCGATGGCCTGGTGCGAGGTGTCCTCGCACGCCGCATAGCAGCGCCCGCAGCTTATGCAGAGATCCTGGTCGATCTGGGCCTTGGTGACGTAGTTCAGGTTGAGGTGCTGCCATTCGACGAAGTTCGGCACCGCGCGGCCGACAAGGTCGGACAGCGCCATCTGCTTTTCGTCCAGGTATTGCGACAGGCCCGAGATCATCTCCTGCACGACCTTGAAGCCATAGGTCATCGCCGCGGTGCAGACCTGCACGTTACCCGCGCCAAGCGCCATGAACTCGGCCGCGTCGCGCCAGGTGGTGACGCCACCGATGCCCGAGATCGGCAGGCTGCGGGTTTCGGGGTGGCGGGCGATCTCGGCCACCATGTTCAGCGCGATGGGCTTGACCGCCGGGCCGCAATAGCCGCCGTGGCTGCCCTTGCCGTCGATCATCGGGAAGGGCGAGAAGGCGTCGAGGTCGACGTTGGTGATCGACTTGATCGTGTTGATCAGGCTGACCGCATCCGCGCCCCCACGGTTCGCCGCCAGCGCCGGCGGCAGGATCGAGGTGACGTTGGGCGTCAGCTTCACGATGCAGGGCATCCGGGAATACTGCTTGACCCAGCGCGTGACCATCTCGATGTATTCCGGCACCTGCCCCACGGCCGAGCCCATGCCGCGTTCGGCCATGCCATGCGGGCAGCCGAAGTTCAGCTCGACGCCGTCGGCCTCGGTATCCTCGATGGCCTTCAGGATGTCCTTCCAGTAGCTCTCCTCGCAGGGGACCATCAGGCTGATCACCAGCGCGCGGTCCTTGTAGTCGCGCTTGACCTGCTTGATTTCGCGCAGGTTCACCTCGAGCGGGCGGTCGGTGATAAGCTCGATGTTGTTCAATCCCAGAACCCGCCGGTCGGCGCCGTGGACCACGCCGTAGCGCGGGCCGTTCACGTTGACGATGGGCGGGCCTTCGGAACCGAGCGTCTTCCACACCACCCCGCCCCAGCCGGCATCATAGGCGCGGCGGACGTTGTATTCCTTGTCCGTGGGCGGGGCCGAGGCCAGCCAGAACGGATTGGGAGACTTGATGCCGATGAAGGTGGAGGAAAGATCTGCCATGTGAAGGCTCCCTGATGGTCTTTTATGTCAGCCGCTCCTGCGGCCCCGGTTTGCGGAAATGGATTTCGATGGCCGAAAGGTGGTGGGCGCGGATCGCCTGGCCGATATTGGCAAGCTTCTGGGGCGCGTCAGCCCCCATCACCATGCCCACCCCCGGCGCGGGCGGCTGGCCCGCCGCCTGACGCTGCATCGCGATGGCGCGCATCTGGTCAAGGAAGGCCTCGGCCTCGGCATGGCGGTCGATCTCCTTCACCACCTCAAGGCCTGCGGCCATCGCGGCGGCACGATAGCTTTGCGCGGTATCGACGAAAGACAGCGACGGGCTGGGCGCCCAGGGAAGCGGATATTGCGGAGGGGTCTCCGACGTCCGCATGACATCATAAACGGCAAAGACCCCGCCCGGCCGCAACACGCGCGCC
Source organism: Paracoccaceae bacterium (assembly GCA_020622085.1). GTDB lineage: Bacteria > Pseudomonadota > Alphaproteobacteria > Rhodobacterales > Rhodobacteraceae > QY30. The sequence continues at coordinate 1,098,201 of JAHRYM010000001.1, read as the reverse complement.
ACTTCGGCAAAGAGGCGCGGCTTGTCTGCGATGTTCATGCCGACATGCAGCATCATGGCCGCGTCGAATTCCCCATCCTCGAACGGCATGTCAAGGACGCTGCCCTGCTGGAACTCGGTCTGGCCGCCCTCGCCGATCCGATCGGACAGCTCTTCGGCCAGCGTGACGAAGCCTTCAGTCAGGTCAAGCCCCGTCACCCGCGCATCAAGCAGGCGCGCGGCGCGGCGGGCCGGTCCGCCGATGCCGCAGCCGACGTCCAGAAGCCGCGATCCCTGCCCAAGCCCCATCCCGTCGATCAGCCGCGCCGTCGCAGCCGCGCCGCCCAGATGGAATTCGTCGATGGCTTCCAGAATGTCGGACTGCAGGCGGCCAAGGTCATCCTCGGCGATCTGCAGGATGGTCTCGCGCAGGCCCTTGACGTCGTAATGTTCTGCGACATGGGTTTCGATCTCGCGCATGGAACGCCCCTCGGCCACCTGGCCCGCCGGGTCGGGGGGGCGGCCGCCGCACCGATCCGGGCGCCGCGCAATGACACGCGGCGCAGTCCAGTCTAGCACATCGGGATGCCCGCGTCCGAAGGGCCGCCCCCCCCGGGTCTGCTCAAATACCTGCGACCGGCCCATCTCAGCGGGTCAGCGCTGCATGGATCGCTTCGGCCGCGTCGCGGCCCTCGGCCGTGGCGGTGACGGTCAGATCCTCGCCCCCCGCAGCGCAGTCGCCCCCGGCCCAGAGCTTGCCGCCCAGATGGCCCGCCCCCAGCTTGCGGCCCTCGGGCGTCACGCCCGCAGGCGCCGTCAGAGTCTGGCCGATGGCCTTGAACACCTGATCGGCAGGCAGGGCGAAGGTCTGGCCGGTCCGCTGGCTGCCGGCATCGCCGTCAAGGGTATATTCAAAGGCCACCGCGCCATCGGCCCGGATCTCGACCGGCACCGCGTTGGTGATCAGCCGCACCCCGGTGGTCAATGCATGGTTCTGCTCGACATCCGAGGCGCTCATCCTCTCTTGCCCACGGCGGTAGACGATGGTGACATTGAGCGCCCCCAGCAACTTCGACTGCACGGCCGCGTCCACCGCTGTCATGCCGCCGCCGATCACCACCACGTCGCGGCCGATGGGCAGGGTCGACTTGTCGGTGGTCTGGCGCAGCCGGGCGATGAAATCGACGGCGTTCTGCACATGCGCCGCGTCTTCGCCGGGAATGCCCAGCGCATTGACGCCGGAAAGACCGACGCCAAGAAACACCGCGTCATGGCCCGACAGCAGCGCGTCCAGCGTCACGTCGCGGCCCAGCGCGGTGCCGGTCCTGATGGTGATGCCGCCGATCTGCAACAGCCAGTCGATTTCGGCCTGCGCGAAATCTCCCGGCGCCTTGTAGCTGGCGATGCCGTATTCATTAAGCCCGCCCGGTTTTTCCCGCGCCTCGAACACGGTCACTTCATGGCCCTTCATCGCCAGCCGGTGCGCGCAGGCCAGACCCGCAGGCCCCGCGCCCACTACCGCGATGCGTTTGCCCGTCGCCGCCCCGCGGGTGAAGGGATGGTCGCCCCGCGCGATCATCGGATCGGTGGCAAAGCGTTGCAGCGCACCGATTTCCACCGGGTTGCCCTCGGCCTCCATGCGCACGCAGGCGCCCTCGCACAGGTTTTCGGTCGGGCAGACCCGCGCGCAGATGCCACCGAAGATGTTCTGATCGAAAATCGTCCGCGCCGCAGCGTCAGTCGTGCCGGTGGCGATCTGCCGGATGAACAGCGGAATGTCGATCGAGGTCGGGCAGGCCGTGATGCAGGGTGCGTCATGGCAGAAATAGCACCGATCCGCCGCAACGCGCGCCTCGTGCGGGTCAAGCGGCGGCTCGTGGTCGGAAAAATGCGCCGCATAGTCTGACGACGACAAGCGCCCGGCGACAATGCCGGCGGCGTAGGGTGTGCTGGCCATGGAAACCTCCCTGGTTCTGGCTCGCGCGGCGTTTCTTGCCGGTATTTTTCGAAAGGCTGCCACAGGCCAGTTTTTTTATCAAATGGTAAAGTTTGCATCACCTGAAATTTCTTGCCCCCGGCATTCCCCCTCTCCTGCCCCCTTCACACGTGGCGCCACGCCTTCGGCTCAACGGCAGAAAGTCGCGCCTTTCCTCGCCCCGGCATCCCGCGTATAAGCCTTGCGACAGGCCAGCCGCGCGAGACGCACGCACCAGAACGGCGGCCAGACGGGACCGATCGAGGATTGCATGAGCAAAACACCCCATGAAAGCGATGTCGCCTTCATCCAGGCGCTGGCCGAACTGCTGAACCAGAACAACCTGGCCGAGTTGAGCGTGAAGCGCGAATATGGCGACAACGACAGCCTGAACGTGCGCGTTGCGAAATACGCATCCGCCCCGGCGGCAGTCCCGGCGGCCGCCCCTGCATATGTGGCACCCGTCCCGGCAGCAGCGCCGGCACCATCCGCCACGGCTGCCGCATCTGCCGCCCCGACCCCGGCCGGCGACCCCGCGACGCACCCGGGCGCCGTCCCCTCGCCCATGGTGGGGACGGTCTATCTTTCGCCCGAACCGGGCGCCGATCCCTTCATCACCATCGGCGCGCAGGTCCGTGAAGGCCAGACCGTGCTGATCGTCGAGGCGATGAAGACCATGAACCACATCCCTGCCCCGCGCGCCGGCACGGTGAAGCGTATCCTCGTCGAGGATGGAACGCCCGTCGAATACGGCGCGCCGCTGCTCATCATCGAATGAGCCGGGGGGCCCAGATGTTTGACAAGATCCTGATCGCCAACCGCGGCGAAATCGCGCTGCGGGTGATCCGCGCCTGCAAGGAGATGGGCATCCGGTCGGTTGCCGTGCATTCCACCGCCGACAGCGATGCGATGCATGTCCGCATGGCCGATGAAAGCGTCTGCATCGGGCCGAACCCGTCGTCGCAAAGCTACCTCTCGGTCCCGGCGATCGTTTCGGCCTGTGAAATCACCGGCGCGCAGGCGATCCACCCGGGCTACGGCTTCCTGTCCGAAAACGCGAGCTTCGTGCAGGTGCTGGAAGATCACGGCATCGCCTTCATCGGCCCCACGGCGGAACATATCCGCATCATGGGCGACAAGATCACCGCCAAGGGCACGATGAAGCGGCTGGGTGTGCCCTGCGTTCCGGGTTCCGACGGTGGCGTGCCGGATGTGGACGAGGCGCGCCGCGTGGCCGGCGAAATCGGCTATCCGGTCATCATCAAGGCCACCGCCGGCGGCGGCGGGCGCGGCATGAAGGTCGCAAAATCCGAGGACGAGCTGGAAATCGCCTTCCGCACCGCCCGGTCCGAAGCCAAGGCCGCCTTCGGCAACGACGAAGTCTATATCGAGAAATACCTGCAACGGCCCCGCCACATCGAGATCCAGGTCTTTGGTGACGGCAAGGGCAAGGCCGTGCATCTGGGCGAACGCGACTGCTCCTTGCAGCGCCGCCACCAGAAGGTCTTCGAGGAAGCCCCCGGCCCCGCCATCGACGAGGCCACCCGCGCCCGGATCGGCAAGACCTGCGCCGAAGCGGTCGCCGCGATCAACTACATCGGCGCCGGCACGATCGAGTTTCTTTTCGAGGACGGCGAGTTCTACTTCATCGAAATGAACACCCGCCTTCAGGTCGAACATCCGGTCACCGAATACATCTTCGGCGTCGATCTGGTGCGCGAACAGATCCGCGTCGCCGCCGGCCTGCCGATGAGCTTCCGCCAGGAGGATCTGAAGGTGCAGGGCCACGCCATCGAGGTTCGGATCAACGCCGAGAAGATCCCCGAATTTGCGCCGCGCCCCGGCAAGATCACCCAGTTCCACGCGCCGGGTGGTCTTGGCGTGCGGATCGACAGCGCGCTTTACGACGGCTACACGATCCCGCCCTATTACGACAGCCTGATCGGCAAGCTGATCGTCCACGGCCGCGACCGGGAAGAGGCGCTGGCACGGCTGAAGCGCGCCCTGTCGGAGCTGATCATCGACGGCCAGGGGGTGGAAACCACCGTTCCGCTGTTCCACCGTCTGCTCGAAGAAAAAGACATCCAGACGGGCGACTATTCGATCCACTGGCTGGAAAAGTGGCTGGCGACGGCCTTCGCCTGACGGGCGATGGCGCGGCGATGGCGCCATGCTGACGCCGCGCATTCTTCTGTCGGCCTATGCACAGGGCGTGTTCCCGATGGCCGAAAGCCGCGATGCGGCAGAGGTCCACTGGGTCGACCCGCGCCGGCGCGGGATCTTCCCGCTCGGGGGCTTCCACATCTCGCGTTCGCTCCGCCGCCGCATCCTGCGCGGGGGCTACACCATCACGCTGGATCAGGACTTCGCCGGTGTCCTCGATGGCTGTGCCGACCGGGAAGAAACCTGGATCAACCCCGATCTGCGCGCGGCCTATATCGAACTGCACCGCCTTGGCCACGCCCATTCGATCGAGGTCCGCGACGCATCCGGCGCGCTGATCGGCGGACTTTATGCGGTCACGCTGGGTGCTGCCTTCTTCGGGGAGAGCATGTTTTCAAGGCGCACCGATGCATCGAAGATCGCATTGGCCTTCACCTTGCGCCACCTGCGCAACTGCGGGTTCCGGCTGTTCGACACACAGTTCCTGACGCCGCATCTGGCATCGCTGGGCGCGGTCGAGATATCCCGGGCTGACTACCACCGCCGACTGGCGCAAGCACTGGACACCTGCGCCGACATTGCCGCGCGCGCCCTTCCCACCCCTCAGGAGGTTGTGCAGGACAGCACCCAGACATCATAGCGCGGGTGATCAAGGGCTGACAGCGCCGGGCTTGCGGCGATCATCCAGCCCGAAAAAACGGTAGTCTTGCTGACCGAATCCACAATCGTCAGATGGGCCCAGGCATTCGATGTCGGATCTTCGGCCGGAAAGCGACAATCCGACAGCGTGATGTCGAGCTTGCCGAAACCCTTGGTTTCATGGACCCTGATCGTCAGGTCGGTGGTTTCTCCCGAAACCTTGTCAAGCGCCCGCAAGACTGCGCCCGGGGACTGAGCCGCATCTGCAGGCCTTGGCGGGGGGGATGCCTGCCCACTGTCCTGCGCGCCTGCGGCCATGCCCGACAGGCAAAGCGCCAGGGCAAAGGCCGAAATCCGGATCATTGGATGGTCCCGTCACCGGTGGGCGCGGCCGTGCCGTCCGCCTTGGCCGGATCTCCGCCGCCGCCCACGAATTTCATCAGGAGCGTGATCAGGCTGACGGCGCCCTGGGTATCCTCGATCTCGGCGCCGGGGGCCAGCACATCGACACTGCCGCCCGGCTGGATGTCGACGAAGGCCCCCCCCAGCAACCCTTCGGACGCAACCGCGATGGTGCTGTCGTCGGGCACTTCGATGCCCTGCTTCACCGTGACCACCGCATCGGCCATGAAGGTCTGTGAGTTCAGGGCAAGCGACGTGACCGAACCGACCTTGACCCCGGCCATCCGCACGTCTGTTCCGACCGTCACCCCCTCGACCGAGCGGAAGCTGGCGCGCAGGCTGTAGGAATCGGACGCGCGCCCAAGGCCAAGCCCCTGACTGGCATAGGTGGCAAAGGCAATGGCGACGGCAAGCACCGCCGCGCCGGTGAAAACTTCGGTCTTGTTGTGGCTCATGGTCCTATTCCGGCGACCAGGCCTCGTAATCGGTGCGGGCAATCGGCACCGCGCGCCGGATCGACCCGGCCGGCGCATAAGCCAGCGGCGTTCCGGTCAGGTTTTCCTGGTGGGGTTCTTCCCAGGGCTTGTGCGCCAGCGCGGCGCGGGTGGGCGGCTCGTCCCAGGTGAAGTGCAGCCAGCCGTGCCATTCGGGCGACACGCGGCTTGCCTCGGATTCTCCATTGTAGATCACCCAGCGGCGCTTGCCGTCGGCGGTCTGGTAGAAGGCATTGCCCTGTTCGTCCTCGCCAACCTTGCGGCCCTTGCGCCAGGTATAGATCTGGGTGCCAAGCGTCTGGCTGTTCCACCATGTCAGCAAGCGAAGCAGAAAGTTCATTCGGGCATCCTCCGGGCGATTGCCCCCTTATAGCGCGCGGCGCGGCAAGGTCCAGTGCCGCAGCGGGTCGGTCGATACCATCGCAACTCGTGGAGCGGGGTGCAGCCCGGGCAATCGTGTCGCCCCGTCGCGCGCGCCCCGTCCCTTCTGTCGCCCCGTTCCGGCCGGTGGCTCACCCGGCGCCGGGGATGCCCGGCACGGTTCCGGCCGAAACCAGCACCGGGCGCACCGGCCTGTCATCGCGCCAGAGCTCGGCAATCCTGCGGTGAAGATCCGGCGCCTGCGCCTCGGCCACCAGCGCCTCGAGCTGCATCGGAGAATGGGTTTCGGTCCAGCTGCCATCGGCCAGCACTTGTGAATGTCGATCCAATACCAGCAAGACCGAAGTGATCGGTTCGGCGCAATCAACAGCCACTGGGCCAATGTTCCGGATGATGGCAATTGGGCGGGTATCGGCGCGATCATCGGCGCTGCCGGATCCAGGGTGGTCCGGCGCGGTCACGGCGGCGACGGGGTGGTTGCGGCCCTCGGCGATGCCGTGCTCGGCCTGCCCCGCCCAAAGCACCGGACGGAAACCGCTGTCTCGCGTCAGCACAAGATCGCCCGCCACCAGTGCCAGCACCGGCACCAGCCCCCGCAGCGTCGAGATGCGGGCCTGTTGCCCCAGACCGGTCACCAGCGCAGGAGAAGGGGCAACGCCCGGACCCGAGGCACAGGCTTCACCGATGCGCGCGTGCTGCGCCCCATTTCCCGACATTCCATCCCCCGCTGGTGAAGCGTCTGCCGCGCCCCATTCCACCACTCGATCCATACGCGAGATTGGCCCCCGTGACGAGAGGCAGCACACAATAATCGCCACTCAGAGCGATTTTCCGCACAACATCCTGTGGTTTCCCGGGGACAAGACCCGGTCGCCGCAATCAGTGGGTGAAGAAGGAAAGCCCCATACGCTCGAGCCGGGAAAAGACCGTGGCCCGCCGCGGCTGAGGCAGTTCGGCGGCAAGGCCGGGAAACAGTTCCTCGATCTCGCTCCGCTGGGCATTGCCGAGCCCGTTCAGCGAATGATCGGCGGGATTGAAGGCTTCGACCCACAGGCCATTGGCAAGCACGATCTGGTGGCGGTCAAACAGCGGCAGGATATAGGTCACGCCCAGAGTGTCGACCACGCGGATGTGGCTGTTGTGGACCAGATGCTTGGCGGCGACCAGCGCCTCGTGATCCTCCAGTTCCAGAACGGTGTGATCGGCTCCGACAAGAACCCGATGGTTGGGGCTGATCAGCATGTCGTTTTCGGGCACCGCCTGTCCAAGCCCGCTTTTACGCAGCAGGATCGGGCGCAGATGCGGGCGCGCAACCAGATTGGCATAGTCCAGCCGGGTCTCGACGACGCGGCGCAAAACCTGCGGGCCATGGTCGCGTGTCAGGATTTTCTGCCCCACTGCAAGCGTTTCAACCGGCCGCTCGCCGGTTGGGGTCGCAATCAGGGTTCCAGGCGTGAAACAGGACAATTCGTTCTCTCAGTATCTTGCTGTCCGACGCAATGCGCGCCGGCCGCTGGCGGGGGAACAGGGCTGCACGATCCGGACAGGAACCAACACCGGCACCAGTCCGCGGTTCCCGCCACCCATGACCGACGACATTATGGCGGCGATCTTGCACCAGCCGAAGGGGAAGGGATGGAAGGACCGGAGAGCCGCAAGGACCGCGCCCCTGCGTGTCGCCGCAAGCGACGGCACCCGCGTCACGGTCATCACCGGGGTGCCTTCATCGGACAGGAAATCGTCGGTGGTGATGCCTGATGCCGTAACAGGCGACTCGCGTCTTACAAGCTTCATGCACCACCACCTATGGTATTGAACATCCGCTGCCGAAGGCGAGCGGCCACCACACTCTTCATCCACACAAATCCCTGGGGACACACACAAGCCCCGCCGGGACCACCACTTACCTCAGATCACACACTGAACGTGTTACTCGGGAACACTCGCACGGCACTCGTTAACAACACACACACACACGCCAGCATCCGGCAGGCGGAAAAAAAGGAACCGGACCGGGCCACACCCGCCCGCTTGGTCCGGGCCGTCCGCTGCACACCGGAACGGCCACCCCTTGATCCGGAAGCTCAGCGGCACGAACTGCACACAGGCCTGACTGTCTTCCGGTCTCTTTTCCGTCTGCGTTCATCCGCTGACAGGATCTGATTACGCCAGTTGGCGGGGCCGACAAAGGGTTCTTCGCCAATATCTTGCGTCTGCCGGCCTGCTCGCCCCCACAATCGCCATTTACCGCCCGGTAACTGTTTCAGGTTCACGCACCCGTTGCAGGGGGAATTTTCACGGGCACCCGTCCAAAAAGACAGGTCGTGATCCGGCGTCGTGACAAATGTCAAACTCCGCTCCGGGGTGACTTGTCCTTTTAGACAGGTGCCCGTTTCGGATGCGGAAACTTCGAAAAACTTGAGCCATCACCACGCCTGCTGGCCGGCGCGCAGCCTCTTTTGCAGATATTCACGGACATTCTGGCGAAAGCAGCATGTTTGTTTCCGTGTTCACGATACCCACCCGCATTCAGGTTGTATTCGTGATTCGAAATATCACCGCTCGGTCGTCCCGAAAGCATCGGGCGGCAAACTTCACCGGGCCGAAAGCGACGGTCCGGGCGCGACCCGCAACTCAGGCAGAGCCACCGGAAACCGAAACGGGCCAGTCGCATCGACCGGCCCGTTTTCAGGTCTGCACTGTCTTCAGTCTGGTGCCCGAGGCGAGACTCGAACTCGCAAGCCTTGCGGCGGAGGATTTTGAATCCCCTGCGTCTACCATTCCACCACTCGGGCGCCTTGATCCGACGATCTAGCGCCCCGCGGGGCGCCAGACAAGTGGGTGATTGCCGGCGCAGTTCAAAGCTGGTCGGTGCCGAAGGTATCGCAAGCCTCGATCTGCCCCGCCTCCATGCCGCGCACCAGCCAGCGCTGGCGTTGTTGGGATGTTCCATGCGTGAAGGCTTCGGGGGTGGGGATGCGGCCCGCGTTGCGCATCAGGGTGTCGTCGCCGATCTGCTTGGCGGCGTTGATCGCTTCCAGCAGATCCTGCCGGTCGATGGTGCCGAACTTCTCCGCAGCCTGCCGGGCCCAGATCCCCGAGAAGCAATCGGCCTGCAATTCGATTCGCACCGACAGGTCGTTGGACACGGCCTGGCTGGAGCGCTGGCGCACGCTGTTGACCTTTTCAAGGATGCCGAGTTCATCCTGGACATGATGGGCCACTTCATGCGCCACGACATAGGCGGCCGCGAAATCGCCGCCCGCCCCCATGCGTTGCGACATTGTCGTGAAGAAATCGGTATCCAGATAAACCTTCTTGTCGATCGGGCAGTAGAACGGCCCCGTCGCCCCCGAAGCATTGCCGCAGGGCGAAGGCGTCACCTGCTTGAACAGCACCAGCGTCGCCGGTTGATAGGTCCGCCCAAGCTGCCGGAAGTTGTCCGCCCAGACATCCTCGGTGTCGGCAAGGGTCACGGAAACGAACTGCCCGGCCTGCCTGTCGGCCTCGGTCAGGGGCACATCGGATTGCACGATCTCGCCCGACCCGTCCATCTGGCCGTTCAGCAGGGGTGTCACGTCGATACCGAGAAAGTAACCGATTGCCAGAACCGCCAGAAGGCCGAATCCCCCGATCCCGGCGCCGCCACCCATTCGCATGCCGCGCCGGTCCTCGATGTTTCTGCTGCCGCGGCGGCCCTGCCACTTCATGTGAATACTCCCCCCGAAATGCGATGAATTGTCGTAATCCGGTCGACATTCCCTATCGCAGATACAATAGCTTGTGTAACGCCGGTTCGCAAAGGCGGTTCCGCTTGACGCGCCCTTTCCCATGCCCTACCCCCCGCCGGGGCAAGAACAGGATCGGACAGATGTTCCGCCGACTATACGAATGGACCCTCAGCTGGGCACGATCCCGGCACGCACCGGCCGCGATGGGGACCGTCTCTTTCGTCGAAAGCTCGGTGTTTCCCATTCCTGCGGACGTGCTGTTCATCCCGATGTGCGTGGCGCGGCCGGAACGGTCGATGCATTATGCGCTGATCGCCACCGTCACATCGGTTCTGGGCGGCATCCTCGGCTGGGCGCTTGGGTTCTATGCCTTCGACCTGATCGCAAGACCGATCCTTGAATTCTACGGCAAGCTCGATGCCTTCAACGCGCTCAGGGGCGAAACCGGACAGATCGCGGTCCTGGTGATGCTGGTCACATCCGGCCTGACCCACCTGCCGCCGATGAAGGTGGTAACGATCCTGTCGGGGGTCGTCGGCTTCAACCTGCCGCTCTTCATCCTGTCGGCCATCGTGGCCCGTGGTGCGCGGTTCTTCGGCCTTGCCTGGCTCTTGCGGCGCTATGGCAAGGTGATCCTTGAATATGTCGAACGCAGGCTGCCGCTTGTGGCGTTGGCGGTTGCCATCATCGTCGTGGCGCTTGTCTTCATCCTCAGGATGCATTGATGCGGCCAACCTTCGGAAATCGCCAGAAACTTGCCATCCTTGCCGGCTTCGGTTCGGCTGCGATGCTGATTGCCGCCTTTGGTTTCCAGGCGATGGGCTATGCGCCCTGCAAGCTGTGCCTCTGGCAACGCTGGCCCCACGGCATCGCCTTCGCGATCGGCCTGATATTCGCTTTTGGTGCAAGGTCGCGGGGGCTTGCGATTCTGGGCGCGCTGGCGGCGGCGGCCACGGGGGCGCTCGGGATCTATCACGCGGGCGTCGAGCTGGGCTGGTGGATCGGACCTTCGACCTGCACCTCGAAGGACATCAGCGGACTTTCGTCCGAAGAATTGCTGAACCAGATCCTCGCCGCGCCGCTGGTGCGCTGCGACGAGATCGCCTGGCAGTTCCTCGGCCTGTCGATGGCAAGCTGGAACGCGATCCTGTCCTTCACGCTGATGGCCGTCTGGATCGCCGCCTCGCGCACAAGAGACTGAACCGGGGGCCGGGCGGCAGACCGCAAGGGCGGTCAGCGGCGCCCGGCCCGGCGGGTCGTCAGCATCAGGCTGGTTTCCGAGGACGTGACCCCCTCCAGCCTTCGGATCAACGCCAGGACGGCGTCGAATTCCTCAAGCGTCCGGGTGCCGATCTCGACGATCAGATCCCAGCGACCGTTGGTCGAATGCACGGCGCTCACTTCGGGCAGGCCGGTCAACCGCGCCAGGATCCGGTCGGTGCCCCGCCCCTCGATTCCGACCATCATCAGACCGCGCACCGGCATGGCGGTGACATCGCCGCGGGTAACAACGGTGAAGCCGGCGATCTCGCCCCGGTCCGACAGCCTCTCGATCCGCGCCCGGACGGTTGCGCGCGACACGCCAAGCCGCGCGGCCAGATCCGAGAGCGCTGCGCGGCCGTCGCGGCGCAGTTCCGCCAGCAGGCGGTGATCGGCTTCATCCATTTCGGTCAATGTCACCACCGCAATGATCACAACGCCAACATAATGCGCAAAATGCTGGAAGAATCCAGACAGGATCTGGTCAATGATGGCAGCATCAATCTTTGCATTCCTTGACAGGAGCCACCATGACCGCCCATCGCCCCTGCATCCTGATCGGCGCCCCCATCGACAGCGGCCAGAAACGCGCCGGCTGCCTCATGGGCCCCGCCGCCTATCGCGTGGCCGGTATCGAACGCGCGCTGCGCGATCTGGGCTTTCCCGTGGAAGACTGGGGCGATGTCGCCCTGCCCGCCCTGCGCCCGGCGCTCTGCACCAACCCGGCGGTGCATTCGCTGTCAGAGACCATCGGCTGGACCGAGGCGCTGGCCGCGCGCGGGGCTCAGGCGATGAAGACCGGCTTTCCGATCTTCATGGGCGGCGATCATTCGCTGTCCTTGGGGTCCATCGCCGGCGTCGCGGAACATGCGCGGGACGAAGGCCGCCCGCTTTTCGTTCTGTGGCTCGATGCCCATACCGATTACCACACGCCCGTCACCACGCAGTCGGGCAACCTGCACGGCACGCCCGTCGCCTATATCGCCGGACGCGAAGGGTTCGATGCCTTCCCGCCCTTCCCTGCGCCGGTCCCGCCGGAAAACATCTGCCTTTACGGCATCCGGTCCGTCGACACTGCCGAACATCGCGGGTTGCTGGAAACCGAAGCCACGATCTGCGACATGCGGGTGATCGACGAACGCGGCATCATCGCCCCCTTGCGCGAATTTCTCGACAAGGTGGCGGCCACAGACGGGATGCTGCATGTCTCGCTCGACGTGGATTTCCTTGATCCGTCGATTGCGCCAGCGGTGGGCACCACGGTTCCGGGCGGCACCACCTTCCGCGAGGCGCATCTGGTGATGGAGCTTCTGCACGAAAGCGGGCTTGTCACCTCGCTCGATCTGGTCGAACTGAACCCCTATCTGGACGACCGGGGCAAGACGGCGCGGCTGATGGTCGACCTGCTGGGCAGCCTGATGGGTCGCAAGGTCTTCGACCGCCCGACCCGGACCGGAGTGTAAGCCATGCCGCAACTCAACGTCGTGCCTTTTGTCAGCGTCGACAACATGATGAAGCTCGTTCATGCCATCGGCATCGAACAGGTGATGGTCGAACTGGCCCAGCGGATCGAGGATGATTTCCGCCGGTGGGAGAGCTTCGACAAGACCCCGCGCATCGCCAGCCATTCGGACGTGGGCGTGATCGAACTGATGCCCACATCGGACGGGCAGACCTATGGCTTCAAATACGTAAACGGCCACCCGGCCAACATGCGGCGTGGGCTTCAGACCGTCACCGCCTTTGGCGTTCTGGCCGAAGTGGCGACCGGCTATCCGGTGCTGCTGAGCGAAATGACGATCCTGACGGCGCTGCGCACCGCCGCCATGTCGGCGCTGGCGGCGCGCTATCTGGCGCCGAAGGGCGCCACAACGATGGCGCTGATCGGCAACGGATCGCAATCGGAATTCCAGGCGCTGGCCTTCCGGGCGATCTGCGGCATCACCGAGGTGCGGCTTTACGACCTGTCGACGGACGCCACGGCGAAATGCGCGCGCAATCTTGCGGGATCGGGGCTGCGGGTCGTTTCCTGCGGATCGGCCGAAGACGCGATCCTTGGGGCGCAGATCATCACCACCGTCACCGCCGACAAGCAATATGCGACGATCCTCTCGGGCAACATGATCGGCCCCGGCGTCCACATCAACGCGGTCGGCGGCGACTGCCCCGGCAAGACCGAACTGGCCGGGGATATCCTGCTGCGCTCGGACATCTTCGTGGAATACCCGCCCCAGACCCGGATCGAAGGCGAAATCCAGCAGCTGCCCGCCGACCATCCGGTGACCGAGCTCTGGCAGGTGATGACCGGCGCTGCCAAGGGGCGGCGGGATGCGCGCGCGATCACGCTCTTCGACAGCGTGGGCTTTGCGATCGAGGATTTCAGCGCGCTTTGCTACCTGCGCGACAAGCTTGCCACCCTGCCGTTCTGCGAGGATCTCGACATGATTGCCGACCCGGATGACCCGCGCGACCTTTTCGGGATGCTTTTGCGCGCGAAGCCCTGATCCGTCCTGCCAAGGCCCGTCGCAACCGGTGAAAAAGTCGCTCCGGCGGCGGCAGAAGGCATCCGCTTTGCTTGCAGCGACGGGCTGTGGTCGGTATAGTGCGGCCCAACCAGATATGGCCCTTGCGCCATGTGACCAACAAAGGGCCATACCCCCGTGAGCGATACTCCAGACACCCCGGAAATCGAGGGCGAGGAACCCGTGCGCATGGCGCATTCGGGCCCGAGCATCTCGATCACCGAGGAGATGAAGACCGCCTATCTGGATTACGCGATGAGCGTGATCGTCAGCCGCGCCATCCCCGACCTGCGCGACGGGTTGAAGCCGGTGCATCGCCGCGTGCTGTTCGCCATGCACGAGACGGGCAACACCTTCGACAAGCCCTACCGCAAGTCAGCCCGGCCCGTGGGCGACACGATGGGGAAATACCACCCCCACGGCGACGCCTCGATCTATGACGCGCTGGTGCGGATGGCGCAGGACTTTTCCATGTCGCTGCCGCTTCTGGATGGGCAGGGCAACTTCGGCTCGATGGACGGCGATAGCGCGGCGGCGATGCGCTATACCGAAGTGCGGATGCAGAAGGTCGCCAATTACCTGCTGGCCGACATCGACAAGGAAACCGTCGATTTCCAGCTGAACTATGACGGCAAGGACCGCGAGCCGACCGTCCTTCCGGCGCGCTTCCCGAACATGCTGGTCAACGGCGCGGGCGGCATCGCGGTTGGCATGGCCACCAACATCCCGCCCCACAACCTGGGCGAGGTGGTTGATGCCACGCTGGCGCTGATCCAGAACCCGGACCTGTCCGCCGAAGAGATCATGGAGATCATCCCCGGCCCAGACTTCCCCACCGGCGGCGTGATCCTGGGTCGTTCGGGCGCGCGCAAAGCCTATCTTGAGGGCCGCGGTTCGGTCATCCTGCGGGCCAAGACCCGGATCGAGGACATCCGCAAGGATCGCCCCGCCATCATCGTCGATGAAATCCCCTACCAGGTGAACAAGGCGACGATGATCGAGAAGATCGCCGAACTGGTCCGCGACAAGAAGCTGGAAGGCATCGCCCATATCCAGGACGAAAGCGACCGCACCGGGGTCCGTGTCGTGATCGAACTGAAGCGTGACGCGACCGCCGAGGTGGTGCTGAACCAGCTTTTCCGCTTCACGCCGCTGCAAACCTCGTTCGGATGCAACATGCTGGCGCTGAACGGCGGCCGCCCCGAGCAGTTGACGCTCCGCGACTTCCTCACGCATTTCATCACCTTCCGCGAAGAGGTGGTGGCGCGCCGCACGGCCTATGAACTCAGGAAGGCCCGCGAACGCAGCCATATCCTTTGTGGTCTGGCCGTCGCCGTGTCGAACGTGGATGAAGTGGTCGCCACGATCCGGTCCTCGGCCGATCCGGCCGAGGCGCGCGAACGCCTGATGACGCGGCGCTGGCCCGCCCATGACATCGCGGAATATATCCGCCTGATCGACGATCCCAGCCACAAGATCAACGATGACGGCACCTACAACCTGTCGGAAATCCAGGCCCGCGCCATCCTTGATCTGCGCCTGCAGCGCCTGACGGCGATGGGCGTCAAGGAAATCACCGACGAACTGGAAGAGCTGGCCGCGAAGATCACGGATTACCTTGAAATCCTCGGCTCGCGCGACCGGATCATGGCGATCATCTCGGACGAGTTGCGCGAAGTGCGCGACCTGTTCGCCGTGCCGCGCCGGACCGAGATCACCGACTGGGCCGGCGATCTGGACGACGAAGACCTGATCGAACGCGAGGACATGGTCGTGACCATCACCTCGGGCGGCTATATCAAGCGCACGCCGCTTGCCGAGTTCCGCAGCCAGCGGCGCGGCGGCAAGGGTCTGGCCAGCATGGCCACCAAGGAAGACGACGTGGTGACGACGCTGTTCGTCGCCAATACGCACACGCAGCTTCTGTTCTTCACCACCGATGGCATGGTCTACAGCCTGAAATGCTGGCGCCTGCCGCTGGCGGGGCGCACCGCGAAGGGCAAGGCGATCATCAACATCCTGCCGATCCCGCAGGGCGTGTCGATCGCGGCGCTGATGCCGGTCGATGCCCCCGAAGCGGAATGGGATGATCTGCAGATCTTCTTCGCCACTTCGGAAGGCGACGTGCGCCGCAACGCGCTGTCGGACTTCGCCAACGTGATGCGGAACGGCAAGATCGCGATGAGGCTGCCCGAAGGCGTGAGCCTTGTGAACGCCCGGATCTGCGACGAAACCGATGATGTGATGCTGGTCACCGCGATGGGCCGTGCGATCCGCTTCCCGGTGCCCGAGGTGCGGATCTTCAAGGGTCGCGATTCGACCGGCGTGCGCGGCATCCGTCTGGCGGCGGGCGACCGGGTCGTGTCGATGTCGGTCATCCGCCACTTCGAGGCCACGCCCGAGGAACGCGCCGCCTACCTCAAGCAGCGCCGCCTGATGGCCGGTGCGCTTGAAGACGAGGCCGAGGCCGACGAGGACGAAGAAGCCGTGGCCGAGGGCCAGCTTTCGACGGAACGCTACGCCGAGATGTCGGCCGCCGAAGACCTGATCCTGACGGTGACGGCACGCGGTGCAGGCAAGACCTCGTCCAGCCACGACTATCCGGTGCGCGGACGTGGCGGCCAGGGCGTCATGGCGATGGACAAGGCCCTGCGCGGTGGCGCGCTTGTCGCGTCCTTCCCCGTCGAGATCGGCGATCAGGTCATGCTGGCCACCTCCACCGGCCAGTCGATCCGCTGCCCGGTAGACGGCATCAGCTTCCGGTCGCGTTCTGCCGGTGGGGTGCGCGTCTTTGACACCGCCGCGGGCGAAGAGGTCGTCTCGGTCGCGCGAATCGCCGAACAAGGCGAGGAGGAGGACGATCCGGCCAACGATTCGTCCGATACCACGCCGGGCGATACGGCCTGAAACAGCGGAATACCCGCTTCGCCGCCCCCTGATCGTTTACCAAATGGAACCCGTCATGCCCCTGCATGGCGGGTTATTTCCATGTCGCCACTTGCTGGCCAGAAATAAACACTTTTGAAACCAACGCACGCCACCCTCGGAAGTGAAAAGGAAAAACACGCACATTGGCCCCCGGGCCACCACCGGCACGACCACCACGCACCAGCACGCACCAACAAGGGGACAGAAGAAATGGCACTCGTCGACACCCATGCAACCGGAACCCAGGGCCCTGCGCAGGCCCTGCGCGCGATCTTCAAGCTGTTCAAGCGAAGCGCCCCGAAGACCAAGGCCGAGACGATGGTGCAGAAACGTCCCAAGCACGAAGCGAATTACCTGGCCGACATCGGCATGGAAGTCGGTTTCTGACCGGCCAATACGGTCAACGCAAGCCCGACACCGGCGAAAGACAAGCACCCGTGGCGTCTCACACCCCGCCACGGGTGCTTTGCATTTCAGGCAACCTGCCTTAAATGCCGGGCATGACCCAGACACTCCACATCATCGGCGGCGGCATGGCCGGATCGGAAGCCGCCTGGCAGGCCGCAGAGGCCGGCGTGCCCGTTATCCTTCACGAAATGCGGCCCCAGACCGGCACCTTCGCGCATCGCACCGGCGATTTCGCGGAAATGGTCTGTTCGAACTCGTTCCGGTCGGACGATGACGAACGCAACGCCGTGGGCCTGCTGCATTGGGAAATGCGTGCCGCAGGCGGGCTGATCATGGAAATGGCCACCCGCCACCGTCTGCCTGCCGGCGGCGCGCTGGCCGTCGATCGCGATCCCTTCGCCGCCAGCGTCACCGAACGGTTGCGGGGCCACCCCAACATCAGTTTCGCCCCCGGCGAGATCACCGCCCTGCCCGAAGATGACCACTGGATCATCGCCACTGGCCCGCTGACTTCGGCTGCGCTGGCCGAAAGCATCCGGGCAGTGACGGGGGCCGAGTCGCTGGCGTTTTTCGATGCCATCGCGCCCATCGTCTATGCCGAAAGCGTGGACATGTCGGTGGCCTGGCGGCAATCACGCTACGACAAGGGCGCGACCGAGGAAGAGCGCACCGCCTATCTGAACTGCCCGATGGACAAGGCGCAATATGAGGCTTTCATCGACGCGATGCTGGCGGCCGACAAGGCCCAGTTCCATGAAGGCGAGACGGCAGGCTATTTCGACGGCTGCCTGCCGGTCGAGGTGATGGCAGAGCGCGGGCGCGAAACCCTGCGCTTTGGCCCGATGAAGCCCGTGGGCCTTACGAACCCGCACCGCCCCGACCAGAAGCCCTACGCCGTCGTGCAGCTGCGCCGCGACAACGCGCTTGGCACACTTTACAATATCGTCGGCTTCCAGACCAAGATGAAACACGGCGCGCAGGTCGAGGTGTTTCGCATGATCCCGGGCCTGGAAACCGCCAGTTTCGCGCGGCTGGGTGGCATCCACCGCAACACCTTCCTGAACGCGCCCCGGCTGCTTGATGACAGGATGCGGCTGCGGCTGCGGCCGAACATCCGGTTCGCGGGCCAGATCACCGGGGTCGAGGGCTATGTCGAAAGCGCCGCGATGGGCCTTCTGGCCGGTCGGATGGCCGCAGCCGGGATACTGGGCCGCGACCTGCCCCCGCCCCCCCCGGAAACCGCGATGGGCAGCCTGATCCACCACATCACCGGCGGGGCCGAGGCCAAGACTTTCCAGCCGATGAACGTGAACTTCGGGTTGTTCCCGCCGATCGAGGCGAAGGGCGGGCGGCGCGGTCGGAAGGACCGCTACAAGGCCTATACAGACAGGGCGAAAGAGGCGCTTTCACAATGGCTTGCAGGCCAGAATTGACGCGCTTCACTACCCGGTTCGCCCCTTCACCCACCGGGCCGCTGCATCTGGGCCATGCCTGTTCGGCCCTGCTTTCGCATGACATGGCGCGGGCGCATGGGGGCAGGTTCCTGCTGCGGATCGAGGACATCGACCAGAACCGCAGCAAGCCGGAATGGGAACGGCAGTTGATCGCCGACCTGCACTGGCTGGGCATCCATTGGGACAGCGAACCGATGCGGCAATCCGACCGGATGCCTGCCTATGCGACCGCCTTGGATGATCTCTGGTCGGGCAATCTGCTTTACCCCTGCACCTGCACCCGCCGCGACATCGACCTGGCGCTTGGTGCTCCGCAGGAAGGCGTGGCGGTCAGCGAAGGCCCCGATGGCCCGGTGTATCCCGGCACTTGCCGGGAACGCCATTGCGGCGGGCTGCCCTGTTCCATGTCACCACGCCCGAAGGACATGCATCTGCGGCTTGCGATGGCGCAGGCCGCAATGCTGTGCGACCATTGCGTGCTGTCCCCCCGACAGGGGGAGTGGGGGCTTTGGTTCACCGAAACGGGGCCTGCGCACGCTGGCGCCGTCTTCACCAGCCGGGAAAGCTATGCGGCTGGCATCGGCGACATCATCCTTGCCCGCAGGGATTTCGGCACCTCCTACCACCTCTCGGTCGTCCTTGACGATGCCGCGCAGGGCATCACCCATGTCATCCGGGGCGAAGACCTGTTCGAGGCGACGCGGATCCATGTCCTGCTCCAGCGCCTGCTTGGCCTGCCGACACCGGTCTACCACCACCATCGCCTTGTCCGCGACGATCAGGGCAAGCGGCTGGCCAAGCGCGACGATGCCCGTGCGCTGGCAAAATACCGCGCCGAAGGGGCAACCCCCGCAGACATCCGGCGGATGGTCGGGTTGTCCTAGACTTCGGGTGCCAGAATCTCGACCTCGGCCCCGTCGCGGATCGCGGTGTAGAAGCAACTCCGCCGGTTGGTGTGGCAGGCCGGCCCATGCTGTTTCACCAGCGCAAGCAGGCAATCGCGGTCGCAATCGGCGCGCAATTCCACCAGTTCCTGCACATGGCCAGAGGTTTCGCCCTTGATCCAGAACGCTTGCCGCGACCGCGACCAATAGGTGACGCGCCCCGTGGCAAGTGTCCGCGCCACGGCTTCGGCGTTCATCCAGGCCATCATCAGCACCTCGCCCGTCGCGTGATCCTGCGCGATCACCGGGATCAGGCCGTTGGCGTCATAGGTCAGGGTCGCAGGGTCGAAGGGCATGGCAGGGCCTGTTCAAAGCGGGCAATCGCGCCTATCTAGGCCACAGAACGGCAAGGGAAAAGCCCGATGAGCGATACGGATCTGGTCAAGCTCTATTCCCAGCGGATTCTGGCGCTGGCCTCGGACATCCCGCATCTGGGACACCTGCCCGCGCCGGACGGCTCGGCACGGCGGCGCGCGCCGCTGTGCGGCTCGACCGTCGCGGTGGACGTGGTGGTGAAAGAGGGCCGGATCGCGGATTTCGCGCAAGAGGTGAAGGCCTGCGCCCTGGGGCAGGCCTCTGCCGCCATCGCCGGGGCGCAGATGATCGGGCGTTCCCGCGCCGAGGTGGAACGTGCCCGCGATCAGCTTCTGGCGATGCTGGCCGAGGGTGAGCCGGTGCCCGAAGCCCCTTTTGGCGGCTATGACGTTCTGATCCCGGCGCGGGACTACCGCAACCGCCATGCCTCGATCATGCTGACCCTTCAGGCCACGTCGGAGGCAATGGCCGCCGCCGAAGCTGCGCAAACCCGCTGACCCCAAACCGAAAAAGACCGCCGCACGTCGGGGACGGCGGCGGTCAGGCGCGTGGCTTCCTTGGGCGGACAGGGTTCGCAAAGGGGGGACAGGCAGCAGGTGCGGGCAAGATTGGGGACCGGCCGCACCACCCTGCCCGCAGGAAAGACCGACGAGGCAGAAACAGCAAAAAAGATGCGAAGCGGTCAGAAGACCGACGGCAGCGACAGGCCCATCACCAGCAGAACGGCCAGCGACACGGCACCAGCCGCATCCTGCAAAATCGTGGCCGACGACCGGGCGAGAACCTCTTTCAGATCGGTGATCATGGCATGTCTCCATCTTTGTTGCTCATTTGTTCTCACGTCCTTCGCGATTCGTAAAGAACTTTATGCGAACAAAGCGGAACATTCGGGGATATCGTCGGCCAGATGGCAACGGATGTCTGGCCAAACCCTCGCGCCTGCCTAGGGCCTGTTGACGTTTAAGGATTCCCAAATCATCGGTTGAGTGATTCAAGGTTGCCAAATGGGAGGCAACCTTGATCCGCACGGCTCTGACTGACACTCAATGGGAAATCATCGCCCCGCACTGTCTTGGCCGGGAATGTGATCCCGGCCGCACCGGGCCCGACCCCCGGTTGTTCGTGGAGGCGGTGCTTTGGATTGCGCGCACGGGCTGCCCCTGGCGGGATCTTCCGGCGGAGTTCGGCGGCTGGAACACGGTATTCAAACGCTTCCGCAGATGGGTCAAGGCGGATGCATTCTATCGTATGTTCAGGGCCTTGGCCGAGGATGCGGATTTCGAATACGTCATGATCGACGGCACCATTACCAAAGTCCACCGGCATGGACAGGGCGCAAAAGGGGGGCTCAAGGCCAGGCCATCGGGCGTTCTCGCGGCGGTATGGCAAGCAAGATCATGGCCTTGACGGATGCTTTGGGCAACCTGATCGACTTTCGGCTTCTGCCCGGACAGGCGCATGATCTACGCGGCACCGCGGCCCTGATCGATGGCTTGTCTTGCCGCCACCTTCTCGCAGACCGCGCCTTTGACGCAAACTGGCTGCGCGAGGCCTTGTCTGCGGCGAAGATCAAGGCGGTCATCCCGCCCAAATCCAACCGTCGGTTTCCAGCCGAATTCGACAAGGAAACCTGCAAATGGCGGCACCTGATTGAGAACTTCTTCCAAAAGATCAAGGAATACAGAGGCATCGCCACCCGATTTTGCAAAACAGACACAAGCTACAACGCTCTCATCTCCATCGCCGCCACCGTCATCCGATTGAAATGAACGTCAACAGGCCCTAGCCTACGTCGATCAGCCGGATTGCCCGGTCCTGCTCCATCAGCCACAAGAGCTGCCGCGCGGCTTGCCCTCTGGGCGAGGCAAGGGTCGGGTCGTCCATCAGCAATTTGCGCGCATCGGACTGTGCCACCGCCATCAGGTCGGCCTGCCGTTCCAGATCGGCGATGCGGAATCGCGGCAGGCCCGACTGTGCGGTGCCGATCAGGTCGCCGGCGCCGCGCATCGCCAGATCCTCCTCTGAAATGCGGAAGCCGTCTTCGGTTTCGCGCAACACCTGCAACCGGCGCTCGGCGGTTGGCGACAAGGGCGGATGATACATCAGCAGGCAGGTCGATTGCGCAGCCCCTCGCCCCACCCGGCCGCGCAACTGGTGCAACTGCGCCAACCCGAAAATCTCGGCCCGTTCGATCACCATGATCGAGGCATCGGGCACGTTCACCCCCACTTCGATTACCGTGGTCGCCACCAGAATCCGCGTGCGACCGGCGACGAAATCGGCCATCGCCGCGTCCTTCTCGGCCGGCGGCATCTGGCCGTGGACCAGCCCCACGAGCCCTTCGCCAAGCTGCGCCCGAAGCACGCGGAACCGGTCTTCGGCGGCAGTCAGGTCCACCACCTCGCTCTCTGCGACCAGTGGGCAGACCCAATAGGCCTGCCGCCCTTCCGAAATCGCCTGCCGCAGATGCGCGACCACCTCATCGAGGCGTCCCGATGACACCAGCGCGGTGCGCACCGGTTTGCGCCCGGCCGGCTTTTCATCCAGCACCGACACGTCCATGTCGCCGAATTGTGCCAGTGCCAGCGACCGCGGGATCGGTGTCGCGGTCATCACCAGCACATCGGCCGCAGTGCCCTTGGACCCGAGTTCCATCCGCTGTTCCACCCCGAAGCGGTGCTGTTCATCGACAACGGCCAGACGAAGATCTTGAAATTCAACGTCTTTCTGGAAAAGCGCATGCGTGCCCACCAGAACCTTGATCTGGCCCTCGCGCAGCGCGGCAAGCTTGGCCGCCCGTTCCGCCCCCTTGTCGCGCCCTGTCAGAATCTCCAGCGGCACCCGCGCGGCCTCGGCCAGCGGGCGCAGGCTTTCAAGGTGCTGGCGGGCAAGAATTTCGGTCGGGGCCATCATCACCCCTTGCCCGCCCGCCTCGACCGCAATCAGCAGCGCAAGGAAGGCGACCAGCGTCTTGCCGGCGCCGACATCGCCCTGAAGCAGACGGTTCATCCGCCGGTCACTGGCCATGTCGGCGGCAATCTCGGCCCCGGCACGAAGCTGCGCACCCGTTGGCGCGTAAGGAAGCGCCTCCAGCACCCGCGCCTGCAAAACGCCGGTGCCCCGTGTCGCCTGCCCCTTGCCCCGCCGTAGCCGCAGCCGCGCCAGTGCAAGCGTCAGTTGATGGGCGAAAAGCTCGTCATAGGCCAGCCGTCGTCGTGCGGGGGCCGATTGCCCAAGATCATCCATGCTCCGCGGCGCATGGGCAGCGCGGACCGCCTCATGCCAGCATGGCCAGCCTTCCCGGGCAACCAGCGCCGGATCGGCCCACTCCGCCAGTAACGGTGCCCGCACGATCGCCCCTTGCGCAGCCTTCGCCATCAGGCGCTGCGTGATGCCGGCGGTCAGCGGATAGACCGGTTCCCATTCGGGCAGGCGCGCAGCCTCCTCGGGGCGCAGGATATGATCGGGATGGACCATCTGTGCCATGCCGTCAAAAAGCTCGACCTTGCCGGAAACCACGCGGCGTTGCCCGACAGGCATCTGTTTTTGCAGGGAATCGCCGCGAGCATGAAAGAAGACGAGCTGAAATTCAAGCCCGGCATCGCGCACCATGACGCGCGTCGGCCCGCCTTTGCGCGAAGGCGCGAGATGCGCACCCACCGTGACCTCGACCGTCGCTACCGTCGGCAGGGCCATGTCGCGCAAACTGGGGCGCAGGCGGCGGTCGACCACGGCATAAGGCAGGGTGAACAACAGGTCGCGCGGGCGTTCGACCCCAAGCTGCAAAAGATGCCGGGCGGTCTTTTCGCCGATGCCCTCCAGCGTTTCCAGCCCCGCAAACAGCGGAAACAGGATCGGTGGCCGGCCGGTCGCGTTGGTCATCCGATCAGCGCCAGCCAGGCGTCCTCATCCAGGACGCGGATACCCAGGCGCGCGGCCGCCTTCGCCTTGCTTCCCGCACCCGGTCCAGCGACCAGGAAATCGGTCTTGGCCGAGACCGAGCCTGCGACCCTGGCACCCAGCGCCTCGGCCCGCGCCTTGGCCTCGGCGCGGGTCATCTTTTCAAGGGTTCCGGTAAAGACCACGGTCTTGCCCGCGACGGGGCTCTCGGACACCACGCGCGGGCGGGCCGGCTCGACCGTCAGATGCGCGATCAGCCGATCGATCATCTCGCGCTCCGCCCCCTGGTGGAAGGTATTGATGACCGACGAGGCCATCACGTCGCCCACGCCGTTGATCGAGGTCAGTTCCGCCCATTCCGCGCCCTCGCCGATACGGGCGGCCAGCATCGCGGCCTCGAACGCCTGCCATGTCAGGTAATGATTTGCCAAAAGCTGCGCCGCCGCCTCGCCCACATGGCGGATGCCCAGCGCAAAGATCAGCCGGTTGAGCGCGATCCCGCGCCGGTCTTCAATGGCGCGGAACAGGTTCGTCACCGATCTTTCGCCAAAACCATCGCGGTTCTTCAGCTTCTGCAAGGGATTGGCGGCATCCCGTTCGGCCAGGGTGAAGATGTCGGCAGGTTCGCGTATCGGCAGTATCGGATCATCGAAGAACATCTCGATCTGCCTGGCTCCCAGTCCTTCGATATCGAAGGCTGCGCGGCTGACGAAATGCTTGAGCTTCTCGACCGCCTGCGCCGGGCAACTCATGCCGCCGGTGCAGCGGCGCACCGAATCGCTGGGTTCGCGCACCGCATCCGACCGGCATTCGGGGCAGAGATGCGGAAAGGCAAAGGGTTGCGCATCGGCTGGACGCCGGGTCAGATCGACATCGGCAATCTTGGGAATCACGTCGCCCGCGCGGTAGACCTGCACCCAGTCGCCGATGCGGATGTCCTTGGCTTCGCGGATCGCCGCGCCCTTCGAATCGCGGCCGGCGATGTAGTCTTCGTTGTGCAGCGTCGCGTTTGAAACCACGACGCCACCAACCGTCACGGGCAAGAGCCGCGCGACGGGCGACAGCGCCCCGGTCCGGCCAACCTGGATGTCGATTGCTTCAAGCCGGGTCCAGGCGAGTTCGGCGGGAAATTTATGTGCGATCGCCCAGCGCGGGGTGGTCGAGCGGAAGCCAAGCCGTGCCTGCAGCGCGAGGTCATCAACCTTGTAGACCACACCATCGATGTCATAGCCGAGCGTTGCACGCCCGGCCTCGATCCGGCGATAGGCGGCCAGCAGATCGGCGGGGCCTTCGGCCCGCAGCGTCAGGTCGTTGGTCTGGAAGCCCAGTTCGCGCAGACGGGCAATGGCGCCTGACTGGGTGTCGGCCAGCGGCCGGGAGATTTCGCCCCAGGCATAGGCAAAGAATTTCAGCGGGCGCGATGCTGTGATGGCAGGGTCCAGCTGTCGCAGGCTCCCCGCCGCCGCGTTGCGGGGGTTTGCAAAGATCTTGTCACCAGTGGTCTGCTGGCGAGCGTTCAGTTCCGCAAAATCGGAATGCGCCATATAGACCTCGCCGCGCACCTCGAGCACCGCAGGGATATCGCCGCCCTGAAGCGGGTCCGGAATATCGGCGATCGTGCGGGCATTGGCGGTGACGTTTTCGCCCGTCTCGCCATCGCCGCGCGTCGCCGCCTGCACCAGCCTGCCCTGTTCGTAGCGCAAGGACAGGGACAGCCCGTCGATCTTCGGCTCGGCTGTGAAGGCAAGCGGCGCATGGGCGCCAAGGCCCAGATATTTGCGGATCCGCTCGTCGAAATCGGTGATCTCCGAATCCTCGAAGGCGTTCTCCAGGCTGAGCATCCGCACCGCATGGCGGATCTTGGCAAAAGTCTCCGAGGGAGCGGCACCGATCTGCGCGGCGGGGCTTTCGGCGGACGCCAGTTGGGGATGGCGCGCCTCCAGGGCAACAAGCCGGCGTTTGAGCGCATCATAGTCGGCATCGCTCAGAACCGGCGCATCGTCCTGAAAATAGGCGCGATTCGCCGCGGCAACTGCCCGGGCCAGTTCGTCATGCAGGGCTTTTGCCGCCTGAGTGGTCAACCCTGCATCCGCCGGATGACTGCTCTCTTCCTTCGTCCCGGCCATCGCCCCGCCCCAGCCCATGCGCCGGCGCAGGTTACGGCCTGCCCGAGCGAAGGTCCAGAACCGCCCGCCCTGCACAGCGGACGACCCCCTTGGGGCTGCGGGAACAGACAGGTCAGGCGGTCAGCGCCGCAGGCCGGTCCACGCTTGTCGCTGCGGGTTCACGAAGCACATAGCCCCGGCCCCAGACGGTTTCGATGTAGTTGTCGCCCTGCGTCGCTTCTGCAAGCTTCTTGCGCAGCTTGCAGATGAAGACGTCGATGATCTTCAATTCGGGCTCATCCATGCCACCGTAAAGATGGTTCAGGAACATCTCCTTGGTCAGCGTCGTGCCCTTGCGCAGGCTCAGGAGTTCGAGCATCTGGTATTCCTTGCCGGTCAGATGCACCGCCTGCCCTTCGGCATCCACCGTCTTGGCGTCCAGGTTCACCGTGACCTTGCCGGTGCGGATTGTCGATTGCGCATGTCCCTTCGAGCGCCGGATGATCGCGTGGATCCGGGCCACCAGTTCCTCCCGATGGAAGGGCTTGGTCATGTAGTCGTCAGCGCCGAAACCGAAACCCTTGATCTTGTTTTCGGTATCGTCCTGGCCCGACAGGATCAGGATCGGCGTCTCGACCTTGGCGAGGCGCAGCTGGCGCAGCACCTCGTGCCCGTTCATGTCCGGAAGGTTGAGGTCAAGAAGGATCAGGTCGTAATCATAGAGCTTGGCAAGGTCGATGCCTTCCTCGCCCAGATCCGTGCAATAGACGTTCAGGTTGGCATGGGTCAGCATCAGTTCGATGCTGCGCGATGTGGTCGGATCGTCCTCAACCAAAAGAATTCTCATTCAATCGTTCTCCGCATTAATCCCCGCAATCCAACCATGATCAAGAATAGTTAATCACGCGTTACCAGCGTAGAACAAAGAATGATCGCAACTCAGGGTTGCCTCAACCTTTGAATCGCGGTGACTTTCAAACCGCTTTCCCCGTGTCGCTCAACGGCATCACACCAGAGCGCGAATTCCTCGACCGAAAGGTGATAGCGTTCAAGAACCTCGTCTTGCGACACGAGCCCCGCCGCCACCGCCTTGACCACGCGGGCCTTTCGGCTTGCAACCCAGCGCACGGTATCTTCGGGCGGCAGGTCGGATCGTGTTAGGATCGTGCCGTCGGGAAGCGTGACCGACCGAGGGCCAAGGACTTTCTTGATATACATGGGATCACCCCTTTCATTTCCACCGCCACCAAGGCTGCGGAAACCCGCTTAAGGAGCGGTGAAACGCGGGCTTGTGAGTGATTAGGATTTTCCTATATTCCAGCGCATCCCCGGAGAACCGAAATGCCCAAGGATATGCCCCTCAATTCGCTTGGTCTGCCCAAGGCGCCCGCCGACACGCGGGTAGTTGTCGCCATGTCTGGCGGCGTCGACAGTTCCGTGGTGGCGGCGATGCTCAAGGAAGAAGGCTATGATGTGGTGGGCGTCACGCTGCAGCTTTACGACCATGGCGCGGCGCTGGCCAAGAAGGGCGCCTGCTGCGCGGGACAGGACATCCACGATGCCCGCCGCGTGGCCGAAGCAATGGGGTTTCCGCACTATGTCCTTGATTACGAAAACACTTTCCGCGAGGCTGTGATCGAGGAATTCGCCGACGCCTATCTGGCCGGGGCGACGCCCGTGCCCTGCATCCGCTGCAACGAACGGGTGAAGTTCAAGGATTTGCTGGCCACGGCGCGCGATCTAGACGCCGATTGCATGGCGACGGGTCACTACATCCAGCGCAAGATGGGCCCCGCCGGGGCCGAGTTGCACCGCGCCGCAGACGCCAACCGCGACCAGAGCTATTTCCTGTTCTCGACGACTCAGGACCAGTTGGATTTTCTGCGTTTTCCGCTGGGCCATCTGCCGTCGAAGGCCGAAACCCGGGCGCTTGCGGCGCGCTATGGCCTTGCCGTGGCGGACAAGCCCGACAGCCAGGACATCTGTTTCGTGCCGAACGGCGATTATGCGGCGGTGATCGAAAAGCTGCGCCCCGGCGCGGCGGACCCCGGCGAGATCGTCGATCTGGATGGCAACATGCTGGGCACTCACAATGGCGTCATCCACTACACCATCGGCCAGCGCCGGGGGCTTGGCATCGGGGGCCTGGGCGATCCGCTTTACGTCGTGCGTCTGGACCCCGAGGCGCGCCGGGTGATCGTCGGACCCAAAGAGGCGCTGTCCACACGGATCATTCCGATCCGCGAGGTGAACTGGCTTGGCGATGCCGCTTTCGACAGCCAGCCCGAATGGCAGGTCGAGGTGAAGATCCGTTCCACCCGCGCGCCGCGTCCGGCGATTTTGCGGCCCAAGGGCGCGACGGAGGCCGAGGTGGAGCTTCTGGACCCCGAGGATGGGGTGAGCCCTGGTCAGGCATGTGTGTTCTACGCCCCCGACAGCACCCGGATTCTGGGCGGCGGCTGGATCTGGCGCGAACGCTGATCCCCCGCCTGCCCCCAGTGGGCGAGGCGGGATTCGAGTATTTGGGCAAAGGAGAAGGCGCAGGCATGGGCTTGCCGAATCAGGCGCCGGACTTGCGCCCGAGGAAGTCGAGGACCGACCAGGCGGCCCTGAGGCCGGGCGGCGTTCCGCCCTCACCCAGCCGCTCCATCGTTGCGTCCATGGCGGCGATCTGTTCGGCCCTGGCGGCTTCGCTTTCCAGAAGATGCACAAGCATCCGGGCGATGGGTTCGGCCTGACAGTCGCGGCCAAGAAACTCGGGGATCGCGCGGGTTTCCGATACGAGGTTCACGAGCGTCACCGTCCGCACCTTCAGCATCCGGCCGATCAGCCAGCGGCTGAACGGGTGCATGTCATAGGCGATGACCATCGGCACCCGGTTTGCTGCCAGATCGAGGCTGACGGTGCCGCTTGCGGCCAGCGCCAGATCGGCGGCGGCAAAGGCTCGGCGCTTGTCCTCGGTTTCCTCCAGCACCAGCGGCGGATCGGGCCATCGGGCCGACATTTCCCGCACGATCGGCGCAACGCCGCGCACTGTCGGCAGCGCAACCCGAAGCGAAGGTTCACGGTCACGGAGGCGCAACAGGGCTTCGTTGAAGCGCGGAGCAAGCCGAGTGACTTCGCCCCGACGCGATCCGGGCAGGCAGAGGACCAGCGGCTGGTCGGGGGCGATGTCATGGGCGGCGCGGAAGGCGGCGGCGTCCTCGGGAGTGGCGCGGGGGGCGGTGGCGATCGGGTGGCCGACAAAATCGCAGCTCATGCCGGCGGCCTGCATATAGGGCGGTTCGAACGGGAAAAGCGCCAGCACATGGTCGATCAGCGGCGCCATCCTGGCCGCGCGACCCGGACGCCAGGCCCAGACGGTGGGGGCGACGTAATGGACCGTCGGCAGATCGGGGTGCGCGGCACGGGCGGCGCGGACGACGCGCAGGCAGAAGTCCGGGCTGTCGATGGTGATCAGCACGTCGGGCCGCGCAGCGATCACGGCGGCGGCGGTTTCGGCGATGCGGCGCTTCAGCTGGGCATATTTCGGCAGGATCTCGGCCAGGCCCATCACGGAAAGCTCTTCCATCGGGAAGCGGCTTTGCAGACCCTCGGCCTCCATCAGCGGGCCGCCGACGCCTTCGAAGCTGACGCCGGGATTGAGGGCAGAGAGGCCCTTCATCAGCGCCCCGCCCAAGGCATCGCCCGAAGGTTCGCCCGCGATGAGGAACGCCTTCACGCCCGCGCCCAGAGGAAAAGACCCGCCGCATCCGCTGCGGCAACCGTCGCGGCGTGGTCAAGGATCAGCACGCCTTCGGCAGCAATCGCGATGCCCGCGAGGCCCGCAGCGGCGGCGTTGCGGATCGTCTCGGGGCCAATGGCGGGCAGGTCGATGCGGCGGTCCTGGCCGGGCTTGGGCGCCTTGTAAAGGACGCCGCGCGCGCCTTTGGGGTTGGGGCGCAGCGCGGCGACGCGTTCGGCCACGAAAGCCAGCATCGCGTCGGTTCCAGGCAGGGTCTCCACCGCCAGGCAAAGCCCTTGCGCAACCACCGCCCCCTGCCCCAGGTCGAGCGCACCGAGCGCCGCGACGATCTCTGCCGCGCGGGCGGCATCGGCACGGTCGGCCTCGGTCACCGCACCCGCCAGGACGCCTTCGCTGGCCAGGAGGTCCGGCGCGATTTCATGCGCGGCGACGACGCTCAGACCCCAGTCTTCGAAGATCGCGATGACCTCGCGCAGCGCCGCATCATCGCCCGACTGCATCGCCGTCAGGATGCGCGGCACCAGCGTTGCGGTGCGGGCGTCGAAGAATTCAGGCTCGATCCGCGGGCGACGGACGGCACCGGCAAAGCAGACGCGGGTGATGCCCCGGTCGAGAAGCTGTTCCATCAGCGGGACCAGCCGTTCCAGCCGGAAGGACTGAACCGGGCAGTCGCCCAGATCGGCGGGAAAGCCCTCCATCTGGACCAGCATGGCTTCGGGCGCGCGGATGGCGAGAAGCCCGGGCAGCGCGCCCTGGCCGCAGATCAGCGCGGTATCGGTCTGCGGGGGCATCTGGTCCGTCATCTGGGTGTCAGGAAGGACCGGTCGGACGGGCCGAGAATGAAGTCCAGCACCTCGCGGACATAGGCGCTTTGGGGGGTGTCGGGGACATCGGCGATCTGGCGGGCGGTGTCGCGGAACGACCCGGCCTTGAGCGCCGACAGCAGATCGCGCAGCGCCGTCATGTCGGACTTTTCCGCGCCGCGCCGCTTGAGCCCGACAAGGTTCAACCCGTCCAGAACACCGCGCGGCCCTTGCACCAGACCGTGCGGGATCACATCCGCCGTCACCATCGTCACCGCGCCGATCATGGCGCCGCGACCGATGCGGACGAACTGGTGGACGCCCGACAGGCCGCCGACGATCACCTCGTCCTCCAGCACGACATGGCCGGCAAGCGCCACGTTGTTCACAAGAATGCAGCCATTGCCTATCTGGCAGTCATGGGCGACATGCGCGCCGGCCATGAAAAGCCCGTCATCGCCCACGCGGGTGATGCCGCCGCCGCCTTCGGTGCCGGTGTTCATGGTCACATGTTCGCGGATCTGGTTCCGCGCCCCGATGACCAGCTGCGTCCGTTCGCCGTGGAACTTCTTGTCCTGCGGAATCTCGCCCAAAGTCGCGAAAGGGAAGATCACGCAATCGTCGCCCAGGTCCGTCCAGCCGGTCAGCACGGCGTGGGATTTCACCGTGACGCGGGCTCCCAGGGTCACTTCGGGGCCGATGGTCACGAAAGGGCCGATGCGGCAGTCCGGGCCGATCACCGCCCCCGGCTCGACCACGGCCGAAGGATGGATGACGGCGCTGGGATCAATGCTCATCGGTCAGTCCTGAAGGTCCATCATCGCGGTGAATTCCGCTTCGGCACAAAGCTGCCCCTCGACCATCGCCTGCCCGAGGAACTTCCAGATCTTGCCGCCGCCGCGCTTCACCGTGACATGCAGTTCCAACACGTCGCCCGGGACCACCTTGCGGCGGAACTTGCAGGCGTCGATCCCCATGAAATAGGTCAGCAGCTTGCGGTCCACAACGTTCATGCTGATGCCGACGACCACGGCCGAGGTCTGCGCCATCGCCTCGACGATGGTGACGCCGGGCATGATCGGTTCAGACGGGAAATGGCCCTGGAAATGCGGTTCGTTGAAGGTGACGTTCTTCACCCCGATCGCGCCCTTGAAGGGCACGATGTCACGCACCTTGTCGATCAAAAGGAACGGATAGCGGTGCGGAATGATCCGCTGGATCAGGTGGATATCGGCGCTGGTGTAGGGCGCGGGCTCGGTCATCGGTGGTCCTCCCGGTTCGGTCTGGGATGTCATGTGGCCGGCCACCCCCGTGCCTGCCCCTCTGGCGATCTTGCTAGCAACATGGTGCGGGGCTGGCAAGGCAGGCAGCGGGAACCGGGTGCAGGGATCAGGGTCCGGCTGGCGCTGCGGGATCGGGTGATGAAGGCGCGGGCGCTGGAGCAGGCGCGGGCTCTTGGCCATCCCGGGCGGGTTCTGCGGGTGCAGGTTCAGCGGGGCCTGCGCCGATCCGCCGGTCGATTTCGGCGATCAGTGTATCGGTGATGTCGATGGCCCCCGAAGACACGAAGATGGCGCGGCTGTCCAGCACGGCCACCGCGCCGCGTTCCTGCAGCACGTCGCTGATCACCGGCAGCACCAGCTTGAAGAACTCCTGCCGCTCGGTTTCACTGCGCGTGTTCAGCGCCCGGGTCTTGGTATCCTGCGCGCTGCGGATGCCCACCACGCGCGTGTCGAAGTCGTCGGCGGCCTTGCGGAATTCCTCGGCCGTCATGTTGGGGCGCCGCTCGGTCAGGTTCTTTTCCTCGGCGGTCAGTTCAGATTCGATCCGGCGGTTCTCGGTCGCTAGGGCGGCAGATTCAGCCTTCAACTCGTCAAGGACGCGTTTGCCCCAGAGCGTGTCATTGAAGAACCTTTCCTGATCCAGCGTCAGGACCGGGCTTTGCACGGGCGCTGGCGAAGGCGCATCCGCCGTCTGTGCCAGCGCCGGCGCCGCCACCAGCAGGCCGCACAGCAGCAGGGACCGCAGCCCGCGCATCAGAACTTCGTCGAAACGGTCAGGTCGAAGGTCTGTTCGTTGTCGTAGGTTTCCTTCTGGAGCGCCTTCGAGAAGTTGAAGCGCAGCGGCCCGATGGGCGTCGTCCAAAAGACCGAGAAGCCGACCGCCGAGCGCAGGTGCATGCTGTCGTCAACGATGTTCGTGCCCGTCGGGCCGCCGTTCACGTTGTCCAGATCCCAGACCGATCCGACGTCGGCGAACAGGCCGCCGCGGATACCGTATTCTTCCGGCAGGCCGAGCGGGAACTCGGCCTCAAAACGGGCGGCGGCGAACATGTTGCCGCCCAGCGCGTCCTTCGAGTTCACCGCCAGATCACGTGGGCCATAGCCGTTCGGTTCGAACCCGCGAACCTTGCCATTGCCCGAAAAACGGTCGAGAACCCGGCTTTGCGAGCCGTTGAGCATGGAAAGAGCCCCGCCCTCAAGTTCGGCCCGGAGCGTGACCTCGTCATTCCAGACGCGGCGCTCGGCCCGCACCAATGCGGTTGTGGTGATCGAATCGACGTCGCCGCCCAGACCCGCGAAATCCTGGCCGAAGCGCAGGAGCAGCCCACCGCGCGGATTGCGGCCCTCGGTCCGGGTGTCATAGCTGAAGGTATAGCCGATGGCCGAGGTCAGCAGAGCGCCCTGCGCGACTTCCTTGCGGATGATGTCGGACCCGACGTTCGGCGCCACGTCGGCACGATAGTCATACATGTCGTTCTGCGCGATGCCATAGCGCACCTCCAGCCGGCCAAGCTGGCTTACGGGGAATTCAAGCCCTGTGGAGACCCCGATCCGCCGGGTCGAATAATCGGCGAAGTCATTTTCTGATGTCTTGTAGAAGGTCGAGAAGCGGAACTTCAGGTTCCGGTCAAGGAAGGCGGGCTCCACGAAGGTCAGCGAACTGTCGGCGTTCTTTTCGGCGGTCGAGATGCTGGCGGCCAGATACTGCCCGCGACCAAGGAAGTTGCTTTCCTCGAACTTGACGTTGAAACCGATACCGTTCGACACGCCATAGCTGACGCCAAAGCCCAGCGACCCGGTCGGCTGTTCCTCGACGTTGACGTTGACGATCATCTGGTCGCTTTGCGTGCCGGGGTTCGCCGTCACGTCCGAGGACGAGAAGAAGCCCAGCGCGCGGATGCGCTCGGCCGCCTGGCGGATTTCGCGCGGGTTGAAGGGATCGCCCTCGACGGTGCGGAACTGCCGCCGCACCACCTTGTCGAGCGTGGTGGCGTTGCCTTCGATGTCGATGCGTTCGACGAACAGGCGCGGGCCCTTGGTCAGCAGGAACTGCACGTCGACCGTCTGGTTGCGTTCGTTGCGCACCAGCTTCGGTTCCACCCGCAGGAAGTTCAGGCCCTTCTGCTGGGCGATGGCCTCCATCCGGCTGATGGTGTCGTCAACGTCCATCGGGCTGTAGATGCGGCCCTTGCGCACGCGGATCTCGTTCTGGAAATCGGCGGCGTTGACGCCGTCATAGTCGACCGCGAT
Source organism: Paracoccaceae bacterium (assembly GCA_020622085.1). GTDB lineage: Bacteria > Pseudomonadota > Alphaproteobacteria > Rhodobacterales > Rhodobacteraceae > QY30. Next base: position 1,064,521 of record JAHRYM010000001.1, on the reverse strand, counting down.
CGAGGAATTGCCGAAACGGTATTGCTGGCCCTCGCGGACGTTGAAGGTCAGGAAGAACCCGTCCCTTTCACGCGAGAACTCCGAGCCGACGCCCAGCACCTGAAAGTCGATATAGCCGCGCGAGCGGTAGAAGTCGGTCAGCAGTTGCTTGTCGAACTCGATCCGTTCCGGAACATAGCTGTCGCGCTGGATGAATGTGCGCAGCAGGCCTGCCTGCTTGGTCTGCAAGACCTGCCGCAGGCGGCGGTCGCTGAAGGCGCGGTTTCCGGTGAAGGAAAGCCGCTCGACCTCGGTCACCTTGCCTTCGGCCACTTCGAAGACCAGATCGACACGCCCGCCCTCGCGCTTGATCACGCGGGGCGTCACGCGCGCCGAAAGACGGCCGGCATCGGAATAGGCCTGCGCGATGGCGGCGGCGTCCTGTTCGGCCTGCGCGGCGGAATACATCCGGCGCGGCTGCGACTTGACCAGGGTGGCCAGCTTTTCGTCCTTGAACTTGCGGTTGCCCTCGAAGGCCACCGCATTCAGCGACGGGTTCTCGACGACCTTGATCACCAGCGTCCCGCCCGAAGGCACAAGCTCGACGGATTCGAACAGGCCCGAATTGACGATGCGCTGGTAGGCATCGTTCAACTGCGCGTCGGTCAGGTTCTGGCCGCGACCGATTCCGGCGAACTTGACGATGGTTTGCGGGTCGATGTTCTGGTTGCCCTGCACCGAAATCGACGAGAAGGCATAGGCCAGGACCGGCTCTGGTGCAGAAAGCATCAGGCAAATCACTGAAACCGATAGCAATTTTGCGCCAAGTCCCGGCGCGCGGCGCAGTTTTTCCGATGCCTGCCGCTCTGTCTGCCGACCGCCCATGTCCCGTCCCCCGCGCCGCTTGTCTTCAGGCTTTCAGGAACGTGACTACTGGGAAAGACCGGCCTTGTCAAAGACAGGACGCGGCCCTTTTGGGGGCCGCGCCGGTGTTGGTAACCAGATGATGTGTCGGGTGGGCAAGTGCAGGCCGGACCGGGCGGACAGGCGCCGCCCACACCAGCCGGCGATCAGTGGATCGAGGGCGCATCCAAGGGTTGCAGGTCGACCAGGAACGAGCCCAGCATGGCGCCGCCGACAAGGCCGATGATGATGGCCAGCGGCACAATGATGCGATCAAGGTTCAGCGCAAGGATCAGCGAAAGGCCGTTGTATCCGCTTTGTATGGCTTGCATGAGATCACCTGCCAGAAAAACATCTCCGGCAAGGATTAACGAAGGAATATGGCGCGATTTGGGCGCGATTGCGGCGCCTTGGCCCCGGCCAGAAAAGCGGTCAGGGGCAAAGGAAATCGTTGGTCAGTCCGAATGCCATGAACGACAGGACCACGAAAAGACCCATCACCATCAATGCGTTCAGAAGTCGCCCCGAAGGCGCATGTCCGGTGGCCCATTCGATCAGGTTGAAGACCAGGTGCCCCCCGTCCAGCATCGGGATCGGAAAGAGGTTCAGAAGCCCGATCGCCGTCGACATGGCGGCGATGAACCAGATGAAATCCTTCAGCCCCGCCGAGGCGGCCGCCGCCGAAGTCTTGGCGATGGTGACGGGCCCACGCACGTTGCACGACGAAATCGCCCCCGTCACCACGTGCCAAAGCCCGTTCAGCGAAGATGTCATCACGAACTTGACCTGCCCCGCCGCGATACCCAGCGATTCGGCCGGGCCGGCGGTGCGGGTCAGGGGTTCAAAGAACATGTCGGCGGCGACGCCGATCATGTAGCGGGTCTCGAAACTGCCGTCCGCCTTCAGGTCGTCGGTGGATTTCGGCGTCAGCGTCACCTGCTGCACCGCGCCCTCGCGCCAGACCTCAAGCGCGACCGGCTGCCCGCCGCTTTTCGCCACCGCCTGGCGCAACTGGTCGAAGACGAGGAGCGGCGCACCATTGACCGACACGATCACGTCATCGCGCCGCAGGCCAGCCTCTTGCGCGGCACTTCCCGGCTGCACCCCCGACACCCGACCCGGCATCAGCGCAGGCCCGGTCACGGTGATTTCGGTCCCGTCGCGCAGCACCCTGTAGGCGCGGGTCGCCGACTCCGGACCGCCATCCATGAGCGCGCTCAGCGCTGTGTAGTCGGGCGTGGGCACGCCATCGACGGCAAGAATCCGGTCCCCGGGCCGGATGTCCCCCGGGCCCGAGGGCAGGGTGTAGACCCGCTCGACGGTGGGTTCCTGTGTGGCAACGCCGTAGGCCATCGAAAATCCGGCGAAGATCACCAGCGACAGGATGAAGTTGAACACCGGCCCCGCCGCCACCGTCGCCGCCCGCGCCCAGAGCGGCGCGCCGTGGATGGTGTGGCGGCGTTCCTCGGGGCTCAGCGCCGCCATGGTCGCCTCATCGGCCTTGGCCGAGGCGGCATTGGCATCGCCCAGGAACTTGACGTAGCCGCCAAGCGGGATCGCCGCGATCTGCCACTGGGTGCCGCGCTTGTCCAGGCGGCTCCAGATCACCGGACCGAAGCCCAGCGAAAAGACCTCGGCCCTGATCCCGGACCAGCGGCCGACGATGTAATGGCCGTATTCGTGGATCGCCACGATCACCGAAAGCGCGGCGACGAAGGCGATGAGGGTATAAAGCAGGTTTCCGAATTGCGGGATGAAGTCCACCGGCGTCACACCTTGCGTTCTGCCATGATCCCTTCCGCGATGCGGCGGGCCTCGGCGTCCATCTGAAACACGTTATCAAGGCTTGTCGCCGGATTTCCAAGGGCGGACCCTGCTGACAGTTGCGTGAGCGTCGCCTCGACCACACTGGCCATGGCGATAAAGCCGATGCGCCCCGCGACGAAGGCATCAAGCGCGCTTTCCTTGGCGGCGTTGAAGGCCGCGCCCGCGAGGCCGCGAATGTCCATGACCTGTCGCGCCAGATCGAGCGCCGGATAGCGGACGGGATCGGGGTTGTGGAAATTGAGGGAGCCCGCAGTTGCAAGATCAAGCCGCGCCACGGGCAGGCGTGCGCGGTCCGGCCAGTTCAGCGCATAACCGATGGCATGGCGCATGTCGGGCATGCCCATATGGGCGATCATCCCGCCATCACGGAAACCGACCAGTGCATGGACCAGCGATTCGGGATGCACAAGCACCCGGATCTGGTCGGGGCTGATGCCGAAATATTCCCGCGTCTCGATCACCTCGAGCGCCTTGTTGAACATCGACGCACTGTCGATGGTGATCCGCTGCCCCATGGCCCAGTTCGGATGGGTCGAGGCCTGCGCCACCGTCGCCCCCGCAAGCCGGTCCAGCGGCCAGTCGCGGAAGGCCCCGCCCGAGGCGGTGATCGTCACGGTTTCGACGGCAGACAGATCCTCGCCCAGAAGCGACTGGAAGATCGCGGAATGCTCGCTGTCCACTGGCAGGATGCGCGCGTCATGCCGCGCGGCCTCGGCCATCAGCAGCGGGCCGGCCGTCACCAGGCTTTCCTTGTTGGCCAGCGCCAGCGTCGTGCCGTGCCGCAGCGCCCGGAACCCCGGTGCAAGGCCCGCGGCGCCAACGATCGCCGACATGATCCAGTCGGCGGGGCGGTCGGCGGCCTCGATCAGTGCGGCAGGGCCGGCGGCGGCCTCGATGCCGCTGCCCGCGAGCGCCTCGCGCAGCAAAGGCAGGCATTCGTCATGCGCAGTGACGGCGATCTCGGCCCGAAGCGCGCGCGCCTGCACGGCCAGCCGCGCGACATTGCGCCCGCCCGTAAGTGCAACCGTGCGATAGGCCGATGGCCCGCCCTGCCGCATCAGCAGGTCGAAGGTGCTTTCACCGATCGACCCGGTGGCGCCGAAGACGGAAATGCGGCGCATGGGTCAGGCCTCGAAATAGGGCATCGGGAAGACCTGCCCCCAAAGCAGAAGGAAGACGGTCGCCCCGGCAAAGCCGTCGAACCGGTCCAGTGCGCCGCCGTGGCCGGGAATGATCTGCGAACTGTCCTTGACGCCCATGCGCCGCTTGATCGCGCTTTCGGCGATGTCGCCCAGTTGCGATGCCAGCGCAACCAGTGCCGAAAACCACGGCAGCCAGGCCGGCCCACCGGCCAGCGCCGCCATGGCCCAGCCGACAACAGCGGCGCCCAGCCATCCGCAGATCGTTCCAGCCCAGGTCTTTTTCGGCGAGACACGCGGCCAGAACTTCGGTCCGCCGATCAGCCGGCCGCCGAAATATCCCATCATGTCGGCAAAGGCGACCAGCAGCACCAGCCAGAGCACGAAATTCCGCCCGAACCCGTCACGGAAGGCGACAAGGCCATAGCCGGTGAACATGATGGCCATGGTATACACGGCATAAACCCACCGGTCGCGCCGTGGGGTCACCAGCCCGGCGACGGCGGGCAATACCATCAGCCCGAGCCAGAGCGGCCGGTGCATCCAGAGCGCGAACCCAAGCGAGGCCGCCGCCGCCAGCCCGATCATCAGCGCCTGCGCCGCCGCCGGCCGCGGTGCGGTCATCGCCGCCAGTTCCCAGGCCATGACGCCGACACCCACGAGCACCAGCGCCGAAAACCACCAATCCCCCAGCCAGATCAGGACCAGCCCGGCCAGGGCCAGCGCCAGACCGGAACCGGCGCGGACCCACAGATCCTGCCACTTGCCCGGTTTGCGGATGCCGCCATCGTTCATGCTGTGAGGACGCCGCCAAACCGCCTGTCGCGCTGGCCGAAGCATTCGAGGATGCGCGCCAGTTCGTCGGGGGTGAAATCAGGCCAGAGCGTTTCGGTGAAGACATATTCGGAATAGGCCGCCTGCCACAGCAGGAAGTTCGAGACCCGCGATTCGCCCGAGGTGCGGATCACCAGATCGGGGTCGGGCAGCTCGGCGGTGTCGAGCCGCGCCGCCAGCGCCGCTTCATCAGCCTGGTCGGCGCCCAGCACGCCGGCCGCGACATCGGCAGCCAGCCGGCGCGCGGCGCGGGCGATCTCGTCCCGCCCGCCATAGTTGATGGCGACGGTCAGGTGCAGCCGGTCGTTCGCCGCCGTCCGCGCCTCGATCCCGGCCATCAGCTTTTGCAGCTTCTTGTCCAGGCGCGACCTTTCGCCGATGAATCGCAGCCGGACGCCTTCGCGAGACAGCCGGTCGGCCTCGGATTCGATATAGCGGGCAAAGATGGCCATGAGGCCAAGCACTTCCTCGGTCGAGCGTTTCCAGTTCTCGGTCGAGAAGGCGAAGATCGTCAGGTAGCGGATGCCAAGGCCGGGTGCGGCCTCGACGATCTTGCGCACCCGTTCCGCGCCGCGGCGGTGGCCGACCAGCCGCGGCCAGCCGCGTGACTGGGCCCAGCGACCGTTGCCATCCATGATGATGGCGACATGGGCCGCGACCGAACCCGTGATGTCCTTGGCGGCCATGCGCCCTGCCCTTTCTGCCCCCTGCCGAACCTGCAACCCTGCCATTCCGGTCAGACCTGCATGATCTCCGCCTGCTTGGCCTCCAGCGCCTTGTCGACGGCGGCAATGGCCTTGTCGGTCAGTTCCTGCACTTCGTCCTGCCACATCTTCTGGTCGTCTTCCGCCATGCCGGCAGCCTTGGCCTTCTTGATCTGGTCCATGCCGTCGCGGCGCACGTTCCGGATCGCGACCCGGGCATGTTCCGAATACTGCGCCGCAACCTTGGTCAATTCACGGCGGCGTTCCTCGTTCAGTTCCGGAATCGGCAGCATGATGATCGTGCCGTTGGTCTGCGGGTTGATGCCAAGGCCGCTTTCGCGGATCGCCTTTTCCACCTTGCCGACCATGGCCTTGTCCCAGATGTTGATCGTCACCATCCGCGGCTCGGGCACGTTGACGGTGCCAAGCTGATTGAGCGGCGTCATCTGGCCATAGGCATCAACCTGGATCGGCTCGACCAGCGAGGCCGAAGCCCGTCCCGTGCGCAGCGAGGCGAATTCGTGCCGCAGGGCGTTCATCGCACCATCCATGCGGCGGCTCAGGTCGTCGAAGTCGATCTCTAGGTCGTCGGACATTTCTGGAGTTTTCCGTTCATTCTGGCCGTTGCCGCGCCTTTATACGAAAGCACAGGGAAAAGATACAGATGCCCGCGAGCGGCCAGCACAACCGTGGCGGGCATGGGCCGGGCCGTCAGCCCCGGACCGTGGTATAGGTGCCCTCGCCCGAAAGGATGCCACGGAACCCGCCCGGTTCGTCCAGCGAAAAGACGATGATCGGCAGGTTGTTGTCGCGTGCCAGAGCGATGGCCGAGGCATCCATGACGCCAAGGTGCTTTTGCAGCACCTCGTCATAGGTCACGCTGTCATAGCGCTTGGCATCGGGGAATTTCTTCGGATCCTTGTCGTAGACGCCATCGACCTTGGTGCCCTTGAAGATCGCCTCGCAGGCCATTTCATTGGCGCGCAGCGTCGCGGCCGTGTCGGTGGTGAAATAGGGGTTGCCGGTGCCGGCGGCGAAGATGCAGACGCGCTTTTTCTCCAGGTGCCGGATGGCGCGGCGGCGGATGTAGGGTTCGCAGACCTGGTCCATCGGGATGGCGCTGATCACGCGGGTGTGGATGCCCTCGGCCTCCAGCGCGGCCTGCATGCCCAGCGCGTTCATCACCGTGGCGAGCATCCCCATGTAGTCGGCCGTCGCCCGCTCCATCCCCTGGGCCGATCCTTGCAGGCCCCGGAAGATGTTGCCGCCGCCGATCACCATGCAGATCTCGACGCCCAGTTCATGGACCGATTTCACCTCGCGCGCGATCCGCGCCACGGTGGGCGGATGCAGGCCATACCCCTGATCACCCATCAGCGCCTCGCCCGAAATCTTCAGAAGCACGCGCTTGTAGGTGATCCGGTGGTCGTCTGGGTTGGCCATGGTTGTCCTCGTTGTTGTCCGCTGGTTCCGCCATACCCCGATCGCATCTTGAGCACGGTGGAAATCCGTCGCAAAATGTCGGAAATCCGCGCGGTGTTCAACCTGCACCGCGCATAAATCACCCTGCCCCCGCGCCGGATCGCCGATCCGGTGCATCCGCGCCCCGGAAAACCAGTTGGACATGTTGCAGATCGACACCATCGACCCGCGCCGCCCGGTGCTGATCGCCGGGCCGACCGCGTCGGGGAAATCGGCGCTGGCGATGCGGATCGCCGGGCCGGGCAGCGTGGTGGTCAATGCCGATGCGCTGCAGGTCTGGGATTGCTGGCGCGTGCTCTCGGCCCGCCCCGCGCCCGAGGACGAAGCCCGCGTGCCCCATGCGCTTTATGGCCACAAGTCGCCGGGCGACGACTATTCCGTGGGCCACTGGCTGCGCGATCTGGCCGTGATCCTTGCAGATTTCCGCCAGGGCGGGCCGCGACCGGTGATCGTCGGCGGCACCGGGCTTTACCTTTCCGCCCTGACCGAAGGACTGGCCGAGATTCCGGCCACACCGCCCGGGATCCGGGCCGAGGCCGACGCGCGGCTGGCCGACAGGGGTCTTGCCGCGATGGTGGCCGAACTGGACCGGGCGACCGCGGCGCGCACCGACCTGCTGAACCCTGCCCGTGTCCAGCGGGCATGGGAAGTGCTTCGCGCCACCGGTCGCGGACTGGCCGAGTGGCAGGCGGCCGGCGGGCAACCCCTGCTGCCGCTGGCACAGGCCGAAGCCCTGCGGATCGACGCCGATCGAGACTGGCTGGCGCAGCGGATAGACAGCCGCTTTTCCAAAATGATCACCGAGGGCGCGCTGGAGGAAGCCGGCGCGATCCTGCCGGTCTGGGATCCCGCCGCGCCATGGGCCAAGGCCATCGGGGCACCCGAGCTTGTGGCGCATCATCTTGGGAAAATGTCGCTTGCCGACGCCATATCTGCCGGGCAGTTGGCGACGCGGCAATATGCGAAACGCCAGCGGACATGGCTGCGCAGCCGGATGCGGGGCTGGAAACCGCTCAGCCTGCCGTGATCCATCGGCCACGCACCGCCGATCGAATTGATTCCGTTCGATTTTCATGTTCCATGCGGCCGGGTTGCCCCCATAGACTGATCATCAGGGGACCACGACACAACAAGAACCACCACAAGGCAGGAAACTCACGCAGGTGAAGATCTTCTCGGGAACGCCGCTGTCGCAATTCGCGCGGAAGCTGGGCGCGAAATCGCAAGGCGCCAGTTCGCAGGATGCCGGTGCGCAGGATGGAAGCGAGGGACCGCAGGTCGCGGGCGCGCAACCGCCGGCCGGGGCCGGCCACCAGACCTGCCTTGCCGCGCAGGCTGCACCAGCCACCGAACCCGGGTCCAACCCTCTGTCGGGCCCCGCATCAGTGCAGGATGCCGCCCAGCAACGCCCGGCGCGCAAGCGCAATCCGGTCGTGCCGGCCACACCGCAGCCCGCGCCCGACGCAGTGCGCCTGATCCCGATTCCCCGCATGGCCGCCGGCGGCCGCTGGCGGGTCGAGGCGATGCGGTCGCTGTCGGAACCGCTGCTTTTGTGGTTTACCCGTGGGCAGGGCCGGATCACCGTCGGCGGGCTCACCCGCGGTTACGGCGCGCACAATGCGATCTTCATTCCCGCGGGCGTGATGCATGGCTTCGAGGTCGGCCCGCAAACCTTTGGCACCGCACTTTATTTCGGGCGCGACAGCACCGTGACCCTGCCGAAACTGCCCCAGCACCTGCGCATCCGCGAAGCTGCGCCGCAGGCAGAGCTGACGATGATCCTGGATGCCGTCCAGCGCGAAATCGAAAGCGACCGCCCCGCCCATGACCGTGCCGCGCGCCACTACCTGGGCCTTCTGGGCGTCTGGCTGGAACGCCAGTCGGTGATGGCGGAAGCCGAAAGCCCGCGCCCTGATGCCGCGCGTCGTCTGGCCAGCCGCTATGCCGAATTGCTGGAGCGCGATTTCCGTTCGGGCCAGGGGGTCGGCCATTATGCCCGTGCGCTTGACGTGACGCCCACGCATCTGACGCGGGTCTGCAACCAGACCTGCGGCCGTTCGGCATCAGACCTGTTGCATGACCGGGTGATCTTCGAGGCACGCAAGCTGCTTGCGGAAACCCGCCTGCCGGTCGCAAGCATCGCCGACACGCTGGGCTTCACCTCGGCCGCCTATTTCACCCGCGCCTTCCAGACCCGCACCGGCAAGACACCTTCGGCCTTCCGCCGCCACGGCTGAGAGGCCGCAGTCGATCACAACTGCGCGGGCCGCCTGCGCAACCCCGGCCATCGGCCTGTTCCGGCGAACAAGGGCGTTGACGCCGGACTTTGATCCATGCGCAAATCATTGAGACGGCAGGATCATTCCCGGGCACGAGGCACGGGCACAGTCCGCCTTGGGCGCGCGCGCTTTCGCGTGCATCAAATTCGACGAAAGACGGAATGGCCAAGACCTTCGTGCCTGCTTCCCTGCATCCCGGCGTCCGGCTTTATGCCGACGAATGCCTGAACGGCCAGCTTGACCGCCGCGAATTCCTGACCCGCGCCACCGCGCTGGGGGCAAGTGCGGCGGCGGCCTACGGGCTGCTCGGCCTTGCCGCGCCTGCGGCGCGCGCCCAGGCACCCCGGTCGGGCGGCACGCTCAGGATGAACATGGAAACCCGCCCCGGCAAGGATCCCCGGATGTGGGACTGGTCGGAACTGGCGAATTTCGCGCGGGGCTGGCTGGATTATCTGGTCGAATATGATGCGGATGGTTCTTTCCGCGGCATGCTGCTGGAAAGCTGGGAGGTGAACGCCGATGCCACCGAGTATGTTCTTCATGTCCGCAAGGGTGTGAGCTGGAACAACGGCGATCCCTTCACCGCCGGGGATGTCGTCCACAACATCACCCGCTGGTGCGATGCGACGGTCGAAGGCAATTCGATGGCGACGCGCGTCGGATCATTGATCGACGGTGAAACGAGAAGGGCCCGCGAGGGTGCGATCACCGCAATGGACGCCCATACCGTGGTGCTGAAGCTGGGCGCCCCCGACATCACGATCATTCCGGGCTTTTCCGACTATCCGGCGGCAGTGGTCCACAAGTCCTACGATGGTGGCGACACTGCGGCGCAGCCGATCGGAACCGGCGCCTGGCTGCCCGAGACGAACGAGGTCGGCCGCAAACAAGTGCTGGTGCGCAACCCCGATCATGCCTGGTGGGGAACGGCTGTCTACGGCGGTCCCTTCCTTGACCGCATCGAATACATCGACCTGGGCACCGATCCGGCCGCTGTGCTGGCTGCCGCCAAGGCCGAAGAGATCGACGCGACCTACCGCTCCGAGGGCGACTTCGTTCCGGCCTTCGACGCGCTTGGCTGGGTGAAATCCGGCGGAGTGACGGCCGCGACCCTGACCATCCGCTTCCATCAGGCCACGGCGCCCTATGACAACCGCGATGTCCGCAAGGCGCTGCAACTGGCGGTCGACAATGCCGTGGTGCTGGAACTGGGCTATGCCGACATGGGCGAAGTCGCCGAAAACCACCACGTCTGCCCGATCCAGCCTGATTATGCCGCCCTGCCACCCATCGCACCTGCTCCCGGGAAGGCGCAGGAAATGATCGCCGCCGCCGGCCACGCCGAGACCGAATTCGAACTGATCTCGCTTGATGACAGCTGGCAGACGAACAGCTGCGATGCGGTGGCCGCGCAGCTCCGCGACGCCGGCATCAAGGTCAGGCGCACGATCCTTCCGGGCTCGACCTTCTGGAAGGACTGGCTGAGCTATCCGTTTTCGGCAACCGAATGGAACATGCGGCCCCTCGGGGTGCAGATCATGGCGCTGGTCTACAAGAGCGGCGCGGCCTGGAACGAATCCGGCTACAGCAACCCCGCATTCGACGCCGAACTGGCGAAGGCGCTGGCAATCGCCAATGCGAAGACCCGCCGCAAGAGCATGGCCAAGCTTGAGAGGATGCTGCAAGAGGACGCCGTGGTGATCCAGCCCTACTGGCGCTCGATCTATCGCCACGCAAGGAAAGGGGTCATGGGCGCAGAGTCGCATCCGACCTTCGAACACCATCACTATGAATGGTGGCTGAACGACTGATCCGCCCCCCCCCCGGGGGCCTGACCTGCCGGGCTGGCTTGCGGTCCGGCCGTCGGGAACACGGCGCGCCCGGGCATGGTCGAGGGCCAGAACCGGCGCACAGAGGTTCATCTGCTCCCGGTCCCGGGCCGGCCCCGAAGCGGACCAAGCAGAAATGCCGGGCGCCCACGCCGGGGCGGCAACACAAGAACCGACCGGCCAGAGGTCTCCAATCGCGCCCCGGTGTCGCGCTTGAACGCCGCAAGACCCGGGTTTGATGCCTCTGCTACCCCCAGGTCCAGCGTATCGCAGCCTTCGGAGCGCAGTTCCTGCATCGCGTGCCACAGGATCAGGCGGTGCGCCTCCATGTTCCGCGCTGCCGGCAACGAGACGGCGATGTGATAGCTTGCCCAGGGCCGGTGCAGCAGGAACAGGGCCGCAGCCACGACGTCGCGGCCGGCGCGCGCGCGGTAAAGCCGCATCGCACCCGGGTTGGCGGCCGCCCAGGCAAAGACGAAGCGGGCGGGCAAGGCGCGATAACCCTTCTGGTGCTGCTGTCGGCGGTCGGCGGCAAGGATCCAGTCCAGATCTTCGGCAGCGGGGTTGAGCGATTCGATCCCGAGCCCCGAGGTTTCGCCCCGGCACAGGTGGTTGCGCCAGCTCCGGTTGAATGCGCGCCGCTGTGCCACGGGATCGCGCAGCGGCAGGATCGCCAGATCGCGCCCCCCTGCAAGCGGCAGGCCCTGTGTCGGGGTGTCGGCCCCTTCCGGCTGTATCAGCAGAAGCCCGGTTTCCCGGCGAAGCCCGGCCAGTAGGCCCGCCCGCAGTTCGGGTGACGGATCGCCTTGCCAGAGCGGCCCGCGCAGACAGGCCGTCACCCCCAGCCCGCGCCAGCCCCGACGCAAGAGCAAGGCCTGCCCCCAGCACCTCCCCCCGTCTTGCAGCGAAACCTGCCGCACCTCGGCGCCAAGCAGGCGCAACGCGCGGCCATAGAAGGGTGACTGTTGCAGGGGCAGCCGGTCGGGGCTGCGAAAGGAGGGCGGATGGGGGGGCTGCATGGCTCCATCTGGCCCGCAGATCACTAATGTCGCGTTAACCGCAATCGACGGCGTCACGACAAGCAGAGTGGCTGGCCCGAAGTATCAAAGAACAAATATACTTTTTCATACATTACTTGCCAAGTTTATGCTGTTTTTTTGCTGATATTTGTCTTTACTCAATGTTTTCGGCTGATCGATCAGGGATCGGGGCCAGCGCGACGCAACACGGCAATATAATCGCCTGAGAATTAATTTATAAATATCTGTTTTATAATGATTATTCTGCAAAACCGTCCAGAACGAAGCTTCGCATCAGGAATTTGCGCAGGCCGAGGTAGACCGCCAGCGGAACCGCCATCGACACGAAGCCGGCTGCTGCCAGAATCTCCCAGTCTCCACCCCGCGACCCCAGAAGGTTGAGAAGCCGCCCCGTCAGCACCAGCCGATCATCCTGCGGTCCCAGGAAGACCAGGGCCACCAGCAGGTCGTTCCAAGTCCAGAGAAACTGGAACGTCGCAAAGGCGGCAATCGTGGGCAAGGCCAGGGGCAGAACGATGCGGAAAAGGATGGCGTCTTCGCGCAGACCATCGAGACGCGCGCTGGCGATGATGTCGGGCGGAACGGCCATCATGGCACTGCGCAGGATATGCACTGCCAGCGGCAGGCCGAAGCCGGTATGGGCAAGCCAGACAGCGATGAAGCTTCTCGGATCGATGCCGATGGCCTGCCCCGCCTTGTTGTAAAGCACCAGAAGCGGGATCAGAGCCATCTGCAAGGGCACAGCCATCAACGCCGCGATGCCGGCACCCATGATCCACCGGCCCGGAAAGCGCATCCAGACCAGGGCATAGGCGGCGAATGCCGCAACCAGCGTCGGGATCAGGGTCGAGGGAACCGCCACCAAGAGCGAGTTGAGCAGCGCGCGCAAAAGTCCCTCGGCCTTGAAGACGCGGGCATAATTGTCAAACCCCAGCGCCGCAGGCATGCGCGCCGTATAAAAGATGCGCGTGCCGCCGCCCGGCGCGAAATTGCCGGTCCAGCCATCCGTCGGCCCGCCCCCCGGCGGAACTACGAGTGTCAGGCGGTATCGGCCATCCTCCTCGACGACCAGCCGGCCGCCGGCGATTTCGATCGGCTGCCCGGGCCGGAAGGCATCGGGCGCGGTGGAGCGGACTCCGACAGCGATGATCCGGCCTGCCCTGCCCCGGGGGAAAAGCGAGCCCTCCAGAACCTGGCTGGCGTCCTGCGGCAAGCCGTGCCCCATGACACGGGTCATGCCCCGCGTCTCGTTCGGGGCAAGGGCGGTCCACCAGCCGGACGCGGCGACGGCATCACCGTCGCGCAAGGACGTGACGAAAAGCCCGACCACCGGCAAGGTCCAGAGCGCGACGACAACCGCCAGCACCACATGAACCAGAAGCGACGGCCTCCGCCCGGCCATCTCAGCGCCGCCCTGATCTGCGCTGCCCTGATCCGCGCTGCCCTGATCCGCGCTGCCCGGACTTGCGATGCAGGACCAGAAGCCGCCAGGCCGCGACCGGAATCGCCATCGTCATCAGCACGGTGGCGACGGTCGCGCCACGCCCGAAATCGCCGCCACCGCGCAACATCCAGCCAAACATCAGGCTGGCCAGCACCTCGGTGTTCCATTGTCCGTTGGTCATCGCCAGCACGATATCGAAGACCTTGAGCGCGATCAGCGACAAAACCGCCCAGACCGCCCGGATCGCGCCCTGGATCTGCGGCACCTGGATATGCAGGAAGACCTGGCGCCCGGACAGCCCGTCAAGCTCTGCTGCCGCGACGGTCTCGGCCGGGACCGCCCGCAGCGCGGCCGACAGGACGATCATGGCAAACCCCGTGTGCAGCCAGATCAGCACGGCCATCAGCGCGAGGCTGTTCCAGAACGGCATGATGATCCAGGCCTGAGGCGTCCCGCCGGCCCAGACGACAATCGCATTCAGGATCCCGGTCTGCGCCGTCCCGACGGGGCGGTAGTCATAGACGAATTTCCAGATGACCGCCGCCCCCACAGAAGAGATTGCCGTCGGCAGCACGATGAGCGCCCGCGCCAATCCGCCCCAGGCCACGCGCTGGCTCATGGCCGCAATGCCAAGCCCGGCTGCCGTGGTCAGCGCCGGGGCCACAAGAACCCAGAGGCAAGAGTTCAGCGCCGCGCGGCGGGCGGGCGCATCCTGCCAGAACCAGGCATGATTGGCGGTGCCGACAAAGGCTCGCCCCGATGCGTCGTGCAGCGAAAACCAGATCGTCGCCAGCGCCGGATAGACAAGATAGAGGCCAAGAAACCCCAGCGAAGGCGCAAGGAACAGCCAGGGCCGGATCCGCTCGGCGCGGCGCTGGTTGCGCCCGCCTCCTGCGCCGCGCGCCGGCAGCACGAGGTCCAGTGCCCGGCTTGAGCCGAAAAGCCAGACGATCGGCAAGGCCGCGCAAAGCGCAAAGCCCGCCAATGTCGTCAATGCCTGTTGCATGTCCGGTCTTTCGCCCCCGCACCACCAGCCGTCGGCCTAGCGGATGTCATCCCATACCTTCTGGATACGACGGGCTACGTCCATGGCCGCGGCACCTCCGGCATAGTCGACCATGCCGCTCCAGAAGGCACCCGTGCCGACCGGACCCGGCATCAGATCCGATCCGTCGAAGCGGAAGGTCGTGGCCCCCAGAAGGATCTCGCCCTGCCTTCGGGCGGTGTCGCTGGCATATGCGGCCTTGTTCACGCGCAGGTGCGGGGTCAGGAAACTGCCCTGCGCCATCCAGAGCTCATGCGCGATCGGCGTTTCCAGGAACTCGATGAAGGCGCGCGCCGCCGGCCCGTCGCGGGTGATCACCGCCAGCGTTCCCGAGCCAAGGACCGGCCTGCCGGCATTGCTGGCTGCGGCAGCCGGGAAATAGAAGAAATCGGCATCTTGCCCCAACCTGGTGCCTTCGGGGAAATAGGACGGGATGAACGAGGCCTGCCGGTGCAGGTAGCACCGCGGCGGGCTGGTAAAAAGCCCCGCGACACTGTCACGGAAATCAGTCGGCGCCACTGCAGCCGCACCACCATCTACAAAGCGGTCGTTGCGGGCGAACCAGCCGAAGTCCTCGATCGCCTGCACGACCGCCGGATCGGTGAAGGGGATCTTGTTCGTTACCCAGTCGTCGTAGGTTTCAACCGGCGCCCGGCGCAGCAGCAGATCCTCGACCCAGTCGGTCGCCGGCCAGCCGGTGGCCCCCCCCGACCCAAGCCCGATGCACCAGGGCACCCTGCCGTCAGCGGCGATCCGTTCGGTCAGAGCCCGCAGATCCTCCAGCGTTTCAGGAACGGCGTAGCCCGCATCGGCAAAGGTGTCCGGCACATACCAGACCAGCGATTTCAGCTCGGCCTTGTAGGGAAACCCGTAAAGCGCGGGCATGCCGTCCGGCCCCGGATAGGTGCCAAGTCGCAGCCAGCTTGCACCTGCGGCATAGTTCCGCTCGAGCCAGTCGCCGGTGGTCTTGCCCAGGGGCGCAAGGAACCCGCGCGTGGCCAGATCGGCGATCAGCCCGGGCTGGGGCAGGATGGCGATGTCGGGGGGGCTGCCCGCCTGCGTATCGATGACGATCTGCTGTTCATAGTGCTCGGACGAGGCATAAGAAACCCGCACCCCCGAGGCGGCGGTGAAATAGGCAAGAACCGTGCCGAACATCCGGGCATCGGGTCCGCGCCAGGGGCCGAACACCGTCAGTTCCTGCCCGTCGAGGCTGATGCGGCGGTTGAAATCGTCGTAGCTCTGCCAATCGAAGCGCGGATCCTCGCCGGGCGGAAACGGCAGGTCCTGCGCGCCGGCGGCGCCTGCCGGAAGCACCTGCGCGACAAAGGCCAGGATGCTGGCAAGCCGGTCACCCCTCATGCTGTCCGATCCCTCCGCGTCTGGCCACGAAACCCCGGGGCAAATCAGCGCAACTTGCGCGCGCGTGCGCCCGGCCCGGTCGCCCGCCCCGTGCACCCGGTCGCCCTGCTTTGGGGCGCGGGCGGCGCATTTGTCAAACGGGCAGATGCGACAACTGCGGGGTTTTGGGCCGATGTGTCGCACGCGCGTCACGCGAGCGGGCGCCGCCCCCCCTGCGCGCAGCAGGCGAATGCGACCGCCACATGCGCAAGCTTCCGGACGAAAGGCGCGAAGTCCGGAGGCGATTGTCCCGGCCAGAGCCTCGCGGCCGTGGACATGCAGCGGAATACTTGCGGCCGCGCATGAAACCATCCTATCACGCCTTGGCCAAGGCACCGGCGCTTCGGACAGGACACAAATGATGCTGCCAGCCAATACGATGACCCTGCTGGCCGATATCGGCGGCACCAATACCCGCGTGGCGCTGTCGCAGGGCGGCGCGGTCCGGCGCGATACCATCCGGCGTTATCCCAATGCCGGCTATCCCGGTCTGGACGCGGTGCTCGGCGATTATCTCGCCGGCTTTGGCGGGGTGGATTGCGCTGGCGCCTGCGTGGCTGCGGCGGGCCCGGTCCGCGATGGCGTGGCCACGCTGACCAATCTTGACTGGACCATCGACGAAGCGGCCGTCGCCCGCGCGACCAGGGCGGAAACGGTGGCAGTGCTGAACGACCTGCAGGCCCAGGGTCATGCTCTGGGGCATCTGGGCGCCGATGCGCTGGCTACGGTCATCTGCGGCACCGAGGCCCCGCGCCCCGGTGCGGCGCAACTGGTGATCGGGGTGGGCACCGGCTTCAACGCTGCACCCGTCCATGAAACACCGGGCGGCCGGATCGTCGTCGCGTCGGAATGCGGCCATGCAAGCCTGCCCGTGCGCAATGAGGCCGACCTGCGGCTGTTGCATTCCGTCGAGCCGGCCCATGGCTTTGCCGGGGTCGAGGATGCGCTTTCAGGCCGCGGTCTTGAACGTGTCTATGCCTGGTGCGCGACCGAACAGGGCACCCCCCGCGACCACCCCGCCGCCCGGATCATGCAATGCCTTGCCGATGGCTCCGACCCCGTTGCCGAGGCGGCGGGGGCGGTCTTTGTCCGGCTGCTCGGGCGCGTCACAGGCGACCTCGGGCTGAACCACCTGCCCTTCGGCGGCATCTACCTGATCGGTGGCGTCGCGCGGGCGATGCAGCCGCACTTCCACCGCTTCGGCTTTGCGCAAGCCTTCCGCGACAAGGGGCGGTTTTCGGATTTCATGGACGGATTCTCGGTCCATGTGATCGAGGACGACTATGCCGCGCTGACCGGCTGCGCGGTCTATCTCGACCGGATGATGCGTCGGGGGCGCTGCGGAGCGGGCCAGTCCGCTTGACGCGCAAGGCGCACCCCCCACCCACGCCCCGCTCCGCTCCGCCTGCGCGCAGGATCCTGTTGCCAGCGGACAGGTGAAAGCCTATGTCGGCAAGGAAGCTTCCGACAGGGGGAATATCCGTTGCGCGACCTCAAGATCCCCGATCAGCGCCATCCTGAAAAGGCCCACCGCCCGGATCAGGACCAACCCAAGAAACCGTCCTGGATCCGCGTCAAGGCGCCGACCTCGCAGGGCTACAAGGACACGCGCGAGATCCTGCGCAACAACAAGCTGGCCACCGTCTGCGAAGAGGCGGCCTGCCCGAACGTCGGCGAATGCTGGAGCGCCGGGCACGCCACCATGATGATCATGGGCGAGATCTGCACGCGCGGCTGTTCGTTCTGCAACATCGCCACCGGCAAACCGGATGTGCTGGATGCGTTCGAGCCGGGCCGCGTCGCCCATGCCGTGCAGACGCTGGGGCTGAAGCATGTCGTCATCACCAGCGTCGACCGCGACGATCTGGAAGACGGCGGGGCCGAGCATTTCGCCCAGACCATCCGCGCCATCCGCCACCGCGCCGCCGATACGACCATCGAAATCCTGACGCCGGATTTCCTGAAATGCGCGCCTTCCGCGCTGGAAACCGTGGTGGCGGCCAAGCCCGATGTCTTCAACCACAACCTTGAAACCGTTCCCGGCCTTTACCCGACCGTCCGCCCCGGCGCGCGCTACTTCGCCTCGCTCAGGCTCTTGCAGCGGGTGAAGGAGCTTGATCCGACGATCTTCACCAAGTCGGGCATCATGGTGGGCCTTGGCGAGGATGCGCAGGGTGTGCGGCAAGTGATGGACGACATGCGCGCGGCCGACGTGGATTTCCTGACCATCGGCCAGTATCTGCAACCGACGCCCAAGCACCACCGCGTCGACCGCTTCGTGACCCCTGAGGAATTCAAGGGCTATGAAACGGCGGCCTATGGCAAGGGCTTCCTCATGGTCTCGGCCACGCCACTCACGCGCTCCTCATACCACGCCGGAGAAGACTTCGCCCGCCTCCGCACCGCACGGATGGAACGCCTGGGACAGGCGTGACAGACCGCCCCGGGGAGAGCAGCCGCCAAAGGCGCAAGGCCGCGCTTTCGCAGCGCGGGATCTGCGTATAGCATCGCCCTGACGGCTGGCGCGCCCCGGATGCGGCGCCAACCCGTCACAACCTGTTGCCTTGTTCCGGATCACCAATCGTGCCCCAGTTCCGTCCCTTGCAGATCCTGCTCAACCTCGCGCTGGCGACCTTCATCGGCCTTGGCCTCGGTGGGTGCAGGTCAAGCGCCGACAAGGCGGCCGATCTGGTGACAGAAGGGGCGGCGCAGCAGCAGGCGGGTGCACTGGATGCGGCGCAGGAATCCTATCGTGGCGCGCTGGCGCTTGATCCGGAAAACCTTGATGCATTGCGGGGCCTTGCCTCCATCAGCCTCGGGCGCGAAGACCTTGTTGCGGCACGTGCGCAATATACCGCGCTGCGCGAGCGGCAAAGCGAGGATGTTGACGCAAACCTCGCGCTGGCCGAAATCGCGCTGGCCGACCACGACATCGAGCGCGCGGCGGCACTGGTGGCGGTGCCGCGCCGCGCGGATCCTGCAAATCCCCGGACGCGCGGCATCCTTGCGGCGCTGGCCTTCCATGGCGCCGCAGATGATGCCGCCCGCGACAAGGCACTGGCATCGGCCCGCGAGATCCTGGCTGAAGCGCCCGGCGTCTTGTCCGCTCGTCGCGTCTTGATCCAGGCGCTGATGAGCGGTCCCGACGCCGATGCGGCACTGGCCGCGATCGACGCCGGGATGAAGGAACATTCCCATAGCCTCGAGTTGAACATGATGAAGCTGAACGTCCTGTCCCGGAGGGGCGACGGCGGCGACATCGACCAGTTGAAGGCGATGTATCGGGATTTCCCCGACAACAGGGACATCCAGTCCTGGCTGAGCGACTGGTATCTGGGCGAGGGCGAGCCGCAGGAAACGGTCGCTTTCCTGCGCGACCTTGCCGCGCGGCATGGCGACGACCTGCGCGATCACGAGCGGATCGCAAGCTATGTCGAAGGCCATTTCGCCCCCCGCGACGCGATCGGGCAACTTGACACCCTGGCCGGCAGTTCCGCGCAGGGACCTCTCGCGGATCTTTATCGCGCGGCCGCCGCCGGGCTGCGGTTCGACCTGGGCGAACGCGCCGCCGCCCTCGCCGTGATGCAGGAACTGGCGGGTGGCAGCAGGGTGGGCAGCGCGCCCGCCGAGGATCGCTATGCGCTGGCGCGGATGCTGGACGGCGTGGGAAATCGCACCGAAGCCCGCGCCATTCTGGACGAGGTTCTGGCCTTCAACCCCAATCTGGTCGAAGGCCAGAAGCTTCGCGCGCGGTGGCTGATGCAGGACCGCGACTACTCGGGCGCGATCAGCGCGCTGCGGGTTGCGCTCACATCGGCTTCGCGCGATCCTGAACTGCTGACGATGATCGCGGATGCCTATGAACAGAGCGGCGCGGTGGAACTTGCCGGCGCAAGCCTTGCCCAGGCGGTGGAACTCTCGGGCAGCGGCCAGCGCGAATCCCTGCTTTTCGCCCGGTTCCTCCTGCGCAACGACAACCGGCCCGTCGCCGTTTCGGTGCTGCGAAACGCGCTTGAGGTGAACCCCGACGATCCCGAACTGCTCAGCCTCGCGCGGGAGGTCGGCATCGAGCCAGGCCCCGGTTCCGCGAACTGAGACAGTCTTTCATTACAATCGAGACTGTTGTCGGCAACAGAGCGTGAGGATGGGCCGCCGGGCCCTTCCGTTGACCGGCTCACGGTCCTGTGATACCAGCGCCTTTCGACCCGAAAGACATATTTCCATCAGGTCTTTTTTGCCGTGACCCATATCCCCCCCGCACCCGCCATTTCGATCATCATTCCGGCCTACAACGCCGAACGCACCCTTGCCCGGACGCTGCAATCGGTGCGCGACCAGACGCTGGCGGAATGGGAATGCATCGTCATCAATGACGGGTCGACCGACCGCACGCTTGATCTGGCGCGCGAAGGTGCGGCACTCGACCACCGGATCACTGTCCTCCACCAGGAAAACGCCGGCGTCAGCGCGGCGCGCAATGCCGGGATCGACCGGGCGCGCGGCTGCTGGGTCTTCTTTCTGGACTCGGACGACACGATTTCCCCGACGCATCTGGCACTGCTGCTTTGCACGACCGAGCGGCATGACAAGGCCGATCTGATCTATTGCGACTGGCGCCACATAGGAACCGACGGCCTGCCGGGCGACACCATTCGCGTCAATGTCTCGCTGGACCCGTTCCGGGCCTTTGCGCGCAACTGCGATTTCCCGGTCCATGGCGCCCTCACCCGGGTCGAGGCCCTGCGTCGCGTCGGCGGATTCGACACTGCGCTGCGCATGTGCGAGGACTGGGATCTCTGGCAGCGCCTGGCGCGCACCGGCCATGTCTTCCGCAAATGTGCCGAAACCCTTGCCGAATACCAGCTTGTTCCGGGCTCTGCCTCGGCCAACCACTTCGGCTTTCTTGATGGCGCCGAAGTCGTCATGCGCCGGGGTCATTCCACCGACACGCGGCTTGATCCGGCGGGGCAGGAGCCGCCGGCCCCTGATGATGAGGTGGATCACCTGCTGACCGCCCTGGCCTTCTGGATTGCGGGTCGTGCGATAGGTGCCCGTCGGGACGCGACATCGATTCTTGACCGGCCCGGCCTTGCCATCGACCTGCCGTTCGACCCGCAGACCGCAGCCTCGACGCTGATGGATGGCATCTCTGCGGGCGCGGGCCTGCCAAAGCCGGACTGGGTGTCGCTCTGGCCAGAGCTGCGCCCGCTGGTGCGCGCATTCCTGCAGAGGGTCCAAACCCGCATCGCCCTGCCCGACTTCGCCCGCCTTGCCCTGCACGAGGCCGAACGCCGGATGCTGAAGACCTTCAGGACCGCAGATGCCGATATCGGATCCTTCGCCCTGCGCCACTTCGACCCGGCGCGCGACCCCGCCGATCTGCGCCTGGCCCCGGGGATTGACCGGCTTGTGGGCTATTGCGGCACACCCTCCGCGATGCTGGGCCATTTCGAGATCGCCGTTGACGGTCATGTGCCGGCCGCCCGCCTGCGCGAACTGATCCGGGAATTTCCGGTGCCTGAAACCCCGGCCGCAGAAATGCCGGCGCCAACCGTCCAGTCCGGTGCAATACCCGGCACCGCCTCCTACCTTGCGCACAAATACCGCCAGACGTTGGCCGCAATCCCCGGACGGGCCGGGCGGGCCCTGCTGCTTGGCAGCGGCGACGGCCATCTTGCGGCACTCCTGTCCGGACAGGTCGACCGCCTTCTCGTCGCCGACCGCAGCTTCGAAGCGATGGACCCGGCGCGTGCACGCTGCGCGGATCTGGGAAATGTGGTCTTCGGGGCGCTTGATCCGTCATGCGATCCGATGCCGGCTGGCATGGATCTGGTGCTTTGCATTGACGACTTCGGTCATATCGACACGGTCGACGATCTGGCCCGCACCGCCGACAGGATCGCCGGATGCCTTGCGCCGGGTGGACATCTGGTGATGGCTCAGGACATGGTTTTGGGCGACATGGGTGCCACCCGCAGCTTCCGGTCCGGTGCGCGCTGGGGGGCCGCGTCGATCACCGAGGTTTTCGCCCGTTGCAAGGCACTCGAGCAGATCGAGGTCCGCAACACCGACCTTTATCGGATCGCCTCGCTGCGCCGCCGGGATCCGGCCGTGCCGCTCGCCGCAGTCCGGCAGGTCCGGCTGCCAGAAATCGCAGACCTGCCCGACGATCCGGCGCGGAGTTTCGACTTGGCGGGCTCGGCTCCTGCTCGGTTCCGGCAGGATCCGCCTGGTATTCCGGCGCTGATGTATCACCGGATCTGTGATGATCCCGCGCCAGCGCTTGGACGCTACGCGACCACGCCCTCTGCATTTGCCGCACAGATGGAATGGCTACGGCAGAACGGCTTCAGGGCGATCACCACCGAGGAGTTTGCCCGCGCAATCTGGGAGGGGAAGGCCCTGCCGCCGCGCCCCGTCATGGTGACTTTCGATGATGGTTACCGCGACAACCTGCACCATGCCCTGCCCGTGCTCCGGCGGCTCGCGATGACGGCCACCATCTTCATTCCCACCGATCATGTCGGCACCACGGCGGACTGGGACGCGCTTTTCGGCCCACCCGCGCCGTTGATGGACTGGTCGGAACTGGCGCAGGTCCGCAAGGCCGGTCTGAGCCTTGCCAGTCACAATACCCGCCACCGCCCGATGACCGGACAGAGTTTTCCCGAACTGCGTGACGGTGCACGCCGGTCCCGGCAGGAACTGAAGTCGCGGTTGGGGATCGAGACGACGACGCTCGCCTATCCCTACGGAATCCACGATCAGGCCATTGAACGCGCGCTGCTGGACGAAGGCTATCGCGTCGCCTTCACGACGCTGAGCCGCCGCTACCGCAAGGGCGACCGGATCATGGCGGTGCCCAGGATCGAGGTGCGCGGCGACATGGGCATCGAGGACTTCGCGGCGGCTATCAACGCGGGCTAGGCTCGGGACCCCCCCCCGGCCCAGCACAGTCGCAAGGCGGCGGCAGCGCCCGGCCCTTACGCCCCTTCGCAATCGGTGATCAGCGGCGCGGCACTGCCGACAGCAGGCCCCAGCGCGCCGGGGATCTGTGGCCATCCGCGCAATCACCAAATCCGCCCCCACCCCACCACAGGGCGTTTCGCATGGCCTCAGGCCTCTGCGATCCTGGAACGCCGGCCAGACCCGCCAGACCCGCCGGCCAGGGCTCTTGTTCAGCCGGCCGGCGTGCCCGGCGCCATTGCGGCAAGCCGGTGCGGGACGATCACCGGCAGATTCAGCGCGGTGGACAGGATTTCCGGCTCCACCTGCCAGTGCTCGCGCAGCATCGGGCTGGTGAGTATCTCGGCAGGCCGGCCGATGCGGATGAAGCGCCCGGCCGAAAGCACCGCGATCCGGTCGCAGAGCCGCGCCGCCAGCGTCAGGTCATGGAGTGCGGCGATCATCGGCATCGCCTCCGCCCCGGCATGGAGCCGCAGTTGCGCCATGACCTCGAGCTGATGGTGCAGATCCAGTGCCGAAGTCGGTTCGTCCAGAAGCAGAAGCCGGGGCCTGCGGAACAGGCGCTGCGCAATCAGCACGCGCTGCTGCTGCCCGCCCGACAGATCCTGCATCGACCGATCCGCCAGCGCCGAGAGCCCCATCGCCTCCAGAAGCGCCACCGCCTCGACCACAAGGCCAGCGGGGATCCTGAGGCCCAGCGCCTCGCGCCGGCCAAGGATCACGCAGTCGAGCACCGACAGCGCCGAACGGACGGCATAGGCCTGCGGCAGGAAGCCGATCTCGCTGCGCCCAAGCGGTTTGCCCCCGGCCAGAACCGCGACCCTGGCCGTGCCAAGCCCGGCGATCGCCGAAAGAAGCGTGCTCTTGCCGGTGCCGTTGGGGCCGATCACACCAAGGATTTCGCCCGCGCCCAGCCGCAGGCAGCAAGCGCCGAGGATCGGCGTGCTGCCGCGGCGCAGATCAGGCAAGTGGATATCGAGCATCTCAACTCTCCTTGTGGCGCGCGATCACGGCCATCAGCATCGGGATGCCGGCCACCGCAGTGATGATGCCGACCGGAATCGCAGCGCCCTGCGACAGAAGCTTGCCCACGACCGAGGCCGCGATCAGGATCACTGCGCCCGCCAGCGCCGCGACCGGCAGCCCCAGACGGTGATCCTCGCCAACGACCGAACGCGCCAGATGCGGCGCGATCAGCCCGACAAAGCCGATGGTGCCGGTAAAGCTGACCGCCCCGGCCGTCAGCAGCGCGGTAATCAGGAAGCTGCGCCGCCGCAGGGCCTGCACGTCAAGCCCAAGGCTTGCGGCATTGGCTTCGCCGAGCCGGAGCGCCGTCAATGCCCAGAGGTCGCGGGCGATGAACGGCAGGCAGGCAACAAGGATCGCACCCGAGACCTGCACCGATACCCAGTTTGCCTTCAGCAGCGATCCGAACAGCCAGAACACGATCTGTTGCAGGACTTCGGGCGAGGCCATGAATTGCAGCAGCGATTGCAGCGACTGGAAGAAGAACAGCACCGCGATCCCCGCCAGAACGAGGATTTCCGGCCCAGACCCCTTGTAGCGCGCCACAAGCCAGATGATGCCCGTCGCCAGAAGCGTGGCAGCAAAGGCGCAGATCGGCGTCACGATCCACTGCGGCACCGGCAGCACAAGGAACGAGGCGCCAAGGATCGCCCCGGCCGCGCCAAAGCCGGCGGCGGCCGAAAAGCCCAGCGTGAACGGCGACGCCAGCGGGTTGGCAAGGATCGTCTGCATCAGCATCCCCGCAAGTCCGAGCGAGGCGCCGACGATCAGGCCCATCACCAGTTGCGGCAGGCGCAACTGCCACAGGATCGTGGCAGCCGCGCGGTCTTCGCCGGCGGGTCCGGCAAGAAGCGTGTGCCAGATCTCGGACGGCGACATTCCCGAAGGCCCTGTCATCAGGTCGGCGATCGACAGGCCCGACAGGATGAGGGCGGCGACAAGCGCCGCCGCCCCGCGCCGCGCCGCGCGGGCACGCCATCTGTCAATGGCGGCCGAAGGCGCGGTCATCGTCATTCAAGTTTCGTCACGAAGATGCCGTCGGCAGCGACGGGCATGAAGGTCTTGTAGTAGTCGGCCAGTTCGGCCGCCGGATCGACATCGGCGAAGGCATCGGGATAAAGCGCCTTGGCGATGGCGCGGGCATAGACGAAATCCGAAAGCGTGCGGTTGCCGCCGTGGTAGATGCCGTAGACCTCGCGCATCTTCACCGCCGGCAGGTCGGCCCAGCCGGCGCGGGTGGTATAGGCCGCCATCTTTTCCTGCGCCGCCGCAGCGTCCTGACCAAAGCCCAGGAGCACGGCCTCGGGCTTGTTCAGCCATTCCGACCCGGCAAGCAGGATCACGTCAGGCTGTTGGCTGATCACGTATTCGGGGCTGAGCGGACCCCAGTTCTCGATCTGGCCCTTGGCGATATTCTGGCCACCGACAAGGTCGATCACGCCGGCCCACATGCCCTTGCCATAGCTGTTGCCGATCTCGCCCGGGCCCTTCTGCGCCAGCTCGACATAGATCTTCTTGCCCGAGGCGCCGGCATTGGCCACGCGCTCGGTGGTGTCCTTCGTCTTCGCCTCATACATCCTGGCCAAGTCTTCGGCGCGTTCGGGCTGGCCCATCACCGCGCCAAGGATGCGCGTTGACAGAAGATGCTTTTCCAGCATCTGGGCATTGTAGTCGATGGCGACGACCTTGATCCCCGCGGCTTCGATCTGCGCGACCCCCGGCTCGCCGATGGCTGCGGTCTGCCATGGTGAGAGGATTGCCACCTCGGGTTTCGACGCGATCAGCGCCTCGACCGAGAATGTGTTGGAATCGGCATCGCCGAAGTCGGGCAGGGTTTCCAGTTGCGGAAAGCGGGCGGTATAGACCTTCCACTGGCCGGGGCGCCAGTCGGCCCATGGGGCGCGCGACAGCGAAACCAGCCTGTCCACGCCCTCGGGGCCGGCCACGGCAAGGTAGTCTTCGTAGTAGAAGCCGAGTGCGACGCGCGAGGGCACACCTTCAAGCGTCACGTTGCGGCCTTCGACATCGGTCACCGTGATTTCGGCCAGTGCAGGTGCGGCAAGTGACGTGAGGGCAAGTGCGGCCACGAGGCCACGGATCATGCATTTCATGGAAACAGACTCCGGTCGTGGAATGATCGTCCGGTTTCGGACGGGAATGGGGAACCGGCGAGTGGACACGGACAGGCCCTTGGCGCCGGAAGGATGCGTGAAAAGGCCCCGAGCCCCGCCGGTCATGTGGGCAGGCGCAGGGAAACAGCCCGAAATCAGGCGTTCAGGCGAACGGCGGCGCGCGCAACGGGTGCGTCGGATCCAGGGCTCTTGCACGCGCGGGACTGACCGCGGCAAGGGTATCGGCCGCCAGCAGCCGGGGCTCGGCCCTCCAGGGGCCGGGGCCTTGCGGGGGCAGGTCGAAGGCCTTGGCGATATGGCAGGCCGGGCAGTCGCTCGGGGCTGTTTCATTGCCCGCGTGGGCCTCGCCGCAAAGCGCTGACAGATCGCCGCCCGCAAGCACGAAGGCATCGCGCAAAAGCGAATCTTCCGCCGCGAAACCCCTGTGCGCAAAACCGATGGCGCCCAGCGCGACCGCCAGAGCGATCGCAAGAACGAACCCATGGATCTTGTTGCGCAAAAGGCCTTGCATGGATCGCATGATACGCCAACGAAGGGACGCATAGCAATCGGGCGACCCCGGCCGGCAACGGGAGGGACAGGCCTCGCGGCACCTCTCCGATCGCGGCGGCGTCAGGCAGCCCCTGTCTTTGCAGGGAGTTCCGGTCATGGTGGCGGTGCGATCTGCGACGAGATGAAGCACCCCCACCACTCGCGCGCGCGCCGGACCCCGAACCACCTTATCGGGGTCAAGATAATCCCGGAGGAAATCCCACCACTCGCGCGCGCGCCGGACCCCGAACCCCGGACCGATGACAGGTTGCCTCCATCCCCAGTCCCGCATGCGCGAGACAGACCCACGCCTGCATGGGCCGCAACGCAAGGCCCTTGCCCGGCAGGTCAGCCCGATGTTCAGATCACCGGGCAAGACCACACAGGAGTGCAAACATGACGATGCGCCATGGCGCTGCCTCGCTGCGCGGCAATGCCTCCGAGGTCTTCGGGGTGTTCCTGAAACTCGGGCTGACCTCCTTTGGCGGGCCGGTGGCCCATCTTGGATATTTCCGCAACGAGCTGGTTTTGCGGCGAAGGTGGATCGACGAGGACGGATTTGCCGATCTGGTTGCGCTGTGCCAGTTCCTGCCGGGGCCAGCAAGCAGCCAGACCGGGTTTGCCCTTGGGCTGTTGCGCGGCGGGCCGCTTGGTGCCTGCCTCGCCTGGACGGCCTTCACCCTGCCGTCGGCAATCCTGCTTGTGCTGCTGGCGCTTGGCGCGCCGGCCATCGACGGCCCCTTGGGCGTCGCACTGGTCCATGGGCTGAAGATCGTGGCGGTCGCGGTGGTGGCGCAGGCCGTCTGGGGCATGGCCGGAAGCCTGGCCCCCGATCCGACCCGCGCCGCAATCGCCCTTGCCTCGGTCATGGTCGTGACCCTTGGCGGCGGCGCATCCGGGCAGATCGCCGGCATCGGTCTGGGCGGGCTGGCGGGGCTATGGCTGTGCCGCACCGGGCAAAGGCCCGTGGTCGGCCGGCTGCATTTCGGGATATCGCGCCGGGCGGGCATGGTGGCGCTTGCGCTATTTGCGCTCTTGCTGTTGGTGTTGCCGCTTCTTGCCGGCCAGTCGCAGGGCATCGCGCTTTTCGATGCCTTCTACCGATCAGGCGCGCTGGTCTTCGGGGGCGGCCATGTCGTCTTGCCACTGCTCAGGGCCGAAGTCGTGGGACCGGGCTGGATCGACAAGGACACCTTCCTGGCAGGCTATGGGGCGGCACAGGCGGTGCCCGGCCCCCTCTTTACCTTCGCCGCCTGGCTCGGTGCGTTGATGACGTCGCCCCCGAGTGGCATTGCGGGCGCGGCAATCGCGCTTGTTGCGGTGTTCCTGCCGGGGCTCCTGCTTCTGATCGGCGCGCTGCCGTTCTGGGATGCCTTGCGCACCCGCCCCGGAGCACAGGCGATGATGCGGGGCGCAAACGCCGCTGTCGTCGGGATCCTTGGCGCGGCACTTTACGATCCGGTCTGGACCAGCGCCATCAAGGCACCGCCCGACTTTGCCCTGGCGCTGGCCGGATTCCTGTCTCTGGTGGTCTGGAAGTTCCCGCCCTGGAGCGTCGTCGTGATCTGCGCAGCCGGCAGCGTCGCGCTTGGTCTTGGCCAATAGACCGGGCGGCTATCGCAGGCCCTGCAACGCCAGCCCGGCCAGGTATCGGCGTCGCAGTGCCTCGGCGTCGCGCGTCGAGGTCATGTTCGGAACCTCATAGCCCAGATGTTCCAGCAACGGGCCGGTGATGCCTGCCAGACCGCTTGCCGTATCGGCAGACAGATGGCGCTTGTAGCGACCGATGCTGGCGCCCTCGATGGCGGCCGAGGCAAAGGTTTTCCAGTCGCTGAAGCCCTTGGCATCGCGGTTGGCCAGCGCCCGGCCAATGGCCGCCGGGTCGAAGGTTTCGCCAACATCGGCCAGGACGCGCGCCATCGTCGCATCGGGGTCGGCCACAAGGTCTTCGTAGCGGACCAGCGTGGCGCGGTCCGGGTTGCTTTCGGCAAAGGCGACAATGGCCGCCGTCGCCTCGACCCAGGCGCGGGCGAAGGCCTCGAACGGGCGGGGGGTTTCGCGGATGAAGCGGTGCAGTTCGGACGGATAGGCCTGCGACTTGGCGACCCAGTCCTGCATCGAACAGACCACGTCGAGCCCGTGCCGGGCAACGCAAAGGTAATGCACATGGTCGCCACAAAGCCGGGTGATCGTCTCCAGATGGAAGGCATCGACGGCAGTCTTTTCCAGCCACAGCCGCTTGCCTTCGCGGGCGGCATGTTCGCGGCGGAAGGCAAAGGCAAAATCGCGCAGGCGGATGATCACCTCATCGGGCGGAAAGCCCAGGAAACCAAGGCCGTTGACCACCCCCACTTCCAGCCCGTCGACCATGGTCTCGCCTTCCAGAAAACGGGCGGCGGCGGTCAGAAGGTAGGTTTCGCCCGGCGCGGCGATGGCCGGGTGCGCATCCAGAAGCCGGCGAAGCAGCGTCGTGCCCGACCGCGGGCAGCCCAGAACGACGATCCCTTCGGGTTGCGGCCTAGCGGGCATTGCGGGCCATGAAGGCAACGATGCGGTCGAGCGTGTCAAAGTTGTCAAGCGTGATGTCGGCAGGCGGGATGCGCAAGCCGCCCTTCGTTTCAAGGAACATGATCAGGTCGATCATCGCAAAGGAATCGACAAGGCCAGAGCTGAACAGCGGGTCGGCGTCCGTGACGCCGGGCAGGTCGAAGTTGAGCGTGCCGGTGATGTAGCTGCGCAGATCGGTGCTGGTAACGGTCACTTCGGGTCTCACTTTCTTGCGGGGGCCGCCAACAGGGCGACAAGGCTCTTGCGGTCGATCTTGCCATTCGGCGTCAGCGGGAATTGGGGAACGGCAACGATACGCTTGGGCATCATATACGCCGGAAGCCGGTCGGACAGCCGCGAGATGACGCGGGACACATCCACCTCCGGCGCCTCGATCAGGCCCGCGATGCCGGTGATGGCGCCGCTGGCATCTGGCAGGCCGGCGGCCACCACATGGATGACGCCGGTCGCATCGCGCAGCGCCGCCTCGATTTCCCCCAGTTCGATCCGGTGGCCGTGCAGCTTGATCTGGTGGTCCAGCCGGCCAAGGTAGCGGATCGGATCGCCAGGCATGGCGGGGCGCTGCACCAGATCGCCCGTCAGATAGGCGCGCGCGCCGGTGGCCGGGTCGGTGACAAAGGCGGCGGCGGTCTTTTCCGCATCGCGCCAGTAACCGGGGGCGACCTGCGGGCCTGATACCATCAACTCACCCTCTCCTCCCGGCGCAACCTCGGCCAGATCGGGGGTGACGACCCTGGCGACAAGGCCGGGGAAAGGCCGGCCGATCGGGACTGCCCCCGCCTGCCCTTCGGTTCCGTCGATGCGGTAGCCGGTGCAGGCGAGCGTCAGTTCGGTGGGGCCATAGAGGTTTTCGACAACCGCGTTCGGTGCCGCCACCGCCCAGGCCGCGGCGGCGGCGGCGGGGAACGCCTCGCCGCAGAACAGCGACAGGCGAAGCGTCGGAAAGGCGCCCGGCTCGAGCTGCCGCAGGCGGTTCAGCAGGACGGCGGCGGACGGCACCGAGAACCAGACGGTCAGGTTTTCGCGGCGGATGAAGTCGGCCGGAAGCATCAGATCGCCCGCGCCGGGACAGCAAAGCGTGCCCCCCACGCGCCAGGCCATGAACAGATCGAAGACCGACAGATCGAAGCCCAGGTCGAACATCTGTGAAAAACGGTCTGCCTCGGTCAGATCGAAGCGCTCCTCCATCGCGCAAAGGAAATGCCCGACATTTCCATGCGTGACCATCACGCCCTTGGGGTGCCCGGTGCTGCCCGAAGTGTAAAGCAGATAGGCGACCCGCTCGCCCATCGGCACTGCGGGGGGCGGTGGCAGTGGGGCGACGCGTTGACCCGCCCGGATATCGTGCAGCGGATGGCGCGCGGCGATGTCGGCCACGTCGTCGCGGTCGGCCAGAACGATGCGCAAGGGTGCGGTGCAATCGGCCAGCAGCGCATCCAGCACCGCCTCGCCGCCCGTATCGACCACCAGCCGCCGCACGCCGGAATGCGCCAGCACATAGGCCAGCCGCCCGACCGGATGGCCGGGGTTCAGCGGCACATAGCCATGGCTGGTGTAAAGGATCCCCAGAATCCCCGCATAGGCCGCGACGGACCGTGACGCGAGCAGTGCGGTCAGTTCCGGGGCATCACCCCCCTGCCCTTCGCCGGGTCCAAGCGCCGCAGCAATGCCACCCGCGATCGGGGCAAGGCCCGCATAGCTGATCCGCCGGCCATCAATGGACAGCGCGATCCGATCCGGCACGCGCTGGCAGGCGTTGTGAAACCCCGCACCCAGCCATTCCCCAGCAGGTGTCCGGTTCATGGCGTCACGTCCTTATGCCGAAGGCCAGAAGGAAGATGCGGATCCCCGACCAGGCCCCTGCGGGCGCCGAGGAAAAGGCATAGCTTCCCGACACGAAGAGGAAGGTGAGCGGGATGCCCAGATATTTCCAGCCGCTGCCCTGCGCCTTGCGCCACCAGCCCCGGCCCCGCATCCGCCGCGCCCACATCGTGTAACCGGCCACGCCCGAGGCGTGATAGACCCCCCACAAGAACCAGCCCCCCGTCGCCCCGTGCCAGAGCCCCATGGCGATGAAGGTCGCATAGACGGCCGCATAGGGCATCCGGGTGCGCGCCAGCACCGGCATGTAGACGTAGCTCTGGCACCAGGCGGCCAGCGTCATGTGCCAGCGTTTCCAGAAATCGGTGATGTTCTGCGCAAGCACCGGCAGGCGGAAGTTCTCCATGATGCGGATGCCGAACAGGCGGCTCGTGCCGATGGCGATGTCGCTGTAGGCGCTGAAATCCAGATAGGCGTAAAGGTAGGTCAGGATCAGGAAGGCCCAGGTCTGCCAGAGCGCGACGGTATCCGCCCCTTCCAGCAGCGCCGCCGGGCTGGCGGGAACCCCCATGCCGAAGTCCGACGGTTGCACCAGATGCGCGATCACGAAGATCTTGATCAGCCCGTGCGCAATGCGGATCAGCCCTTCGGCGGCGGTCTGCGCCACGAACCGGTCGGCGATATTGGCCTTGAAATGCTCGAACCGCTCGATCGGGCCGGCGGTGAAGATCGGGAACAGGAAGATGTAGCAGAAGAACCGCGAGAGTGAGCGGTCCCTGATGTTGCCCCGCGCAGTTTCCACGGCGTAATGGATCAGCTTGAAACTGAAGTAGCTGATGCCCAGCGGCACCGCCACCGCAACACCGGGCGTGGCGCGGCCCATCAGGTCCATGAAGGCGGGCAGGTATTTCTGCCAGATCAGGTAGCTCAGGATCGCCAGCACAAGGCCGGTCAGCACCGTGCCGCCCCGGTTTCGATCCCGCACCGCAGCCGGTGCCACATGGAAAAACAGCAGGGTCCAGCCGATCAGGACAGTGACGCCGACCGGGTCGATCGAGGCAAGATAGAGATAGGAGGCGATCGCCAGAAACCCCAGCCGCAAGGGTCGCGGCAGCAGCCAGTAGACAGCCGCCGTTCCGAAGATCACAAGCCAGAAGGTGCCTGTCTGGATCATCTGGATCGGCCCCGGTCAGAAGTTCTGGTAACGGAACAGGCGCACATCATCGGCCCGGGCCCATAGCTCGACGATGGCGATGCTGACCAGAACGCCCAGAACCAGCCCCTGAAGAATGGCGCCGAACCGTCTGGCTCGGCTGTGCTTTTCTGCATCATCCGTCATGTGTGCCCCCCATCGCCGCCCCGATGCCCCGCGCCAGCGCGCCCGTGCAGCGGTCGCGCGCGGGCGCATTGCCCAAGTGTCCTTCGTAATCCACGAAATCGGACTGGATCAGCCCCGCGTCATCGGTCGTGCGAACCAGAGTTGCATCGACGCGCGACGCAAAGTCCGCCAGATCCTGACGGTAGCGGCTGATATAGTCCGCCGCCTGCGGCACCGCATTCCAGCCGGGGTTCAGCGGCGCCTCGACGATCACGACGCCCTTTGCGCCGCTCTGGCGTGCAAGCGTCACGACGCTTTCCAGAACGGTGAAGTTGGCAACGGCGTTCTGGCGGTAAAGCGCCTCCTGCCCGGGCACCTTTTCGATTTCGGACTGCCAGAAATCAGGCCGGTTCACGTTCTTGTACCAATAGGCATCAAGCGGCTCGCCATAGGTCTTGCCGCCCCCGAGCAGGTTCTTCACGATGTCTTTTCGCCGCGAAAGGAAGAAGGCGGCATTGTCAAGCGCATGGATGCCGGTGCGAAGGGGCACGATGGCGCCCGCGTCCTCGGCCGCCCGATCCATCGCTGCCGACACGAACCCCAGCTTGGGCGCATCGATCAGACCTTGCAGCGATTGCCAGCGCCCTTCGCCGCTTCCGAATTCAAGAAGCCCCGGCGACAGGCCGATCACCAGAACGCCATCCGCGTTCGGCGGCAGCCGGTCGACCAGTGCCAGCATTTCCCAGCTTGTCTGCGCATCGGTCGCCAGATCATGGGTGGCCAGCCTGCGACCGCTATCGGCCTGCACCAGCGCCGACAGCGGCTCCTCGCCCGCGACGCAGCGCACCATGACCGAGGTGCCCAGCACCACGATCGCCGGATCGTGGCTGCCCTGCCGGCTCAGCACCTTGTGTGTGACGTTGGTGTAGGTGTCCAGGTCATCGGACATCAGATAGCGGTAGAAATCTGATGCCGTGAACCATGCCCCGAACACGAGGCAGTAGGCCAGAAACAGCGCCGCGACGGTGCCAAGGGCAATCCCGGCCGCCGTTACCGACGGCCTTGCCATCCCCGCAAGGACGGATTTCAGCACGGAAAATTCCGCTGGCCCCTTTTCCCTGCGTTCCACCTGACGCAACCCCTGACGCAGACCACTCAAACACGGATCATCCAGAAGGTATCTTGCAGGATTCTGCAAGAGCGAAGGCCCGTCCGAATTGGTGGCGCACCGTGGATGAACGGTTCCCCGTTCGGGGTTGCCTTCGGCACCATCCCTGGTGGCTATCGGGCATCGGGGCTCTGGCCGGCGCCGTGTCACCTGCCCTCGCGCATTCCTGGGTTCTGAGGCCGGAGTTTCCTGATGTCGCGGACATCGTATCGCCGAAGGAGGCAGGAATGACCCGTGGGATGAGCCGCCGGCAGCTTTTCGCCCTGACGACGGGCCTGGTCGCGGCATCGGGGTCCGCACTGCCGGTCTTTGCCGCAGACACGATCCATGTGGTCAAGGATCCAGGCTGCGGCTGTTGCGGGGCCTGGATCGACCATCTGGCAGCCGAAGGCTTCACCACCACCGTCGAGACACGCGAGGCCGGGGCGCTGGACGCCCACAAGCGCCAGATGGGCATCCCGCCCGCACTGGCTTCGTGCCACACCGCGACGGTCGGCGCCTATGTGGTCGAAGGCCATGTTCCCGCCGCCGACATCCGCCGGTTGCTGGCCGAGGCCCCCGATGCAATCGGCCTGTCGGTCCCCGGCATGCGCTACGGCTCTCCGGGCATGAGACCGGAGGCGGAACGCGAGACTTAAGACGTGGTGCTGATCCGCAAGGACGGCAGCAGCGAGGTGTTCAGCCCCCATCCGGCGGCGTGATCCCGGCTGTCCGAAGCCACCGGTCTCTCCCGGCAGCGGGCGACAACCCCGCCGGAGTGCCGTTCAGGAGATGGCGCAGACGTCAGGCCGTGGCCGGTTACGGAACAATTCAGGACGGGCGAAGAACATGAAAAGCTTGCCGGCCCCCATAGTGCCGTGGATACCCCACCCTTGCACTCCCCCCTTGCGCAGCCCCGCGAGAAAAGGCTATTGACCGCGCCACGGACAGGTGGCCGAGTGGTCGAAGGCGCACGCCTGGAAAGTGTGTAGGCGGGGAACCGTCTCGAGGGTTCGAATCCCTCTCTGTCCGCCACTTGCCCTCGCGAACGCGTTCTCCCGATCCGGCCGCGGCCGGATTTTTCCGTTGTTTTCGAGGGTTATGCGGGCAGCCCTTTCCACCGGTCAAGCCAAGATGTGCCCCCAAAGGGTTCTCTCAGGGCCAGTATTCTCCAAGGCTCTGAACTGCGGGCCATATGGTGTAAAGCCGTAAGGACTTGTTATTCCTGCATTTTCATAGTTGCGTGAAACCATCTTTTCGCGGCTCTGTTGCACAGATCATTTGCAGCCCGGACTACCCCTTTCCCCGGACAGACTTATCCTACGGCTTCCGTGACGGGTGTTCCGAGCGCGGTGAAGCCGTTCAGAACGGCGACACGAACCTGGAACTCTGCGACCTGACGGTCGAAGTCCCGGGCAGTCAGGCGCTGGCCGAGCAGCTTCACACAGTGCATCTTGGCCTCGACGCGGCTTCGGCGGTGATAGCCGCTCCATCGTCGCCAGATGGTTCGACCGACACGCTTCGATGTGCGCAGAATCTCGTTGCGGGCGACCGCCCCGGCGGTGTCGGGCTTCCACGGTTTGGCGTTCTTGCGGGGCGGGATGATCGCGGTTGCACCACGGGCAGCGATGGCGTCATGGCACTTGCGCGTGTCGAAAGCGCCATCGGCTGTGACGGTGGCGATCTCCTGCTCGGATGGTATCTGGTCGAGAAGTTCGGGCAGCATGGGCGCATCGCCCACGTCGCTGGTGGTGAACTCTGCGGCCCGGATTTCCAGGGATTTCTCGTCGATCCCGATGTGGATCTTCCGCCAGACGCGCCGTTTCGTGCCGCCATGCTTGCGGGCGTTCCACTCCCCTTCGCCCTCGACCTTGATCCCGGTGCTGTCGACCAGCAGGTGGAGCGGACCGTCCGAGCCGCGGTAGGGGATGTTGACCTTCAGGGACTTCTGGCGCCGTGACAGCGTGCTGAAGTCAGGCACGGCCCAGTCCAGGCCGGTCAGGCGCAGCAGGCTCTCGACGAACCCGGTCGTTTGCCGCAGCGCCATGCCAAACAGCACCTTCATCGTCAGGCAGGTCTGGATCGCTGCGTCGCTGCAGGCGGGCTGGCGACCGCGCTTGCCAGTCGGCGCGGCCTCACAGGTCATGGCGGGATCGAACCAGATCGTCAGAGAGCCACGGCGCTTCAGCGCCTTGTCATATGCGGGCCAGTTCCAGGTTTTGTAGGCGGGGGGCGTGGGTCTGCTCATGCCGCCCAGATACCACGCTGGATTCACGAGATGAATCCATCATGGGATTTGTGCAACGGAGTCCAGATCGCGCTGAACGTCCAGAAAGGCTTGCCGGATTGCAGGAACGTCGCCCAGCGCGACCTTGGCATCCGCAAGCGAACCATATCGGGCCGTCAGGAAATCGCCCAGTTTGCGCGTTGCCAGCTCCGTCTCGCCCAGCGCCTCATAGGCTTGCAGGACGCCCAGCAGGAACCCTTCCCGCCGCCGCTCCTTCGCCAGCATTGTGGCCGAGCCGAGCTCGACGAACCGCTCGAAGATCCGTCGCACCGAGGCGGATTCAGTCTCGTTGATCACCAGCTTGCGGTCCTGCACATCGTATCCACCTCGATGCCGTCGCCATGAACGCGTTCGCGCCGCGTTCCCGGCGTCTGGCCGCGGCCGGACATCCCCGCCCAGAGGTTGGGCGCCAGAACGAACGGCATGTCAGCATAGGGCAACCGGGCATGAAAAACCCGGAGAAGGCACGCCTCCTCCGGGTTTTTCCGCTCATGTCCGTCGATCAGCCCTGAAAGGGGCCTTCTAGGCCGTGCTTGCGCAGAAGCGTGGTTTGCGTGTTGGCGGCCTTCAGCAGCACCTTGCCGTAGCGTTCGATGAGGATCGCCTGACGACCGGCGTCTGTTGCCGTGGCGAGTGAACCGAGGATGGCCGCGACCTCTTCTGCGGCGGCGCGGGCGGCGGTCAGGTCGGCGGCATCGCCGGCAAGGCTCGCCACATCGCGCGCCGTCGCGCCTCCGACGCCAGGCACAGTCCTGGCACCGCCGAAGGTGTAGCCTGCGGGCAGATCGCCTTTCAGGTTCACCACGCGCTTGTACTGGATCAGGTCAAGGATCTGGTCCACCGCCTGCCTCGCACCTTCGACGCGGCTCATGTGTTCGGTATCCGCGGCGGCGTGCGGCAGAAGTTCCAGACGACCGGGATACTTGGCCGCAAGCGGAAGGTAGGGAACCATCGGACCCGAGGCCGCGCCGGTTTCGGCATTGGTGAACAGGTCGGCGTCGATCGCCGCATGGCGGATCTGGCCCGACGCAAGGGCGCGGTCCAGAGCCTCGGCGTCAACACCTTCGCCGCGGTCGTAGTTCAGAAGGATTGCCCCCTTGTTGACGACGGCGAACACGCTGTCTCCGATGAAGCCCGCATTCGCGTATTTGCCAGTTTCGGCGTTCAGGGCACCAAGGCCGGTGTGCAGCGACAGGACATCAGCGCCACGGGCGGCGTCCTCCTTGGTCGCGGCATGGGTGAAGCCTTCCGATTCGATCCAGTCCTTGTGATGCGGACGGGCAAAGACGCGGACCTTCATCCCGAAGGCAGCCGCCAGCTTGGCGACTTCGCGGCCGATGTTGCCATAGCCGAAGATCGCGATGGTCTTGCCTTCCAGCTTTTCGGTCGGGAATTCGCGCAGATTGCGACCGGTGTCGAACTGCCCCGCCGCCGTCAGGGCGTGCATCCTGTCAACCGGCAGATCGGGGGCCACCTTCACAAGCGCCTTCATCGCCATCTGCGCGGTTGCGCGGCTGTTGAAGCTGGGCGTGTTCATCAGCGCCGCCTCGCCACCCAGGCCATTGCCGCCGCCCCAGCTGTCGGACCCCATGTTGCCGGTGCCAGCACCGATGCGGACGCCGCCCAGCCTGAAGACCGACGCCTTGGGCAGGAAGGTCGCGGCCGCTATCACCGCGTCATACTGGCCCTTGCCCGCAACCGCCATGATCTCGGATTCGGTCGAGATGTCAGGCACATAGAAGAAGTGGATCTTGCCCTTTTCAAGCGCGCTTTCGTCGCCCAGCGGCCCTTCGTGGAAGACGCCGTCTTTCGACGCGACATAGGCCTTGACCTCGGAATGATCCGGTTGGCCGTTCGCGTCGAACTTCAGCCCGACGCGATCGCAGATCAGAACCTTGTAGGCGCGGTTCGAGTCGTCCATCCGGCGGTTCGCATCTGCGGCCGCTTCGGGGTCGAAGGTCACGCCCAGCTTGGCCAGCTCTTCTTCCAGCACGGCGATCTTGGCGCGGTGGTAGGCATATTCCAGGTTGTCAAGGAACGCCGGAACATCCTCGGCCGGGCGGATGCCACCGATCCAGGCGCGGTAGTCGCCGGGCGTGCCGGGGAAGGCGTTGATGTAGCGCGCCACGTCAAGGCCGGGCTCGTAGCTGCCGTTCGGATGGGTGACACCGTCATAGGACAGGATCGCCTTTGAATAGGCGACGATGCGCGCGTGGATGCCCGGATCGGTGATATCCGGGTCGGTGACCTTCAGAAGCGTCACGGCGGCGCCACGGTAATCGGGGTCCGAGACGCCAAGATCAAAGAGCGGGTGCGCCGCAACCCAGGCGTTGACCGCGTCGCGGTTCCGGACCGAACGGGCGTTCAGGTCGCTGATCGAACCGATGCGCTTTTCCGCGCGCAGAAGGCCGAAGGTGGTTTCCGCGAAGGCAAGGGTCGAGAAGGTGTTGATCACGCCGCCCAGCATCTTGTTCTGCGCCGGATCATAGATCGGGCCGACGTTCACGGTGCGCGCGCCTGTCAGCGGCATCTTGGGGTCAAGCGGCGCCGCGATCTTCAGCTGGCGCGGAATGGCCCAGGACGGATTCTGCTGGTTGGCCTCGACCAGCGCCAGCGCCGCCGGGGTGAACGAGACGATGAAATAGCCCGAAATGCCGCCGATCGCCTTCTGGAAGGGCATGAACATGCAGCACTTGGTCGTGACTTCGCGCACCAGGTCTTCGCCCCAGGGCATCGCGCCCAGCATCGAGGTGGCGTCGAGCACGACGTGATGCTCTGCCGGGTTCATGTCGATCCAGGCAAGAAGCTCCTTCACGTCGCGGGTCGAATAGGTGCTGGCACCCGTCGTTTCATGGCCGACGCCGACGAAAAGCTTGATGCCCAGCTTCGCCAGTTCGGCAGCCGAGGGGACCACGCCCTCTTCCTTGGCGAAGTGGACCCGGGATTCATCACCGTTGCGGGCATAGCGCATCATCTCGATGATCTGCGCGCCCCAGGACTGGCGGAAGAAACCCGATGACTTGGCGGCGTCAGATTCGGGGCGCAGCGTATCGACGAAAATCCGCTGATCGGGGTCGTTCGTCGTGATCAGGTGCAGCGCGCAGGCCGTAAAGCCCGAATGCCCGCCGCCCAGGCCCACGGCCATCTTGTTGGCCTTGGGGAATTCGAAATAGCGATGGATTTCGCGCATCATGTCCAGCAGGAACTTGTCCGCCGGATAGCCGCGGTGCATCGAGCGCCCGATTTCGGCCACCGTGAAGGGGCCAAGATCGCGGCCCTTGTCGTCAAGCTTGCGGTAGTTCGTTTCCAGCCAATGTTCGAACTCGAACTTGAGCATGCGGCTGTCGGCTTCGTCGGCGGCGCCGTCGGTGATCGGGCCAACGCCAAAGAACGGGTTGCCCGTGCGGGCGGGCGCGCCGGCCTTCGTCGCATCGATGGACGCCTGACGCTGCTTGATAAGAAGATCCTTGTTCGACATTCGGGCTGGTCCTTCCATGAAAAAAGCGCACACCACTCGCAACATATGTCGCGGGGTCAAGACTTCCTTTATTGCGGGCGGCCCGACTGGAAGGGTGCAATTTCGACGTTTCTGGCGATCAATGCGTCGGTGCCTGCAGAGTCTGGCCCGCCAGCGCGATCCGGATCCAGTGCGCCAAACGGTCGGTTTGGCTGCGCAATTCCGTTGCATCGCCCGAATGGCGCAATCATGGCGGCAGATCCAGTGAATCCCCGGCGGCATCCGGGTCGATTTCCCCATCCGCTTGATTCCGATCACGGCGCGCATCCCCCGCCCATGCGCAGATGCGCATGAAGTGGAGTGCGCCTGGGGATCATGGCCGGGGGCGTCTCGCCCATGCGGCGTCACTGACGGGCGTGGCGGGCCAGACCTTCGACAAGGGCCTCGACCCCGGCATCGGTCGTCACCACCCCGGGCGAGGCGCGCAGGATGTTGCCACGCCCGTCGGTCGAGATCCCTATCCCGCGCAGGAGGGTCACGACCGGCGCGGCCGGGCCCGGCAGGCGCAGCATGACCGAACCGCCGCGCCGCGCCTCGGCAAGCGGCGTCACCAGATCCAGCCCCAGCTCGCGCGCCGCCGCCATCAGCCGCGCGGTCTGGCGGCGGTTGCCGGCAAGGATCGCGGCATGGTCCTGCGCGGCGTGCCAGTCCAGCGCCGGAAGCGAGGCGATCGCGGCCATGCAGCCCGGCGTGCCATTGTCGAAGCGGCGGATATCGGGGGCCAAGGCAAAGCGGTCGAGCGCCCAGTTGAACGGATCGGGCTGGCTGAACCAGCCGCGCAACTCTGGCGTGCAGTCGGCGATCAGGTGCGGTGCGACATGCAGGATGCCCGCTCCGGGCGTGCCGCACATCCATTTGAGGCTGGTGGTGACCGTGAAATCGACTTTCGGCGCCATCACGTCAAAGGGCAGAAGCCCCGCGCCCTGGGTGATGTCCACGCCCACAAGGCTGCCCATCCGCCGGCCATGGGCAACCAGCGCCGGCAGGTCGATCCGGCTCGAGGTGGTGGAGGACACCCATGTGAGCAGTGCCACCGCCACGTCCGGCCCCCACTGAGCCGCAAAATCCTCGTCCTCGACCCAGGAAGCGCCCTGCCGCATCGGCACGGTGTCCAGCGTGAAGCCAAGCCGTTCCTGCAATCCGGTCAGCAGGAAATGGTTCGACGGAAAGCAATCGGCCGCGATCAGCACCCGCTTGCCGCGCAACCGTTCGGGCGGCAGGGCGGTCAGGATCATGTGCACCGCCTGCGTGACGTTTTCGGCCGTGGTGACGCTGCCTTCGGGCGCGTTCAGGATCGCGCGCCAGCGGTCGATGAAGGCTGCGCGGCGGGGCAGCAGCCAGTCCCATTGCGCATCGTTTGTCGCGCCCCAGACCGCGGCGAAGTCCGCCATGGCGCGGGAGAGGTCGGCCGTCTTGCCGGGATACTGGCCGATGGAGTGATACAGGAAATAGGCGTCTTGCATGGTTCTTACCGTTGGTAGGCGCGCTGGAAGCGGTGCTCCAGCCAGCCGGTCAGCCGCACCAGCGGCCAGAGGATCGCCACATAGATCAGTGCGGCACCGATCAGCGGCGAGGGGTTGGCGAACAGCGCCTGCGCATCGGTGGCCTGTTTCAGCAGGTCGGTCATCGCCACGACCGAGGCAAGCGAGGTGTCCTTGATGATGCTGACGCAGTTCGAGGCATGCGGCGGGATCACCAGCCGCACCGCCTGCGGCAGGATCACCTTGCGCATCGTCAGCCAGAAGCCCAGGCCAAGCGCCGCCGCGGCCTCGGACTGGCCACGCGGCACCGCCTGCAGGCCCGCGCGCATCACCTCGGCGGTATAGGCGCCCAGGACCAGCGACAGCGCGATGGCGGCCGCGGCGAAGGAGGACAGCACGATCCCGGCGAAGGGCAGCGCGTAATAGATCAGGATCAGCACCACCAGCACCGGCATGGCGCGCATCAGGTCGGTGTAGAGGATGGCGACAAGGCGCAGCGGGCGCGGCCCGTAAAGCCGCAGCAGGGCGATCCCGACGCCAAGCGCG
This sequence comes from Paracoccaceae bacterium, assembly GCA_020622085.1. GTDB lineage: Bacteria > Pseudomonadota > Alphaproteobacteria > Rhodobacterales > Rhodobacteraceae > QY30. The sequence continues at coordinate 1,023,275 of JAHRYM010000001.1, read as the reverse complement.
GTGCCAAGCAGGATGGCGGTGAAGCCCAGGAGCAGCGTCATGCCCAGCCCGCGCAACAGGATCGGGAAGGCGCGGGCCAGCACGTCGGCGTTGAAGAAGATGTCGACGGCGTTCATGGCATCTCTCCGGCGGGCAAGTCGGTAATGAGCATATGGCCGGGTGCATGGGTGATGGCAAAGGGCAGCCGGGCCGAGGTGATCGCGCGCTCCATCGTCACGCCGCAGGCCCAGAACATCGCCACTTCGCCCAAGCCGATGTCGGTCAGCCCCAGCCCGTCGATCGGGCGCGAGAGGTCGACGCCGATCGCCTGCGGGTCGCCAAGGTGGACCGGCGCGCCATGCGCCTGCGGATGGGCGCGGGTCACGGCATCGGCAAGCGCCGCCTGATCGGCGCGGATCGCCCGCATCGAGACGACGAGATTGCCGCCGAACCGCCCCGCCGGCCGGTTCGGGATCGCCGTGTCGAAGGCCGAGCAACTGACCCCCGGCGCATGGCAGCGCAGGGCGACGCCCACGGCGACCAGATCGGCCTCGAAGGTCAGGGAACAGCCGATGGCGAAGGGCACCAGGTCCGCGCGCCAGTCGCCGGCGATGTCCGGCACCCGGTCGCAGGGCTGGCCGTCGCGGAACAGGCGGTAAAGCGGCAGGTCGTGGCGCAGGTCGAAATCGCCCAGTTGCGGCAGCGTCGGATCGCCCGGCCGACCCCGCGCCAGCAGCGGGCAGGCGGCGGGATTGGCGCGCAGGAAGGCCTCGAACTCGTCGGCGGCCTCGGCCGGGATGAAGGCCATGTTGGCCTGCGCGAAGCCGGGACACAGCGCCGCCGTCTGGCGCTGCTCTCCGGCGCGGAAGCGGGCGCGCCATGCGGCGGGGGTCATCGCGCGGCCCATTCGGTCTCGATCTGGGCCTTGAACAGCAGGGCCTCAAGCTCGTGCGTGGTGCGGGTCCGCTGCCAGCGGGCATCGTCCATCCAGCCCGCGCGCCAGGTGGTCATCGCCACAAGGCAGCTTCCCTCGGGCAGGCCCCAGTCGGGCCCCGGCGTGACGCGGATCGAGACGCGAGGCACCCGCGCGCCGGCGGGACCAAGGTGGAAGTCGATCAGGCCAAGCGCCGGATGCGGGCGGATCTCCACCTCGGCCGGAGAGCCGTCGAACAGCGAGACGCCACGCCAGAGCCCGGGTTCGCCCGCAGGCACGAGGTCCATCGAGCCCAGCGCCCAGCGTCCGAGACGGCTGCCGTCGGAGAGCTGTGCGAAAGTGAAGTCGGCCGGGGCGTCGACTCGCGCCGAGGCAAGGTGGGCATGGGGCATGGCACGGGTTCCAGCAGGATCGGGCGGCCGGGGGGCCGCCCGCAGGAGGGCTCACTCGGCCGAGGTCGGAACCGGCATCGGCGTGAGGGCATAGCCACCCTCGCGCGGCGCCACGCCCATCCACTTTTCATAGATCGCGGCCATGGTGCCGTCGGTCTTCATGTCGGAGATGATCTGGTTGACCTGTTCCAGCTTGTCCGAGCCCTTGGGCATCATCATGGCGAATTTCTCGCCGGTGACGATCTCGGCCCCGACCTTGAGCCCCTGCATCTGGGTAAAGGCATAGCGCAGCCCGACGACATCGTTCACCGCCGCGTCGATCCGGCCGTTCATCAGGTCGGTCAGCATGTTGGAAGTGGTGTCATAGCTCTTGTATTCGGCATAGCCGATCTCGCCCGCGCGCTCTTTCAGCCAGTTCTCGGGGAAGGATGTCGCGACCGAACCCACGGTCTTGCCCTTCAGCCCTTCGACCGAGGCGATGTCCGAACCCTCCTTGACGCCTATCCCCAGTGCGCCCTCGAAATAGGGCTGGGTGAAGGACTGGCTTTCCAGCCGCTCGTTGGTGATGGTCAGCGACGAAATCACCGCGTCGACCCGCCCCGAGGCAGAAGCCACGAACAGCGCCTTGAAATCCATCCCCTCGATCCGGGCGGTGGTGCCCATGCGCTTGGCGATCTCGTTGACGATATCGACCTCGAAACCTTCGAAGCCGCCGGATTCGGTCTTCGTCTCCCAGGGCGGGTTGGCGGGGTAGGAACCGACACGAAGCGGATCTTGCGCATGGGCGGCAATCGGCAGCGTCAGCGCCACGGCAAGGCCTAGCGCGGCGCGGCGGGTCATCTTCATCATTGGCAACCTCTCTGCTGAACGGCGAGTCTTGGATTCCGGCGCAGTGACTCGCTTCTACGAAAATCTTGCGGAACAAATGTATACAGATCAAGAGAAATTTTGAACTTCAACCATTTGGCTTTACGCCGAGAACCCGATACTTATTGATTATTCACGCAGATTCCGTGGATACTCACCGGAAAAACCGTATACAGATTTTCCATGACCAGACAAAACCTGCGCGACCGTATCTATGACAACCTGATCCAGCGCATCCGGTCGGGGGCTTTCGGACTGGACGATCGGTTTGTCGATGTCATGGTCGCGGCCGAACTGGGCTCATCCCGGATGCCGGCGCGCGATGCGCTGATGCGGCTTGCGACCGAAGGCTATCTGGTGCCGACCACCCGCGGCTTCGTCCTGCCGCGGCTTGGCCCCGAGGAAATTCTTGAAGTGTTCGAACTGCGCCGCCTGCTGGAGCCTCGTGCCGCAGCCCTTGCCGCGCAAGGCATCACCGATGCCGCCCTTGCCGTGATGGAACGCGCGGTCACGGATGGCGCCGCAGCCCTCGCGGCCAGGGACGGGCCGGCGCTGTTTACCGCCTCCGAAATCTTTCGAAACGCCTGGCTCTCGGTGGTGTCGAACCGGACGCTGGCGCAGGCGATCCGGCGCTACTTCGTCCAGGTGCAGAACGTGCGCCTGATCACCATGCAGCAGGAAGAGGTGCTGCCGGTGATCCTGGCCGGACAGCGCAGCCTGCTGGCGGCTTACCGCGAACGCGACGCGGTGGCCGCAGGCGACCGGATGCTGTGCTTCGTGATCGAGGGTGAAATCGCCTTTCGCCGGACGCTGACGCCGGCCTGAGCACGGTGATCCCATATTCCTGACGTGACCGGTCAGTGTCGCGTCGGCCTCAGGCTGTCAGATGTGGGGATTTCAGTGGAAGGCGCGCTGGATGTGGCGCGCGAAATCGCCGACATCGTGCTTCTGTAGCGCGATCTGGGCGTGCTTCGACAGGGGACCGAGGACGGGCGCCGCACCTTTGCAAATACGCCGAAATACATCTCGATCACCATCGCGCGAATTTCGGCAACATGATCAGCATGGCCATCGGCACGCTGTTCCTGCCGTTCCTGCCCCTGGCGGCGGCGCAGATCCTGCTCAACAGCTTCCTGTCCGACATACCCTCGCCTGCAGTGGCCGGCGACCGAGACCGTGAAGCGCGCCTTCTACCGCGCCGCAGGGTCTGAAAGCACGCCCCCCCGCCCGAACTCCCCCCCGAACTCCCCGGCCCGAACTCCCCGGCCCGGGCGTGCCGGATCAGATCTTGTGCACGCTGTGGCGTTGCGGGATCTCGATGCGGCTGCCGTGCGGGGCGCGACCCAGCACACGGGCCAGTTCGGCCGCGGCCGCGGGTTCGCCATGAACCAGAAAGGTCTTTTCGGGCCGGCCGGTGCGCTGGTGCCAGCGCAGAAGATCCCCCTGCCCCGCGTGGGCGGAAAAGCCGTTGATCGTGTGGATCCTTGCCCGCACCGGCACCTGGTCGCCGAACAGCTTTACCGAAGTCGCGCCGTCGATGATGATGCGCGCCAGCGTTCCCTCGGCGGCAAAGCCCACGAAGATCACCGAACAGTCGGCGCGGCCAAGGTTGTGGCGCAGGTGATGGCGGACGCGCCCGCCCGTGCACATGCCCGACCCCGCCATGATCAGCGCCCCCGACCGGATGCTGTTCAGCTCCATCGACTCGCTGGCCTCCTGGGTGAAAACAAGGCCCGGCAGGTCGAAAGGATCCTCCCCCCGGTGCAGCATGGCGGCCAGTTCGGGCTTCATAACCTCGGGGTGGCGGCGGAAGATCCGGGTTGCCGAAATCGCCATCGGCGAGTCGAGAAAGACCTGAAGGGTGTGGGGCAATTCGCCCGAGGCGAGCCCCTCGCGCAGGAAGAACAGCAGTTCCTGTGCCCGCTCCAGCGCGAAGGTGGGAATGACGATATTGCCGCCCCGCGCCCCGGCATCGCGGATCGCATCCAGAAACTCGGCGACCGAGGCATCCAGCGCGCGATGGTCGCGGTCGCCGTAGGTCGATTCCATCACTACCACATCGGCGCCCACCGGCGGTGCCGGCGGGTTGAGCAACGCGCGCTCAAACGGGCCGATGTCGCCCGAGAACAGCACGCGGCGGCGGTTGCCATCCTCGATTAGATCCAGCAGGATGCTGGCCGAGCCCAGGATATGGCCGGAGTCGAAGAAGGTTGCGGTGGCGCCATGCCCCAGGTCGATCGCCCGGCCGTAGGCGGCGATCCGGCCGAAACGGTCGAGACTTTCGGCCGCATCCATCCGGTCATAGAGCGCCCCCGCGCCGGCATGCCCGTGACGGCGGTGGTGGCGGGCCTCCTCCTCGTGCAGGTGCGCGGCGTCCATCAGGACGACCCGCGCCAGATCGCGCGTGGCGGCGGTGCAGATGATTTCCCCCGAAAAACCCCGCTTGACCAGTAGCGGGATGCGCCCGCAATGGTCCAGATGCGCATGGGTCAGGAGCAGGATGTCGATTTCGGCCGGGTCAAAGCCGAAGGGGCCTTCGTTTTCCGCGTCCAGATCGCCCGATCCCTGGAACATGCCGCAATCGATCAGGATATTGCGGCCCGCCGCCCGGATCAGGTGGCATGACCCGGTTACTCCGCCCGCTGCGCCGTGAAATTCGACCTGCATGGCATTCCTCCGGTTGTGACGGGGCCTGCGCCTGCCGGCCCGAACCGCGCGCGGCCCTCTGGTTGACAACAGGATCACCCGAGTCGGGATGTTCCATCAAGGGCCTTCTGCGGGGCAAAGCGCAAGACGCCGTGACCGGGACAACACGCAGCGCGCCGGACGCCGGCCCGCTCCTTTCGGTCCACCGGCGGGGAGTCACGGCGGGATTCAGGCAGCGATCATTGCAGCGCCCGCCTGCATCACCTTACTGCGCCACCCCGGCCGGATTGGCCACTGCTGCGCCAAACCTTGTCGTCGCCCCGGCGATCTGAATTCCACTTCTTCGCGGTTTGCAATGATCCATGTCATTGGTCGGGAATGGCCTGCCTTTATGCTGAGCGGAAACCTTGTCGAAGGGGGGGCTTACACATGCGCAAAGTCGATACCTGGGTTCTTCTGGCCGATGCCGAACGGGCCCGTGTCCTGCGATACCCTGAACGCACGGCCGATATGGCTGCAACACCGCTGGACACCGTTTTCGAGACCGCCACCACACACCTGCCGGGGCGCGAGATCATGGCAGACGCGCCAGGGCGGGGCTTTGCCTCGACGGGCGCCAGGCGATCGTCGATGGAGCCCAGATCGGACCCGGTGCGCGACCAGACGCGCCGTTTTGCCGAAGCAATCCTGGCCCAGCTTGAAGAGCGGCTGGCCCGAAAGGAATTTGCGCAACTGATGATCTTTGCGCCGCCCCGGATGCTTGGCGACCTGCGCGACGCCATGTCGGAACAGATGGCGGCCACGGTGGTATCGCAAACCCCGAAAGACCTTACCAAACTGCCCGAGCTTGCCCTTCGGGAGACCCTCGCACAGCGGGAATGATGCCATGGGTGCCGACCGACCAAGGTATCCCGACCGCGCCGAGGCTGGTCGTCGGCTTGCTGCGGCGTTGCTGCCGATGGCGCTGGAGAATCCCGTTGTCTATGCGCTTCCACGAGGCGGCGTGCCCGTCGCGCTTGAAGTTGCGCGCGCGCTCGGGGCGCCGCTCGACCTGATCCTCGTGCGCAAGATCGGCGCCCCGGGTGCACCGGAGCTGGCGCTCGGGGCCATCGTCGATGGCGCCCACCCGCAACTGGTCATCAATGAGAACGTTCGCCGCCATTCCGGGGCGAATGACGCCTGGTTGCAGCGCGCCCGCGACCGTGAAATGGCGGAACTCGACCGGCGCCGTGCCCTCTATCTTGGCGGACGCAGGCAGGAGGATCCTGCCGGGCGAACGGCAGTCATCGTCGATGACGGGCTGGCCACCGGGGCCACGGTGCGCGCCGCCATCATCGCCATGAAGGAACAGGGTGCCGGGCGGATCTGCGTCGCCGTCCCGGTGGCCGCCGAGGACGCCCTGCCCCAGGTCGAGGCCGAGGCAGATCTGGTGGTCTGCCTGCATGCCGCGCGCATCTTCGAAGGAGTCGGAGCCTTCTATGAAGACTTCCACCAGTTGACCGACGATGAAACCATCTCGTTGTTGAATCAGCGTCGGCGCGATTGCACCAGTCGTGTCCAGCCCCCCGGACCGGCCTCGTGAAGCGGCAGGTGGCGGGCGGCACCGGTTCGGCGGGCCACGGCCCGGCTTCTGGGACACATTGCCCTTTTTGACGGCCATCCCCACCGCAGGCGTCAGGTTCCGGTTTCGGCCCCGCGGCTGGCCAGAAGGCCCTTCAGCCGGGCGATCCTGTCGGCATTGAGGGCGATCGAGCTTTCCTCGATCTGGCGATATAGCGCCAGCACCGCCTGCCCGGTTTCGGTCAATGCCGCACCGCCCCCGCCGGCACCGCCGCGCGCGCTGGTCACAAGGGGCTTTGCAAACATCGCGTTCATGGTTTCAACCAGCATCCAGGCGCGCTTGTAGCTCATCCCCATCTCGCGCCCGACCGCCGAGATGGATCCGGTGCGGGCAATCCCTTCCAGCAGGGCAGCCTTGCCGGGGCCGATCATCTCGCCCTCGCCAAGATAAAGCCGCAGGAAGAATTCCGGATGCAATCTGGACATGCGTCACATCTGCCACGCCCGGCCCGCGTTTGGCAATGGAGCAGTCCGCAGGCTCGCCCGGGCCTCTGCCGGAGCCATTCGAGGGGCGGGAAAAAATTCTGCAGCATCGCGGGAACGCAGCGCAACCTGCCCGCATCCAATGGGCAGAACCAACGACAAGACCAGGCAGAACAGCACCTGGCCGTTGCGGTTCACGTCAACAGGAACAACGGAGACCCCCATGCCCTTCAACGCCCTTCTGAAACCCGCCGCCGTGGCCCTTCTGCTCGGCCTGTCCCTTGGCGCCCCGGCCACGGCGCATAACGGCGAAACCCACGGCCTGACGGTCTGCACCCCCTCGGCGCTGGCGCTGCATGACGGGATGCGCGCGCTTTGGGCGCAGCACATGGAATGGACCTATGCCGCCGTGACGGCCTTCGCCACCGACTCGCCCGCGTTTGATGCGACGGCGGCGCGGCTGATGCAGAACCAGGCCGATATCGGCAATGCGATCAAGCCCTTCTATGGCGACGAGGCGGGGGACGCGCTGACCAAACTGTTGCAGGAGCATATCGGTGCTGCGGTCGAGGTGGTGAAGGCCGCCAAGGCGGGTGACAAGGCCGCGCTCGATACCGCCATTCCGGCGGCCTATGCCAATGCCGAACAGATCGCCGACTTCCTGGCCTCGGCCAATGCGAACTGGCCGCAGGAGGCGGTGCGCGACATGCTGAAGGGCCATATCGACACCATGCTGGTCTATGCCACCGCCCTGCTGGAGGGCCGTCACGCCGATGGCATCGCCGCCTATGGCGAGGCCGAGAAGCACATGATGATGATGGCCGATGCGCTGACCGACGGCCTGATCGCGGCCTTCCCCGACAAGTTTGCCGAGTGATCCTGTCACAAGTTCCCCGCCCCGGTTTCTCCGGGGCGGGCCTTGCAATGCCCCCATGCGAAAGGTTGCCGTCATGTCCGTCCATCCCCTCAAGCCGGTCCTGCCCGACCTGCCGGTCTCGGACCGCATCCGCGCCCGGCTGGCCGAGGCCGGCGCGCGGTTCAACGCCAATGACAACATCGCGGCCTACCTGCAGGAGGGCGAGCTTGACGCCCTGCGCGACGAGGTGGCCCAACGGATGCAGGGCGTGCTGTCGGCGCTGGTGATCGACACCGCGCGGGACCACAACACCGCCGACACCGCGCGGCGGGTGGCGAAGATGTTCGTGGATGAGGTGTTCTCGGGCCGATTCCGACCGCCGCCCGAGGTGACGAGTTTCCCCAATGTCTCGCGCCTGAACGAGTTGATGATCGTCGGCCCCATCGCCGTACGCAGCGCCTGCTCGCATCATCTTTGCCCGATCATGGGCCGGGTCTGGATCGGGGTGCTGCCGAACGCGGACTCCGACCTGATCGGCCTGTCGAAATATGCGCGTCTCGCCGACTGGATCATGTCGCGACCCCAGATCCAGGAGGAGGCGGTGGTGATGCTGGCCGACGAGCTGGAATCCCGCATCCGCCCCGATGGCCTTGCCGTGGTGATGGAGGCCGACCATTTCTGCGTGCATTGGCGCGGGGTCAAGGATGACCAGTCGGTGATGACCAATTCGGTGATGCGCGGGGCGTTTCTGGCCAATGCCGACCTGCGGCGCGAATTTCTTGCCCTGATGAAACGCTGATCCCGGTTGAATTTCTCACGGCCCGGCCCAAACTGATCCTGAAGGATGGACAACATGATGCAGAGCTCCGCCCGCCCCCGTCCCGCCGGACCCGATAACGAGTCCGACCTGATCGCCCGTGCCGCGGCTGGCGACCAGACCGCTTTCGAGGTGCTGATCCGGCGGCACAACCAGCTTCTGTTCCGCACCGCGCGCTCGATCCTGCCCGGCGACGGCGAGGCCGAGGACGCGGTGCAGGAGGGCTGGCTGCGCGCCTGGCGGGCGCTGCCCGGCTTCCGCGCCGAAAGCCGCCTGTCGACCTGGCTGGTCCAGATCGTCCGCAACGAGGCGCTTGGCCGCTTGCGACGCACATCCGCCCAAGTCATCCCGCTGGAGGCAGCCATGCTTTCGCAAGACCCCAAGACCCAGGCCGCCCTGACCGAGGAACCCGCCCGCGGCCCGGAGCAGGAATTGTTGCGGGCGCAGGTCCGCCGCCTGATGGAGGCGCGGATCGACCTTCTGCCCGAAGCCTACCGCACCGTCTTCATGCTGCGCGCGGTCGAGGAGATGAGCGTCGACGAGGTGGCCCTCGCGCTGGAAATCCCCGAGGCCACCGTGCGCAGCCGCTTCTTCCGCGCCCGCAGCCTTTTGCGCGAAGGGCTGGCACAGGAGATGGACAACGCGCTGTCCGAGGCCTTCGGCTTTGACGGCGCGCGCTGTGACCGGATCACCGCCAATGTGCTGGCCCGCGCAAGGGCCGAAGGGCTGAACCGGTCGGAGTGAGGCGGTGCGCATCGGGGGCATGCGGGGTTGAGCCTGTCCCGGACCGGACAGGCCAAACCAGTTTTGATGAACCCGGCCGCACCGGATGATCACCGCCGGCCGAAGCAAGGAGACAGGACATGGCAACGCAATCCCCATCCCCCACCGGCCCCGACCTGACAGAGGGTGTGACACTCGCTGATTTCGCCGGCGGCCAGATGCTGCGCGGCCATGTCGGCAAGAAATCGGTTCTCTTGGTGCGGCTGGGTGACGAGGTGCTGGCGGTGGGCGCGAAATGCACCCATTACCAGGGGCCACTGGATCGGGGCATCGTCGTGGGTGAAACCCTGCGCTGCCCGCTGCACCACGCCTGTTTTTCGCTGCGCACCGGCGAGGCGCTTGCGGCCCCGGCCTTCGATCCGCTGCCCTGCTGGCAGGTCGAACACGAAAACGGCCGCATCCGCGTGCGCGAACGCCTGCCCGCCGCCACCCCGGCCCCGCAAAAGGCACCCCCGGACCAGCCGCAGGATATCGTCATCCTTGGCGGTGGTGCCGCGGGTTTTGCCGCGGCCGAAATGCTGCGCCGGCGCGGCTACCCGGGGCGGCTGACCATCCTGGGCGCCGAAGCCGATCCGCCCTGCGACCGGCCGAACCTGTCCAAGGATTTTCTTGCCGGAACGGCGCCCGAAAGCTGGATGCCGCTCAAGCCTGCGGATTTCTACAAGGAACAATCCATCGGCCTGCGCCTTGGAGTCACTGTCACCGCGATCGACACCGCCGCACGAGAACTGGCGCTGGCGGACGGCAGCAGGATCGGCTTTGACCGCCTGCTGATCGCCACCGGGGCCGAACCTGTGCGCCTGCCGATCCCGGGCGCCGATCTGCCGCATGTCTTCACGCTGCGCAGTTTCGCCGACAGCCGCGCGATTGGCGCGGTGGCCGCGCAGGCCAGGTCGGCGGTCGTGCTGGGGTCGGGGTTCATCGGGCTCGAGGCGGCGGCGGCGCTCCGCGCCCGCGGGCTTGGCGTGCATGTCGTCTCGCGCGATGAGCGGCCGCTTGAAAAGGTGCTGGGAAGCGAGTTGGGGGATTTCATCCGCCACCTGCATGAAGAGCACGGCGTGACTTTCCACATGCAGGACTCGATCACTGCGATCACCCCCGATCGCGTCACGCTTGCCACGGGCGCCAGCATCGATGCCGATCTTGTCATCATCGGCATCGGTGTGCGTCCGCGCACGGCACTGGCCGAGGCGGCGGGTCTGGACACCGATCACGGCATCCTTGTCGACGCGCGGCTTGAAACCTCCTGCCCCGGCATTTTTGCAGCCGGCGACGTGGCGCGCTGGCCCGGCGGGCCGGGTGGCGCCGGGATGCGGGTCGAACACTGGGTGGTGGCCGAACGTCAGGGGCAGGTCGCGGCCCAGAACATGCTTGGCACCAGCCAGCCGTTCCGCGATGCGCCGTTCTTCTGGAGCAAGCATTACGACGTGTCGTTCCGCTATGTGGGCCACGCAGCCGGCTGGGACGATAGCCGGATCGAAGGCGACATCGCGGCGCGGAACGCGACCGTGAGCTACCTGAAGGACGGGCAGGTTCTGGCGGTGGCGACCATCGGCCGCGACCGGGTGGCGCTGGAACAGGGGCAACGTCTTTCGGGTGGCCGCCAGGATGGCCGGTAGTGGCTTGACCGCCTTCGTCCTTGCGGGCGGCGGCAGCCTTGGCGCGGTTCAGGCGGGCATGCTTCTGGCGCTGGCCGAGGAGGGCCTGCGGCCTGACTTTGTCATCGGCTCGTCGGTGGGCGCCCTGAATGCCGCCTATTTCGCCGGGGCGCCCGATGCGGCCGGGGCGGCGCGGCTGGCCGCGATCTGGTGCGGGCTCAGGCGTGCCGACATCATTCCGCTATCGCTGTCGCGGATGGTCGGGCTTTTGCGCAGATCCGGCAGCATCGTCGATCCGGCGGGCCTGCGGCACCTGATCGAGAGCCACCTGCCCTATGCCCGGATCGAGGATGCGCGCCTGCCGCTGCACATCATGGCCACCGACCCGCAGGGCCTTGGGGTGCGGTTGTCCGACGGGCCGGCGGTCGAGGCGATTCTGGCCAGTGCCGCCGTTCCGGGCATCTTTCCGCCCGTCACCATCAATGGGCAGGCGCTGATGGACGGAGCGATCGCGGCCAACACGCCGCTGCGCATGGCGGCAAGGCTGGGCGCCCGGAGGATCATCGTCCTGCCCACCGGCTATGCCTGCGCGCTGACAGGGCCGCCGCAGGGCGTGATCGCGCGCATGCTGCATGCGGTGACCCTGTTGATCGCCTGGCAGCTGATGCATGAAATCGAGACGATGCCAGACGACGTTGCCGTGCATCTGGCGCCGGCGCTCTGTCCGCTTGCGGTGTCGCCTGCCGATTTCACCGCCTCGCGCCTGCTGATCGGCCGGGCACAAGACAGCACGAAAGCCTGGATCGCAAAGGGCGGCCTGACACGCCGCGCCCGCGCCAGCGAGCTTGCCGCCCATCATCATTCCGCGCATCATCATCCCTGAGCGGGCGAAGGGGCGGTATCAGGCACGGGCGAAAAGCGGCAGCACCGCGCCGCTGAGTTCGCGGTTCTCGGGCGAGACAAGGTGCAGGATCGTTTCGGCGGCGGCTTCCGGGGCAAGCCATTTCGCCGGATCGGCCCTGGGCATGGCGCTTCGGTTGGCGGCGGTATCGATGGTCGAGGGGGCAATCGCATTGACAAGGATCCGCTCGGTCTTCAGTTCTTCGGACAGGGCCTGCGTCATCGCGGCGACCGCGACCTTGCTGGTGGCATAGGCCACCATATGCGCGCCCTTGCGCGGCTCGATCGCCGGGCGGGCCGCAACATTGACAATACGCCCGCCCTGCCCCGTCTGGCGCATGGCCCCGGCGGCGGCGCGACAGCACAGGAAGGCGGTCAGCGCGTTCATCTCGATCATGCGCAGGAACTCGGCCCGCCCGGTATCAGGCAGCGGCGCCATGGCAAAGCCGCCCGCCAGATGCACCGAAGCCCAGAGCGAGGGAATCGTGCCATAGAACGCGGCGACAGCCGCTTCGTCCGTCAGGTCGACGCCCGGGGTGATCCGCAGCCGGTCCTGCGCGGCCCCGCCCTGTTCGTCTGACCGCCCCTTTGCGCGGTGGATCGGCACATGGCAGATCGCGCCTTCCCCGATCAGGCGGGCCACCACGGCCTGCCCCAGCGCACCGGTTCCGCCAGTGACGGCCACATGCCTGCCAGACAGGATTCCCTTGTTCATCATCCCTCCTGATCTGCCTTGCCGGCCTCTGTTGCCCTGCACGACGCGCCTGCCTGCGCATCCGCCGCAGCCGCCGCAGCCGCCATTCCCGGCACCGCTTGCCAGCCGGCCCCGCCTTCAACGCGCGAACGACACTTGCGGTTCCAACGGTCCAAAGGCGCAAACCCTGCCCGAGGCGGGCGCATCGGACGGGCCACCGGCCTTCCCACCCCCGCATGGCGCAAAAAGTGACGCCGCGCGCCGGACCTTGGGCGCTTTTCTTTTCATCGGCGGCGATCTAGTCTCGCGCAGGACCTCTGGTAACGAGTCCGGCAAACAAACGACGTGGGAGTATCCTTTATGAAGAAACTGTTGCTGGCCACTGCGGCCTGCGCTCTGACTGCGGGCGCCGCCGTGGCGGCCGAGGATGTCAAGCTTGGCATCATCTTCGGCTTCACCGGACCGCTTGAATCCATCACCCCGAGCATGGCCTCGGGCGCAGAGCTGGCCATGAAGGAAGTGACCGACTCGGGCAAGCTTCTGGATGGCACCAAGGTGTCGAGCGTGCGCGGCGATTCGACCTGCATCGACGCAGCCGCAGCCACTGCGGCCGCCGAGCGCCTTGTGACCTCGGACAAGGTCGCCGCCATCATCGGCGCCGACTGCTCGGGGGTAACCGGCGCGATCCTGACGAACGTCGCCATCCCCAACGGGCTGGTGATGATCTCGCCGTCCTCCACCTCGCCCGGTCTTTCGACCGTCGAGGACAAGGGCCTGTTCTTCCGCACCGCGCCCTCGGATGCGCGCCAGTCCGAAGTCCTGGCCCAGATCCTGATGGATCGCGGCATCAAGGAAGTCGCCGTCACCTACACCAACAACGACTATGGCAAGGGCCTGTCGGACAGCTTCAAGACGGCTTACGAGGCCGCGGGCGGCAAGGTCACGGCCGTGTCGGCGCATGAGGACGGCAAGGCCGACTACTCCGCCGAAGTCGGTTCGCTGGCCTCGGCCGGCGGCGAGGCGCTGGTGGTTGCGGGTTACGTCGATCAGGGCGGCGCCGGCATGATCCGCGCGTCGCTGGACAGCGGCGCCTTCTCGAAGTTCGTGCTGCCGGACGGCATGTATGGCAACGTTCTGGAAGAGAAGTTCGGCACCTCGCTTGACGGCTCGTTCGGCACTGTCCCGGGTTCGGACAGCCCCGGCGGCGCGACCTACCAGGAGATGGCCAAGGCCGCCGGCTTTGACGGCACCTCGTCCTATTCGCCCGAAAGCTATGACGCAGCGGCGCTGATCATGCTGGCAATGCAGGCGGCGGGTTCGAGCAAGTCGGCTGATTTCGTCGGCAAGATCATGGAAGTGGCCAACGAACCGGGCGAAAAGATCTATCCGGGCGAACTGGGCAAGGCGCTTGACCTGCTGAAGGAAGGCAAGGACATCGACTATGTCGGCGGTTCCGCCGTCGAGCTGGTCGGGCCGGGCGAAGCCGCGGGCAGCTACCGCGAATACGACTTCAAGAACGGCAAGATCGAAACGACTGGCTACCGCTGAGGTTTTCCGGTAACGCAGGGCGGCCCGGAGCGATCCGGGCCGCCTGTCAAGGACAAGACGCATTCGCGCAAAGCGAAGCACATGGGGGAACGGGGCCGTGACGATGATCGTCGTCGAGGATCTGCACAAGCATTTCGGTGGCTTTCGTGCCGTCGACGGCGCATCGCTGGAAATCGCCAAGGGTTCGATCACCGGGCTGATCGGGCCGAACGGCGCGGGAAAGTCCACGCTTTTCAACGTCATCGCCGGGGTTTATGCGCCCACATCTGGCCGTATCGTGATGGACGGGGAGGACATTACCGGCCTTGCCCCGCACGAATTGTTCCACAAGGGCCTGCTGCGCACCTTCCAGATCGCGCATGAATTTTCATCCATGACCGTGCGGGAAAACCTGATGATGGTGCCGGCCGCGCAATCGGGCGAAACGCTCTGGAACGCGTGGTTCGGCCGCGCCCGCATCCGGGGCGAGGAAGCGGCCCTGCGCGCCAAGGCCGATGATGTGCTGGATTTCCTGACCATCTCGCATCTGGCCGATGAAAAGGCCGGGAACCTGTCGGGCGGGCAGAAGAAGCTGCTGGAACTGGGCCGGACCATGATGGTCGAGGCCAAGATCGTCTTTCTGGACGAAGTGGGCGCCGGCGTGAACCGCACGCTTCTGAACACCATCGGCGATGCCATTGTCCGGTTGAACAAGGAACGCGGCTACACCTTCTGCGTGATCGAACATGACATGGATTTCATCGGCCGGCTTTGCGATCCGGTGATCGTCATGGCCGAAGGCAAGGTGCTGGCCCGGGGATCGGCCGCCCACATCATGGAAAACGAGGCCGTGATCGAGGCCTATCTGGGCCGCGGCCTGAAGAACAAGGTCAGGGCCGAAAACGCGGCCCATGCCGCAGCACCGGGCCTGCCAAGCGCCGGCAATCCGGCACAACCGGAGGCGCGGGCATGAGCGAGCCCTTCCTGATCGGTGAAAACATGACCGGCGGCTATGGCGCGGCCGACATCCTGCATGGCTGCACCCTGTCGGTGGACAAGGGCCAGATCGCCGTGATCGTCGGCCCGAATGGTGCCGGCAAGTCCACCGCGATGAAGGCGGTCTTCGGAATGCTGCGGCTGCGCGGCGGATCGGTCCGTCTTGCGGGCGAGGACATCACGCATCTTTCCCCCCAGGACCGCGTGGCCAGGGGCATGGCCTTCGTGCCGCAGACGAACAACGTCTTCCCGACGATGAGTGTCGAGGAAAACCTGGAAATGGGCGCTTTCCTGCGCCGCGACGATTTCCGCGACACGATGGAACAGGTCTATGCGCTGTTCCCGATCCTGAAGGAAAAGCGCCGGCAGAATGCAGGCGAATTGTCGGGTGGCCAGCGTCAGCAGGTCGCCGTGGGCCGGGCGCTGATGACCCAGCCATCGGTCCTGATGCTGGACGAACCGACCGCCGGAGTCTCGCCCATCGTCATGGACGAGCTTTTCGACCGTATCATCGAAGTGGCGCGCACCGGCATCTCGATCCTGATGGTGGAACAGAACGCGCGCCAGGCGCTGGAGATCGCCGACAGGGGCTATGTTCTGGTGCAGGGCGCAAACCGCTACACCGATACCGGGGCCGCGCTGATGGCCGACCCGGAGGTGCGGCGCACTTTTCTGGGGGGTTGACCATGCGACTGCCGATGCTACCGTGCCGAACCGCCGCCGTCCCCTTCATCGCTGTTCTTTCGGGGCTGGCCCTGTCGGGATCCGCCCTGGCCGCGCCGACATCGCTTGTCTGCAGCATCAAGGGCAAGGACGAGGTCGCCGCCCGGATCGAGGATCCATGGGGCGACGCACCGATGCTTCAGGGCATGTCGGGGCCGATGCCGGTTACCAAATTCGTCCGCGGCTCGACCGTGATCTTCGACGCCCGCCGCGAGGTGCTGTATTTCGACACCGGCAACCACGCCTTTGCCTACACCTCGGTCGTGAAGGGCGGACCCACGTTGCGCGGCACCTGCGAGGAAGGTTCATGACCTCACGCGCCGTCGTCGCGGCCCTGGCGGTGGCACTGCCGCTCCAGGCCCAGGCCTATGACATCGCCTGCCCGGTGCTGACGATCTGCGAGGGCCGATCCTGCCACAAGGCCGAAGCCGGGATGCGCCTTTCGGTGCTGGTCGAACAGGCCGACAGCGTGGCGCCAGTCCTGATGTCGGACGCGGGCCCGGTCCGGGCACGCCGGTCGCAAACCGCTGATGGCTGGCGGTTTGATGGGCGCAATGTGCAGGGCACGCGGGAAATCCTTGCCGCCGACATGACGGCGGGAACTTTCACCTACCTGCGACAGGGCATCGGCGCAGGATCGGACATCACCTATCAGGGCACCTGCGCGGTGGTCCGGTGACCCGGATGGCAAGATGCGCCTGCAAACGATTTGCTGCCCGGGGGGCTGTATGGATTTCCTGAACGCGCTGGTCACACTCCTGAACTTCGTTCTCGTGCCGGCCACCGCCTATGGCGCGCAGCTGGCGCTGGGGGCGCTGGGGGTGACGCTGATCTATGGCATCCTGAGGTTTTCGAACTTCGCGCATGGCGACACGATGGCCTTCGGCACCGCCATCACCATCCTGTTCACCTGGTGGCTGCAATCGGGCGGCATCGGCCTGGGGCCGCTGCCCACGGCGCTTCTGGCGCTTCCGGTCGGGGTGCTGGCCACTGCGCTGCTGCTTCTGGCGACGGACCGGGTGGTTTACCGCTTCTACCGCAGGCAGCGCGCCAATCCCGTGATCCTTGTCATCGTCTCGATGGGGGTGATGTTCGTGATGAACGGCCTGACCCGTTTCGTGATCGGCGTCGGAGAGATCAGCTTTACCGATGGCGAACGCTTCCTGGTTGACGCCAAGGCCTTCCGCGATGCGACCGGGCTGGCCGAAGGCCTGTCGATCCGAATGACGCAGGCCCTGACCATCGTGATCGCGGTGATCGCTGTGACCGCCCTGTTCTGGTTCCTGAACCGCACCCGCGCCGGCAAGTCGATGCGCGCCTTCTCCGACAACGAAGACCTCGCGCTCTTGTCGGGCATCAACCCGGAACGCGTCGTCGCCATCACCTGGATCATCGCCGGAACGCTGGCCACTCTCGCCGGCGTGCTTTACGGGCTGGATAAATCCTTCAAGGTTTTCAACTACTACCAGCTTCTGCTGCCGATCTTTGCCGCCGCCATCGTCGGCGGTATCGGCAACCCGCTGGGCGCCATCGCGGGCGGGTTCCTGATCGCCTATTCCGAGGTCGCGCTGACTTACGCCTTCAAGAAGGTTCTGGGCTATCTGCTGCCTGACAGCCTGGCGCCGGACGGGCTCGTGCAGCTCTTGTCGACCGATTACAAGCTTGCGGTCAGCTTCTCGATCCTGGTGATCGTGTTGCTGTTCAAGCCGACCGGCATCCTGAAGGGAAAGACGATATGACCCGGAACCTGCGCGGCATCCTTCTGTTCGGCGCGGTGGCGCTGCTCTTCGTGATCGAGGGCCAGACCGTCAGCTGGAACTCGGCACTGGGCATCCTGAACGTCGGGCTGATCTCGGCCATCGTGGCGCTGGGGGTCAACCTGCAATGGGGCTATGGCGGGCTCTTCAACATCGGGGTCGTCGGCTTTTTCGCGCTGGGCGGCCTTGCGCCGGTGCTGATTTCATCGCCGCCGCAGCCCGAGATCTGGGCCGCCGGCGGACCACGGCTGATCGCCGCCTTTGCAGTGGCGATCCTGGCCACGGCGGTGGCCGTCTATGCCTATGGCCGCACGCGGGGCCGGCTGCGCGTGGCGCTGATTCTCCTGTTTCTCGTGCTGGGCTTCTTTGGCTATCGGGCGCTGTTCGACCCGGCCGCGGGCGCGATCGAGCAGATCAACTCATCGACCGCCGGGAATATCGGCGGCCTCGGCCTGCCGGTGCTTCTGGCCTGGCCCGTGGGTGCAGTCTTTGCCGCCGCAGCGGCCTGGGCGATCGGCAAGATCGCCCTTGGCCTGCGCTCGGACTATCTGGCGATCGCCACGCTGGGTATCGGCGAAATCATCGTCGCGGTCCTCAAGAACGAGGACTGGCTGGCGCGCGGCGTGAAGAACGTCATCGGCCTGCCCCGCCCGGTTCCCTATGAGGTCGACCTGCAGGCCAGCCCCGCTTTCGTCGCCCGTGCCACGGGCTGGGGCCTTGATCCGGTCACCGCCTCGTCGATCCTCGTGAAGCTCTGCTATGCCGGCCTGTTCCTTGCCGTGCTGCTGGTGCTGGTCTGGCTGGCGGAACTGGCACTGAAGTCCCCATGGGGCCGGATGATGCGCGGCATCCGCGACAACGAGACTGCGGCTGAAGCCATGGGCAAGGACGTCACGCGCCGGCATCTGCAACTGTTCATCCTGGGCAGCGCGCTTTGCGGCCTGGCCGGGGCAATGATGGTGACGCTTGACGGCCAGTTCACGCCCGGCACCTACAATCCGCTGCGTTTCACTTACGTGATCTGGCTGATGGTGATCATCGGCGGGTCGGGCAACAACTGGGGCGCGGTGCTGGGAAGCCTGCTGATCTGGTATCTCTGGGTCAAGGTCGAACCCTGGGGCCACGACATCCTTGCCTTTGCCACCTCGGGCATGGCCGACGGATCGGCGTTCAAGCAGCACCTGCTGGATTCGGCCGCGCACATGCGACTGATGACGATGGGGGTGATCCTGCTTCTGGTCTTGCGCTTCAGCCCGCGCGGCCTGCTTCCCGAGAAGTGACACCGCTGCCCGCAGGGCGCGGCCGGTTGATCAGCACGATCCCGGCCGCGACCAGAACGGCGGCGACCAGAACGCCGGGGCCGACCTCTTCGCCCAGCAGCAGCCAGCCGAACGCCACCCCGAAGACCGGCGAGAGGAAGGAAAAGCTGGCGACACTCGCGGCCGGATAGACCGACAAGAGCCAGAGCCAGGTCAGGAAGCCTGCGGCCGCGATCACGGTCGCCTGGAAGATCAGCCCCAGATAATGGATCGGCTGCAGGTCGCGGATCAATGGTCCGAACAGCGGCGATACCACCAGCAGGATCACGGCCGAGACCGCAAGCTGCCACAAGAGCTGCGTTTCGGCCGGAACGCTGCGCAGCCGCGACCCCCGCGCCAGAAGCGCGATACCCGCCCAGCACATCGCCGCAAGCAGCGCAAGAAGATCCCCCGGCAGACTGGGGCCACCAGATGGTAAAGCACCGCCGCCGGCACCGCCCCCTCCACCCGCCGCGCCCGGATAGAGGATCGCCACCGCCACACCTGCGAAGGCAAGCCCCAGTCCGAGGCCCCGGGCAGGCGTGATCCTCTCGCCGGGCAGCAGGAAATGCGCACCGATCGCCAGCCAGACCGGCATGGAATAAAGGATCACCGCCGTATGGGTCACGGTCGTAAGATCAAGTGACAGGAAAAGGAACAGGAACTCGGCCGCAAAGACCGCGCCGATGGCGATGCCCGGCCCCAGGATGGCACGGTCAAGCACCACGGGCCTGCCGCGCAGCTTCAGCCACAGCACAAGGCAGACCATGGCGATGGCCGAGCGCAGGCCGGCAAAGAAGATCGGCTGGAAGCCCTGGTTCACGACCTTGACGACGATCTGGTTGAAAGCCATCAGCGCGGCAAAGACCGTGAGCGCCGTGATCCCGAACCTGTCCAGCCGATCCTTGCGACGCATGACTTTCCCCGCTCTTTTGCGCGCCACCCGCCGAGCGCGCCCCAGATCCGGGGTGCAGCAAGGGCCGCGCACTTGCCGATGTCAAGCGTCGACACTCTCCATGCTCTCCCCCGCCCCGCCACCTGCCCGATGCACCGCCCTGACCCGCTTTGTCGCAAATGGCGGGGTCGGCTGTCCGTTTCGACTTTCCGTGGCGGCGCGCGCCCGGCATAAGGCATCTGCAAGGAAAGGCGCCAGACATGCTTGAAACCAACAATTTCCAGGCGAGCCTCTGGATGGTCGGCTCCATGGCGCTGTTTGCCGTCGAAGACCTGTTCCTGAAATGGGCCGCCGAGGCGATGCCGGCCGGCCAGATCATAGCGATCTTCGGAATGGTCGGCGTCGTGATGTGGGGGGCGATGGCCTGGCACGCGGGGGCGCCATTGCTCGACCGGTCCTTTTTCCATCCCATGGTTGCCCTGCGCAACCTGACCGAGGCCCTGGGCAGCATGGGCTATGTCGCGGCGCTGGCCTTCGTTCCGCTGGCAACGGTCGGCGCCATCCTGCAATCGGCACCGCTGATGGTGACGATGGGGGCGGCACTGTTTCTGGGCGAGAGGGTGGGCTGGCGCCGCTGGACGGCGATCGGGCTGGGCATGGTGGGCGTGCTGATGATCCTGCGGCCCGGCGCGGCGGGACTCTCGGTCGCGGCGCTGGTCGTCGTGGCAAGCGTCGTGGCACTCAGCGTGCGCGATCTGGTGACGCGGCGGATCCCTGCGCAAATCCATACGCTGCAACTGACAAGCTGGGCCTATCTGGGCATGATCCCGGCCGGGTTCGGGTTGCTTTGGATGCAAGACCAGTCATTCCAGCCGATCGACAGGCCCGACGGCATCATCCTTGCTGCGGCCTATGTCCTGGGCGCTTCCGGTTATTATGCCGTCACCCATGCAATGCGCATCGGGGAGGCGGCCGTGGTCGCACCCTATCGTTACACACGGATGGTCTTTGTTCTGGCGCTTGCGATCCTGTTCCTGAAGGAACGTCCCGACCTCTGGGTTCTGGGAGGCGCCGCGCTGATCATCCTCACCGGGCTTTATGCCCTTGCCCGGACGCGCAATGTTGCCGCGACGGTGCAACCTTCCCCGGTTCCCGGCGACGGGATATAGAACCATCGACCCAAGCACCGGCTTCGGCCCGGGCCTTCAGACGGAGAGACGACCCCGATGAGCACGATCATTGACATCCATGCCCGCGAAATCCTCGACAGCCGCGGCAACCCGACGGTCGAAGTCGACGTGGTGCTGGAAGACGGCACCATGGGCCGGGCCGCCGTGCCCTCGGGCGCCTCGACCGGCGCGCATGAGGCGGTGGAGAAGCGCGACGGCGACAAGTCGCGCTACCTTGGCAAGGGCGTGCTGGAAGCCGTGGCGGCGGTGAATGGCGAGCTGGCCGAGGCGCTGGTCGGCGAGGATGCGACCGAGCAGGTCGAGATCGACCGCCTCATGTGCGAAATCGACGGCACCCCGAACAAGGGCCGGCTGGGCGCGAACGCGATCCTTGGCGTCTCGATGGCGATCGCGAAGGCGGCGGCGGATTTCACCAGCCAGCCGCTGTATCGCTACGTTGGCGGCACCTCGGCCCGCATCCTGCCGGTGCCGATGATGAACATCATCAACGGCGGCGAACATGCCGACAACCCGATCGACATCCAGGAATTCATGGTCATGCCGGTTTCTGCCGGCAATATCCGCGAGGCGGTGCGGATGGGATCGGAAGTGTTCCACACGCTGAAAAAGGAACTGTCGGCGGCGGGTCTGTCGACCGGCATCGGCGATGAAGGCGGCTTTGCCCCCAACCTGTCCTCGGCCCGCGCGGCGCTGGATTTCATCCTGAAGGCCATCGAGAAAGCCGGATACAAGCCCGGCGAGGACATCTACCTGGCGCTTGACTGCGCCTCGACCGAATACTTCAAGGGCGGCAAGTACGAGATGAAGGGCGAGGGCCTGTCGCTCTCGGCGGCGGAAAACGTCGATTACCTGGCGGGGCTGGTGGCCGACTACCCGATCATCTCGATCGAGGATGGCTGCGCCGAGGATGACTGGGACGGCTGGAAGATGCTGACCGACCGTCTGGGAAAATCCGTGCAGCTGGTCGGCGACGACCTGTTCGTGACCAACCCGAAGCGCCTGGCCGAGGGCATCAAGGCCGGCTGCGCCAACAGCCTGCTGGTCAAGGTCAACCAGATCGGCACCCTGACCGAAACGCTCGACGCGGTGCGGATGGCGGATCGGGCGGGCTATACGAGCGTGATGAGCCACCGCTCGGGCGAGACCGAGGACGCGACCATCGCCGATCTGGCGGTGGCCACGAACTGCGGCCAGATCAAGACCGGCAGCTTGGCGCGGTCTGACCGGCTGGTGAAATACAATCAATTGATCCGCATCGAGGAAATGCTGGGTGAAACCGCGGAATACGCGGGCCGGTCGATCCTGAGGGCCTGACCCCGGCGCCGGGGGTTTGACACCCCCGGACCCCCGTCGAGTATTTTTTCAAAGAAGAAGGCCCGCCCCGTCGCAGGGGCGGGCCTTTCGGATTCAGAGCGCCACCTTGTATTCCTGCACCGTGTTGCCGCCATCGACCACGATCAGCTGGCCGGTGACATAGCTTGCTTCCTCGGCCGCAAGGAAGAGCGCGGCATGGGCGACTTCAGCGGGGCGGCCGGGGCGGCCGGCAGGGGTGTGGTGGCCTGCGATGATCTCGGCCTCGGTCGAGGAGGCGGTCTGGATCCATCCGGGGCCGATGCAATTGACGGTGATGCCATGGGCGCCGTTTTCGATGGCGAGGCTGCGCGCCATGCCAAGGATCCCGGCCTTGGCGGCGGCATAGGTGGCGCTGCCCCCGATGCCGACCACCGGGCCGGTGACCGAAGACATCTGCACGATGCGCCCATACCCCCGCGCCCGCATTCCCGGCAGGACGGCGCGGGTCATCAGGAACACGGTGGTGAGGTTGATGGCGATGCCATGCGCCCAGGCGTCATCTTCGGTGTCATGGAGCGGGGCACCGGGCTGGTCACGGCCGGACTGGACCATGCCGGCGTTGTTCACGAGGATATCGACCGGGCCGAGGGCGACCTCGACCTCTTCCAGCAGGCGCGCGACCTGGGCCGGATCGGTCAGGTCGGCGGTGGCAGCGAAGCCGCGGCCCGGCGCCGCGCCAAGGTCGGCCAGCCGGTCGTGGATGCGCCCGGTCGTCGCGGTGATGGCGACCCTTGCGCCCGCGTCCAGCAGGGCCCGGGCGATGGCCAGGCCGATTCCGTCCGCGCTTCCGGCGCCCGTGACAAGGGCAATGCGATCCTTCACACCGGGCATCATGGCTCCTTTGCTGACGTTAATGGATGGTAGCGGCGGCGGCGCGCTTGTCGAGGGGTGGCACGCAGTTGTGCGGGATACATTTTTGCCGGTGGAACCCGGCCCGGTTCCGGAGTAGCTAGCCCGCCATGAGCGACGCGCGCCCCATCCCCATTGCACGGCCCGACAACGAAGACAGTCTGGGCGGGTTTCTTTATGCGCTTGGCGCCTATTTCATGTGGGGCTTCCTGCCGATCTACATGAAGATGGTGGCGCATATCTCGCCGGTCGAGGTGGTGGCGCACCGGGTGCTTTGGTCGCTGCCCATCGCTGCGGGCATCATCTGGGCGCTGGGGCGCACCAATGACCTGCGTGCGGCGCTGCGCGCGCCCAAGATGCTGGGCATGGCCGCGATTACGGCGATGCTCGTCTCGATCAACTGGGGGATCTATGTCTGGGCCATCGGGTCGGGCCAAGCATTGGAGGCGGCACTGGGCTATTACATCAACCCGCTGTTCAGCGTGGCGCTGGGGGCGACCCTGCTGGGGGAGCGTCTGAACCGGGTGCAGATGGCGGCCATTGCGCTGGCCGCGCTGGCGGTGGCGATGCTGACCTGGGAAGCGGGTCGGCTTCCGCTTGTCGCGCTGGGCCTGACGGTCAGCTGGGCGGCCTATGCCTTTTTCAAGAGATC
Source organism: Paracoccaceae bacterium (assembly GCA_020622085.1). Classification (GTDB taxonomy): domain Bacteria; phylum Pseudomonadota; class Alphaproteobacteria; order Rhodobacterales; family Rhodobacteraceae; genus QY30. The sequence goes on along the minus strand of JAHRYM010000001.1, from coordinate 999,526 downwards.
CCTGCCCATCGGGCCGAACCAGGGCTTCTTTCTTGAGGTGATGTTGCTGTCGCCGATCGCGTTTGTCTATGTAATCTGGGTGCAGGCAAACGGACATGGCCATTTCCTGACCGGCCTGGCCAGCGATACGGCGCTGCTTCTGGGGTGCGGTGTCGTGACCGCGGTGCCGCTGATGGTCTATGCGAATGGGGCCAAGCGGTTGCGGCTTTCGACCATCGGCATCATGCAATACATCGCTCCGACGATGATCTTCCTCTTGGCGGTGCTGGTCTTCAAGGAACCGTTCGGCGGCCTCAAGCTGGTCGCCTTCCCGATGATCTGGTTGGCGCAGGTCATCTATTCATGGGGCCTGTTCAGGCAGGCACGCGCGAGGGCCGGCTGATCTGGCCGCCGCCGATGCTGGCGGCAACGCCGGTGGTGGCGGGGCAGCTTGTGGGCAGGCCACGGGCCACCCGCACCGCCAGATGGGCAAAGGCCTGTGCCTCCAGCATGTCGCCGTTCAGGCCGACCTCTTCCACAGGCACGACCGCGCAATCGATGAGCCCCGCAAGGTAGCGCATCAGCGTCACATTGCGCCGCCCGCCCCCGGTGACCAGAAGCTGCGACGGCGCTTCGGGCAGGTGTTCGATGCCCTCGGCCACGGCCACGGCGGCAGCGGCGGTGAGGGTGGCGGCGGCATCGGCATCGCTCAGATGGGACACCTGCCGCAGAAAGTCATGGAAGTCGTTGCGATCCAGCGATTTGGGTGGAAGGCGGCGGAAATAGGGGTGGCGCAGAAACTGGCCAAGAACATCCTCGTCCGCCTGCCCTTCGGCCGCAAGCGCGCCACCTTCATCCAGGGACTGGCCAAGACGCGCCTGCATCAGATCATTCACCGGCGCATTCGCGGGGCCGGTGTCGAAGGCCACCAGCGCCCCGAGGCTGTCGGATCTGGCGCGGCGCGGGTCAACCCATGTCAGGTTGCCGACGCCGCCCAGGTTGAGGAAGGCCACCGGACCCCTGGCGCCGATGAAGCGGGCGCAGGCGAAATGAAAGAAGGGCACCAGCGGCGCCCCCTGCCCGCCCAGACGCATGTCGGCGGTGCGGAAATCCCAGACCACCGGGCGGCCCAGAACCTCGGCCAGAATGCCGCCATCGCCTACCTGATGCGTGCGCCCGCCCGCCGGGTCATGGGCCAGCGTCTGGCCGTGAAAGCCGATCAGATCCGCCCCGCCCGCCAGCGGTGCCAATGCTTCGGCATGGGCGGTTTCCACCACCTCGGCCGCCTCGGCCACGCCCGGATGATCCGGCCAGCAGCCCAGTGCCTGCCGGATCACCGCCTGTTCGCCGGGGGAATAGGGGCGAAAGGCGGACTCTCCGAAACCCTCGATCACCTCGCCATCGGTCAGAACCTCGGCCACGTCCACCCCATCGAGCGATGTGCCCGACATGGTTCCCAATGCACGGATGACGCCCTGCCCCAGCATGTTCTTTCCCTTCGGCTTTTTCCCTCTTATAGACGCATTGCCGAAAGAATGAACGCCACGAAAAGGGGCAGCCCATGACCTATCACCCGAAATCGGACTTCATGCGCGTGATGATCGAGCGCGGCTACATGGCCGACTGCACCGATTATCAGGGGCTGGACGAGGCTTTGGTCAGGGGCGTGGTTCCGGCCTATATCGGCTATGACGCCACTGCGGCGAGCCTGCACGTCGGACATCTGCTGAACATCATGATGCTGCGCTGGTTGCAAAAGACCGGGCACAAGCCGATCACGCTGATGGGCGGCGGCACGACCAAGGTGGGCGATCCCTCCTTCCGGTCCGAGGAGCGCCCGCTGCTGACGCCCGAGAAGATCGACGAGAACATCGCCGGGATGCAGCAGGTCTTTGGCCGCTACCTGGTTTATGGCACCGGCGCGACCGATGCGATCATGCTCAACAATGCCGAATGGCTCGACAGCCTGAACTATCTGGATTTCCTGCGCGACATCGGGCGGCATTTCAGCGTCAACCGGATGCTGTCGTTTGAATCGGTGAAATCGCGGCTCGACCGGGAACAGTCGCTGTCCTTCCTCGAATTCAACTACATGATCCTGCAAGCCTATGATTTTCTTGAAATCCATCGGCGCTATGGCTGCCTGTTGCAGATGGGCGGCAGCGACCAGTGGGGCAATATCGTCAACGGCATCGACCTGACGCGCCGCGTGGTCGACCATGAGATCTACGGCCTGACATCGCCGCTGCTGACCACAAGCGACGGACGCAAGATGGGCAAGTCTGCGGGCGGGGCGGTCTGGCTGAATGGCGCGATGCTGAGCCCTTACGAATTCTGGCAGTTCTGGCGCAACACCACCGACGCCGACGTGGGCCGGTTCCTGAAGCTTTACACCGATCTGCCGGTCACCGAATGCGACCGTCTGGGCACCCTTGCAGGGTCCGGGATCAACGCGGCCAAGATCATCCTCGCCAATGAGGTCACCGCCCTTCTGCACGGGCCCGAAGCGGCATCCGCGGCCGAGGCGACCGCGCGCGAGGTCTTCGAGAAGGGCGGCGTGGGCGATGACTTGCCGACGCTCCTGCTGTCAAAGGCCGAGATCGGCGAGGGCATCACGCTGGCGCAGCTTTTCGTCCGCAGCGGCCTTTCGGCATCGGGGAAAGAGGCCAAGCGCCTGATCGCGGAAGGCGGCGCGCGCCTGAACGATGCGCCCGCGTCGGATGCCGGGCAGATGTTCAGCGCCGCCGATCTGGCCGAACCCCTGAAGCTGACGGCGGGCAAGAAGCGCCACGCGCTGGTGCGGCTGGAAGCCTAAGCCTGGTATCCGCGCCGCAACAGGGGCGGGTCGCAAGCCGAGAATTGATTTCTTCGCTTGCCCCCCGCGAGGACGCTGGATAGCGGTTGTCGCATGACAGATCTTGCCGAACTCCCCGTCCATGACGATGCGCGCGCGCGCCGCAACGTGTTTGTGCTGGTGCTGGCGCAAGCCATTCCCGGCGCGCAGATGCCGATGATCTTCACCATCGGCGGGCTGGCCGGCCAGACGCTGAGCCCGAACCTCTGCTGGGCGACCCTGCCGATCACCATGCTGGTGCTGGGCTCGATGCTGGCCGCCACGCCCCTGTCGGCACTGATGGCCCGGCATGGCCGGCGGGCCGGGTTCTGGACTGGCTCGGCCTCGGGCGTGATCGGCGCCGCGATCGGCGCCTACGCCCTGATGCAGGCGTCGTTCCACCTGTTCCTTCTGGGATCGCTGTTCACCGGGGTCTACATGTCGGCGCAGGGCTTCTACCGCTTTGCGGCGACCGACGCCGCCTCGCCCGAGTTCCGGCCCAAAGCCATCTCGATCGTGATGGCCGGGGGTCTGGCATCGGCGATCATCGGCCCGCAGCTCGTGAAGGTCACTGCCGAGGCGATGGCGGTGCCGTTCCTTGGCACCTATCTGGCGGTCATGGCGCTGAACGTCTTTGGCGCGCTCTTGATCTTCGGGCTGGATGCGCCATTGCCTCCACCCCCTGCGGAAGGCGCGCCCAGGGGTCGCAGCCGGGGCGAGCTGCTGCGCGATCCGGTGATCCTTGTGGCGATGGTCTGCGCCATGGTCAGCTATGCGCTGATGAACCTTGTGATGACCTCGTCACCGCTTGCGGTGGTGGGGTGCGGATTCACCAGCAGCGATGCCGCCGATGTGGTCAGCGCGCATGTGCTGGCGATGTATGTGCCATCCTTCTTTACCGGCCATCTGATTTCCCGCTTCGGTGCGCCGCGCATCGTGGGCCTTGGCCTGTTCATCCTTGCCGCCGCCGGGGCCGTGTCCCTGACCGGGGTGCAGATGGAGCAGTTCTTCGGCACGATGGTCCTTCTGGGCCTTGGCTGGAACTTCGGCTTCATCGGCGCAACCACGATGCTGACTGCGGCACATTCACCCGAGGAACGCGGCCGCATCCAGGGCATCAACGATCTGGTGGTGTTCGGCGGCGTAACGCTGGCGTCGCTGTCCTCGGGGCTTTTGATGAACTGTTCGGGGGCGGGCGTCGTGGCGGGCTGGCAGGCGGTGAACCTTGCCATGCTGCCCTTCCTTGTGCTGGCGGGGGGTGCACTGATCTGGCTGGTCCTGCGGCCCGAACGGGACTGAACGCCGGGCCGGGCTCACCAGAACCCGGTCATCGCCCGCAAGAGCAGCCCGCCCTTTTCCCGGAAGGGCGAGAGCGCCAGATCACCCGAAAGAACCCGGTCGGGCGCGGATCCTGCCTGAGCCAGCAACCCCCGCGCCTGCCAGCCGGTCCAAAGCGCCGGGATCGCCCGTGCCGGGATCAGGTGGCGACGGGCGCGCGCGGCCTTGATCCGGCTGCAGGCCTTCCGGGCAAGCGCGCGGATCGCGGCAGGGCTGGTCTCTGGCAACGGCTGACGGCCTTGCGCGACCAGGGGCGCGGTGGCGGTCAGCCAGTTGGCCATCCCCGCCCCCGCCGCGAAGTCGCGGACCACCGGCTCTGCCGCGTCAGGCGCGCCCAGCACCTTTGCCGAAGCCCACATGAGCCCGCCCGCCGTCGCATCCAGGTAGGCCCAAAGCGCCGCTTCATCGGCAAAGGGTTCGCGCCAGCAATCCCAGCGCCGCGCCTCGGCCAGACCGGCCAGCGGCGGGGCGATGGCGGGCACCTCGCGGATCAGATCGGCCAGCGGCCCAAGGATTTCGTGCTTGGCTTCCAGCGTCTCGCGCCCCGGCGGCGTAGTCACGCTGTCGACCCACCATTGCAGGCGCATCTCGGCCAGCATCGGTTCCGCCGTGAGCCAGGGGATGCGCGCCAGTTCAAGGTTCAGCGCATAAAGCGGCCACAGCCGCAGCCGCGCGGGCGCGGGCGCGGCCATGGTGGCGGCAAAGCGGCCCGGATCGCCACGTTCGATCATTGCCGCGCAGTCCATCACCGTCATTTCGGCGCCACCACCAGAAGCGCATAGGCGATGTCGTCGGGGGCGGCCTGCCAGCGGGCGATCTCGGTTTCGGCTTCGTCCAGCACCCGCGACAACCCGGCCGGGGCACCGGGCCGCAGCAGCGCGATCCGGCGCGACAGCGGGCCGTAGTAATCCGACCAGGCCCCGCCGATGACCATGCGTTCGCCAAGGATCTGGTAGTCGGCGGCCTCGACCCGGGCGCGGATGCCCTCGATCCCGGAAATCGCCGGGTAATCGGCCCAGAAATCCACGGCAGACTGGCTGGGGCGCGGCGGCAGGCAGGGTTCGGAAAAGGCGACATGCCCACCCGGCGCCAGCGCCCCGCGCCAACGGCGCAATCCCTCGGTCACGCCCAGGAAGTAAAGCCCGCCCGCGCACCAGATCAGATCATAGGGGCCGGTCACATCGGCCATGTCGCCCTGATGCACCTGCACCCGCTCGCCATAGGGGGCCACCAGCGCCTGCGCGGCGGCGACGAAATGCGGCTGGAGGTCGATAGCAGTGATCCGCGCGCGGGGCCGCGCCTTGGCAAGCGTCCGGGTATCCGCCCCCGGCCCGCAGGCCAGATCGCAGATCCGCGCATCTTGCGGAACGGCGGCGGTGTAAAGCGCCCAATGCACATCCTCGGCCTGCCCGGGCCCTTCGCGCGGCAGGTCGCGGTGCAGGGCGAAGAAGGCGGCATCGGGCGTCATTCTGCCCCCCCGACCGGCTGCGCGCCGTCATGGATCAGCTTCCAGTTGATAGCGTCCAGAAGCGCTTCGAAACTGGCGTCGACGATATTGGGGCTGACCCCCACGGTGGACCAGCGGTGGCCTTGGGCATCCTCGCTGTCGATGATGACGCGGGTCATCGCCTCGGTCCCGCCTTGCGTGATGCGGACCTTGAAATCGACAAGCTTCATGTCGTCGATCATCGCCTGATAGGGGCCCAGATCCTTTCCCAGCGCCTTCGACAGCGCGTTGACCGGCCCGCGGTCCGATCCCGTCTCGTCCATGCTTTCGCTGACCGACAGCATCTTGCGGGCGCCGATCTTCACCACCACGACCGCTTCCGAAAGACTGACCATGCGATCATACTTGTTCTTCCGCCGCTCGACCGTGACGCGGTAGCGCTTCACCTCGAAGAACTGCGGCAACTGCCCCAGCTCGGCCCGCGCCAGCAGCTCGAAACTGGCTTGCGCGCCGTCATAGGCATAGCCCTGATCCTCGCGTTCCTTGATCCGTTCAAGGATACGGCCCAGCCGTGGATCGCCCGCTTCGGCCACGATCCCGGCGCTGGCAAGGCGCGCGCGCAGGTTCGACTGCCCCGCCTGGTTCGACATCGGGATCACCCGGTCGTTGCCGACAAGTCCGGGCTCGATATGTTCATAGGTCGTGGGGTCTTTGAGGATCGCGCTGGCGTGGAGCCCCGCCTTGTGGGCGAATGCCGAGGCGCCGACATAAGGCGCCGACCGCAACGGCACCCGGTTCAGGATGTCGTCCAGGCTGCGGCTGAGGCGCGTCAGGCCTGACAGCGCGTCCAGCGTGACACCGGTCTCAAAGCGGCTGGCATAGGGTTCCTTGAGCATCAGTGTCGGGATGATCGAGGTGAGGTTGGCGTTCCCGCAGCGTTCCCCAAGACCATTGAGCGTGCCCTGGATCTGCCGCGCGCCCGCATCGACCGCCGCCAGCGAACAGGCCACCGCCTGTTCGGTGTCGTTGTGGCAATGGATGCCCAGCCGGTCGCCGGGGATGCCGCCCGCGATCACCTCGGCCGTGACGCGGTGAACGTCCTGCGGCAGCGTGCCGCCGTTGGTGTCGCAAAGCACGATCCAGCGCGCGCCCGCGTCGAGCGCCGCCTTCAGGCAGGACAGCGCATAGGACGGATTGGCGCGGTAGCCGTCAAAGAAATGTTCGGCGTCAAACAGCACCTCGCGCCCTTGGGCGGCGGCATGGGCGACGGAAGCCGCGATGCTTTCAAGGTTTTCCTCAAGCGTGATGCCAAGCGCGGTGGTAACGTGGAAATCATGCGTCTTGCCCACCAGGCAGACGGCGGGCGTCTGCGCGTTCAGCACGGCGGCCAGCACATCGTCATTGGCCGCCGAACGGCCTGCGCGTTTGGTCATGCCAAAGGCCGTGAAGGTGGCGCGGGTCTGGGGACGGCTTTCGAAGAAGTCGCTGTCGGTCGGGTTCGCGCCGGGCCAGCCGCCTTCGATGTAGTCGACGCCAAGCCCGTCGAGCGCCAGCGCGATCCGGGTCTTTTCGGCGGCCGAGAACTGCACGCCCTGAGTCTGCTGCCCGTCGCGCAAGGTGGTGTCGTAAAGATAAAGGCGTTCTTTCATGCCGCGTCGTCCTTGCCGCAGAGTTCCGGGGCCAGGCCCCCGCCGGTGCGCCAGCACCGGCAGCGCCCGACCGCCCCCCCGGGCGGGCGCTTCGCCCCCACCCGCGCCCGGCCGCCGCCGTTGCCATGGAGAGCGGCGGTCATTTCAAATAACCCTTTTGAAGAATTTTACAGGCGCGTTCATGAATAAGCGAAATATACTTTTCGAAATACGCAAAGGCAGCCTGTTCGTCATGGCCGGTAACAGCACTCACCCCGTCATCCTCCAAATGAACTGACACACCCGCTTCTCTTGCCAGATCGACATACTTCTGGGCTTTTTCCCGATCTCCGGCCTTAAAAGCAGCCCAAGCTTTACTCACAAGCCAACGGGCAAGGAAATCTGGTTCAAAGTATCCCGTGCTAGAATCCTTATAATCGAACACGGCCACGCCAGCGTCCAACAAATCACTACGCATCTGATCTGAAATAGCGTAATTTCCCCGTTTTCGCGCCATGACGCGAATGTCCTGAATGGCGTCAATGCGCGGATCTTCAGCGACTGATTTCTCACCAAACCTGAACCAGTCGGACAACTCTGGCGTCAAAAGTCCCAAAAGCTTGGCGCCTGCTAACAAAGCACCACCGTTCCCCAACCGCGAAAATCTATGAAGTGCTGTCAAAGCGGCGTGGGTGTTCATGTCATCCGACAACGCAGACACGACTTCGATCGGCGGCGACACATCCGGCTTGCTTCGAAATGTCATTGTCCGCCACTTCCGCAGCGTCGCCTCGGCCTGCCGCGCCTTCTCCTCCGTCCAGTCCATCGGCTTGGAATAATGCGTGCTCAGAAACACGAACCGGATCACCTCACCGGGAACTTTCCAGCCGCCACTCCAATTGCCGTCCAGCAGATCCCGCACGGTGAAGAAGTTGCCAAGCGACTTGGACATCTTCTTGCCTTCGACCATCAGCATTTCGTTATGCATCCAGACCTTCGCGAAATCCCCATGGGGATGGGCGCAGGCCGATTGGGCGATTTCATTCTCGTGGTGCGGGAATTGCAGGTCGATGCCGCCGCCGTGGATGTCGAAGGACTCGCCCAGCAATTCGTGGCTCATGGCGGAACATTCGATGTGCCAGCCGGGACGACCACGGCCCCAGGGGCTGTCCCAACCCGGCAGGTCGGCGTCCGAGGGTTTCCACAACACGAAGTCCATCGGGTCTTCCTTGAAGGGCGCCACCTCGACCCGCGCGCCGGCGATCATGTCGTCGACGCTGCGCCCGGAAAGACGCCCATAGCCCTTGTAGCTGCGCACCCGGAACAGCACATGGCCATCCCTGGCATAGGCGTGGCCCGACGCAATCAACCCTTCGATCATGCCGATCATCTGGCCGATGTAGTCCGTCGCGCGGGGTTCATGGTTCGGCCGCAGCGCGCCCAGCGCATCCATGTCGGCGTGATACCAGGCAATGGTTTCCTCGGTCCGCTGGTGGATCAGTTCCTCGATCGTGCCGGGGGCACCGGCCTGCTGGCGGCGCAGGGCCTCGGCGTTGATCTTGTCGTCCACGTCGGTGAAGTTGCGAACGTAGGTGACATGCTCCGCCCCGTAGACATGGCGCAAAAGCCGGTAAAGCACGTCGAACACGATCACCGGCCGGGCGTTGCCCAGATGCGCCCGGTCATAGACGGTGGGGCCGCAGACATACATCCGCACGTTTTCCCGGTCGATGGGAACAAACTCCTCGACCTTGCGGGTTTTCGTGTTGCGCAGGCGGATCGTGGTCATGGCTGGTTCTCGCGGGAAGGGCTCGCGGGCGGGATTACCCTGTTGCCGGCGCTTTTGGAAGAATGGAACGGCCCGCAAGGCCGCCCGTTTGCCGGAAATCCGGCAAATACCGGCAATCCGGACGCCGCCCCCCCCCGCACGCGCCCCGCACGCGCCGGGAACAATTCATCGCCCGGGGCCTGCCCGCCCACTTGCCTTTGCCGGCGTTCCGTGATGGCTTCGCCCGCCAGACAATCCCGAGGAGACAAGAATGCGGTTGGCAGGGCGCGTGGCGCATATGACGGGTGGCGGATCGGACGGGTGGGAGGTCTATTACAAGGCCCGCGCCCGGATCGCGGCCGGAGAGCGGATCCTGAACCTGTCGATCGGCGAACATGACATCCCGACCGACGCCTCGATCCTGAAGGCCATGCACGACGGAGCACTTGCAGGCAGCACCGGCTATACGGTGGGTGCGGGCAAGGCGGAACTGCGCGACCTGATCGCTGCCCGGGTCGAGGCGCGGACCGGGGTGCGGACGACGCGCGACAACGTCATCGTGACACCGGGCGGGCAGGCCGCACTGTTCTCGGCGCATATGGTGCTTCTGGATACGGGCGACCGTGCGCTTTATTGTGACCCCTATTACGCCACTTATCCGGGCACGATCCGGGCGACGGGGGCCGAGGCCGTGGCCATTGCCACCCGACCGGAACGCGCCTTCCGCCCCGACCCCGAGGCGATCCTTGCCAAAGCCGAAGGGGCGCGGACGCTCCTGATCACCACCCCCAACAATCCGACGGGCGTGATCTATGACCGCGCCACGCTGGAAGGCATCGCCCGCGCCGTGCGCGAAGCCGATCTGTGGCTGATCTCGGACGAGGTCTACGACACCCAGATCTGGGAAGGGGAACACCTGTCGCCCCGCGCCCTGCCAGGGATGGCCGAGCGCACGATCGTGCTGGGATCACTGTCGAAAAGCCATGCGATGACCGGATCGCGGCTGGGCTGGATGATCGCGCCCGAAGCGGTGATCGCGGCGGCCGTCGACCTTGCAACCAACACCACCTACGGCACGCCGGGCTTCATCCAGGATGCGGCGGTCTTTGCGCTGAACCAGGGAGCGGGTTTCGAAGCGCAGATCGCCGCCCCCTTCCGGCGCCGCCGGGAACTGATCGCGCCGGCGCTGGCCGGATCGAACCGCGTCTCGATCGTCCCTTCGGGCGGCGGAATGTTCGTCATGCTCGACATCCGCGCCACCGGCCTGTCGGGCGAGGCCTTCGCGCTGAGGTTGCTGGACGAGGAAGGCATCGCCGTGATGCCAGGCGAAAGCTTCGGCGCGGCGGCGGCGGGTCATGTGCGCGTGGCCATGACCATCCCGGATGAAGCCTTCGCCGAGGCTCTGGCGCGGCTTGGCGCCTTTGCAGACCGGATCTGACCGGGGCAGGCAAGGAAGACGCGGAGGCTGCCAGATTCGGGGCGCGGGCGCGACCTGCGCCAGCCCGGTCGCGCGCCCGCCGCCCGGCCGCGCCCGCCGCCCGGTCGCGCCCGCCGCTCGGGGGGGCCTAGCCGCCGATACGCGTGAAGCTGGTGCGCGCGTCCTGCCCCGTTCCAAGCCAGCCGGCGATCGTTGCCGCCACATGGCGACGGATCTGCTTTTTCTGGCTGTCGCCCCGCGCGCGCGCCATTGCCATCTCTGCCCCCGTTCTGGCCGGGAACGACGCCTCGATATGGGTCGTCGGAACCAGGACAGTGCCGGTGCGGGCATCAAGGATGCGGATGTCGAATTCAACATCATGCACCCCGGCCTTGATCGACAGCGCCTCGGCCTCGAATGTCATGGCATGGAAGCGGGTCATCCGCGCCTCGATCACCACCCGCCGCTTGCCGTGCAGCGATGCAGAGCCTGTGCGGATCGCGTCCGACATGATCCGGGCCACCTGTGCATGGCGATCGCCCGGCGGATCCTCGCGCCAGACGATGTCGGCCCTTGGCAGGTAGGTTCGTTCCTCGGACACGGACAGTTGGCGCGGCACGTCCACCTTGACGTTTCCGACCGTCCAGCCGCGCGTTACCGCGGGATCCAGTCCCTGTGGGTAATATGTGCGGAAAGCTGTCCCGCCACAGGCAGAAACAGCCAGAACGGCCAGAATGGCAACCAGGCGCAACAGACCGGGCGCCAGTATCCTATGCGATCGCTTCAATTCGGCCTCCGTCATTCAATGACCGATGTTTTGAAGCGCGCCGCGCCCAAGAACAACCTTTAATCATACGCGCGGACAAGGATCGGCGCCACGCGGGCAGCCATGCGTGTGAAACCCGCCGCAGTCTGCCCGCCCTGAAGACCCTGTTCATCGACGCCATGTGGTCCATGTCGTGCAGGGGCCAGAGATGGAAAGTCTCCTGCCCTCCACCCGTGGCGGTTTCAGGAGCAGGAAATATCCGGGGGGATTGCTCATCGGCGGCATCCTGCAATGATGAGCACGGGAAATTTCCGGAGAAGGCCGAATGTCCATGCTGATCTGTCGGGGTGCCCTGCGACGCGGCTGGCGGGCTGCACTGGGGCTGATGCTTGTGGCTCTGCTCCTGCCGCCCCGTCCTGCCCATGCACAGACACCCCCTCCGGCCTTCCCCAAGCAGATCGGCGCGGCCATCAGCGATTTTGCAATGATCATTCCCGAAGACCGCCAGCAGCAACTGGAGCGCCGGCTGGAAGAGCTTCGGGCGACGACAGGGGTGCAGGTGGCGGTCGTCACCCTGAGCGGCATCCCCGGCGGCGAGGCGCAACTGGAAACCTATGCGACGGGGCTCTTCAACGCCTGGGGCATCGGGCGCAAGGACCGCAACGACGGGATCCTGCTCCTCATGTCGCCGCTCGACAAGGCCGCGCGGCTGGAACTGGGCCGGGCCTATGGACAGGGCTACGACGTGCTGGCGCAAGACATCGTGTCGCGCGTGCTTGTGCCCGGCCTGCGCGATGGGCAGGTCGCCGATGCGACAGACAGTGCCGTAGCGGAAATCATCAACCGCGTGGCGCTGCCGTTCAGCGAGGGAAGGCCGCCGGATGCAGGCGAAAAGGCCGGCGGGCGGATCGGCGGCGGCCTGCTGCCCTATGCGGTGCCGGCGGTTCTGGTCCTGGGCTTTGCCGCCATCGCGCTTCGCCGCAAGCAAAGGCGGAAGGCCGGCCAGCCCTGCCCGCGGTGTGGCACCCCGCTTGCAGTCCTTGCCGATCCCGCCGGCCGCGTTTCCGCCAATGCCGGCGCGGGCCGCGCCGCCCGCCATGTCACCTGCCCGCAATGCCACTGGTCAGCGGAAAACCCGGACCAGAGCAGCCTTCCGCGTGGCGACGCACGCCGCAGGCGGGACGATGACCGCAATCGCGGTGGCGATGGTGGCGGCTTCGGGGGTGGTTCGTCCAGCGGCGGAGGGGCGAGCGGCCGATGGTAAGGGCGGCGAGGAGCGTCGGTCAGCAGCCGGATCGTAAAGCCTGACGGCCCGCAAAGGCGCTGGCAGGGTGTCCGGGACACTCGGGGGATTGGCCCGGACCCCTGCACGCCCCGCCCGCCTGCGGTCCTGAAACCGCAACGGCGGACGGGAACACACCGGCCACACCCCGCACCAGAGGTCCGGCCGGCGCGTATGTCGGATCAGAAACGGAAACCGACGTTCAGCCCGGCCGTCGTGGCACTGAGCGTGCTGTTCGTTCCATTGAAATCGGTGAAGCGGTTGTTCAGCACCTCGCCGCCGACGGTCCAGCGATCATTGATCGCATAGTCCATGCCGATACCGGCGTAGTAGCCGTTTTCGTTGGCGCTTCCGGTCGGAGTATCGACATTGGCGCGCGCCCCGCCGGCCGCCACATAGACCAGGCTGCGCCCCATGTCATAGCCCGCGCGCAGACCAAGCCGGGAGATATCTTTCAGCTTGTCCGTGCCCAGATTGGCGTCGACCTTGTTCCAGTCGAGATTGGCGCCCAGCACGAACTTGCCGAAATCATGGTCATAGCCGCCGCGGATGCCATAGACGGTGGTATCATCGCTCGCACCGCCGAACTTGCTGTGCCCCCAGCCCAGCTGACCCGCGACATAAGCCCCGGTCCAGTCACCGTCGGGGCTCGACACGACCGGAGCGGCAACCGGGGCTGCCACCGGCGCCTCGATCACGGGCTGGTTGTAGCCGCCGGCAAGGGCGGGCACCGCCACGGCGGCAGAGGTGATGGCTGCAAGTCCCGCAAGCAGTTTCTTCATGTCTTTCACTCCATCCTTGACAGGGGCGTTCCCGTCACCACGACAAGTCATGCCGCGACTGGCAGGCCCCCAGACACCCGACGCACTAAGGGGCCGGGGCCCCGCTCTCCAAGCCCCCGTCACGCGGCTGTGAAACTGCCCCGGCGGGCCAGACGGACAATTGAGCCGGATCCGGCCTACCCAGACCTTGCATCGGCGCATCCTTGCAGACCGGGCCGCAGATGCCGTGATTGTGTTGGAACCGCGCTGGGTTAGAGCGAGGCGCGGGGCGCGCAGGCACGGACGGCTCAAGAACCACAAGGACTCGGGAACCGCGGGCCAGGGCCCCCGTGGCTGGCCAGGCCGAAACCATCGCATCATGTCGCGGACGGGACAGCCGGTCGGCGGTCCATGCGCAAGACTTCCCCTCGCGCGCGCGCCCAGCGACGGAGACCGCCATGCCACCCGACTATGCCCGCCTGATCGGCGCCGAGACATGGGCCTTCATCCACGAAACCGAAAGCTGGTATCCGCCCGAAACCGCAACCTGTCCGATCGAGCGGCAGCGCGGAATTTATGACGCGATGTGCCGGGCCTTTCACCACGGCAGACCCTCGGGGGTTGCGGTCGAAGACAGAATGATTGCCGGCGTTCCATGCCGGATCTATTCCCCCGCGAAGGCCCGGGGCAGAGCAACAGTGGTCTATTTCCACGGCGGCGGTTTTGTCGTGGGCGGTCTCGACAGCCATGACGATGTCTGCGCGGAAATCTGCGCCGGAACCGGCCTTGGCGTCGTATCGGCCGACTACCGGCTGGCGCCCGAACACACCCACCCCGCCGCCTTCGACGATGCGATGGCCGTGGCACAAGAGGTCGGGATGCCGGGTCCGATCCTGCTGGCGGGTGACAGCGCGGGCGGCAATCTGGCGGCGGCGGTTGCGCATCGGTCGCGCGGCGGCGCGGTGCAGGTTCTGGGGCAGGTGCTGATCTATCCCGTGCTGGGGGGCGACCGCAGCCGCGGAAGCTACATCACCCACGCCCGGGCGCCGATGCTGACGCGCGCGGATGTCGAATACTACGCCGCGATCCGCCATCCGGGGGGCGCGGAGCCGGTGGGCGATCCGACGACGGCGCCGCTTGAGGATACCGATTTCGGCAGCCTGCCGCCCACGGTCGCCATTGCCGCCGAATGCGACCCGCTGGCCGATGACGCCCAGGATTATGCCGCGCGGATCATCGCTGCGGGCGGCAAGGCGCTGGCCCGGACCGATGCCGGGCTCGTCCATGGCCACCTGCGCGCCCGGCACCGCGACCCCCGGGCAGGTGCCGCTTTTGCCCGCGTCATCCTGGCCATCGGCTCTCTGGCGCAGGGCGTATCGCCAGACAGAATACCCGATATGAATCAAAGGAGTGAGACATGAACCTGTCATCCCGCCTGAACCTGAGCCATACGTCCGAACGGGCCGACATGGCCGCCGCCTTTCGCTGGACGGCGCGGATGGACATGCACGAGGCCGTGGCAAACCACTTCAGCCTTGCGGTGAACGATGATGGCTCTCGGTTCCTGATCAACCCCTTCGCGCGGCACTTCTCGCGCATCCGTGGTTCAGACCTGCTGCTGATCGACGCGAACGATCCCGATACGCTGAAGCGGCCCGATGCGCCCGACCCGACCGCCTGGGGGCTGCACGGGGCGCTGCATCGCAACTGCCCGCATGCGCGCTGCGTCATGCATGTGCATTCGATCCACGCCACGGTCCTGGCAAGCCTTGCCGACAGCCGCCTGCCCCCGATCGACCAGAACAGCGCCATGTTCTTCAATCGCCATGTCGTCGATGAAAGTTATGGCGGCATGGCTTTCGAATCCGAAGGCGAACGCTGTTCGCGGCTGCTGTCGGACCCCAAGGTGAAGACGATGATCATGGGCAACCACGGGGTGCTGGTGATCGGCGACAGCGTGGCCGACACCTTCAACCGGCTTTACTATTTCGAGCGCGCCGCCGAGACCTATATCCGCGCGCTGCAGACCGGCCGGCCGCTGCGGGAGCTGCCCGACGATGTCGCCGAAAAGACGGCGCGGGAATGGGAAGACTACCCTTCGACCGCGCCGCAATTCCTGCGCGACCTGCGCGCGATCCTTGATGACGAAGGTTCGGACTACGCGGCCTGACCGGTCGTCGCGGGCGGTGTCACCCCCTGCTTCAGCCGCGCCTCGCGCCACGTGATGTAACTGATCGCGGCAATGATCATGGCCCCGCCCAGCAGGACAAAGGGATCGACGGATTCGTGGAAGGCGACGGCCCCAAGGATTGTCGCCCAGACCAGTTGCAGGAACACCACCGGCTGCGTCACCGTCAGCGGCGCGGCGGCAAAGGCCCGGGTCATCGAATAATGCCCCGCCGTGGCAAAGACCGCGACCAGCGCCAGCCACAGCACCTGCGTCAGCGTCGGCGTCACCCAGACCAGCGCCGCCATGGGCGCAAGGCCTGTGGCCACGCTGAGCGACATCATCGCCACGATGAAGCCGGCGGGCGCATGGCGCGACAGTTCCTTGGCGATCAGGTAGGCCAGCCCGAAGAAGGTCGCCGCCCCAAGCTGCGCCAGATGGCCCGAGGTGACTTCGCGCAGGCCCGGGCGCAGGATGACCAGGGCCCCCACCAGGGCAAGCGCGATGGCGATGATCCGGCGCGCCGCCAGCCGTTCGCCAAAGACAAGCGCCGCGCCGATTGTGACGACGATCGGGTTCAGATAGCCGATGGCCGTCACCTCGGCCACGGGCAGCCGCGCCATGGCATAGAACCAGAGCGCGGTGGCGACGCTATGGAGCGCACCCCGCCCGATGAACAGCCTCGCCGTGCCTTCGGGCAGGCCCCCTCGCCAAAGGGGTCTGAGCGCCGGCAAAAGAAAGATCGTGCCGATTCCGAAGCGGATGAACGCCCCTTCGGCCGCCGGCAACGCGGGGCCGAGGTAACGGATGATTGCCGTCACCCCGACGAAGCAAAGCCCGCTCAGGAGCATCCACGCCACGCCGGCGCCGGGGTTCATCTGGGGCTGTATCATCCGACGGGACATGACCGATCCGGCCCCGTCCCGCAAGGCATCAGTGCGGAATGAGCGACGCCGCAATCGACCACATGGTGATGCCCACGCCCACGTCCAGCGCCTGCCAGGCGCGGGGCCGGGCGAAAAGCGGCGCCAGCAGCCGCGCGCCGAAACCCAGCGTCGTGAAGAAAGTCAGCGAGGCGGTAGCGGCCCCAAGGGCAAAGGCCATCTCGCGCCCCGGATAGCGGGTCGAGATCGAGCCGAGAAACACCACCGTATCCAGATAGACATGCGGGTTGAGCCAGGTGATCGCGGCCAGAGCGAGAAGGATGCCCCCCAGCGGCGCCGCGCCACCCGAGGCGGCGGCAAGCCCCGCACCACCAACCCAGGCCGAACGGAAGGACTTGAAGCCGAACCAGACCAGAAAGGCAATGCCGCCCCAGATCAGCCAGCTCTGCACCTTGGGAAGCGTGTCGGCGGCCAGCGCAAAGCCCGAAACCCCGGCGGTGATCAACGCCGCATCCGAGAGCGCGCAGAACAGCACCACCACCAGCACATGTTCGCGCCGCAAGCCCTGGCGCAGCACGAAGGCATTCTGCGCGCCGATGGCCGCAATCAACCCGAAGGAGATCAGGAACCCCGAAAGTGCTGCATCAAGCATGATAATCCCTTTCCGGCGATCCGCATTGCATCCCGGCCGGGATAACGCGCTGTCACCATCAACACCACTTAATGTTTCTATCCTGAATTAAGTTGCTCTAATCTTGAACCACGGAGGATCCAGATGATTGACCCAGGCCAGCTTGCCGCCCTTGTCGCCGTCCACCGCCACGGATCCTTCGATCGCGCGGCGGCGTCGCTCAATGTGACGCCATCGGCCGTATCGCAGCGGATCCGCGCGCTGGAGGACCGGCTGGGCGCCATCCTGATCCTGCGCGGCCAGCCCTGCACGGCCACGGCTTCCGCATTGCGGCTGGTCCGTCACGCGGAAGCCGTGGCATTGATGGAACGCGAGGCGCTGGCCGACCTGCGCCCCAAGGACGCGCCGCGCCCGACGCTGCGGATTGCAGTCACGGCCGACAGCCTTGCGGCCTGGGTGCTGCCGGCGCTGGCGTCGGTCGAAGGCGTGACCTTCGACATCGTGATCGACGATCAGGATCATTCGCTCGACTGGCTGCGGCGCGGCGACGTGCTGGGGGCCATCACCTCGCATGGCGCGCCCGTGCAGGGTTGTGACATCCATCCGCTGGGGGTGATGCGCTACCTGGCGACAGCCAGCCCGGCCTATGTCGCGCGCTGGTTTTCGCAAGGCGTGTCAGCCGAAACCATCGGGCAGGCCCCTGCCATGACCTTCAACCTGAAGGACCGGCTGCAAGCCGACTGGGTGGCGGAGGTTCTGGGGCGGCGCATGCCCTTCCCCACGCACTGGATCGCATCGAGCCAGAGCTTCGTCGACGGCGCGCTTCTGGGCCTTGGCTGGGGCATGAACCCGGACACGCTGATTGCCGGCCATCTGGCGGCGGGGCGGCTCGTTGAACTCGTGCCCGGAACGCCGCTCGATGTGGCGCTTTACTGGCAGGCAAGCCGCATCGCGCCGCTTGGGGCGGTGACAACGGCGTTGCAGCGACGGGCGGCGAAGGTCTTGCGCGCGGTGAAATGAAAACGGCCCCCGCATCGCCGCGAGGGCCGTATCGTTTGCCTTGCCCGGCGGTCAGAGCTGCGCCGCGACCTCTTCGGGGATGTCGAAGTTGTGCGTCACCGTCTGCACGTCGTCGTCGTCTTCCAGCATGTCCACGAGCCGCATCAGCTTCTGCGCGGTTTCCAGATCGACTTCGGTCAGGGTCTGCGGTTTCCAGATCAACTTGGATTCCGTCGATTCCCCCAGCGTCTTTTCCAGCGCGTCCGACACGTCGTTCAGGTTCTCGACCGAGGTGTAGATCCAGTGGCCTTCCTCATCCGACTCGACGTCATCCGCGCCCGCTTCCAGCGCGGCCATCATCACGTCGTCGGCCGATCCGACCGAGGCGGGATAGGAAATCTCGCCCACGCGGTCGAAGCCGTGGCTGACCGAGCCGGTCTGGCCCAGGTTGCCGCCGCATTTGGCGAAGTAGCTGCGGACGTTGGACGCCGTGCGGTTCACGTTGTCGGTCATCGACTCGACGATCACGGCGATGCCGTTGACGCCGTAGCCTTCGTAGCGGATCTCGGTATAGCTTTCGGCGTCGCCGCCCAGCGATTTCTTGATCGCGCGGTCGATCACGTCCTTGGGGCAGGACACGGCCTTGGCGGCCTTCACCGCCAGACGCAGGCGCGGGTTCTTGTCGGGGTCGGGGTCGCCCATCTTGGCGGCGACGGTGATTTCCTTCGCCAGCTTGGAAAACAGTTTCGATCGTGCGGCATCCTGCCGCCCTTTGCGGTGCTGGATGTTTGCCCATTTGGAATGGCCAGCCATTGAGGTCTCCGTCAGGTCTTGAAAGGTTTCGCGTCTCTATATGTCAGCGGCGTGTCCCGCCGCAAGCGGGCGGAAAGACCACCGTTCAACAGGCTCAGCGCCCGTCGCCCGTGGGCAGATCAAAGGTGGTGACGCGGCCCGATGCGGCGGTCAGCGTCACGGTCGCATAGGGCGTGACGGCGGCGCCGAAGACCGGCTCGAGCAGGTTGCGGTGCCGCACGTCGACGGCATAGCCCTGCGCCTGCGGGCAGGCGTCAAAGACGCCCTCTCCGCCCGTGGGCGGAACAATCGCGCGGCAGGTCGCACCATCGGAAAAGCGCACCGCAAGCCGGTCGCCCGTCGCGCCACCGCTGGCAAGCGTTGCAGCCTGCGGAAAGGCCGCTGCGGGCGGCTGCGCGCAGGCGGACACAAGCGCCAGGCAGATCAGGGCAAATCGATTCATTTCAGACCCCATAATAGACGGCGATGGCAATGACGGCGGTGATCCCCGTCACCAGATCCATCGGCAGCCCAAGGCGCACGAAATCGGTAAACCGATAGCCGCCCGGCCCATAGACCATCATGTGGGTCTGATAGCCGATCGGCGTGGCGAAGGCCACGGTGGCCGAGAACATCACCGCCACGGCAAAGGGCCGCGGATCAAGCCCGAGGCTGACGGCAAGCTGCATGGCGATCGGCGTGAAGATCACCGCGACCGCGTTGTTCGACAGGAACTCGGTCAGCACGAGCCCCATGAAATAGACCGCCCCCAACGCAAGCACCGGTGGCAGGTCGCGCAGGAAGGGTTCCACCGCATCGACGATCAGCTTGACCGCGCCCGCATTGTCCAGCCCCTCGCCCACCGCCAGCATGGCGAAGATCATGGCGATCAGCCGCCCGTCCACCATGCCAAAGGCTTCGTCCGGGTCGATGCAGCGCGACGCCAGCAGCACCGTGACCGCCAGCATCGCCAGCACCATGATCGGCGCCACATCCATCGCCGACAGGACCACCACCGCCAGCAGCGCAATCATGGCGATCGGCATGCGGCCCCGGCGAAAGGCGCGTTCCGTGGGTTTGTTGACATTGACCAGGTTCACTTCGGCCGCCAGGCGCTGGATGTCCTCGGCCGTGCCTTCCAGAAGCAGCGTGTCGCCGACATGAACGATCAGGTCATCAAGCTTGCGGCCGATGTTCTGGTCGCGGCGATGGGCGGCCAGGACATAAACACCGTAGCGGCGGCGCAGGCGCAATTCACCCAGCGACCGGCCGATCAGGCGGCAGCCCGGCGAGATCAGCACCTCGACCGTCTCGGTCTGGACCGAGCTGAGCTTGTCGACCATGCGCACGTCCTTGTGGCTTTGCAGGTTCAGAAGCTCTGACATTTCGGTGCGCAGCACCACCCGGTCGCCCGCCTGCAATTCCACCGGCGCCAGATCGCGGCGCAGCGAGGCATCGCCTCGCAGCACGTCGATCACCCGCACGCCATCGGGCTTGAACAACTCGATCTCCAGCACCTTGCGGCCGATCAGGTTCGAGCCCTCCGGGACGGCGACTTCGGTGAAGAACTTGATCTTGCGCTGGTCGGCCAGAAAGCTGCCCATCGACTGCCGGTCGGGCACCAGCCGGCGGGCGAAAAGCGCCATGAAGATCCCGCCGGTGATGGTGATGGCGATGCCTACCGGGGCGATTTCAAATATCGGGAACGGCGCACCACCCTGTTTCTGCACGACCCCGTCCACTAGGATGTTGGTCGAGGTGCCGATCAGCGTGATCATGCCCCCGAGGATCGTGAAATACGACAGGGGCATCAGGACCCGCGAGGGCGCGACATTCAGCCGTTGTGCAAGCCGAATGAAGACCGGAATCATCACCGCCACCACGGGGGTGTTGTTCATAACGGCCGAAGCCAGGACGACAAACAGGAACAGCCCCGCCACGGTGGCGCGCGGATGGGTGGTGGCATGGGTTTCGACCAGACGCGACATGCCTTCAAGCGCACCGGTCCTGAGCATGGCCCCCATGATCAGGAACATGAAGATGATGGTCCAGGGTGCCGAATTGGACAGGACGCCATTGATGCCGCTGGCGGGCAGGAAACCGAGCACCAGCATCAGCCCGGCGCCGCACATGGCAACGACCTCGGTCGGGATGGTTTCGCGAAGGAACAGGATGAACATGATCGCAACGATACCCAGGGCGACAAAGGGCTGCATCGCCAGGGGAATCTCCAGTCCGATCATGTGGCGCTCCGCATTGCCGTTTCCCGCCCCCGATTAAATGATCCCCGCAAGGTGCGGTAGATCAATATTACGCCACGTCACCGGCTGCGCCCTGGCTGGCGCCGCGGGGAAACGAGGAACAACCCGCACATCAGCAATGCCAGCGCCAAGTATATCCACAGGCTGAAACGCTCGCCCAGAAGCACGATCGCCCAGACAAGGCCGGCGCCGGTGATGACGTAGGACGACTGCGATGCAAAAACCGCCCCCGCCCGCCCCGCGAGCCAGACATAGGCGACATAAAGCACTGCATTGAGCGCGGATGTCAGGATGAAGACGCCGTAGCGCCAGTTCCAGGTTGCCACCGGATCGACCCACTGGCCCGACCAAAGCACCAGCGGCAGCGCCAGAAGCGCGGCAAGAAGGCTTGCCAGGAACATCGCCTGCATCGCATCGGCCTTCAGGTCGTTGTGCAGAGCGACGTAATTCGCCTCGAGCGCGTAGCACAAGGGCCCGACCATCGCGAGCGGCAGCCACGCCACCATCGCCCGGTCCGGCAGGCCGGAGTCCGGGAGCGCAATCAGCGCCACGCCGCAAAGCCCCAAAACCAGGCCCGCCAGGCGCGCGGGCGTCAGCCGGTCGCGGCCCAGCACCACCGCCATCGGCAGGGCCAGCATCGGCACCGCGGCGATGATCAGCGACATGACCCCGGATGGCAGATGCGCGATCGAGCGATAGAAGGTGTAGCCCGGAACGACCGTCCCGAGGCAGGCCACGACCAGTGCAAATTTGAGGATGTCAGCCGTCAGGGGAACGGGCTTGCGCCGCAGCACCAGCACCCCGCCCAGGAACAGCGCCGATATGCAGGCCTGCCAGAAGATCAGGGCATAATGGCCGGTGCCGCCTTCGACGACGATCTTACTCAGGGGTTGCGTGGCGCCCCATCCGACGCCTAGCAGGACCAGAATGCCGATCAGGCGCAGGCGTTCGGTGGTCAAGGCGCCGCACCTTCCAGCCGGCCGCCGACCCGGACCATGCGAATGCGCGTGGCCTTGCCGGTGCGGTCGTCGGATTCCACATAGACGCCTGAAAGCGTGGCCTCGCCTTCAGCCGGCTGGAACCGGTCCTTGACCATGCCGGTGACGAAGCGGCGCATGGGTTCAAGTTTGTCCATGCCGATCACGCTGTCATAGTCGCCGCACATGCCGGCATCCGACTGATAGGCGGTGCCGCCTTGCAGGATCATCGCATCGGCGGTGGGCACATGGGTGTGGGTGCCCACGACAAGGCTCGCCCGTCCGTCGCACCAATGGCCAAGGCCCATCTTCTCGCTGGTGGCCTCGCAGTGCACGTCGATGATGCTGGCCTGCACCATGCCGCCCAGCGGATGGCTGCGCAGCACCGCGTCGATGGTCGAGAACGGATCGTCGAAGGGGCGCTTCATGAAGACCTGTCCCAGCACCTGCGCCACCAGCACCTTGCGGCCCCCTGGCGCGTCATAGACCCGCGCCCCCCGCCCCGGCGCGGTGCGCGCAAAATTGAGCGGCCGGATGATCCGTGCCTCGGTCTCGATATAGGACAGCATTTCCTTCTGGTCGAAGGCATGGTCGCCCAGCGTCACGACATCGGCACCGGCCGACAGCAGGCCCTTGGCGTGTTCCGCCGAAAGCCCCGCGCCGGCGGTGGCGTTTTCACCATTCACCACGACGAAATCCAACCCCCAGTCGGCGCGCAAGCCGGGAAGCCGCGCTGCAATCGCCGCGCGCCCCGACCGTCCGACCACATCGCCCAGATACAGGATTCTCATGCTTGTCTGCCTATGCGCCCCGCCCCGCACTGGCAAGCGAAAGCGCATCGGCGGAAACTGTCCCGCCCCGCGCGCGATCACGCGGGAAGTCGCCGAAAATCCGGGCCGGATTCAACCTCGCGTTGACCAAACGTAATTCGTGGCCGAGCCTGTTTCCCTGAAGACCGGAACCGATGGAACTCGAGTCAGTTGAAACCAGGGCAAAAGCGGGGGTGCGACCATGATGACGGATCCAGGAACGATCGCAACGGCAACCATGATGGCCTTCATCGCCATGCCGGGCCTTGCAGCGACCATGACCTTCGACAGCCTGCCCGATGAAGGCGCGATGCTGTCGGGCTATACCGAGAACGGGATCACGGCCAGCGGTCTTGATGGCACATTGGCCTGGTTTACGGCACCCGGTGCGCTGCATGTCGATGATTCCGGCACCGGCTTTGCATCGACGCTGCGCTTCGTGACCGGCGGTCTTTTCAATGCGAGGGGCTTCAACCTGACCTCGCTTGGATACAATTTCCGGGGTGAACGCGAGCCGCTGACGAACAACCTGTTCGTTTCGGGTTTTCTGGGCGGCGCGCTGGTCGGCAGCGCCGGCTATATCCTTGAAGATGAAAGCGGAACGCTACAGTCGATCCTGCTCGGCGCGGGGTTTTCGGGGATCGACCGGCTTGAGGTCGTGTTGGGCTATCCGGTAAACAGCGGGTTCTGCGACGCGCCCTGCGGGCATTTCGACCTGCACGACATCACGCTCGACCAGATCGCCCCCGCCCCGGTGCCGCTTCCGGCGACGGGCGGGCTGCTGGCCTTCGTGCTGGGCGGCGCCGGCGCCCTTGCGCTGCGCCGGCGGCGGGCATGATGCGGCGGGTCTGAGGTTCAGGGCCGCAGGACACCGCGTTCGGTCACGATCAGGTCAAGGCGCTGGTCCGTCGGCTCGATCGGCACTTCCGCTACCTGCTGGTCGGCATAGGCATAGCCGATGGCGGTGACAGGGCCGCGCGCACGAAGGGATTCAAGCGTGCGGTCATAGAAGCCGCCGCCATATCCCAGCCGGAACCCCCGCGCATCGAAGGCCAGCATCGGCACGATCAGCACCGATGGCTCCAGCCAGTCGCCGTCTTCGGGGATCATCGCGCCGAAATCGCCCGGGATCATGCTTGCGCCCGGCGCCCAGGCGCGAAACCGCAGTGCCTGGCCGATGCCGGCAATCACCGGAACGCCCACCGGGGCGGGATGCGCCGCCATCGCCGGCAGGCAGTCGATTTCCGTCCGCATCGGGACATAACCCGCAAGCACCTTGTCGGAATGGGCCGTCAGCACCTTTTTCAGGTGGTCGGCGGCGCTGTCGCTGCGCAGCGCATGGGCCAACTTGCGGCGGGCCATCGCCTCGGCCCGCGCACGGGCCTTGCGTTCGACCAGATCGGCATGTTCGGTCATATCAGGATCCATGTTGCAAAGCCAAGGAAGGCAAGGAAGCCCATCACATCGGTGAGGGTGGTTACAAAGGTACCCGAGGCCAGCGCCGGATCAAGCCCGATGCGATGCAGGATCAACGGAACCATCACGCCGCCGAGGCAGGCGATCAACTGGTTGACGATCATCGCCATGCCAAGGACCAGCCCGATCAGCGGCGAGCCAAAGACCAGCGCGCCCCCGAGTCCCAGCACCACCGCAAGCGAAATGCCGTTGGTGATGCCCGCGAGGACTTCGCGCCTGACGACCCGCCGGGCGTTCGAACTGGTCAGGTTGCGCGTGGCCAGCGCCCGCACCGCCACCGCCAGCGCCTGCGTGCCGGCAATGCCGCCCGTCGAGGCGACAATCGGCATCAGTGCCGCCAGCGCCACGATCCGGGAAATCGTGCCGGTGAACTGCGAAATCACCAGCGCCGAAAGCGAGGCGGTGAACAGGTTCACGACCAGCCACGGCAGGCGCTGGCGCACCACGTCGAAGACCCCGTCCGAGACCGAGCTTTCTTCGGACACGCCGGCAAGGCGCAGCACGTCTTCCTCGTGTTCCTCGTCCAGAACCGTCATCGCGTCGTCGATGGTGATGACACCCACCAGACGGTCGTCCTCGTCCACGACGGGGGCGGAAATCAGGTGATACTGGTTGAAGACATAGGCAACGTCGGCCTCCTCATCCAGAACGGACATGGTGCGGAAACTGTCTTCGGTGATGTCGCACAGCCGGGTGGCAGACCGCGACGACAGGATCTTGCCCAACGTCACGTAAGCCACGGGCCGATGGCGCGGGTCGACCAGGATGACATGGTAGAACTGGTCGGGCAGGTCGTCGCCCCGCCGCAGGAATTGTGTCGCCTCGCCGACAGTCCAGTGTTCGGGCGCCGTCACCACCTCGCGCTGCATGAGGCGACCGGCGGAATGTTCGGGATAGGCCAGCGACTGCTCGACCGCCGCCCGGTCGCTTTCCCCCAGTGCGCGCAGGATGATTTCCTGCTCGGGCTCTTCCAGATCCTCGATCAGGTCAACGACATCGTCGCTTTCAAGGTCGCGGACGGCTTCGCGCAGCACCGAATGCGGCAGCGTCGGGATCAGGTCTTCGCGCAGGCCCTCGTCAAGCTCCGAAAGAACATCGCCATCGATCGCATCGGGCCAGAGCGCGATCAGTGCCCGGCGATCGGCCGGGCCGATCTGTTCCAGAAGGTCGGCGATGTCGGCGGGGTGCAGGTCTTCGGCCAGCCCCGCCACCCGGGCGGCATCCCCTGCCCCGATCGCCTCGAGAACCCCCGAAACGATCCTTGCGTCCAGCGTGAATTCGTCCGTGTCGCGTTCGGGTGACTGAAGCTCGTTTTCGACCATGTGCCCCCCGCCTGACTGCCGCGACCATAGCGGAAGCACTTTCAAAGAAACAGGGGCACGCGGCAAATTTACCCCGGCCGGATCAGCGGTTAGTATGGCCGCGAACATTCCGGAGGAGCCAGGCGATGGCGGAACTGATGATCGGGCAGACGCTGGCCTTTGCCGGCAATCCCTTGCTGGAAGGCCCCGGCGTGGCACGGCATTCCGCGCGCGGTGGCGTGCTGATCGACGCGGGACGGATCATCGCGGTGGGCGAGGCCGATGACCTGCGCCGCACCCATCCGCAGGCACATGTGACGGATTACGGCGCCGGACTGATTTCGGCGGGCTTCGTGGACGCGCATCTGCATTACCCGCAGACGGCGATCATCGCCAGTTGGGGCAAGCGGCTGATCGACTGGCTGAACAGCTATACCTTCCCCGAGGAAATGCGCTTTGCCGATCCCGCCTATGCGTCCGAGGTGGCGGCGCGTTACTTCGACCTTGCGCTGGCGCATGGCACCACCTCGATGTGCAGCTACACGACGATCCATCCCGAAAGCGTCGATGCCTTCTTTTCCGCCGCGCAGGCCCGGGGAATGCGGGCCTGGGCCGGCAAGACCTGCATGGACCGCAACGCGCCCGAGGGCCTGCGCGACACGGTGCAATCGGCGCACGACGACAGCGCGCGGCTGCTTTCGAAATGGCATGGGGTGGACCGGCTGTCCTATGTGATCACGCCGCGGTTTTCACCGACCTCCTCGCCCGAGCAATTATCGGCGATGGGATCGCTTTGGGCCCAGCATCCCGACTGCCTGATGCAGACGCATCTGAGCGAACAGACCGATGAGATCGACTGGGTGCG
Organism: Paracoccaceae bacterium; assembly: GCA_020622085.1. Classification (GTDB taxonomy): domain Bacteria; phylum Pseudomonadota; class Alphaproteobacteria; order Rhodobacterales; family Rhodobacteraceae; genus QY30. The sequence goes on along the minus strand of JAHRYM010000001.1, from coordinate 973,145 downwards.
CGGCCTGTTTCCGCAGGCGCGCGATTACCTTGATACCTACGAGGCGCACGGGCTTCTGGGGGCGAACGGGGTTTACGGCCACGCGATCCACCTTGAGCCCCGCGAACGCGCGCGGCTGGCCGAGGTGGGCGCGGCGCTGGTCCATTGCCCGACGTCGAACACCTTCATCGGTTCAGGCCTTTTCGACATGGCGGGACTGGTGGCCGAGGGCCAGCGCATCGGGCTGGCCACGGATACCGGCGGGGGGTCGTCGTTTTCGATGCTGCGGACGATGGCCGCAGCCTATGAGGTGGCGCAACTGCGGCATGGATCGCTGCATCCCTCGGCGCTTTGGTGGCTGGCCACCGCCGGATCAGCGGCGGCGTTGCGCGCAGGCGACCGGATCGGCAATCTGGTGCCGGGAATGGAAGCGGACCTGGTGGTGATCGATCTCGCCTCGACGCCCGCCATCGCCCAGCGCGCGGCCCGCGCCGGGACTTTCTGGGAGGCTCTGTTCCCCACCATCATGATGGGCGACGACCGCGCCATCCGCGACGTGCGCATCGCCGGGCGCCGGGTCTAGGTCGGATCGACATTCGCCTCAACCAGATCATGGCGGCTGCGAGGAGGGTGAAGCCAGTGAAATGGATGGTTCGCCTGTCGTAGCGGGTGGCGAAGCGCCGGAAGTGCTTGAGGCGGTTGAAGCAGCGCTCGATGCGGTTGCGCTGGCGGCAGGTGGTGGCGTCGTGGGGGGGGGTGATGACTTTGCGGCTGCGCGGTTCGAGGGGATCACGGCCTGGGCGCCCATCCCGGCGATCATGGCGCGCAAGGCCTTGCTGTCATGGGCTTTGTCCGCCAGCACCGCCCGGCCTTCCTGCCCCTCCAGGAGGGCGGGCGCAGCGGTGATGCCAACCCGCCTAGCCCGGCGTGATCAGGAAGCGCAGGGGGCGCCCCAGCGCATCGGCGAGCATGCGGATATTTGGTCGTCAGTCCGCCTCGGGAACGCCCCAGCGCCTGATCCTTGGCCCCCCTTTTCCGCTGGCCGCCTGCTGGTGGGCGCGCAGGATGGTCGAGTCGATCATCAGATATTGGTTGTCGCGGTCCTGCGTCAGACTCTCGAACACCCGTTCCCAGACCCCGGCATGGCACCAGCGGCTGAACCGGCGGTGCAGGGACTTCCACTTGCCATACCGCTCCGGAAGGTCGCACCAATGCGCACCAGACCGCAGAACCCAGAGACAACCGTTCACAAACAATCGGTTATCCTGGCCAGACTGCCCCGGATCGCCCGCTTTGCCCGGCAAAAGCGGCGCGATCCTCTCCCATTGGGCGGCGTTCAACTCATAGCGCTTTGCGGCCATCAGGGGCCTCCATGGCCAAACATGGAGCCCTATGGATCACTCGAAGACCGCCTTGGGAATCCTGAATGTCAATCCGGCCTAGCCCTGCGCCTCTGGGGGCCGTGGGATGCCTCCGGCGGGGATATTTGGGCCAAGTTGAAAGGGCGCGGTCAGTCCGGGTGGTCTGGCGCGCGATGCGACGGGGCAAGGTAGGGGCGCGTCACGTCGCGCAAATCGACGCCCAGGCATTCGGCGCTGGCGGCGATCGCGCCGTCGCCGGCAAGCGTCACGACGAGCCGGCCGGTGCCGTCCGCGCCCGGTTCCCACGCAAGGGAAAGGATCGAGAGGATCGTATCCTTGTCCTGCCGGTCGATGCCCTGGCTTGCGACGCCCGTCACGTCCGAGACGACGAGCAGCGACTGCACGCGCTCATAGCGGCGGTGCCGGGCCTTGGCGCGGTCGCGGTCTTCCCAGCGGAAGCGGTTGATGAGCAGCGCGAGTTTCCGGGTGCGCCGGTCGTAGCGGATTTCGGTGATCGGCAGGACGGCGTCCTGCACAAGTGCCGAGATGACCACCAGATCCTCGGGCGTCTCGGCCCGCAGCGCCAGCGCGCTTTCGGCGCCTTCCTCGAATGTCGCGTCCCGGGTCATTCGCCCTGCACCCTTTCGATCTGCGCGCCGACCGCGCCGAGCTTTTCCTCGACCTTCTCATAGCCGCGGTCCAGGTGATAGACCCGGCTGACCACGGTTTCGCCTTCGGCGGCAAGGCCGGCGAGGATCAGGCTGACGCTGGCCCGCAGGTCGGTCGCCATGACGCGCGCGCCTTTCAGCCGCTCGACCCCGGTCACGGTGGCATGGCCGCCATGCACGTCGATCTTCGCCCCCATCCGCATCAGTTCAGGCGCGTGCATGAAGCGGTTCTCGAAGATCTTCTCTTCCAGCACGCTGACACCGTTCGCGGTGCACAGAAGCGCCATCATCTGCGCCTGAAGGTCGGTCGGGAAGCCGGGGAAGGGCTCGGTCGTGACATCGACGGCATCGACGCGGCCATTGCGGCGGCTGACCCTGAGGCCCACATCGGTTTCCTCGACCGAAACGCCCGCTGCATCGAGCTTTTCGCAGAAGGCGCCGACGAGGTCGATCCGGCCGCCGAGGCATTCGACCTCGCCACCGCAGATCGCGGGGGCGAGCATGTAGGTGCCAAGCTCGATCCGGTCGGTGACGACGGGATGGGTCGCACCATGCAGGCGTTCGACGCCCTGAATGGTGATGGTGGACGTCCCCTCGCCCTCGATCTGGGCGCCCATGGCGCGCAGGCACCGGGCCAGGTCGACGATTTCGGGTTCGCGCGCGGCGTTGCGGAGTTCCGTCGTGCCATGCGCCAGCGTCGCCGCCATCAGCGCGTTTTCCGTGGCGCCGACCGAGACGAGCGGGAAATCGACGACCGCGCCGCGAAGCGCCCTGCCCCGGCCATCATGCGGCGCGCGGGCGTGGACGTAGCCATCGCGCAGTTCCAGTTCCGCCCCCATCGCCTCGAGCGCCTTCAGGTGCAGGTCGACAGGGCGCGCGCCGATCGCGCAGCCGCCGGGCAGCGAAACGATGGCATGGCCATCCCGCGCCAGCATCGGCCCCAGCACGAGGATCGAGGCGCGCATCTTCCGCACGATGTCATAATCGGCGGTGTGGTTCGTCAGGTCGTGGCTCGACATCGCCAGCACCTGCCCGCCCTGCAACTGCGCCACCTCGGCCCCGAGGCTGGACAGAAGCTGCGTCATCGTGCGGATGTCCGAGAGGCGCGGCGCATTGGTCAGCGTCAGCGGTTCGTCCGACAGGAGCGTGGCCGGCATCAGCGTCAGGCAGGCGTTCTTGGCCCCCGCGATCGGGATTTGGCCGCGCAGTTCCGCGCCGCCCTTCACGATGATCGAATCCATGCCTGCCTATTCCTTGTCATCCATATCGGGACCGGCCCCATCCCCATCGTCGTCGTCCCGCGCCCGCGCCTGCGCCTTGCGGCGCTGGAGGTTGGCCCGGAGCGCGGCCTTGAGCCGCCGCTCACGTTCCTCGGCCTCGGACCTTGCACGCGCGGCCTTGGGTTTTTCGGGTGTTCCGGTCATCGCGCCTTGATAACGCGTCATCGCAGGCCGGTCCAGATCGGGTGAGGACAGCCGGGACTCCACCTTCCGCAATTCCGCCGAAACTATCGGCCTTACCCCCTTGCGCGGCCTGCCGTTTACGTCTAAATCCCCGGCCACGCCCAGGGGACGACCACCCCCAAGGCCCCGGCGCTGCAGTAGCTCAGTGGTAGAGCACTCCCTTGGTAAGGGGCGGCGCGGGTGACGTAAGGTGCTGAAATGGTGGGGAGTTTCCGAACCCTGCCGCCTTCGGGGTAACGCCCGGGGTAACTTCCCGGAAGACGAGACGAAACGGTATGCTGCCGTAGCTCAGTGGTAGAGCACTCCCTTGGTAAGGGAGAGGTCGAGAGTTCAATCCTCTCTGGCAGCACCATCCCTCCCAAGAAAATCAGGTAGTTGGCGGTTCCGGGCGGCGGTCGGGCTCCGTTACCCCAGATTACCCCGGCCCCGCCGCACAATCCCCATTGACTAAATCTGGTGTTACCTGTCCAACTGCACACAAAAAGGCGGTGGCGGTTGGCGGACGAACGGTTTCACATTTCAGAGTGGTATGGCCACCCGTTCGAGCAACTGGGCGACTGGGACCGGGTCCGCTTGGCCCGGCACAAGGTCGGCGTGGCGGCGATGCCGAAGGCCGACCAGCTTCGGTTGGCGGCGCTAGAGAAGAACGCGGCGGCTGGCCCGCTGGCGGCCAAAGATGCGGCCCGGCTCGACGCGCTGCGCGCCAAACTCGCCTTACAGCAGGAACACGAACTGCCCTGCCCGTTCAAGGTCAACACCCCGCACCCGACCTGTTCCAAGCCCGGCGGGGTCTGTTCGATCCGGCCCTACACCGAGGAATCGGGCGTCGTGCGGCCAGTGGACGGCAAGAGGGGCCGCGTCCGCGCGCTGTGCCCGTGGCGGTTCCATCAGGACGGAACCGCGTTCGACAAGATCGGCGAACACCTTCTGGCCGACCCGAAGCCGAGGCGTTCGGGCGAGGTCGGCTTCCTCGAGTCCACCGGCAACCTCGACAGCGACGCAGGCGAGGATGTGGGCCGGATCGACATGATCTTGGTCAAGTCGAACAGCGCAGCCGGGGCACCGATGGAATGGGTCGCCGTCGAGGTGCAGGCGGTCTACTTTTCCGGCAAGAAAATGGGGATCGAGTTCGACCACCTCACCGAGACGCAGGGCAAGTTCTCGATGGCCCGCGAGAAGCGCCGCCCCGACTACCGCAGCAGCGGCGTCAAGCGCCTCATGCCCCAGTTGCTGACCAAGGTGCCGACGCTGCGCCGGTGGGGCAAGAAGATGGCCGTGGTGGTCGATGCGCCGTTCTTCGATTCGATGGGCAAGATGGAGCGGGTCAGCGACGTGTCGAACGCGGACATCGTGTGGTGTCTGGTCGATTTCGTAGACGACGGGGACGGCGGGCCGTTCAAGCTCAAGGTGGTCGAACAGTTCTTCACGACGCTCGAAAGCGCCACCCTGGGCCTCACCGGCGGCGTCCCGGTGTCGCAGGGCGAGTTCGAGAAACGGATCAGGGCGAAGTCGGCAACCTAGGCAGTTGCCCAATTCACGGTTTGTTATTATATCTGGGACAAAATGAGAACATCGGCACAGGCGGGCACCATGCAGAACACAGCGATAGACCTATTCTGCGGCGCTGGCGGACTGTCGGCAGGCCTAGAGATGGCCGGTTTCAAGGTGTTGGCGGGCAACGACCTGTTCGCCGCCGCTGGCGAGACGTTCACCCGGACACACCCGAACGCCAAGTTCATCAACGTCCCGATCCAAGACCTTTCGGTGGCGGACCTGATGGCGCAGACCGGCCTGCGGCGCGGGGAACTCACGGTTCTGGTCGGTGGCCCGCCCTGTCAGGCCTATTCGGTCTACAACCACCAGCGCGGGATGCACGACGCCCGGGCTACCCTTTTCAAGGAATACCTGCGCTTGGTCGAAGGACTGCGACCGGAATGGATCGTGATGGAAAACGTCACGGGCATCTATTCCATCGGTGGCGGTGAGGCCGTCCGCGCAATCAAGGAAGAACTCGGCGCGCTGGGCTATGCGGTCGAAGATCGGGTGCTGCGCGCAGAGGACTACGGGGTGCCGCAGGAGCGGCGGCGGGTCGTGTTCATCGGCAACCGGATCGGCGCACCGAACACGCACCCGGCCCCGACCCACGGACCCGGCCTCCAGCCTTTCACGACGATCAAGGACGCCATCGGCGACCTGCCGCCGCTTGCCAACGGGGAAGACCGGGGGCGCGTCCCCTACCTGCCCGGCGCGCCTACGGCGTTCCAGCGCCTCATGCGCGGCGATGCGACCACGGTGGCCGACCACGCGGCCCCGAGGCTCGGTGCAGTCAACATCGAACGCCTTGCCCACATCCCGCCGGGGGGAAGCTGGCGCGACATTCCGTTCGACCTGCTGCCCGCCGGGATGCAGCGCGCCAAGCGGTCGGACCACACCAAGCGCTACGGGCGCATGACGTGGGACGGGCTTTCCTGCACCGTCCTGACGAAGTGTGACATCCACTGGGGGGCCTACATCCACCCGGATCAGACCCGCGCGATTTCAGTGCGCGAAGCCGCGCGCCTGCAGGCGTTCCCCGACTGGTTCGAGTTCTGCGGTTCCCGCACCGACCAGTATGTTCAGGTGGGCAACGCGGTGCCGCCCCTGCTCGGCAAGGCGATTGGCGACCACCTGATGCAATGCATCAACGCCCAGAGCGTCGCGGCCTAGCGTCAGCCGGTGACAGCCACCCCGGAAGGGCCGCCGAAAACCGCACCCGCGCGCCCAGCGCTTTCAACCACTTATCCCCGCGCCAAAATTGACCCGGCATCTGGACCCCAAGGGGTGCGTTCGTAGCGGGAATACCCCCCGGAATCAGGCCCACGTATGGCGACATAATCGGCGCGCGGGTTTTGAGAATGTTACCTCACCGCCGGGGGCACTGGGCCACCGGGGAAACACGAGAAGGTGACAACGATGAACAACGTCCACGCTATTCCGAACCGGGCGCGTGCCCTTTCGGAACTTTTGGCGGAGGAGCGCCAGAACTGCTACCGCGACCCGGCCCGCCGTGCCGCCCTGTTGCTCGCAGAGCGCGTCACCGACGATCAGTGGTGGTATCACAACAACGAGAACGCCGTGCAACTCATGAGGGGCATGGCTTTCATGGCGAGGAAGATGGCGGGAAGCTCTTCCATCCACCCGGACCTGCGGGCGTGGCTGGACACGCTTGCGAAGATTGCCGGGAAGTGCTGACCCCGACACAGCAACACCCCCCGTCTCGCAGCGGGGGGTGAAAGCCTGCCAGCATCGGCCCCCCGATGGCGTCGCGCCTTCGGCTCGGGGTCGAGTGCCGTCCGTCAATGCACCGTGGCGGACTCGCGGTCCAGCGTGGCGGCGGCGGCGCAGAAGATGCCGAACGACACCAGCGCCTCGCGCGCGAAAGTCTCCATCCGCACCCGGCGGGCGACCTCGGGCGAGCGCGCGGCATCCACCCAGACGGTGCGCCGCCCCAGCCGGTAGGGCAGCAGGCCGACCAGCCCGCCCAGCGCCGACCGCGACACGCGGTAAAACCGCGCGAACCGGATCACGTCGCGCCCCTTGGGCCAGTAGTCGTCGTTGTGCGCGTCCGCGTATTCAAGGACCGCCGCGTGGGCGAGTCGAAGATCTTCCGACAGCAGGACGTGGTAGCCGTCGACGATCCGGGCGTCGGTTTCGGCGGTGGCCATGGTCACTTGCCCGGCCAGATGCCGCGAACGGTCGAGAAATCGCCGTCCACGAGGGTGTCGGTGTGCAAGCCGCCGGGGGTGGTGGCGATGTCGGTGACCACCCACGCGGCGGGGGTGAACACGTCGTTGAAGCCCCGGGCCAGCGCCAGCGCGTTCGCGGCTGTCACGGCGGCGGCGGGCGATGCCGCGCTGACCAACGCGCCCTTGATGGAGGACGTGCCAAGCGTTTCAGCGACGGGGCCGATGGGGCGGGAAATGCGGTAGAGGGGCATGTCATTGATCCTTCCGGTTGGGGTTGTTCAAGGCGAGCTTCACGCGGTCCACGGGCCGCACCTTGCCCGCTTCAAACTCTCGGTTGGCGTTCAGCGCCCGCTGTGCGGCGTTCTTGATGGCGGCGATGGCTGACTGGACCGCAGCCGTTTCATCGCCCACCAGCGCGGCGGCAAGCTCGGCAGACGACACGGGGCGGTCGCGGCGCGGCAGGCGGTCGTTCACCGACTGGATGGCAGCCCCCAAGACGACGTCCTTGGTCGCCACGGCCAGCGCCGCAAGCTGGCGCACTTCGGCAGGGCCTGCACCCGCGACCTGGGCCATGAGGTCGGTGCGGCGGGCATCGCCCAGACCGGCACGGGCCAGCACGGCCTGCGGCGATGCGAACAGGGTTTCGGTCAGGGCCAGACCGTCGGCGGCGGCGACAAGCTGCTTGATCTCTGCCCAGCGGGCATCGGACGACGCGGCGATGATCTCCGCCCGCGCCTTCGCCCGGGCCTTGTCGGCGGCATCGGCCTGTGACTTCGGGTCGAAGCCCGCGCTGGCAAGGCTCTTTGCAACGTCGGCGGCGCGCGCCTCGATGCCTGCGGTAAGGGTGGCGATGGTCTGCCCCAGCTTCTCGGCGCGCTTGGCGGCGTAGGTGGCGAGGTCGATCAACTCCGCCTTCGGCAAGAGCTTGCCCGCCGTGATGGGCGCGGGTTCGGGGTCGGACGGAATGGGGGGGAGGTCTGGGGCGGTGTTCGCCATGTCGGGCTCCTCAGCCTTGGCGCACCGCAATTGGTGGCCTTCGCCCAAAAGATTACCCTAGGTTGTGCGGTCGCGCGCCCACTTTCCGTTGCGCGGGATCAGCAGAACCAAGCGTGCTGCGGGTCTCCGGGGAGCCATCGCTTGGGTTTGGTGACCTTGGCCGACTCGGTAGGCAGGTGCCGTTCCGGGTCCACCGCGACCTGCGATATGGCGTGCCCTACCAGCACCGGCGGGGCGTCGGTCACCAGCGCGACCACAGACCTGCCCCCGGCGGCGTAGGCCGGTTCGGCGCGGGCCGCGAAGCCAAGCCGGGCCAACAGACCGGCGGCATTGCCGTAGACCTCAAGGCGCGTTTCCACGCCGCACCTCGCTGCACAGGGGGGCGCGCTCGCACGGGTCGGTGGCCCGCAGGGCGTGCAGGATCGCCAGTCCCCGGGCCTCGGTCGGGCTTACGGCGGTGGGCGGCAGGGGCGCGCAGGCGGCAAGGCCGACCGTCAAGATCAGGGCGCGCATCAGTCGCCCCGGCCAGAGCGGGAACCGGGGAACGGGGCTACGGTGGTGCCAGACGGCGCGCGGCGGCTGGGTGCAGGGGCGGGCGCGACGGGCACCGGGGCGGGGTCTTGCTGGGGCGCCAGCGGAGCGTAGCCGGGGTTCGGGTTCGGGTGGCCCGAAGGCGTCACGTCGATCATGTCGCCATCGGCGCGCTTCATCTCCAGATACTGTTCGACCGTCATCTCCGCCGGAACCACGAGGACACCCCCGGTCTGCACGTTCACGTTCACGTCGATGCCTTCGCCGGACTGGTAGCCGTGGCGGGCGCGCAACAGGAAGATCGAGGCCACGACGTTGCCCGACGCGGCGGCGGTGTTCAGGTTCGCCACCAGCCGGTCGTGTTCGGCAGCCCGCCCCCTCTCGAAGGCTTCCTCGACGGCGGGGTCGCGGCGGCGCTGGTGGAGGAAAGTTTCCTTGTTCACGCCCAGCGCGGCGGCGATGGTCACGACGCTGCACCCCTTGGCGGCGAGTTCCTCGACGATGCCGAGGCCCGTGGGGGTCACGACGATTTCACTCTTGCCGAGGCCGTTCACGATGCGGCGGGATGGCAGGTCGGGTTTCTTCATTTTGCCACCTCGCGGTCGTAGGCCTGACAGACCCGCTGCGAAACGCCCTTGCCGATTTTCAGGTCACGGGCGATGCGGTCCATAGACAGCCCTTGCGCGCGCAGGCTGCGGATCGCTGCCACCACCCCGTCGCCCACCGGGGCGCGGCCTATCTGCGCGCCGCGCGCCCTCGCGCGGGCCATGCCCGCCTTCGTCCGCTCAACGATCATACTTCTTTCAAATTGGGCAAAGACGCCGCTCATCTGAAGCATCGCCTGCCCCGCCGGAGTCGAGCTGTCTATCCCTTGTTGGTGGATCACGAGGTCGATTTTCAGGGCGCGCAGGGTCTCGAAAATGTCCACGAGGTCGCGCAGGGAACGGCCCAGACGCGACACGTCCCAACACAAGAGGGTGTCGAAGTTCCGACGGGCGGCGTCGGCGAGCATCCTTTCCAGCCCTGCGCGCTTCGCCGTGGCACCGGATGCCGTCTCGACGTATTCGGCGGCGACGGTCCAGCCCGCGCGGTCGGACACCTCGCGCAGAACCCTAAGCTGGTTTTCCGGGGTCTGCTCGCCGGTCGAAACTCTTGCGTAGATCGCTGCGCGGCGGGGTGTGTTGTTCATCGAGCGTTCCTCCTATGGTTGCAGGAACGATACGTGAACACGCCAGCCGCGTCTATCCATTTCCACCCCACAGGGGAACGCCTGGGGGGTGGGCAACGGGGCGGGGATAAGTCACTGTCCCGATGGGCTGCGAGGGGCCGGTTTTCGGTGGCCCTTTCGGGGTCAGTCGGGATCGCAGCCGAAACGCCTGCGGCACGTCTCGACTGCGCCGCGCTCGTAAAACTCGACCAAGGCGCGCGTCAAGCGAAGCTCCGCCGTCAACCGACCCGAGGATGATTGCTCCAAAGCAGCCTCTTCCATGTCCCGTGGCTCACGAAAGGACAGTTGGACGAAAGCGCAGTAGAGCGCCCAAACCGCATCGAAGATTTGGCGCGGCATCCAGATGCCCCAATGTCGAAGGCGGTCAGTCGGGTGCGTGGAGAAGCCCGCCATGCCGTTGACCACGTCCCAACAATCCTGTGCATCGCGGCCATCGTCGTAAATCGCAGCCGCCCGAAGGTCCCTTATGGCCTCTTCAATCGGATGGTCAAAGGGCCACCTGTCGCGCCCTTTAGGCAGAATTGCCCGGGCTTGCTCAAGGGCGACGACGATCAACCATTGCCGGAAGTCGGCTGCGCCGGGTGCAACATTCCGCCGGGGGTCACCGTCGTCCAAATCGGCTCCGTCCATCGCCATCGCACCACCTCTTTTCCAGTCGTCCAGCGCCCCGAGGATACCGCCCCGGACCCGCAGACGCCCGCGCGGCCCGTTGCGCGCGGTGGGCTTTTTCTTGCGGCGGACAGCACGGGATGCGGTGGCTTTTCCGTCCTCCACCCGCGAACCAGCAGAGGGGGGGTTGGGGGGAGTTAGGGGGAGTTAGCCGCCGTAAACACCCCCAGATTTTCCCCCATACTTGCAAGCGCTTAGGGGGGTTACGGGGGTTTTTCTACCCACTCGGGAATAACGAGGCAGAAATCCAAGAGTAAAGCGTAAACCCCGGTATCTGGCCTATGCCCGCTTACTGGCGTTAACCGCCCGAAAAGCCGCACCGTTCTCCCCGGCCTAAAAAACCCCCCCTAACCCCCGGAACCCCCCGCCGCCACAACCTCCAGCCAGAAGGTCGAAGCGTCCTTGTCGTCGGCACATTTCACGATCCGCCGTCCACGCACGATCCGCCCCGCCCGTTTGCCGAGGTAGAGGCCGACCGAATGCGCGTTCACACCCCGAGGGCAGGCCGCGCGAAGCGCTTCCGCCAGTTCATCGGCCCCCGGCCCCCCGTCGTTCTGGAATGTGTCGGCCCGGCGCACGAGTTCGCGCGCCTTCACCTGCTGCCCGACTCCGAACGCCTTTTCCCAAGCCTCGACCAGAACGGCCAGTTCTTCGCGGGCAGAGTCACCGACCGCAACTGCCGCGCGCGTGGCGCAGGGGTCGGCTTCCCCGGTCCAGACCAGCGCGCCGCGCACGAGGGCAGACCACTCTTCGAACCGCCCGAAAGGCTCAAGGTCACGCGCACCCGGCCTGCCAGCCACGACGTAGGCCCGCAGGACGGTCAGCGCCGCCGCCACCAGATCGCCGCGCCGCCTCGGAACCTCAACCCGAAGGTCAACCGTAAACACCCGCTTTTCCGGCTGTTCCATCTTCGCATCCATCGCGCACATGATCGCGCGGGTGGACATGTCTTCGCGGAACTGGAGGTTGTTGCCGTTGGCGATGAAAAGCGTCTGCGTGGGAACGCGGATTTGGTCGTTGGTGCCCAGCTTGCGGTTCTGCCACGTCTCCGAAGTCAGGATCGAACACAGCGCGTCGCCGGTCACAGGCCGGGTCACGTTGTCGATCACCACCACCGGGTCGCCTTGCATCAGGACCGAAAGCAGCCGCTTTTCATCTTCCTCCTCGGTCGCGCCCTGCGACATTACCGGGGCCTCGCGCCCCGTTCCGAGGGCGGCCACCACGTCCGCGATGAGCGACTTGCCCGTGCCCATCGTGGGGGCGGTAAAGCCGTGCAAAGGGGCGGTGCGAAGCGACTTGCGGCAAACCACCGTCAGCATTGCCGACAGGGCGACAGACCGCGACGGCATGTCAACGAAGGGGAAACCCTCAAGAAGCTCTTTCAGGGTGCCGAGGGCCGCGACGGCATCCGCCCGCGTCGGGCTTTCAGGCACGGCCCCGAAGGTCGCGCCCCCGGTGTTCAGGATCAGGCCGGAAGCCGGGTCATACCCATCATCCGCCAGCACAGAGCCATCGGGCCGAAGCGTCGGGCATTCGATCACCCCCCGCAGGACCGGCAGCCGCCAGAAGCCCTCGCGCGCCGCATAGCTGAATGCGAAGGACACCGGTGGTGCCGTCGGCACGGTTTCGGTGACTTCCTTCGTCGTCACCACCTTCACGAAATTAGCCGCGCCAATCATCAATTCACGAAGCCGATGGGGCTTCAACTCACGGATCAGCAGCGCCCCGGCCTTGCGGTTCACGCCGTCGTCGCTTTCGGAATTGTCCAGCCGGATCGGCTGCACCAGCCGCCCCGCGCTCTGGTAGATCGGCACGCCCGAGGCCAGCAGCGCGGCCTCTGCGGCGTCCAGCGTTTCGGGCAGGCGGTTTTCGGAATACACTACCTCGGGCCGACTGTCGGCCCGCCCCTCGGGCAGGCCCAGCCAACGGCGGAACCGCTTTCCAGCCCCCTCGGGCAGGCCCAGCATCTCGACCACGCGCGGGATGCCCGTCACGGGTTCGCCCCCCTCCACCTTCGCCGCCGTCTGGCCAGCCTTGCCGCGCTTCGCCGCTTCCTCGTCCCCGGCGATTTCGGCGACCAGCACCACCGCGTGGTTCGCCTCTTCGACCGACAGGCCCGCCGCCAGAAGCGCCCCGGAGAGGGGCAAACAGAAGTCGTCACGTTGCCCCTTCGCCGGGTAGAACCGCGCGACCACCGAAAGGAACGCGATCAGGCCCGCCCGCTTCAACGCGTCCGCCGCGCTCAGGTCCAGAAGGGCAACGTCGCGCTCCCACACCACCGCCTCGCCCTCGGGATGCACGGACGGCGGCGCCATCGTGTGGCCCTTGCCGCGAACCTCGAGGACGCAAACCGCGTGTTCGTCGGGCAGGCCGTCAACGCCCTTCAACTCGGGAATGTCGAACTTCACCGTCTTGGCGAAGCCGGGGCACAGGAAAAGGTAATGCGACCCCGGGGCACCGATGCGCCCGAACCTCGGCAGGGCGTAGAGCAGCTTCGCACCGACGCGCCGCGCCTCGGGCCAGTCGAGGTCGAAATCCACCAGCCCGCCGCCCTCAGCACCGAGGCGCAGGCCGAGGTTCAGGTTGGCATAGGTCAGGAGTTCGGCGGCGTTGTCCGCCGTCACCGTGTTCTCGTCGTGCTTGCCCGGCGGCACCTTCGACAGGTTCCCCAGCCGGATAGGCACCAGCCCCCGGCCAAGGTAGCCGTGCGCGGCTTCGATCAACGAATTCAGTTTGGCGGGCGGGGTGGCGTCGGGTAAAGTAGAGGCGTTCAGCAAGTCACCGTCTCTTTCGGCCCCGGCCCCGGTCGGGGCCGCTTTCATTCCGCCACCCGCGCCGCCGCCCGCGAGGCCAGCCAGTCGTCAACTTCCCGCTCGATCCACGCGACCTTGTTGGCGCACAGGTGGAGTTGCTGCGGGAACTTGCGCTCCCGGATCAGCTTGTAGATGGTGGGCTTGGAGAGGCGGATGCGCGTCCCGACCACTTCGATAGTCAACAGCGTGTCTCTGGCCTGCATCGGTTTATCCCCGGATACGGTTACATCTGGGGAGAGCTTACGGGGGCCTGCCCTGCACCGCCTTAGCGCTAAGAGGGCGCGTTTGCGGGGGGGTAGTTCCGCTAAGCGCGAAGCTGGGTGTGGGCCGCGCGCAGGGCGTCCACCCACCGGACTTCCTTCACGTTCGCCGCGCGGCGCAGCGCTTCCACGGGCAGGGCGCGCGTCACGGTGAAGGCGACGAACGCCAGCATCGGGCTGGGCTGCCAGCCCGGCGTCAGCGCGTAATGGCTGTCGTCGCGGTGGATGTTCCCGGGGTTCCAGGTGTGCGCCGGGTCGCGCTCCATCCAGACCTTCCCGGCCTCCTGCACCGCCTCGCGGAAGCCCGGTTCCCGCACCCCGCGCTTGCGCTTCGGGAGCCAAGCCGTTGGCCCAGCCTCAAGGTCGTCCGGCTCTTGAAGGCTGTCCATCCTGTCTCGGAACGCAGCACTGAAAGCGGCGGCGCCAACGTCAAGGTCCACGGCACCGGGTCCGGGCACCTGACGCGCAAGTTCAAGGGAGACGGCGGACCGTTCCTCAAGGCTCAGTGCATCCCATGCCGCAAGAAAGTTCAACAGCGCGGGTCGTTCGCGCTCTGCCTTTGCGTCCGCAAGCCGCTCGGGGTTCATGGGACCGGCGGCGATCCATGCCGCGCGCACCCGCGCCACCTCGGCATCCGTGGCCACCGTCACCTTGGCGAGGTCAAACTTGATCACTTCCACAGCGCCCCCCACGTGTCCAGCGCCGACCGCTTTTCGGCCAGGTACTCGTAGCGGTTATAGATGCCCGCCACGCCCTCGGTCGCGTGGCCCAGCACCATCTCGACGTGCTTGGGCGCGATGCCCAGCCGCGCCATGTGCGTGGCGGCAGACCGGCGCAGGTCGTGCAGGGTCCAGCCCTCGACCTTCGACAGGGTGTCCACCCGCGCCTTGGCCTTCGAGAAGCCCGACACGGGCCGCGTGCCCCCGGTGGTCGAAAGCAGGAAGTCACCCCCGTTCCAGTTCGGCAAGCCTTCCACGATGGCCAGCGCCGGGGCCGACAGGGGCACGACCTGCGTGCGGTCGGTCTTATAGTGGCTGGCGGGCACCTCGAACGCCTGCTGGTCCGGCAACAGCCACCCCCGCTCTAGGCCGGCAATCTCGGCCCGCCGCTGGGCCGTCAGGATCAGCAGACGGATCATCGGGCCGAAGGGGTAGCCCATCTTGTCGGCGGCTGCCCAGACCGCCTTGAGCTCGTCCATGGTCAGCACCCGCTCGCGCTCCGCATAGGCGAGGTCTTTGCGCTTCATCCCGGCCAGCACGTTCACGCCCACCTCGTCGCGGTCGTGCGCCCAGTTGAACATCGCCACGACGTGCTTGCGGACCTCGCGGGCGATGCCCACCCCGTGCGCCATCAACACCTTGTCCAGCAGCTTCTGGCCGTCGCGCCGCCGGATGTCGCCGATGGGCGTGTTACCCCATTCCGGCAGGACGTGCAGGCGCAGCAGCCGGTCGGCGTCGTGCCACTTCTTCACGCTGGGTTTCAGGTGCAGCGCGACGTAGCGCGCGGCGATGTTGTCCACGGTGCTGTCGCGCTTTTCTTCGAGGTCGTCGCGCCGCTTGTCGCAGGGGTCGTCGCCCCGGTCGGCAAGGTCCAGCGCCGCAGCCGCCTTTTCCCGGGCCGCTTTCAGGTCGATCAGAGGGTATGCGCCCAGCGTCATCCGGCGCAGCGCGCCCCGGTTCCCGCCCTCGCCCCGGCCCGCGACGCGGTAGGTCACCGACCAGCTTTTCTTGCCGGTCTCGGTGATCCGCAGCGAGAGGCCCGTCAGGTGCGTGTCGGACACTTCGAGGCGCTTGCCCGGCTCGGGCTTCATCTTCTGCACGGCAATCTCGGTCAGTCTGGACTTCATGGTGGCACCTCTCGGGGTAACGCCGGGGTAACGGGAAGTTGGGCTATTGGGCTTTACGGCGCTTTACCGCCGGGGCCTACCTTATACGCCAAGTGCCTGTAAGTAAATGGTTTCCCGTTACGCGCGGAGCCCGGCGGATACCCCCGTAAACTGGTGGCCCGCTTATTGGTAAGGGAGAGGTCGAGAGTTCAATCCTCTCTTGCAGCACCATCTTTCTTCCAGGTTCCGGAGCCTTGCCGCCAGTCCTCGCGCCTTGGTGCTGCGGACATGCGTCACGCGACTCATCCCTGACCGCGCGCCCTTGGCGAAGACCCGAGCAGGATGCCGATGCCGCCTGGAAGCGGGCGTCATGGCTGGGTGCGGCATGGTTGGGTGGTGGGTCGTGAGAGACTCGAACTCCCGACATTCTCGGTGTAAACGAGACGCTCTACCAACTGAGCTAACGACCCCTGCCCGCCTGATACCCGCAGAGAGCGGTTCGGGCAATACCCGTGAATGGGGCCGGCCCGCATTTCCGCCCGTGCGAGAGACTTGTCCGGAAGTGCGGCGGACTGGATATCCGCAACCGGCAACTCGCTGCGCTGCCGAGGAGATGCGGGGCAGATCGGGGATACGCTAGCGCGGGCCGGGAGTCAGACCCCTGGCACGGGCGGCAATCGTGGCGGCATCGATGCCGAAATGGCGGTAAAGGTCGCCGATGGTGCCGGTCTGGCCGAAATGCTCGACGCCCAGCGCCACTGTGCGATGACCCTGCACCCCGCCCAGCCAGGCAAGTGTCGCCGGGTGGCCGTCGATGACGGTGACCAGCGTGCAATGGGGCGGCAGGCCCTCGAACAGGCGCTCGACATGGGACCGGGCCGCGGCATTGCCGCGAGACCTTGCCCGTTGCGCCGCCGTCCATCCCGCGTTCAGCCGGTCGGCCGATGTGACCGCCAGAACACCGACATCGCGCCGCCCCTCGGCCAGGGCACCCGCGGCCGTGATCGCTTCGGGGGCGATGGCCCCCTGATAGGCGATCACCACCTCACAATTCGGCCCGGGCTTGCGCAGCCAGTAGCCGCCGTCGATCGCGCCCTGCCGGAAATCGTCGTTCACCCGCTTGCCGGGTTGTTCAAGCGGGTTGGTGGTCAGCCGCAGATAGACCGAGCCGCCGGTTTCGTCGCGCAGCCAGGTGCGTTCGTCCGGGTCGCCCTCGCCGTCGCGTTGCAGGTAATCGAAGGCCCATTCCATGATCACCGCCAGTTCATCGGCGAAGGCGGGCTCGAAGGCGGCCAGCCCGTCCTGCGCCATGCCGGTCAGGGGCGTGCCGATGGACTGGTGCGCCCCGCCCTCGGGCGCCAGCGTCACGCCCGAAGGGGTGCCGACGATCAGGAACCGCGCATCCTGATAGCAGGCGTAATTCAGTGCATCGAGTCCGCGATGCACGAAGGGGTCATAGACCGTGCCGATCGGGATCAGCCGCTTGCCGAACAGGCTGTGCGAAAGCCCCGCCGCCCCCAGGAGCAGAAAGAGGTTCATCTCGGCGATGCCCAGTTCGATATGCTGGCCCTCGGGGGTGAATTCCCATTTCGCGGTGGAAGGTATGCGATGCTCGATGAAGGCATCAGCCCGGGGCTTGCGCGCAAAAAGCTTGCGGCGGTTGACCCAGGGGCCAAGGTTGGTGGTGCCGGTCACATCGGGCGAGGTCGTGACGATCCGCGACGCAAGCGCGGTGTCGCCCTTGGACAATTCGTCAAGGATCTTGCCGAAGGCGGCCTGGGTGGAAATCTCGCGTTCGGATTCAAATCCGATCTGCGGCACATCCAGCTTGTCATCGTGATGGCGGCGGCGGCCCCTGGCGAAGAAGGGAACCTGGCCCAGGAAAGCCTTCAGCGCAGGCAGATCGGGAATATTGGCAAAAGGTTCCCATTCCTCTCCGCTGGCGACACCCATATGCGCCTGCCAGGCCGCAAATTGCGTCTTGTTCATCAGACCGCCGTGATTGTCCTTGTGGCCCGCGATCGGCGTGCCCCAGCCCTTGATCGTATAGGCCAGGAAACAGGTCGGGCGGTCGTGGTCGATGCTGGCAAAGACCTCGGCCATCGTCTGCACGCAGTTGCCGCCAAGGTTCTCCATCAATTCGGCCAGTTCGGTGTCGCTGCGCCGGTTTATCAGCGCCGAGACATCGCCCTGGTCGCCCAGATCATCCAGAAGGCGCTTGCGCCAGACCGCGCCCCCCATGAAGGTCAGCGCCGAATATTGCTGGTTCGGGCAGGCGTCGATCCAGTCGCGCAAGGCGCTGCCGCCCGGTTCGGCAAAGGCCGCACGTTGCAGGGCGCCGTATTTCACCCGCACCACATCCCAGCCGAAGGCATCGAAGATCTTTTCGATCCGCGCAAACAGCCCCTCGCGCACGATGCCGTCGAGCGACTGCCGGTTGTAGTCGATGATCCACCAGCAGTTGCGCAGGTCGTTCTTCCAGCCCTCCTGCAGGGCCTCATAGACGTTGCCCTCGTCAAGTTCGGCGTCGCCCACCAGCGCCACCATCCGGCCCAGCGGCAGATCGCGGCCCCAGTCCTTCGCAGCGATGTAGTCCTGCACGATCGAGGCAAAGGAGGTGATCGCCACCCCAAGCCCCACGGACCCCGTCGAGAAATCGACATCGTCAATGTCCTTGGTGCGGCTCGGATAGCTTTGCACGCCGTGCAACCCGCGGAAGTTCTCCATCTTCTCGCGGGTCTGGTTGCCCATCAGATACTGGATGGCATGGAAGACGGGCGAGGCATGCGGCTTGACCGCCACGCGGTCCTCGGGGCGCAGCGCTGAAAAATACAGCGCCGTCAGGATGGAGACCATGGATGCCGAAGACGCCTGATGCCCGCCCAGCTTGATCTCGTCGACCTTCGGACGGACATGGTTGGCGTGGTGGATCATCCAGTGCGACAGCCACAGGATCCGCTGCTCGATGGTCTTCAGATGACGGGTTTCGGCGGGCATGTCAGGCTCCGGACAGGGGCTCGGGTTGGCACGCCGCCCGGTCGGCCGGGCGGCGCTTTGGCAGGAGAAGGCTCAGCCTTCCTTGTAGTAGTAGCTGTAGCCGTTGATGGCGGGGGCGCCGCCCAGATGAGCGTAAAGGACGCGCGACCCTTCCGGGAAGAAACCTTTGCGCGTCAGATCGATCATGCCCTGCATCGATTTGCCTTCATAGACCGGATCGGTGATCATCGCCTCGGTCCGTGCGGCAAGGCGGATCGCCTCGTTGGTTTCCTCGGACGGGACGCCATAGGCCGGATAGGCGTAATCGGGATTGATCACTATCTCGTCGTCGCGAACCTTGCGGCCCAGACCCACCAGCGCGGACGAGTTGTCGACGATCTGGCGCACCTGCGCGCGGGTCTGTTCCAGCGTGCCCGAGGCGTCGATGCCGATGACGCGGTCGGCGCGGTCTTGGGCCGCAAAGCCCACGATCATCCCCGCCTGGGTCGATCCGGTGACGACGCAGACCACGATATAGTCGAACTTGAAGCCCAGCGCCTTTTCCTGTTCGGCCACTTCCTCGGCAAAGCCGATGTAGCCCAGCGCGCCGTATTTGTGGACGCTGGCACCCGCCGGGATCGCATAGGGAACCCCGCCCGCGTCCTTGACGGACTGGATCGCGTTTTCCCAGCTTTTGCGGATGCCGATGTCGAAGCCGTCATCGACCAGCCGCGAGTCCGCGCCCATCAGGCGGGTCATCAGGATATTGCCCACCCGGTCATAGACCGCGTCGTAATGCGGCACCCATTTTTCCTGCACGACCACGCATTTCATGCCGATCTTCGCCGCCGTCGCCGCCACCATGCGGGTATGGTTGGACTGCACGCCGCCGATCGACACCAGCGTATCCGCCCCCGAGGCGATGGCGTCGGGCACGATGTATTCCAGCTTGCGCAGCTTGTTGCCGCCCATCGCCAGCCCCGAGTTGCAGTCATCGCGTTTGGCGTAGATCTGCACCTTGCCGCCCAGCGCCTCGGTCAGGCGGGGCAGATGTTCGATCGGGGTCGGCCCGAAGGTCAGCGGATAGCGTTCGAATTTCTCAAGCAATGACATGTGGAGTCTCCTTGGTTCAAGCTTGCCCGAGGCTAGCAGGATTTTTGGAAACCACGCTTTCATAATGCGGCGCGAAATCGGATGAAACATCCGTCATTACCCGGTATGCTTTCAATTTTTAGAAACCAAAGGCCGCAGGAATGAAAGAATCTTCCACATCCGAACTGGACCGAATCGACCGCAACATCCTGCGGGCGCTGCAAGGCGATGGCCGTCTTGCCAATGCCGATCTGGCCCGGCTGGTGAACGTCAGCGCGGCGACCTGCCACCGCCGCACCCAGCGCCTGTTCGAGGAAGGCTTCATCGCCTCGGTCCGGGCGCAGGTCGCGCCGGCCACTGTGGGTTTGGGGGCGCTGGTCATGGTCGGCGTGGTGCTGGACCGGTCCACCCCGGAAAGCTTTGCAGACTTCGAAAAGGCCGTGGGCGCGATGAAGGAGGTGCTGGACTGCAACCTCGTCGCCGGGGATTTCGACTACCTGCTGAAGATCCGGGTGCGCGACATGGCGGGCTTCAATCTGCTGCACGGAAGGCAGTTGATCGCCCTGCCCGGCGTCCGGCAGATCCGGACCTTTTTTGTCCTGAAGGAGGTAAAGGACAACGCGCCCCTGTCGTTCTGACAAGGGCGCGCATCGGTGGAGTGCGGCTCGGGCAGCACGCGCATTGCCTTGAAACCCTGTCGAACTGGCGGCCGGACCGGCTCCGCTTTCGGGTGTGCTCCGCGCCCACTCGGGTCCGCGTCCATTCTACCGCACGGGGTGGGGCCTCAACGCGCCCCGGCTTGAGGCAGGCGCCGGCATCACCCTGGTTGAGGTTTCCGGCTGCCGCACGGCCGGGGTTCGCAACAGGCGCATGCCGTTGGCGATGACGATCAGCACCGAAAGCTGGTGGATCAGCATCCCCTCGGCCATGTGGACATCGCCGCTGAAGACCCCGGCCATCAGCCCCGCCACCGTGACCAGCGCGATCACCAGGTTCTGGCGCATGTTGGCCAGCGTGGCGCGCGAGATCGCCACCGCTTCGGGGATGCGGTCCAGATCGTCGGTCATCAGCGCGATATCGGCGGTCTCGATCGCCACGTCGCTGCCCGCCGCCCCCATGGCGATGGCGGTATTGGCCGCCGCAAGGGCCGGGGCGTCGTTGATGCCGTCGCCGATCATCGCGACATGGTGGCCCTCGGCGCGCATCTTGCGGATCAGCTCCAGCTTCTGCTCCGGCAGAAGGCTGGCGTGGACCTCGTCAATCCCCACCTGCGCGGCGATGGCCGCAGCCGCCGCAGGCTGGTCGCCGGTCAGCATGACGATGCGGGCGACACCGGCCTTGCGCAGCCGCCGGATCATGGGTGCTGCACTGGCGCGCGGCTGGTCGGCCAGGCCCAGAAGCCCCGCGAGCTGCCCGTCGATGGCCACCATCACCACCGTCTGGCCGCGCGACAGAAGGTCGGCCAGCGCCGCCTCGGCCTCGGGCGTCACGGGGATCCCCAGCCGGTCGATCAGGCGCCGGTTGCCCGCCGCGATGCGCTGGCCTGCGTGGTCGGCGACAAGGCCCATGCCGGCGATTTCCTCGACATGGTCGGCGGGGGGCACCGCGCCCTTCGCCTCGGCGGCCTGGATGATCGGACGGCCGAGCGGGTGGTCGGAGGCGGCCTCGGCGATGGCGGCGCGGTTCAGCACCGTGTCGCGCCCGTGACCCGCCAGCGGCACGACCGCCACCAGCTGCGGCCGCCCCTCGGTCAGGGTGCCGGTCTTGTCCAGCGCCACCGCGTCGATCCGGCCCGCCTCCTCCAGATGCTGGCCGCCCTTGATCAGGATGCCCGAGCGAGCGGCCCGGCCGATCCCGGCGACGATGGAAACCGGGGTCGAGATCACCAGCGCGCCGGGGCAGCCCACCACCAGCAGAGTCAGCGCCAGCCGAACGTCGCCGCTGATCGCCCATGTCAGGGCCGAAAGCGCCATGATGCCAGGCGTATACCACTGTGCAAACCGTTCGATCAGCCGCTGCGTCGGGGCTTTTTCCTCTTGCGCCTGCTCGACGCGGCTCACGATGCGCGCCAGCGTGGTGTCGGCGCCGACTTGGGTGGCCCGGATCCGCAGCGCGCCGTTCTCGGCGATGGTGCCGGTATAGACGGCGCTTCCGGCGATCTTTTCCACCGGGATCGACTCGCCGGTGATCGCGGCCTCGCTGACCGCAGCCGCGCCCTGGATCACCTCGCCGTCGACGGGGATGCGCTGGCCGGCCTTGACCAGAACGGTCTCGCCCGGCGAGACGGCACTTGCCGCGACCTCGACCGGCTGGCCGTCGCGCAACACGGTGGCGGTGGCGGGGGCGGCGTCGATCAGCGCCTTCAGCGCGCCGCGCGTCTGGCGCATGGTCCGCGCCTCGAGCCAGGCGCCGAAGATGAACAGGAAGGTGACGGCAGCCGCCTCCCAGTATTCGCCGATCACCATCGCGCCCAGGGCGGCGACGGTGACCAGAAGCTCGATGCTCAGATGCCGCAGCCGCAGCGCCTGCACCGCGCGCACCGCGATGTCCGAGCCTGCGACCACGGCCGCCGCGATCATCGCCGCCGACCAGAGGCCATCGGCCCCGAAGCCATAGCCCGCGATCACCGCCAGCAGGATCAGCGCGCCCGAGGCGATGGTCAGGCCAAGACGCCGCCGCGCCGGGTGCATGAACCCGGCCATGAGACGTTGCAACATGGAAAACTCCTTTCTGCCCCGGCCGGGGCGTCCTGCGCCGGGCCGGGGGTCATCCGGGGAACATCGGAGCGTCAGAACGCGGCGGGCCTGGCCTCGTATCCGGCCGAGCGCACGGCGGCGACCAGGGCCTCGACCGAGGCGGTTGCGTCGTGGTCAACCTCGATCCGGCCGGTGTTGAAATGCACCCTGGCGCTTTCGACGCCGGGGGTTGCGGCCAGCGCCTTCTCGATCTTTGCGACGCAGGAGGGGCAGGAAAACTCGTCGCTGCGCAGGATGGTCTTGCTCATGGTCTGTCCTTTCATCATGCGGCGATCTGCGCCGCTGCATTGCTTGCTCCTCCCATATATGCTGTCCTTCCAAGAACAGGATTGGCAGTCAGGGCAAAGGCTTCTTGCATGAATGCACAGGCTCAGGATTGGGACGATCTGCGGCTGTTTCTGGCCGTGGCGCGGGAAGGGTCGCTTTCGGGGGCGGCGCGGGTGCTGGGGGTGACCCACTCCACGGTGTTTCGCCGCATCGGCGCCTTCGAGGAGCGGCTCGGGGTGCGGCTGTTCGAGCGGTTGCCCGGCGGCTATGCCCTGACCGCGGCGGGCGAGGAGATGCGCGATTCCGTCCTGCGCATCGAGGATGAGATCGCTGCGCTGGCGCTCAAGGTCACCGGCCAGGACCAGCGCCCGAGCGGCACCATCCGCCTCACCACCACCGACATGCTGGCCGTGGGGGTGCTGCCGCGCCATCTGGCGGCCTTCCGCGCGGATTGGCCGGAAATCGAGCTTGATGTGGTGGTGGCCGACCATGTGCTTGACCTGACGCGGCGCGAGGCGGATGTGGCGCTGCGCATCGGCAATCCGGGGCAGGAAGTGCTGGTCGGGCGGCGGGTCGGGCGGCTGGCCTTCGCCGTCTATGCCGCCGAGGGCCAGCCCGCTGCGCCTGATCCCGCTGCTGCCGACTGGATCGGCTATGGCACCGCGCATGGCCCGCTCAGCCGCGCGCTTGCGCGGTGGTGGCCGGAGGCGCGGCACGTCATGCGCACCAATTCGATCAATGCCGCCCATGCGGCAACGCGGGCAGGCATCGGCATCGCCGCCCTGCCCTGTGCGATTGCCGATTGCGACCCCGGACTGACGCGCACGATGCCCATGCCCGAGGACTTCTCGCTCGACCTGTGGCTACTGACCCATGAGGATCTGCGCCACACCGCACGCATCCGGATTTTCATGGACTTCATGGCGACGGCGCTGACCCGGGATTCCGACCTGCTGGAAGGCCGCTGCCCCCTGTGCCGGGGGGTTGAGGCCGGGGAATGATCCCCGACCCGTCTGTTGCATCAGGAAAGTGTCATTCGATATCCTGCCAGCCGGGATGTTCGAAATGCGCGCCGTATGCATTCAGTGCCTGAACGATGGCGACAGCACCCGGCTCGACCTCGCCTGCCTCCAGTGCGCCGACACCGTTCAGCACCCCGCCAAGAACGGCATGAAGCTGCTCATCCACAGCCGGCTCCAGCACGCAGTTCTCGACCATGAAATCGACCTGCTTCTGCACATCGGCGGCAAGGGTCTTGGCACCGTCCGCAGTCAGGCTGCCGTCATGGATGGCACCAAGATTGGCGACCATGGCGGCGCGGATCGCGGACATGCCGTCGATCATGCTCTGGTCGCCCTTCCATTTGGCGCCGTTGTTCAGCACAAGCTCAAGCGCTGCCGCGCCATGCCCGTCGTGCGAGCTGGTTTCCGCAGCGGCGATCGCTGGCGTGCCAAGGGCAAGGGCAAGGCTCACGGCAAGGGCGGTGAGGGACTGCGTCGGTTTCATTTTCATCTCCTGTGGCTGGTCTTGATAGCAACGGTTCGCGGAACTGGCCGCTGCACATGAGCCAGAGATAGCCTGTCCGTGCCTGCACAGCGATCCGACAAATCCGCAATGGCTTCTTGCACGGATGGACAGCTGAAATTCGGTAGTGCCCCCTTGAAGATCCGATGGGCCAGCGAATGGTCGGGCACCGACCGGAACGAGCAAGGCAGTGTGTCAGGCCTGGTCAGGCTGCGGGGCGCTCTCGGACCAATGCGAACTCGTTTTTGCCTGCCTGCCCAAGCCCGGCTTCAGGCGGAAAAAACCGCGCCACTCGGCCAGAGCAGCGGCACGGTCTGCTTTGAAGTTCGCTCGCCGGCAGAGCGCACACTCCTGCCTGAAATGGTTGCAGATCGTGCCACGGACGGAGGCAAGTTTCCAAACACCTGGCATCCGCCGGAAACGCGAGCATTGCCCGTTCGCGCCTTCGGAAAGGTGTCGGCCCGGTCGGGATACCTCAGTTCGCCTGCGACACGCGCTCCTGATGGCGCCGCTCGCGCTCCGGCCAGGTGCTCTTGATGTAGGCGAGCACGGCCCGAATATCCGCATCGCTCAGCACGTCTCCGAAACCGGGCATGTCGCTTTCGTATCCGCCGCCCACAATGGCGGCTGTGCCCTCCTTGACGATGCGGAACAGGACGTCGTCGGGATGGTGCCATGTGTGGCCACTCGCGTCATGCGGTGGCGCCGGCAGGCGTCCGGAGGGGAGTGGCGACTTCCAGTCCGGCTGTCCTTCGAGAGTCGCGCCGTGGCAGCTGGCGCACCGATCAACATAGACCTGCCGACCTTGCGCCAGGACTTCCGCCGATACGATGCCGGTGGATGTGGTATCGCCATCATGTCGCACGGCAAGGATCACCAAAGCCGCGCCTGCAAGCAGCGCCCCGATCCAGGCAGAGTTGCGGACGTCTTTTCTCAACAGCTTGTCTCCGGGCAGAATCCCATCGGCTTCACGCCAAAATGATCTGTTACCTCCAAGGCGCCGCCCCCGACAATGGACAATCCCGTGATCGCCGCCTATCTTCCGCGCATGTTCGCACGTGCTGTCACCATGATTGCCATACTCGCGGTCGCCCTGGTCACGACGCTGACCCCGGCGCATGCGGCGCGCATGAGTGTCGTTCCGGATCAAGCCATGCACATGACCGCCATGATGCAGGCCGCGCATGACAACGTGGCCTCCTGCGACGATGATCAGGACTGCGGTTCGGTCAGCGCGGGAATGTGTGGTTTCACTTGCACGGGTCTTTCAGTCTTTCTCCCCTCGCCGGGCGGCGTTGTTGGCGACGGCTTCTTGCCGGCCAGCCATGACCGGCCGTTGGAGAAGCTGCTGGTCGGCCTTGCGCCGGGCCTGAACGAACGACCGCCGCAACTCCGTCTCCTCTGAGCGCGCCCGGGCCCGTTCCCGCGGCGTCCCATCGGTTTTGACGAACGGGACGGGATGTCCCGAGGAGACGACGATGAACACCCTTTCGCGACGCGGCTTTCTTGCCGCCAGCGCGGCGGCGTTTGCCGCTGCCCGGTTTCCGCGCGCCGCCCTGGCGCAGGCGACGGCGCCCCTTGGCCTGTCCGCCGAGACCCGCACGCTTGACATCAACGGCCGCGCGGCCACGGTCTTCGGGCTGGCCGGCCCCAGCGGACAGGGCCTGGTCCTTGAACCCGGCCAACGCTTCCGGGTCGATCTGACCAACAATCTCGACATCGGCACGATCATCCATTGGCACGGGCAGGTTCCGCCGAATGTGCAGGATGGGGTTCCGGACCTGCCGATGCCGATGCTGCAACCCGGCGAGACCAGATCCTATGATTTCGCGCCACTCGCGGGCACCTACTGGATGCACAGCCACGTGCCGATGCAGGAGATGCGGTTGCTGGCCGCACCGCTGATCGTGCGCTCGTCCGAGGATGTCGCGGCCGACCGGCAGGAGGTCACGTTGCTCCTGCATGACTTCGCCTTCAGGTCACCCGAGGAAATCATGGCCGAGATCAGCGGCGGGCATGGTGGGGGCCACGGCGCAGGACATGGCGCAGGACATGGCGCACAGCCCATGCAGGGCATGCCGATGGGCGGCGGCATGGGCATGATGCAAGGCATGGACCACGGCGCCATGAGCAACATGGCGATGGGCGGCATGACGGGCATGGGCGGCATGGCCATGGACCTGAACGATTACGACTGGGACGCCTATCTCGCCAATGATCGCACGCTCGCCGACCCGGAGGTGGTTCCGGTCGAGCGCGGCGGCCGCATCCGGCTGCGCGTCATCAACGCCGCTGCGGCCACCGTGTTCTGGATCGACACCGGCGCAGCACAGGCCCGGCTTGTAGCGGCGGACGGGCATGGGGTGCAGCCACTGTCGGGCACGCGGTTCGGGCTTGCCATGGGGCAGCGGCTGGATCTGGAGATCGACCTGCCGAACGAGGCTGGCGCCTGGCCAATCCTCGCCCTGCGTGAAGGCGCGCGCGAGCGCACCGGCCTGATCCTTGCCACGGCGGGTGCCGAGATCCGGCGCCTCGACGGCGTTGCAGAGACCGAGGCACCCGCCTTCGACACCGATCTTGCGCAGGAATCACGCCTGGTCGCGCTGAATCCGCTGCCGGATCGTCCTGTTGACCGCAGCCAGATGCTGATGCTGGGCGGCACCATGCGGCCCTATGTCTGGACGATCAACGGCGCGGTCTGGGGCCGGCACCGCCCGGTCACGGCCCGCAGCGGCGAGCGGGTCGTCCTGTCGTTTCACAACATGTCGATGATGGCCCATCCGATGCATCTGCACGGCCATGTGTTCCAGGTCGTCGGGCTGAATGGCCATGCGATGTCAGGCGCGGTTCGTGATACGGTCCATGTGCCGCCCATGACGATGGTCGATGTCGCGCTGGACGCGGGCGAAGCCGCGCGCTGGATGCTGCATTGCCACCACATGCCCCATCTGGAAACCGGCATGATGACCGAATTTTCGGTCTCGGCCTGATCCCGGTGCCGGAGGGGCACCCGCAGGCACTTTTCGGGAACCTGAGCGCCATCCGGCGCAGTTACAAAGAAAAGGAGAACTACCATGATGAACGGCTATGGAATGGGTTTCGGCATGGGTTTCGGCTGGGTCTTCGGCCTGCTGGTCCTTGCCCTTCTGGTGCTGGGGATTGCCGCCCTGATCAAATACCTGCGCAAATGAATGGAGAATGACCATGAGCTATACCATCGACCGCATGATCACCGACCTGAGCCTTGACGAGGCCGAGGCCCGCACCCGCAAGGCGCTGGCCGACTACGGCTTCGGCGTGCTGACCGAGATCGACGTCAAGGCGACAATGAAGAAGAAGCTCGATATCGACATGCCGGGCTACCGCATCCTTGGCGCCTGCAATCCGAAGATGGCGCATCAGGCCATCGGCATGGAGCCGCGGGTGGGTGCCATGCTGCCCTGCAACGTCATCCTGCGCGAGGTCGCGGGCGGGGTCGAGGTCAGCGCCATCGACCCGGTGGCCTCGATGCAGGCCATCGACAATACGGGGCTGAAGGCGGTCGCGGCCGAGGTGCGCGAGATGCTGGGCAAGGTCGTCACGGCGATCTGACATTGCATGCCCGGGGGCGTTCAGCCGAACGCCCCCGACAGGAAAGCCCTCGGGGGAAAGATCATGGAACATCACCACCATCACCCATCTGCCACTCCCGACCCGGCTGCGACCCTGCGCGATCCGGTCTGCGGCATGATGGTCGATCCCCACACGGCCCCGCACAAGGCCGAACATTCGGGCCGGACCTGGCACTTCTGCTCGGCCGGCTGCCGCAAGAAATTCCTGGCCGACCCGACCCGCTATCTGGAACCGCAGGCCGCTCAGGCCGCGCCGGTGCCGGAAGGCACGATCTACACCTGCCCGATGCACCCCGAGATCCGGCAGGTCGGCCCCGGCTCCTGCCCGATCTGCGGCATGGCGCTGGAGCCGGTGCTGGTGACCCTCGACTCCGGACCGAACGAAGAACTGGCCGACATGTCACGCCGGTTCTGGATCGGCCTCGCGCTGGCGCTGCCCGTGGTGGCGCTGGAGATGGGCGGCCACTTCCTCGGGCTGGACCATCTCATCAGCCAGCGCAACTCGAACTGGCTCCAGATGATCCTTGCCACGCCCGTGGTGCTCTGGGCGGGCTGGCCCTTCTTCCAGCGCGGCTGGCAATCGCTGGTCAACCGCAGCCTCAACATGTTCACCCTGATCGCCATGGGCACGGGGGCGGCCTGGGTCTACAGCATGGTGGCGGTGCTGATGCCGGACATTTTCCCGGATGCCTTCCGGCAGCATGACGGCTCGGTCGCGGTCTATTTCGAGGCGGCGGCGGTGATCACCGTTCTGGTCCTTCTGGGCCAGGTGCTGGAACTGCGTGCCCGCGAAAGCACCAGCGGCGCGATAAGGGCGCTGCTGGATCTGGCGCCGAAGACCGCCCGCCTGATCCGCGCCGATGGCAGCGAGGAGGAGGTGCCGCTTGACAGCGTGCAGGTCGGCGACCGGCTGCGGGTGCGCCCGGGCGAGAAGGTGCCGGTCGATGGCGAGGTGATCGAAGGCCGCAGTGCAGTGGATGAGTCGATGGTGACGGGCGAGTCGATGCCGGTGACCAAGGAAGTCGGTGCCAACGCCATTGGCGGCACGATGAACCAATCGGGCGCTTTGGTGATCGAGGCGAAGAAGGTCGGCCGCGACACCATGCTGTCACAGATCGTCCAGCTTGTCGCCGAGGCGCAGCGCTCGCGCGCCCCGATCCAACGGCTTGCCGATCAGGTCTCGGGCTGGTTCGTCCCCGCGGTGATCCTGGTGGCCGTGCTGGCCTTTACCGCCTGGTCGATCTGGGGGCCAGAGCCGCGCATGTCCTTCGGCCTGATCGCCGCCGTATCGGTGCTGATCATCGCCTGCCCCTGCGCGCTCGGCCTTGCGACGCCGATGTCGATCATGATGGGCGTCGGACGCGGCGCGCAGGCGGGTGTGCTGATCCGCAACGCCGAGGCGCTGGAGCACATGGAAAAGGTGAACACGATCATCGTGGACAAGACCGGCACCCTGACCGAAGGGCGCCCCGCCGTCACGGCCATCGTTCCCGCAGACGGCTTCGCCGAAAACGAGGCCCTGCGTCTGGCGGCTAGCGTCGAACGTGCCAGCGAGCACCCGCTGGCGCTGGCGATCGTGCGCGCGGCCGAGGAGCGAGGACTGCCCCTAGCGCCGGTTGAGGACTTCGATTCACCCACGGGCAAGGGCGCGCTGGGGGTGGTCGAGGGCAGGCGCATCCCCCTTGGCAACGCCAGGTTCCTGGCAGAACAGGGTGTCGATGTGGGGCCACTGGCCGATGAGGCCGACCGGCTGCGCGCGGATGGGGCGACGGCGATCTTCATGGGCGTCGATGGCCGGGTGGCGGCGATCTTCGCCATCGCCGACCCGGTCAAACCGTCGACTCCCGCGGCGCTGGCCGCGCTGAAAGCCGAAGGCATCCGCGTCGTCATGCTGACCGGCGACAACTGGACGACGGCGAAGGCGGTCGCGCGCCAGTTGGGTATCGACGAGGTCGAGGCCGAGGTGCTGCCCGAGCAGAAAAGCGCCGTCGTTCAGCGTCACAAGGCGGCGGGCGAAGTGGTGGCGATGGCCGGCGACGGCGTCAACGACGCGCCCGCGCTGGCGGCGGCGGACGTCGGCATCGCCATGGGCACCGGCACCGATGTGGCGATGGAAAGCGCGGGTGTCACGCTTCTGAAGGGTGACCTGACCGGCATCGTCCGCGCGCGCAAACTGTCGCGGGCGGTGATGGGCAATATCCGGCAGAACCTGTTCTTCGCCTTCATCTACAACGCGCTTGGTGTGCCGGTGGCGGCCGGGGTGCTTTACCCCTCCTTCGGCCTCCTCCTGTCGCCGATCATCGCGGCGGCGGCGATGGCGCTGTCTTCGGTCAGCGTGATCGCCAACGCGGCACGACTGCGCCGTGTAAAGCTGTGAACGCCGCCCTGTCTCATCTGTCGTTTCGACCATACTGACCAAGAAAGGTGCAATGATGCGCAATTCATCCACGATCAGCAGGCGGGCAATGCTTGCCAGCCTCGGCGCGGTCCCCCTGATGCTGTCCCTGTCGCGTTCCCTGCGGGCCGAAACCCTGCCGATGGTGACGGTCACCAAGGATCCCGGCTGCGGCTGCTGCGATGGCTGGGCGGATCATGTCAGGGGCGCAGGATTTCCCGTCCGGGTGATTGAATCCGCCGATGTCTTCAGCCTGAAGCAGCGGCTGGGCGTGCCCGTCGATCTCTCTTCCTGCCATACCGCCGAGGTGGACGGCTATGTGATCGAGGGGCATGTTCCCGCCGCCGCGGTGAAGCGCCTGCTGGCCGAGCGGCCGGTCGGGATCGGGCTGGCGGTGCCGGGAATGCCTGCAGGTTCGCCCGGCATGGACTTCCCCGGTGTCCAGCCTGAGGCATATGACGTATTCCTGTTCAATACCTCGGGCCACGAGGCGTTCCTGCGGTTCCTCGGCACTCAGGAGGTCTGATCGAAATCCGGCCATGATATCGACCGTGACCCGCCTGCTGTCCGATAGCGCCCCTGCGCGCGCCACCCGCGAGGGCCGCGACGTGAATGGGCGCGCTTGGGTTGTGGTCGGGCTGCGGCGGGACTGGTTGCGGCATCTCCTGGCGGCGCTGCTGCTGCTCGCTCTCGGCGCCTTGATCCTGCAACCGCTGGCACATGCCTCCCCAGGCGGGCATTCCGCACTCCATGCTGCCGGTGCGATGACGCAGCCTTGCGTCCTTTCCGGCGCATCGGGCGACGGCAACGAGGAGTCCGCCAAGCATTGCGTGTCCGATGAACACGGGCCGGGCCTGCCTGACTGCTGCCAGACCTGCCTGGCAGCCGCCGTCTCGCCCGAGACCCGATCGCTCCCGCCCCATACAGGCAGCGACCATCGAAGCGGGTTGAGTGCGGAGCATTCCGGGCGAACTCCGCCCGGCATCCTGCGGCCTCCACGTCTGACCGCGACCGCCTGAAGGCGCGCATTGGCCGTCCAGCCAGCCCGCCGACGCGCCACAACCGACAATCAGACGAACACGGAGCCCTCGCGTCGATTTGCGGCGCCGGTCCTCCATCAAGGGATGAAATCCATGAAACGAACTGTAATCGCCCTTTCCGTCAGTCTCCTGACCGGGCTGCCCGGCGTTGCTCTGGCGCAGGCCGGGCATGAGGCCCACCACCCGGAGAATGCACCGGTGCCGACCGAGCAGGCTCCTGCACCCACGCCTTCCTCGGCAATGATTCCTGCGATGCCGGGCATGGCCGGGCAATGTCAGGCCATGATGCAGGCGATGCCCCGGGAATGCATGAACGCCATGCAGCAGATGATGCAGGGCGGAATGATGGGCATGCCGGGCACCGAGGCGGCGCAGGCGAACCTGCCCAACGCCACGACGGCCTATGTCGATGCGATGAACGAAATGCACAGGCCGATGATGGACGGTGTCATGGCGGACGACCCCGACACCGCCTTTGTCAAGGGAATGATCCCGCACCATCGGGGCGCGATCGAGATGGCCCGGATCGCGCAGCAATATGGCGACGATCCGCAGGTGCGGGAATGGGCCGCCCGGATCATCGCGGCGCAGAAAAGCGAGATCGCCGAGATGGAGGGCTGGCTGGCCGAGAGCAGTGACGCGCAACCGTTCGATCCGGGCCAGACCGGTGGCACCGTCTATTCCGCCGACGAAGGCGGCAGCACGATCAGCGCCATTGATCTGGCCAGTGGCGCCGTGACGCCGATTCCGGTTCCCGTTGCGCCGCACAATGTCGACCTGACGCCCGACGGGCGCTTTCTGCTGGCGGTGGGCACCCCGGCCTCCGGCGATCACGATGCGGGCGGCCATGGCCATGGCGACACGGCCGGCCTTCTGGTGATCCTCGATCCGCAGGATCTGTCGAAACCCGCTGTCACGGTCGAGGTCGGACCGCATCCGGCCCATGTCGTCGCCGATGCGAAGGGTCGCGCCTTTGTGTCCCTCTCTGGAGCGAGCGAGGTTGCGGTCGTCGATCTCGCGAACAAATCGGTGATCGCGCGCATCGCAACCGGGGATTATCCGCATGGGCTGCGGCCGAGCCCGGACGGGACCGAGCTTTACGTCGCCAATGTCAAGGATGGGTCGGTGTCCGTCATTGACACGGCGACGCTTGCCGAAGTCGCCCGCATCCCCGTCGGCACAGCTCCCGTCCAGGTCGGCTTCACGCATTCCGGCGACAAGGTCTATGTCTCGCTGCGAGACGAAAACCGCGTGGCCGTGATCGACACCGCGACCCGCAAGGTCACGAACAGGATCGACGTTGGCCCCAACCCGATCCAGATGGTCGCGACGCCGGACGGTGCCTTCGTCTATGTCGCCAACCAGGGCAGCGAGGCGGAGCCGAACGACACCGTGTCGGTGATCGACACGGCGACCGGCACGGTGGTCAAGACAATCACCACCGGTGCCGGCGCGCATGGCGTCTCGGTCTCGTCCGATGGGGCCTATGTGTTCGTGACGAATATCGCCGATCACAGCGTCTCGATCATCAATGCCGATAGCCAGTCTGTTGCCGAGACGGTTCCGGTCGGTGCCCGCCCGAACGGCATCGTTTACAGAAGCGCAAACTGACGGGATGAAAGTGTGGCGCCGGAACGATCCGGCGCCACCTGGGATAAAACCGGGCGCTGGTTGACGCGCTGCGACACCTGTTCCGCGCTTTCGACCCGTTCGGAATATCGGTTGGACAGCCAGGCCGGATGGCCCCGCGTCGAATGGCCCCGCGTCGGATGGCCCCGCGTCGGATGGCCCCGCGTCGGATGGCCCCGCGTCGGATGGCCCCGCGTCGGATGGAGGAATTTCACGAATTCTTCCATCATGTCGAAGATGCGTTTGCAGAACGGCGATGGCCGCATCCGGCCGGCCTTGCCGAACTCCCCCAGGCCCTCTCGCCACAGAAGACTGGTCGGGATCGTCACATTGGCGTCCAGCGGCCAAGGATGCCCATCGACGATGGTTCACCGACGCGACCGCAAGCGCGGCGCGCGCCTCGAACACGCCCGGCATGATGTTCCCCTGCAGAAGGCCGGTGGCGGTGCAAAGGGTGACCCAGACAGAGAGCCGATTCTCGAGGAAGCCGATGCCGGCAGGTGGCGGCACGGCGGCGTCGGCCCCAGGCGCGCAGGTGCCGTTACTTACTGTGCAGCATCCTCGCCCGGGGCCACCCGGCGACCGGCGGAATCCACCACGAGTTCACCATCCTCCTTGCGGAAGGCGCCCTGCTGCGGGCTGGGCAGGATGTCGAGCACCGCCTCGGACGGGCGGCAAAGCCGGGCCCCAAGCGGCGTCTCGACGATGGGGCGGTTGATGAGGATGGGATGCGCCAGCATCAGGTCGATCAACTCGTCTTCCGAGAAACCGGGATTATCGAGCCCGAGATCATCGTAGGGCGTGCCTTTCCGGCGCAGCAGATCGCGCGCCGGGATTCCCATCGCGGCGATCAGGGCCACAAGCCGCCCCCGGCCGGGCGGGGCTTTCAGATATTCGACGATCTCGGGCTCCTCGCCGGAGTTGCGGATAAGCGCCAATACGTTGCGCGATGTCCCGCAGGCGGGATTGTGATAGATGGTGATGCTCATGCGCTCTCTTTTCGGGCGGGGCTGGTCGGAATCTGCCCCAAGTCATGGCACAATATGGACCGCCCGTTGACGCCTATGACATGCCAGATGGCCGCCGCGCATTCCAATGGCGAATGGAGAACGCCGTGGTCATGCCGACTACGACCAACTACACGGGCTACGGATACGGGAACATGGTCACGGGCAATGCGATAACAACTGGCGGTTACATGGGAACCACGGTTTGCTTCCATACCCCTTACGCCAAGGGCCAAGGCAAGCAATGGACCATCGTGGGCTTCGAGAAGCCTCGATTGGACTGCGAGTGACAAGACTGCCGGTGCTGTGGTTAGGACTGTCATACGCGGCCACTCTACCGAACCCGACATGAATCCCCCGCCCGGCCCCAGGCTTTCCGCTGCCTGCGAGGCAAGCCAAACTGCACCAGGATCACTACAAGGCGCCGGGCTTCCGTCCGTCGCGCCGCATAGCGTCCAAGCGCAGGATAGTTGAAGGGCTTGACGGCGCGCGCGCCACAGACACCTTAAAACAATTCAGCATTTTCAATGCATTATGGCGGAAGGGGTGGGATTCGAACCCACGGATGCTTGCGCATCGCCGGTTTTCAAGACCGGAGCAATCGACCACTCTGCCACCCTTCCGCGATGCACCGATGAACCGCAACCTGACGGTCGCGCCAACGGAGTGGTGCGGCGCACAGGGTGGTAGCGCGGTTCACCTGATTCTGAAAGCGCCACCGCGCGAAAAGTCGCCGCGCGCCGGGGCTGCGCCAGAGACGGCGGCTTTTCATGCCGGGGATCACGGGCTAAGGTGTGCACAGGCGCAAGATAGCGCGACGAAGAGGCAAGGGCGGCCCCCGATGTGTTCCCCGACATGCGCGACCGGCGCGGGGAGCGGACCGGGGTTTCCGCATTGGGCAGCGCACGGCCTGGCCGGGCATGGAGGACAGGAATGACGAACCCCGGATTTGGCCAGATCGGCTTGCTGCTTTGTGCGTCGCTGGCCATGACCGGCTGCGAGATGGCCACCTCCGGCAAGGTCAAGGACGGCCCCGGCACATCCGCGACCGAAGCCGGCGGGCTGTCCGGCAACGTCAGGCTGGTCGAGCGCGATGTCGAGGCGCCCGGTGTGTTTCAGGTGTCCGACAAGGGCCTTTGGGACGGGCGGCCATCGCTGGGCGGCATCTGGGTGGCCCATTCCAAGGTCAAGGAACCCGAACGGGTGATGATCCGCAACCCCGCGAACGGCAAGTTCGTCGTGGGGGCCCTGTTCCGCCGCGAGTTCGAAAACCCCGGCCCCACGATCCAGGTATCGTCGGATGCCGCCGAGGCGCTTGGCATGCTGGCCGGCCAGCCGCAGGTGCTGAACGTCGTCGCGCTGAAGCGTGAGGAGCTTCCCAATGGCGGTGTGCCGGCCGATCCGGCCAATCCGGTGATCGGTGACAAGGTGAACGACGAGGGGACAAAAACGGCAGGCGGTGCCACTCCCGCAGGGACCGCCGCGCTTGCCAGCGCTGCGGTGGCGGCCGCCAAGGGTGCTCCCAAGGCCCCCGAAGGCACAGGCAAGCCGGGAACGGCAACCGCATCGGCGGCGCTTGCTGGTGGGGCGCAGGTGCCCGCCGGCAGTGCCCGGACGCCTGCGGGCGGTGCGACGGCACTTGCCGCCGGGGCCGAGGTGCCCGTTCTGCCCGAAACAGGCGCCAAGGCGCAGAAGAAGGGCTGGTGGCCCTTTGGCAAGCGCAGCAAGCAGGCAGCCACCCCGCCGGCCGCGCTGCCCGAACCCGCGGTTGCCGCCAGCATCGCGCCGGGCACGATCACGGCGGCGGCGATCGATGCCGGCAACACCGGAACCAGGGGCGCCGGCGCCAAACCTGCGGTAGCCACGCCCACACCGGCAACGCCGGCGTCCGGCATGGCGAAACCCTATCTGCAGGTCGGCATCTTCAGCGTCGAGGCCAATGCCCAGAAGGCCGCGACCCAGATGCGCGATGCAGGGATGGCCGCGACCGTCAAGACCGAGCAGAGCAGCGGCAAATCCTTCTGGCGGGTCATCGTCGGCCCGGCCTCGACAGAAACCGCGCGCGGGGCGCTGGTCGCCAAGGTCAAGGGACTTGGCTATCCCGACGCCTACGCAGTATCGAAATAGGAAAAGGGGACCGACACCCATGGCAATCCGACTGACGCGCCTTCTTGCCGCCGCGTTCCTCGCATTGGTCGCCGCCCTGCCCGCGCGGGCATTCGAGACCCGGGCCAAGGCCGCCTGGGTCTATGACATGACGACCGATACCGTGCTTCTGGAAAAGAACGCGCATGACAAGCTGCCGCCGGCGTCGATGTCGAAGCTGATGACGGTCAACATGCTGTTCGAGGCCCTGAAGGATGGCCGGGTAACGCTTGATGAACAGTTTTCGGTGTCGACCCATGCGAAGTCCATGGAAGGCTCGACCATGTTCCTCAATGAAACCGACCGCCCCACGGTCGAGGAACTGATCAAGGGCATCGTCGTGCTGTCAGGCAATGATGCTTCGGTGGTGGTGGCAGAGGGCCTCGCCGGAACCGAGGCCGACTTCGCCCGCAAGATGACCGAGCGGGCGCATGCGCTGGGCATGACGGATTCGAACTTCACCAACTCGAACGGCTGGCCCGACCCGGGCCAGGTCATGTCGATGCATGATCTGGGCATCCTCGCCGTCCGGCTGATCCGCGACTTCCCCGAATATTACGGCTATTTCGCGCTGACCGAATTTCCCTACGATGGCCGCTCGCCCGACAACCGCTTCAACCGCAACCCGCTTCTCAAGCTCGGGATCGGCGCCGACGGGCTCAAGACCGGCCATACCAGCGAGGCGGGCTATGGGCTGGTCGGATCGGCCGTCCAGAACGGCCGTCGGATCGTCTTCGTGATCTCGGGGCTGGAAAGCGACAAGGTCCGCGCCGAAGAGGCCGAGCGCGTCGTCAACTGGGCCTTCCGCGAGTTTTCCCAGAAGACCGTCGCAACCAAGGGCAGCAAGCTGGCCGAGGCACCGGTCTTCATGGGGGCGTCCCCGACGGTCGGCCTGGTTGTCGACCATGACGTGACGCTCTTGCTGCCGTCTCTTGCGCGCGAAAACATCAAGGGTGAAATCGTCTATACCGGCCCGATCACCGCGCCGATCAAGGCCGGGCAGAAGATCGCCGAGCTTCACATCGAGATCCCCGGAACCAAGCCCGCCACAGTGCCGCTTCTGGCTGAGCAGGACGTGGCGAAGGGCGGGTTCCGCACTCGAATCACCACCACTGCGCGGATCCTGTTCACCCGCGCCCTGGCCGAACTGCAAAGCTGATCCATGTTCCTGACCTTCGAGGGCATCGACGGGTCCGGCAAATCCACGCAGGCGCGGCGGCTGGCAGAGACCTTGCGCGCGGCGGGGCATGATGTCGTGCTGACGCGCGAACCCGGCGGCAGCCCCGGCGCCGAGGAAATCCGCCGGCTGGTGCTGGAAGGTGACCCCGACCGCTGGTCGCCCGAGACCGAGATCCTGTTGTTCACCGCCGCGCGCCGCGATCACATGGAGCGCCTGATCGTTCCGGCACTTGCCTCCGAAATGATCGTGATTTCCGACCGTTTCGTGGACAGCACCCGCATCTATCAGGGGTTGCGCGGCGCCGGGCTGCGCGAAACGGTGGACCGCCTGCATGACCTGATGATCGGGGTTGAGCCCGACCTGACCTTCCTTATCGACATCGACCCCGGGTTGGGGCTTTCGCGCGCCCGGGGCCGTCAGGGCCATGAGGAACGCTTCGAGGACATGGGCCTTGCGATGCAGGAACGGATGCGGGCGGGCTTCCTTGATCTGGCGCGGTCGGCGCCGGCGCGGATCCGGGTGATCGACGGCAACCGCGACGCCGACAGCATCGAGGCCGAGGTCGCCGCGCTGGCGCGGGCCGCCCTGCGATGAGCGACGACCTGCCCGAACCTGACCGGATCGAAGGCGCGCCCCATCCGCGCGACACCCGCCAGATTTTCGGGCAGGAGGCCGCCGAGCGCGACTTTCTGGCCGCCCATGCCACCGGCCGAATGCATCACGGCTGGCTGCTGACCGGGCCGCGCGGCGTGGGGAAGGCAACGCTTGCATGGCGGATCGCCACCTTCGTGCTTGCCGCGCCCGTAGAGGGCGGCCTTTTCGGCGCAGCCGAGACGCCGCACAGCCTTGATATCGCCCCCGATCATCCCGTCGCAAGGCGTGTCCATGCCGGATCCGAGCCACGGCTTTTCGTGCTGCGGCGTGGCTGGGACGAGGAAAGGAAGCGCCTGAAAACCGTCATCACGGTGGATGAGGTGCGGCGGATGAAGTCGTTCTTTGCCCTGTCGGCGGCCGATGGCGGGGCGCGGGTGGCCATCGTCGACAGCGCCGACGAGATGAACCCCCAGGCGGCCAACGCCCTGCTGAAGCTCTTGGAGGAGCCGCCTGCGGGGGTGACGATCCTTCTGGTCAGTCACCAGCCGTCGGCCCTTCTGCCGACGATCCGATCGCGCTGCCGCGAGTTGCGGCTTGCGCCCCTGCCGGCGCAGGCGATCACAGCGGCGCTGGAACAGGCGGGCATCGCGGTCGAGGACCAAGGCGCCGCGCTGGCCGCACTTTCGGGCGGATCGGTGGGCGAGGCAATCCGGCTGACCAACCTTGACGGCCTGCAGGACTATGCCGCCATTGTCCGGCTGTTTTCCACCCTGCCCCGGCTGGACCGCCCCGCTGCCCTGTCGTTGGCCGGCAGTCTGGGCGCGCGCGGGGCCGAGGCGCGGTTCGATCTGGCGCTTGCGCTGTTCGATCTGTTCCTGTCGCGTCTGGCGCGCAGCGGCATTGACGGCCCACCCCTGCCCGAAGCGGCCCCCGGCGAATCCGCGCTGTTTGCCCGGCTGTCTGCCGACCAGGGCGCGGCGCGCGGCTGGGCCGATCTTCACCAAAGCCAGGGCGCACGTGCACGGCATGGCAAGGCCGTCAACCTTGACCCGGCGGCGCTTATCCTTGATATGATCTTCAAGATCGACGAGACGGCGCACCGGCTGTCCGCCCGCTGAGGAGGCCGCGAAAGCGCCGCGACCGATGACCGACACGCCGCCCCTGATTACCGACAGCCATTGTCACCTTGATTTCCCCGATTTCGACGGCGAACTGCCCGCGCTGCTGGACCGCGCCCGCGCGGCAGGTGTGCACCGGATGGTCACGATCTGCACCCGGATGCGCCAAGAGCCTGCCGTGCGCGCCCTGGCCGAAGCCCATCCGCAGGTCTTCTATGCCGCCGGCACCCACCCGATGTCGGCCGCCGAAGAGCCGATGGTGGCGGTCGACGAATTGCTGGCACTGACCCGGCATCCGAAGTTCGTGGCAATCGGTGAAACCGGGCTGGATTACCACTACAGCGCCGACAGCGCCGAGGTGCAGAAGACCTCGCTCCGCATCCACATCGAGGCGGCGCAGCAAAGCGGCTTGCCGCTGGTGATCCACGCCCGCGCGGCG
Organism: Paracoccaceae bacterium; assembly: GCA_020622085.1. GTDB lineage: Bacteria > Pseudomonadota > Alphaproteobacteria > Rhodobacterales > Rhodobacteraceae > QY30. The sequence continues at coordinate 933,854 of JAHRYM010000001.1, read as the reverse complement.
GATCAGGACATCGCGCGGATCCTTGCAGAAGAATACCGCAACGCCCCCTATGGCTGCGTCATGCACTGCTTTTCCTCGGGGCCGGATCTGGCGCGCGCGGCGCTTGATCTTGGCTTTTACCTGTCGATGTCGGGGATCGCAGCCTTTCCGAAAAGCGGCGATCTGCGCGCGATCTTTGCGGCCGCGCCGCTTGACCGGATCCTGCTGGAAACGGACAGTCCCTATCTGGCGCCGCCCCCCTGGCGCGGGCGTCGCAATGAACCTGCCTATACCGCCTTCACTGCCCGCACGGGGGCCGAGCTCTTTGGCCTGACGCTGCCCGACTTCGCCGCGGCGACGGAAGCAAATTTCGAACGGCTGTTTTCCAAGGCGAAGGTGGGCTGACATGGCCACGCTGCGCTTCACCATCCTTGGCTGCGGCTCCTCGGGCGGGGTGCCGCGCATCGGCGGCCACTGGGGCGCCTGCGATCCCCTGAACCCGAAGAACCGCCGCACCCGCTGTTCGATGCTGGTCGAACGGATCGAAGGCGAAGGCATCACCCGCGTCCTGATCGACACCACGCCCGACATGCGCGAACAGCTTCTGCGCAGCGGCATCGGCCATATCGACGCGGTGGCCTATACCCATTCCCACGCCGACCATGTGCATGGCATCGACGACCTGCGGCAACTGGTCTTCAACGCCCGCCGCCGCCTGCAGGTCTGGGCCGACGGTCCGACCCAAGACGCGCTGATCTCGCGCTTCGGCTATGCCTTCGTGCAGCCTGCCGGATCCTCCTATCCGCCGATCTGCGACCTGAACGCGATCCGTGGCTCCTTCTCGATCGACGGCCAGGGCGGCACGATCACGCTCACGCCCTTCACCGTCGATCATGGCGATATCGAAGCCTTGGGCTTTCGCATCGGCGGGCTGGCGTATCTGCCGGACGTTTCCGCCATTCCCGATGCGGCATGGGCCGAGCTTCAGGGGCTGGATGTCTGGATCCTTGATGCCTTGAGGCGCGAGCCGCATCCGACCCATGCCCATCTGGCGCTGTCGCTGGACTGGCTGGAACGCGCCGCCCCACGGCATGGCATCCTGACCAACATGCACATCGACCTTGACCATGCGACGATCGAGGCGGAAACGCCCGCCAACATCTCCGCCGCCTTCGACGGGATGGTGATCGAGCTTCCCGCCTGAGCGCCCCGGGGATGCAGGCGCTTGTCGATGTGATCCTGCCGGTCTTCCTGCTGATCGGGGCAGGCTATGCTGCTGCCGTGTCGCGGGTGATCGCGGCGCCGGGCATAGACGGGCTCATGCGCTATGCCAATTCCATCGCCGCACCCTGTCTTCTGATGCTGGCGATCAGCCGGATCGACCTTGGCACCGCCTGGTCCCCTGACCTGCTGATCAGCTTCTATGTCGGCGCTTTTGCCAGCTTCGCGGTGGTGGCGGCCGGGGCGTTGGTCTGGCTGCGCCGGCCGGCGCCCGATGCGGTGGTGATCGGCTTTGCGGCGCTGTTTTCCAATACGCTGCTTCTTGGGCTGCCGATCACCGAACGCGCCTATGGTTCGGGCGCGCTGACGGCGAACTATATCCTGATCTCGGTGCATTCGCCCCTGCTTTTCGGCTTTGGCATCACGCTGATGGAGGTGGTGCTGGCCCGCGCACAGGGTTTGCATCCGCTGCGCATGGCCGCGCGGGTGGTGCGCGGCATCGCAACCCAACCGCTGCTGATCGGGATTGCCGCGGGGTTTGCGCTCAACCTTGGCCGTGTGACGCTGCCCGCGCCGGTGCAGGAGGCGGCCGAGATGATCGCAAGCACTGCGATCCCGGTGGCGCTGTTCGGTCTGGGCGGCGTGCTCTGGCGTTACCGTCCCCAAGGCGACGCCCGCGCCATCGCCCTGATCTGCGCGGGATCGCTTGGGTTGCACCCGATGCTGACCTGGTGGCTTGGCACGGGATTTTATCATCTGGACACGGCCAGCCTGCGGTCGGCGGTGGTGACGGCCGCCATGGCGCCGGGTGTGAACGCCTATCTTTTCGCGCATTTCTACGGCGCCGGACAGCGGGTGACGGCCTCGGCCGTGCTGATCGCCACGGGGCTTTCGCTGTTCACCGCCTGGGGCTGGCTGCGGGTGCTGCCCTAGACAACAGGCGTCAATCGACACCCCCCTGAAGTGGCGGTCTATTCCTGCAGCGTGGCTTCATCGGCAAACGCAACGCCGGCCTCGTCGAACAGGCGCATTGCGGCAGGCTCGGCGCAGAGCAGAACCTGCCCCCCCTCGATCACGTCCGCAGTCCCCGGAACCTTGACGATCAGTGGCGATGCAGGTGCCGCAGGGCTTTCAACATGAAGGATCTGCACTTCCCCCAGTTGCTCCACCAGCAGGATGCGACCAGACAGCAGCGCGGCTTCGCCGGGCCGCGCCAGTCGCAGATCTTCGGGGCGGATACCCAGATGCACCGGTCTGCCCGCAAGTCCCGCGGGTGCGGGCCGCGCCAGATGCAACTGGCCGCCATCTTCCATCCGCAGCGTCGTGCCCTGCCCCGCTGCCTCCAGGCGCGCAGGCAGGATGTTCATTGCCGGCGAGCCGATGAAACCCGCGACGAACAGGTTGGCGGGACGTCGATAAAGGTCGATGGGCCTGCCCACCTGTTCGATCCGCCCGCCCCGCAGCACCACGATGCGGTCCGCCAGGGTCATCGCCTCGACCTGGTCATGGGTCACGTAGATCATTGTCGTGCCGGGCATGGATTTCTTCAGCCGGGCAATCTCCACCCGCGTGGCGGCGCGCAAGGCTGCATCGAGATTCGACAGCGGCTCGTCAAACAGGAACACGCCCGGGTCGCGCACGATGGCCCGGCCGATCGCCACGCGCTGGCGCTGGCCGCCCGACAGGGCACGCGGATGGCGATGCAGATAGGGCCCGAGCTGCAGTTTTTCAGCAGCGGATTGCACTCTGGCGGTGATTTCGGCCTTGGGCAGTCCGGCAATACGCATGCCGAAGGCCATGTTTTCAAAGACCGTCATATGTGGATAAAGCGCATAGGACTGAAAGACCATGGCAATCCCGCGCCGGGCCGGGGCCACATGGTTCATCAGCGTGCCGCCGATGCGCAGCTCACCCGCGCTGATGTCTTCCAGACCGGCGATGCATCGCAGCAGCGTGGACTTGCCGCAGCCCGAGGGACCGACGAAAGCGATGAACTCGCCCTCCGCTATATCCAGATCGATGCCATGCAACACCGGCACGTTGCCATAGGTCTTGCGCAGATCGCGCAGCGTCAGATCGGCCATGGTTCTCTCATCTCGTTGGGGGCCCCTCAGCCGCCGGGGGTTTGTGCGGAAAGCCACCGCACCAGCGCATTCGGTTGGCGGTTCTGGATCTCGGCATCGTTGCGCTGTCGGATGGCGTGGCGCACGAGGCGCGCGCCCAGATAGCGGATCGGTTCGGGTGGCAGCGTCGTGCGGCGGCCCAGCCCCACAAGACCAGAGCGGGACCATTCGTCATCATGGCCCAGCACCAGACTGGCAAGGATGCGACCGGCAACCGGGGCCTGCGCGATACCGGTGCCATTGAAGCCGACCCCGAAATGGATATCGGGCTGGCCGGAAAGCCGGCCAAAGACCGGCAGATGCTCTGCAACGCAGTCGATCGGCCCGGTCCAGTCATGGGTGATGGCCACATCCCCCAGGCTGGGGAACAGGCGGTGCAGTTCGCGGACATTGTCGGCCGTGGCGCCGGGCCGGCGATTGAAGGCCGCGCCGAAAGCGCCGGCGAAGGCCACATTGCCGCTGCCGCGCCCAAGGATCACGCGTCCGTCGGGCCGGCGTTGCCAATAGAGAACATGCGCCTGCGCATCGCAGACCGAGGCGCCCCCGCTCCAGCCAAGGGCGGCAAGGCGGTCGGGCACGGGGGCGGTGGCGATGATCTGGCTGTCGACCACGTAGATGTAGCGCCGCAATTCGGGGATGGCGGTGGCCCATGCGTTGGTGGCGATCACCACCTTGCGCGCGGACACCGCCCCGGCAGGGGTCTCCAGCCGACAGGGTCTGCCCGCTTCGATGGTCGTCACCGGCGTGCCCTCGTGCAGCACCACTCCCCGCGCAAGCGCAAGCGACCGCAGGCCAAGCGCCAGTTTCGCCGGATGCAGGCTGCCGGCCCGCGCCTCCTGGACCCCGGTATAGGATGTGTCGGTCCCCCCCCGGCGCCGGATGGTTTCGGGATCGAGGGGCCGCAGGGGCGCCTGACCGAGGCGCGTATTGGCAGCAACCGCCGGATCCCAGGCACCTTCCTGGGCGCGGGAACTGGCGGTCCAGAGCCAGCCATCCAGCCGAAGATCCATGTCGATCGTGCCCGAGGCCTGCAAGCTCGCCAGTTCCTCGATGGCATCCGCCGTCGCGCGGCACAGGCGCAAGGCCTCGGTCTCGCCCACCAGCCGGGTCAACTGGTCGATTTCGGCAAACCAGCTATGGACCTGCCCGCCATTTCGGCCCGAAGCCCCGCCACCGCAGATATCCGCCTCCAGCACCATAACCCGCAGATCGGGCGCATGCTCCTTCAGTCGCAGCGCCGTCCACAGCCCGCAATAGCCGCCACCGATGATGGCCACATCGCAATCGGCAGAGCCGCTCAGCGGCAGTGAAGCCGCGCGCGCACCGGCATCCTGCAACCAGAAAGACCGATCGCGCCCACCGGCGATCACAACCGGGCGAAACGTGAACCGGGTCATGTCATGCCCCGGCCGAGGCGATGACCCCGGCATATTTCTGTTTGAGCCAGTCGGGGATCGGGCCAAGCGGCTGGGGAAAGCCGCCCTCGTGGCTGCAGGCCGTGGCGGCGGCCGTTGTCGCCTGCGCCAGCGCGTCGGCCACGGGAAGGCCCGTCACCATGTGATCGGCCAGAAAACTGGCAATGAAACTGTCACCCGCGCCGCAGGTGTCGACCACCGCGACCGGCTGCGCCGCAACGCGATGCAGGTGATTGCCGTCATGGTAGAATGCCCCCCGACGCCCGCAGGTCAGCACGACGCGCAAGGCACCCTGCGCCAGAAGGCCATTGATCAGCGGCGCGACCGGGGCATCCTCGGATTCCGGCCCCGATGCAAAGACCAGCGGCACGCCGGACAGGTCCAGTGCATCATGGCTGGTGGAGATATCGACGCTGAAACCGATACCTTCGGCCACCAGATGCCGCAGCAGCGCCTGCGCCGAATTGGTGCCCAGATGCACCCAGTCGGCCCGGCCAAGTTCCGCAAGGCGCCCGGGCTCGGGCAGGTAATGCAGGCCGACGCCCAGATCCTCGAGCAGGAAGCGCCGGTCGCCCTGACGGTCCTGCAACAGGGTGACAGCGGTATGGCCGGGGCGGCGCTCGCAATCGGCCGCGTCCAGCCCGGCCCCGGCAATGGCCGCCAGCACCGCGTCGCCCTCGGCATCCGGGCCGACGACACCGAAATAGCGCGCGTTCAGGCCGCGCCTGCGCCACTGCACGGCCACGTTCAACGCATTGCCGCCCACGGCCAGCTGGTTGCGGGTCAGGTAGACGTCAAGGCAATTGTCGCCAACCGCGATCAGCATTGACGGTTTCATGCCGGGGCTCCTGCCAGACAAGGTGCAATGCCCGAAAGGTTGCGCCGCAGGGCAGCCTCGGGGTCCAGCGCATAACTGCCATCCCCGAAGGGTTCGAATGAAAGCGTGCCGCCATAGCCCGCCGCGGCCAGAACCCCCAGCCATCGGGCAAGCGGCAAGTCGCCGTCGCCCCAGACAAGATGCCCGGCAGGCGTGCCATCCACGACATGGACATGCGCCAGACGCGGGCCGAAACGCCGAAGATAATCCTCTGGCCGGTCCCCGGCGGCGGCCATGGCAACAAGATCCAGCACGGCGTCGATTTCGGCGCAATCAAGCTGATCGAGCATCCGCGCCAGGTCGGCGGCACTGTGCAGGATGTTGCTTTCGCTGCGGCGCAGGGGCTCCAGCAGGCATCGCAGACCAAGACCCGAGGCGTATCCGGCGATTTCGGCCAATGACTCGGCTGCATGGCCCCAGGCCATTTCCGCCGGTGCCGTTTCATATCCGCGCCCTGCCGTCAGGAACAGGTGGCGGGCCCCCAGATATGCGGCAATGTCGGCAGCGCGCCGGAAACGGTCGACGCTTGCCCGGCGCCATTCGGCGTCGCCCGAGGCGATATTGACCGGATAGAGCACCTGTTCGGGCGTGAATATGCGCACCGACAATCCGTGATCGGCCAGAAGGCCCTTCAGCGCGGCCACGCTGGCATCTGTCGCATGGAACAGATCAAGATGCGGCGCGATGCCCCATAGTTCGATCCCGGTAAATCCGTGGCGCGACAGGATCGCCGCCACCTGGGACATGGGCAGGTGCTGGAACGCGAAATTCGCGCCCAGCAACTGCGCCCGCGACAATTTGGCTGAGGTGGTCATTTGCCGATACCCTGGGTCAGACCGCGGATGAAATACCGCTGCGTCAGGAAGAAGATGATCACGATGGGCAGGGCCGAGATCGTCATGGCCGCAAAGACGGCCGCAAAGTTCGTGCCCTGCTTCGACATCATCGAGGTCAGGCCCACCGGCAGTGTCTGCACGCCGGGGCTGTTGGTGAAGATCATTGCAAAGAGATATTCGTTCCAGGCGAACAGGATATGCAGCACCACGCAGGAAATCAGGATCGGCTGGCACAGCGGCAGGATCACCTTGCGGAAGATCTGCCCCGGCGATGCCCCGTCCATCATCGCCGCCTCGTCCAGGTCGCGCGGCAGATCAAGCATGTAGGCGCGGATCAGGAAGGTGGTGAAGGGCACCCGGAACGCCGTGTATAGCAGGATCAGCGCGGCATGGCTGTCATAGATGCCAAGGTCTTGCAGCATCCTGACCAGGGGGACCAGTGCCACGGTGGGGCTGAGCATCATGCCCCCCAGGATGAAGCCCACGACCAGCGGCTTGCCTGGAATCGCGGTGCGGGTCAGGCCAAAGGCGGTCCAGGCGCTGATCATCACCGTGGTCAACGTCGAGACAAGCGTCACCAGAAGGCTCGACAGCATGTAGCCCCGTGTCGCCCGCCACCCCGCAAGGTAGTTTTCCAGCGACCAGCTTGCGGGCAGCGCGAAGGGATCACTGAAGATCTGGCTGTTGGACTTGAAGCCGCCCAGCGCCATCCACAAGAGCGGATAAAGCACCAGCACGCCCATCGCGAACAGGAAGGCCCAGAGCATGCCGCGCAGCATCGCGGGCCAGAACGGCCTGCTCCGGGATGGCAGGGCCATGGTCATCGTCATGCCTCCACCCTCCGCCGCCGGGTATACCACAGTTGCGCTACACCGCAGAGCATCGTCACGCCGAAGACCAGCGATCCGATCGCGGCGGCATAGCCCATGTCGTTCTGGTTGAAACCCTGTTCGAACAGCCATGTGCCAAGCACCTGGCTGGAATTGTTCGGCCCGCCTGCGGTCATCACCATCACTTCGTTGAACACCTGGAAGGCGCCGGTCACCGTGACGATGATCATCATTCCGGTCATTTCGCGCGTCATGGGCAGCGTGATGGCCCAGATCTGCCGCAGGGGCCCTGCCCCGTCCATGCGGGCGGCATCAAAGAGTTCCTGCGGGATCTTCTGGATCGCTACCGAGAAAAGAAGCGTCGAGTATCCGAAGCCCTGCCACTGGCTCATGGCAATGATCGCATAGATCGCCGTCGTGCTGTCGCCCAGCCAGACGCGGGACAGATGGCCAAGCCCCATTCCGGTCATCAGCCCGTCGAGAATGCCGATCTGAGGCTGATAGATGAAGTAGAAGAGCAGCCCCGTCACCGTGGTCGAGATCGCCGAAGGTATGAAATAGACCGCCCGCCAGATGGCGCGCCAGCGATCCGACTGCAGACCCTCGATGATGGCGGCCAGCCAGAAGGCGCCAAAGACCTGGAACAGGATCGACAGCAGCGCATAGGCGGTGTTGTTCCACATCGCCGTGGCGACCACCGGATCGCTGGCAAGCCGGCGGTAGTTCTCCAGCCCGACCTGCGTCACCTCGCCGGTAAAGATGTCCTGCTGGGTCGTGCTGACCAGAAAGTTGTTGAGGATCGGATAATAGACGAACCAGCCCACGATCCCCAGGGCCACCGCCACCCATCGCATCGACCAGAGCGCCGCAAGGGGTTGGCCGATCGGGTGGGGCGCGCCCGGTGCGCGCCCCGTCCTGATGCGGGTGGCGGATTGCGCCATCGTCACTTGGCCGCTTCGGCTGCGGCGCGAACCGAAGCCACCACGTCCTCGGCGCTCATGTCACCCCCGGCATAGGCCTGGATCCCCGCAAGCCAGGCAGCGGCAACCTTGGGATGGTTCACCGTATCCAGCCACTGGATCAGGTAGGAAGCGCGCGCGATGTCCTCCAGCCCGCCGACCACGGCAGGGTTCATGGTCACAGGATCCGCCCCGCCGATCACCGCGCTGGGCTGTCCATAGGGCGGCGAGGAAAGGATCTTGCCGTTTTCCGGGCTGGTGACAAAGCGCATGAAATCCAGCGCCAGCGGCACATTTCCGGATGCGGTCGAGATCATGTAGCCCTCGGGCGCACCTTCCAGTGCCTCGGGATCGCCCTTGGCGCCACTGGGTGCTGGCAGGCGGAAGAAGCCGAACTCTTCTGGTTTCAGTGCGGTGGTCGCGCTGGCGGCGCTGTCGAACTCGATGATCTCCTGATAATACATCGCCGCCTTGCCGTCGCTCAGTTCCTGAATGGCGGTCTGATAGGAGATGCCGTTCATTGCAGCACCCACCGTGCAGCGTTTGGCGATCTGGCCGAACTGCTCCAGCGCCGCGACATAGCCGGGATCGTCATAGGTCGCGGTGGCCGGGTTGAAATCCTTTTCCAGCACCTCGCGCGGGACGTTGTAGGCCAGAAGCTGGCCGACGTAGTGCACGCCGACCCAGGGTTCCTTGTTGCCGATCGAGATCGGCGTATAGCCGGCCGCGCGCAGCTTGTCGCAGGCGGTCAGCAACCCGTCCAGATCGGTTGGCACCTCGACCCCGGCCTTGGCAAAGGCGGGTTTGCTGTAGCCCATGAACTTGGCATCAAGATAGAGCGGAATACCGTAGTTCTTTCCGTCATAGACAAAGGCATCAACCGCTGCGGATGCCAGTTTTCCGCCCCATTCGGTGCCCGGCCCGATCACCGGGGTCAGGTCGACCGCGCGCGACCCGCGGACGAAGTTGCCGCCCCAGGTTCCGGTCCAGGAAAAGAAGATGTCGGGCATCGCATTCGAGGCGACCAGCGTCTTGGTCTTGCCCTTGACGCTGTCATCATCCTCCTGGATCAGCTCGATGGTCACGCCGGGGTGCGCTGCCTCGTAGGCCTTGGCCAGATCGGTGAAATAGGGCGCAAGCCGCTGCATCCCGAACTTGGTCATCACCTTCAGCGTGCCCTCATGCTTCACCTCTGCTGCCGGATCGGCAACCAGGGTCTGCGCCATGGCACTGCCCGCAAGGGTCGTCGTCATGGCGAGGATTGCCGCCATCAGGGACCGTTTCATCTTCCTCTCCTTCTGTTGGACCTGTTGTTCTTGTCGGGGTCGCGCGCGTCAGTATTCGACGCGCTTGTAATAGCGCCGCGTCGTCAGCGGATGGTCGCGCAGCACTTCGAGATGGGCGCTCATCCGTTCGAGCATCGTGGCCAGCAGGACGGGCGAGATCATGGCCCGCACACGGGGCGACACTCCCGGCAAGGCAACCTCGGCGGTATCCAGCACCCAGAGCTTGTCGGTGTAGCGGCGGACGAAGCGTTCCACCCGGTCACCCAGAGGCCGCGCCGCATCCTCGCCCTTGAACAGGAAGACGCTGACGCCCGGCTCGACCAGTTCAAGCGTGCCGTGGAAAAAATCGGCGCCATGAACGGGGCGTGTGCGGATCCACTGCATTTCTTCCAGAATGCACATGCCGTAGTAATGCGCCTCGGGCCAGGCGTTACCCGCGCCGGTGAAGATGTGCCAGGGTTCGTGCTGGATCGCCTCGGCCAGCTTGGCCGCCTGCGGATCGAACGCTTCTTTCGCCGCAACCAGCAGGCCGGGCAGCGTTTTGAGTTCGGCGATGATCTTGTCGTAATCGGACAGCGCACCGGTTTCGGCCAGCAAGGCCATCGCAAGGATCAGCGTTTGCAGGTAGAACGACTCCGACGAAGTGGTGTCGTCGGCCGGGTTGGTGAAAGTGTGGCTGGCATCACGTGCAAGCGGCGTGTCGGCATGACCGGTCAGCGACAGGGTTTTAACGCCGCGCGCCTTGAGGAAAGCCAGCAGTTCCACGCCTTCGCGCGTGGTGCCCGACAGCGACGGGATGATCACCAGCGCCTTTTCATCCAGCCCTGCGGGCGGATCGACGACAACCTGTGCCGGGTAGCAGGCCGCGACCGGGAAGGTGGAATGGCGCTGGATCAGGTCGATTGCCGGAAAGGTCAGCAACTGCACGCCACCGGTGCCCATGAAATAGATCCGTTCGGTTCCACCATCCAGAAGGCTGCGCATCAGCGGGCGCGCCATGTCGGCAATGGAAACCGCGCCGCTTTGCGTGCGGAGGAAGCGGTCCTGGTCGAAATTCTTCATGTCACGTCCTTTTCATGCCTTGTCTCTTGCTCAGCCGGTGAAAGCTGGCGTCGTGGATCTTGTCGTGAGATCGGTCTCATAGTGGTTCAAAAAAAATGACCCGCATTGCGCCCTGGTGGAAAGCCGGGGCTGAAACCACTAGGAGACCGATCTCACATGCTGTCATGTTACGCACGTAGCCACGGGTGTGGCAAGCCCTATTCTCAGGGATTGGCGACATGGGCGACTGACCCCCGCACGATAAGCTTGGTTGGAAAGCGCGTATGCCGGGGCGGGCCGTCATGGCCGGAAATCCGGTCCATCAGCATGCGGACTGCAAGGGCGCCAATCTTGCCAACGGGCTGCGAAACAACGGTAATTTGCGGGTCTGTGAAGGTGGCGAAGGCAAAATCGTCAAACCCCACCAATGACACATCCTGCGGCACCTGCAGCCCCATGGTCCGAAGCCCCAGAAGCGCGCCCGTGGTCATCAGACTGTCGAGCGTGAAGAGCGCGGTCGGACGTTCGCGCTGGTTGAAGAGGCGAATCGTGGCGTCGATCGCATGTTCGACGGTTGACTGCGAGACAACCATCAGCTCCGGCTTGACCGGCAGGCCCGCATCGACAAGTGCCTTCCGGTAGCCCGCAAGACGTTCCTGCGCGGTGACGATGCGCGACTCATCGTGGATCACCCCGATCCGGCGATGACCATGACGGATCAGGTAGGTGACCGCCTCCTGCGCGCCTCCGGCGTTATCGACCGACACGGTGTCGCAGGGCAGATCGGGCACCACCCGGTCGACAAGAACGAGCGGATAGTGCTCTGCCACCAGCCGGTGCAGATGCGCGTTTTCCCCCGACGAGGCGGGAGCCACGATCAACCCGCGCAGGTTCAGGGTGCGCAGGCTTTCCAGCAGTTCCTGTTCCTGCGTCTCGCTCTCCTCGCTCGATGCAATGATGAGATTGTGGTGGCTGCCACGCAATTGCCCGTCGATGTCATGTGCGATCCGGGCGAAGAACGGGTTCTGGATATCACCCGGCACAAAGCCGATGATCGGCATCTGGCCCTGCCGCAACGCCTGAGCCACCCGGTTGCCACGATAGCCCAGCTGCGCCGCGGCCGCGGCCACCCGCTTCACCACCGCCTCGCCAGCGTAACCATAGCCGTTCAGGGCCCGTGCCGCTGTCGCGCGCGAGACATTGGCGGCGGCGGCGACATCCTTGATGGTGACCGCACGTCTTGGCGTTTTTCCGGTCATGCGCTGTTCCTGCCTGACTGCCCTCACAGAGCAGCGGGCAGATGGGAAAGGCAAGCCCGGAAAATTGCACCGATCTGCGGCAACAAGCGCAAGCGCGACGCCCGTGCCCTGCCGTTTTCGCAACCCCGCTCGATCGGTCAAGACCCCTGCCGCGTGATCCGTGCCAGTTCCGCCGCCATCACGGCAACGCCGGCGCGGATCTCGCCTTCCGCGATCGAGGAATAACCCATGCGGAAAAACCGGCAGGGTTCCGGCGGATTGGCAAAGAACGGCCGCCCCGGCTCGATCAGAACCCCGGCCCCTGTCAATTGTTCGGCGAAATGCGCGCTGTCGAGACCCGCAGGCCCTTCGATCCAGAGGCTCGATCCGCCGTGGCGCGCGGCCCCGGCAATGACGAACCCGGTGCCGGCAAGCGATTCGACCAAGGCTTCGCGGCGCCGGCGAAAGACACGGCGCAGCCCGACCACATGGGCGTCATAATAGCCCAGCGCCAGGAAATAGCCCGTGACCCGCTGCATGTGTCCGGGCGTATGGCGCAGCATCACCGACCGCAGCGCCCGCGCTTCGCGGATGAAGGGCTCGGGGCCGACCAGATAGCCCAGCCGCAGCCCCGGAAACAGAGACTTGGAAAAGCTGCCGATGTAGATCACGCGCCCCGACTGGTCGAGCGACTTGAGCGATGGCTCGGGCGGCGCAAGGAAGGACATCTCGAATTCGTAATCGTCCTCGATGATCAGGAAATCCTGCCGGTCAGCGGCGGCAAGCAATTCCTTGCGCCGCTCGAAGGGCATGGTCAGCCCGGTCGGGATATTGTGGCTTGGAGTGACGACGACGAGCCCCGTGTCGGCGGGCAGGGATTCGGGATCAAGCCCGCGATCGTCGATCGGCGAGGCAAGCACCGGCATGCCCACCATGCGCAGCGTCTCGGCAAAATCGGGATAGCCCGGATCCTCGATCACCGCGGTCCGGTTGGGTCGCGCCAGAAGCTCGATCGCGAGGTAAAGAGCGTTCTGCGCACCCAGCGTGATCAGCACTTCTTCGGGTCTGGCGCGGATGCCGCGCCGGGGCAAGGTATTGCGGCAGATGTAGTCGACCAGCATCGGGTCGTCGCGCCCATACTGGTCATCCGTCATTGCCGAAAAATCCCGCGCCCCCTGCGTCCGCCGGGCGCAGTCCCGCCAGGCGGAATGATTGAACAGGCGGGCGTCGGGCTGGCCGTAGATGAAGGGATAGGGATAGCTGCGCCAGTCGGCGGGCTTGACGATCTGGCGCAGCCGTTTCAGGTCCGCACGCAGCCAGTCTTCCCAGACGACGGGCCGGACTGCCGATGGTGGCGGGTCTTGGCGCATCCGGCGATGAGGAACATTGCTGCCCACGACGTAGCCTGAACGCGGCAGTGATTCGAGATACCCCTGCGCCATCAGCTCCTGGTAGACGAGCGTCACGGTCAGCCGCGAAATGCCCAGATGCTCTGCCAGTTCCCGCGAAGACGGGAGTTTCGTCCCCGGTTCGGCGCGCGATTCGAGCAGAACCCCGACCAGTGCCGACCAGAGCTGGACCTGAAGGCCATCGTGCAACTTCTTGTTAATAAAGAGCGCTTCTACCGGGATTCGACCCGGAGGCCAGTCTCGGCGTTGGGGAGCGCCTTGCGCAGGTTGCACCATGGCTCTCTGGACCTAAACACAATTCAATCTGGATATAACCTGCGACAATCAGTCTCGGCAAGTTGCACGTGTTTCCGGTGTTGCTGGAAAACAAAAAATTTCTGGGGAGGAATACCATGAGCTTCTATTCAAAGGCGCTGCGTTCCGTGGCTGCCGCTGCCGTTCTGGCGCTGAGCTTCGGCGTGGCCGATGCCAAGGAATTCAAGATCGCGGTCGGTGACGGCGCCGGGGGAACGCAGGAGGCACTTGGCCTGGCCTTCGTGAAGGCGCTCGAGGCAAAGACCGGCGGCGCCCACAGCGCCAAACTGTTCCTGAACGGCCAGCTTGGCGACGAACAGGATACCGTCGGCGCCGCAGCCACCGGCACGCTCGACTTCTCGATCCTTGCGATCAACAACATCACGCCCTTCTCGCCCTCGGTCGGCACTCTGACGCTGCCCTATGTCATCCTCTCGCTCGAGGACGCCGAAAAGATCACCCAGGGCGAAATCGGCCAGCAGATGGTCAACAAGACCGTCGAGGATGCCGGTGTGCGCATCATCGGCTGGGCCTATTCGGGCTTTCGCGTGCTGACGAACTCCAAGCATCCGGTCTCGAGCGTGGCGGACCTCAAGGATCTGGTGGTGCGCACGCCGAAGAACGAGATCATGATCGAAACCTACAAGTCCTGGGGCATCAACCCGACCCCGATGGCCTGGTCGGAAACCTTTGCGGCCCTTCAGCAGCAGGTCGTGGACGGGCAGGACAACCCCTACATGACCGTCAATGCCATGAAGTTCTACGAGGTGCAGAAATACGCCACGAACATCCGCTACATCTTCTCGATCGAACCGCTGATCGTCTCCGAGCAGGTGTTCCAGTCGCTGACGCCGGAAGAACAGCAACAGGTGCTTGACGCCGGCAAGGAGGCGACGGCGGCCTCTGGCCAGTTCCTGCGCGATCAGGAAGCCAGGATCAAGGAAGAGCTGGTCGCCAAGGGCATGGAAATCACTGACCCGGCCGATGGCGAAAAGGAGTTCATCGAGCTGGCCACCACCGCCGTCTGGCCGAAGTTCTACGACACCATCGGTGGCAAGGACGTGCTGAACAACGTGCTGGCCGCCCTCGGCCGCCCGGCCGTCGAATGACGTGAACGCCACAGGGGGCTGGCCCTTGGCCGGCCCCCATTGCCTGGCCCCCCACCACCCCAACAGGTTCCCCATGCACCCGCTCTGGCGTCATCTCGACAAGCTGGAAAGCTATATCTGTCGCTTTCTACTGGCTGCTTTCGTCTTTCTTCTTTTCGTGCAGATTGTCTCGCGCACGGTCTTTGGCAACTCGATCACCTGGATCGAGGAAATCTCGGTCTTCATGTTCGTCTGGTTCGCCTATTTCGGCGCCAGCTATGCGGCGCGGATGTATGCGCACAACCGGGTTTCCTTTCACATCAACATGATGCCACGCCGCATCGCGCGCTGGGTCGAGGCCGCGGGTGATCTGTTCTGGGTGGCGTTCAACATCGTCTTCATCCGTTACGCGATCGAATACATCAGCCTGATGAAGCCCTTCGTGAAGGCGCAGACGCTGGGCTGGCCGATGAAATACGTCCTCATGGTCCTGCCAGTCGCCTTCGCGCTGATGACCATCCGCATCATCCAGGTGAACTACATGAAGCTCGTTCTGGGCATCGACCCGCGCGATCCCGATCAGGTCGACCTTGACGCGATCGCCGCAGAAGCCGCCAAGGGAGGGCGCGCGTGATGGACAGCTCGATTGTCTCGGTGCTCTTCGGCACCTTCTTCTTCCTGCTGATCCTTGGCGCGCCTATCTCGGTGGGTCTCGGGGTCGCGGCCCTGGCCGCGATGTGGTATCTGGGCGACAACCCGATCAAGATGGTGCAGATCGCCTTTTCCTCGGTCGGGGCCTTCCCGCTGATGGCGCTGCCGTCCTTCATCCTGGCGGGCGCCCTGATGGAGGCCGCAGGCATCTCGCGACGGCTGATCACGGTGGCCGAAAGCCTGGCCGGCCCCTTCACGGGCGGCATCTCGGCGGCCACCGTCATCGCTTGCCTGTTCTTCGGTGCGATCTCGGGCTCCGGCCCGGCAACCACTGCGGCCGTCGGCATGCTGATGATTCCGGCCATGGTCAAGGCAGGCTATGCCCGCGGCTACGGTGCCGCAGTGACCGCCGCCTCGGGCGGGCTCGGGATCGTCATTCCGCCCTCGATCCCGATGGTCATCTTCGGCATCTCGGCCATGGGCATGCAGCCCAGCGCCGAAGCAGTTGCGGAATACGGCCAGTTCCAGACCGTCTCGATCTCGAAGCTGTTCATCGCGGGCTTCCTGCCCGGCTTCCTGATGGCCACCTGCCTGCTGGTGATGAACTATGTCCGCTGCCGGTCGGCCGGCTATCGTGGTGGCGGCGAACCCCTCTCGCTCGCCAAGATCGGTCAGGCCTGCTACAAGGGCTTCTGGTCGCTGCTTGCCCCGTTCGTCATCCTTGGCGGCATCTACGCCGGTCTGTTCACGCCCACCGAAGCGGCCATCGTGGCGATCTTCTACACGCTGTTCGTCGGCATCGTCATCTACCGCGAAATCAGGCTGAAGGAGATCTTCGCTTCTCTGGAGGCGACAACCTGGCTGACGGGCCGCGTGCTTCTGGTGCTGTTCACCGCGACCATCTTCGGCCGCATCCTGGTGGAAAACCAGATCCCCGCGCATATCGCCGAAGCGATGCTGTCATTCACCCAGAACATCTACGTCATCTGGGCTCTGGTCATCGGGTTCCTGCTGTTCGTCGGCATGTTCATGGAAACGCTGGCTGCGATCATGATCCTCGTGCCGGTTATGCTGCCGGTGGCCTATTCGGTGGGGATCGACCCGATCCACTTCGGGATCGTGATGATCTGCACGCTGTCGGTGGGCTTCCAGACCCCACCCCTGGGCGAGAATCTCTTCATCGCCTCGGGCATCTCGAACGTCTCGATCGAGGAAATCTCGCTCCGCGCCCTGCCCTTCGCCTTCGCCAGCACGATCGCCATTGCCGTCATCGCGATCTTCCCGGACATCGCGCTCTGGCTGCCAAGGGTCATGGGGTACTGACATGATGACACCGATCCAGACGATCCTCTATGCCACGGACCTGTCCAACACCTCGAACCACGCCTTCCGCTATGCGGTGGGCCTGGCCCGGGCGCTCGATGCGCGGCTCCATGTCATGCATGCGCTCGAACCGATGAACGAGGAAGCGCGCATCACGCTCCAGATGTTCATGATCGACGCGGACCAACGCAACCAGGCCATCAACCGCCGCATGGAAAACACCCTCGCGGCCCTGACCGAACGGCAGGAGGCCTTCTGGGCCGCGATGCCCGAAGACGAACGGCGCAACCGCACCCGCGTTGACAATATCGAGGTGGTGCAGGGCTATGCCGCCGACGCCATCCTCAAGCGCGCCGAAAGCCTGCCCGCGGACATGATCCTGATGGGCAGCCATGCCCACGGGCTGACCCACAGCTTTCTGGGCACTGTTGCAAAACGCGTGCTGCACCGCGCCAAGGTGCCGACGCTGATCGTGCCCTACACCGAAGATCACTGAAAGGACGACACCATGAGCCAGCTTACCGCCGAAGACCTGAAGGCAACTTTCGACGCTTTCAACCGCCACGACATCGAAGGCGTGATGAAACACTTCGCCGACGACTGCGTGTTCTACACCGTCGGCGGGCCGGACGTCCACGGCACCCGGATCGAGGGCAAGGCTGCCATCGCCCAGGCCTTCTCGGCCGTGTGGGAAGGCATGAAGGACGCCCACTGGGCCCAGCGCGGCCATTTCGTTGCCGGCGACCGTGCCGTGTCGGAATGGACCTTCTCGGGCACGCGTGCCGACGGCAAGCGCATCGAGGCCGACGGCGTGGACATCTTCCGCATCCGTGACGGCAGGCTCGTGGAAAAACACGCCTTCCGCAAGGACAGGCCACTTCAGGACGCGCGCTAACCCCCAGCCGGGACCAATCCAATGACCCTTTCTTCGAACTTCCAGGCGCCAGGGCAACAGCCCTATGATCCGAAATACGATCCGATCATGGACAAGGGGCCGGGCCATAACATGGCCTATGCGCCGACCTACTGGATCGCCACAGCCGGCAAGATGCCCGAGGACGACGGCCCCGTTACCGCCGACATGGATGTGGATGTCGTGGTGATCGGTTCGGGTTACACCGGGCTTTCAACCGCGATCCATCTGGCCAAGGACCACGGCATCAAGGCGCATGTGCTTGAAGCCAACGGAATCGGCTGGGGCTGTTCATCCCGGTCGGGCGGGCAGGCGCAGATCTCGTCCGGGCGTCTCAAGCGCAGCCAGTGGATCGCCCGCTGGGGTCTGGAGACCGCGCGCGAAATGCATGCCGAGGTCTGCGAGGCGTTCCAGCTTTTCCGCGATCTGCTTGGCGAACACCGCCTTGACGTGGATGCCTGCGACGGCGGCCACTACTACCTGGCCCACAAGGGCTGGATGATGCCAAAGCTCAAGGCCGAGGTCGAGGTGCTGAACAACACCTTCGGCTACAAGGCCCGGATGCTGTCGCGCGAACAGGTGCACGCCGAAGCCATCCGCGAAATGGAATGCCATGGCGCAAGCTGGGAACCGGACGGGATTGCGGTTCAGCCGGCGAAGCTTGCCTTCGAATATGCGCGCGTGGCGCGCGAGCTGGGCGCGAAGCTGCACCCTGCAAGCCCGGTCACGGGGTGGGAAACGAAGAATGGCGTTCACCACCTGCGCACCCCCGGCGGAACCGTCCGGGCGCGCGCCGTCTGTGTGGCGACCTCGGCCTATGTGCCGCGCGACCTTCACCCGCTGACCCGGGACCGGCTGATGCCGATCCTGTCCAACAACTGCGTGACGCGCCAGCTTACGCCGGCCGAAATCGAGCAGATCGGCGCCAGGGTCCATGGCCCGCTGACCGACACGCGGACGCTGCGCTTCTACTACCGCATGTTGCCCGAGGGCCGCATCCAGATCGGATCGCGTTCGGCGATCACCGGCCGCGATGCGCCGATGGACAAGCATTTCCAGCTTCTGAAGAATGGCTTGGCGTGGAAGTTCCCGCATCTGAAGGGCATCGAGATCGACTATTCCTGGTGGGGATGGGTCGATGTCAGCCATGACATGATGCCGCGCATCACCCAGCCGGACCCGAAGCAGACCATCTATTACGCGCTCGGCTACGGCGGGAACGGTGTCATGTATTCCGCCCAGGCTGGTCGTCGCATGGCGCAGATGGTGGCTGGCAAGGCCGAAAAGCTGCGCCTGCCGATCTTCACCGGCCAGTTGCCGCACGAAGGCTGGAAGACACCTTTCCGCCGTCTCGGCCAATACTGGCTCTATCACTGGTATCATATGCGCGACGAACGCAACTGACGCGCAACTAACGGAATTTACAGAATAAAAGGAGACGACAATGGTCAAGATGACGACCGAGGAAGCCTTTGTCAAAGTGCTTCAGATGCACGGGATCGAACATGCCTTCGGCATCATCGGCTCGGCAATGATGCCGGTTTCGGACCTGTTCCCGAAGGCGGGTATCACCTTCTGGGACTGCGCCCATGAGACAAATGGCGGGTTGATGTGCGACGGCTTCATCCGCGCGACCGGCAAGATGGCCATGGCCATCGCCCAGAACGGACCGGGCGTGACCGGCTTTGTCACTGCCGTGAAGACCGCCTACTGGAACCACACGCCGATGCTTCTGGTCACGCCGCAGGCGGCCAACAAGACCATCGGTCAGGGCGGCTTCCAGGAAATGGAACAGATGCGCCTTTTCACCGACAGCGTCTGCTATCAGGAAGAGGTCCGCGACCCGTCCCGCATCCCCGAGGTGCTCAACCGCGTGATCCTCAAGGCCTGGCGGGGATCGGCCCCCGCGCAGATCAACATCCCGCGTGACATGTGGACCCAGGTCATCGACGTCGATCTGCCGCAGGTCGTGCGCTTCGAACGCCCGGCGGGCGGAGAGGAAGCCGTGGCCGAGGCTGCGCGCCTTCTGTCCGAAGCGAAGTTCCCGGTCATCCTCTCGGGGGCCGGCGTGGTTCTGGCCGGTGCGATTCCCGATCTTGCCCGGCTGGCCGAGCGTCTGGATGCCCCGGTCTGCTCTAACTACCAGCACAACGACAGCTTCCCCGGATCGCATCCGCTGGCCGTGGGGCCGCTTGGCTACAACGGCTCGAAGGCCGCGATGGAGCTGATCGCCAAGGCTGATGTCGTTCTTGCGCTGGGCACCCGGCTGAACCCGTTCTCGACCCTGCCGGGTTACGGCATCGACTATTGGCCGAAGGAGGCCAGGATCATCCAGGTCGATATCAACGCCGACCGCATCGGCCTGACGAAAAAGGTCACCGTGGGGATCGAGGGCGATGCCGGCAAGGTGGCGCGCGGCATCCTCGCGCAGTTGTCGGCAACGGCCGGAGATGCCGGCAGGGCCGACCGCAAGGCGCTGGTGGCGCAGACCAAGTCGCGCTGGGCACAGGAACTGTCGAGCCTCGATCACGAACAGGACGATCCCGGCACCGTCTGGAACGAGGAGGCGCGCGCGCGCGACAAGGATCTGATGAGCCCGCGGCAGGCCTGGCGTGCCATCCAGGCCGCGATGCCGGCGGATGCGATCATTTCGTCCGACATCGGCAACAACTGCGCCATCGGCAACGCCTACCCGGCCTTCGAGAAGGGACGGAAATATCTGGCGCCTGGGCTTTTCGGCCCTTGCGGCTATGGCTTTCCGTCGATCCTCGGCGCCAAGATCGGCTGCCCCGATGTCCCGGTCATCGGCTTTGCCGGTGACGGCGCCTTCGGCATCTCGATGAACGAGATGACGGCCTGCGGCCGCGAGGACTGGCCGGCGATCACCATGGTGGTCTTCCGCAACTACCAGTGGGGCGCGGAAAAGCGCAACACGACGCTGTGGTATGACAACAACTTCGTCGGCACCGAGCTTGACCGCGACACCTCCTATGCCGCGATCGCCCGGGCCTGCGGCGCCCATGGCGTGCAGGTCCGCTCGACCAGCGAGCTGACGGATGAACTGCGCAAGGCTGTGGAGCGCCAGATGAAGCACAAGGAAACGACCTTCATCGAAGTCCTGCTCAATCAGGAATTGGGCGAGCCCTTCCGCCGCGACGCCATGAAGAAGCCCGTCGTCGTCGCCGGAATCGACAAGAAGGACATGCGCCCGCAGCAAGGCGCGGTCTGACCTGCCAACCATCGGGGCACGCAGCCATTAAGGCTGCCCCCCTCTCTCCACTCCCCGGCCCGCACCCTGCGGGCCGGATGATATCCTGCATCCCGAGAGTGCGCACCATGTTCACCGCCGCCCTGCCCGCGCCCGACCGCCTGAAAGAACTCTTTCCCGGCTTCATCGTGTCGGCGCTGGTTGCCGCCACCGCGCAGTTCCTGTCCGAGCACTACGGCGCACCCGCCATGCTGATGGCGCTGCTGCTGGGGCTTGCGCTCAATTTCCTCGCCGAAGAGGGCACCCGGACGGCTCCCGGCATCGCCGTCACCGCCCGCACGGTGCTGCGGCTGGGCGTGGCGCTGCTGGGGGCGCGCATTTCCGTGGACATGCTCGCGCAGCTTGGCCCCGAACTTGTGGCGCTCGTGGTCACGGGGGTGATCGCCACGATCCTGTTCGCGCTGGTGGTCGCGCGCTTCGTCGGGCGCAAATGGCGCTTTGCGCTGCTGACCGGCGGATCGGTGGCGATCTGCGGCGCATCGGCGGCAATGGCCATCGCCGCGATTCTGCCCAAGCATGACAAGTCCGAGCGCGACCTCGTGTTCACGGTCCTGTCCGTCACGGTGATGTCGACCATTGCCATGGTCGTCTACCCGATGCTGTCGGGCTATTTCGGGTTCGACGCACGGGCCGGCGGCGTCTTTCTGGGGGGCACAATTCACGATGTCGCGCAGGTGGTCGGCGCGGGCTTCTCGATCAGCGAGGAAACCGGTGAAACCGCCACGCTCGTCAAGCTGATCCGCGTGGCGATGCTGGCCCCTGTCGTGCTGGGCGCCTCGATCATCATCCGCGTGGCCGGTGCCGCCGACCGCAACGGCGGCAAGCAGCCGCCCCTGCTTCCGTCCTTCGTGGTGGGGTTCCTGATCCTTGCGGCACTCAACTCCTTCGGGCTGATCCCGGCGACGGTCGCCGAGGTTGCGGGAACCGTCTCGCGCTGGGCGCTGCTCATCTCGATCGCTGCCGTCGGCATCAAGACCTCATTGGCGAAAATGCTCGAGGTCGGCGGCGGGGCCATCGCGCTCATCGTCGCCGAGACGGTCTTCATCGGCGGCTATGTCCTGGCCGGCCTGCATTTCCTGGGGTGATCCATGTCCGTCCTTGACCAGATTCTCGAAACCGCCCGCGAAGGCCGCCGCCACATCATCCTGGCCGAAGGCGAGGATCCCCGCATCCAGGAGGCCGCCCGCCGCGCAGCATCCCAGAACCTTGCCCGGATCACCCTGCTGTGCGATCCGGCAAGGGTCGGGCCTATTCCCGGGGTCGAGGTCATCGACCCCGTTCGGACGCCTGACCTTGGCCGGCTGGCGGAGGCCTATTTCGAACTGCGCCGGCACAAGGGCATGACTCTCGAAGCTGCCCGGGCAGAGATGGCCCGCGCCCTGCCCCAGGCGGCGATGCGAGTCCGCCTTGGCCTTGCCGATGGCACCGTCGCCGGCGCCGTCGCCACCACCGCCGATACCGTGCGGGCGGCGCTCCAGATCATCGGCCGCGCGCCTGGCGTGCGGGTGGTGTCAAGTTTTTTTCTCATGCTCGGCACCGAACGGTCGAGCTTCAAGGACGGGATGATCTTTTCGGATTGCGGCCTGGTGATCGACCCGGATGCGGGCGAACTCGCCTCGATTGCGCGATCGGCGGCACAGTCCTGCCGCGACCTGCTGGGCGAGACGCCGCGCGTCGCACTCCTGTCGTTCTCGACGGCCGGATCGGCCGAACATGACTCGCTTCAGAAGATCCGCGAAGCGGTGGCGCTGGTCCGCGCCGAGGAGCCGGCCCTGGAAATCGATGGCGAAATGCAGTTCGACGCCGCCTTCGAGGAAGCGATCCGCCGCAAGAAGGCACCGCAGTCGCCGCTGACAGGGCGACCGAATGTCTTTGTGTTTCCAAACCTTGCGGCCGGCAACATCGCCTACAAGATCGCGCAGCGCCTTGGCGGCCTTGATGCGATCGGCCCGATCCTGCAGGGGCTGGCGCTGCCGGCAAACGATCTGTCGAGGGGTTGCAGCGTCGATGATGTGATCGCCGCAATCGCGGTGACGGCGGCGCAGGCAGGAGCGCGGGTTCCGGCCTGACCTTCGACAATGCGCCGCATCGGTGTCCTGGCCTGCGTGGCGCGGGCAGGCACGGTCGCAATCGATTTCCCCGACACCAGCCGCAGCCCCCTGCACCAGCGGTCCGGCGCCGGGGGCTTCGCGCCCCCGGACCCCCGCGGAGTATTTCGACAAAGAAGAATGCGTGATCCTGTCTAGCAGGTGCCGCCGATGGGCCTTGCCTACGGGGCAGTCCCGCCGGCCTGGCAATTCCGCAACGCTGCCGTCCGCGCGAGAAACCAGTCGACCAGCGCTTCCAGCCCCTCTGTCCGCGTCGCGCCCGGCGCCGCGATAAGAAAGAAGGCCTTGCCGGTGCGGATCTCGGCCGGCAGCGGGCGCAGCAGCAGCCGGTCCTGCAACAGCAGGGAAGACGTCAGGCTCCATCCCAGGGCAAGGCCTTCCCCGGCCAGTGCCGCCTGCAGGCTCAGCTGATAATCGTTGAACACCATGTCGGGGGTGGCATCGCTGGCATCGACACCGACGCGCGCCAGCCATTCGCCCCATCGCATGCGCCTGCGGAACCGGTCATCGGCATGAAGCAGGCGGTGACCGGGGAGCGAGATCACGTCCCTGACCGGGTGTCTGGTCAGATAGGCGGGCGAGCAGACCGGGAAGATCACTTCGTCGCAAAGATACCAGCTGTTCGGGCGTTGGAAATCGCGATCGCGGATCCAGATGGTCACGTCCACGTCGGCGTCAGGGTCGATGTCGCGGTCGGTGGTGACGACCTTGATCTTCAGGTCCGGCTGGTCTTGCTGCAACTGATAGAGCTGTGGCAGCAGCCAGTGCGCGGCGACCGAAGTCGAGGCGGCAAAAGTCAGGTAGCGCGCACCGGTCGATCCCAGAGTCCGCAGGCTGTCTTCCATTCGCCGAAAACCGAAACGCACACTTTCGAACAGCACCCTGCCCGCCTCGGTCAACTGCACACCGCGGTTTTCGCGCAGGAAAAGCTGCGCGCCGCAATGGTTCTCGAGCGCCTTGATGGTTTGTGAAACACTGGGCTGGGTCACGTTCAGTTCGTTGGCGGCATTTCGGAAGTTCAGATGCCGCGCCGCCGCCTCGAAGACGAAGAGCGAATGCGGCGAAGGGATGAGAGATCGCAATCTTGACATAAGTGTAAATTATACCAGCAGTTTTCTTTCCCGTCTACAGTCGGCGTCCAGACTGTGGTTGCATCCGCCCTGCACGACGCGGCCGGCACATGGCCCCAAAGCCCCTGGCCCGCGTTCCCGCAGAGCGAAGAGACGGCAATGGCAATCAACCCGGCAGAGGCCCCCAAGGGGCGCATGATGATCAACCCGCCAGCGGTGGAACCCACCGATTCCGGCTGGTATCTTACGTCCGGCACCGACCTGCCCCTGGTGCCGCAGCGGGGCGAGACGCGCTGCGACGTGCTGGTGATCGGGGCGGGCTGGATGGGCCTGCACGCGGCGCGGCGTTACGGCGAACTGGCGCCGGACAATTCGGTGGTGCTGGTCGATGCGGGGCGGATCGGCAACAACGCCTCTGGCCGCTGCATGGGCTTTGCCATCGACCTTGCGCACAACCCGCGCAAGAAGGATTTCATCGAGGACATCCAGGGCAACAAGGACGAACTTTACACCAATCTTGACGGCAATGCCTATCTGCGCTCGGCCGTCGAGGAACTGGGGGTTGATTGCGACTGGGATCCGCAGGGCAAGTATCATTCTGCGGCGACCGATCACGGCGTGGCCGATCTGGTGGCGTTTTCCAAGGCACTTGATGCCATGGGCCAGGGCTACCGCTGGATCGAGAAGGACGAGATGCAGGCGATGACCGGCAGCAGCCATTATATCAGGGCGCTGCATCACCCCGGAACGATCCTGATCCAGCCCGCCAAGTATCTGAAGAACCTGGCCCGTGTCTTGCCAAGGAACGTGACGGTGCATGAAAATACGGTTGTCAGCACTGCCCGCTTCGGCACCGACGGGCATGTGTTCGAAACCGCATCAGGCGTGATCCGGGCAAAACAGGTGATCCTTTGTGCCTCGGGCTATCTGACGCGCTTTGGCATTTTCCGCCAGACGGCGATCCCGCTCCATACATTCGCCAGCATGACGCGCGAGCTGACACCTGCCGAACTGGCGCGGGCCGGGGCACACGAGGCCTTCGGCCTGATCCCCGCCAACAGCTTCGGCACCACCGTGCGGCGGGCGCAGAACCGGCTTTTCCTGCGAAACGTCTATTCCTATGCGCCGGATTTCACCATCACGCGGCAGGACGTGGAGCGGGCGCGCGAACAGCAGATGGTGGCGTTCCGGCGCCGCTGGCCAGATCTTGCGGGCATGGGGTTTGAAACAAGCTGGAGCGGGCTTCTGACGCTGGCACGGAACGGCGGCATGGTGTTTGGCGAACTGGCGGCCAATGTCTATGGCGCGGCCTTCTGCAATGGCACCGGCGTGTCGCGGGGTGCGGCCTTCGGCAAGGCGGTGGCGGAGCTGGCCCTTGGCCGCACGTCCCCCGTCATCGACATCCTCAGGCGCAAGACACCACCCTCGCGGGCCTATCCCGAACCCATCACCGGGGCGGGCGTGCGCCTTGTCACCGCCCGGCGGTTCCGACAGGCGGGCAAAGAAGTCTGAGACAGGCGGAAAGGAACAGGAAAATGGCCGATCTCAAAGGTATCAACGTTGCGATGCAGACCCCCTTCGACGACGAGGGCGAGGTGGATTTCACTGTCTGGGAACACCTGATCGAAAGCTACATCTCGACCGGGGTGCAGGGCCTTGTCCTTGGTGCAGGCACGGGCCAGCACCCCTATCTGACCGAAGCCGAATGCAACCGGCTTTACGAACGCGGCATCAGCCAGATCGCGGGGCGGGTGAACGTGATCTGCCAGACCTCGGCCCTGAACATGGACGAGGTGATCCGCCGGTCACGCCATGCCGAAAGGGCCGGGGCCGACGCAGTGATGATCCTGCCCCCCTATCTGGAAGGCCCTGATGACGATGACGGGCTGTTCGCCTTCCATGAAGCCATCGACGCTGCCATCGGCATCGACATCGTGGGTTACAACATCCCGCAGAACACCGGCATCACGGTGTCGGTCCCGCTGCTGAAACGACTGAGCGGCCTGAAGAACTACAACTACATCAAGGACAGTGGCGGCGACTTCACCACCCATCAGGAATACCTGCAACTGGGGGGCGTCGGGGTTCTTAACGGCTGCGACACAACGACCTTCGCCGCATTGATGGCCGGAACGCCCGGCGTCATCTGGGGGGCCGCGAACTTCATGCCTGCCGAGGCTGTGCGGCTTCATGCGCTGATCTCGGCGGGTGAATACGAAGAAGCGATGGCGCTCTGGCAGAAGATGCTGCCTTCACTGCTGTTCATCTGGCGCAATTCCTACACGCCCGCCGTGCTGCGTGCCGCCCAGTTGCGGGGTTACGGCACCGGAAACGCACGCCGCCCGCTGCACCGGGTGAATGCCGCGCAGGATGCGGCGCTGCAGAAGGCTCTGGCGCCGCTGCTGACATGAGAGGTGCGCCGCGTCCGGCTGCGACGGGCAAGAAAAAAAGTCCCGTGGATCGTTGAGGGCAGCGACGGTCCCGGGAGTCCCCTTGCCGGAACCATGCGGATTGTGCGGCGCACGGGCGCTGTCGCTGACAGCCGGGCAGAGCATGTGACGACTCGGCCGGGCATATCCCCGGGGCACGGCAACGCCCCGGCCATCGCGGAAACCCGCCAACGCGCTGAAAAACAGGAGAGTGGTGCGGTTGAAAGGACTCGAACCTTCACGGGGGTTAGCCCACAGCGACCTCAACGCTGCGCGTCTACCAATTCCGCCACAACCGCACTCTGAACCGGACTTCCCCGGTTGAGGTGCGGCGTATCTAGCCGAGCCTCGGAGCGAAGAAAAGCGAAATCTTCGACCTTTCTCACATCGCCTGAATGGCGTTGACGGCTTGCCTCCGGCCGCGCCTTCCATACATGAAGGGGGCCACGGAGGTTCCCGCAATGGAATGGAAGACCAGTCCCGGCATTGTGCCCTATCCGGAAGCCCTTGCATTCATGGAGGCGCGTGCCGCCGCCATCGCGGCGGGCGAGGCCGACGAATGCCTGTGGTTTCTGGAACACCCGCCGCTTTATACCGCCGGCACCTCGGCAAAGCCCCAGGATCTGACCGATCCTGACCGATTCCCGGTCTTCGATGCGGGGCGCGGCGGGCAATATACCTACCACGGCCCCGGCCAGCGCATCGTCTATGTGATGCTCGACCTGAACCGGCGCGGGCGTGATGTCCGCCGCTTCGTCGGCGCGCTCGAGGACTGGGTGATCGCCACCCTGGCCGAATTCAACGTCAGGGGCGAACGGCGCGCCGGGCGCGTCGGTGTCTGGGTGGTGCGGCCGGACCGCACGCCCAATGCCGACGGCACGGCGCGCGAAGACAAGATCGCGGCCATCGGTGTCAAACTGCGCCGCTGGGTCAGCTTTCACGGGGTGTCGATCAACGTCGAACCCGACCTCACGCATTTTTCAGGAATCATTCCGTGCGGAATTCGGGAACATGGAGTGACGAGCCTCGTTGATCTGGGGTTGCCGGTGACGATGACCGATCTGGACATCGCTCTTCGTGCGACCTTCGATGCCGCTTTCGCGGCCAGATCCTGTTCATGCTGAGGAAATTCACGACCATGTGCGACATCACGTCGCCCCACTACCCCCCGCCGTCGTTGATGGACAAGTTGCGCTGGCGGGGGTTGGCTAACGCGAATATGTTCGCCCGATCAACCCTGCCCTATGAATGGAGCCTTAGAATGACCCGTCTTCCCCTGATGCTTGTCGCGGCGCTGGGCCTTGCCGCCCCCGCCTTTGCCGATGGTGGCGATGCCGCCAAGGGCGAAAAGGAATTCAACAAGTGCAAGGCCTGCCACACCATCACCGCACCTGACGGCACCGTGATCATGAAGGGCGCAAAAGTCGGCCCGGATCTCTATGGCGTCGTGGATCGCGCCGCCGGTTCGGTTGAAGGCTTCGCCTATTCCGACGTGATGAAGGAAGCCGGCGTAAAAGGTCTGATCTGGACCGAGGATAACCTGGTCCACTACCTGCCCGATCCCTCCAAGTTCCTCGAAGAACAGTCGGGCGACGCAACCGGCAAGTCCAAGATGACCTTCAAGATGGCCAAGGGCGCCGAGGATGTCGTCGCCTACCTGAAGTCGGTCGTGAAGTAAGACGGCCCCACGACACGGACTGGCGGCGGGAAAAAATTGCATTCCGCCGCCATCTTTGATTGCCCTCTGAAAGCCTGCGTCTTATGACGGAACTGGGCACAGGCGGTTGACCGCCGCCAGTGAGGACTTTTCTGAGGAGAGAAACATGGCCGACGCAGCCGTTCACGGGCACGCGGGACATGACGGGCGCGGGTTCTTCACCCGCTGGTTCATGTCGACCAACCACAAGGACATCGGGATCCTCTATCTGTTCACTGCGGCTGTGGTGGGGCTGATCTCGGTCGGCTTTACCGTCTACATGCGGCTTGAGCTGATGGAACCGGGCGTGCAGTACATGTGCACCGAAGGCGCGCGGCTTTTTTCGGACGCGGCCCAGCCCTGCACGCCGAACGGGCATCTGTGGAACGTGCTGATCACCTACCACGGCGTGCTGATGATGTTCTTCGTGGTGATTCCGGCGCTGTTCGGCGGTTTCGGCAACTACTTCATGCCGCTGCACATCGGTGCGCCGGACATGGCCTTTCCGCGGTTGAACAACCTCAGCTACTGGCTCTATTTCGCGGGCGTCTCTCTGGGCGTGGCCTCGCTTTTCGCACCGGGCGGCGATGACCAGCTCGGCTCGGGCGTGGGCTGGGTGCTTTACCCGCCGCTCTCGACCAGCGAGGCCGGCTATTCGATGGATCTGGCGATCTTCGCCGTCCACGTTTCGGGCGCATCGTCGATCCTCGGCTCGATCAACATGATCACCACCTTCCTCAACATGCGCGCGCCGGGCATGACGCTGCACAAGGTGCCGCTGTTTGCCTGGTCGGTCTTCGTCACCGCCTGGATGATCCTTCTGTGCCTGCCGGTGCTCGCGGGCGCGATCACCATGTTGCTCACCGACCGCAACTTCGGCACCACCTTCTTCCAGCCGCAGGGCGGGGGCGACCCGATCCTTTACCAGCACATCCTGTGGTTCTTCGGCCATCCGGAAGTCTACATCATCATCATCCCGGGCTTCGGCATCATCAGCCACGTGATCGCAACCTTTGCCCGCAAACCGATCTTCGGCTACCTGCCGATGGTCTATGCGATGGTGGCGATCGGGGTGCTGGGCTTCATCGTCTGGGCGCACCACATGTATACCGTCGGCATGTCGCTGACGCAGCAATCATACTTCATGATGGCGACCATGGTCATCGCCGTGCCGACGGGCGTGAAGGTGTTCAGCTGGATCGCCACGATGTGGGGCGGCTCGATCGAGTTCAAGACGCCGATGCTCTTTGCCTTCGGCTTCCTGTTCCTGTTCACCGTCGGCGGCGTGACCGGAGTCGTCGTCAGCCAGGCGCCGGTGGACCGCGTCTATCACGACACCTATTATGTCGTGGCGCACTTCCACTACGTCATGTCGCTGGGCGCGGTCTTCGCCATCTTCGCCGGGGTCTATTACTGGATCGGCAAGATGTCGGGCCGCCAGTATCCCGAATGGGCCGGCAAGCTGCACTTCTGGATGATGTTCATCGGGTCGAACCTGACCTTCTTCCCGCAGCACTTCCTGGGCCGCCAGGGCATGCCGCGCCGCTACATCGACTATCCGGAAGCCTTCGCCTACTGGAACAAGATCTCGTCCTACGGCGCCTTCCTGTCGTTTGCCTCGTTCCTGCTGTTCATCGGCATTGTGGCCTACACCCTGCTGGCCGGCCGCCGCGTGACCCAGAACAACTACTGGAACGAATACGCCGACACGCTGGAATGGACCCTGCCCTCGCCGCCGCCGGAGCACACTTTCGAGACGCTCCCGAAACGCGAAGACTGGGATCACGCCCACGCCCACTGAAACGGGCCGTAACAGACCCACGGCCCCGGAGAAGTCCGGGGCCGTTTCCTTTTTCAGGGAGCCTGGCCTTTGCCCTACGAATGGCTGGAAACCCCGACCCAGGGCGCAACGGCCGAGCTTCACGCCTGGCCCCACCGATCCCTGCCCCGGCGCGGTTTCGTCTGGTTCATCGCCACGACCGCCACCGGACTTGCGGTGCCGCTCTTGCCTGTCGTCGGATCGCCGATCCTCTGGGGGCTTTTGCCCTTCGTGCTGGCCGCGCTCTGGGGGCTCTGGTGGGCACTCCGCCGCAGCTACCGCGATGCGCAAGTGATCGAGGTGCTGAAAATCTGGCCCGACCGTCTGCTGCTGGAACAGCGTCGCCGGGGGCATCCTGCGCGCAGCTTCGAGACCAACCCCTACTGGCTGCGCGCCAATCTCAGCGGCGAGGGTCCGGTCGAGGATTACCTGACCCTCACGGGCGGCCCGCGCGAGGTGGAGCTGGGCGCCTTCCTCACGCCCCCGGAACGGCGAAACCTCTGTGCCGACGTGCAGCGCCGCCTGCAGGATCTGCGCTGACCTCAGTTCGACCGGGACGCCCGCTTGTCATCGACATGGTCGGGCAGACCCTTGCGCGGCGTTGCGGCAAGCTCCTCGAGTTCTTTTTCGATCATCGATGCATGCATATCCTTCGAGGCACCGCCGAGCATGGTTCCGGGCGTCTCACCGCGCTTGACCGAAAGCGCCGCCCCGGCGGCGCGCCGCTGGCTTCTGGATGTGGCAGGCATCGCCTGGTCCCTTCCGACAGGCTGCGTGACGGACAGGGAACGCCTGTGCCGCCGCCCGCGTTCCCGCCCGGATGCCTTGACGAAAGGCCGCGCGTCAGCCCAGACGTGCCTTGATCAGCGCGCCCACCGCCCCGAAATCCATCTGGCCTGTATATTTCGCCTTCAACACCGCCATCACCTTGCCCATGTCGCGCAGGCTGGTCGCCCCCGTGTCGGTGATGGCCGCGTCGATCGAAAGGGCGACTTCATCGGGACTCAGCTGGCGCGGCAGGAACCCTTCGATCACCTGGATCTCGGCCAGTTCCTTGTCGGCCAGTTCGGGCCTCCCGCCCCCGGAATAGACGCGGGCCGATTCCTGGCGCTGCTTGATCATCTTGGCCAGAAGCTGGAGGATATCGGGCTCTTGCAGGGGGGCGCCGGTCGCGCGCTGCTCGATCTCCCGGTCCTTGATCGCCGCGCCGATCATCCGCAGCGTCGAAAGCCGCGCGGCATCACGGGCCTTCATCGCCTCTTTCACCGCCGTATTGAGGTTTTCGCGCAGGTCCATCTGTCCTGTCCTTTGGGTCATGGCTGTCCCTTGCCACAGTAAACCCGCCGGTTCGCGGCGGCAACCTTGGCCAACCCATTGATTTACCAAAATTACAGCCACAAGATGATGGCTCCTGCATCACCCTTGACGCCGCCCCATGCCCCCCTTAGGTTCCGGCAGATTTTGCCAAGCGGAGTCGTCCCAATGCCCGCCACCCCCAACACCGCCACCCGCCCGACCGCCTGCCTTGTGCTGGCGGATGGGTCGATCTTCTATGGCCACGGCTTCGGCGCCACCGGCGAGACGGTCGCCGAGCTGGTCTTCAACACCGCGATGACCGGCTACCAGGAGATCATGACCGATCCCTCCTACGCCGGTCAGATCGTCACCTTCACCTTCCCGCATGTCGGCAATGTCGGCGTGACGGACGAGGATGACGAGGCCGGCCAGCCGGTAGCGGCCGGCATGGTGGTGAAATGGGATCCTACCGAACCGTCGAACTGGCGCGCGACTGGCGATCTGGGCGGCTGGATGGCGCGGCGCGGCCGCATTGGCATCGGCGGCATCGACACCCGCCGCCTGACGCGGGCGATCCGCCAGCAGGGCGCGCCCCATGTGGCGCTGGCCCATGACCCGGAGGGCAGGTTCGATATCGACGCGCTCCTGAAAAAGGCGCGCGACTGGTCGGGGCTCGTCGGGCTGGACCTGGCCAAGGAAGTTTCCTGCACCCAGTCCTATCGCTGGGACGAACAGCGTTGGGCCTGGCCCGACGGCTATAGCCGCCGCGAGGGACCGGGGCTGAAGGTCGTGGCGATCGACTATGGCGCCAAGCGCAACATCCTGCGCTGCCTCGCCTCGTCGGGCTGCGAGGTGACGGTGCTGCCGGCCACGGCGACGGCCGAAGAGGTGCTGGCGCTGAACCCCGACGGGGTGTTCCTGTCGAACGGCCCCGGCGACCCGGCGGCGACCGGCGTCTATGCGGTGCCGATGATCCAGGGGATCCTCAAGACCGACCTGCCGCTGTTCGGTATCTGCCTTGGCCACCAGATGCTGGCGCTGGCCCTGGGGGCCAAGACCATCAAGATGAACCACGGCCACCACGGCGCGAACCACCCGGTCAAGGATCTGACCACCGGCAAGGTGGAAATCACCTCGATGAACCACGGCTTCGCGGTCGACAGCCAGACCCTGCCCGAAGGCGTGATGGAAACGCATGTGAGCCTCTTTGACGGCTCGAACTGCGGCATTGCCCTGACCGACCGTCCGGTGTTCTCGGTCCAGTATCATCCCGAGGCAAGCCCGGGGCCGCAGGACAGCTATCACCTGTTCGACCGCTTCGCCGAAGCCATGCGCGCCCGCCGCGCCGCCTGACCGGCGCCGCCGCCCGGGGCGCGCGCGGGGCGGCAAATGGCGTTTGCGCCGCCCTGACGTTAACCCGTCATTAACCGTGGCTCTCGAAGGATGGACCCGTTCCTCCTGCGAGAGTCACGATGGCCTCCCCCCGCCTGCGCCTTGTCAGCCAGTCCCAGCCCGCGGCGATGCCTCAGCCGGTCGCGCGGCCGCGCGAACCCCTGGGGCAGATCCTGCGGGCGATGGCCGCGATCCGCATCGAAGACCTTGCGCGGGCACGTGACCTTGCACAGCGGCTGGACTGCCCGCTGGCGGATGTCCTGCTGGCGCGCGGCTTCGTTTCGGAACCCGACCTGATGGCAGCACAGTCCCGCCACTGGCAGGTGCCACTGGTCGATCTGGACAAGGCCCCCTGCGATCCACGCCTGATCGACATGATGGGCGTGCCGTTCTGGATATCCGAGGGCGCGGTTCCGCTCGCGCGCGCGGGAGGGGCGACAGTGATCGCCACCTCGCGGCCCGAGGCTTTTGCGGGACTGGCCAAAAGGCTTTCGTCACGAATCGGCCCGGTCGTCATGGCGCTTGCCCCGGCAAGTGACCTTGCCCGCGCGCTTGCCAACCGGCGCCGCACCCGCCTTATCCGCGCTGCCGAAACCCGGGTCGACCCGCATCTGAGTTGCCGCACCCGCAACGAGGCGCGGCTGATGCGCTGGTTGCTGGCGGGGATGGCGGTTCTTGCCAGCGGCACGATGCTTGCCCCGGCCGGGACGCTCGCCGCGCTGGTGGCGCTCTCGCTCGTGGCGATGCTCTGCTCGACCGGACTCAAGGCGGCAGCCTTCATCGCGGAACTGCGGGCAGAGCACGCGCCATGTCCCGCGCCCCCCATCCGGCTGCGTCCGACGCGCCCGGTGGTCACGGTGATGGTGCCGCTGTTTTCCGAAGCCGACATCGCAGAACGGCTGATCGAGCGGATCGGGCGCCAGACCTACCCAGCCGAACGGCTCGATATCCTGCTGGTCGTCGAGGAAGGCGACGGGGTCACCCGCGCGGCATTGGCCAGAACCGCGCTGCCGCACTGGATGCGGGTGGTCGTCGTGCCCGACGGCCCGATCCGCACCAAGCCGCGCGCGATGAACTATGCGCTGAATTTCGCCAGGGGCAGCCTGATCGGCGTCTGGGATGCCGAAGACGACCCCGATCCCGACCAGGTCGAGATCATGGTGCGGCGCTTTGACGAGGTGGGGCCAGATGTCGCCTGCCTGCAGGGCATTCTCGACTACCATCATTCGCGCCACAACTGGCTCGCGCGCTGCTTCACCATCGAATATGCCGCCTGGTTCCGGGCGCAATTACCCGGCGTCGCGCGGCTGGGCCTTGTGGTCCCCCTGGGCGGCACGACGCTGTTCTTCCGCCGCGAGGCGCTGGAGGAACTGGGTGGCTGGGATGCGCACAACGTGACCGAAGACGCCGACCTGGGGCTACGTCTGGCCCGCGCCGGTTACCGCACGGAACTGGTCGCCACCGTGACCCATGAAGAGCCCAATGCCCGGCCGCTGAAATGGATCCGCCAGCGGTCGCGCTGGATCAAGGGCTATGCGGTGACCTGGGGCGTCCACATGCGCGACCCCGTGCAGCTTTGGCGCGACCTCGGGCCGCGCCGGTTCTGGGCGGTGCAGGTGCAGTTTCTCGGCTCGATCCTGCAATCACTGCTGGCGCCGGTGCTCTGGTCGTTCTGGATCAAGGTGGCCGGCTTGTCGCATCCGCTCGACAGTCTTCTGGGCCCGATCGCGCTGCATCTGATGGCCGCGGTCTTCATCCTGTCGGAAGCGGTGAACATCTGCGTCGGGCTTTGGGCCACGCGCGGGCCCGAGCATCGCCATCTGCGGCGCTGGGTGCCCACCTTGCATTTCTACTTCCCGCTGGCCGCTCTTGCCGCCTGGAA
Source organism: Paracoccaceae bacterium (assembly GCA_020622085.1). Taxonomy (GTDB): domain Bacteria; phylum Pseudomonadota; class Alphaproteobacteria; order Rhodobacterales; family Rhodobacteraceae; genus QY30. The sequence goes on along the minus strand of JAHRYM010000001.1, from coordinate 899,411 downwards.
GGCGCTTTACGAAGTGGTGGTCCGGCCATTCTGGTGGGACAAGACCGATCACGGCGTCATCCCCGACGCGCCCGCCCCCATTCGACCCGCACAGACAACGATCCCGGCCGCTCCCGGCATCGGACTGGCCGGAACCGCCATCACCCCGGCAGAGTGATCAGCGCGCAGGCTTGGCCGCGTCGATCTTCAGCCGCGTCTCGAAAGCGCGCGAGATATGCGATTTCAGCGCCAGCGCCGCGCCATCGGAATCGCCCGCCTCGATCGCCCGAACAATGGCGTCATGCTCGACCAGCGCCGCCTGCCCGCGCCCCTCGGCCGCGAGCGAGGTCGATGCCAGAAGCGCCATGGACCGATGCACCAGATCAAGCTGCTGCACCAGATAGCGGTTGTGCGAGGCCAGATGGATCTGCCGGTGGAAGCGCCGGTTCGACCGGCTGAGCGCTTGCGGATCGTCCACGAAGGCCCGGTCCTCCTCGACCATCCCGCGGAGCACATGCGCCTCTTCGGGGGTGGCGTGGCGCGCGGCCAGTCGCGCAGCCAGCCCCTCGAGTTCGGCTCGCACGACGTAAAGCTCGGCCAACTGGTTGTGGTCAAGCGAGGCAACGATCAGGCTGCGACCGTCGCGCGCCAGCATGGATTGCGTCTCGAGCCTTTGCAGTGCCTCGCGCACCGGGGTGCGCGACACCCCCAGACGCTCGGCCAGTTCCGATTCCACAAGCCGGTCGCCGGGCCGGTAGATGCCGCTGTCGATCGCCTCGAGGATCAGCGTATAGGCATCCTTCTGCATTCCGGGGCTCCCTGGCTTTGTAGCGCGGAAGACTAGGGCCAGGCCACCGCCCCCGCAAGCGGCTTTCCCACGCGGCCTTCCGGGGACAAGGCGCGGCTTGCACCCGGGGCACCGCCCGCCTACCTTTGCAGGATGGCGCAAACCATCCGCTTCCCCGATGCCTTCAGGCAGGTCCACACCTGGGTCTTCGACCTGGACAACACCCTTTACCCGCCCGAAGTCCGGCTGTTCGACCAGATCGAGACACGGATGACGGCCTGGGTGATGCGCGAATTGTCGGTCGACGCGACCGAGGCCGACCGCCTGCGCCGGCACTACTGGCAGACCTACGGCACCACGCTTTCGGGCCTGATGGCCGAACATGGGATGGACCCGCTGGATTACCTGGTGGACGTGCACGACATCTCTTTTGCGGCGCTTCGGCCCGACCCGCGGCTGCGGGCAGGGATCGCGGCGCTGCCGGGTCGGCGGATCGTCTACACCAACGGATCGGCGCCCTATGCCCAAAGGGTATTGGAGGCACGCGGGCTTTCCGGGATCTTCGATGCCGTCTACGGCGTGGAACACGCCGGCTTCCACCCGAAGCCCCGGCGCGAGGCCTTCGAGACGGTCTTTGCCCGCGATGGCGTGATCCCTGGGCGCGCCGCCATGTTCGAGGACGACCCGCGCAACCTGGCGGCCCCCCATGACATGGGAATGCGGACGGTCCTTGTGGCGCCCGAGCGGCTTGAGGCACCGCATATCCATCACCATACCGACGATCTGGCGGGTTTCCTTGGCCGACTGGCGGTCGCCTGACCACACCGGCGCAAAGGTGCGGCAATTTTGCGCATTTCCTCGCCACGCATCCGAGGGCACATCACATGGCACCACGAACAGGAGAATGCCATGACCATCGCGGCCCATGAACCCGCCCGTCCCCAGTCCCGCCGGCACGCCCGGACCCCGCGACTGCGCAAGGTTTTCGATGACCCTGCGCACAGAGACACCGCAAGGCTGCTGATTGTGCTGGCGGTCCTTGCGGCCTTCATGGCGCTTGCCATCCAGACCTGGGGCCTTGTGGCGCTGGGCCTTGCCGCGCTGGCGGCGGTCCCGCTTGTCTTTGTGCTTCTGGTCGCGCTGACCGTCGGGCAATAGCAGGACCATGGCCGCGGACAGAATGCCGCTTGGACCAGCCCCGCCCCATGTCTATAGACTGCCGCCAGAACTGGAGGGCCCATGCAACGGATCGAGACAACCCAGGTGCTTGTGTCGGGCGGCGGTGTCGCCGGCCTGGCGGCGGCAGCGGCCTTCGGTGCGGCCGGGTTCGAGGTGATCTGCGTCGATCCCACCCCGCCGGCCACCGACGAGGCAGACGAAGCGGCCGATCTGCGCACCACCGCCTTCCTGCAACCGGCGCAGGCACTTCTGGCCGAGTGCGGCCTGTGGGACCGGCTGGCGGACCATGCGGCAGCGCTCAGGATCATGCGAATCGTCGACGCGGGCGGGCCGACGCCCGAAGCGCGCCTGACCCGCGATTTCGATTCGACCGAAATTTCCGACCTTCCCTTCGGATGGAACCTGCCCAACTGGCTCTTGCGCCGTGAAATGGTCGCGCGGCTGGCCGAGTTGCGCAATGTCAGTTTTCGCCCCGGCGTCGCACTGAGTGGCCTTCTGACCCGCAGCTCGGAGGCGCGCGCCACACTTTCGGACGGCCAGAAGGTCTCTGCGCGGCTGGTGGTCGGCGCCGACGGTCGCAACAGCACGGTGCGGACGGCTTGCGGCATCGGTGTCCAGACCACGCGCTACGGCCAGAAGGCGCTGGCCTTTGCCGTCAGCCACCCCACACCGCATGACGGGATCTCGACCGAGGTGCACCGGTCGGGCGGGCCCTTCACGCTGGTGCCGCTGCCCGACCGGAACGGCCTGCCCTGTTCGGCTGTGGTCTGGATGCAGACCGGCCCCGAGGTCCAGCGTCTGGCCGCCCTTCCCGTGCCTGACTTCGAGGCCGAGATGACCCTGCGCAGCGCGAATGTGCTGGGGTCGCTCCGGCTTCTGACTCGCCGCTCGGTCTGGCCGATCATCAGCCAGATTGCCGACCGGTTCGACGGCGAGCGCACCGCGCTCATGGCCGAGGCGGCGCATGTCGTCCCGCCGATCGGCGCGCAGGGGCTGAACATGTCGCTCGCCGATCTGCGCTGCCTGCTGGAGCTTGCGCGCCAGACACCGGATGCCCTTGGCGATGCGGGGATGCTCTCGGCCTATCAGCATCGACGCTGGCCCGAAGTCCGCGCCCGCGTCGCGGGGATCGACCTGCTCAATCGCGCCTCGATGGTGGGGCAACCGATCCTGCGCGACCTGCGCGCCGTGACGCTGAATGCGCTTTACGGTCTTCGCCCCCTGCGCAAGACCTTGATGAAGGCAGGACTTGGCGCCACCTGAGGCGGCTTCCCGGCGCCAGTCACGCGCCACCGGTCAGGCCGCAGGACGGATCACCTGCGGGGGCTCCGCGTCCCAGGCGGCAACCGCGCGATTGCGACCCTGCGCCTTGGCACGATAAAGTGCCAGGTCCGCCGATTGCAGCGCCTGGGCGGGATCAATCCCGTCACCTGCAAGGGCGTAGCCAAGACTGATGGTCAGGTGGTGGGAATGCCCCTCGACAGACAGGGCGCTTTCGGCCACGGAGCGCACCATGTCGGCAGCCAGCCTCTGCGCCATTTCGACGCCCGCATCCGCAAAGAGCACGGCGAATTCCTCGCCGCCGAAGCGGCAGATCATGTCGCCCGGTCGACAGGCTTGCGACAGGCATCGCGCCACATGGGCAAGCACCTTGTCTCCCACGAAATGGCCGTGGGTGTCATTGACCCGCTTGAAGAAATCCACATCCAGAAGCGCCACGGCCCCCGTCCGCGGCGGCAGTTCCGCCAGCATGTCCATGAAGGCCGGACGATTGAGAAGCCCGGTCAGGCGGTCATAGCGCGAGGTGATTTCCAGTTGATCCTTCAGCCGGTTGAGCTGCATCAGCCGCGCGCCGACGAACCAGGAAATCGGCAGGGCACAGACAAGAACCGTCGTCACCACATGCACCGGGCCATGTGCCGGGAGCCCATATCGGACTGTAAGGAAATCGGCGCCGCTTCCCAGCACGATTGCCGCAGCCGACACGGCCAGGACAAAGCCCAGAAGGCCGGCCCGAGACTTGATCATCATTTCTACACCATTCACTCAATAACACCTGCCCGCAAAGCGCAGCAAAGGCGGGAGATCGCACAGATCCCACCGGCCACGTCACGGATATCGCCCCACCATGGGCGCCAATTCCTAACGAAAGGTTAAGCCCGAGTTCCACACGCTGGATTATCGCCGCCGGTCACATCGTTGCAGGGGCTGCGATGTAGTCAGCCCAGCGGCCCCGGCCGACGCTCTTCCGACATGAGCACATTGGCTTCGACCTCGCCGATCCCCGGCAGGGTCATGATCCGCCGCCGCAGCACCCGCTCGAAATCGGCGATGTCGCGGGCGACAACCCGCATCCGGTAGTCAAAAAGGCCCAGCACATGCTGAACCACCTGCACCTCGGGGATCGCGGTCGCGGCGCGTTCGAAATCCTCAAGCCCCACGCGGCCCCGCGCGGCCAGCTTGATCCCCAGAAACACCGTGACGCCAAAGCCAAGTGCCGCGGCATCCAGAACCACGCGCCGCCCCTTGATGATCCCCGCCTCCTCCAGCCGCCTGATCCGGCGCCAGGCGGCAGGCTGGCTCAGACCCAGGGCCCGCCCGATGGCGCCCGCGCCCTGCCCGGCATCCGCGACCAAGGCCCGAAGGATTGCCCGGTCGGTGTCATCCAGCGCGATCATAGCGGCAGCGCCCCGTCATCCTTGATCGTCGAGACCAGCATCAGCGCATCGCTGTCCACCACGTGCGGAAGCGCCAGGATGCGGGCGCGGTAGACCTCCTGGTAATGGGCCATGTCGCGGGCGATGACATGCAGGCGCACGTCGGTGCGGCCCAGGAAGGTCTGGATCTCGGTCACTTCGGGAACCAGGCGGGCGGCGGCCAGGAATTCGTCGAAGGCCCGCGGGTTGGTCTTGTCGAGCGTGAAGCGCAGGGATACCTCGACCTCCCACCCGAGCTTGCGCCAGTCGATCACCGCCGCTTCGCCGCGAAGGACGCCGCCCGCGCGCAACCGTTCGATGCGCCGCCAGCAGGTTGCCGCGGTGACGCCCGCGCGGGCCGCCAGTTCCGCCGTGGCAAGGCCCGGCGCGGCCTGCATCTGGCGAAGGATCCGGCGGTCGGTATCGTCGATCTGCATGGATTACTCGAATCTGCATATTTCCACGCATGAATTTTGCACGAACCCGCAAAATCTTTCAAGTTTCGCAGCTTACCTTTTGGAAAGCCGCCCCTATGATGCGCCATCATCAAACCGGAGGCCCGCCCATGCGCGTGTATTATGATCGTGACTGCGACATCAACCTGATCAAGGACAAGAAGGTTGCCATCCTCGGCTATGGCTCGCAGGGCCACGCCCACGCGCTCAACCTGCGCGATTCTGGCGCCAAGAACCTGGTCGTGGCGCTGCGCGAAGGCTCCCCCTCGGCCAAGAAAGCCGAAGGCGAGGGCCTGAAGGTCATGGGCATCGCCGAGGCCGCCGCCTGGGCCGACCTGATCATGTTCACCATGCCCGACGAACTGCAGGCCGAGACCTACAAGAAATACGTCCATGACAACCTGCGTGAAGGCTCGGCTATCGCCTTCGCCCACGGCCTCAACGTGCACTTCGGCCTGATCGAGCCGAAGAAGGGCGTCGACGTCATCATGATGGCGCCGAAAGGCCCCGGCCACACCGTGCGCGGCGAATACACCAAGGGCGGCGGCGTGCCCTGCCTCGTCGCGGTCCATCAGGACGCGACCGGCAAGGCGATGGAAATCGGCCTGTCGTATTGCTCGGCCATCGGTGGCGGGCGTTCGGGCATCATCGAGACCAACTTCCGCCAGGAATGCGAAACCGACCTGTTCGGCGAGCAGGCGGTGCTGTGTGGCGGCCTGGTCGAACTGATCCGCATGGGCTTCGAGACCCTGGTCGAAGCCGGCTACGAGCCGGAAATGGCCTATTTCGAATGCCTGCACGAGGTGAAGCTGATCGTGGACCTGATCTACGAAGGCGGCATCGCGAACATGAACTACTCGATCTCGAACACGGCCGAATATGGCGAGTATGTCTCGGGCCCGCGCATCCTGCCCTACGACGAGACCAAGGCCCGGATGAAGGCCGTCCTCAAGGACATCCAGACCGGCAAGTTCGTGCGTGACTTCATGCAGGAAAACGCCGTCGGCCAGCCGTTCTTCAAGGCGACCCGCCGCATCAACGACGAACACCAGATCGAGCAGGTCGGCGAGAAGCTGCGCGCCATGATGCCCTGGATCTCCAAGGGCAAGATGGTCGACCGCGCGCGGAACTGATCGTCGCACGATCCTGAAGGAAGGCGGCCCCTTGCGGGCCGCCTTTTTGCATGACAGTCAGGCGACATCTGCCCCTGCCCCGGACGGCACCCCCCGATGCCACAGACCTACCGCCCCCTTCAGGCCGCCTTCTGGATGGTCGGATCGATCCTCGGCTTCACGATGGTTGCCGTGGCGGGGCGGGCGCTGCATCCGTTTCTTGACACCTACGAAGTGATGCTCTGGCGTTCGGTCGTCGGCATCTTCGCGGTTGCCGGCGTGGCCACGATCACCGGCCATATCACCGAAGTGTCGACCGACCGGCTTTTGATCCATGCCCTGCGCAATGCCATCCACTTTGCCGGGCAGAACCTCTGGCTGGTGGCGCTGTCGCTGATCCCGCTGGCACAGCTTTTCGCGCTGGAGTTCTCTTATCCGATCATCGTGGCGCTGGCCGCGCCTTTCGTTCTGGGTGAGCGGCTGACGCGGACGCGGGCGGTATCGGCCCTGATCGGTTTCGCGGGCATCCTGATCGTCGCGCGGCCCTTCGGGGCCGAGGGCCTGTCGCCCGGGCTTCTGGCGGCGCTTGGCGCGGCTGTGTCCTTTGCGGGGGCCGCGCTGATGACGCGCTGGATGACCCGCAGCATGACGATCACCTGCATCCTGTTCTGGCTGGTCACCTTCCAGGCGCTTTACGGCCTGATCGGGGCGGGCCTGGATGGCCGGGTCGGGGTGCCGCCGGTGGCCGCGCTTCCCTGGGTCGTCGCTATCGGGCTTGGCGGGTTGATCGGCCATCTGGGGCTGACCAAGGCGCTGTCACTGGCCCCGGCGGCCGTCGTCACGCCGATGGATTTCCTGCGCCTGCCACTGATCGCCCTCGTCGGCATGGCGCTTTACAGCGAAAATCCCGACATCTGGGTGCTGATCGGCGGTGCCGTCACCTTCGGCGCGAACTGGCTGAACATCTGGTCAGAAAGTCGAAAGACTTCGGTGCTACAAGCACAAATGCAACAGCCTTGATCGCAATGCGGGGCAATGCCGCATCATGCTCCGCCGCGCATTGACCAGCGCCGGACCGCAGTCTTAGCGTTGGGAACCACTCGCTAGTTTCTCCTGGGGAGGAGATCGCATGAAAACGATATTGACCGGCGCCAGCATCCTTGCGCTTGGAACCACGACCGCCATGGCTGCGGGCGTGGAACGGTCCGTGACCTCGCCGGCGCTGCTTTTTGAAACAGGCAATTACGCGGAACTGAGCTTCGGTTCCATCTCACCCAGCGTTTCGGGGACGCAGGTTGTGCCCCTCGTCGTGCCGGCTGGCGGGACGTCGGGGGACATTGCCAACCACTTCAACCAGATCAGCCTCGGCGTGAAGATGGCGGTGAACGACCGTGTCGACGTGGCCGTGGTGCTCGACCAGCCCATTGGCGCAAGCATCAACTACGCCTCGCCCACCTATCTTTTCGGAATCCTGACAGGAACGCAGGCCAGGATCGACTCGAAGGCGCTGACGGCCATGCTGCGCTACAGGCTCGATGGCGGTTTCAGCGTCTACGGCGGGCTCAAGCTGGAAGAAGCCTCCGGTGAGGTCGCCTTCTTCAACGGTTACCGGATGACCACCACGAAAGAGACCGACCTGGGCTATCTGGTTGGCGTCGCCTATGAAAAACCGGAAATCGCGATGCGGGTAGCGCTGACCTATCTTTCCGATATCACCCATGACTTCCATGGTCGGGAAGAACTCGGCGGAAATACCTACAACTTGCCGTTCGAAACCACGGTCCCGCAATCCGTCTCACTGGAGTTCCAGAGCGGCATTGCCGAGGATACGCTGGTCTTCGGTTCGGTCCGCTGGCGCGAATGGAGCAATTTCGACATCTCGCCCTACGTCTACATCAACACGCCGGCGCTGTCGGGAGGCCTGCCGCTGGTGTCCTACAGCAAGGACAGCGTGACCTACACCCTGGGGATCGGCCGGAAGTTCACCGAGAACTGGTCCGCGGCAATGTCCTACACGCATGAAGGCAAGCGCGGCGGTTTCTCGGGCAACCTCGGGCCGACGGACGGGCTCGACTCGCTCGGGGTGGGTGTCACCTATACCAAGGACAACATAAAGGTCTCGGCCGGCGTGAACTACAGCCGACTGGGCAATACATCAACCCGCGTGGCATCCGACCTGACCCATGCCTTCAGCGATTTCCGCGACAACGATGCGATAGGTTTCGGACTGAAGGTCGGCTACGCATTCTGAGGTCTGGACCAGATGCCTTTGCGGCCGCCGGCCCCCGGCGGCTGCCTGCTTTTCCGGCCCCGTCCCGATCACCCGCAGAATCCGCGTGTAAACCGGCGCGGGGCGCGCTAACCCTCGGGCCGGATGTTTCGGAAGGCAGGACCATGATCTATCCCACGGCAGCAGACTGGCGCGGCGCGGACCGCAAGAAGGTGCTCCTGTTCGGGATGTCTGGCCTGGGCAAGACCACCATCTCGAACCTGCTGCGGTCGGGCGGATGGTTCCACTATTCGGTCGATTACCGGATCGGCACCCGCTACATGGGCGAACACATCGCCGACAACTTCAAGCGCGAGGCGATGAAGGTTCCGCTTCTGCGCGAGCTTCTGATGACCGACAGCGTCTACATCGCATCCAACATCACCTTCGACAACCTCGCCCCCCTTTCGACCTACATGGGAAAGCCCGGCGATCCGGCGCGTCTTGGCCTGCCCTTCGACGAATACATGCGCCGCCAGACCCAGCACCGCGCCGCCGAGATCGCAGCACTTCTGGACACGATGCCCTTCATCGAGCGCGCGCATGACCTTTACGGCTACGATCACTTCGTCTGCGACAGCGGCGGCTCCATCTGCGAGGTCGTGGACCCCGAAGACCCGAACGATCCGATCCTGAAGCCCCTGTCGGAAAATCTGCTCATGGTCTGGATCAAGGGGTCCGAGGCGCATACCGCCGAACTGATCCGCCGCTTCGACCGCGCGCCGAAGCCGATGTATTACCAGCCCGAATTCCTGCACGCCGCCTGGGCGGAATACCTTGCCCTGACCGGCACCGCCCCCGACAAGATCGATCCCGATGCCTTCGTGCGCTGGACCTATGCCCGTGCGCTGGCCCATCGCCAGCCCCGCTATGAGGCGATGGCGCGGAACTGGGGACTGACCATCACCGCCGAGGATGTGGCCCGCGTCCGTTCCGTCGCCGATTTCGAGGATCTGATCGCCGCCACTCTTGAGGCCCGCGCCCGATAGCGCTATCCCATCTTCCGCATTCCGTAAACCGGAGCCTGTCATGCCGATCACCCTGCCCTCCACGCTTCCCGCCTTTGACGTGCTTTCAAAGGAAGGCGTGATGGTGATGACGCCGGACCGCGCCGCGCACCAGGACATCCGGCCCTTGCGCATCGGGCTCCTGAACCTGATGCCGAAGAAGATCCAGACCGAAAACCAGTTCGCGCGCCTGATCGGATCGACGCCGCTCCAGATCGACTTCCAGTTGATCCGCATGACCGATCACGAAACCCGCAACACCGCCGCCGAACACATGGCGACCTTCTACCGCTCTTTCGCCGAGGTCGCGGCGACCGGCGAGAAGTTCGACGGCCTGATCATCACCGGCGCCCCGATCGAACATCTGGACTTCACCGAGGTCACCTACTGGGACGAGCTGTGCCGCGTGATGGACTGGACGCAAACCCATGTCCATTCGACATTCGGCGTCTGCTGGGGCGGCATGGCGATGATCAATCATTTCCACGGCGTGCCGAAGCACATCCTTGACCACAAGGCCTTCGGCTGTTTCCGCCATGAAAACCTTGCCCATTCCTCGCCCTATCTGCGCGGATTCTCGGATGATTTCGTCGTTCCCGTCTCGCGCTGGACGGAAATGCGCAAGTCCGAGATCGAGGCGGTTTCCGGCCTGCGGATCCTTCTGGGCAGCCAGGAGGTCGGCCCCTGTCTGGTCGAGGATCCGGGGCGGCGGGCGCTTTATGTCTTCAATCACTTCGAATACGACAGTGACACCCTGAAGCAGGAATATGACCGTGACGTTGCCAACGGCACGCCGATCAACATTCCCCGCAACTACTACCCCGACGATGATCCCGCACGCCCGCCCGTGAACCGCTGGCGCAGCCATGCCCACCTGCTTTACGGCAACTGGATCAACGAAATCTATCAGACCACGCATTTCGACCTGTCACGGATCGGCAGCTAAGCTCCCATAGAGTGGAACGACGATGACGAACGACCTGCCGGACCAAGCCCAGAGAGAAGCATGGCCGGCGCGCAGCTTCGCCTCGAAGCAGATGGGGGACGCCTGCGAGATGCTGATCGCTGTAGAACTGACGCTTGCCGGCATTCCGGCACTGTAGGAGCCCGACAACTGGCCGGGCCATGATGTTGTCGCCGAACCCGCCGACGGGCCAGCGCTGCGGATTTCGGTGAAATCGCAGGCCGTTTGTGTTTCGGCGTGCAATTTTGACCCCCTAAGGCGGGGTATCGGCGTCCAATTTTGACCCCCCTGACGTTCTGTCAGACCGTTCGTTGCGAGGCAGCGAACGGAGGGAGGGATGAAGCGGGTGGATACGATCGCGCGGGCTGACATTCATCACACGGCACAGCCGGTCGACCGGGAAAGCCCCTCGTTGCTCTTCGACGAACCGAAACCTCACGGCTTTAGGCTCGCGAAGAACTGGGTGGCTTTTTTTAGGATGTCCCTCTCCTCCTTGAGGATACGGATCTCGCGCCGAAGCCGTTCATTCTCTCGCGCCAGCTCGCGATCCTCGACCGAGACGACATCCGTGTCCCGGTGTGCGTTCACCCACTTGTTCAAGGTCGACAAGCCGACCCCCAGATCATCCGCAACTCGACGCCGCGAAAGCCCACTGGTCAGCGCGATCCGCACCGCATCCTTGCGAAATTCATCCGTCCTGCCTGTGCCCATGGTTCATCTCCTTTGCTGCACATTATGTGATCAAAGGAGCGGCACTAAACCGCGACAGGTCCAGTATCCGTACCGCAACCCCGCGGCTCTCCAGCGTGGCGAAGGCATCGACGCCTGTGGCACCGGGCACGAAATAGGGCGAGATTCCGTCGAACCGCGTCTCGATCTCGCCCACGGCCTGCGTCAGACGGCTGGCCAGAAGATCCTCGCGCGGGACGGCGCCCATGCCCTTTATGGGATCGTCGCTGACCAGCACGACCTTCGTCCATTCCAGATCGAGCTCTCCGCGGCTCAGGTCTGCCACCAGATCCGAACCTGCCAGCAGTTTCCGATACTCGGTCAGTTGAGGCTCGACCTCGTACCGCCGCACGCTGTTGCCGATCGGATCGCCCTCCGGCGCGGGACCGACGATGGGTTCTGCTGGGTGAGCGGCCTCGGCCGCCCAGTAACGATCGAAATCGGCGGCGACCTCGGGAACGACTCGCCCTACGGCCAACACGTCGAGATCGACGTAAAGGGCCGTCGGGCCGGTGTCGAAATATTCGTCGCCGACGTTGCGCCCACCGAGGATCGTGGCGGCGCCATCGACGGTGAAGGACTTGTTGTGCATCCGCCGGTTCAACCGGAGGAAGTCGAAGCTGTAGGAAAGCAACTTGAAGCGGCGCAGATTGAACGGGTTGTAGAGGCGGACCTCGGCGTTCTTGTGCGAATCGAGCTGGGCGAGCTGCGGATCGAGACCCGAGGTGCCATTGTCATCCAGCAACAGACGGACCCGCACGCCACGATCGGCGGCGCGTTTCAAGTCATCGAGCAGCAGTGATCCGGTCAAGTCGTCGTGCCAGATGTAATATTGGGCATCGATTGACGAGACCGCTGCATCCGCCAGAATGATCCTTGCGGCGAAGGCATCGCCTCCGTTGCGCAGCGGCGCCACGCCGGTGCGGCCAGGGTGCTGGATCACATGATGCACCACCGCGTCGGTCAGCGAAGACGCGTCCGGTGGAGGCAGCGCCAGCGAGTCGGCCCGATCCTCGACCGCTGGCAGTGCAAAGAGAACCCGCGCGGCGACGATGGCCAGAGCGACGATGACCGCAATTGCGAGGACCACCTTGAGGATCGTCATCATCATTGGATCCTGCCCCTGCGAGCGCTCAATTTTCGCGAAGCCACGTTCCCCCAAGCGAGATGGGCCAGTCGCCGCCCGCGACCAGGGCGGTCCCGAACAGGAGCACGATTGCAGCGAGGATGATGCGGGTCAAGGTGGAGTTATCGCTTCCATTCTTGAGTTTTCTACGGGAGCCGCGCGTCCGCGCGCCAACCGGTCAGCGCGTCGAGCAGCGCGACCGCGACGGCGGCACTGAGTGCGCCGGTCAGCGTCAGCACGATGCGGGTGAAGGTGGCATAGGACGGATCCTGCGTGCTGAGCGCCCCGGCGATCAGCGACAGGCCCACCGATATTGAATACTGATAAACGTTGCTGGGATGCTGGCCGCTGAGCATGAGACTGGCCAGCCACAGGCAGGCAAGGAAGATCATCGCCAGCAGGACCGGCAGATGCGGCGACAGCGTGAAGAGCGCCAGCACCCAAGCGCCCATGAGACTGCCATAGAAGGTGGCGCGGATCCGCTGGCTCGCCTCGAAGAACACCGCCTGGCGCGTGGGGAAGACCAGCACCATCGCGGCGATGACGGCCATGATCATGTCCGACGGTTGCATCACTGCGTAGAGCCAGAAGCTGAGGCCGAGCAGCACCGTCGCCCGGATCGCCGCGCCCACGATGGCGTTGCCGCTGCCGGGCTGCGGGTCGTCCACATGCTGCTCTCCAGTGCGCGGGGGAAGCAGCAGGTAGACCAGCGGGGCCAGCACCAATGCGACCAGCGATGCCTGAAAGAACCCGTCGCGCATCGTCTCGACGATGGCGCTGCCATGCATCCCCATCACCGACATCAGCACGGTGACAATGACGATCAGCATTCCGGCCTGCGCTCCGGTGCGCAGGATCATCAGGAAACCCGCGAAATAGGCCAGCCACATGGATCCGACATAGACCAGAGGCATCGGCCGCAGCCATTCCACGGCCCATGTCATCACCGCGGTCAGCACGATCATGGCCACTGGCCCGCCGATTGCCTTACCGATGTTGAAGGCCTTGCGCTGCGCGCCGATGATGCCGACCGGCAGCGCCGCGATGATCGGCGGCAGGACCGGGTCGATCAGCGGGATCGCCGCGTAGGACAACATGCCGACCAGCGCGAGGCGCACCGCGAAAAGCGGATCATCGTTCACGTCGGGGCGCGGGGTCACATACATTTCGCACGCCTCAGTGCAGGTAGCTGGTCCATGACCGTAGCCGTTGAAGCCCGCCCGCGATCCAGGCGATCGGATTGCCGGTGCCGTCCGCGAAGATCACCGCATGAACCTTGCCGCCGACACGCACCTGGCGCGGCCATTCGTCCATGCCGCCGGCCACCTCGATCCGCACCGGGATGCGCCGGGCAGGTTCGAACCATCGGTTGCTGGGCTGGTTCTCCACCAGCCCGCCCTGCGTGGTGCGACCGGGGTTGATGCCCCAGGCGATGCTCTGCACGCGGCCATCGAAGATCCGCCCTGGCACCGCATCGAAAAGCAAATGCGCGGGATCGCCGGGTTCCACATCCTGCAACTGGTTCTCACGCAGGTCGACGGTGACCCAGGCGGCGTCGGCATCGATGAAGGTCAGTGCCGGGTTGCCTGCGCCGATGAACTGGCCCTCAGACAGCGTTACGTTCGTGACGACCCCGAAATGCGGCGCTGTCACCGTCGTCGAGGCCAGGTCGTATTGCGCCTGTTCCAGTTGCGCCTCGGCGGCAAGAATGGCGGGATTGTCGCGACCCTCAGGACCAAGCTGAGCGCGCGCGCTTTCCAGATTGGCCTCGGCAGTCTTCAATCGTGCCTCGGCATCGGCCACCTGTGCGCGTGCCGCGTCGCCCAGTGCCCTGCTGGCGATCCCGCGCTCCTCCAGCCGAAGGGTCCTGTCGGCGTCGGCACGCACGGAGTCGAGATTGGTTCGCGCCTGCGTCACCGCCGCCTGCGCCGCCACCAGCGACGCGCTGGAGGCGTTGACCTCCTGAGTGGCCGTCGCAAGCCTTGCCTCGGCCTGCTTCACCGCCAGCTCGAATGGGCGCGCATCCATCGAAAAGAGCGGGTCGCCCGCATGCACCAGGGCATCGTCCTCGACCATCACCTGCGTCACCTCGCCGGACACGCGCGGTGCGATCTGGACTACATGGGCCGAAACGATGCCGCGCGACGATGAAGGCGCCATCCGGTCGCTGAGCGCATAGAGAACAACGAGCACGAGAAGGATCACGATTACCACGATCGCGACCAGTCTCGCCGGGTTGCGCCGCTTGGGCTGTTCGGTCGGGTGCGCCATGCTGGCTCCTCTTCAATCTCGTTTCTGCGGCGTCACCGCGCGTAGGTAGTTCAAGGTCGCAACCGTGGCGTCTGCAAAGTCTTCCGCCGCGTGCAACGTCGGCATCAGATTGCCCTTCGCATCACACTCCAACCAGCTTTTCGCCACCAGCGCCTTTATCTTCCGGCGCACCGTCTCGCGCGGGATTTCCGCATAAAGTGCCACCGAATGTGCATTGATCCCGCACTCCTCAGCGGATGGACGCAGGCTGACGCCATCCACATCGGCGACGTTGGCACGCTCCATTGCGGCATAGTAGCGCTCGGCGACGACCGACAATATCAACACGTTGTCGAGGTCGTGGCCAAGTTCCGCCCGAAGCTTGATCAGCAACACCGAGAAAGCTCGGACATGGGCCGAGAAATTCGCGGATTCATTTAGCATGTCGTCCCACCGGCTTCCATTCTCTGTTCTCGAAGTACTTGCCGATGATTACCCGAAATGGGGAACGGAGTCAGGAACGGCGATTGCATCGCCGCCGTCGGGCCCTGACATAATCGGAAAGCCGTACGTCTGCGCGAGCGCATCATTCCGTCACGCTACCAGTCAAACCTCACTGATCGGAGGGACCCCAAAGTGAAGGCCCCCAGGAACTCTCTCACACGCTACTGGTGGCTTCTGCTGATACGCGGGATGGCCGCCACTATTTTCGGCATCGCCGCCTTCGCCTGGCCTGGACTGACGTTGGCCGTGCTGATCCTGCTCTTCGGCGCCTGGATGCTGGTGGACGGCGTGTTCGCCATAGCGAACTCCATCCGCTACCGCGACCGGATCGAGAAGTGGTGGCTTTGGCTGCTCGACGGCGTGCTTGGAGTCGTAGTCGGGATGCTGACGCTGTTCATGCCGGGGGTCACCGCCTTTGTGCTGCTGATGTTCATCGCCGGGTGGGCCATCATCGGCGGCGCTCTGCGGATCCTTGCCGCCATCCAGTTGCGCAAGCAGATCAGAGGGGAGTGGCTTATGATCCTCAGCGGCGCGCTGTCGATCATGTTCGGCGGTCTATTCATCATGCTGCCAGTTGCGGGCATCCTGTCGCTGGTCTGGCTGATCGGCCTCTGGGCCATCTTTTTCGGCGCGGTGCTGATCGCGCTGGCCGTCCAAATGCGCCGACAGGGTAAGGAGCTTTTGGCCAACAGTGCAACACGCTGATAACGCAGTAAAAATTTCATCAATTCGAAACGCAAGGAACGCCTGAAATGTATGATTCCGCTGATTTTCGTCTGGACGGACAGGTGGCCGTCGTCACCGGCGCGGGTGCCGGTATCGGCCGCGCCATCGCCGAGACATTCGCCGCCGCCGGGGCCGCTGTCATGGTCAGCGACCTGAAGGCCGAGACCGCACAGGCGGTCGTGGACGAGATCAAGTCCAAGGGCGGCAAGGCGGCGGGCATGGCCTGCGACGTTACGAACGAGGACGATCTGGCCGCGCTGGTAGCTGGCGCCGTCGATAAGTTCGGCAAGCTGACAATCGTGGTTGCCAATGCCGGCGGCGGCGGGCCGAAGCCCTTCGACATGCCGATGGAGGATTTCCGCTGGGCATTCGAGCTGAACGTGTTCTCCCTTTTCCGCCTGGCGCAGCTTGCAGCGCCGGAGATCGAAAAAGCCGGGGACGGCTCGATCCTCGCCATTACCTCGATGGCGGCCGAGAACAAGAACAAGCGCATGGCCTCTTATGCCTCCTCCAAGGCGGCAACCAGCCATCTGGTGCGCAACATCGCCTTTGATCTGGGACCGAAGGGAATCCGCGTCAACGCTGTCGCCCCGGGTGCCACCCGCACCGACGCGCTGAAATCCGTGCTGAACGATGACATCGAGAAAACCATGCTGAAGCACACGCCGATAAACCGGCTGGGCGAGCCCGATGACATGGCCAATGCCGCGCTGTTCCTTTGCTCGCCCGCCGCAAGCTGGATCAGCGGCCAGATCCTGACCGTTTCCGGCGGCGGCGTTCAGGAACTGGACTGATCCGCACAGCATCGCCCGCTCTTCACGGGTAAACCAAACAGAACTCGATAGGAGTGAAAGCAATGACCGACAAGTTTGATGCATTCGCCGATTTCCGCATGGACGGGCACAATGTTGTCCTTACGGGCGGCGCACAGAATATTGGTGCCGGGATTGCGAAAACCTTGGCAGGTGCCGGTGCCAACGTGATGATCGCTGACCTGCAAGGCGACAAGGCGCAGGAAACCGCCAGGCAGATCGAGGCCGAAACTGGTGGCCGCTGCTTCGGCATGGGCTGTGACGTCACCCGCGCCGAGGACATCGACGCCCTCGTCAAGGCGACGGTCGGTGCCTTTGGCGGCATTTCCACGCTGGTCAACAACGTCGGCTGGGGGCCGCGCCACGACGATCCGACCGCGATCACCGAAGAGGAACTGGTCGATGCCTACAAGCTGAACACGATCAGCGCCTACCGGATGTCGATGGCCTGCCTGCCGCATCTGGAGAAGGCCCAGAACGCCAGCATCACCAACTCTGGCTCGTTTTCCTCGGCGGTTCCGGCCTATGACATCCTGGGCTATGGCACGGCAAAGGCCGCGTTGAACCAGATGATGATCTCGCTCGCGCATATGCTGGCGCAAAAGGTGCGGGTGAACACCGTTCTGATCGGGACGGTGATGACCGAAGGATACGCCGATGCCGGGCTGGGCGAAGCGATGCAAGAACGGCTCAAGCATCCCGACAACCTGATCGGGCGCACCGGCCAGCCGCAGGATATCGCGAACGCGATGCTCTGGCTCACGTCACCCGCTGCCGGATGGGTCAGCGGACAGATCATCAAGGTTCACGGCGGCGGCTCGACCGTCCGGCTGTTCGGCGAATAAGGGGCGCTCTGCCGATGAGCTGCGCAAGACACATCAGCGGGGGCCTTGCCGTGGCCTTCGCCTGCTTTGGTGCGGGCAGGCCTTTGCTGGCCCAGACCGGGGCGGACAAGGTATCTGGTGTAAATCTTGCGAGCCAGACCGAGGGACGCCCTATTGAACAGGTCGATGTGGTCCTTTCGCGCTCCAGCGGCGATATCTGCGGCATCGATGCCTTCGTTGCGCATTTGATCCCCCATGCAGAGAATCAGACGTGTTACTCAAGGAAAAGACATGACACAGATTGATGCGACCCAGACACTCACGAATGAAAAAATCCTGCAAGGTGCCGTCCTGAGCGGGATCATAAACGCAGTGATCAACGGTGCCATCCAGATTTGTTTTCTTTGGGGTAGTATGACCATTCCGCTTTCGGTAGACGTAATCACAAACGACAGTCACACGGTTTTGGGCTCGGCCGTGCCTTTGGCAGTTTCTCTGGCAATGATCCTCACAGTCGTCGCCTACATGACGATGAAAGTGCCCAAGCAGCCCTTCTTCCCCTCGGTTCTATGGCTGACGTTCAAACATGGCATGTTTGCGTTTGGCCTATGCGTTACGGGAGCGGTGATCTGGCAAAGGGTCATGGGAACGATGACGGTGTCGCTGACGACTGCGGTGATTGTTCTTGGCATCATCGCCGGGCTGGTGGCCGGTGTCGTCAATTACATGACGATCCGCGCCAGCCGACTGCCATGATGTCTCAAGTGATCCACAGAAGATACGAATGGAAAAGAAAGACACGATGATGAAACGCTTTATGAGCGCATGTCTTACCCTATCGCTGTCATTGGGAGGAGCCGCCATGGCGCAGGACAACACGCCGCTTTCGGCGCAGGAATCCAATCCCGATGCACTCGGCTGGATGCAGGGGTTTCCACCGGCGGCGGACAAGACGATCCGTTTCACCGATCCCGACTATTTTGCGTTTCCGAAACTGCGCTGGACGGTCTGCCATTTTCGCGAGATGATGCCGACCGTCGCGGTCCGCAATAGCAACGAAGGCGTTAGCGAACTGCCGGTCGATCTCGACGCAGGCCTGGATGCGGTCGAGTTCACGCCGCTCGGCGGCGGTGATCCGATGACATGGGATGCCGCATTCGATGCCAACTATACCGACGGCATTCTGGTTCTGCATAAGGGCCGCATCGTTTATGAGCGCTATGACGGTTGCCTGGACGAAAACACGTTGCACGGGGCGATGTCGGTCACAAAAAGTTTGACCGGCCTGATGGCTGAAGTGCTTGTGGCAGAGGGCAAGCTGGACGAGACGGCATTGCTGCGCGACGTGATCCCGGAATTGGACCAAAGCGCGTTCGGCGATGCCACCGTGCGGCAGGTTCTGGAGATGACCACGGCGCTGGATTATTCGGAGGATTATTCCGATCCCGAGGCCGAGGTCTGGACCTATGCGGAGGCGGGCAGCCCCCTGCCCAAGCCTGAAGGCTATGATGGGCCGCGCAGCTATTTCGAATACCTCGAGACCGTCCGGAAAGACGGCGAGCATGGCGCAGCGTTCGGCTACAAGACCGTGAACTCGGACGCGGCTGGTTGGCTGATCGCAAGGACTACCGGCGTTTCTGTCGCCGATTATCTGTCGAACCGGATCTGGTCGCGGATCGGCGCGGAGCGCGAGGCGTACTATACTGTCGATTCCATTGGCACACCCTTCGCAGGGGGCGGATTCAACGCGACGCTGCGCGACATGGCCCGTTTGGGCCAGCTTGTGCTGAATGAGGGTCAATGGAACGGCGAGCAGGTTATCCCGGCCGAGGCCATCGCCCGTATCCGTCAGGGCGGCGACAAGGACGCCTTCGCGAGGGCTGGATACGATCTGTTGCCGGGTTGGAGCTATCGCGGCATGTGGTGGGTCAGCCATGACGATCACGGGTCATTCGCCGCGCGTGGTGTGCATGGCCAAACGGTCTGGGTCGATCCGACCGCCGAGATGGTGATCGTGCGCTTCGCCTCGAACCCGGTTGCCGGAAATGCCGCCAGCGATCCGACCTCCCTGCCAGCCTACCGGGCTGTCGCTGACTACCTCATGGCGCAGGAGGAGTCTGCACAGCTGGTGGGCCGCGAATGGTACATTGAGGACATTGCAGGCAAGGGCGTGATCGACCACACCCAAGTGACGTTGCATTTCCTGCACGACGGGCGACTGGCGGGCAACGCCACCTGCAACCGCATCATCGGCAGCTACGAGGCGAACGACGGCCGCCTGACCGTCTCGCCCGCCGGCACCACGATGATGGCCTGTCCCGAAGCCTTGATGAACCAGGAACGCAGGCTTCTCGATCTGCTGACACGGATCAAGGGTTACAGCTTCGACAGCTCCGGCGGACTGATCTTGCGCGCTGAAGACGGCACGACGATCACCGCGCGACGTTGAGAGGCAGATGCCAACCCTGTGGATATTCCAGGCCATGTCCTGCTGACCTGAAGATTGGGATCCTGCTCGGACCCGGAGGGCACTGCGCCGCAGTGGTCTGACGCTCTCGTCGGCAGGGCCGCGCTATTCATAGGCCCGCGCCTGATCGCGCATCACGGCGTAGTCGCCCAGCATCTCCCCAATGGCCGAGCCATGCAGCAGCAGGGCCAGTTCCTCAGCTGCCCGAGCCTGGAACTCGCGGCTATACTCGAACATCCGCCGTCGCCAGCACGATCTCGGCCCGCCAGGCAAGCTTGCGCGGCGTGTTGCGGTTACTCAGCAAAGCTTGAAGCTCAGCGCGGTCGGCGGGGCCAAGGCGAAGGCAGATGTCGGAGCGTCTCATCCGCTGACCATGCCACAGCGGGGCGCCCTAGGGAATCCTATGTCAGGTGCAGAACACTAGCGTGAGCAAGTTTCCGTCGGCGCTGCAGTTCTTGCCATTTCCGTTCGCGATCTTCACGTTCTTCGCGGCGCACACGGATGAATTCGAGGACCAGTTCGATCCCGGCGACGATGTCCGGCACCAAGCGCTCGATCCGCTGAATCTTTCCGTCACCCCAAGTCTTCCGGAGTCTGTCTGCCCTAACATCTATCGCGAAGACCAGTTCGCCAGTCCACTCGGTGACATACTCCGGCCACGGAGGGCCGTACCCAAAAGGCGAACTGTCCCAGTCGTTTCGCCGCCATGATCGCGCCTGCTTTTCTTTGCGCCGTTCTTCCCGGGCAAGTTCTTCAGGCGATGGAATATACTTCACCCGCTTCGTCCGCTCGAGCAGAGTGAAGTTCACAGCGTCCGTGCCGCGCTTCAGGGACATTTTGTCCCCCTCAGGTATCAGTGTAAGGCCACTCCCTTCGAGACCTCGGGCCAGCCCATCGAGGATGACGACGGCACGCTCGGTGCACGTTGAACTGACGATGACGCCGCAGTGCCCGGGACCGGTGGCGCTGACTACGCCATCGCTGTCCGGCTTTTTTGTGCGAAGTGCTTTTGCGGTCTTGGCGACAGATGGATGGAGGCTTGCGACCTCAGACAAGGGAACTTCGGAAGCCGCCTTTTCCGATGGTACGCGGCCTTGACGCTCGGCTTTACGCTTCATGGCAAGTTCGGCGATGCTGTCGGGGAGCGATGAAATCGCACCGCGAACAATGACCTGATCAAGGCTGCGATCCTTCCATTCAAGAAAGGGTGGCACCTTCGGTCGTTCTCCGGCAGCCACCTTCGCCCAATAGCCTCGCGGCGGCACGGGAATGCGGTGTCGACCGCAGACCTTGGCCAGACCTCGGTCGGAGATGCCGAACTCAATGGCCAGCGTCGACATCGGCTTGCTCCAAACAAGATCATACAGATCACGGCGGGTAATTGTTCGCGGTTGCTGCATATGCTGGTCCACCCAAGAGAGGCGTCCGAGAAGATCAGTCCGCCAAGCCAAATTCAAGATCGGTGCAGAATCGGGACGTCGATTACTGAACGATAACGGTGGCTTATGAAGGCAGACCAGAATACGCAATCATGTGGTGCTCAATCCTTTCGATACTGTTCTCCGGCAGCGCTCAGCGCGGCGCGCTCGAACGCTTCCACGTCTTCAATCCTGTAGATCACACGACCGCCGATTTTTAGGAAACGAGGCCCGTCCCCGATCCAGCGCCACCGTTCCAGCGTCCTCGGGCTGATTTTCCAGCGTGCTGCCAGCTCTGTCTGGTTCATACAAGTTTCACGCATCTTCGACTCCTTTCGCGCGCGCCCACATGGGCGCAGGGAAACGAAAGCGCCAGCAAAAATGATATGCAAGTCAGATAGTTACAAGTCCTCTAGTGGGTTCTGCCTATTCGGCCGGGCTCAGAGAAGGTTCGACCGCAGTCCCTTTTCCTCCGGCTGTTCCACGGCGACGACAATTACGACATCGAGCCCGACCCCGGCGCCGTGGTGATCTGGTTCAGCGACGATCCGTCCCTGAACGAACAGTCACGGTTCCGCCTGCTCGAGGCATCGGACCGGCTGACGCTGTCGGACCTGGTGGTGGTGCAGAACACGTTCCAGCGCGAGGCGCTGGAGCCGGGGAAGATCTATTTCCTGAACACCCAGAAGCTGAGCAAATCCAGCCTGCTGGTGCGCGGGCGGGATCAGGAGGAAGATGATCCGGACGCGCCGCCGTTGCCGATGCCGGACAGCCGGTCCTGGACCATCTGGGACACGATCCAGAACACCATCGACGACCCGGCGCTGACGCTCTATCTGGTGCTGGACGAGGCGCATCGCGGGATGCGCGCGGCGACCGGCGCGGGCGAGAAGACCACCATCGTCAAGCGATTGATCAACGGCTCCGGGTCCGTCCCCGGCATCCCCGTCGTGTGGGGCATCTCGGCCACCGTCGAGCGGTTCAACGCCGCGGTGTCCGACATGACGGGCCGCGCGACCCTGCCCAATGTGGTAGTCGATTCCGCCAAGGTTCAGGCGTCGGGCCTGCTGAAGGACACGATCATCCTCGACGTTCCCACGGATGCGGGCGCGTTCGATACCGTGCTCGTGCGGCGCGGTACCGACAAGCTGAAGGAAATATCAGCCTCTTGGGAAGCCTATGGCCAGCAGCAGGACGATGCCGACACCGTGCTGCCGCTGATGGTGCTGCAGGTGCCGAACGCCCCCGACCACAACGATATCGGCAAGGCGCTCGACACCATCTATGCCCAATGGCCGGACCTGCCCGAGGATGCGGTAGCGCATGTGTTCGGCGAACACACCGCCCAGACCTTCGGGCGCCATACCGTACCCTACATCTCGCCGGAACGCGTGCAGGAATCGACCTGGGTTCGGGTGCTGATCGCGAAGGATGCGATCAGCACCGGCTGGGACTGCCCGCGCGCCGAGGTCATGGTCTCGTTCCGGCCCGCACGCGACAGAACGCATATCACGCAGCTTTTGGGTCGGATGGTGCGCACGCCGCTGGCGCGACGGATTCCCGGCAATGATCGGCTGAACTCGGTCGACTGCCTGCTGCCCTTCTTCGACGAAGCCTCGGTGACCGATATCGCCAAGGCTCTGATGTCGGGCGGGGACGGAAGCGAGGATCTGCCCGGCCGTCGGGTGCTGATCAACCCGGTGGAGCTGAAGCCCAACCCGGCCATCCCGGAGGATGTGTGGGAGAAACTGCTCTCGCTGCCATCCCAGACCTTGCCGAAACGGCATGCCCGCCCGGTGAAGCGGCTTACGTCGCTAGCGCATGAGCTTGCCATGGACGGCCTGCTGGCGGACGCAGGCAAGGCAGCCCATGCCGAGATGCACAAGGTGCTCGACGGCCTCCGGGCGCGCTTCAAGGCGGAAATCGAAGCTGCCCGCAAATCGGTCCTGGCCGTCGAAGGCAAGAGCTTGAAGGCCGACCTGAAGGGCGGGGGCATGTCGTTCGACGACTTCCTCGAGGAAGCGGACTACGCCGTGATCGAGGACGCGTATCGCCGCGCCGGGCGCGCGATCAGCCCCGACCTCGCGACGTCCTACAGCGAACTATCTCGCGCGGAACGAAGGCGATCCGGACGGCCTGGAAGGGGCGCTGATCGACGCCCATGTCATGATCGCAGCCCTTGGGCTGGTTCCTGAGGTGAAAGAGACGCTTGAGGCCGAGGCCGAGAAGCTGGCGACGCAATGGCTCAGCCGCTACCGGGTCGAGATCAAGAGCCTCTCCGATGAGCGCCAGGATGTGTATCGCCAGATCCGCGAGATGAGTTCCGAGCCGATGCCGGTCGATCTGGCGCGGCCGAGCTCCTGGATGCAGCCGACGACGCTACGCGAAGCGAATGGAACCGAGACACCGCTGCCACACTATGCCCAGCACCTGCTGTGCGACGACGACGGCAAATTCCCCGAGGACTTCAACTCCTGGGAAGGCGAGGTGGTGAAAGCCGAGCTGGCGCGGGCGGGCACGGTCGGCTGGTATCGCAATCCGTCGCGTGCCAGTCAGGACTCGCTTGGCGTCATCTACGAGGAAGGCGGCAGCCCGAAGATCGTCCGGCCAGACTTCGTGTTCTTTGCGCGGTTGCCCGACGGGACGGTCGCCGCCGACATCATCGACCCGCACGGCATCCAGTTCGGCGATGCGATTCCGAAGCTGAAGGGGCTGGCTGACTACGCGGAGGCCTTCGGAAGCCAGTATCGACGGATCGAAGCCGTGGCCAAGATCGGCGACAAGTTCCGCGCTCTGGATCTGACCGAGGCATCGACGCGCGCCGCGGTCGCGGCAGCGACATCGATCAGGGCACTATATGAAGGTGAGGCCGGAACGGACTATCTGGGCTGATCCGGCCGTTTCGATTTCAGTCGCGGGCGCAGGGGATTTGTCCCTGCGAACGGTTGCCAGCCGCAGGATCTTATTCTCCGTTGCATTACAGATAGATGCCGAAATTAACCGGAATGGCGCGGTTAACAGGTCCGGAGAATATCGGCCCGGAGAGAACGCTTTCGGGCGTCATCGCGTCGGGGCCGGTTAACAGCCCCACCCGCATAACCCCCGAAAACAACGGAAAAATCCGGCCATAGCCGGATCGGGAGAACGCTTTCGCGGGGGCAAGTGGCGGAGTGGAAGGGATTCGAACCCTCGAGGCGGTTTCCCGCCTGCACCCTTAGCAGGGGTGTGCCTTCGACCACTCGGCCACCACTCCGCCTGCCCGTTTATAGTGGCGCGTGGACGGGAGCAAGTGGAAAGGTCGCAGGGCTCGCGGCTCCTGCGCGAGGTAGGAGATCCGCCCGCAGGTCGGGCACCGGCGCACGACGGGGGATGCGGGCGAGCAGCTATCGGACGTGATATCGGGACTGGGGCGATCACGATGATCGTCGGGCTTGCCGCCTGCGAAGACCTGCCCGATCAGACACGTGGCTGTCCTCGCGCCTTCTCGCGAGCCGTGGCGGGGCGACCTGGGCCCTCATCCCTGCTCCCCTGCCCTTTTGCCGATCCAGCTTCCGGCAGCCTATCCCGCCACAAGGGCCTGCATGGCTTCCCGGCGCAGTGCCATCGCCCCTGACAGGGATGGATCGGGCGGGATGACGCAGGTCGCCGCGACGGGTTCATGCAGCACGGAAAGCGGCGCGCCGGCCGCCGTCGCGGCAAGACGTGCGGCACCGCGCGGACCCGCAAGGTCGGCGCCGTCGATCAGGCTGATGCTGCGGTCGAGCGCCGTGGCAAGAAGCATGAGCCAGAGCGGACTGCGCGTGCCGCCGCCGACGACCGTGAAGTGATCGGGCCGCGCGCCGACCTCTTGTTGCGCGGCGATGCAGTCGGCAAACTGAAAGGCCACGCCCTCCATCGTGGCATAGGCGAGCATCGCGGGCGTCACGCCCGGATGCAGGCCGGAAATGCGCCCGGTCATCCCGGGCCGGTTCAGGGGTGTGCGGATACCGGTAAGGCTTGGCAGGAAGACGGGTGCGGTTGCCGGACCTTCGGCGGCGATGAAGGCCGTCGCCTCCGCGTCAAGGTCCGGAACCTGGCGCCCGCAAAGCTGCCCGACCCAGTCGAGGCTCGCGGTGGCGGACATGACCACGCCCATCGACAGAAACACATCCGGCGCCACATGGGCCGAGGTCAGGATCGCGCGTTCCGGGCCGGGATGGAAGGCCGCGTCAACGATGCAGGCCACGCCCGAGGTGCCGATCGTCAGCACCGCGTCCCCCGGACGCGCGCCCCCGGCGCCGAGCGTCGATCCCATGTTGTCGCCCGCCCCTGCGGCCACCGAAACCGGGCCCTTCATGCCCCAGCGGGCACAGAGGTCGGGCTTCAGGCGCCCCGCCTCGGCCCAGCTGTCAACGACCGGGGGCAGATGCGCAGGATCCCAGCCGGCGGCGGCGCAGAGGTCGGGCGCCCAGCGACCGCGGGCGACGTCAAACAACTGGGTGCCCCCGGCGTCGGAGGGCTCGGTGGCGACCTCTCCGGTCAGGGCCAGGCGCACATAATCCTTGGTCAGCATGAGCATCCGCGCCCGATCCATCAGCTCGGGTTCGTGCTTCCTCAGCCACATGAGCTTGGGCGCGGTGATGCCGGGGTCCGGGGTGCCGTTGGTGCGCCGACCTATGTCGGGCACCTTGGCCAGAAGCTCCGCGCATTCGACAAGCGCACGCTGGTCATTCCACAGCATTGCGGGGCGCAGGGGCCTCAGTTGCCGGTCAAGGATCAGCGCGGCGAGCATCTGCCCCGAAAGCCCGATGCCGCGGACGGCGGCCATCTGCTGCGGAGCCATGGCGGCAAGGCGGTCAAGGCAGGTCAGGACGGTGGAAACCCACAGATCGCCCTGCTGTTCGCTGTAGCCGACCTTCGGGCGGCTGACGGCGACCGGTTCGGCAGCGACGGCGATGACGCGGATCAGATCCTCGATCAGCACCGCCTTGATGCCGGAAGTTCCCAGGTCGATCCCGATGTGCAGGGTCATGCGCCCTGCTCCAGCAAGGCGCGGGCCGTCGCTTCGTCGGTGACCAGCGTCTTGACGACCTGCCGCCTGAGAACGGCACGGACGACGGGAACCTTGTGCGGCCCGCCGGCGGCCAGAATGACATTCGGGATGGGCGCCAGGTCGGCAAGGCCGATGCCGATGACGCGTTCGTTGATCGGATGCGGGATCGGCTGGCCTTCGGCGTCGATCACCACACCCAGGGCATCGCCCACCGCGCCCAGCGCCAGCAGGTCATCCATCGTCACGTCGCCGGGCAGACCATCGCGCATCAGAAGCGAGTTCTTCGAGATGTCGCCTGCCGCCATGGCCAGCGCGTCGACGCTGCGCAGCTTTTCCAGCACCTCGCGGAAGACATCGAGCTGCATGATCGTATCGCGGCTTTCCCGGCTGCCGGCATAAAGCGGCGCGGTGAAATAGCTGTGCTGCGCACCCAGCAGGTCGGCCAGCCGCGTGGTGATTTCAAAACTGTTCAGGTCTGAACCGCGCGTCAGCCCGCCCATGACGCTGACGATTTCCAGATCAGGCCGCTCCATCGCGGCTACAAAGCGGGTGGCGATATTCAGTGTGCCGCCCCAGGACATGCCGAAAAGCCGCACCGACCGGTCGGCCAGCACTTCGGACAAAAGGTTTCCAAGCGCGGCTCCCACGATCATCTGCACGTCGCGCGGGTCCATCGGCGCCGGAGCGACATAGGCCTGGCGCAGGCCGAACCGGGCGCGGAGTGCGGCTTCAAGCTCTGCGCAGGCGGCGAAGGCGGTATTGAAGGTGATCCGCACCAACCCCCGCGCCGACGCCTCGGACAGGGCCTTGTTCACCCGCAACCGGGTGGCGCCAAGCTTTGCCGCGACCTTTTCCTGGGTCAGGCCCTCGACATGATAGGCCCAGGCAACCTGCGCGAGGAACCTCTCTTCTGTGTCGATCTGCGGAAGCTTCGGTGCGCGCGCCATGACCTGCCTATTTCACGGCCCCCATCGTCAGGCCCCGGACAAGGTGCTTTGACGCAAGCAGCGCGAAAATCAAGACCGGAACCACGATCAGGGTCGATGTCGCCATGATCTTTCCATAGGGCACATCATAACCTTCCATGAAGGTCACGGCCATGGCAGGGGCAGTCTTGGCCGCCTTGGGCGCGAGGATGTAGGCAAAGAGAAGCTCGTTCCAGGAAAAGATGAAGGACAGGATCGAGCTGACCGCAACGCCCGGCATGGCGAGCGGCAGGCAGATCGAGCGGAAGATCCGCCATTGGCTGGCGCCCTCCAGCATCGCCGCCTCGTCCAGTTCGCGCGGGATGCTGCGGAACTGGTCGGTGCAGATCCAGATCACGATCGGCAGGGTGAAGGTCAGATACATCAGGATCAGCGCGATATGGGTGTCGCGCAGGCCGGTCCCGCGGGCGATCAGGAAGACCGGGAATGCCAGGACCACGGGGCTGACAAAGCGGTTGGTGATGAACCAGAACCACAGATCCTGCTTGCCGCGGAACTCGAACCTTGCCAGCGCATAGGCCGCAGGAGTGCCAAGGCCGACGGCCAGAGCCGTGGTGCAGACCGCGACGATGATCGAGTTGATGAGCGCGGGGCCGACCTTGTCGACAAAGAGCACCTCCCAGTAGTTGGCAAGCGTCGGCGTGAACCACCAGACCGGCGGGGATTCAAGGGCCACGACCTGGGTCTTCAGGCTGGTGGTAACCATCCAGTAGAACGGAAACACGCAAAAAAGCCCGATGAGGAGCAGAAGGAGGGCTTCGCCCCACTGGCTGCGGCGTTGGACGGGGGCAGCCATGTCAGCGGACCTCGCGGTAGAAGAGCCGGATGTAGACCCTGGCAAGCAGGATCGTGATCGCCAGCATGATGATCGACTGCGCGGCGGCCATGCCGATGTCGAACTGGCGGTTGCCGACCCGCTCGATCAGGACGGCAATGAATTCGGTGGCCGAGCCCGGGCCGCCGCGGGTCATGGTGAAGGGCATGTCGAAAAGCTTCAGGGTATCGGCGGTGCGCAGGATCAGCACGGCGACAAGGCTGGGGATCAGGAACGGCAACTGGACATGGCGCAGCACGATCCGGTTCGACTTCGTCTCGAGCTTGGCAGCCTCCTCGATCTCGGGCGGGACGGTGGAGAGACCGGCAAGCAGGACCAGCGCGACAAAGGGTGTCCATTGCCAGATGTCCCAGATCACCACGGCAATGAATGCATTTGTCGGATCCCCGATGAAATTGATCGCATCGACGCCGATCCAGCCCAGCATCTGATTGATGACGCCGTATTTCTGGTTCAGCATCACCTGGGCCAGAAGACCGACGACGGCATAGGTCGTGGCCATCGGCAGCACCAGCGACAGGCGCGTTGCCGTCTTCCAGAAGCCAAGGCCGGGGCGGTGCAGGACCAGCGCGATCAGGAGGCCAAACGCGACCTCGATCGGAACCGCGATGACGAAAAGCAGGGCGGTGCGGCCCATTGCCTGCCAGAAGACCAGGTCGGTGAGAACGGACGCGTAGTTATCCAGCCCCACGAATTTCTGCTGGGCGAGTTTGGTCAGGTTGAAGTAATGCAGGCTTTTCCAGACCGCGTAGAGGAGCGGCGCGATGCCGACCAGCGCCAGGGCCGCGACGGCGGGGCCAAGGAAGGCGGCGATGGTGCGCCGGGGCACGCGGAAAGTCATCGGAATCCTCGCATCAGTCCTCGTGATCGGCCCCCGCCCCAAGGAGCGGGGGCCTGCTGGTGCCTTGTTTCAGCACCTCTTTCGGGTGGAGATTACTGCGCCAGCGGCTTCTTGCCGTCGTAGTAGCCAGCCTCGGCAAGGACCGCTTCCATCTTTTCGCCGATCATCCTGGAGCCTTCCTCGACGCTGACTTCACCCAGCATCATCTTGGTGCCCCATTCCTGCACGATTTCGGTGATCGCGGGCCATTCGGCAAAGCGCGGGCGGAATTCCGGCACACCTTCCTGCCAGCTTTCGACCAGTGCGGGGATGAACTTGAACTTCTCGGCAAGCGCCGGGTCGGTATAGGCCGACTGACGCCCCGGAACCCCGCCCATCTCAAGATACTGGCCGGACTTGGCCTTCGACGTCACCCATTGGATGAAGAGCCAGCCCGCCGCCTTTTCGGCATCGTCCGCCTGGGTTGCGACCGCCAGCGAGAAGCCGCCAAGCGCCGGTTTCCGACCCGCCGGCCCCTTGGGTTCCGGGGCGATTTCAACACAATCCGCGACTTTGGAGGTCTCGGGGCTGACGACGGTCGAATAGAAGGCCGACCATTCGGTGATCATCGCCACGTCACCTTGCGCGAAGGCATTCACCGTCTCGGCATGGTCATAGGCGACGATGCCCGCAGGCATGAACTTCATCAGATCCTGGCGGAAATTCAGGCCCGCCTGGCTTTCAGGAGACAGAAGGTTCGACTTGAACTCGGCGTTCAGGAAGCTGCCGCCGAAGGGCCAGAGAAAGCGGGCAAAGCTGTCGGCCGACTGCGTCTCGTTGCGCTTGGATTGCAGCGCATAGGCGAATTTCCCGTCCTTCGTCAACGCCGGGCCGTAGGTATCCATCACTTCGGACCAGGTGGCGGGCGGCGCATCGAACCCGGCATCCTTGAGCATGCACTTGTTGTAGAAAAGAAGGCCCGAGTAGTTGTCGAAGGGCAGGCCATAGTTCACGCCGTTCCACGACCCGAACGCATCAAGGATCAGCGGGAAGAAATCGGCCATGTCCAGGTCAGGGTCGGCGAGCTCGGGGTTGTTGACGAAGGTCTCCGACGGCACCAGCCAGCCGTTTTCCGCAAAGTTTCCCATCCAGACCAGGTCGATCAATGCGATGTCGAGATCCCCCCCTGCCACGAAATCGCGCACCTGTTCGCCAAGCGCGTTCTCGTAGGGCACGGTGGTGTAGTTGACCTTGATGCCGGTTGCCGCCTCGAATTCAGGCAGCATCTTGATCGCGGCGTTGTAACCCGGCCGGTCCAGGAACAGCACTTCCAGCTCGGTCCCGGCATAGGGCTTGGCAGCCTCTTCCAGCGACCATGCCTGCGCCGCGCCGCCCAGGCCGGCCAGCGACGCCGACGCCACCGCAAGCGCGCTGACATGCGACTTGAGTTTCATGTTTTCCTCCCTAAGGGTTCAGCGTTGCAGAGTTGACTTCCATTTGTAACGCTGCACATATGAATGTATCGAAACTAGGTTGAGTCAACCGGAAAATCGCAAGGAACCCGCGCACCCCGGCCGAAGGGGCCGGGCAAGGGAAGGGGTCGCCCATGGCCGAAGTCAGGCTGTCAGGCGTGAACAAGTTCTACGGCGCCACGCAGGCTCTGCATTCCGTATCCCTGACCATCGCGGACGGCGAATTTGCCGTCTTTGTCGGTCCATCGGGTTGCGGCAAGTCGACGTTGCTGCGCTCGATCGCGGGTCTGGAAGATATTTCGGACGGAACCATCCACATCGGCGACCGCGACGTGACGCGCGCCGCGCCATCGGACCGCGACGTGGCAATGGTTTTCCAGTCCTATGCGCTTTATCCGCACATGACGGTGCGCGAGAACATGGATTTCGGGATGAAGGTCAACAACTTCTCCGAGGCCGACCGCAGTCGCCGCATCGCCGGGGCCGCGCGCATCCTGCAGCTTGAGCCCTATCTGGACCGCAAGCCGGGGCAGTTGTCGGGCGGGCAGCGGCAAAGGGTGGCCATCGGGCGGGCCATCGTGAAAGAGCCGAAGGTCTTCCTTTTCGACGAACCCCTGTCGAACCTGGACGCGAAGCTGCGGGTGCAGATGCGGGTCGAGTTGGAGGCGTTGCACCGCGACCTGAAGGCGACCATGGTCTATGTCACGCATGATCAGGTCGAGGCGATGACCATGGCGGACAAGATCGTTGTGCTGAATGCGGGGCGCATTGAACAGGTGGGTGCCCCGATGGAGCTTTACCACCGCCCGGCCAGCGAATTCGTGGCGGGGTTCATCGGGGCGCCTTCGATGAACTTCCTGGTCACCGAACTGCATGACGAGCAGGTGATGGTCGAGGGCGTGGCTCTGGGAGCGGCCCCGCCGGGCACCGTCAAGCTGGGCATCCGGCCCGAACATCTGGTCCTGCGCCCCGAAGGACAGGGCCAGTTGGCCGCGAAGGTGATGCTGACCGAGACCTTGGGTGGCGATGCCTATCTCTATGTCCGTCTGGCCGGAGGGCAGACGCTGGTCGTCCG
Source organism: Paracoccaceae bacterium (assembly GCA_020622085.1). Taxonomy (GTDB): domain Bacteria; phylum Pseudomonadota; class Alphaproteobacteria; order Rhodobacterales; family Rhodobacteraceae; genus QY30. The sequence goes on along the minus strand of JAHRYM010000001.1, from coordinate 867,887 downwards.
GGCCGACGGCGACACGAAGCTGGACCGCGACGCGGTGATCGGGCTGGATCTGCCACCATCGCGCCAGCACCATTTCGGGGCCGACGGGCAGACGCTCGGATCGGGCGGAGTGCCGGCATGAACGGGGAGGATCTGATCCGCAGGGCTGTGGCCCGGTCGGTGCATGTGGCCGAGGTGCGCATCGGGCGCGGCGTCCTGGCCGAAACGGCGCAGGTCTACGCCCGCCACTTCGCGGGCCCGGCGCTGCTGCTGGCCGACGACCGTGGCTGGGACGCCGCCGGCCCGCAAGTCGAGGCCGCGCTGACCGCCGCAGGCATCCCCTGCCGGCGCCACGTGATCCCTGCCCGCCCCCGCCCCAAACCCACGGTCGACCTGGCCAAGGCCCTGGGCGCCGAACTGGGGCCGGGCGACACCCCCATCGCCATCGGCTCGGGCGTGATGAACGATGTGGTGAAATACGCGGCCTTCATGGCCGGGATCCCCTACATGAGCGTTGCAACGGCGGCGAGCATGGACGGCTACACCTCGGCCGGGGCGCCGCTTTCGGAGAAGGGATTCAAGAAGACCATTCCCTGCCGCCCGGCCCGGGTTCTGCTGGCCGACCTGGACGTTATCGCCGCCGCCCCCCCCGAGATGACCGGCTGGGGCTATGGCGACCTGGCGGGAAAGGTGCCGGCGGGCGGCGACTGGATCATCGCCGATGCCCTGGGGATCGAGGCCATCGACGATGTCGCATGGCCGATGGTGCAGGACGGGCTGGAGGGATGGCTGTCACAACCCGAACTGATCGCGGCAGGCGAACGGTCTGCGGTGGAAGGTCTGTTCATCGGCCTGACACTGGTGGGGCTGGCGATGGAGGCGCATGGATCTTCGCGCCCCGCGTCGGGGGCGGATCACCAGATCGCCCATCTGTGGGAAATGGACGACCTGCACCACAGGGGCGAGCGGGTCAGCCACGGCGCCTGCGTGGCGGTTGGGGCGCTGGCGGTGCTCAGGATGTATGACTGGCTGCTGGCGCAAGACCTGTCCACGCTGGACCCGGCCCGCCGTGCAGAGGCCGCCCTGACGCTTGCCGCGAAGGAGGCCGAAATCCGCGACCGGTTCGGCGCCGGCGAGATCGCCGAGCGCGCCATCGTGGAAACCCGCGCCAAGCATGTCGAGGGCGCGGCGCTGCACGCCCGTCTGACCCGTCTGCGCGAGGTCTGGCCCGATCTTCGCGCCCGGCTGCGCAGCCGGATCTGGTCCGCCGACCGCATGGCCCGGCACCTGTCACGCGCCGGCGCCCCGGTCGAGGCCGCCGATATCGGCGTCGATCCCGGAAATCTTTACCGGACGATCCTGAAGGCCCGCTTCCTGCGCAGTCGCTACACGATACTGGACCTTCTGGATGAATGCGGGTTGCTTGATCAGGCTGCCGCCGCAGTCCTGCCGGGCAGCAATCGGGGCAGCAATCGGGGCAGCGATCAGGCTGGGGTGGGAACATGACGCTCGCTGACCTCGCCACGAGGGCGGCCGGGGAAATCCGCGATGCCGTTGCCGCCATCGCCCCTTCGGGGATGGAGGGGGTGGTCGGCGCGCTTGCCTCGGCGCGGCGCATCGCCTGCCATGGGGTCGGGCGCGAGGGGCTGATGATGCGCGCCCTGGCCATGCGGCTTTACCATCTGGGGCTGGACGCGCATGTGGTGGGCGACATGTCCTGCCCGGCGGTCGGGCCGGGCGACCTGTTGCTGGTCAGCGCCGGGCCGGGCGCCTTTTCAACCGTGGAGGCACTGATCGGCGTCGCACGGGCTGCGGGCGCGCGCGTGGCCTGCGTGACGGCCCAGCCTCAGGGCCGGGCGCCGCAGGCGGCAGACATCGTCCTGCACATTCCGGCGCAGACGATGGCGGATGACAGCGGCGCGGCCGCGACCTCGGTCCTGCCGATGGGATCTCTTTATGAAGGCGCGCAGTATCTGGCCTTCGAGTTGCTGGTTCTGGCCTTGCGTGACCGTCTGGGGCTGGACCCTCTGGCGATGCGCGACCGCCATACGAACCTGGAGTAGGCCATGGGCTGGCAGGATCGATTTTCCCTGAAGGGCCGCAAGGCGCTGATCACCGGGGCCTCCAAGGGGATCGGGGCCGAAATCGCCACGGTCTTCGCCGAGGCCGGCGCCGACATCGTGGCGCTTGGCCGCGACAGGAACGGCCTTGCATCAACGGCGGCGGCCGTGCGCGCCCTGGGCCGCCAGTGCCTGACCCTGCTGGCGGAAATGGCCAGCCCCACCGAACCCGTGGCCGCCTGCGAGCGCGCCTTGGCGCAGTGGGGGACGATTGATATCCTGGTGAACTCTGCCGGCATCGCCAGTGTCGCACCGGCCATCGACCTGCCGATCGAGGACTGGGACCGGATGATGGCCGTGAACCTGCGGGCCCCGTTCCTGACGGCGCGCACCCTGGCCCCGGCCATGATCGCGCAGCGCTGGGGAAAGGTGATCAACATCTCGAGCCAGACCGGGGTTGTCGCGCTGGATGATCATGCGGCCTATGCCGCGTCCAAGGGTGGCCTGAACGCGTTGACGAAGTCGCTTTGCGCCGAATGGGCACGCCACAACGTGCAGGTGAACGCGATCTGCCCGACGGTGGTGATGACGCCGATGGGCCAGCAGCTATGGGGCAGCTCCGCAAAGGGTGACCCCTTCCGCAACGCCACCCCTGCCCGCCGCTTTGCCGAGCCGGTCGAGGTGGCGGATGCGGCGCTTTATCTTGCGTCCGATGCGTCGAGCATGGTGAATGGCGCGCTTCTGATGGTCGAGGGCGGGTTCACCAGTGTCTGAGGTTTCACTTGATGCCGGGGCCGGGGGCGCTCTCTCCGATGCCATTTCCGCATTTTCGCGCTATGAGGCGATCCGCCCTCGCCTGCCCGCCGCGCAGTATCCTGCACGGTCGCTGAGCCTGCCGTCTCTTGAGGAGGTTGCAGACCATGTCGACGGCTTCCTTCTGGACGCATTCGGGGTTCTGAACGTGGGCGAAACCGCGATCCCCGGCGCGGTGGACAGGATGGCCAGTCTGCGGGCACGGGGCAAGCGGCTGGTGGTGCTGACCAATGCCGCGAGTTATACGCGCCCGCAGCTTCTGGCCAAATATCACCGGCTGGGTTTCGACTTCTCGGCCGAAGAGGTTGTCGCCTCGCGCGAGGTTGCGGTGGCCCGGCTTGAGCAGATCGCGCCGGGCGCAACATGGGCGGCGATTGCGGCGGCGGGGGATGGGTTCTCGGACATTCCGGCGCACATGCTTGACGCCGTGGCCGATCCGATGGCCCTGGATGCGGCGGACGGCATCCTCTTTCTGTCCACGGCGCGCTGGTCGCCGACGATGCAGCGGCGGCTGATCGAAAGTCTCGCGCGCAACCCCCGCCCGCTGGTCATCGCCAACCCCGATATCGTGGCCCCGCGCGAAGACGGGCTGACACTGGAGCCGGGCCTGTTCGGGCATGACCTTCTGGATGCAACCCCGGCCGAAGTGCATTGGTTCGGCAAGCCTTTCCCGGGAACCTTTGCCGAAGGCATTGCACGCACGGGTCTTGCACCGGACCGGCTGGCCATGGTGGGCGACACCTTGCACACGGATGTGCTGGGAGGCGCCGCAGCCGGATGCCGGAGCGTGCTGGTCACGGACCACGGGCTGTTTGCCGGGCATGACGCTGCCCGGTTCATTTCCGCCTCGGGGATCCGGCCGGATTTCATCGTGCCAAGCATCTAGGCCATGCAATCGAATGGCCTGGCCTCAAGCCTCCGGGCGCGAGGCAGTGAAGATGATCCTTGCCCAAGGCATCAGCATCCTGCTGCAGATGGTCGTTGGCGCGCTTGTTGGCTGCGTGGTCAGGCGCAAGGCCTTGCCTGCGGTTGCAGCGGCGGCTTTCGTATCGGAGCTCGTGGTTGCGCTGAGCCTGCCGAAGCCGACCCCGCACAACCAGGCCGACCCCCGAGAGGAACACATGGCGCGCGGGGCAGGCTGGCCCGACAGGAGTCAGCGCCAATATCCGCCGCGCCGAGGGGAGGCCCCCGCCTGCCCCATGTCTGCACTTGCCGAACGGGCGTTTCTCACTGCGTCACCGGTCAACCTGCCCATTCTGGAACGCCGCAGCCAATGGCCCTTTGGTAGAGAGGCCCCAGGAAAATACCTGGTCACCAAGCCAGACCCGGATCAAAGCCCGTATTGCTCGCGCGCATAGCTGCCAAGGCCCACGGCATCCAGCCGCGCAAGGGGCGCAAGGAATGTCACCTGGATCACCCCCGGCGCGCGGCCGATCTCGATGGCGCCATTGACGGTGGCACGGTTGCGCACCTCGGGCACGGTCATGCCCAGCAGTTTCGCCGCCCGCTCCAGCCCGTTCAGGATTGCGTCGTTCAGGTTCGCCGCCGTGCCGATGACGCTGACCGGAGCCATGGGTTCAAGCGCGCCCACGCCCCATTTCTCGGCCAGTCGCGCGCCCTTGGCGCGTTCGGCGGCGGTGAAGGGCCGGGCCATCGGCGGCAGGTCCTCCTCCAGCGGGAACAGCACCGGACCGTCCAGCGGGTAGTTCTTCACCACCTCGACCTGCAGCGTCACGCTGCCCGCCACGTCCATCGTGTGACCGGCGATCTCGCCATCGCCCTGACCGGCGTGCATGTCGCCCATGTAGACCCCCGCACCACGCACCTTGACCGGGCAGATCAGGATCGCGCCGGGGCGCACGGCGTCGATGTCCATGTGTCCGTCGGTCTTGTGCTGCGCCAGCTGCTCGGCGGTGATCGCATAGGGATGCGGCGCGCCGACCAGAAAAGCCCCGAAATCCCCCGCATTGTGGCTGTCGGGCATGGCGATCGAGGGGCAGGTGCCCAATTGCCCCAGGAAGGGCCGCATCCGCACCAGCGTGCCGGGCATGTCCGAGGGCGCATAGGTCAGGATCGAGTGCTGGCGGCTGCCGTCGGGCAAAGCGGCATAGTGGTTGGCGTCATGCGCGATGGTCTCGGCGGCGGCCCTGGGCAGGGTCAGGCCGACGCTGCGGGTATCGTCGAAGGTCACGGTATAGCCGTGGACGATCTCGAACGGCTTCACCGCATTGCCGCATTTGTCGCATTTCACCGCGTCCTGGCCGATGCCCTCCACATGGGTCTCGGGCCAGAGGGTATCGCAGACCGGGCAGCGCGCGGCGACATAGGGGTCGCCCAGACAGAAACCGGCCGGAGAGCTGTCGTGGCCCGAGGCGGTGGCGGTCGAGGTCACGGTGATGTCGCGGATGCGGATGGCGATGCCGTCGCCCACCTCGGCCCCGGTGATGAAGACCGGCGTCGTCACCTCATGCCCGCCGCGCAGGCGCGGGGTGATCATCGGGCCCCAGCAGCCCGGCGCGGTATTGGCGATGATCGTGCCGCCGTTTTCCACCGGCCCCAGCATCGGGGCGGCAGGGTCAAGGACGCTGTTGGTGAATTCGGATACGACGACGCTGCGGCGCGGTGCTGTGGTGCTTCCATCCGGCATGACATCCTCCTGTTTTCGGCATGGTGAACCAAGAGTAGACCAGGGGCCGGGAACTGCAAGCGTGCTGGCCGCGACAAGTGACGCGGGGATCGTCGCCTGACCTGAAACCGGCGCCCTTGCCTTCCACCCGCAGCGCTTCCTTTTTCTCGCCTGCGCGCTGGACCAGGCTCCGGATCATCGAGCGTCACCCATGGTGCTATTGCCGGGCGGGTTCGGTGGTGTTTTCCGCAGGTTCGGACTGCGGGACAACCTTGTTGATAAAACCGGACAGTTTCATGCCGGATGGTGGCCGCTGTGGGAATCGAACCCACACGGGCAAAGCCCGAGGCAGTTTAAGTGCCTTCCGTCTACCTGTTCCGGCAAGCGGCCCCTGCCCTTCTTATGTGCCCGGCAGGCACGCCTCAAGACGCTTTTCCGCGCGCATGTGCCTGGGCGGCGTGGTCAAGGCGAACCAAGGCCACCTTCCTTCACCGCCTCCATCGCCACATAGGTCGAGGTCGAGGCGACATGCGGCAGGGCCGAGATCCGTTCGCCAAGCACCCGGCGGTAGCTGGTGATGTCGCGGGTCCGCACCTTCAGAAGGTAGTCGAAGCTGGACGCCATCATGTGACATTCCTCGATCTCCGGCACGCCACGCACCGCGCGGTTGAAGGCCTGAAGCGCGATTTCCCGGGTGTCGGACAGCCGCACCTCGACAAAGGCCACATGCGCAAGCCCCATGCGGATCGGCGACAGGATCGCCCGGTAGCCCTGGATCACGCCGGTTTCCTCCAGCCGTTTGACCCGCATCTGGGTCGGCGTCTTGGTCAGGCCCACGCGCCGCGCAAGCTCGGTCACGGGCAGGCGGCCATCGGCGGACAGCTCCTGCAGGATCGCCGTATCGAAACGGTCAAGCTCCGGCAGGCCATCCGGGCTGTCTTTTGCGCTGAAATTGGTCATATCGCCTGCAATCCAACGAAAATACGGCAAACTGCCTAGGGTATACAGGGTATCATGGTCCAGACCAACAGGAGGTTTTCGATGAGCGATGCAAGCAGTCTCTGGACCCGGATCTCGACCGAGAGTCTGACCCCGGAAGGCCCGCTTCTGGAACGGCTGATCGCCGAGGCAGCATTGCCCGACAGCCAGCGCGACCGCTTCGCCACGCGGGGCGCCGAACTGGTCCGTGCCATCCGTGCCGACCAGCGCCCGGGGTTGATGGAAGTCTTCCTGGCCGAATATGGCCTGTCCACCGACGAAGGCATCGCGCTCATGTGCCTGGCCGAGGCGCTTTTGCGCGTGCCGGACGCCGAAACCATGGATGCGCTGATCGAGGACAAGATCGCCGCCTCTGACTGGGGCCGGCACAAGGGGCAGTCGACCTCTCCGCTTGTCAACGCCTCGACCTGGGCGTTGATGCTGACCGGCAAGGTGCTTGAGGAACGTGAACCGGGCCTTGTCGGCCATCTGCGCGCTGCGGTCCGCCGTCTGGGCGAGCCGGTGATCCGCACCGCCGTGTCGCGCGCCATGAAGGAAATGGGCCGTCAGTTCGTGCTGGGCGAGACCATCACCGGCGCGATGGACCGCGCCCGCGGGATGGAGGATCAGGGCTACACCTATTCCTACGACATGCTGGGCGAGGCCGCGCGCACCGGCGCCGATGCCCGCCGCTATGCCGACAGCTACGCCGCTGCCATCGCCGCCATCGCCCGCGCCTGCAAGAGCCCCGATCTGCGGTCGAACCCCGGCATCTCGATCAAGCTGTCCGCCCTGCATCCTCGCTACGAGGTCGCGCAGGAAGCCCGCGTGATGGCCGAACTGGTGCCGGTTGTCCGCGATCTGGCGCGCCGCGCGAAAGCCGCCGGCATGGGCCTGAACATCGACGCCGAGGAAGCCGACCGGCTGGCGCTGTCGCTGAAGGTGATCGAGGCGGTGCTGTCGGACAAGCAACTGTCGGGCTGGGACGGGTTCGGGATCGTCGTGCAGGCTTACGGCCGCCGCGCCGATGCGGCGATCGACTGGCTTTACGATCTGGCGACGCGGCTCGATCGCAAGATCATGATCCGGCTGGTGAAGGGCGCCTATTGGGACGCCGAGATCAAGCGCGCGCAAGTGCTGGGCCTTGAGGACTTCCCGGTCCTGACCCGCAAGGAAGCGACCGATGTCAGCTATATCTGCAACGCCCGCCGCATGCTGGCGCGCACCGACCGGATCTATCCGCAATTCGCCACCCACAATGCCCATACCGTCGCCGCGATCCTCGAGATGACGCACGAGATGGGCGTGCCGGTCGCGGATTACGAATTCCAGCGCCTGCATGGCATGGGCGAACGGCTGCATGACATCGTCCATCAGGCCGAAAAGACCCGCTGCCGGATCTATGCCCCGGTCGGCGCGCACCGCGATCTTCTGGCCTATCTGGTGCGGCGCCTGCTGGAAAACGGCGCGAATTCGTCCTTCGTGCACCAGATCGTCAACCTTGAGGTTTCGCCCGAAACCGTGGCCGCCGATCCCTTCGAGGTGGTCGAGAAGATGCTGCCGCAGGTCACCAACCGTTCGGTCCGGGCGCCCGAGGCCCTGTTCGCGCCAGGCCGTCGGAACTCCAGAGGGTTCGACCTGACCGACAGCGGCACCCTTGCGGCCATCGAGGCCGCGCGGGCGCCCTTCGCCGCCACGATCTTCCGCGCCGGACCGAGGGTCGTCGGGGGCGGCGAAGGCCAGGCCCCGCGTCCGGTCCTGAACCCCGCGGACCAGAGCCTTGTGGGCGAGGTGTCGGACGCCAGCCCCGAAAACGTCGAAGCGGCGCTGGCAGGTGCGCGGCAATGGGATCAGCCGGTGGCGGAACGCGCCGCGATCCTCAACCGCGCGGCCGATCTTTATGAAGAAGCCTTCGGCCCGATCTTTGCGCTTCTGGCGCGCGAGGCCGGGAAAACGCAGTCCGATGCGGCCAGCGAGCTGCGCGAGGCGGTGGATTTCCTGCGTTACTACGCCGCGCAGTCGGCCGGCCTGACCCGGCCCGCGGCGGGGGTCTTTGCCTGCATCAGCCCGTGGAACTTTCCGCTGGCGATCTTCACCGGCCAGATCGCGGCGGCGCTGGCGGCAGGGAACGCCGTTCTGGCGAAACCGGCGGAACAGACGCCGCTGATCGCGGCCTTCGCCGTCGATCTGCTGCACAAGGCAGGGGTGCCGGTCAGCGCGCTGCAGCTTCTGCCCGGCGACGGGGCGACGGTCGGCGCGCGCGTCACCTCGGACCCGCGGGTTTCGGGCGTGTGCTTCACCGGATCGACGGAAACCGCGCTTCTGATCCGCAGCGCCATGGCCGATCACCTTGCCCCCGGCGCGGCCCTGATCGCCGAAACTGGCGGCCTGAACGCCATGATCGTCGATTCCACCGCGCTGCCGGAACAGGCGGTGCGCGATGTCATCGTCTCAAGCTTCCAGTCGGCGGGCCAGCGCTGTTCGGCGCTGCGCTGCCTGTATCTTCAGGACGATATCGCGCCGCATGTTCTGGACATGCTGAAGGGCGCGATGGAGGAACTGACCCTGGGCGCACCCTGGGATCTGACGACCGACATCGGCCCGGTCATCGACGCCGAGGCCGAAGGCGGCATCCGCGCCCATGTCGAGAAGGCGCGCGCGGAAGGCCGGGTGATGCACGCCCTGCCCGCGCCCAAGGGGGGGCATTTCGTCGGTCCGACGGTGATCCGCCTGAACGGCATTGCCGAGATGAAGCGGGAAATCTTCGGCCCGGTGCTGCATGTCGCCACCTTCAAGTCGGAAGAGCTGCATAAGGTCGTTGGCGAGATCAACGCCACCGGCTATGGCCTGACCTTCGGCCTGCACACCCGGATCGACAACCGTGTTCAGGAAGTGACCGAGGCGCTGCACGCCGGCAACATCTACGTCAACCGCAACCAGATCGGCGCGGTCGTCGGCAGCCAGCCCTTCGGCGGCGAGGGTCTTTCGGGAACCGGTCCGAAGGCAGGCGGGCCGCTTTATCTTGAGCGGTTCACCAAGCCGGCAGCCGCCGCTGCCGAGGCAGGCAGTCCCGCAGGTTCGACGGATGCGGCGCGGCTTGCGCGCGGCATCGAGGCCACGCGGCGGAGCGAAGGTCCGCTGCGGACCACCGACCTGCCGGGGCCGACCGGGGAATCAAACCGCCTTTCGGTCATGGCACGCCCGCCCTTCCTTTGCCTTGGACCGGGCGCAGCCAATGCCGAGGCGCAGGCCAGCGCGATCCGCGCCCTGGGCGGCGCGGCGGTGGCGGTGGCTGAAAGCCTGGCCCCTGCGCAACTGGAAACGCTGGCCGGGATCGGCGGCGTGGTCTGGTGGGGCGATGCCGAGACAGGCCGTGCCTATGGTCAGGCCCTGTCGCGCCGCAAGGGCCCGATCCTGCCGCTGGTCACCAGCACGCCCGAGGTGTCGCAAGTGCTGATGGAACGTCACGTCTGCGTCGACACCACCGCCTCGGGCGGCAACGCGCAGCTTCTGGCGGACGCGGGCCTGCAATAAGGGCCACCCCACGGGGCCACGCCCCCCCCCCCGCTTCGACGCGCCCGCTTGACTGCGGGCGCGTTTGAGCGATGCTTTTCCCATGTTCCCGATCCGCGACCACAATCCTTCGACGCGAACGCCGGTCGTGACCTATGCGCTGGTCGCGGCCAATATCCTCGTCTTCCTCTGGCAGCTTCAGTTCATGGACAGCGACCGCAACCTGATGCGGTTCTGGGACGGGCTTGCGCTGGTCCCGGCAGAGATCATGCACGGATTGAACCTGCAGACGCTGATCACCTCGCAGTTTCTGCATGCGGGGTTCGGCCATATCTTCGGCAACATGCTGTTTTTGTGGATCTTCGGCGACAACCTCGAAGACCAGATGGGCCATTTCGGCTTTCTGGTCTTCTACCTTGCCTGCGGTCTGGCGGCGGCGGCGGCGCAGATCCTGCCCGACCCTTACTCCCTCGTGCCGATGGTCGGCGCATCGGGCGCGATTGCCGGGGTGATGGGGGGCTATCTGCTGCTGTTTCCGCGCGCGCGGGTCGATGTGCTGATCATCCTTGTGGTGATCTTCCGCGTCATCCCCGTCCCTGCCTGGCTGATGCTGGGCATCTGGTTCGCGCTCCAGGTCTTCGGCAGCCTTGGTGACATGGGCGCGGGCGGCGTCGCCTATTGGGCGCATGCAGGCGGTTTTGCGGCGGGGACCGTCCTGACCCTGCACATCTGGATCAGGCGCGGCGGGGCGCGGTTCTGGCAAAGGACCGCAGGCCACCCGCCGCATCCCGGAAGCGTCTATCGCCCGACGACCATCCCGATCGTGCACCGCCGCAAGTGACGGTGAATCCCCTGGCTCAGGCCGCTTCGCGCAGGATCTTGCAGAGCGGTTGGTAAAGTTCACCATTCCCGGCGATGATCGACCCGGATTCAAGCATGTCGCGCCCCTCGCGCACGGGGCCGACGAAACCGCCCGCCTCGCGCACCAGAACGATCCCGGCCGCCATGTCCCAAGGCTGCAGCCCGCGTTCCCAATAGCCGTCAAGCCGCCCCGAAGCGACATAGGCCAGGTCCAGCGAGGCCGCGCCCCAGCGCCGCACGCCCGCGCAGACCGGCATCAGCCGTGCCAGATCCTGCAAGCTTGCCGGAAGGGTCGAACGGCCCCCGAAGGGAATGCCGGTGCCGAAGATCGCCTCGATCATCGAACGCCGCCCCGACACCCGCAGGCGGGTCTCGTTCATCCAGGCGCCCATGCCCTTTTCGGCCCAGTAAAGTTCGTCCTTGGCCGCGTCGAAGATCACGCCCGCGACGATTTCGCCCTTGTGTTCCAAGGCGATCGACACCGCCCAATGCGGCAGGCCGTGCAGGAAGTTCGTGGTTCCGTCCAGCGGATCGACGATCCAGCGCCGGGTCGGGTCGGCGCCATCGGCGGAACCGGTCTCCTCGCCCACCCAGCCATAGGTCGGGCGCGCGGTCATCAATTCGTCGCGGATGATGCGCTCGGCCTCGCGGTCGGCCTTGGATACGAAGTCGCCCGGCCCCTTGGCGCTGACCTGAAGGTTCTCGACTTCGCGGAAGTCCTTGACCAGGCTGCGCCCCGCCTTGCGCGCGGCCTTGATCATCAGGTTCAGGTTGGCGCTGCCTTGCATGGTCCGACTCCGGGCTTTGATCAGGGCGGGGGTATAGGCGAGCCGGCGCCGCTTGGAAAGGGGCTGCGGGCGGCGATACGCCTTTCCGGCGGCCTTTTGCGGCCTCTTGCGGTCAGCTCCGCTGCAGCTTCACCGGCTCTGTCCTTGCCAGCCGCAGGAAATGCGCCACATAGGGCCTCGTCGCGTCTTCGGACCGGGTGGCGGCAAACATGCGCTTGGTCAGGCCCCTTTCGGTCACCGGGCGCGTGACGTAATCAGGCTGGTATTTCACCTCGCGCAGCACCCAGTCGGGCAGCACCGACACGCCGCGGTTCGACGCGACCAGCATCAGGATCACCGCCGTCAGTTCCACCTGCCGCACCGCGCGCGGCACGACCCCGGCCGGGTGCAGCAGCAATTCGAAGATATCCAGCCGCGACCGGTCGACCGGATAGGTCAGCAGCGTCTGGTCGCGGAAATCCTCCGCCAGGACAAAGGGTTTCCCGGCCAGCGGGTTGTGCGATGATGCGACGAAGACCGGCGCATAGTCGAACAGCGGGTTGAACACGATCCCGGCCAGGTTCTCGGGGTTTGACGAAATCACCAGATCGACCTCTTCGCGCATCAGGGCCGGCAGCGCGTCAAAGGCAAAGCCCGGGCGGATGTCCACATCGACATCGCCCCAGGCGCGGCGAAACTGTTCAAGCACCGGGAAAAGCCAGTCGAAACAGGCGTGGCACTCGATGGCGATGTGCAGCCGCCCGGCTCTCCCGCCGGTGATCGCGTGAAACTCCTCGGCAAGGGCGTCGATCTCGGGCAGGACGCGGTCGGCGGTGCGCAGCATCCGCATGCCGGCCGCCGACAGCCGCAAGGGCTTGGACCGGCGCACGAAAAGCTCGACCCCCGCCTGGTCTTCCAGCCCCTTGACCTGATGGCTGAGCGCGCTTTGCGTCATGTTCAGCATTTCGGCGGCGCGCGACAGGCCCCCTGCCTCGTGGATGGCCCGGATCGTGCGCAGGTGGCGGAGCTCGATGTGCATACTGCTTCAAACTTCATAATGATCGTGAATATAATGAATTTGTCTCACATCACACGGCATGCCACAAGGGGGGCAACAAAAGGATACCTCCCAATGACCAAGACTCGAATTTCCTTCGAATTCTTCCCGCCGCAGACGCTCGATGCCGCGTTCCGGCTTTGGGAAACCGTGCAACATCTTGCGCCGCTTGCACCTTCCTTCGTCTCGGTGACCTACGGCGCCGGCGGCACGACGCGGAAGCTGACGCATGATGCTGTCACGACCATCGGTCGCAACTACGGGCTGAATGTCGCCGCGCACCTGACCTGCGTCGATGCGACCCGCGCCGAAACGCTGGAAATTGCCCAGGGCTATGCCAATGCCGGCGTGACTGAAATCGTCGCGCTGCGCGGCGATGCGCCGCAAGGGGCGGAACGCTTCACCGCCCATGCCGACGGATTTGCCAATTCGGTCGAGCTGGTGGCGGCGCTTGCCGAAACCGGGCGCTTCAACCTGCGGGTCGGCGCCTACCCCGAACGCCACCCCGATGCGGATGGCGCGGATGCCGATGTGATCTGGCTCAAGCGCAAGCTTGACGCCGGTGCAACCAGCGCCATCACGCAGTTCTTCTTCGAGGCTGAAACCTTCTTCCGCTTCCGCGACCGCTGCGAAAAGGCCGGGATCACCGCGCCGATCATCCCCGGCATCCTGCCCATCACCTCATGGGACGGGGCCAAGCGCTTTGCCGCCCGCTGTGGCGCGCATGTGCCCGCCCGACTGGACGAGGCCTTTGCCACCGCCCGGCGCGATGGCCGCGAGGATCTCCTGGCGCTGACCCACGCAACGCAGCTTTGCGACCGGCTGATCGAAGGGGGTGTCGAGGATCTGCACTTCTACACCCTGAACCGCCCGCAGATGACGCGCAATGTCTGTCACGCGTTGGGGTTGGTTCCGGATGCGGCGCTGGAAAAGGTGGCGTGAACAGCCGGGTGCGAAAGGGCGGCGTCACCCTTCGCGTCCCCAAGCACCTCGGTGAACATCTCTGCCAGCACCGGAATGGCGGGCCTCTGCCCGGTAGCCGCGATCACCGCTGATGGGTGAAGCCGTTCTGACGGGTCGGCACCGATCGGCCGCTGCCCCCGCAGGATGAAAAGCTTGCCCCAGCTTCGGTTCATGCCGACGGATCGCGCCGACGCATCGGTTGAAAACCTTTGCCGCCAGTCCGACGGCAAGGGCAGGCCCACGGACTGCGCCCGCTCGAGCATCCAGACGAGGGGAATGTTCGCCAGCGGGCGTGACCGCTGGTCGCCGCCCAGTTGCCCCCCCACATCGCCATGCACACCACGGAACCAGACCTGTTCGACCCGCTGCCGAAGGTCCGCGCCGCGCGTGTCCCACAAGATCGGATGGAAGGCGACGCGACGTTCATCCAGCGCGATGGCGTGAAAGCCATTGCGCACCACGGCGCCCATCGCATGGCTATGGAAGTCGTGCTGCGGCTCGGTCCAGACCCAGAGGAAGGGCAAGCGGATGCCCAGAGCCTTGACCGTATCGAAGACACCGATCATCTCGATCCCGACCTCGGCACGCGGAAGGCAGAAGCGGCGGACGAAGGCATCGCGGGCCGGTCGTACCTCTGCTGACTGGTAATACCTCCAGGCAAGCTGCACATTTCGTTCGGTGGCCTGATCTGCACGCAGCAACCCCACCCTATCGATGATCCCTGCGAGCGACCGTGCCGCAAAGGCCCCGCGCGAATAGCCCATCAGCCAGATCCGGTCGCCGGGATGATAACGCGTCGCCAGCCAGCCATAGGCGGCGCGGATCTGGTCGTTGATCCCATGCCCCGTGGCCACATCCGCCAACTGCCGCCAGGCCTGCCATTGCACGCCCGGATCGTAATAGACCGAAAGCCGGGCATTGCGCTGGTCGCGCAACAGCTTGAAGATGCTGCCGATGTTCGTCTCTTGCCCGGGAAGCAGGGATCCCATGGTTCCGTCAAGCAGGACGACGTGATCCACCCTTTCACGCTGGCGCAGCGGGACTTCCTGCACGGCCGGCGCGGTTTCGACTGCGGGATCGCGGCGCAGGAGCCCCCGAAGCCAGTTGCCGATGCGCCCCAGGCGCTTCATGCCGCGCGCCCCCGCAGCGGTGCGGTCGCGCGGCGGGCCGTTTGACCGTGACTGGTTGTTCGACTTGCCGCCATGGCCCGGCCCCGACCGTCAATCCCAGGGCTCAGTCTGCGGCCCGTTCCTTAATTAACTACTTCGATCCGGCCATGGTTCAATCCGGTCTGGCAAAAAAACGCAGGAAAACGCCCCCCGCACTGGGCAGGGGGCGCCGGAAAGGTTGCATCAAACGACCGGTGGCCATCTCTGCTGCGGCCGGCAGGGAGCTTCAGCCAAGGGCCTTCAGTGAAGTGACAGCACCGTGGCGATGGTCATTTCACCGAAGCCGTTGAAACGGGTGTTGGTCGCGGTCGAATAGGCGCCCATGCCGTGCAGCACGAGGTAATCGCCTTCCTCGGCGTCCGAAGGCATCGTCAGTTCGCCGGGCAGACGGTCGACGGAATCGCAGGTCGGGCCGAAACAGGTCCGGTCGCGCCCCTCGCCGCTGCGGCGGATGCCGTCGGGGCTGATCACCTCGGCCCGGTCGATGATCCCGATCATCGGCAGTTCGGTCATTCCGCCATAGACGCCATCATTGAGGAAGACGTGGTTATCGTCGCGGATCGCCTTGATCCGCGCGGCCAGCGTCATCGATTCCGCCACGAGCCCCCGCCCCGGTTCGCAAACCAGTTGCGGACGATCCGCCCCGAAAGCCTCGGTCGAGACGCGGTCGATCAACGCAAAGATCGCATCCAGATGCGGCACGACGTCGTTCAGCCGGTGCGACGGGAAGCCGCCGCCCACGTTCAGCCGCCGGGCCTTGACGCCCGAGACCCGGCAGATGTCGGCCGCAGCGCGGATATAGCTGTCCCAGGCCATCGGGTCGGTGCATTGCGTGCCCGGATGGAAGGTGAGCGAGGGGATGTAGCCCAGCCGCGCCACCTCGGCCAGAAGTTCGGCCGCCAGTTCGACGGTGGCCCCGAACTTGGCGCCGAAGTTGTAGGCCGCGCCCGCCACCGGCAGCTTGAAGCGCACCGAGATCTCGCAGCCCTCGACCGGAACCTGTTCGGCCAGCTTTGCCAGTTCGGAATGGCTGTCGACCGAATAGGACTTCACGCCATGCGCGACGGCAAAGGCGATTTCCGACCGCGACCGGACCGGGTTGTTGTAATGCAGTGCCGCCCCCGGCGCGAGCCGCCCGACCATTGCGATTTCATGCGGCGAAGCGACGTCAAAGCCGCGGATTCCGGCCGCCACCAGGTTCTGGATCACCATCTCATCGGGGTTCGACTTCACGGCATAGGTGACAAAACCCGGAAAACCTTCGATAAACACCTTTGCGGTAGCCTGAAGCACGGCCGGTGAAAAGAACATCACCGGGTTTTCGGGCTGTTGCGTGCGCAGGAGTTCGGACGGAGTCGCCCAGATCGTTTTAGAAAGCCCCATCGGCGTCTTCCTTTGCCAACAAGGCGCAGCCACCTTTTTCCCCGGCTTTACGGGTCAGAAGACGCTTACGCGGTCTGTCCAACCAGGCCAGAGGGTGCGATTGAGGCCGCCCATTCACCTGAACTAAGTCCGGCGCGATATGGGGCCAAATTCTACCGATCAAAAGAGTAGAAATGCGGCGATACTTCGTTATAATGACGAAAACGACAACAAAATTGACAGTGTGACCATGGATGACCTAGATCGCGCCATTCTCGGACTTCTCGGTGCCGATGCCCGGATTTCACTGGCGACGCTCGCGCGGCGGCTGAAGGTCGCGCGTTCCACCATCCAGGCGCGGCTCGAGCGGCTGGAGACCACGGGCGTTATCGCGGGCTATACGGTCAAGCTGGGTGAAGCCGCGCGCCAGGGACGGATTCGCGCCACGGTGTTGCTGATGATCGAACCCCGGGCACAGGCGGCGATTCTGACACGCCTTCGCGCGATCCCCGAGGTCGAGAGGGTGAACACCACCTCGGGCCGTATCGACCTGCTGTTGCAGATCGCCGCCCCCTCGACGGCGGTGCTTGATGTGATCCTCGACCAGATCGGCGAGATGCCGGGGGTCAAGTCTTCGGAGAGCCTGATCCACCTGACGACGAAACTGGACCGGGCGGTGTGACCCGCCGCAGGCGAGGGCGCCCCGTTCAGTCCTGCCTTGGCCTTTCCTCCCCAAGTCGCTAATTGGGGAAGAAAGCTAGGGGAAGATCGCCATGCCGATGGAAAAGACGTTCAACGCAGCCGAGGCCGAGGCCCGGCTGTCCCGCCAGTGGATCGACCGGGGTGCCTTCGCCGCCGGGGCCAATGGCTCGCGGCCTGAAACCTTCTGCATCATGATCCCGCCGCCGAACGTCACCGGCAGCCTGCACATGGGGCACGCCTTCAACAACACGCTGCAAGACATCCTCGTGCGCTGGCATCGGATGCGCGGCTACGACACGCTCTGGCAGCCGGGGCAGGATCACGCGGGCATCGCCACCCAGATGGTCGTCGAACGTGAACTTGCGCGCAACGGCGAGCCATCGCGGCGTGAACTGGGGCGCGAGGCTTTCCTGGGCAAGGTCTGGGAATGGAAGGGCAAATCCGGCGACACGATCATCAATCAGTTGCAACGGCTCGGCGCGTCCTGCGACTGGTCGCGCAACGCCTTTACCATGGACGAACATTTCCAGAAGGCGGTGCTGAAGGTTTTCGTCGATCTCTTTCACAAAGGCTACATTTACCGCGGCAAGCGACTGGTGAACTGGGATCCGCATTTCGAAACCGCCATCTCGGACCTCGAGGTCGAGCAGCTCGAGGTGCAGGGCCACATGTGGCACTTCAAATACCCGCTGGCAGGGGGCGAAACCTACCAATATGTGGAAAAGGACGCCGACGGGAACGTGACGCTGCGCGAGACGCGGGATTACATCTCGATCGCGACGACCCGACCCGAAACCATGCTGGGTGACGGCGCGGTTGCGGTTCACCCTTCAGATGAACGTTACGCGCCAATCGTCGGAAAACTTTGCGAAATCCCGGTCGGCCCCAAGGAACACCGCCGCCTGATCCCGATCATCACAGACGAATACCCGGACCCCACATTCGGGTCTGGTGCGGTGAAGATCACCGGCGCGCATGACTTCAACGACTATGGCGTTGCGCAACGGAACGGCATCCCGCTTTATGCCCTTCTGGACGGCAAGGCCCGGATGCGGACGGATGGCCTGTCCTATGAGGAAAGCGCCACCATCGCCGGCGAGATCGCCCGCGGCGAACGCCCGCTTGAGGACGTGTCCGACATCAACCTTGTCCCGGAAGACCTGCGCGGGCTGGATCGCTACGAGGCCCGCAAGCGCGTGGTCGATGAGGTGACGGCCGAGGGTCTGGCGGTCACGATCCTGAAGAAATCCATCGACAAGGAAACCGGCGCCGAACATCTGGAACGCGTGCCTTTCGTCGAAGCCAAACCGATCATGCAGCCCTTCGGCGACCGGTCCAAAGTGGTGATCGAGCCGATGCTGACCGACCAGTGGTTCGTCGACACCGCGCAGATCGTCGGCCCCGCACTGGATGCCGTCCGGCAAGGCATGGCCGCGCAAGAGGCGGGCAGCTTCGATCCGAAAGCCGGCTATACCCGGATCTTGCCGGAACGCGACGCCAAGACCTATTTCCACTGGCTTGAGAACATCGAACCCTGGTGCATCTCGCGCCAGCTTTGGTGGGGCCACCAGATCCCGGTCTGGTACGGGCTGGACCTGAACTACGAAGCCCCCATCGGCGAAGACGGCGATCTGGACGAGATCGACGTGCTGAAGCTGATGGTGGACGGCCTTGTGCAGCGCGGCGAGGTGTTCCGCGCCGCCACCAGCTTTGACGAGGTGATCGAAGGCTTCCGCGACGAAATCGCCGACACCCCCGGCCCCGTCGCCCATTCCTCGATCATCGAAGTCGCCGACAAGCACGAGGCGATGGAGCGTCTGGCCGAAGGGCTTGCGCTTTACGCCGTCGACCAGGATCCGCTGCATCTGGTCTACCCGGTCTGGCGCGACCCGGATGTGCTGGATACCTGGTTTTCGTCCGGGCTCTGGCCCATCGGCACGCTCGGCTGGCCCAATGACACCGCGGAACTGCGCAAGTATTTCCCGACCGATGTGCTGATCACCGGGTTCGACATCATCTTCTTCTGGGTCGCCCGGATGATGATGATGCAGTTGGCGGTGGTCGATCAGGTGCCGTTCCACACCGTCTATGTCCATGCCCTTGTCCGCGACGAGAAGGGCAAGAAGATGTCGAAGTCCTTGGGCAATGTGCTCGATCCGCTGGAACTGATCGACGAATACGGCGCTGACGCGGTGCGCTTCACGCTGACGGCGATGGCCGCCATGGGGCGCGACCTGAAGCTGTCGCCAGCGCGGATCGCGGGCTATCGCAACTTCGGCACCAAGATCTGGAACGCCACGCGCTTTGCGGAAATGAACGGCGTCTTCGAAGGCCCGGCGGCGGCAGGCGCGCCTACGCCCGAGCATACCGTCAACCGCTGGATCATCGGTGAAGTGGCCCGCGCGCGGATGGCCGTGGACGAGGCGCTGGCGAACTACCGCTTCAACGATGCGGCGAACACGCTTTACGCCTTTGTCTGGGGCAAGGTCTGCGACTGGTATGTGGAATTCGCCAAGCCACTGTTTGACGGCGACCGCGCCGCCGAGACACGCGCCACGATGCGCTGGGTTCTGGATCAGTGCTACCTGCTTCTGCACCCGATCATGCCCTTCGTGACCGAGGAACTTTGGGCGCTGACCGGCAAGCGCGACAAGATGCTGGTGCATGGCGACTGGCCGACCTACGGGGCCGAGCTGATCGACGCCGGGGCCGACCGCGAGATGAACTGGGTGATCGGCCTGATCGAGGAAGTCCGTTCCGCCCGCGTGCAGATGGGCGTGCCGGTGGCGCTGAAGCTGCCGATGGTCCTGACCGAGGCGGACGCCAGCGTCCGCGCCGCCTGGGCCGGGAACGAGCCGATGATCCTGCGGCTGGCGCGGATCGAAAGTCTGACCGAAGGGGCCACGCCCAAGGGGTCGATCAGCATCGCGGCGCCGGGGGCCTCTTTCGCGCTGCCGCTTGAAGGCGTGATCGACGTGGCCGCCGAAAAGGCGCGGCTGACCAAATCCCGCGACAAGCTGGCGAAAGACATGGGCGGCCTGCGCGGGCGGCTCGACAACCCGCGCTTCATCGCCAATGCCGCCGAAGATGTGATCGAGGAAGCCCGCGAGAAACTGGCCGAAGGGGACGAGGAAATCGCCCGGATCGACGTGGCGCTGAAACGGTTGGCCGATCTGGGCTGACCGCTGGCATGTTCCCGGCCTTCCCAAGGGCCGGGAACAGCCCCCTTACGGCACCTCGGGCAGTGGTTTCAGCGGCATGTCGTCCCGAAGCGGAACCGTCTGGCGTTCGATCATCCGGTGGACGGTCGGCTGCCCCGGCCCGCGGTGCAGCGCCAGAAGTCGTTCAGACACGTCAAGGTCCGCCTTGGTGCGGCGCTGCTGGTGGCGGATATAGTCGACCCAGGTGGGCACGTGATAACTTTCGGTCCATTGCTCGGGGTTTTCGAGGTTGCGCAGCAACGCCCATTGCCGCGCCCCGTCGCGCCGGCGGATGCGCCGGCGATCCTGCATGGCGGCCAGAAAGGCACCCACGTCCTCCTGGGCGATGCGGTAGTCGATCATCACCATGATCGGCCCGCTGCGGTGGCGCAGTTCAAGCCGCAGCGCAGGTTCGGTGAAGCGGCCGCTTGGATCCAGGTCGAGGTCCGAGAAATCCGCCATCGGCAGCCAGCGCCCGATCAGGACGCCAATACCCAGCACCACCCCCGCCGCGATCAGCGCCCGGTCGGTGCCCCAGCCATCGGCCAGCACCCCCCAGACCCAGCTTCCGGTGGCCATGCCGCCGAAGGTTGCCATCTGGTAGAAGGACAAGGCCCGCCCCACCACCCAGCGCGGTGTCGCCAGCTGCACCGAGACGTTGAAAAGCGACAGCGTCATCACCCAGGCAACCCCGCAAGCCAGCAGCGCCACAAGGCTGAAAATCAGAAACTTGCTGAAGCCCAGCGCGATAAGCCCCGCCGCGAAGGCCACCGAAGCCCCCTGCACGATGCTTTCATTGCCTAGCCGCGCCCTCAGCCGGCCATTCAGCGCCGCGCCGATGATCGCGCCAAAGCCGAAGGCACCCAGCATCACGCCATAGGTGACGGCCGTGCCCCTGAGCACGTCACGCGCCAGCGTCGGCATCAACGCCAGCACCGCACAGGCCGCAAAGCCGAACAGCGCGCCGCGCGTCATCACCCGGATCAGCGCCGGCGACATGGCGACATAACGCAGCCCCGCACCAAGCGCCCGGTGCAACGGTTCACGCGGCAGGTTTTCCTCGGGGTAGACCGGCCGCCAGACCAGCAGCGCCAGGATCAGCGGCACATAGCTCAGCGCATTGGCCGCGAAGGCCATCGCCGCCCCCGCCGCCGCGACGATGAAGCCGCCGATCGCCGGGCCGACGCTGCGCATCATGTTGAAGCCCATGCTGTTCAGGCTGACGGCATTGGGCAGGTCGGCGCGGCCGACGATATCGCCCATCGAGGCCTGCCAGGCCGGGTTGTAAAGCGCGGTGCCGCAGCCGATCAGGAAGGTGAACCCCAGAAGCGTCCAGGGTGTAAGCGACCCTTGCCAGGCAAAAGCCGCCAGCAGGGCCGAGACCACCAGCATGAAAACCTGCGCGACCAGCAGGATCCGGCGGCGGTTGAAGCTGTCGGCAAGTGCACCCGCGATCAGCGAAAACAGCATGATCGGCAAGGTGTTCGATGCCTGCACCAGTGCCACCAGGCTATGTTGGGTGGTCAGGCTGGTCATCAGCCAGCCCGCGCCCACCGCCTGGATCAGCCCGCCAAGGTTCGACGCCAGCGTTGCCGACCAAAGGTTGCGGAAGGTCGGGTTGCGAAAGGGCGCATAGGTGGAGCGGTGTTCCATGATCGCCTTTCAGGTGTCGCGCGGTCCTCGCCCATATTGGCAAGGGCAGCTTCTGTCTGGGTTAAAATTCCTTGCCCCGCCGATAGTTTCAAGGTCACATCGGCGCATGTCAGGTCCGATCTTCACGCACCTTGCCACAAGCCTTCCCGCCACCGTTCCCTTTGTGGGCCCGGAAACCCAGGAACGCGCACGGGGCCGCGCCTTTGCCGCAAGGCTGGGCGCCAATGAAAACGCCTTCGGCCCCTCGCCACGGGTCGTTGCGGCGATGCAGGCGGCGGCCTCCGGCGTCTGGATGTATGGCGACCCGGAGAACCACGATCTGAAGGTGGCACTGGCCCACCACCACGGCTGCCGGCCCGAGAACATCGTCGTCGGCGAAGGCATCGACGGATTGCTGGGCTATCTGGTGCGGTTGACCGTCGGCCCCGGGGATCCGGTCGTCACGTCGGACGGAGGCTATCCGACCTTTGCCTTCCACGTGGCGGGCTTTGGCGGCACGCTTTGCAAGGTGCCCTACCGCAACGATCACGAAGACATTGACGCCCTTCTGGCCGAAGCCGCGCATCGGCGGGCAAAGCTTGTCTATTTCGCCAATCCCGACAACCCGATGGGAAGCTGGCATCCAGCCGCAGCGGTGGCCGGGATGGTGGCGCGGGTGCCCGAAGGCACGCTTCTGGTCCTTGACGAGGCATACGTCGAACTGGCCCCGGACGGCACAGCACCCGCGATCGACCCGGACGATCCCCGCGTGATCCGCATGCGCACCTTTTCCAAGGCCTACGGCATGGCGGGCGCGCGGGTGGGTTACGCGATCTGCGCAGCCCCGCTGGCGCGCGCCTTCGACAAGATCCGCAACCATTTCGGCATGTCACGGATTTCGCAGGCAGGCGCGGCGGCGGCGCTTGCGGACCGGGACTGGCTGGCCCAAACCCGCGCCCGCGTGGCGACGGCGCGGGACCGCATCGCCGCAATGGCCCACGCGAACGGCCTTTTGCCGCTGCCGTCCGCCACCAATTTCGTCGCCATAGACTGCGGCGGCGATGCCCGCATGGCACGCGCGGTGCTGGACGGGCTGATCGCCCGCGACATCTTCGTGCGGATGCCCTTTGTTGCGCCGCAGAACCGTGCCATCCGCATCAGCGCGGGCACGGCCGGGATGCTTGACGCGCTGGAGGCCGCGCTACCTGCCGCGCTGGCCGAGGCGCGTGCCGCCCTGCCCACATGAAAGCGTGATTTGCCATTTGCTGCCCGATCGGCCGAGAACACGACCGATCACAGGAGCAGATCCATGAAGACCCCGATCCTTCTTGTCGCCGCCGCGAGCCTCGCGCTTGGTCTGGCCGCTTTCGCCCAAGGCGGCACCGAGTCCCCCCAGGCGATGAACCATGCGGCCATGGACCACGAGACGATGGTCTCCGGACAGATGGCGCTGACACCCGAAGCGGCCGCCGCCCCCTCGACGCTGGCCTTTCAGGCGGCCACGGCCGAGATGCACAAGGCCATGTCCGCGCCCTATACGGGCGATGCCGATGTCGATTTCGTCCGCGCCATGATCCCGCACCACGAAGGCGCCATCGCCATGGCGAAGGTCGTTATGGAACACGGGCAGGATCCCGAGGTGCGCCAACTGGCCAAGGCGGTGATTGCCGCGCAGGAAAGCGAGATTTCCTGGATGAAGGAATGGCTGGC
The DNA here is from genome assembly GCA_020622085.1 of Paracoccaceae bacterium. Lineage (GTDB taxonomy): Bacteria > Pseudomonadota > Alphaproteobacteria > Rhodobacterales > Rhodobacteraceae > QY30. The sequence goes on along the minus strand of JAHRYM010000001.1, from coordinate 844,495 downwards.
CAAGAACGGCCACTGAACGCGGGGCGCGCGCGGGGGCTCAGCCCAGCGCGGCGATGGCTGCATCCAGCGCGCCCTTGCCGTGCGGCACCCCGAGCGCGGTCAATCCGGCCTCGATCACCGACAGGGCACCGAGCGTCATGTGGGCGTTCACATGCCCCATGTGGGCCAGCCGCAGGAAGTCGCCATAGGCGGGTTCGGACGGCAGCGCCATCCCCAGCCCGATCCCCAGCGTGACACCCGTTTCCGCCTCGGCCCAGGCGCGCAGGCGGCCCGCCGCCCCGTCGCCCATCCTTGCTGCGGTCACTGAATGGCCGCGCATCGTCGGGTCGGCCACATTCAGCGCGATGTCACCCCCCTGCCCCCAGGCATCAAACGCGGCCCAGACAGCGCGCGCCAGCCGCGCGTGGCGGGCCCAGACGTTGTCCAGCCCTTCCTCCTCAAGGATCATCGTCAGCGACTCGCGCAGCGCGAACAGATGGTGCGTCGGCGCGGTGCCGCAGAACAGATGCCAGTATTCCTGGCCAAAGAACCGGGGCGTCCAATCCCAGTAGGGCGTGCGCAGGCCTGATGACGCCGTCGCGCGCACCGCCTTGTCCGATGCCCAAAGGATTGCCAGCCCCGGCGGCGCCATCAAGCCCTTCTGGCTGGCTGCAAGCAGCACATCGACGCCCCATTCGTCCATCTGCATCGGATCGCAACCGACCGAAGCGATGCCATCCACCGCCAGCAGCGCCGGATGCCCGGTCGCGTCGATCGCCGAACGGATGGCAGCCACGTCATTGCGCACCGAACTTGCCGTATCGGTCTGCGTCAGCAGAACCGCGCGAATCCGGCCCGCACCATCCTGCCGCAGCGCGCTGGCGATCTGCCACGGATCGGCGGCCACCCGCTTGCCGCAGTCGATGGCTTCAACCGCAACCCCCATCCGCCGCGCAGATTCGGCCCAGCCCAGCCCGAAGTTGCCGGTCGTGACGAACAGCGCCCCGTCACCCGCCGAAAACAGGTTGGCATTCGCCGCCTCCCAGCCCGCGTGGCCGTTCCCGACATAGACCGCCACATGCGCCGTTGTCCGCGCCAGTCGTCGCAGATCGGCCAGAACCGAATGGGTCAGGTCATGCAGCGGCCCTGCATAGATGTTGGGCGCCGGCCGCATCATCGCGGCAAGCACCCGGTCCGGCAGCACCGAAGGGCCGGGAATCGCTAGGTAGGGCCGTCCCTGGGCAAGGCTCATCGTGGAACTCCGCAAGCGCCGCGCAGACGATGCCCCGGCGACCCGCACCGCGTCAACGGGCGTCGCGTGGCCTTCCGCCCAGCGCCCCCACTTGCCGGCCGGGGATGCTTGTGGGGCCATCCGCTTCGCGCTAGGCATGGGCCATCGCAACCAGAAGGCCCGCGCCCCGTGACCGCATCCGCCACCGCCGCATCCTCTGCGCCTTCGGGATCGGGCAGGCTGTTCCGGCGGCTGTGGCGGGAATACCTCTCGCCCCACAAATGGCGGATGGCGCTGGCCTTCCTGCTGATGACGGTCGAAGGCGCGTCGCTGGGCGTGCTGTCATGGATGCTGAAGCCGCTGTTCGACCGCGTCTTCATCGGCGGTGAAAGCCACGCCGTCTGGTGGGTCGGGGGGATCATCTTCCTTCTGTTCGTGCTGCGGGCGGTGACGACGATCCTGAACCGCGCGCTCCTGACGCGTGTGGCGCAGGTCACGTCGAGCGAGATGCAGGTCGATCTGCTCGGGCATCTGCTGTCGCTTGACGGCCAGTTCTACCACAAGACCCCCCCCGGCGCCCTGATCGAACGGGTGCAGGGCGACACCGCCGCCGTCCAGGGGATCTGGAGCCTGCTGATCTCGGCCGTCGGGCGCGATCTTTTCTCGCTGATCGCACTGTTCGTCGTGGCCCTTGGCATCGACTGGCGCTGGACGCTGGCCGCCACCGTGGGGGCGCCGCTTCTGATCCTGCCGACCGCCCTTGTCCAGCGCTATGTGCGCCGCAAGGCCGATCAGGTGCGCATCCATGCCGCGACCCGCGCCACCCGGCTGGACGAGATCTTCCACGGCATCACCGCCGTCAAGCTGAACGGCCTGGAATCCTACCAGTTGGGCCGTTTCCGCCGTGTCGTGGATGCGATCGTGCGGGCCGAGGTGAAATCCGCCGCCAGTCGCGCCACCGTGCCGGCGCTGATCGATATCGTGACGGGGCTCGGGTTCTTCATGGTGCTGGTGATCGGTGGCCGCGAAATTGCTGCAGGCGAACGCACGGTGGGTGATTTCATGGCCTTCTTCACCGCCATGGCGCTGACCTTCCAGCCGCTGCGCCGCCTTGGTGACACCGCCGGAAGCTGGCAGGTCGCTGCCGCAAGCCTTGAGCGGCTTTACGCCCTGAAGGACACGCAGGCGCAGGTTGTCGATGGCGGCACGGCGCAGGCCCCCCGCCAGACCGAGATCGAGTTCAGCGATGTCTGGCTGAGCTTTGGCAGCCACCCGGCGCTGCGCGGCCTGTCGTTCCGGGCCGAGGCGGGAAGGACGACCGCACTGGTCGGCGCCTCGGGCGCGGGGAAATCCACAGTCTTCAACCTGCTCACACGGCTGATCGACCCCGACAAGGGCCACGTCACCATCGGCGGCACCGAGGTGCAGGCGCTGAAACTCGCGGCTTTGCGAGATCTTTTTTCGGTGGTCACGCAGGACGCGACGCTGTTTGACGAAACCATCCGTGAAAACATCGCCCCCGGCCGCGACGACCTGCCTGATACCGACCTGCGCCGCGCCATGGACGCGGCCCATGTGTCGGAATTCGTGGCCGCCCTTCCCCAGGGCGCGCAGACCCCCGTCGGGCCGCGCGGATCGTCGCTGTCGGGTGGCCAGCGCCAGCGTGTCGCCATCGCCCGCGCCCTCTTGCGCGACCGCCCGATCCTGCTTCTGGACGAGGCGACATCGGCGCTTGATGCCAAGAGCGAACGCCTGGTGCAGGAGGCGCTGGAAACCCTTTCCGAAGGGCGCACGACGCTTGTCATCGCCCATCGACTGGCCACGGTGCGCAACGCCGACAAGATCATCGTCATGGATCATGGCCGCGTGATCGAGGAAGGCACCCACGACACGCTGCTTGCCGAAGGTGGCGCCTATGCAAGGCTTTGCGCGCTGCAATTCACCGAATAGGCAGGGACCGTCCGCGGACGGTCAAGCATTGCCCTGCCGGACCCTATATTCGGGATGTGAAGACAGGAGACCCGACATGCCAGGTGAACTCGCCCCCGACCGGACCGTGCTCAGGATCACCGGGGCAGACCGCGAAGCCTTTCTGCAAGGGCTGGTGACCAATGACGTGCGCAGGCTCTCGGCCGGTGCGCTCTATGCCGCGCTGCTGACCCCTCAGGGCAAGTATCTGGCCGATTTCCTGCTGGTGCCGGCCGGAGATGCGATCTTGCTCGATGTGCAATCCGATCTGGCCGAGGGGCTCTTGCGCCGGCTGTCGATGTATCGCCTGCGTGCGGACGTGGCGATCGCGCGCACCGACCTGCGGGTGACGCGCGGCTTGGGCGTGGCGCCCGAAGGGGCCTTTGCCGACCCGCGCCACCCCGACCTTGGCTGGCGGTCCTACGGCCCGGTGGCGGCCCCGACTGCAACGGGCGGCCCCGGCATCGACTGGGACGCGATCCGCGTGGCGCATGTCATTCCCGAAACCGGGATCGAGCTGCGCCCCGACGAAAGTTATATCCTTGAAGCGGGGTTCGAGCGGCTGCACGGAGTCGATTTCCGCAAGGGCTGCTATGTCGGGCAGGAAGTGACCGCGCGGATGAAGCACAAGACCGAACTGAAAAAGGGTCTCGTGGGCGTCCGCATCACCGGCGATGCCGCCCCCGGCGCCGAGGTCACCACGGCCGATGGAAAGCCCGCGGGAACCCTGTTCACCCGCGCGGGCGACCGGGCCATCGCCTGGCTGCGCCATGATCGCGCGACAGGAACGCTGAACGCGGGCCAGGCCCGTCTGACGCCGGAGCGCGACGAAAGCTGACGCAACACCTCCGCCGCCTCCGATCATCGATCACTGGCCGCCGCAAGCAACGAAAAACGGCGACCCATCGCAAGATGAGCCGCCGTTCCACGAATTGCCGACCGTTCAGGCCCGCTCGGAATATTCCATGAATTCGGTGTGGACCCAGATCTCTTCATCCTGGCCGATGAAGGGCGGAACCATGAGCCGCACGCCATTGTCAAGGATCGCCGGCTTGTAGCTGTTCGCCGCCGTCTGGCCCTTCACCACCGGCTCGGTCTCGACGATCTTGCACCTGACCTTCTGCGGCAGTTGCACCGAAAGCGCCTCGTCGCCATAGTATTCGACGGTGGCGGTCATCCCGTCTTGCAGGAAAGGGCGGCGCTCGCCCAGAAGTTCTGCATCGACCTCGATCTGCTCGAAGGTCTCGGCGTCCATGAACACCAGACGTCCGTCCGTTTCGTAAAGGAATTGCTGGTCTTTCTGCTCAAGCCGGACCTGTTCGACCTTGTCTTCCGAGCGGAACCGTTCGTTCAGCTTGCGCCCGTCGCGCAGGTTTTTCAGTTCGACCTGTGCAAAGGCGCCGCCCTTTCCGGGCTTCACATGGTTGACCTTCACGGCAGCCCAAAGGCCGCCGTCATGCTCCAGCACATTGCCGGGGCGGATTTCGTTTCCGTTGATCTTGGGCATTTGACAAAACCTTGGTAAAAGGTTGAACAGAAGTTGGCGGCACCTATATATTGCCAGCCTTGACGTGACAAGCCGACTAGATGATGTGGCAGCGCGGCAGAGAGTTGCACCCAGTGCATAGCAGTCATTCGCGCAAGGCCATACCGAATCGGGGGTCGAAAGGCCTATTCAGGCCGGACCCGGAAACGCAAGATCAATAAGCAGGACGGAAACATGCGCGACTACGTTGACGGAACCGCATTCAACTACGAACAGGGACAAAGGTCGCGCAAGCTGTTCGCGGCCGTGGTTCTGGCCGCGCTGGACGATGCGATCGCCGATGACAAGAAATACGGCAACGGCCCCGATCAGATTGCCCGTTGGGCCCGGTCGCGTGACGGGCGCGAGGTGTTGTCCTGCGCCGGCATCGACCCCAATGAACGCGTGGTCAAGGGGCTGATGGAGTTCGTTTCGAAGGGAGTGCGGACTTCGGTCGCCCTGTCGCGCGAGGAAAGCGAACGCCGGCACGCCGCCGAAGAGGCCGAAGCCGCCTGAAGCGCCCATTCGAGGATGTCGGCCTGACCACATTCCGGAAGAAACGAAATGGCGCGCCTTCGGGCGCGCTTTTCGTTTTCTGATCCTTGTTTTCGCGGCCCCGGTATTGGTCGCCTCGGGGCCTTCGACCAGACACGACGCCTGGTCCCGGCAAGGTCATTGCCAGAACCTGTGCGCGCCGGCCCTCCCCGACACCCGCCGGTTCGCACGAGATCCCGTCCGATCTGCGGGGGCAGAGCCTTGACGGCATGTGGCGTGCGGTTTCCCCTGCCATGGCGGCCTGGATGATCAATCGCCTCGCAACTCGCCGGTTGTGCGGCGGGCCGCCCCAAAGCAGGGCAAGCCAGACCGGCAAGGGGCGCAAGACAGAGGCCATGCGCCAGAGGCCAGAGGCCAGAGGCCACGGTTGGCCGATGTCGGGTTCAGTCCAGATCGCGGTTTTCCAGTGCCCGGTTGATCTCGCGCCGCACAAGCTTGCGCACATTCCGGGTTATGCGTTCGCCCAATGGCCCCTGGAGTTCTTCGCGGATCAGTTCAAGAACCAGCGCGCGAAGTGCCTCTGGCGTCATGGCGGCCAGTGCGCTGCCCACCTCTGCGTCATCGGGCGCGTCGGTGGGCGCTATCTGCCACAAGCCGACCGACTGCGGCAGCGTCCGGGCCTCGGCTTCGGCATCAAGAAGCGACGGACCCAGCGGATGATCGGCGGTATCCTGGATCAAGGCATCATCCGGATCCGGCACGACTCCCGGTTCGAATGCGGCAATCCCGCCCTCTGAGGGCGCCCCCTCGGCACTAGAGGGCGCCACTTCTTCTTGCGGGGGCAGAAAGTCGCCGGACCACGTCGGTGCAGCGGCGTCGGGTGCTTCGGCCTCGATCAGGTCGATGCGCGGGGCGATGAATATCCGACGGGCCGGTATTGCAACCACGGGCGCAACAGTCACCGATGACTCCGCCTCGAAAGCAGCTTCTGCGGTGTCTTCGGCCAGCGGCTCACCCTGTTCGGGCAACGAACCGCCTGCCCGTTCGTCTGCGGACCAGATCATCGGATCGGGATAGTCCTCTGCTTGGCCATCCCGGGGGGCCGCGGCCGACTGCTGATCGGGCTCATCAAGGACATCGGCAAGGAACGCGGTCCCTTCCGCAAGGACCGCATCCCCCAGCCCGAGCAGGGTTTCCTCGCTGGTCTGTTCCAGGTCGATCGCAGGCCCGACAAGGTCCAGATCGGAATATTCCTCGCCAAGGACATTCAGATCCAGCGATTGCCCCTCATCGGGATGGGCGGGCAGATCGGACTCGGCGGCAGCGACAAGGGCCAATTCACGGTCTTCCGCCGGAAAGGCATCACTGATCCCGATATAGCCCGCGACGGGGGGCGGTGTGGCTTCGGCATCAAGTTGGAACCGGTGTCGCCGGGTCGGCCTTTGCGCCGCGGCAACCGCCTCGGCGGCTTCCCAGACAAGGTGACTGCGATGGGCGGCATCGACAGTGCCTTCGGCTGCCAGTTCTCCTGCATCCGTTTCGGCGAGCGGAGGGATTTCGACAGATGCACCGGCCTCGGTCGCGCCCGTCTCCGCCGGTTCGGCATCCAGAACCTCGCCTGCGACTTGCAGGCCTTCGGACTGCTCGGCGAGACCTGTCAGGTCGCTTTCGGCGGGCCCTGCGCCGATGTCTTCACCCATATCGGGCTCGAATTCCTCACTTTGTGCCGCGACCGCCATTTCAAGATCGGCGATCGTCGCTTCAAGCGTCGGATGCAGGGGGGCCACCCGTGGTGCCGCTCTCGGGGCCAGATCCACCAGCGCGTCAGAGTCCCAGGCGCTTTCCCGCATCGAGGCCACCCCGACAGACCCGAATGTTGCAAGCAGCGCGTCCCCGGACATCAGTTCGTCAAGCGAAAGATCCGCGCGCCCGGATGCCGGAACCGGGCCGACGGGAACCGCCTCATCCGCGTCGACCTCTCCGGCAAGGCGGTTGACTTCGGGGGTGTCGTCCCCGACGGCGTCCATGGAAACCGGCGGCGCCTCACCGCTCGCGGGCGTCTCGTCCACCGCAGCCTGGTCACCTCTCCCGAAATCTTCCGCAAGCGCCGCATCATCGGGGCCAGGGGTGCCAAAGGGTGCATCAACGGTCCCGGATTCATCGGGCGTTGCCGTTTCGATACGGAAATCCTGCGTCAGAACGAATTGCGCCCCCGATGCCCCGTCTCGCTGGCAGGCGCCCGCCATGAGTTCCGTTGCCGCGACAAGCTCGCCCTCGGACTCTGCGGCGGCAGCCTCTGCCGGATCGGGCTGCCCGGTCGCCGCAGGCCCATTTTCCACAGGAACAGAGGTCTCGGCGTTCAGTGCGACGATGGCGGCGTCGATTCGGGTATCGGCGGTGGCACCCGCCCCTGTCTCGTCGGGCAGGTCATGGGCCTGAACGGGGCGCCGCTGGAACTGGGTTATCGTGGCGGTCTCGGCCGGAACCGCGTCTTCGACCATCGGTGCGGGAGGCACCGCGTCTGCCGCCGGAGCGGTGCGGGCGCCGGATCGATCCTCCGATACAAGTCGCCGGATAGAGGACAATACATCCTCGATTTCGACATTTGTATTGGAGTCGGACATGGCCTGATCCTCAATCATGGGCAGCGCGATTGTAGGCGGCCCCGAGGTCGGCTTCAACCGGCCCGCAAAGATCAGTCCTTGCCGATGGCGCGCAGGACACGATCGAGTTTCTTTCCCTGGGCGCTGTGCGAAGGCGCATGCCTGACCGCGTTGTAATAGGCTGCCGGATCATAGGTCGGGATCCCGAGGTTCAGGTGTTCCACCGTGAGGAGACCCATAGCCGCCAGGAGTGAATAATTTGCTACCTGCAATGTGTTCACGGCGGCGACCCGGCTGCTTTCGGCATCCAGAAGCGCCTGTTCGGCATCAAGGACATCGAGCGTGGTGCGCGCACCCAGCGTCGCTTCTTCCTTCACGCCGTTATAGGCGGCGCGCGCTGCGGTGATCTGCTGGTCGACCGCCGTGATCTGCGCGCGGGCAACGGCGATATTGGCCCAGGCATTGCCCACCGCCTGCGAAACATTGACGCTGGTCTGCAACAGCGCCGCGCGGGCCGCGTCGCGCCCGGCGATGGCCTTGCGCTGGCCTGCGGCCAATTTGCCACCCGCATAGATCGGTCCGCTGACCTGCAGACCCAGGGCGGAGGTGTCCTTTCCGGTGTCATCCACCGCGACCTGTCCCTGCAGCCCGAGCGAGGGATTGCGTTCCGCCACCGCGGCGCTGATGCGCAGCTCTCCGACCGTCGCCAAGCGCTGCGCCTGACGGATCGCCGGGTGGTTTCGCTGCGCGATCCCCTGCGCCTCATCAAGCGACTTCGGCAGCACCGGCGGGCGCGGCGCGCCGGCCAGCGGGCCGGGGTAATGACCTGTCGCCGCCTTGTAGGATTCGCGCGCCACGGCCATCGACCCCGTCGCGGCCACCAGTTGCGCACGCGCCGCAGCCTGCCGCGCCTCGGCTTGCGACACGTCTGTGCGCGTGACCTCGCCCACGTCGAAGCGATCCTGCGCGGCCTTGAGCGCCTCGCCGATCACCCGCACCGAATTCTGGCTGAGCGCGACATTCTCGCTGGCGCTTTTCACGTCGAAATAGGCCTGGATCGCGGCCAGAAGCACCTGCTGTTCAACGCCGACCAGCGCCTCGCGCGTTGCAAGGACGGTTTCGCGCGCGATGTCGATGGCAAACTTGCTGCGGCCAAAGTCGAAGAGCGTCATCTGGGTCGTAAGCCCCAGAGAGGTGCTGACCCCCTCGCCCAGCCGGGTCTTGGCATAGCCGCTGTCGACCACCCAGCCGACCACGGGACGCAGCGCCGCAATGGCAAGCGCCGCATCCTCGTCCGCTGCCCTGAGGACGGCGCGGTTCTGATCCAGCAGGTTCGAGTTGCGATAGGCCGAAACAAGCGCATCCGCCAGCGTCTCGGCCGAAACCGAAACGGTGCTTGCCGCCAGAACCGCCACCACACCGGCACGGCGTGCCAGTGCCACGAGTCCATGGATAATGCTGCTCATTCCAGTCACCTATCGCCAATTCCGGGCAACACCCGCCAAGCTTTCCACCCCCTGTCGAACGGGGGCGGCCCGTCAGAACACGAATTCGGCCTTGCGCGCGAAACCGGGAAGCACTGGCGCCGTCGCGTTGAAGATATTGCGCCAGGCGATCTTGCCGTCCACCTTGTGGCCAAGGCGGCACACGCCAAGCGCGCCATCCATGAACAGGCAGACGATCAGGCCGCCGTCCTTCAGTTGGGCTTCCAGCGCCTCGGGCAGCACTTCGGCCGCCCCCTGGACCAGAATGGCGTCGAAGGGCCCGTCTTTCGGCGCGCCCTCAGCGATCGGCCCGGCCAGAACCGTGGCATTCGCCCCCGCGAGACCGGCCAGAAGCGCGCGCGCCTCGGCCGCCCATCCGGCGTTTTCCTCGACGCCGACGACCCGTCCCGCCATGCGCGCCACGACGGCGGTCGAATAGCCAAGGCCGCAGCCCAGATCCAGAACCGAATGGCTCGGACCCAGCGCCAGCGCATCAAGCATCTTCGCCAGCGTCCGCGGCTCCAGCAGGGCGCGGCCTTCGCCAAGATCGAGGTTTTCCCCGACATAGGCGGCCTCGCGCAGTGCGGCTGGCACGAAATCCTCGCGCGGGATGGTCAACATGGCTTCGATAATCGGGAATTTGGTCACATCATTGGGGCGAACCTGGGTGTCCACCATCGTCACGCGGCGCGCGCTGAAGTCGGTCATGAACAGAACTCTCGCTCGTGTTTCAGTCGCTTCCGGTCTTGCCACAGTTGAACCGGAAGGACAACTGCCCGCCGGTCCTAGCGGCCGCCTCGTGTTTCGATCGCATCAAGCCGTGCTTTCAATGCCTCGTTTTCCTCCCGCGCCTTCTGCGCCATGGCGCGGACGGCATCAAATTCCTCGCGCGTCACGAAGTCGCGGTCGGCAAGCCAGCGGTCCATCCAGCCCTTCATGGCGGTCTCCGCCTCGGTCCGGGCGCCCTGGGCCACGCCCATCGCATTTGTCATCAGCTTGGACAGATCGTCGAAAAGGCGGTTCGGCCCCTGCATGGCACGGCTCCTGGGGAAAAAGGATTTCAGCCTATATGTGAAATGGCGCCGGAAACCGCAAGGTTGACTTCGTGGGACAAACCCGAAACCGCAAGGTTGACTTCGCCTGCCCAAGCAGGTCCAACGGCGCAGATCATGGATAAAAACACCCTGCGCAATTGACCGGCGCGGATCTTTGGCCCCTCCACCGGCCCAGAAGGAGACGTCATGCTGGCCGCCATTCCCTTCCCCGACATCCCGCACCAGATCCTGATTCCCCTGCCCTGGGGCGGAGGCCTGCCGCTGCGTTTCTATGCGCTTGCCTATCTGGCCGGCCTGATCGGCGGCTGGGCGATGATCTCGGCGCTGATGCGACGGCCGCAGTTCTGGCCGCAGGGCCGCGCGCCCATGACCCCGAAGATGGTCGAGGATCTGCTGACCGCGGTGATCCTCGGGGTGATCATTGGCGGGCGTCTGGGCTATGTCCTGTTCTATGAACCTGGCAGCTTCATCGAACATCCCCTTGATATCGTGAAGGTCTGGGAAGGCGGAATGTCCTTCCACGGAGGTTTTCTGGGGGTCGTGGCCGCGGGTTTGTGGTTTTGCCGCAGGCATGGCGTCCCCGCGCTGCAACTGGCTGATGCGCTGGCTCTGGTCGCCCCCTTGGGCCTTTTCCTCGGCCGGCTTGCCAATTTCGTCAATGCCGAGCTTTGGGGCCGCCCGACCGATCTGCCCTGGGGGGTGATCTTTCCGGGCGAGGCCGCTCAGACCTGCCCCGGCGTGCTGCCCGGCGCCTGCGCCCGCCATCCAAGCCAGCTTTACGAGGCCGGGCTTGAAGGGCTGCTTCTGGGGCTTGTGGTCTATCTCCTGTTCCGTGCAGGCGCGTTGAAGCGGCCCGGCACGATCACCGGCGCCTTTCTGCTGGGCTATGGCCTGGCGCGCATGTTCGTCGAACTGTTCCGGCAGGCCGACCAGCAGTTCATCTCGGCCACCGATCCTTCTGGCAACGTCCTGTCACTGGGCAACTGGGGTTTGCACATGGGGCAGCTTCTGTCGTTGCCGATGGTGCTTGCGGGCCTCTGGCTGCTTTTTCGCGCGCGCCGGGCGCGGGCAACGGCCTGATGGCTGGCGCCATGACCCCACTCGGCCAGATCCTTGCCCGGCGCATCGCCGCGCAGGGGCCGATGTCCCTGTCGGACTACATGGCCGAATGCCTGCTCGATCCGCGCCACGGTTACTATTCGACCCGCGATCCCTTCGGTGCGGCCGGCGACTTCACCACCGCCCCGGAAATCAGCCAGATGTTCGGCGAGATGATCGGCCTTTGTCTTGCGCAGGTCTGGCTTGATCAGGGCCGTCCCGAACGGTTCGTGCTGGCGGAACTCGGCCCGGGGCGCGGAACTCTGATGGCCGATGTCCTGCGCAGCTTCCGCAAGCTGCCGGCCCTGCATCACGCGGCCCGCCCCGTGCTGGTCGAGGCCTCGGCCACGCTGAAGGCCCGTCAGGCACAAACACTCGCGTCCGAGCAGGTCGAATGGCGTGACAGCATCGAAGACCTGCCGGGGGGGCCGCTTTACCTGATTGCCAACGAATTCTTCGACGCCCTGCCGATCCGCCAGTTCCAGCGTGACGCGTCCGGCTGGCGCGAGGTCCAGGTGGGTCTTGCGGGGGATCGGCTGACCCCCGGCCTGACCGCGCCCGGCCCGATCGCGGCTCTGGCACACCGGCTGGCCGACACGAAGACCGGCAATATCGTCGAGCTTTGCCCGGCCCTGCCCCCCGTCGCCGCCGAGGCGGCACGGCGCATCAGGGCCAAAGGCGGCGTGGCGCTGGTGATCGACTATGGCGACTGGCATTCGCTGGGCGACACGCTCCAGGCCCTCTCCGGTCATGCCCCGACCGACCCCTTCCTTGCCCCCGGAACGGCCGACCTGACTGCGCATGTCGATTTCGAGGCCCTCGCTCAGGCCTGGGCTGCCCCCGGGATCGCGGTGACTGCGATGGTGCCGCAGGGCCCGTTCCTTGAACGGCTGGGAATCACAGCGCGGGCGAAGTCGCTGGCGGCACGGCTGGCGGGGGCGCCGCTTGAAAACCATGTCGCGGCGCATCGGCGCTTGACCCATCCCGAAGAAATGGGAAACCTCTTCAAGGTGATCGGATGCCATCCCGCCGGCACCCCGATTCCGCCCGGGCTGCTGCCCGTCACCTGACCGATGTCCGCAAGATGCCCCACATGCTTCCCTTCCTCACCCATCCGGAACTGGCGCCCCTGCGCCACGGGTTCTTCACGCGTGCGGGCGGGGCCTCGTCCGGTATCTTCCACGGCCTGAACTGCGGCCCCGGATCATCCGATCAGGCCGATGCCGTGGCGCTGAACCGCGCCCGCGTGGCCGCAACCATGGAGGTGCCCCCCGAGGCGCTGGTCACCGTCTCGCAGGTGCATTCGCCCGATATCGTCACCGTGACCGGCCCCCTTTCCGCGCCCCTGCCAAGGGCCGATGCGCTGGTGACGGCGGTTCCGGGCCTGGCGCTGGCGGTGCTGACGGCAGATTGCCAGCCGGTGCTCTTCGCCGACCCGGAGGCGCAGGTGATCGGTGCGGCTCATGCCGGCTGGCGCGGGGCGCTTTCGGGCGTGCTCGAGGCGACGCTCGACGCGATGGAATGCCTTGGCGCGTCCCGCGCTCGCATCACGGCGGTAATCGGGCCGACGATCAGCCAGCGCGCCTATGAGGTCGGGCCCGAGTTCATGGATGCCTTTCTTGCCGAAGACGGCGATCATGCCCGCTTCTTCGCCGGCGGCACCGGTGATCGGGTGCAGTTCGACCTTCCTTCCTTCGGGCTTCATCGCCTGCGCGAGGCCGGCGTCGGTCGGGCCGTCTGGACCGGGCATTGCACCTATTCCGACGCCGAGCGGTTCTTTTCCTACCGCCGCTCCGTCCACAGGGGCGAGGTCGATTACGGCCGCCTGATCTCGGCCATCCGTCTCTGAGGGCGGCGGCGCTCCGGCCTGCGCCTCAGGCCTTCCCCTCAAATACCCCCTGGGCGTCAAAGACCTGCCTCAATCCCCCATCATATCCGGATCAAAGAGACCAGATCGGTGCTTCCGTTTCGCCAAGGGGCGATCAGGCAAGTCGCCGCATGCCACGGAGCCGGACATGATATTTCAATCGCGCTGGATTCAGGCGGTTACCGCCGAGACCCGGGCGGGCCTGCCCCGGCTACCCTGGGCACGCCGCAAGGGTCAGGCGCCGATTCTGGTTCTCCGCCCAAGGTCCACGCATGCCGCGTGGCGCCCGACAACCGCCTGAGGCGCAAGGAGGACAGATGAACGCCCAACGCCCCCCCCTGCGCCAGCCACCGCACGAGGCCACCGCGCCGATCGCCCGCGCGTCGATCTGGTCGCCCTCGCCGGCACCCGTCGCCCCCATGCAGATCCGCGCGCCGCTGGTCACGCGCCGCTTCGACATCTCGTGGCTCAACAGCGCGGGCGAGGTCGACGCCGCGACCCGCGTCGCCCCTGCCGCCCCCGATTTCGAGGAAGCGGCCGCAGCCTTTGCCCGCGGCACGCTGATCGCCACGCAAGGCGGTCCGGTCGCGGTCGAGGATCTGGTTCCCGGCATGATCGCCGCCACTGCCGAAGGCCGGATGGAGCCGATCATGTGGATCGGTTCGATCAATCTGTTCGCGCCGCGCGGCAATGACGATGCTGCGCCCGTTACCCTGACAAGGATCACCGCCGAATCCTTCGGCATGGCGCGTCCGATGACCGATGTGGTCCTTGGCCCGCGCGCCCGGCTTCTGCTGCGCGATGCGCGCTGCCGCCCCTTTGCACACAGCGACACCGCCTTTGCGCCGGCCCGCGCCTTCGTGGACGGCATCAGCGTGATAGATGTGCGCCCCGCCGCCCCGGTGGCGATGTTCCACATCGCGCTGCGCCGCCATGGCACGCTGCGCGCCGCGGGGCTTGAAGTCGAGGCCTTCCATCCCGGTCCCGCACGCGCGGAACTGACCGATCCGCAACTGGCGGGCTATTACCTGTCGCTGTTCCCGCACATCACCACGCTGGGTGACTTCGGCCCCATGATCCACCCGCGGCTTTCGGCCGCCGACGTCGCCGCGATGTAGCACGCGCCCGCGCCGTCATCCGCCCGCACGCGCCGCGCCCGATGGCCCCCACGCCCTTTTTGTGGCCGGGGACCAGTGGCCCGGGATCAGTGCCCCAGAATCTGGCTCAGGAACAGCCGGGTCCGGTCCGATTGCGGGTTGTTGAAGAACTCCCGCGGCTCGTTCTGTTCTACGACCTGTCCCTGGTCCATGAACACGACCCGGTTCGCCACCGCCTGGGCAAAGCCCATCTCGTGCGTGACGCAGATCATCGTCATGCCCTCCTCGGCCAGTTCGATCATGGTATCAAGCACTTCCTTGATCATCTCGGGATCAAGGGCGCTGGTCGGCTCGTCAAAAAGCATGATCCTGGGCTTCATGCACAAGGACCGGGCGATGGCCACGCGCTGCTGCTGGCCGCCCGATAGCTGGCCGGGGTATTTCTGCGCCTGCTCGGGGATCTTCACCTTGCGCAGGAAATGCATCGCGGTTTCCTCGGCCTCTTTCTTCGGCACCTTGCGGACCCAGATCGGCGCCAGCGTGCAATTTTCAAGGATCGTCAGATGCGGGAACAGGTTGAAGTGCTGGAACACCATTCCCACCTCGGATCGCACCTTGTCGATGTTCTTGAGATCCGAGGTCAGTTCGGTGCCGTCGACCTCGATCTTGCCGGACTGGTGTTCCTCCAGCCGGTTGATGCAGCGGATAAGCGTGGATTTGCCCGAGCCTGAAGGGCCGCAGACGACGATCCGTTCGCCCTTGTGCACCGTCAGGTCGATGTCGCGCAGAACATGGAAGTTGCCATACCACTTGTTCATGCCCGTGATCTGGATGGCGATTTCATCGCTCACCCGCATCTGGCTGCGGTCGATCTTGCGTTGTGTCGCTTCCGACATGGTTCCCCCTAGCGATTGTCACGCTTCAGCCGGCGTTCGAGATACATCGAATAGCGCGACATGCCGAAGCAGATGAGAAAGAAGATGGCCCCGACAAAGACATAGGGCTCCCAGTAGATGCCCTTCCAGTTCATGTCGGCCCGGACGACCTGCGTGATACCTTTCAGCGGATCGTTCAGCCCGACGAAGGCCACCAGCGTCGTGTCCTTGAAAAGCCCGATGAAGGAGGACACGATCCCGGGGATCGAGATTTTCAGCGCCTGCGGCATGATGATCAGCCGCTGCGCCTGCCAGTAGTCCATCCCCAGCGAATCCGCCGCCTCGTATTGTCCGCGCGGCAGGGCAGCAAGACCGCCGCGGATGACTTCGGCGATATAGGCGGCGGCAAAGATCGTGGCCATGATGATGACACGCAGGATGATGTCGAACTGCGTGCGCGGCGGCAGGAAGTATTGCAGAAGAAGCGATGCCACGAACAGCACCGTGATCAGCGGCACGCCGCGGATGAACTCGATGAAGGCCACCGAGAGCATCTTGACCAGCGGCATGTCCGACCGCCGCCCCAGCGCCAGCAGGATTCCCAGCGGCAGCGACCCGGCGATGGCGGTGATGCCGATCGTGATCGACAGAAGAAACCCGCCGAAGCGATCCGAGGAAACCGGCGCGATCGAGGCGGGAAGCACGCGCTGGATCAGGGCCGCGAGCGGGTCGATGGCGAAAAGGCTCCAGCCCACAAGAACGGCCAGCGCCGCCGCGCCGGCGATGATGGTGCTGGACCGCTGCACGGCAAGCCGGAACGCCGCATAGGCCAGCACGAAGCCCAGTGCCACCACCACCCACCACCAGACCGCCCCACCCCACAAGAGCCAGAACGCCAGCATCGGATAGACGGCGGAAAACCACAGCAAGCCACGCGGCAGGCCGGAAAACAGCACCGGCGCCAGGGCCACGAACATCAGCAGGAAGGCCAGCGTCGGACGCCAGTAGAGTTCCTGCGGATAGAAGCCGAACAGGTATTGTGGCCAGCGTTCGCGGATCATCGCCCAGCAGGCGCCCGAGGCATCCGGCCCCCAGGTCTGCGCAACGATCTCGCGGCATTCACCCAGCGACTTCGCGTTCCAGACCGAATGCATCAGCCAGGGAACCACTGCCTGCAGCACGACATAAAGCAGCGCCAGCCCCAGAATCGTCAGAGCGATGTTCACCGGCCCCGAAAAGAGGTTCTCGCGCAGCCAGCGCACCGCGCCGGCTTCGGACCGTGGCGGGACCGCGGGCGGCAGCATCGTTTCACGGACAAAACGCACCGTCTGGGCGTGGATCTCGCTCATTTCAGCGCTCCTTCAGCCGGACGGCGTTGTTGTAGATGTTCATCACCGACGAGATGATCAGGCTGATCACCAGATAGATCCCCATGAGCAGGAGCATGCATTCCAGTTCCCGCCCCGTCTGGTTCAGGGTGATGCCACCCAGCGTGCCGCGCAGATCCATGTAGCTGACCGCGATGGCAAGCGAGGTGTTCTTGGTCAGGTTCAGGTATTGCGAGATCAGCGGCGGGATGATCACCCGCAGCGCCTGCGGCAAGACCACCAGCCGCATCGTCCGTCCCGCAGGCAGGCCAAGGGCATAGGCGGCCTCGGTCTGTCCCGGCGAAATCGCCTGAACCCCTGCACGCACGGCTTCGGCGATGAAGGCGCCGGTATAGATCGAAAGCGCGATCAGCAGCGCGGTGAAGGAATGCAGAACCTGGATGCCGCCCGTGAAGTTGAAGCCCTTGAAGGCCGGATAGGCCAGGTGGAAGCCCAGCACATACAGCAGCACCGGCACCGGCACGGCCCAGATGAGGGCCGATTTCCACCATGTCGCAGGCCGGATGCCGGTGGCTTCCTGCGTGGTGGCAGCGGAACGGATCACCCGGCGATTCACCAGGAATGACCCGACCATCACCGCGATGATCGCCAGCAGGTCAACGCTGACCAGAAAGATGCCAAGGTCGATATTGCCCAGACTGCGCGAAAACAGCGGCTCGGGGATGTTGGTGCCGCGGTTCGTGACAGCCACCGACCCGTCCAGCCACATCTGCGCCAGCGGTTCCTTTCCCTCGACCACCTTGAAGGCATTGGGCGGCGGGGTGACTTCGGTCAGGATCACGAAGGCAAGAAGGATCCACAGCAGGACGGGGATGTTGCGGAAGACCTCGACGTAGACCGTCATCAGCCGCGCGATCAGCCAATTGCTGGACAGCCGCAGGATGCCGACCATAACCCCGATGACCGTCGCCAGCAAACAGCCCAGCGAGGCGACCAGCAGCGTGTTCAGAAGCCCGATCAGCAGGGCCCGCGCATGGGTGCTGTCGTTCGTGTAGGCGACCAGCCGCTGGTTGATGTCATATCCCGCGCGCGTCCACAGGAACCCGAAGTCGATATCCTTGCCCTTGGCCGCAAGGTTCGTGACAAGGTTGTGGATCAGCCAGGAACAGGCCAGCGCAACCAGGATCAGGACGACGATCTGGATTGTCCACGACCGGAACCGCGTGTCGTAGACCAGCATGCTCAGACGAAACGAGCCCTGCGGTTGCTCGGAAGCAATCGTCATGTAATTTCCCCCTGGACGCGGGCGCTTCTCCGGCCTTTGCGGATTGCGCATGGGGTCTGCCGCCCCTCTTGCCGCGTGTGTCTTTCAATCGATCAGGAAAAGACGCGCGCGAACCAGCGGTCGCGCGCGCCTGCGCTTGCGATCAGCGGAAGGGCGGCGCGTAAAGCAGGCCGCCTTGCGTCCATTGCGCATTCAGGCCGCGTGCAAGGCCAATCGGCGTTGCCGCACCGATATTGGCCTCGAATATCTCGCCATAGTTGCCGGTGGCAGCGATTGCGCGCTTGGCCCAGTCCTTGTCGAGGCCCAGCATCGCGCCCAGGTCACCCTCGACGCCCAGAAGCCGCTTGATTTCCGGGTTCTGGGTGCTTGATGCCGTTTCCTCGACATTGGCCGAGGTGATGCCGTATTCCTCGGCCGCGACCAGCGAGTAGAAGGTCCAGCGGACGATGTCGCCCCAGTTGTTGTCGCCA
Organism: Paracoccaceae bacterium; assembly: GCA_020622085.1. GTDB lineage: Bacteria > Pseudomonadota > Alphaproteobacteria > Rhodobacterales > Rhodobacteraceae > QY30. The sequence continues at coordinate 826,135 of JAHRYM010000001.1, read as the reverse complement.
TGCCGGACCAACGGGCCCAGCGGTTCCTTCGACACGATCTCGGGCAGGATGATGTGATTGTCGCGGTCCGGCAGCGTCGCACGGATCGAAGCAAGGCCCGAGGCATCGGTCGTGTAGGCGTCGCAGGCGCCGGCGACATACTGGCGCTGGCCCTCGGCGTCATCCAGAACGGTAACCGGGTTGTAGGTCATGTTGTTGGCCTTGAAGAAATCGGCCAGGTTCAGTTCGGTCGTGGTGCCGGTCTGGATGCAGATCGTCGCCCCATCGAGTTCCTTGGCCGAGCTGACGCCCAGTTCCTTCTTCACCATGAAGCCCTGGCCGTCGTAGTAATTCACCGCGACAAAATCGAACTTCAGGTCGGTATCGCGCGAAAACGTCCAGGTCGAGTTGCGGATCAGCACGTCGACCTCGCCCGAGGCCAGCGCGGTAAAGCGCGTCTCGCCACTGGTGCCGACATACTTCACCTTGTTCGCATCCCCCAGGATCGCGGCCCCCAGCGCCTTGCACAGCGCCACATCGAATCCCTGGTAGTTTCCGTTGGCATCCGGCGCGCCAAAGCCGGTCAGGCTGATGTTGACGCCGCAGATCAGTTGATCGCGCGCCTTTACATCGTCAAGCGTCCCGGCGCTGGCGACCCCCGCGACAAGTCCTGTCGCCGCCACCGCACCAAGGAATACGGATTTCTTCATGCTTAACCTCTTCCTGAGTCCACACCTCTGACGGGTGCATTTGCGCGGATCGTGACGTCCGCTGCCGTTTGGTGAGGCCATTCCCCACTGCGGGGCAGTCTGGTGCAAATCCGGCGCAAGCGTCAAGACCTTGGCTTGGGAAAGCGTCTGATGCCCGCATTTCGCCCGCATGGTGCGGTCGCCCCCCCCGGTTTGCGGCCATTTCCGGCCGCATGCCCGTGCAGGCAGTCAGTCTGCCCCTGTCGCCAGTTGGTGGAACCGGAAGGCGTCAAGATAGGCCCGGTGCTTGCGGCCTGTTGCGGCTGCGGCTTCCTCGTCCTCGCCCCAGTGGTCGATCTGCCAGTCATCGTCGAGGCGCGACAGATCCCAGGCGGCATCAGGCGAAAGATGCCCCTGTGCCACCGCAAGACCCAGGACCAGCGATCCCGAAAGGGCGACCAGATCGTGAAGCGCCGTCAGCGGGAAAGGCGGCGTCGCCGCCACGGTTGCGCGCAGGCGCGCAAGGCTCGGCCCCGGTTGTCCGACAGGGATCACCCCCGACGTGACGTTGAGCGGCGCCTTCAACACCGCCGCCACCCAGAAGACCAGCGGATCCCAGGCGTCGGCCTGCCGGGCAATCAGCGCCGCCGGGGCCTCGGCGCGGTAGCACAGAAGGTCGGTTGCGCCGTAGCCCGCGATTTCATCGACGACCACGTTGAAATGCGGGATCACCTTGTCGATGGCGGAATTTGCCGCCCGGGTCATCGGCATCTTGCCCGGATCGATCGCACCGTCCTGCGCCGCCCATTCGGCGGCGATCGCTTCGGCCATGGCGCGGGTCGGCGCGATCAGTGCGGCCTTGGCGGGCGTGCGCACATGCCTCCCGTCAAGGGCGATGGCAAAGCCCCCGGGGGCCTCGACGGCTTCGGCCGTCTTCCAGAACCGCCTGACCGCCCATTCACCGCTCATGCCACCCTCCAGACATCATCAAGTGCGGGCATCAGCTCGGCGTAATCCGAAATCACCCGGGCCGCTCCGGACGCCCGCAGCGCATCCACCGGGTGATAGCCCCAGCCGACGCCGATCGCCGGCACCCCGGCCGCCCGCGCCATGTCCATGTCATAGGTGGTATCGCCCACCATCACCGCCTGCCCCGCGCCCACCCCGGTTTCGGCCAGCGCGGAAAGGACCATGGCCGGATGCGGTTTTGACGGGTGATTGTCGGCGACCTGAAGCGTCTGGAACATGCCTTCAAGCCCGTGCGTCGCCAGCATGTGCCTGAGACCGCGCATGGATTTGCCCGTCGCCACCCCCAGAAGCAGGTCGTCGCGCCGCCGCAGCCCCGCCAGCGCCTCGGCCGCACCCGGGTAAAGCGGCGCAGGCGTGGCGGCCCGCCTGTCGGAAAAGCTGTCCTTGTAGTGCCGCACGATCCGCGCCTGCACCTCCTCGGACAGGTCGGGCGCCAGCCGGGCGATGGCCTGCGGCAGCGACAGGCCGACAATGGCAAGCGTCTGCGAAAGCCCCGGCGCGGGCAGGCCCAGCGCCCCGAAGGCATGGGCCATCGCCGCCTGGATGTGGTTCTGGCTGTCGACGAGCGTGCCGTCGACATCGAAGATCACCAGCCGCAGGGGTTCCGCCACTGCCTTACTCCTCGACGAAGGGATCGGCGGGCACGTCGTCTTCCAACCAGCCGAAGGTCTTCCAGGTGCGGGCCATGTGGTCGGGCAAGGGTGCCGTCAGGGTGATGCGCTTGCCGGTGATCGGGTGGTCGAAGCTGATCGAGCGGGCGTGCAGGTGCAGCTTGCGGCTGATGTCGCCGCCCAGTTGCGCGCCCCAGCCGTCGCCTAGGTTTTCCTGGCCCGAACCGCCGTATTTGCCGTCGCCGATGATCGGATGGCCCAGTTCCGCCATATGGGCGCGCAACTGGTGCGTGCGCCCCGTGACCGGAACCATCGCCACCCAGGCCGCGCGGCTGCCCAGCGCGTCCAGCACCGCGTAATCGGTGGTCGCGCGCTTGGCGCCTTCGGTGCTGTCGACCTTCGACGGATGGATCGCGATCATCTTCTCGCCCTCGCCGCCCCCACCCCGGCCCGGCGCCTTCACGAGGCCGTAGCGGATCGTGCCCATCTTCGGGCTCGGCACGCCCGCGACCACGGCCCAGTAGATCTTGCGCGTGGTGCGCGACCGGAACGCCTCGGACAGCGCCCGCGCGATCCGGTCGGTGCGGGCCAGCAGCAGGACGCCCGAGGTATCCTTGTCCAGCCGGTGGACCAGTTTCGGGCGATCCTTGTAGCCGAACATCAGCGCCCGGGTCAGGCCATCGACATGGCGGTTCCCCTGCCCCGAGCCGCCCTGCGAGGGCAGCCCCGGCGGCTTGTTCAGCGCGATGATGTGTTCATCCTTCCACAGCACCGCCGTCTGGATCATGCGGGTATCGGCGTCGCTTGCCGCCTCGGGTTCGCGCGCCGGTCGGGGGGCGGCTTCCTTCGGCAGCGGCGGCACCCGCACCTGCATCCCCGGACCGACCCGGTCCGAGGCCTTCACACGGCCCCCGTCGACGCGGATCTGCCCGGTGCGGCACAGCTTTTCCACCGCGCCTTGCGTCATTTCCGGAAAGCGTTTCTTCAGGAAGCGGTCGAGGCGGCTTTCGCCCTCGGCCTCGCCCACGGTCAGGATGCGAACGCCGCTCATGCGAAGCTCCGTGCCAGAGCCATGCCCGATGCAAGAGCCGCCAGCGCCAGAACGACCGACCCCGCGACATAGGCACCGGCCAGCCCGGCCTGCCCGCGCTGGTAAAGCGTCACGGCATCGAGCGAGAAGGCCGAGAAGGTGGTGAAGCCGCCAAGTATCCCGGACATGAAGAACGGCACCGACCGCGCGCCGCGTTCCAGCAGAAACACCATCAGCACCCCCATGATGAAAGAGCCCGCGATGTTCACGATCAGCGTGCCCCAGGGAAAGCCGAAGCCCAGCATCCTACCCGCGCCGATATTGACAAGGAACCGCGCCGAAGATCCAAGCGCGCCGCCAAGGGCAACCTGTAGAAGGGTGTAAAACATCGCCGTCCCGCCGACAGGCCCCGCGCCCGTCTGAGCCACGCCCTTTAGCGGCGAATGCGGCAAAATACCAGAACCTCGTCCCGGATCCGTCAGGCGGTGCCGTAGAGTTGCTTCGCGCGGACCTCGAAGGCGCCGACGATCCGCCGCATGGCTTCGGTGAAGACAACGCCGATCACGCCTTGCAGGATGGCATTGCGGAATTCGAAATCGACCGAAAAGCCGACCTCGCAGCCGCCTTCGGGCCGCTCGGCGAATGTCCATTCCGAACGCAGGTGCTTGAAGGGGCCGTCGATGTATTCGGTCAGGATGCGGCCTTCGCCGGGCAGGAGCGTCACCCGGCTTCCGAAGCGTTCGCGGAACACCTTGAAGGAAATCACCAGGTCCGCCTCCATCACCTCGCCCCTGGCGTCGGGTAGCGGCACCCGCGACCGGATGCGCGCCGCCGCCGTCCAGGGCAGGAATTCGGGGTAGCGCGCCACATCGGCCACAAGGTCGAACATCTGATCGGCCCGGTAAGGAAGGGTGCGGCGATCGGAATGGGTGGTCATGCGAGCCCCTTGGTGTCCAGCCCGCCCCATGTCATACGGGAGACGCCAATTTGCAAGGGGACCAGCGATGCCCGACCGCGCCTATGTGATCGACAAGATGATTTCGGCCAAGGAAATCGCCGCACGCGTCGAGGCGCTCGCGCGCGAGATCACCGCCACCTACGCCGGGACGGACCGGCTGATCGTCGTCGGGCTGTTGCGCGGTTCCTTCATCTTCATCGCCGATCTGGTGCGGGAAATCGACCTGCCGGTCGAGGTCGATTTCCTGGAGGCCTCGTCTTACGGCAGCGCGACCGTCTCCAGCCGCGAGGTGCGGATCCTGAAGGATCTGCGGGGCGAGATCGCGGGCCGAGATGTGCTGGTGGTCGAGGATATCGTCGACACGGGATTTACCCTGAGCCACGTCCTGCGGCTGTTGAAATCGCGCGAGCCGCGGCGGTTGATGACCTGCGCGCTTCTGGACAAGCCCACGCGCCGCGAGGTCGAGGTCAAGGCGGACTGGACCGGCTTCGTGATCCCGGACGAATTCGTGGTGGGATATGGCATCGACTTTGCGCAGCGGAACCGGAACCTGCCCTATATCGGCAAAGTGCGGTTCACCGACCCGGCGTAAGGCCGGGGGGCTGTCTGCCCGCGATGTCGGAAGCGGGGGGCTGTCTGCCCGCGATGTTGGAAGCGGGGGGCTGTCTGCCCCCCGGGCCCCCCGAGGATATTTCTGGCCAAGATGAACGGAAGGATCAGTCGAGAAGCGTTCCGGCCAGCGAGTTCGACGCGGCGGAGGTGATGCGGACGCGGGCGATCTGGCCGGGGCGGGCATCGGGGGCCTCGACGTGGACGGCGTGGAGGTAGTCGGATTTGCCGCCCATCTGTCCGGGCAGGCGGCCGGGCTTTTCGAACAGGACCGAGACCTCGCGCCCCACCATGCCCTCCTGCGCGGCCTGCTGCTGACGCGTAATGAGCGCCTGAAGCTCTTGCAGGCGGGCGTCGGCGAGACCGGGATCGACGGGGCTGCGATCGGCGGCGGGGGTTCCGGGGCGGGCCGAGTATTTGAAGGAATAGGCCATGCCGTAGTTGACCGTGGCAATCAGGTCCATGGTGGCGCGGAAATCGGCATCGGTTTCGCCGGGGAAGCCGACGATGAAATCGCCCGACATCATCATGTCGGGCCGCGCGGCGCGGATGCGCTCTATCAGGCGCAGGTAGGCATCCGCCGTGTGGCGACGGTTCATGGCCTTGAGGATCCTGTCCGATCCCGACTGCACCGGAAGGTGCAGGTAGGGCATGAGCTTTGGTTCCTCGGCATGGGCGGCGATCAGGTCGTCGGTCATGTCGTTGGGATGCGAGGTCGTGTAGCGGATGCGGGCGAGCCCCTCGATCCGCGCCAGTTCCCGGACCAGACGCCCAAGGCCCCAGTCGCCGTCCGGGCCCGCGCCGTGGTAGCCGTTGACGTTCTGGCCCAGGAGCGTGATTTCCCGCACCCCCCGGTCGACGAGCTTGCGCGCCTCGTCGAGGATGCGGGTGGCGGGCCGGCTGACCTCCGAGCCGCGGGTATAGGGCACCACGCAGAAGGCGCAGAACTTGTCGCAGCCTTCCTGCACGGTGAGGAAGGCCGTGGGGCGGCCGGTGGCGGGGCGTTCCGGCAGGTGGTCGAACTTGTCTTCGGGCGGGAAATCGGTGTCGACGGTTTTCTTTCCTTCCGCGGCCGCCTTCGCCATCGCGGGCAGGCGGTGGTAGCTTTGCGGGCCGACCACCAGATCGACCAGCGGCATCCGGCGCAGGATCTCTTCGCCTTCCGCCTGCGCGACGCAGCCGGCGACGCCGATCTTCAGGTCGGGGTTGTCGGTCTTGATCGCGCGCAGGCGGCCAAGGTCGGAGTAGAGCTTTTCCGATGCTTTCTCGCGGATATGGCAGGTGTTGAGCAGCACCATGTCCGCATCCTCGGCCCGGTCGGTCGGAACGTAGCCTTCGGCGCCCAGTGCCTCGGCCATGCGTTCGCTGTCGTAGACGTTCATCTGGCAGCCGTAGGTCTTGATGTAGAGCTTCTTCGGCGCGGACGTCATGGCGGGGCCTTTGTCTGGACGCGCGCAGAAGGCCTTGGTCCGGCGCGGGTGGGTGCGGGAAATGCCGCTCTTTACAGCAGAAGCCGCGATGATGCAAAGACCGCACGCGCGCGCCCTGCGATCCGGTCTTGCCAAGCGGGCCGGCACGGTCGAACCTGCGAGGCGCCATGAACCAATCGTCCTCCGTGCCCCCCGCTGCCGCCGATCCGGCATCCGCGGCCCGCATCCCGCGGCTGTCGGCTGCCCTGGCGCAGGCCGGCTTCTGGACGGGGCCGGTTGCGCTGCTGTTCATCGAGGACGATGTCGAGATTGGCTCGACCATCGACCACCACTTGCGGGCGGGGTTTCGCAAGGTGGTGCTTTGCCTGCCCGATGATCAGGTCGATTGTGCGGACCTCGCGGGTGGAGATCAGGCGGGGGTGATCGCGGTGCGCCATGACCCGCGCGAGACGGGCGCCGTAGCTGCCGCTGTCAATGCCCTGATCGAAGCCCTGCCCGCCGACACATGGGTTTATTACGGTTTCAACGCCGAATACCTCTTCTACCCATTCTGCGAAACCCGGACCCTGGGCGAGATGCTGGCCTTTCACGCGGAAGAACGCCGCGATGCCATGTTCGCCTGCGTGGTCGACCTGTACCCCGCCGCGTCCGGCGCTTCGACAAATCGGCTGGACCGGTCGAACGCCTGGATTGATGGCGCCGGCTACTACAGCCTGCCGCGGCCGGGCCCGGACGGCCAGCCACTGGAGCGGCAGGTCGAGATCCATGGCGGCTTGCGCTGGCGGTTCGATCATCATGTCGAGGCGGAAAGGCGGCGGATCGACCGGATCGCGCTGTTTCGCACGCAGCGCGGCTTGCGCTTCCTGCCCGACCGGCGGTTCTCGGTCGCCGAATACAATACCTTCGCCTGTCCCTGGCATCACAACCTGACCGCCTGCGTCCTGTCCTTGCGCGCGGCCAAAGCCCTGCGGAGCAATCCCGCCAGCCGGCAGGACAGCTTTCGCTTCGACTGGAGCCAGTCGGTGCGTTGCGACTGGTCGTCGCGGCAGTTGATGGATCTGGGCCTGATGGAACCCGGCCAGTGGTTCTGAACCACGAAATTCCACGCGCGGGCGACGCTTTGGCGCATTGCTGGTGATTGTTGCGGATTCCTTCCGGCGTTCCGGGAAATCCCGCAGGAATGCGAATATCGGTTTTCACTGCGTTGCAGCAAGAGTATGGACGAGCGCAGGATCGGGTGTGGTGTGCGCTCGCCGTTGTTGCTGATTCCACCCGGATTCGCGCCGGGACGATGGGTTTGTCTACCCATCGTGGTCTCAGGGGCATGGCCGCGCAAGGACAGGATTAAAGCGTTGCGTTTGTTGATTACCGGAAGCCTGGGTCTGGTCGGGGCCTCCATGCTGGACCGATTGCGTCAGGCAGGCATTGATGTGGTCGAGTTCGACATCCGCAAGGACGGCCATGATATCCGCGACAGGAAAGCGGTGCGCAGGGCGATTGCGGGATGCGATGGCGTCGTGCATCTGGCAGCGATTTCGCGGGTGGCCTGGGGGGAAACCGACCCCGCCCTTTGCGACGACATCAACATCACCGGCACCGCCGTGATCCTGGATGCGGCAGCCATGGAGCCGAAGCGGCCCTGGGTGCTGTTCGCAAGCTCGCGCGAGATCTACGGTGATCCGGCGGCCTTCCCCGTCCGGGAAGACGCGGCCATGGCACCGCTCAACACCTACGGGCGTTCCAAGGCCGAGGGCGAGAAACTCGTGCTTGCTGCGGCGGCAGACGGATTGCGCACCGCCATCGTGCGCCTTTCGAACGTCTATGGCACCGCGAACGACCACCCCGACCGTGCCGTGCCTTCGCTTCTTGGCCGGGCAGTGCGGGGCGAGAAACTGCGGATTTCCGGCGAGAACCACTTTTTCGACTTCGTCCATGTGGATGATTGCGTCCGTGGCCTGATGATGGTGATCGAGCGGCTGCAGGGGGGGATCGAAACTCCGCCGCTGCATCTGGCCACCGGCATCCGGACCACCTTGGGCGAACTGGCCCGGGCCGCGATCGCCACGGCGCAATCAGCGTCGGAATTGAAGGTCTTGCCGTCGCGCAGCTTCGATGTCGCCGGCTTCCAGGGGGATCCGGCACGCGCCGCCGAAGTGCTGGGCTGGCATGCCGAAATCGGGCTGGATGAAGGACTGCGACGGCTTCGGGACATCATGGTTGCGCGGGGCCGGCCGCTGGATCCGGTCGAGATGCCGCGCGAAGCGGCCGAAACCACGGCGGGCTGATCGGCGCGCGCCTCGGGCGGTGGCGGGCCTTTGCGGATCCGCACCATCCCGGGGCCGGCCATCCCCGGGCGACCGCAGCTTTGCGCTGGAACAAGGGACCGCAATGGCAACCAAGATTCTTGATATCCCCCTTGAAGATGCAGGCCGGGACCGCGACGGATTTGAGGGTTATGACCGCGCGCTCTTTCTCTTGCGCGTGGGGGAACGGCCTGTGGGTCAGGCCACCGTGCCGGTCACCGATGGCCAGGTCGCTGGTTCGCGGCTTTCCCGGGCGATCGACCGGCAGACGCTGGAACTGGCGGCTGCGACTTCCGTCGAGGCGGCGGTTTTTGCACCCGCGCCGCTTCCCGACCTGACGATCACTGCCGCCATCTGCACGCGCGAACGGCCCGACGACCTTCGGCGGGCGCTCGACGCGCTGACGCGGATGGAATTCACCGGCGCCGGGATCCTTGTCATCGACAATTGCCCCGCGACCGATGCAACCCGCGAGGTTGCCGCCGCATTTCCCGGGGTGCGCTACATCAAGGAGCCGAACAAGGGCCTCAACAACGCCCGCAACCGAGCCCTGCGCGAAGCGGGCACCGACATCGTTGCCTTCATCGACGATGATGCGGTGGCGGACCGGTTCTGGCTGAAGGCGATCCTGCGGCGGTTCGCAGATGACGAGGTGATGGCCGTCACTGGCCTGACCATGCCCTATGAACTGGAAAACGACGCCCAGGAAGACTTCGAGGCGCTTGCCGGTTTTTCCAAGCGCGGGTTTCGGGGGCGGGCGTTCCAGAAGCCGTGGACACACCCTTTGGCGACCGGGCAGATCGGCGCCGGGGCGAACATGGCGATCCGGACCGGGGTCATGGCGGAAATCGGTCCCTTCGATCCGGCGCTCGATGCAGGAACCGCCACCCAGTCGGGCGGCGACCACGAATTTTTCACGCGGATCCTGCGGGCGGGCCACCGGATCGTCTATGAACCGGCGGCGCTGAACTCGCACCGCCATCGCCGCACCCGTGAAGAGCTGCGCGCGGCGGTGCATGGCTATGGTGTCGGCGTCTATGCCGCCTGGACCCGCAGCTTCCTTACGGAAGGCGAATGGGGCGTCTTCCGCCAGGCGGCCGGCTGGTTCGTCCATGACCAGTTTCCCACGCTGATCCGCTCATGGCTGCGGCCCTCGCCCGCGCATCCGCGGGACGTGGTCTGGGCAGAGTTCCGGGGCTGCCTGAAGGGGCCGGGCGCATATCTGCGCGCACGCCGGCTGGCACGCAGGTCCGGTCATGTCTGATCCCGCCATGTCCGATCCCGCCATGTCTGAACCTGCCATGTCTGAACCTGCCATGTCTGAACCTGCCATGCTTGAAACCCTTCCCGAGATCAGCGTCGTCATTCCCACGCACAACCGCTGCGCATCGTTGCTGCGCACGCTCGAATCGCTTGCGGTACAAAGCCTGGCGCCTGATCGCTTCGAGGTGATCACCGTTCTGGACGCCGTGACAGACGGCACTGCGGGCGCGTTGAAATCCCGCACATGGCCCTTTGCCTTCCGCGCGCTCGTGCCCGAAACACGGGGGGCGGCGGGTGCCCGAAACACAGGCGCGCGGGCCGCGCGCGGCGAACGCATCGTCTTTCTGGATGACGACATGCTGGCCGACCCTGGCTTTCTGGCCGGGCATCTGCGGGCGGCAGGCGCCGATCCGCGCTCCGTCGTCGTCGGGCAATCGGCCCCCGTGATCGGCGCGGGCGGCTGGTTCGGCGACGCACTTGCCGACTGGTGGCACGAACAGTTCCGGGCCATGGCCGACCCGGGCCACCGGTTCAGCTACCGCGACGTGATGAGCGGCAACCTTTCGGTCCCGCGCGCGGAATTCCTCGCCCTGGGCGGTTTTGACGAAGCCCTGCTGTGCCGCGAGGACTTCGAACTGGGCTACAGGCTTGTGCTGTCGGGGGCGCCGCTGCGATATTCTGCCGATGCGCGTGCGCTGCACCATGATGCCAGCACACCCGAGCGCAATCTGGCACGCGCCCGCGCCGAAGGTCGCGCTGATATCCAGATCGCCCGCAAGCACCCCGCGATGTTCTTCGACATGAAGTCGGCGGGCATGGCCTTTCCCGCGACCGGGGCCCGGGTGCTGCGGCTGCTGACCTTCCGCGCGCCCTGGGCCGGGCAGGCGCTGTCACGGACCCTGGGCGCTGCCCTTCCCGCCCTGCGCGTCCTTGGCATGCGCAACCGCTGGCTGCTTCTGGGTGGTTATCTGCGGGCCTTCGCATATCACGCGGGCGTCGCCACCGAGGCGGGCAGCCCGGCGGCCTATGACGGCCTTGCCGCCGCCGCCCGCGCGGTGACCCCTGCGCCGCCCGTCATCGAAGCCGACCTGCTGGGCGATCTCGACGCCCTGCGCAGCAAGGTCGAATCGGAAGGCCCGCAGGGCTTGCGCCTGACCTGTGGCGGCAAGCCGGTCGCGGAACTGCCCGCCCTTCCCGGCGCCGAACCCATTGCAGGGCGCCATCTTGATGCAGCACTCCGGCAAAGCCTTGACCGCTGGGCCGCTGCCCGGCTGCTGGCCGCAGATCTGGCCCCCTTGCCGGCAGATCACCCGGACTGGATCGACGGGGTTGGACAGAGCACTGCTGCCGACACGCATTCCCTTGCCGAACTTGATATCGAGGGCTGGTCGCTCACGCCCCGGGAAACCACAAGCGGTTATCCGTTGCGGATTCTTGTGCGGCGCGACCGGCTGCCCCTGGGCTGGATCACGCTGCTTTCCCCGCCGCAGCCGTCGCAGTTCTGGGCTACGGTCCGGGATCACGTCCTGCGCGATCCGGCCCTTTGCACGCGCGCCCTTCGCCCTGCCCCTGCGCCGGCCGGCAGGCAGATGCCCCGGCCGCCGATCACGGTGGTGGTCTGCACCCGTGACCGCACCGAAACGCTGGCCCGCTGCCTTGCGGCGCTTGCCGCGCTTGACTACCCCGACCGCCAGATCCTTGTCGTCGACAACGCCCCCACATCGGACGCCACCCGGACACTGGTCGCCAGCCTTCCCGGCATTGATCATGTCTGCGAGACGCGCCCCGGTCTTGACTGGGCGCGCAACCGCGGGCTGGCAGAGGCCGCCCATGACATCATCGCCTTCACCGACGATGATACCGAGGTTGACCGGCACTGGCTGACGGCGCTTGCCGAGACATTCGACGACCCGCTGGTGGGGCTTGTGACCGGTCTTGTCGTGCCGATGAAACTCGACACCCCGGCGCGCATCTATTTCGAGGATGTCTACGGCGGAATGGGCAAGGGCTTTGATCCCTTCCTGCGCCCGGGCAACGCGACCGGCCCGCGCGAGATTCTTTGGGCAAGTGGCTGCGGCGTGGGCGCAAACATGGCGTTCCGCCGGGCGACCATCGCGCGGGTGGGGAACTTCGACCCCGCGCTCGACGTGGGCACCGCCACCCGGGGCGGCGGCGATATAGAGATGTTCCACCGGGCCGTGGCACGGGGGGCAACGCTTGCCTATCAGCCGGCAGCCTTCGTCTGGCACGAACACCGCGCCGATGTGGGCGGCCTGCACCGGCAACTGGCCGACAACGGCAGCGGCTTCGGGGCCTATCTGCTGACTTCCGCGCGCAACCGGACCGTGCCGCGCGCCGCCATCCTGTCCTTTGCCCTGCGCGACTGGATCGGCGGCTGGCTGGTCCGACGCATGGTCCGCCCCGGACGCCACAGCCGCAGGCTGGTTGCAGCCGAGGCGACCGGTCTGCTAAAGGCATACCCGGGCTACAGAAAGGCACAGATGCGCGCGGCCGAACTGGCCGGCGAAGGACCAGAACAGGCACCATCCACCAAATGACACCGACCCGGAAAAGATCGCTTCGGCATATTGCAGACGTCATTGCCGTGCTGGTCTGGCGTGACCAGAAATCGCGCTATACCAGCACCGGCATGGGCGTGGTCTGGGCCATTGCCAGCCCGGTCCTGTTCCTGCTGACCTTCTACCTGCTGTTCCGCATCGTCCTGCCGCTGAACATCCCGAACTATGCCTCGCACCTGTTCATCGGGCTGGTGTTCTGGAGCTGGCTGCAGTCGACCACGATGGAGGCTGTCACCTGCATCATCGGCAACCCCGGCCTTGTGAACCAGCCACGCTTTCCCACCGTCGCGCTGCCGCTCGCCGCGACCGCGTCGAATCTTGTCACGCTCTTGCTGACCCTGCCGCTCCTTCTGGTGATCCTTTGGTCCGAGGGGGCACAGATGGGGCTTTCGGTCGTGCTGCTGCCGCTGCTGATCCTTTGCCAGTTCGTCTTCGTGCTTTCGGCGGCCTATCTGGTGGCCTCGCTGAACGTGGTGTTCCGCGACATGCAATACATCGTGCCGATCATCCTGCAGCTAGGCTATTTCACCACGCCGATCTTCTATGACGTGGCCTCGATGCCCGAGCGGGCGCGGTTCATCCTCGGCTTCAATCCGATGCTGCAACTGATCCAGGCCCACCGGCGGATCCTGATCTATGGCGAATGGCCCGACATGCAGGCGCTGGCGCTGGTCTTTCTGGGCAGCCTCGTGGCGCTCTGGCTGTCCTTCCGGTTCTTTCGCCACGCGAGCCTGCGCTTCCTGGAGGAAATCTGATGGAGGTCATGCTTCGGGTCGAAGCGGTGGGTAAATCCTTCCGCAAGGCGGCGGTCGACGGGCCGCGGACCTTCCGTCACTGGGTCGAGGGCGGTTTCCTGAAGCGCCGTCCGCGCGACCGCTTCTGGGCGCTGCGCAACGTGGATTTCACGGTGGCCAAGGGCGAGATGATCGGCGTCATCGGCCACAACGGTTCGGGCAAGTCCACGCTCCTGCGGGTTCTGGGCGGCGTGATGCAAGCCGACGAGGGCCGGGTGACGGCGGCGGCACCCGTGCACGGCCTGCTGGAACTCAACACCGGGATGCACCCCGACCTCAGCGGGCGCGAGAACATCATGATCAACGGGGTGCTGGGCGGCCTGCTGAAAAGCGAGATGCGCGAGCGGATCGACCGGATCATCGCCTTCGCCGAACTCGAAGCCCATATCGACCAGCCGGTGCGGACTTACAGCAGCGGGATGAAGCTCCGGCTGGGCTTCGCCATCGCGGTGCATGTCGACCCCGAAATCCTGCTCATCGACGAAGTGCTGGCGGTGGGCGACATGGCCTTCCAGCAAAAATGCCTGGAGCGGATCGGCGAGTTCAAGCACAGCGGCTGCGCCATCGTTCTGATCAGCCACGACCTGACGCAGGTCCGCAATTTCTGCGACCGGGTCATCTGGCTGGACAAGGGGAAGGTGCGCGAAATCGGTCCGGCCGAAGAGGTGGTCGAGGCTTATGAAACCGCGATGTCGCGGGAAACCGCAAGGCGCACCCCCACGGACATGCCCGACATGACGACGGCAGGGGGCCATGTCCTGCGGGCCGGCGAAAACCGGCATGGCTCGCAAGAGGTGGTTCTGTCCGGCGTGACGCTCCTGGATGCAAACGGCCACCCGACCGACCGGATCGAGGCTGGCCAGCCGCTGTCCGTGCGGGCCATCCTGACGGCCGCATCGGCCCTCGACACGGCGCATTTCAGTTTCGCCCTTGCCAATGCCGACGGAACGCAATGTCTTGACGTGAATACCGCGAATGACGGAATCATCCTGCCGTCAATCGACGCGCTCCTGCGGGTGGAACTGGAACTTGACCGCCTGGACCTTGCGCCGGGGCAATACCGGGCAAGCGTCGGCGTCTGGGAGCCGGGCTGGAACCACGCCTATGATTTCCATGAAGGCGCCTATCCGCTGCTGGTCACGGGCGGGCCGAACCTCAGCGGCGTGCTGTCGCCGCCGCGCCACTGGAAGGTCAACGACCGGCCCCTTTGACGCCCCGCGCGGTCAGCATCCGCCCGGCGCCAGAAAGGTGAAGGGCTTTTTCCCATCAACCACCCAGTCGGCAAGTGCGACCCGGGGCTCGCCTGCCCGCCAGATCGCACGGATCTTCATGGCGTGGAGCGTGCGGAGTTCCCGACAGGTGAAACAAAGCGGATTGAGTGCATAGGCTTCAAACAGCAGGCGAAGCACGGTGACATAGTGCCGATGGCGTTTGAAACTGGGCAGGAGCCAGCCGTTCAGCACGGTCCTTCCATGCGCGAAATACCGCCCTGGCGTCTGCGGGAACTGCTTGCGGATGTCGGCCATCACGGTGCGGACAGCGCGCAACTGTGTTTCGGGGTTGCCCTGGGACATGCCGCATTCGACAAGGCGATAGCCGACCAGCCGCTTCGGCACCAGAACGGGCGTGCGAATCGCAGCCAGTTGCAGGCACATCTTCCAGTCCTCGGCCCCCTGCGCGCCGCGCGCGCGAAGCGACGCGTCATAGCCGCCGATGCGCAGCAGAAGGTCGCGCCGGAACATCGCGGCACTGCCGTTGCCGATCGAATTCAGTGCAAGCAGCCCACGGAAGTCATGGCGCGGAACATAGGGCCAGGGCATGCCGGGGATCAGGGAGTTATCGACATCGAAGCGGAAGGAATAGGCATAGGCAAAGGGTGCGTCGGGCGCCCCGGCAAGCGCCTGACACATCTCGCTCAGGAAGTCCGGATGCCAGATGTCGTCGGAATCCAGGAAGGCCACGCAACTGCCGCGGGCCTCGCGCAGGCCGGCATTTCGCGCCGCCGCCAGACCGCCGTTTTCCTGGGAAACGATCCGGATGCGCGGATCGCGGTCGGCAAAGCCGCGAACCACTTCCAGGGTGGCATCGGTCGAGCCATCGTTGACGACGATGATTTCGATATCCGCCATTGATTGCGCTTGCACCGACCGGATCGTGTCCACGATCAGACGGGCGGCATTATAGGCCGGGATGACCACCGATACATCGGCCAATTGCAAACCCCTTACAGCACACCTTCCGCCCAAGTCACACACCCCGGGCCGGGTCGAGCATAAGTGATCACACCGCGACAGTCCATGGGGGACAGGCACTGGCACTGCCCGCCGGCGCCGGGCTTGCACTGCGTCAGCACCTCAGAGCGTCAGGTCGATCGAGACCGGAAAATGGTCCGAAGCAACCAGAAGCGCCTCGCGCAGTTGCGCATCCCGGTAGCAGGCGGGGTCATCGAAGGGATGCCATATCCGCCATCGCGGCCTTGAGGCGCGCAAGTCGGGCGACACCATGATGTAGTCGAGCATCGCAGAAAAATACTGTTCGCTTTCAGGCAGATAGAAGCGCGCCGTGGCCGGTGCCGCCGCCAGCCTGGCACCCAGCGCCGCGCGGGCATGCGGATCGAACAGGCGTTCGTTCCTGGGTTCATCCCACCCCATCACGATCTCGACGCCCGACCGGCCGAACAGCTTTTCATATTCGTCCAGCCCCGGACCGTCATTGAGATCGCCCAGCACCAGCAGGCCTTCGCCCGCGCGCAGGTGTTCCAGAACCCGCGCGCGCAGCCACAGGCATTGCGCCAGTTGTTCACGCCGGTTGGCCACGGCGATGCGGCTTGCATCGGCGCCATTGCCGTTGCCGTGATTGGCCTTGGATTTCATGTGGACGCCGATCATGCGGAACTCCCGCCCATCAGCACTGCGCGCGGCGATCTCCAGCGGCGGCTTGTTGAAGCGGATCGTGTCCACCTTGCCGTCGACATTCAGATCGACCTGCATCCGGGTATCAAAGCGCGGCGCGAGCCCGTCCCCGGCAACGCCGCCCTGCGGGTCATGGAAGACCGCCAGCCTTTCGGGATCGTATAGAAAGGCGATTTCCTGCTGGGTTTCATTGGCATAGCCGATCAGGCAGCGACGCGCCCGCAACTGGAAGCGGTTGGCGAAGGCTTCCAGCATCACCGGCGTCGGGTGGCGCAACGGGTCGTGGTCGGGGGCCTCGATGATCATCACGCCGTCCGCGTCCAGCGCCCGGAACACGCGCCCCAGCGCCTGCAACTGTTCGCGGCGCGACAGCCCATAGCGCGACGAGGGCGCATCATCATCCAGAATCCGTCCCCGGCGATCGAACAGGCCGATGAACCATTCGACGTTATAGGTTGCGATCCGCATCAGCTGCCCCCTGCCCGGCAGTTTCCTTCCCGGCCGCTTTCTTCCCGGCCTTCCGGCGCTCGGCACGGATCTCTTCCCAGGCCTTGTTGATGTCGACAAGCCGTCGTTCGGCCAGCCGCAGCGCTTCGGGCGGCAGGCCGCGCGAGATCATCCGGTCGGGGTGGCTTTCGCGCACGGCCCGCCCCCAGGCCGCCCGGACCTCGTCATCGGCCGCGTCGGGGCCGACACCCAGGATGTCGTAAGGATCGGGCGGCGCCTCGGGCACGAAACGCGACAGCATTCCGCGAAAGCAGCCATCCGACAGGCCAAAGATCCGTGTCACGTCACGCAGGAAGGCGTCTTCGTGCGGATGGTATTCGCCATCGGCGGTGGCGATGTGGAAAAGGCCTTCCAGAACATCGACCAGCACGGGATCCCCGGCCCCGAACAGCGCGCCGATCTTGCGGGCATAGGCATCATAACCCGCCACATCCTGCCGCGCGAGGTTGAAGACCCGTGATGCATTCTGTTCCTCGGCCGGCGCAATGGCGAAGACCTCGCGGAAGGCGGCGACCTCGTCGCGCGTCACAAGGCCGTCGGCCTTGGCCATCTTGGCGCCCAGCGCAATGACGGCGATGGTGAAGCCGACCGAGCGTTCCGGCGCGGATTGCAGGCGGTCAAAGACTACCGACAGCCCCTGGCCACGCGCCAGTGCCGCAAGGGCATCCCCGATGCGCAGCCAGATCGAGCGCGGTGGAGTGGAAATGTCCGTCGTCATCATGTGGCCAGCCTAGCCCGCCGCCGCCAGGATTGTCAGAGGATTTTCTGCAGGAACACCAGATCAAGCCAGCGGTCGAACTTGCGCCCCTGTTCGGGCAGGAAGCCCACATCCACATAGCCCAGTGCCCGGTGAAAGGCCAGAGCGCGATCGTTTTCTGCCGTCACCACGGCCACCATCGTGTGGCCTCCCATGGAACGGGCGTGGTCTTCCAGCGTGGTCATCAATGCCCGACCGACCCCCCGCCCCCAGGCTCCGGGCGCAATGATGATCGTATGTTCCATCGAATGGGCATAGCCGTTGCCAGGCCGGAACTGACGGTAGGTCACCAGACCCAGAAGCCCCGCCTGCTCCTCTGCGACAAAGAACTCCGTCCCGGCCGCACGCCGGCTGGCGATCATCTGCCGAACGTCATCTGCGGTCCTCTCCTCGGACGACACCGTGATGGTGGTGTCGCGGATCTGCGGGTTCCAGAGCGCGATGATCGCGGGGGCATCGCTGTCGATGGCAGGCCGGATGATCATTCGAGGATCTTTTGCCCGTCCGGCGTCTCGAACAGGGCGCGCAGGCGCGGGGCCGGACCCTCGGAGATCGTGATCCGGGGATCGTCCAGATCCACCGTCCGCCTGAGCGCGACCGCCTGAGGGTGAAAGAGTTCAAGCCCGACAAGCCGGCAGCCGCTGTCGGGCAGGCGGTCCGACGGGTGCATCGCCTCCTGCCACTGGATCAGCGCCGGGTAAAGATTGTCGAAGGGCAGCCTGCCATCGGCCGGCACCCCCATCCGCCAGCGGAAATCCCCCCGCGCCAGCGACACGGGTCGTCCGGTTCCCTCGGGAGATTGCGCCAGTGCCGCGTCCAGGTCGGGAACCCGCAGGATCCAGTTGGTCAGCCGGGGCGGCCCCGAGAAATGGTCAAGGTCGAACCAGCGCGGATAGGCGGGGCGCGGTGCAGCCGGATCGACCGCGATCACCTCCAGATAGAGATCCGGTCCCAACCCCAGAAGCGCGTTGTGCGTCCCCATGTAGCTGTGCTTGCCGCCGGGTTGCAGGGAAACGCCCAGCGCCGCCTGAACCGCCCTGATCCCGTCTTCCAGCGTCGATGCCGATACGGCGATGTGGTCTAATGCCCGCATGAACCCTGTCCCGTCCGGCCGGCCCGCCTGACCGTCAGGGCAAGTCTAATCCCGCGCAGCCCTTGAAGCCAAGGCAGGAATTGCCGATGTGGCCGGCAGGAAAATCAAGGCCTCTTGCAGGCTTGCGCGAACCAGGGCCAAGTCAGGGCCAGGCCTCGCATCACGGCACGACCGACAGCTGCCGCGGCCCGGATAAACAGTTGGCGCGCAGGGCGCGTGCCCCCAGAGAGATTTGAACTCCCGACCTTCGGTTTACAAAACCGCTGCACTACCGCTGTGCTATAGGGGCGACGCCCGCCCGATTTAGCGGTTCACGGCCGGGTCCGCAAGGGCGCGGGCCGATGCGGGCTGGCGCCTCAGATCTGCCCGGCGCCACGGCCGGCTGCGGCACCTGCACACCGCAGGCCGCGCCGTGTCGCCCATGCCAGCAGGAAGACGCCAAGGACCAGCGCCTGCGCCGCCAGCGCCTCGGCCACCGGGTAAAGCCCGAACCAGAGCTGAAGCTCATAGCTTTGCGGGAACCAGGAGACCGGGGTCGCGCCGATCAGCGCCGCCGTCTGCAATCCCCGGATCCCCGCGCCCGTCAGGATCACCGCAAGAACCCCAAGCAGCACGCCCGTCGCCTTGAACAGAACGCCAAGCGGCATCCGGCGACCAGCGGCGAGGATCAGCCATGCAAGCAACATCACCGCCGCAGTCCCCAGCGCCAGCCCCGCCACCACCGGCAGCGATGGTGCGTCGACCAGAAGCGCCTCGTAGAAAAGGATGGTTTCGAAACCTTCGCGGAACACGACGAAGAAGGCCAGGATGCCAAGGCCAAGCGCGGAAATGCCCCCCGCCAGCCGGCGACGAAGCGCCGCGACATGGCCGCCGCGCGCCGCAAGGCCAAGCGTCAGCCAGACCAGCACCACGGCGGCAATCAGTGCCGTGCCGCCTTCGATCGCCTCACGCGTGAGCGTGGAGAATGAAATCAGCCAGCGCGCCGTCATCCACAGAGCGATGCTTGCGCCCAGCGCCGCACCGGCGCCAAGGCCCACCGCGCCGCGATAGCGGGCGGGATCGCCGCCTTCGGCGCGCAGGGCGGCAAGCAGGGCGGCAAGGATCAGCACGGCCTCGAGCCCTTCCCGAAACAGGATGCCTGCCGATTGCACCAGTGCGCCAATCGCAGAAACCGGTGCTTCGATCAGGGTCTGCGCCTCGCTCATCACCGCAAGCAGGGACTTGGCCTGCGCGGCGATCCGGTCGGGTGCGCTGTGCGCAGCAATCAGGCGGGCAAGGCCGGGCTGGTCGCTCGTTCCTTCCCAGAACATCGCCTCCAGCCGCAGCGCCAACGCCGGGGCACGCGGCACGAGGCGCTGTTCGATATCGGGGTCGAACCAGGCGTAGGCTTCCAGCCGCGCGGCCTCCGCACCTTCGAAATCCCCGCCCCTTGCCGCCTCAGCCATGGCCTGAAGTGCAAGAGGCAGGGATTCGACGGCAAGGGCATATCCGCCCTCGCGCACCTGATTGCCAAAGTTTCGATCGATCAACGCCAGCGCCTCTTCGCCCAGTGGCCGCAGGGCTTCAGGGTCTTCCCGGGCCGCGATCAACGCCTCCATCCGCGCAAGCAGCGCGCCCATCCGGGCCGCATCCTCGCGGGATTTCATCGTGGGAGCGAGGTCTGCCAGAAGGGTGGCGGCGCGACTGCGAAACATCGCCGCCTCGCGGTATTCAAGCTGGTTCGAGATGGCGCCGTCGCGCACGCCATTGCGGTAATCCAGCCAGACCAGATCGGTGAACCGCCGCAAGAGCCGTGCGCGCCGCGTGACCTCGGCAGGTGCCAGAGCGACCGGCGCATAGGATTGCAGGGCCGCCTCGGCAGAGCCGATCGCACCCGCATCGCCCGCGCTGGCCCGGGCCAGATCGGCCAGAAATCCATCGCGCACCGCGGCCCCGAGCCTTTCGCCCAGGTTATCGTGCAAGATCCGCGCCATCCCCGTTGCCCGTCCCAGATCGCTTGTCAGAAGCGTCGCATTGCCTGCTCCGGCATCCTTTTGCGCCTTGCGCAGCGAAAGCCGCAGTTCGGCGGCGGCAACCGTCAGCAGATCCGCCTCGACCAGGGTGCGCGCCACATCGGGCGCCAGCGCACCGGCCGCCATCCCCGCCAACGCGCGCGTGGCCGAAGTATCGCCCGACGCCCGGGAATAGTCGCGGATCTGCAGCCATTCGCCGGCCGCCTCCACATGACCGGCAGCAATCGCCGCCAAGGCATGCTCGCCCGCGCCGCCGGAAAGTCCGGCCCAGACCATCTGGCGTGCAAAAGCCGCAGCCGGTCCGTCGCCTGCACGGACGGCCGCAGCATAATCGGCCAGTGCCGTGTCCACATCGGCGGCGCCCCGGGCGTAGGCCGGGCGCGCCGCAGCCCAGGCGTCTTCGATCCGCCCCAGCCGCCGGTCGATTTCACCAGCCGGGCGCCCGCTGGCCGGGCGCAGCATCAACCTTTCGATCCGCGCGCTTTCGGTGCGGATCGTCTCGGCGGCGGGCCAGGGGGCCGCCGGTTCGGCGGCGACAATCGACCCGGACAGGACAAGGAGGGCCAGAAGGCCGAGAAGGCGGGAAAATCGCGGGAAGGTCACAGGTTTGGCCCCTGTATCTGGGTGGACAATTCGGCAAGCGGGAAGGACGGAACCGCCATGTCGATGCGCAGGCTGCTCAGCAGCAGTTCAGGTCGCGCGATCCGGTAAAGAAGCCGCGCCTGCAACCGGAACGGCCCCCTGGCTCCGACCGCAATCGGGATGTCATAATGCACGACATCCTCGCCCCTGGGCGCGATGGCGTCACGCTGCCAGACGACGGCGGCGGTCCGGAAGGTCAGGTGATCGGGGATGGCCTGACCTTCGGTGCCGATGAAGTCCTCGATCCAGCGCACCGCTTCGACGGTATCGGCGCCGACCAGCCCCGGCCTGTCTCCGCCCGACCGGAAGATCTCGGCCCCCGAGGCATCGGTCAGCGACACCTCGAGCTCCAGGTGCTTCTGGTCGTTCACCCCGGTCGGAAGGTTGTGGCCGGCGCCGAGGTTCTGCACCGCGATCGCCAGATGCAGCCCGGCGGCGTCGACTTCGGCCTTGCGCAGTTCGAGCCCGGCGGCTGTCCGCAGGAAGGCCTCGGTCTGGCGGAACTGTTCCTTCAATGTCACGTCGTTCAATTCCGGCCCCACGCCCGGCAGAAAGCCGCCACGCAGCACCATCAGCGCATCATCCAGCCGGGTATCCGCCATCACGACGTTTGCGCCGATGAAGCGGTGGGAGTAGCGGTCGGGCTTTTGCGCCTTGCCCTCGCGCAGGCGCATCACCTGCGCGGCGGGATCGGCGGCCATGTGGCAATCCTGACAGGTGATGTTGTTGCGGCCATACCAGCTGTCGCGCCATTCGACATAGGTCGACTGCACGTCCTGCGGCACGGCGGCCCGGCTCATTGACTCGTCGTAGATCTCGGTATGGCAGCCGCCGCACAGATCGGCGCTTTTCACCAGGGCCACTGTATCCGGGGCGCCGAACGCCGCCAGATGGGCGCGCGGATCGGCAAGCAGCGCAGCCCCCTGCGGCCCGTCGGCTTCGCGCTCGGCGCGGTCGAAGTCGATGGTCAGCGCGCCGTTTCCGGCAATCGGGTCGGCATGGGTCGCGGTGTGGCAGGAAATGCAGCTGATCCCTTCGGTCAGCGCGTCCTGCGGCGGAACCGAAGCAAAGCGGTTGGTGCGGCCCGACAGGAGTTCCCCGGGCGCGTGGCAGCCTTCGCAGAAGCGGGCTTGTTCAGGGCCGTGGCGGCCGATCACCTTGTTGGCCTCGACCGTCGCCTCGTAGACGCGGTCGCGCCCCGCCGCGGCATGAAGCGACCCCGCCCATTCCTCGAACTCGGTCCGGTGGCAGGATGCGCAATCCGCCGACGAGGGCAGCCGCGCGGCATCAGCCATCCGCCCCGAGGCAGTCACCATGCGCGAGGGCCAGAACGGGCGCGGATTGCCCGCATCATCCGCACCGAAAGGCAGCTTGTAGAAGGGGATATCGGCCAGGTCGCGGCCCGGCGCCGGTGGTGTGGGCGCAACGAAATACCACACGCCCAGAACCGCAATCACCAGCAAGGCCGCCAGGGCCAGCGGCCGCGCATGATAGAGAAACTGGCGCTTGAGCTTCATTCCCGCACCTCGGGAACCCTGTTCCCGCCAGGCAGCCGCCAGTGGCGCATCGCCAGATGCAGGATCAGCCCGGCCATGGCCGCAAAGGATGCCCAGAAATGCACGAGCCCAAGGCCCTCGACCCATTCACGGCCGGGAAACCAGACAAGGCCCAGCGACCACAGTCCCGCCGGCAACGCCATGACCAGCCCCGAGCCGACAAGTGCGACCCAGACGGCCAGCAAGGCCCAGCTTGCCCAGGTGAACCCGGGTCGTTGCGCATGGCAGATCATGCGCGGCACATGGCGCGAAAGCCAGGGCACCATTGCCAGCGTGACCGCGACGCCCCCCACCACATGCGCCAACACGATCGCCCCTGCCCCCGGCCAGAGCCAGAGGTAAAGGCCCGACACGAAAAGCCCGGCAGAACCCGCGCTCAGCGCCGCCGACCAGCGGGTTCCTCCGCGTGGCCGGACATATGCGGCCCGCGACGGGGCCAGAGGCCTTTGCGCAACAGGAAGTTCCGGTGCAACCGTCATGGCCTGCCCCCCGCCTCAGCCTTCGATCTGCACGTCGTATTTCGCCGCGGCCTGAAGCACCTGCGCCACGATCCGCTCGGCGATGTCCTGGCTTTCCGCGGCCAGCGCGTCGGCCTCTTCGGCACCGAAGGTCTCACCCGCCTCTTCCCGGGCGCGGGTCTCGGCCACCAGCGCCAGTAGTTCGTCAAAGCCGCCCCTGATCGACGTATCAAGCGCCGTGTCCCCGCCCTCGGCCAGCACCGGCGACACCGCATCGACATACATCCGCTGGCAGCCCCCCATGATCCCCGTGACATCGGCAAGCCGGCTGCGGGCGACAAAGGCCGCGCCAAGGCGACCCGCCAGATGCGAATCCTTCCATTCGGCGAAATAGTCGCCGACGGTCGGGGTCATGGTGACCACGGCTGTGAAGGCATCATTGCGACCGGGTTCCCAGGCCTTCATGTCGGTCTCGAGAGCCTTCGCCCAGAACACCAGCGCCCCGGTGGCGCCAACGGCCAGATTGGCGTCGAACAAGACCTCTCCCGCCCCGGTCTTGCCATCGCCGTCCAGATCGGCCTTAAGCTTCACATGGGTGTCATCCGTTCCCCACATCAGGGGTTCGGTGATGGCGTGGAACAGGTTGCCGGGGCGTTCGAGAACCGTGCCGTCGGGCAGGGGCAGGTCGTATTCGGCCACATCCTCGGGCTGCCCGCCCGGATTGCCGGCATCAAGGATCAGATCGTATTTCACCATCGCGGGCAGGCCGGCCACGATGCCCTCGATCGTCTCGTATTCATTCGACGTGGCGAGCCACTGCTTGCGGATCGCCGCCACCGCCGCGGCAAGTTCCGGCCCCTTTGCCGACCAGGCGGCTTCGTAGTCCCCGCCCTGCCCCGAGATCAGCGCCGCATAGGCCGACGTCGCTGCCTGCAGCTTTTCGGCTTCGGCCACCAGGGCTGCATTGTGTTCCAGCGTAAAGTTGCGAACCGCCGCAAGCCCCTCGGCCTCGGCCTCCGATGGTTCTGCGGCCCCGGCGGGAAGGGCGGCGCAAAGACTGGACGCAACAAGCAAGAAGATATGACGCATAACGGCTTTCCTGTCTGGTTTTCATGGCGCGCGGCCCGTCAGGGACACGCCACGGATAATACCTGTGCATTTCTGTAAGATAATATCCATGCCAAGATCAAGCCCCTCCTTGCGTCGGGACCAGGCATTCGCACCGGCCCGGCCCGGCCCTTGACCGGTGCGGGCAAGCCCAACGGCATTTCAGCGCAACCTACTGAAATAAAATCAAAACCAGGTGGAAAAAAGCGACGACTGTCAGCCGTGACCGTTTGCCATCAGCCGCTCGACCCGCTCAAGCGCCCGGGTGGCCGCCTTCTGCCCCTCGCGGACCTGCGGCAGATTGCCGGCCCTTGCATCGGCGACGATGGACTGCATGACCAGCCACAGTTGCGTGGCACCGAAGGCCCCCGAGGAGCCTGCCCCGCGATGGGCGACCGCCGCCACTTCGCCGGTATCGGCGCGTTCCGTCGCGGCTGCGATCTGGTCAAGAAAGTCGCGGATTTCGGCAAGGAACCGGTCGCGCGACTTGTCGAACAGGTCCGGCCCCAGCACACTTCGCAACTCGGAAATGGTCGAGCGGTCGATCACCTCTTCCTCGGCGTCGCCGGGCCTTTGCATTTCGTCGCGCGAAGGATCCGCAGGGTGCCCCCGCGCGAAGTCGCGCAGGAAGTCGCGCAGCGCATCAAGGCGCAGGGGTTTGCTCAGCACCGTCTGCATTCCCGCCTCGTGGAATTTTTCCACTTCGGAAGGATCGACGAAGGCGGTAAGGCCGATGATCGGCGTGTCGTCGGCAAGCCCCCTGTCGCGGATCTCGCGCGTGGCCGAGACACCGTCCAGCACCGGCATGGACACATCCATGAAAATGATGTCGAACTGCCTTTCGCAGGCCCGGTCGATCGCTTCCTGCCCGTTGGTCGCCTCGGTGACCGCATGGCCAAGATATTCAAGCATTTCGCGCAGCACGATCCGGTTGGTCGCATTATCCTCGACCACAAGGACGCAAAGCGCCCGCGCCGCGCCTTTGCCCAAGTCCTCATCCCCCGGCTCCGCAGCGCCCGGGGCGGGCAGGGTCTTCGGATGCCCGGGGGCCATCACTGCGGTGAACCAGAAGGTGCTGCCCACACCCGGAAGGCTGTGGACACCGATTTCGCCGCCCATGTGTTCGACCGCGCGCTTGGCGATGCCAAGGCCCAGGCCACTGCCCTGGACCGTCCGGCGGTAGCTGCTGTCGAGCGTCTCGAAATCATCGAAGATCCGCTCCTGATCCGCGGCCGGGATGCCGATGCCGGTATCGCTCACCTCGACGCGCACCACCAGGCTCTCGCCTTCGCGGGTGACGGTGGCGCGAATGCGGATCAGGCCGGATCTGGTGAACTTGATCGCATTGCCCACAAGGTTGCGCACCACGCGCAGGAACAGGCGGCGGTTTCCGAACAGCCAGATGCCGGGGGCGTCCAGAACTATCTTATCCCCGTTTTCGGCGGCCAGCGGCCCGCTTTGCTCGGTCACGCCGGAAAGAACCTCCTTCAGGCCGAAATCAAGAAGATCCCCGGTGTTGCCGCGCCCATGGCTCAGGCGGATCACTTCCAGCAATTCGTCGACATGTTCCAGCGCCAGCGTGCCACTTTCCCGGGCGATGCCCAGGAACCTTGCCTGCCTTACGGTTGTTTTCGTCGTCTGGATCAGCAGATCCAGCGCCGCCACCAACCCGTTGAGGGGGGTGCGCATTTCATGGCTGACCACGGCGAGGA
This sequence comes from Paracoccaceae bacterium, assembly GCA_020622085.1. Classification (GTDB taxonomy): domain Bacteria; phylum Pseudomonadota; class Alphaproteobacteria; order Rhodobacterales; family Rhodobacteraceae; genus QY30. The sequence continues at coordinate 800,105 of JAHRYM010000001.1, read as the reverse complement.
ACCGCGTCTTTGCCTCTTCGCTGCGCAACGCGGCATCCCGCGCATCCTTCAGGTTCCGCTCGATCTGCATCCTTTCGCTGACATCGCGCAGGAAACTGAAGAAAATCGGCTCTCCGCCATCGCCCCGGCCCGGCACGATCGCCGCCTCTACCGGGAACTCTGAACCATCCTTGCGCATGGCGGGAAGGACGGTGCGCTCGGAACTGGTTAGCGGCATGCGGTCGCCGCCGCCAAAACCACCGATCCGGAAATCCGCCGTGGCCCGCAGCCGGGTCGGCACGATGACATCCCAGACGAACTTGCCGTTTGCTTCTGCGGCCTCATAGCCGAACATGGCCTCTGCCGCAGGGTTGAAGCTGGTGATGACCCCGTTGCGGTCGGTCACGATCATCGCGTCAAGCGAGGCGTCGACCATCCGCAACAGCGTCATCCGGTTGCGTTCGCTGGCTTCGGTGCGCAGCTTCAGGCGCTCCATCAGGCCGATCAGCAACCAGGATTCGGCGATCAGAAGCACGATCACAAGAAGCGACCCGATGCCCGACTTCCAGATCACCGCAGTCAGATCCTTCCGCCCCGCTTCGGCCTGCGCGACCAGCGACATCAGCATCCCCAGGGCAAACTGGCGCACATGGGGGGCGGCAAGGTTGATTTCGGCCTGAAGTTTCGGAATCGATTCCCGCAGCGTTGCGTTGTCGGCATCAAGCATGGCTGCGGTCGTGCCGTAGATGTGCTGGATCTCGACCCATTGCGCGGTGACACCACGCCCCGGCGCCGTGACGTTCTGCGACGTGACCTGCGGGCCGACCATCTGGCGGATCAGGTCAAGCCGGCTGAGGAAGATGTTGCCCGCGGTCCTGATCCGGTCGAGCTCCAGATCACTTCCCCCGTCCTGTTTCGCATGCAGGAGCTCCTGCTCGAACTTGAGAAGATCGACCTCCATCTGGCTCAGCCGCCAGGTGCTATTGTCCGTCGCGGCGGTCTCGAAACTTTTCAGCAGCGTATTGATCTGCATTGCGCCATAGACAAGGATGGCCAACCCGACCACCGCCACGGCCATCGGCGCAAGATACCATCTCAGCTGGCGCATTGCCCATCACCCCGCATGCGTGCCCCCGGGACCGATCAGACAGGGCAGCGATTCACCCTTTACCCCTGGATATGGCGACAAGCTGCCACAGACTGCGCGAATACACCGTTTCGCTTTGGTAATCCGGCGAGGAATCGTAGGGGTAAACCAGCCAGAGCGGCCCTTTTTCACGCAGGTCAAAGGGTTTTCCGTCGATTCTGGATGCAATGATCGGGGCATTTTCCGTCAGTTCGGCAACCGGGATTTCCACCGAATAGTCGTTGGCCGCGCGTAGCGACACGACCCCGTCCACGATACCCGCCACACGCAGCACCGACAAGAGCGACGGCCCGCTGAAGCGGTGGGTGCCAATCGTCCAGATCGTCGTGGTCTGGAAGTCGATCTGCGGCAGCGTCTCGATCGCCGCGCGATCAAGACGAATATCCGTTCCCGTCTTGCCCGGTTGAATTTCCAGCAGATTTTCGCCGGGCACCTCGCCCATGGCCATCCCGGGCAGGACTGCCGCCAGGAAGAAAGACACAAGAACCGCAGACCGCGACACTACCCACACCTGTCAACTCCATTGAAAAATGATCCGATCAATGCGTTTCAAGCTAGCCTTCTGCCAAGCGCCAGCTAATCTATCTTAAGTATGGATTCGGAAATCTTCGGGTGCATAGCCTTCCGTGATGGGCTAGCTGGAAAGTTCATCATCCGGTCTCGCAGGCCAGGGGTCTGCACCAGCCTGTTCATGGCTTGATCCGACCGGGATCCATCACTATTTGCGGCCTTGCCATGCTGTCGAAACGCGACACCGAATCTGCCACCATCCTGATTGCCGACGACCATGAACTGGTCCGGGATCTTGTTGCGGGCTATCTTTCTGCGCAGGGGCAGTTCCGGGTCGACACCACCGGCTCGCTTCCCGAGGCGATTGATCGTGTCCGGGCCGAAAACGGCTATGGCATCGTGATGCTGGATCTGGGAATGCCCGGAATGAACGGGCTTCAGGGACTGACCACGATGCTTGCCGAGAATGCCGGCGGCAAGGTGGTGATGTTTTCGGGCACCACGCAGCGCGACGTTGTCTCACAGGCGATCCGGCTTGGCGCCTCGGGCTATGTTCCCAAGAACCTGCCGGCGAAATCGCTGATCAATGCGATCCGCTTTGTCCTGAGCGGCGAGACCTATGTGCCGCCAAGCCAACTGGCTGATCCGCAATCCCCGGCGGCGACGCCCGAAAAGAACCTCTCGCCGAAGGAACTCATCGTGCTGCGGGGGGTCCGCGCGGGCTGGATGAACAAGCAGATCGCCTATCAGATGGGCCTGAGCGAAGTGACGGTGAAGATGCATGTGCGTTCGATCTGCAAGAAGCTGAACGCCCGGAACCGGACACATGCGGCGATCATCGCCAATATGCTCGATCTGGACCAGGAAGCGGGCGACGACAGGAAGCGCTGACCGCCCGCGCCCCGCGCCCCGCGCCCGGAAGCCACGTCCCTCCCCCATTTCCGCCAAAGGCCGTTTCAGCCCATCCGGGTGGCCGAAAGAAAAACCCGACCGTCCAGGGCAAGGACGATCGGGCAGTGGTGGTGGGTGGTGTGAAAAATGCGCAAGGTTTGTCGCGCCATTCATATCTGCCAGATCACCCGGCATTTTATAACCCATACTCCTGTCTGGTTTCCATTATCCTTTGGCGGTAATTACGACTTTTTTCGGGCAATTGCGGCAGAATAACGGCGGCAGGCTTTGCGCCGCAATTCAGGCCAGCCGGCGCTGCCTTGCGATCATCGCGGCCTGGGTGCGGTTTGCCGCACCAAGCTTGGCGCATATCGACCGGACATGCATCTTGATTGTCACATCGCTCAGCGTCATCTCCCGCGCGATTTCCTTGTTCGCCTTGCCAAGGCACAAACCCCGCAGGACAATCATTTCCTTGTTCGTGAGCGGGTTTTCCCCGCCCGCTTCTACGCGCATGTCCTTGGTCAGATAACTTGGCGGCATATAGGTTTCGCCAGCGGCAACAAAGCGGATCGCATTCTTCAGTGTCTTGATCGGCAACGTCTTCGGGAACAGGCCCATTGCCCCTGCGGCCAGCGCATCCTGCAACACCGGATCGGGAACATCGCCGGAAAACAGCACGACAGGCTTGCCGGCATTCGCCTCGAGCGCGCTTGCAACGCCTTGGCCGCCGTTCATCCCGGGCATGTCGAGATCAAGCAGGACAACGTCAAATCCCCCTGTCTCGGCCATCTTCTCGACCGCCTCCTGCAGGCTGGCGGCCGTCGCAACCGCCATGTCACCGTCCTTGGAGAGGTATGCCCCCAGCACATCAAGAATAAGCTTGTGGTCATCCGCAATGAGAATTGAAAGTTCAACGGGAGTCCCGTTCATTGGTTTGCGCCTTCCTTCGTATTCATCTACCGCTTAATCGTGATCACTGGTAACCAAAGGCAACAATGGCCGGCAATCTGCCCGAATGTGAGGTATTTTTCCAGCCCGACGCATACCTTTACATCCATTGACAGGCAACTTGCTCTTTTGGCTGTAAACCAGTGACGCTTAGGGATAGTCGCGTAATTATCGGCGAATTCATTCATGGAAGTTTACAACAATAACCCGAAAGGTGTCTGCAATTACCCATTTGATACCGCGACGGGCGAGGGCGGAAATGCGATCGTGTTCCTCAAGGCCAGTTTGCTGAATCGCGGCATTCCGCAGGGTGACACCCTTCAGGCTGAACCTGCCTTCACTGGCGGGATCGGAAAGTAGAATGTCGCAGCTCGCTGCCGGTGTAACGGGCGGTCGCCATTTTTCGAGGATCAAGAAGTGAACAATGCCGTTGACGCGCATGCCCATGCACCCCGGCCCGCACGAAAAAAGGTCATGCCGGGGGTCTTCCAGACCGACAGGGCAAGGCGCCGCGCCATGCCATCCCAGAGCCCGAAGGCAGCTGCATTGATGACCTCCATCACACCGCGACAGATCGCCCCGACACTTCTGCCCGAAATGGCCGGCCAATCGCATTTCGTTCCCGCCGATCCCCGGCTGGCGATCGATATCCCGGATGAAGAAGCACGCCTGCCGGCGGGATGGTTCCTGATTCCGGCGTTGTTCCTGTCGCTCTTTCTCTGGGCGGCGCTGATCTACTGGATCGCATTCTGACCACCTGCCCGAACCGGCCGCCTGCGATATCGGGGCGGCCGTTTGATTCATGGCGGCGCATCCGCCCGCCGTTCGCCCGCGCCCGGCGCAAGAGCCTGTCCTGACGGGTGGCACGGGCCAGTTCTGCGGGGTGCATGTTTGTGTGCCACCTTGCGCCCGTTCTTCCCCGCACGACTCTGCTGGCCCGGCGCTTTCCCCGAATGCGCCAGAACCCACGGCCAGGGCGCCCGCTGACCTATTCCGCCGCGACGGGCAGCGGCAGGGTCTCGGCCCCCGGCCCCCGGCCCGTGGTCAAGCTATCCAGCGCATATTTACGGCTTTGCCAGATCAGGTTGTTGGTGATCGCCTCGAGGATCCCGATTTCCAGCATGGTCACCGACAGCGGCTTTCGCAGCGTGACATCGGTGATCGCCAGCCTGTGGGTGCCAAAGTCATTCGTGCTGGTTTCCCGCGTCACCAGGATGACCGGCAGCGATGGCATCCGGTCGCGCAGATCGCGCAGCCGGTCATAGACATCGACGATACCGCCGAAGCTGTCGATATCGATGACAGCCAGGGAAAAGGCCCTCGGCCTGCGGGTCAACCGACGCACCGCCTTTTCCAGGTCGGTCTCGATGGCGACATCGACGGCCTGCGTTTCCAGATGAAGGATATGCAGGTTCAATGTCCGGATCTCTGCCGAGACGACCATTGCCGGCTCATCCCCCAGGGCATCCGAAATCAGCGAAAGCGAGGCCCCCGGCAGGGTTGCGGCCATCCGCATCGGCGCGGTGGATTTCAAGAGCGGATGCAGGGGCTGGGAAGGGCGCCGTTCGCTGTCGCCCGCTGCGGCTTTCACCTTGAAAAGCCCCAGGAAAGACCGCCACAAACCTGCGGATGGCGCCGAGTCGTGCACATTGGCATCAATGTCTTCGTGATGGGCCATCTGCTTCACCCGCATGTCTTTCCGGAACTGGTTGCCAGTGTAGTCGACCTGGGGGCGAATTAAGTCGGGCAGATGGCAGGCGAACCCTATCTTGGGTGTCGGGCCGATATCGAAGGTATTGGTTGTGTGCCGCACATGTTAACCCGCCGTTCCGCGCGGGCGCGCTTCCCGCCCCGAACACCGCTCCGGGCGGCGGCCGCACCCCCTGCGCCCCGCAGGGCGCCTTGCAGGTGCGCGCTGCGTCAATAGCTGGGCGGGGTGATCGCGCTCATTATTCTGGCCACGCCGGGCCCGACATTGCGGAAACGATGCGGAAGGTTGCTGTCGAAGTAATAGCCGCAGCCTTCGGTCAGCAGATAGCTTTCCCCGCCGACGGTCAGCTCGATCGTGCCTGCCAGCACAAATCCGCCTTCCTGCGCGTCGTGCGAAAAGATCTCGCCCGTGTCCGCGCCGGGGGCATAGGTTTCCACCAGCATCTGCATGGTCCGGGCAGGCTGGTTGAAGCCGATGGCTCGATACGAGATTTCCTCGGGATTCCCGATTTCGACAAAGTCCTCGGGCGCATAGACCGGGCTGTAGCTGTAGCTGCTGCGCAGACCGGCAAAGAACTCGACCAGCGTCGTGCCCAGCGCATCGACGATGGCGCCCAGCGTGTCGATCGACGGGCTCATCCGGTCGCGTTCGATCAGCGAGATGGTGGAATGCGAAATCCCGGCCCGCGACGCCAGCCCGCGTGAACTCAGTTGGCGGCGGCGGCGCAATTCACGGACATGAAGACCGATCCGGGGCAATCCCGCCTCCCTGCGACAGATTGTGGTGAGCATATGCACCATCGGCCGGCAGGGCAATTGCGTGAATCGCGACATGCCCAATAGTCTGGCCCCGACCGTCTTTCAGCAAATCCGGGACCATCCGCATGACCATACTGCCCCAAGCCCTTGAAGGGCGCATCACTTTCGTCAAGTCTCCGTCGCGCGATGCGGTATCCGACACCGCCCCGGTCGAGGCCACCGTCAAGACGATCCTTGCCGAAGTCGCCAGCCGTGGCGATGCGGCCGTGCGCGATTATTCAAGGCAGTTCGACAACGCCGACGTCCAGATACTGGAAGTCACGATGGCCGAGCGCGAGGCCGCCGTGGCGGCACTTGATCCGCAGACCCGCGCCGACACCCGGTTCGCCATCGACAACGTGACCGCCTTTGCCCGTGCGCAGATGGGCACGATCCTGCCGCTTGAAGTCGAGACGCTGCCGGGCGTGCATCTGGGCCACCGCGTCATCCCGATCGACCGGGTGGGTTGCTATGTGCCGGGCGGGCGCTATCCGCTGCTCTCGGCCCCGGTGATGACCATCGTCCCCGCCAAGGTTGCGGGCGTGAAGGAAGTGATCGCCTGCCTGCCGCCCAATGCCCATCCGGCGATGATCGCAGGTTGCCACATGTCGGGGGCCGACCGGATATTCCGGGTGGGAGGCGCCCAGGCCATTGCCGCAATGGCCTACGGCACCCAGTCGATCCCGAAGGTCGACAAGATCGTTGGCCCCGGCAATGCCTATGTCAACGAGGCCAAGCGCCAGGTCTTCGGCCCCGTGGGCATCGACCAGCTTGCCGGACCCAGCGAGATATACACGCTGGCCGACGAAACCGGCAATCCGCGCATGATCGCCACCGACATGCTGGCCCAGGCCGAACATGACGTGCGCACCCGCGTCGGCCTCATCACCACCGACGCCGCGCTGGCACAGGCGGTGCTTGCCGAGGTTGAACGCCAGTTGCAGGATCTGCCCACCGCCCCCGTCGCCGGCGTGGCCTGGCGCGACTATGGCGAGATTGCCGTTGTGCCGGACGAGGCCGCGATGATCGCCTATTCCGATATCATCGCAGCCGAACATCTTCAGGTCCACACGAAGGACGCCAAGGCACTGGCGCTGAAGCTTTCCAGCTATGGCTCGCTTTTCATCGGGGAAAACGCCTCGGTGGTCTATTCCGACAAATGCATCGGCACCAACCACACCCTGCCGACGATGGCGGCGGGCCGCTATACCGGCGGGCTCTGGGTCGGGGCCTATGTGAAGATCTGCACCCACCAGTGGCTGGAAGACGACGCCATCGCCCAGGTGGCGCTGCCCGCCATTCGCCAAAGCGCATCGGAAGGTCTGGAAGGCCACCGCCGCGCCGCAGCCTTCCGGATCGAGCAGAATTGAGAATTCCGTCGCGCGGACTTGATCAGATCGGCGCGGCGGTTGTAACGTCGCTGCAAAACAGGGAGAAAACACCAATGACCAAGTACAAGACAGCATGGTATCGCAACGCCCTCGCCGCGGGCGCGGCGGTTCTGGCGCTTTCCGCCACCACCGCCGGTGCGCGCGACCTCACCGTTGTGTCCTTCGGCGGCACCTTCCAGGACGCCCAGCGCGAACTGTTCTTCAAGCCCTTCTCCGAAAAGATCGGCAAGCCCGTGCTGGATGAAGCCTGGGAAGGCGGCTACGGCGTGCTGCAATCCAAGGTCAAGGCCGGCCAGCCCAACTGGGACGTGGTGCAGGTCGAGGCCGAGGAACTGGCGCTTGGCTGCACCGATGGAATCTATGAAAAGCTTGACTGGGAAAAGCTCGGCGGCAAGGACTCCTATATCGACAGCGGCGCCTCGGATTGCGGTGCGGGCCATATCGTCTGGTCGGTCGCCATTTCCTATGACGGCAACAAGATGACCGGCGACGTGCCGCAAAGCTGGGCCGATTTCTGGGATGTGAAGAAATTCCCCGGCAAGCGCGGCATGCGCAAGGGCGCGAAATATTCGCTGGAATTCGCGCTTATGGCCGATGGCGTGCCCGCCAATGAAGTCTACGACGTGCTGTCCACCCCCGAAGGGGTCGACCGTGCCTTCAAGAAGCTCGACGAACTGCGCCCGAACCTGATCTGGTGGGAAGCCGGCGCGCAGCCGCTTTCGATGCTGCAAACCGGCGATGTGGTGATGTCGACCGTCTACAACGGCCGGATCACCGGCCTGAACAAGACCGAAGGCACCAACATGAAGCTGGTCTGGAACCAGAGCATCTATGCCGTCGACAGCTGGGTGATCCTCAAGGGCGCCGAGAACAAGGACGAAGGCATGGACTTCATCGCCTTCGCCAATGCGCCCGAGAACCTTTCGAAACTGCCGGCCCATGTCGCCTACGGTTTGCCCGTGAAAGCGGCGGCGGAAATGGTTGATGCCCAGTATGCGCCCGACCTGCCGACCTATGCCGACAACCTCGCGGTCTCGATCCCGCTCAACGTCGATTTCTGGGTCGACAATTCCGAGGAACTGACTGAACGGTTCAACGCCTGGATCGCCCAGTAACAGACTTCAGGAGGGCCGGACCGCACAATCCGGCCGGCCCTCTCAATTGACAGGGACTGGCAGCGAAGACTGCGCCAAAAACACGTCCCTTGCTGCGCGAAGGGGGAATCGTGGCAGAAAGCTTCATCCGCTTTGACAAGGTCACGAAGGACTACGGCACCGTCCGTGTCGTCGAAGACCTGGATCTGGACATCGCCCGCGGTGAATTCGTGAGCCTTCTTGGCCCCTCCGGTTCGGGCAAGACGACGCTCCTGATGATGCTCGCCGGGTTCGAAACCGTCACCAAGGGCGCGATCATCCTTGACGGGCAACGCCTGAACGGAGTGCCCACCTACAAGCGCGACATGGGCGTGGTGTTCCAGAACTACGCGCTGTTCCCGCATATGAACATCGCCCGCAACGTGGCCTTCCCGCTGGAAATGCGCGGCACGGCGAAATCCGACATCGCCGCCCGCGTCAAGCGCGCGCTCGACATGGTGCAGCTTGGCCACCTGAGCGACCGCATGCCCGGCCAGTTGTCGGGCGGCCAGCAACAGCGCGTGGCGTTGGCGCGTTCGCTGGTGTTCGAGCCGCGCGTGGTGCTGATGGACGAGCCTTTGGGCGCGCTGGACAAGCAGCTGCGCGAACAGATGCAGCTTGATATCCGCGAGCTCCACCACCGCCTTGGCCTGACGATCATCTTCGTCACCCATGACCAGGACGAGGCGCTGACCATGTCGGACCGCATTGCCGTGTTCGACAAGGGCCAGATCCAGCAATGCGCGACCCCGCGGCAAGTCTACGACCATCCGGCGAACCGCTTCGTGGCCGAGTTCATCGGTGAAACCAACCTGCTCCCGGGCAAGGTCACGGGCGTTGACGGCAGCAAGATCGCGCTGACCATGCCGGATGGCAGCGTGCTGCGGGCCGACGGCGCAACGGGTCTGGCGGTCGGTGATGCCGCGCTGCTGTCGCTGCGCCCCGAACGGATCGACCTGCACGGCCCGAACGACGCCCCTGCCGGCCTGAACAGCCTGCGCGGTGAGGTCGCCGATACAATCTATCAGGGCGACCACCTGCGCATTGTCGTCACCACCCCGGCGGGCCGGATCATCGCCCGCGTGCCGCGCAAGGCCGCCGAATGGCCCAATGGCGCATCGGTCGCCCTTGGCTTTCGTCCTGCCGACGGCTGGATCATCGCCCCATGAGCCGCGCGCCGCAACTCAAGGCGCTGGTCCTGATTGCGCCGCTCCTGGTCTTTCTGGGGATGTTCTTCGTCTGGCCACTGATCACGGTGATCTCGCAGGCCATCTCCGATCCGGCGATTTCGCGTGTCCTGCCCCATACTGCTTCGGCGATTTCCGGCTGGAACGGCAAGGATCTTCCCTCGGACGAGGTGCAGGCCGCATTTCGCGCCGACATTGCCGCCAATACCGACGAAATGGCGATGGGCGATGTGACCCGGCGGCTCAATGCCTCGAAGTCGGGGTTCCGGTCGCTGATGGGCAAGACCGTGACGGCGTTGAAGGAAACGCCCGAGATTCCGCTGGTCGAGATCGACAAGCGCTGGGGTGATACCGCCTATTGGCTGGCGATCCGCGAAAATGCCTCGCCCTATACCGATGCCTATCTGCTGGCCTCGATCGATATGGAACGCGGCGCCGACGGCGCGATCAAGGCGATGCCCGAAGGCAGTTCGGCCAATGCCGCGATCATCCTGCGCACGCTCTGGACAAGCGCGCTGGTCACATTGTGCTGCCTGCTGATCGGCCTGCCCTACGCGATGGTCACGGCTTCCGTCACCGGATGGAAGCGCGCGCTGCTTTTGGGCGCGGTTCTTCTGCCGCTCTGGACATCGCTTCTGGTGCGGACGGCGGCCTGGATGATCCTTCTGCAGGAAAACGGCCTCATCAACCAGGCGCTGATGGGCCTTGGCCTCACGAACGGGCCGCTGGCCCTGATCTACAACCGCTTCGGCGTCGTGCTGGCGATGACGCATGTGCTGCTGCCCTTCATGGTGCTGCCGATCTATTCGGTGCTGCTGACCGTGCCGGGCAACCTGATGGGGGCGGCGGCCTCGCTCGGCGCGCATCCGGTGCGGGCCTTCCTGCGGGTTCTCCTGCCGCTCAGCCTGCGGGGCGTCATCTCGGGGATGCTTCTCGTCTTCATGTCGGCGATTGGCTACTACATCACGCCCGCGCTGATCGGCGGCGCGACCGACCAGATGATTTCTTCGGTCATCGCCTTCTATGCGACCGGCTCGGCGAACTGGAGCATGGCGGCCGCGCTGGGCCTGATCCTGCTGGTTCTGACGCTGGTGCTTTATGCGCTCTACAACCGTCTTTCGCGCGAACCCGGACAGGCGAGGTAGGCAGATGAGATACGCCAAGGCCGTCTACGCCACTTTGATCGTCATCTTCCTTGTCGCGCCGCTTCTGGTGATCCTGCCGCTTGCCTTCACCTCGAGCGCCTTCCTCACCTATCCGATCCCGCGGTTTTCCATGCGCTGGTTCAACGAACTGGCAACCAACCAGACCTGGAACCGGTCGATCCTGAACAGCGCGATCATCGCCAGTTCCACCACGGTTCTTGCAACCGTGCTGGGAACCCTTGCCGCGCTGGGGCTCAGGTCGCAGGATCTGCGGCTGAAAAGCCAGATCCGCACGCTTTTCCTCTTGCCGATGGTCGTCCCCGCGGTGGTTCTGGGCGTCGGCATGCAGGCGGTCTTCGTGCCCCTTGGCATCAACTCGACCTATTTCTCGGTGATCGTGGCACATAGCGTGATCGCCATGCCCTTTGTCGTGATCTCGGTCTCGGGCGCGCTTGCGGGCGTCGACAGGCGGGTGGAACGCGCGGCCGAAAGCCTTGGCGCCTCTCCCTGGCGGGTGTTCCGGCTGGTGACGCTGCCCCTGGCCATGCCGGGGGTGCTCTCGGGCGCCGCGCTGGCCTTTGCGACCTCGCTCGACGAGGTGGTGCTGACCCTCTTCGTCGCCGGCCCCAACCAGCGCACGCTGGCGCGGCAGATGTTCTCGACACTGAAGGAAAACATCAGCCCCGCCATCGCCTCGGCAGCCTTTGTCATCATCGTCGGAACGGTCGTCATTGCCGCGGCATTGCTTCTTGCACGGATGACCCCTGCCCGCCGGAAAGGCCGGGTGCCAAAGACCACCTGAGCGGGCTGCCGCGTGCAAGGCCGACGGGGAGAAGACCATGTGCAACCTCTTCAACCAGACCACGGCGAAAGAGGCCATGCGCCGGGTCTTTTCCGATCTGCCCTGGCAGGATCTGACCGGCAACCTCGGCCCGGCAGATATCTACCCCGATCGTCCTGCCGCCATCGTCCGGGCTGATGGCCCGGGCATGGCGCTTGCCATGGCACGCTGGGGCCTGCCAAGCCCGCCGCAGTTCCACGGCAAGAGCGGCATCGATCGCGGTGTGACCAATGTGCGCAACCTCGGCTCGCCGCACTGGCGCCGCTGGCTTGACCCGGCGCACCGCTGCCTCGTGCCTCTCGACAGATTTGCCGAGCCCGCAGGCGGCACCAATGTCTGGTTTGCGCCAAGGAACGGCGACCCGGCGTTTCTTGCCGGGCTGCATGTCCGGGGCTGGACCAGCATCCGCAAGCTGCGCGACGGCGAAACCACCGACGATCTATTCGCCTTCCTGACCTGCCCGCCCAATGCCGAGGTGGGCGCCGTCCACCCCAAGGCCATGCCGGTGATCCTTTCCGCGCCGGACGAATGGGCGCAATGGATGCTTGCCCCCTGGCCCGAGGCGCGAAAACTTCAGCGCCCCCTTGCCGACGGGAGCCTCGTCCGGCTGGAAGGCACGGGCTGACGGCATCGAACGGCCATGCGGGGCGCGGCAACTGGCGTCCCGCATATCTTGCGACCATGAAAATGCCGGTCCCCACACCAAATCCTCTGCTTCGGGGTTGATCTCGGTGGCATTTCCCTTTCACCTAGGGGCATCGACCCTTCCGGCCATTTCCGCAAGCTGCGCACCGCACCCGTCCGCCATCGGACCCGCGCAGCGCAGGCCGGGGAGATTGCCGCCCGACCACATCCACCGCCATCTCGCCCTTCAAGACCGAACCCCGCCGCCGGAATGATCGAACAGAACCTTGTCCTCATCCTCATTCTGTTGCCCTTCATCGGCGCGATCGCCGTCTCGACGATATCCGTGAATGCCAGAAACGCCGCCGCATGGATCGCGGGCCTGGTGTTCTTCGGCGGGCTGGTGCTGCTGGTCGCCATCTATCCGCCGATCAGCGAAGGCCGGAGCCTGCACGCGGTGATCAACTGGATTCCGGCGCTGCGGCTCAACCTCTCCATCCGCATCGACGGCTTTGCCTGGATGTTCGTGGGCCTCGTGCTGGGGATCGGCCTTCTGGTCGTGCTTTATGCCCGCTATTACCTGTCGAAGGCCGATCCGGTGCCGCGGTTCTATGCCTTCCTGCTGGCATTCACCGGCGCGATGATAGGGATACTGGTCTCGGGCAATATCATCATGCTTGTCGTCTTCTGGGAGCTGACAAGCCTCCTTTCCTTCCTTCTGATCGGCTACTGGTATCAGAACCCCGCGGCGCGGGACGGCGCACGGATGGCGCTGATCGTCACGGCGCTGGGCGGGGTCTGCCTTCTGGCGGCGATGCTGATGCTTGGCCATGTCGTCGGCAGCTATGACCTTGATGTGGTTCTCGGATCTGGCGATCTGATCCGGGCGCATCCGCTATATCCGGCGATCCTTGGCCTGTTCCTGATCGGGGCCTTCACCAAGTCGGCGCAGTTCCCTTTCCATTTCTGGCTGCCCGGCGCCATGGCCGCGCCGACGCCTGTTTCGGCCTTTCTCCATTCCGCCACCATGGTCAAGGCCGGGGCCTTCCTTCTGGTGCGCTTCTCGCCCGCGCTCGGCGGGACCGAAGCCTGGTTCCTTGCCGTCACCGGCACCGGCATGGCCACGCTGGTGATCGGCGCGATGATGGCGCTGTTCCGCCATGACCTGAAGGGCCTCCTGGCCTATTCGACGATCAGCCACCTGGGCCTGATCACCGCGCTCGCCGGGATCGGCAGCACGGGGGCCATCGTCGCCGCGATCTTCCACATCGCCAACCACGCGGTCTTCAAGGCCTCGCTGTTCATGGCGGCGGGGATCATCGACCATGAAACCGGCACTCGCGACCTGCGCCGCCTGTCGGGGCTGATGCGGTCCATGCCCTATACCGGGACGCTGGCCATCGTCGCCTCGGCCGCGATGGCGGGGGTGCCGCTGCTGAACGGCTTCCTGTCGAAAGAGATGTTCTTTGCCGAGGCCGTGGGCTGGCATAACGGCACCTGGCTCGACAACAACCTGCCCTATCTGGCGCTTGCAGGAAGCATCCTTGCCGTTGCCTATTCGCTGCGCTTCATCATGCAGGTGTTCTTCGGCCCGCCCGCTCTGGACCTTCCGCGTGAGCCCCGTGAACCGGTATCCTGGATGCGCCTGCCGGTCGAATTCCTGGTGCTGACCTGTCTCGTCGTCGGCATTGTGCCCGGCCTGTCGCTGGGCCCGGTCCTGAACATGGCCGCGCAATCGGTCACGGGGCCGGATACGCCCTACTACAGCATTGCGCTCTGGCACGGGTTCAACATGCCCCTGATGATGAGCCTCATCGCCATGGTGGTCGGCACGGGCCTCTATCTGCTTTTGTCGGAATGGATTGCGAAGGGCCCCGAAGGCCCGCCGCTGCTGCACAGGTTGCGCGGACGCGACATCTTCGACGCCGCCCTGCTCGTGCTCAGCTGGAAATGGCCGCGCCTGCTGCACCGGCTGCTGGGCACCGAACGCTTGCAGACGCAGATGCGCCTTATGGTGCTCGTCGCCATCGCATTTGCCACGGTGCCACTCCTGGGCGCGCTGCAACTGGGGCCCCAACGGCATTCCACCCCGCTCGATCCGGCCTTTGCCCTGATGTGGCTGGTCGGCAGCGCCTGTGCCGTCGGCGCGGCCTGGCAGGCCAAGTATCACCGCTTTGCCGCGCTGATCCTCCTGGGGGGCGCCGGGCTTGTCACCTGCCTGACCTTTGCCTGGTTCTCGGCACCCGATCTTGCAGTGACGCAATTGCTGGTCGAGACCACGACCAGCGTTCTGCTGCTGCTCGGGCTCAGGTGGCTGCCCAAACGCAACGAGGAAATACCGGGCGACAGGCTGGTGGCTGCCCGGATCCGGCGGCTGCGCGACCTGGGCATCGCTCTTGCCGCCGGCCTGGGAATGGCGGCCATCGCCTTTGTGGTGATGACCCGGCCCGCCATCCGGAACATAGGCGACTGGTTCCTGCGCAACGCCTATCACGAGGGCGGCGGCACAAATGTCGTCAACGTGATCCTGGTCGACTTCCGCGCCTTCGATACGCTCGGCGAAATCACGGTCCTGGCGATCGTGGGGCTGAGCGTCTATGCCCTGCTCAGGCGGTTCCGCCCCGCAGCCGAAAGCGTGGACACCCCCCGCCAGCAGACATCCGAACCCCTGGACCTGAAGGAGCAGATGTTCGTTCCCGCCGTCCTGATGCAGTGGATGTTTCCGGTGATGATCATGCTCGCCGCCTATTTCTTCCTGCGCGGCCACGACCTTCCGGGCGGCGGATTTTCGGGCGGCGTGACCCTGGCGATCGGCCTTCTGCTGCAATACATCGCCACCAGTGTCCGCTCGCTGGAGGCGCGACTGATCATCCTGCCGATCCGCTGGATGGGCGCGGGCCTGCTGTTCGCGGGGCTGACCGGCATGGGGGCCTGGCTTTTCGGTTATCCATTCCTGACGACCCATGCCCAATATGTCCAACTGCCACTGATCGGACAGGTTCCGGTGGCCACGGCCATGCTGTTCGATCTGGGGATCTTTGCGCTGGTGGTGGGCGCGACGGTGCTGATGCTGATCGCCATTGCCCACCAGTCGCTGCGCGCCGGTCGCGGCGCGGCACAGGAAACCCCGAACCGCAAGCAAGGGGTGGCCGAATGATGGAGCTTGTGCTGTCCCTGGCCATCGGCATCCTGACCGCCTCGGGGGTCTGGCTGATCCTGCGGCCGCGGACATTCCAGGTGATCACCGGGCTTTGCCTGCTTTCCTATGCGGTCAACCTGTTCATCTTCTCGATGGGGCGGCTGACGCTGGCGCAGCCGCCGATCCTGCCCCGCGGCGGCCTCGTCAACCCCGAGCTATACGCCGACCCTCTGCCGCAGGCGCTGGTGTTGACGGCAATCGTCATCAGCTTTGCCACCACGGCCCTGTTTCTGGTGGTGATGATGGCCGCGCGCGGCCTGACCGGCACCGACCATGTCGACGGACGGGAGCCCGACGCCTGATGCCCGCGCCCCAGCACCTGATCATGGCACCGATCCTGATCCCGTTCATCACGGGGGCGCTGATGCTGCTTTACGACGAAAGGCAGCGGCGGGCCAAGCTGACACTGGGGATCGCGTCGACCGTGGCGCTTCTTGCCGTTTCGATCGAGCTTCTGAACCTGGCCAAGGGCAACCGGCTGCCGGGCGACAGCGACATAGGGATCTATCTGCTGGGCGACTGGCAGGCGCCCTTCGGCATCGTGCTGGTGCTGGACCGCATGTCGGCGATGATGCTGGTTCTGGTGGCGCTTCTGGCCCTTCCTGCGATGGTCTACTCCGCAGCCGCCTGGCACCGGCAGGGGCAGCGGTTCCACGCGCTCTTTCAGTTCCTGCTGATGGGGTTGAACGGCGCTTTCCTGACCGGCGACCTGTTCAACCTTTTCGTCTTCTTCGAGGTTCTGCTGGCGGCCTCCTACGGGCTCTTGCTGCATGGAGGCGGCCAGCTTCGGGTGCGCGCGGGGTTGCACTACATCGCCATCAACCTGGCCGCGTCGCTGCTGTTCCTGATCGGGGTCAGCCTGATCTACGGCATCACCGGCACGCTGAACATGGCACATCTGGCGGTGCTGATCCCGGCGTTGCCCACGGCTGACCTGCCGCTTCTGCATGCGGGCGCGGCGGTGCTGGGGCTGGCCTTCCTTGTCAAGGCGGGGATCTGGCCGCTGTCGTTCTGGCTGCCCACCACCTACATGGCGGGGGCCGCGCCAGTGGCCGCGATGTTTGCCATAATGACCAAGGTCGGCGTCTATGTGATCATCCGGCTCGGGCTGATGCTGTTCGGGGCCAGTGCAGGCGTCTCGGCGGGGCTCGGTGCCGAAGTTCTGGTCGCAGGCGGCATGGCCACCATTGTCTTCGGGCTTCTTGGCGTTCTCGCCTCGCAGGGGCTTGGGCGGATGGCCGCGCATCTGGTGCTGATCTCTTCGGGCACGCTGCTGGCCGTCACCGGCTTTGCCCTTGCGGGCGGCAGCACCGAAATGCTTGCCGGCGGGCTTTTCTACATGGTCAGCTCGACCCTCGCCGTCGCCGCGCTGTTCCTTCTGCTTGAGCCGATGAGCCGCGAGGACGGCGGTATCGCCGCCATGCTCGCACTCACCGCCGATGCCTGGGGCCATGAAGAGAGCGAAGATGAAGACCCCGAGGCGGGCCTTGCGATACCGGCCACCATGACCGTCCTTGGCCTTTGCTTCGGTGCCTGCCTGCTGGCGCTGGCCGGCCTGCCGCCGCTTTCAGGCTTCATCGGCAAGTTTGCGATCCTTTCGGCCGCCATCGGCACCTCGGGCGACATCCCGGCTGTGACCTGGGGCTTCATGGCGCTCTTGCTCCTGTCGGGATTTGCCACCCTTGTCGGGCTGGTGCGCGTCGGCATCCAGAGCTTCTGGGGCGTGGACGTCACGGTGCCCAAGGTTCTGGCTCTCGAAATCGCGCCGGTCATCGCCCTGGTCGCAATGGGAATCGTCATGTCCGTCAAGGCGCAGGACACGATGACCTATCTCTCCGAGACCGCCGAGGCACTCCTCAACCCGCTTCCCTATATCGAAACCGTCGCCACGGCACCGCGCGTCGCAACCGGATCGGGGGCGCCGTGATGGGACGGTTGGTTCCCCATCCGCTGCTCTCGCTTGCCCTCGTCGGCATGTGGCTGTTGCTCACGCGCTTCTCGCCGGGTCATCTGCTGCTGGGCACCGCCATCGCGCTGATCGCGGGCCGGGCGATGGCCGCGCTGAAACCCGACCGCCCCCGGATCCGCCGCTGGATCCCTGCGCTCAGGCTCGGGGTCGTGGTTCCCTGGGACATCCTGAGGTCTAACATCGCGGTAGCGCGTCTGATCCTGACGAACGGACGGCGCGGCACTCGTCGATCGGGCTTCATCCGCATCCCGCTGGAACTGCGCGACCCGACCGGCCTTGCGATCCTGTCCATGATCATCACCGCGACGCCCGGCACCGCCTGGATCGAACATGACCGCAAGAGCGGCGTTCTGATCCTGCATATCTTCGACCTGACGGACGAGGCCGCCCAGCGCGACGAGATCCTCCGACGCTATGCCACCCCCCTGATGGAGATCTTCCAATGAGCGAAATCCTCCTCACCCTGGCACTCCTTTATGCGCAGATCACCCTCGGGCTTGCTGCCTGCATTGCCTGCCTTTGCGTCCTGCGCGGCCCGCGCGCGCAGGACCGGGTGCTGGGGCTCGATTCACTTTACGTCATCGCCATGCTGCTGTTCCTTGTGACCGGGATGCGCTCCGGCAGCCTGTTCTTTTTCGAAGCGGCGCTGGTCATCGGCGCGCTTGGCTTCGTCACGACGGTGGCGATGGCCAAGTTCCTGCTGCGTGGCGAGGTCATCGAATGAACCATCTGGCGGACATCCCCCTCTGGATCGCGCTGCCCGTGGCCTTCCTGGTAGTGGCCGGCAGCAGCCTGGCACTTCTGGGCACGATCGGATTGTTGCGGCTGCGCCTGTTCTACGACCGGCTCCATGCGCCGACACTGGGCACAAGCTGGGGGATCGGCGCGATCGTGCTGGGGTCGATGCTGCTGTTTTCCTGGCTCGACTCCCGCCCCGTCCTGCACGAGGCCCTGATCGGCATCTTCGTCATCGTGACGACACCCGCCACCTATCTGCTGCTTGGTCGTGCAGCGCTCCACCGGGACCGGGCGAAGGGTTCCGCCAATCTGCCGAACGCCGCCGCCGAAGGCGCCGATCCGCCGAAGGAAACGGCGGAAGACACCGTGCCGGACTGATGCGCCCTGCCGGACGCGCCAGCACCCGCGTTCAGCCTTCCGCCACAGGCAGGCGCAGCGATGCCTCGAACCCGGTGGCCTGTCCCGGGCGCGGCGAATCGAGCCGGAGCGGCGCGGAAATCCGTTCGGCAATCGCGGCGACAATGGCAAGGCCAAGCCCGCTGCCCTTGGTTCCCGCCCCTCCCCTCTCGAACCGCTCTGCCAGCCGCGCCAGGCTTTCGGGCGGAATGACCGGCCCTTCATTCGACACCTGAAACAGCCCATCCCCTGCAAGCACGACATCGACGGGGGCACCGTCGGTGCCGTGGCGCAGGGCATTCTCGACCAGATTGCGGCAAAGGATGCCGAAGGCATCCGGATCCAGATCCGACAGGACAGGCTGATCAGGCAGCGTCACCCTGATCTGCCCCGGAGCGGCGCGCCGACCCAGATCATCCAGCACGATCCGCGCCACGTCGCGCAGGTCGGTGGTCCGGCCCTCAAGGCGCAGCGGCCCCCCTTCGGCGCGCGCCAGTTCAAGCAGCCGTTCGGCGACGCGGGCCAGACGCTTGAGCGAGGCTTCGATTTCGGCCGCCCTTTGCCGCGCGGCGGCGTCCGGAGTTTCGCGCTGCAGCCGCTGCGCCTGGGCGATTGCGCCGGCCAGCGGCGTGCGCAATTCATGCGCGGCATTGGCGGCAAAGCTGCGCTCGGCCTCGAATGCGGCCTGCAGGCGCGCCAGCAGGGCGTTCAGCGTTGCCGCAAGCGGGCCGATTTCTGCGGGCAGATCGCCCTGTGGCACCGGCGAGAGGTCGCGCGCGCTCCGCGCCTCGAGCCGTGCCCGGAACCGGCGCAGCGGCGCGAGGCTGCGTCGCACCGCAAGCACGATGGCCCCCACAGCCAGCGGCAGCACCAACAGAAGCGGCAGCCCGAGCCCGAACAGGATTTCGCGGGAAATGGCGGCACGATGATCCAATGGTTCAGCCACGGTGATCCGCACCGTTCCGCTCAGCGCCGCTTCGCTGAAAAGCCGGTGCGTCCCGGTCAGCCGGAACCCGCTGCCGTCCCACGGGGGAAAGATTCCCGCGTCTGCGGCGTGCGATTGCAGCAGGATCCGCCCGGTATCGTCGCGCACGATATAGGTGAAATATTCGTCCCGCGCGCGGATCACGCCAAGCTGCTGGGTAACGACGTCATCCTCCTCGCGGCCGATGATGTCCACGACCGCCAGGGGCAACAGCCGCTCTGCCGTTTCCTGAAGCGTGGAATCGAAGACCTGATCGAGTTCACGCCGCACCACTGCCGCCGTGACCAGGGCAGCACCGATCCAGAGCACGACGAGCAGGATCCCGACCGAAACACCGATCCGCGCCTCCAGGCTTGCAGGTCTTCGGCCATGCGGTTGCGCAGGCATGATCATGGCACCCCAAGGCGGTAGCCAAGGCCACGTTCGGTCTCGATCACGGCCGCGCCCAGTTTCTTGCGCAGGCGGCTCACATGCACCTCGATCGCATTGCTTTCAACCCCGCTGTCAAAGGCGTAAAGCTTGTCTTCAAGCTGCGCCTTCGACAGGATCTGCCCCGGCCGCGACAGGAAGGCCTCGAACAGCACCCATTCCCGGGCGGTAAGCTGCACCGGCCGTCCGTCCCGCAGGATGCTGCGCGCCGCCAGATCGACTTGAAGCGGGCCATGGACGATCAAGGGGTTCGGGTTGCCGGAATAACGCCGCGCAACCGAACCGATCCGCGCCGAAAGCTCGGCCAGATCGAAGGGTTTTACCAGATAATCATCCGCCCCCGCATTCAGCCCCTCGATCCGGTCCGATACCTGGTCAAGCGCGGTGAGGATGATCACCGGCGTCACGTCGCCCTGCGTCCGCCGCGCCTTCAGGAACCCGATCCCGCGGCCGTCCGGCAGCATGAGGTCAAGCAGCACCAGATCGAACGGCGCCACGCGCAACGCATCGCCCGCCGCATCAAGCCGCCCCACCCAATCGACGGAATGCCCGTCGGCCGCAATCTGGTCGCGCACGGCGGCGCCCAGAACGGTATCGTCCTCGATCAGCAGAATGCGCATGGGTCGGTATTGCCCCGGTCTTGGTATGCCTTGCGCATGTTGCTTGGCCTCTCTGCCTGACGCAAGGCTGACGCGGCAGATGCCCGCGCTTCAGCTTCGTGTCAGCCGGGCGGGGCAAGTTCGCCCCGACTCGAATGCTGCCGGAGTATGCCCGATGCCGAAGACACCGACCCTGCTGTTCTGCATTGCCCTGTGTTCCGGCATGGCGCTGGCCATGCTGCCCGGCACGGCGCAGGCCGGTGATGATTGCTTCGTGCCGATGGCCGACTGGCAACCGCGCCGCGCAGTCGCAGACCTGGCGGCCGCCAACGAATGGACCGTGCGGCGCATCAAGATCGACGATGGCTGCTACGAGATCGACGGCACCGACGCCTCGGGACAGCGGATCGAGGTGAAGCTGCACCCGGCGACGCTTCAGGTGATCGAGATCGAATACAAAGGCGAACGCGGCGACCGGAACCGAAGGGGACGGCGCAGCGACTGACGCACCGCAGGTCGGCTGGTCCGCGCCCGCAAGCTGCTTGGCCCCAGCCACCTGACGCCAGCCTGAAGCAGAACTTCCGCCCGCTTCAGCCCACGATCAGCCTCGGGTCGTCAACTGCCCCCGAACTGCAAAGGAGTCTGACCACATGAAAAGATCGATCGCCATTCTTGCCACATCATCGGCGCTGGCGCTTGCCCTTGGCCTGCCGGCCTGGAGCGCGCTTGAGGCCTGGGACGCCACGCAACCGGTGGCGCGGGGCGCCGACACCACGCCCGAGCCCCTGCGCATTGCAGAAGACAACAACCGCAAGGAGGGCAAGGGCTGGTTCTGGCGCAAGCATCACCACGACGATGATGATGATGACGACGATGACGATGACGATGACGAAGGCGGCAATCGCGTCCGCGGCATGGACCGGACCATGGGCAGCCCTGCCCCCGCCGGCCCGATCACACCCCCGCCGAACGGATTGTTCGGCACCGGAGCTGCGCCGAAGGTCCAGGTGAAATGACCTCATCCCCAATCAGCAGAGAAATGTTCAGATGAAATCCCTTCTTGCAACGCTTGCGCTGACGACGGCGCTGACGCTTCCTGGTCTTGCAATGGCGCGGCCGGTAACGCTCTCCACCACGCTGAGCGCCTATGGCGGCGATGGTGCCTACCTTGCGCTTTATGTCACCGACCCGCAGGGTGCCTATGCCGGCAGCCTCTGGCTCGCGGGGGGGAAGTCTAAATATTACAAGCACCTGTCGGACTGGTATCGCGCAACGGGCGGCGATCCGGCACAGATCAACGGCATCACCGGCGCCAGCGTCGGCGCGGGGCGCACGCTCGAGATCACGCTTGATCTGGCGGATGCGCTGTTCGATGCAGGCTATACCCTCCACATCGACGCGGCGGTGGAAGACATGCAGGACAGCCCGAACGAGGTGGCCGTGCCACTGACGACCGCAGGCGCCGGCAAGCCGGTGCCGGGGCGGCGCTACGCCTCGAGCTTCGGCTACGCGTTCTAGGAAAGGTCGGGCGATGATCCGTGCGCTGCACCGCTGGCCGGGGCTTCTGGCCCTGCTTCTTGTCACCATCCTGGCGCTGAGCGGCGCGGCGCTCTCGGTCTTTCCCATGGCCGAGCGGCTGGCTTCGCCCCAGGCCGGCGCGGATCAAAGCCTGGCCCAGTTGTCCCAGCGCGTCCTCGACAGCCATCCCGGGCTTGAACAGATCCGCCGCGCCCCTTCGGGGCGGATCACGGCCTGGTGGTTCGAGAACGGCACCCCGGGATCTGCGGTGATCGACCCGGCGACGGGCCTGAATGCCGCAAGCGCCGACCCCAATCAGACACAGCGCTGGCTGACCAACCTGCACCGCTCGCTGTTTCTGGGCGACGGCGGGCGGCTCGTCATGGCGGCGGGGGCCGTCAGCATGGCGCTTCTGGCGATTTCAGGCATGGTTCTGGTTGCGCGGCGGACGGGCGGCTGGCGACGCTGGCTGTCACCGATGCACGGCCCCTTCGCGGGGCGCCTGCATGTGGAAATCGCCCGTCTTGCCGTGCCGCTTCTTGCGCTTTCGGCGCTGACCGCGCTCTGGATGACGGCCTCCACCTTCGGCTTCCTGCCCGACGAGGGGGCCACGGCGCCCTTCCCGGCGGCGGTCAGCGGCCAGACCGGGATCCGCCCCGAGGCAATCGAGCTGCTGCGTCAGACGCCGGTTTCGGACCTGCGGGAACTGTCATTTCCGGCCGCGACGGACGCGCGTGATGTCTACAGCCTGACCACCGGCCGGGGCAGCGGCTATCTGGACCAGGGCACGGGCGCGCTGCTCGGCTGGGCCGACCGAACGACCGCCCAGCGCCTGTCCGAACTGATCTACACGCTGCACACCGGCCAAGGCGCGGCGCTGCTTGGCCTGATGCTGGGCCTTGCCGCGCTGACCGTGCCGGTCCTGGGTGTGACGGGCCTTGTCCTCTGGCTTGGCCGTCCGCGCGCCAGCACGCGGATCCGCGGCAACGCCCGGGCGGCACAGGCCGAGACCGTCATCCTTGTCGGCAGCGAGGGCGGCACCACCTGGAGCTTTGCCGCGACGCTGCACCGCGCGCTGACGGCTGCCGGCCAATCCGTCCATGTGGCACCCATGTCGGGCTTCGACCCCAAACGCCATGCCGCCGCGCGGCGCTTCCTGATCCTGGCTGCGACCTATGGCGACGGCACCGCCCCGCAATCGGCGAGGGGCTTTCTTGACCGTCTTGGGCGGAGTGCGGCGCCAGCCGGGGTGCGGATGGCGGTGCTGGGCTTTGGCGACCGCAGCTTCCCGGGCTTCTGCGCCTATGGCGAAGACGTGGCCCGGGCCGCCTCGGCGCGCGGATGGACGGCGCTTCTGCCCTTCGACACGGTGGATCGCCAGTCGCCCCAGGATTTCGCGCGCTGGGGCCGGGCACTGGGGGCAAGCCTCGGGATCGAGCTTGTGCTCGATCACCAACCCGTCCGGCCGGCATCGCAAGCGCTTCTCCTGATCTCGCGCCGCGATTATGGGGCCGATATGCAGGCCCCGACCGCGATCCTGCGCTTTGCCCTGCCGCAGCAAAGCCACTGGCAGCGGCTGACCGGGCGGGACCGGTTCCGCCCGGGCGATCTGCTGGGCGTCCTGCCCCAGGGCGGCGATGGCCAGCCGCGGTTCTATTCTCTTGCTTCGGGCAGCCGCGACGGTTTTGTGGAAATCGTGGTGCGCAAACAACCTGGCGGGCTATGTTCGGGCCAGTTGATGTCGCTCGAGCCCGGCGACAGCATGGAGGCCTTCCTGCGTGCGAACCCGGGCTTTCGGACGGGCCGGGGGCGGGCACCGCTGATCCTGATCGGCGCCGGCACCGGGATCGGCCCCCTCGCCGGCTTTGTGCGCGCCAATGACCGGCATCGCCCCATCCATCTGTTCTTCGGGATGCGTCACAAGGACAGCGATTTCCTTTATGGCGAGGAACTGGCGGGCTGGCAGGCCGATGGTCGCCTGACGCGGCTTTCCACCGCCACCTCGCGCGGATCGCGGCCGCATTACGTGCAGGATGTGCTGCGGTCAGAGGCGGCAGAGGTCGCGCGGCTGGTCCGCAACGGCGCACGCGTCATGGTCTGCGGCGGGCGCGAAATGGCGGCGGGCGTGGCCGAGGCGCTGGCCGATATCCTTGCGCCGGCGGGTCTGTCGCCCGTCGCGCTGAAGGCCGAGGGGCGCTATGCCGAAGACATCTACTGACGACCGGCGCCTTGCGCCCAAGCGCAGCGATCCCGGCCGCTTTGCGCTGAACGGTGCGACGATGGGCACGCGCTGGTCGGCGCTGTTCCATGCGGCACCGGATTTCAACTCCGCCCATGTCCAGACGGCGCTGCAGGCGGCGGTCGAGCAGGTTGACGCGCAGATGTCGCTCTGGCGACCGGGCAGCGATCTTCTTCGGCTCAACGCAGCACCGGCCGGTATCTGGCATGCGGTGGAAAAGCCGCTGATCGACGTGCTGGCACTTGGCCTTGCGGTCGGGCGTGCAAGTGGCGGCGCCTTCGACATCGGCATGGGGGATGCAGTCTCGGCCTGGGGCTTCGGGCCGACGCCCGCATCGCAGGTGGCGATCCGTGCCGCGATGACCCGGCCACGCCGCCCGGCGCACGAACTGCTGGAGGTGAACCAAGCCGCCGGGCTTGTGCGCAAGGCCGCCCCTATCACGCTGGACCTGAACGGCATTGCCAAGGGCTACGGCGTGGATCGCCTGGCAGATACCTTGCGGGACCATGGCATCCACGCGGGTCTTGTGGGGATCGATGGCGAGATGCGCGCCCTTGGCCTGCGCCCCGATGGCACCCCCTGGACCATCGCCATCGAGGCCCCGGACCCGGAACGCCGGGCGCCCCATTCGGTGATTGCTCTTTCGGATGGCGCGATCGCCACATCGGGTGATTACCGGCACTGGGTCGATGTCGGCGCCAGCCGCCTGTCGCATACGATTAATCCGCAAAGGGGGGCGCCACTGGCGCATTCCCCGGCCTCGGTCACGGTGGTTGCGCCCACCTGTGCCGAAGCCGATGCCTGGGCCACCGCACTGATGGTGCTGGGGCCGGATGCCGGGGCCGGGCCCGCCCGCCGCGCCGGGATCGAGGCGCTGTTCCTGCTGCGCGACGGGGAAGCGGTCGGCACGACAATGCTGGGTGGGCTGTTTTGCGATCCTGCTGGTGGTGATGCCAGCCCTGCAAGCAGCCGGCCGAAAAAAGAATGACCTGACTGGCGAACCTTTTCACCCGGAAAGCATCCAACGGAGTGAGGGCGGCCATACCCGCCGCCCGAACCCGGAAAGGAGTTTTCCCATGCTGACCCGTTCCCTGCTTCCCTTCGCCCTTGCAATCGCCGCGCTGGCGCCCCTGCCCGCCCTGGCGCAAGAGACGGCTCCGCCGCCTGCCCCCTATGCCAAGGTGAGCGATCTGGTGAAGCTGCCCGAATTCCTGCCTGGCCTTGGCACGCTTTATGTCGATCCGGCCACGCTGCCGGCAGGCCCGTTCCTTGGATACGACCATGACGGCAAGCTGTCCGCGACGATCTACATGGTCCCGATCGAAGACATGGAAAAAGGCACCGCCTATGATGGCCTCAAGCTTGGCGCGCCCGAGGTCACTTCCGCCGACATCTATTACAACGCCGGGCACCCCGGCGTGGAAAAGCCGCATGTTCACGTCGTCCTGTTCCACGACGCGGATGCCAAGTCGAGGATCGCGAAGTGACAGCGTGGGTCATGACAGGGCGACGGCAGGCCTTGTTGCTGGGGGGCGGCGCGCTTGCCGCCCTTGCGGTTCCCCGGCTCCTGCAGGCGGCCACGCCTGCCGGTGATCCGACCCTGATCGAGATGCGCGGCACGTCCAGGGGCGAAAAGGTCTGGTTCGCGCCCATCGGACTGGCGGTGAAGCCCGGGACCACCTTGCGCTTCGTCAACCGCGACCCGGGCAACAGCCACACCGCGACCGCCTATCACCCGCGCTTCCTCGACCGCCAGCGCCGCATCCCGGAAGCGGCCGAACCCTGGGACAGCGACTTTCTGCTGCCAGACCAGCATTTCGATGTAAGCCTGACGGTCCCGGGGGTGTATGATTTTTACTGCCAGCCCCACGAACACGCCGGCATGGTCGGCCGGATCGTCGTGGGGCGGCCAGAGCTTGACGCCGGCTGGCAGGGCCCTGCCCCGGCGTCAGACGACCTGCCCGAAGCGGCGCTCGCCGCCTTCCCGCCGGTCGATGCGATCCTGAGGGAGGGCCAGGTGAAGGTGGAGACCTAGATGCAGCCGATCCGCAGCGCCGCCAGCAAGACCGGACCCGACGCGCCGACCGAGGAAGCCCTTGTCGCCGGCGCGCGGAGCCACGACGAACAGGCCGCCCGCGAACTGATCCGGCGGCTGAACCCGCGGCTGTTCCGCATCGCGCGGGGCATGGTCGACAGCGATGCCGAAGCCGAGGATCTGGTCCAGGAAGCCTATCTCGCCGCCTTCGCCCATCTTGACCGTTTTCAGGGGACGGCCAGTTTCTCGACCTGGATCACCCGGATCCTGATGAACGCCGCCCTCATGCGCCGCCGCGCCGCGCGCCCGCATGAGCCCTACGACACCGTCTCCGAGGAACCGATGTCCGAAGCCCGGATCATAGACTTCCCGCGCGCGGGCCAGGAGCCGGCCGAAATCACCCTCGCCCGGCGCGAGGTCCGATCGTTCCTTGAATATGCGGTGTCGGAACTGCCCGCCGACCTGCGGCTGGTGTTCCTGATGCACGAAACCGAAGGTATGCGGATCAAGGCCATCGCGCGGGATCTGGGGCTGAACGTCGTGACTGTCAGGACGCGGCTGTTTCGTGCCCGCCGCCAGTTGCGCCGCACGCTGGATGCCCGGATGAAGGGCGGGTTCGAGGCGGTATTCCCCTTCGACGGGGCGCGCTGCCGCCACATGGCCGACCGGGTGATCGCGCGGCTGACATTTTCCCGATGACGGTCCGGGCCCAGGGGCCGGGGCTGGGCGTGCCGCCGGCGGATGGTCCGTGGCCCCGGCTTCGGGGCCACGGACGACGGGATCAGATCACGCCCAGCGCGCGCATCGCTTCGGCCACGCGGACAAAGCCCGCGATATTGGCGCCCAGCACATAATCGCCCGGCGCGCCGTATTCGTCGGCGGTGGCGGCGCAGGTGTCGTGGATGTTGCGCATGATGGTTTCCAGCCGCGCCTCGGTCTGCTCGAAGGTCCAGCTGTCGCGGCTGGCGTTCTGCTGCATTTCCAGCGCCGAGGTCGCCACGCCACCGGCATTGGCGGCCTTGCCCGGCCCGAACATCACGCCCGCTTCCTGGAAGATGCGGATCGCGTCGGGGGTCGAGGGCATGTTGGCCCCTTCACCCACCGCGAAAACGCCGTTCTTCACCAGCATCTTGGCATCCTTGCCGGTCAGTTCGTTCTGCGTGGCCGAGGGCATGGCGACATCGCAGGCCACGTCCCAGATCGAGCCGCCCGCGATGTAATGCGATCCGGTGCCGCGCAGGCGGGCATATTCCGAAATGCGCTCGCGGCGGACTTCCTTGATCTCTTTCACCAGATCGAGGTCGACGCCGTTCTCGTCCACGATATAGCCGTTCGAATCCGAACAGGCGACGATCCGGCCGCCCAGCGACATGACCTTTTCCATCGTGTAGATGGCTACATTGCCCGAACCCGAGACGGAAACACGCTTGCCGTCGAAGCTGGTGCCCCTTGAGGCGAGCATCGAATCGACGAAATAGGTATTGCCATAACCGGTGGCTTCCTTCCGCGCGCGCGAGCCGCCGTAGGACAGGCCCTTGCCGGTCAAGACGCCCGCTTCATAGCGGTTCGTCAGGCGCTTGTACTGGCCGAACATGTAGCCGATTTCGCGCCCGCCAACGCCGATGTCGCCTGCCGGCACGTCGGTGTATTCGCCCAGGTGGCGCGAAAGCTCGGTCATGAAGGACTGGCAAAAGCGCATGATCTCGGCATCCGACCGGCCCTTGGGATCGAAGTCCGATCCGCCCTTGCCGCCGCCGATCGGCAGGCCGGTCAGCGCGTTCTTGAAGGTCTGCTCAAAGCCCAGGAACTTGATGATGCCCACGTTCACCGACGGGTGGAACCGGATCCCGCCCTTGTAGGGGCCAAGCGCCGAGTTGAACTGCACGCGGAAGCCGCGGTTGATGTGGACATTGCCCTTGTCGTCCTGCCACGGCACCCGGAAGATGATCTGGCGTTCGGGTTCGCAGATACGTTCGATCAGGGCATCGTCGGCATAATCGGGGCGTTTTGCGATGACGCGGCCGAGGCTTTCCAGCACTTCGCGCACGGCCTGGTGAAACTCGGGTTCGGCCGCGTTGCGCCGGAACACCTCGGCCATGATGGGTTCCAGTTTTTCATCCAGCTTTGTCATGCAGCCTCCTGTTATGCGGGTGTGTTTTCACGTTGCCTCTACACGTGATTTTCACCTCGGGAAACCCCGGCTGCTGCCTGCACAAAAGAGAATTTTGCTTCCCCTTCGCATTGGCAAAGCGGCTCGCCACCCGGAAAGCCGGCGTCAGGCACGCCCTGCCGGCTGCGGGCCAGGGCGCCTGGCGGCATCGAAGGTGGCCCGTTTCAGGACAACCCCGTTTTCATCCACAGTAAACCTGCAGGCCAGCCCCCCGTGCCAGAAGGTCAGCCGGTAGGAGCCGGCATCATCCTCGACTCCGGTCTCGAATCGCGACGTGATCCGGCCTTCCTTCATCAGTGCCGGCACATCGGCCGGCGGCAGACCGAAGGCTTCGGCCAGAAGCCCGGCATCGACGACGAAATCCGCGCCGCTGCGCTGGATTTGGGTCATGCATCCCCCCGCCAGTAGCCGTTCGCGGCGGCGACGGTGGCGAAATGCACCGCGACCACATGCGACACCGCAATCAGCGCCTCGGCATCCTCGGCATAATCGGCGCGCAGCCGGTCGCGGACAGCCGGATCGGCCTGCGTCATCTTCACCGCGACACGCGCCAGTTTCACCGCAAGCTCATAGCCCGCTTCGGGTGTGGCGGTGATGAGGGTCGGCAGCCAGCTTGTCATGGGTCGGTCCTTTCCTGTTGCTGATCCGTGGCAGGGGAATCGTCCGGTGCGATCACGCGCCAGGCATTCCCTTCGGGGTCTTCGAACTGATTGTGCCACAGTGCCCAGAAGAAGGCACCCAGGCCGATCAGCCCCATTCCGATCGAGAGCGGGATGAGAATGCCAAGATGCGTCATGGCCTCCCCCGGTGGATCGCGCGCCAGGCGTGCCAGGTTCCGTGGCCCAGGACCGGGAACACCACCGCCAGCGCCAGAAGGCCGGTCAGCGCCGAAAGCACCATGCCGGCGGCGACGATGCCCCCCCAGACCAGGCAGGGCGCAAGATTGTGGGTGGTCATCGCAAAGCTCAGGCCCAGCGCCGTGAGCGCATCGCGGCGTTCGGCCATGAGCATCGGCACCGAAAACAGGCTGAGCGCAAAGGCGAAAGCCGCGAAAAGCCCGCCGATGCCCGACCCCACAAGGATCAGCGCCCAACCCCGCGGCGTGGTCAGGACATTGACCAGCGCCTCGCCCGCTCCGGGAAACGGGTTCAGCCCGAAGAACAGCGCATAAAGCAGGTCGGCCGAGCGCAGCCAGAACAACACGAAAATCCCCAGCAGCAGCCCCGCATAAGCCAGTTGCGCACCCGAACCCGGGCGGACCA
The DNA here is from genome assembly GCA_020622085.1 of Paracoccaceae bacterium. GTDB lineage: Bacteria > Pseudomonadota > Alphaproteobacteria > Rhodobacterales > Rhodobacteraceae > QY30. The sequence goes on along the minus strand of JAHRYM010000001.1, from coordinate 770,259 downwards.
GCACCATCTGAAGGAAGGTCGTCCCAAGCCCCTGGCTGCGGCGGCGGCTTTTTTCATAAAGGCCAAGCGCCGCGAAAGGCCCGATGATCAGAAACCCCGATACTGCGGGAAATGCCAGATAAAGAAGCCCCGCCGCCCGGAGCACCCAGAGCACGCCGTAAGACACGAGCACCACCAGCGCGCCATAGCCGAGGCTTGGCCCCGGTGCCGTGCGAAAATCGTTCCAGCCGGCGCGCAGCCACCCGAACGCCGCAGTGGCCGGCAGATTGCGAACCAGCGGAGACGGGTTGCGTTCCGGGGCGCGCAGGGTCGGAAGTGGTTCGAGCATCGTTCATGCCTCCTTCAGCAGACACGTCGGGCGGGCTGGGCCGCACCCTCGCCGGCGGTGCAGGCCGGCTCCGACCGGATCGACACCGCCACCAGATGGGCATTGGCGGCAATGAACAGGCCAAGCCCGAACAGGGCTGCGGCAATGGCAAGCGACTTCTGGCGCACCCCGGTCATTGGCCGGCCCCTTCGGCTTGCCGTGCAAGACCCGCGACATAGACGGACAGCAGGTTGATCTGTTCGGGGCTCAGCCGGCCCGACCAGGCGGGCATGACGCCCTGTCGCCCATGGCTGATCGTGGCATAGACGGTGGCCGCATCCTGGCCATAGATCACCGATGCGTCGGTCAGCGACGGAGCCCCCACCATCAGGCCGCCCGCGCCGCCCTCGCCATGGCAGGCCACGCAGTTGTCCTCGAAGAGCTTGCCCGCCGCACTGGCCGGATCGGCCTTGCCGGCGGGCAGCGCCGCGACATAGCCCGCCAGCGCCTGCCGGTCGGCCCTGGGCATCCAGTCGAAGGCCGGCATCTGCGCCTGCCGCGTGTCGGGATCCGGGGCGTTGATCCCCGCTGTCACCGTCTGGGCGATGGTCGCGGGATCGCCACCCCAGAGCCAGTCGGCATCGTCCAGCGCCGGAAAGCCCGGGCCGCCACTGCCTGCGGTTCCGTGGCAGGCGGCGCAATTGTCCAGAAACAGCCGGTGCGCGGCGGGCATCGCCCGGGCCATCAGTTGCGGGTCTGCGGCCAGGGCAGCCAGATCCGGCGCCTTGTCACCGCTTCCCGCAAAACGCGCCATCCAGTCCTCGCGCCCGGCATCAAGCCGGCGCAGCCCCGCCACCGCCTCGGCCTGCTGGTCAAGCCCCAACAGGCCGCGCGTATAATCGCGCCCCACGGGCCAGGCCGGTAGCAGGATCCAGGCCACCACCGAATAAAGGATCGCCAGGATCATCGGCCAGAGCACGATCTTCGGGAAGGGCGTGTTCAGTTCCTTGATGCCGCCCCAGTCATGCCCCGTCGTCTCATAGCCGGTGACGGGGTCGATCTGGGGGCGGTCGTCGGGGTCATGTGCCGGCCCGGTCATTCGGCGCCCTCCCGCGGCCCGGTCTCGGGCAGGATCGAGCGCGCGGCATGGTCCTGCGCGGCGCGGGCGCCCGGACGATAGGCGCGGACCGCCACGATCACGAAGAACCCCATCATCCAGAACAGGCCGAAGGTCTTGGCAATGATCACCATCGTCTCATGGGTCATTTCGCAGCCTCCTTCATGGCCTGGTAGGGCGCCTGCGTCAGCGTTCCCAGCGATTGCAGATAGGCCACGACCGCGTCCATCTCGGTCAGTTCCGCCGGATTGCCGTCGAAGGCGCGCAGCGCGACGCTCTCGCCATAGCGCTCCTGCACCCCCGCGGCGCCGTCCGAATCCGGGCGGCTTTGCGCCAGGGCATCAGCCTGGGCATCGGCGATCATCTCGTTGCTGTAGGGCACACCCAGACGCGCGAGCGTGGCAAGCTCGCCCCCGAGCAGTGCCGTGTCGAGCGGCCGCATGAGCCAGGGATAGGCCGGCATGATCGAGGCGGGCACCACGTTGCGCGGGTTGATCAGATGCTCCACATGCCAGGCATCGGAATACTTGCCCCCCAGCCGCGCGATATCGGGCCCGGTCCGCTTCGACCCCCAGAGCATCGGATGGTCATAGGCACTTTCCCCGGCCAGCGAATAGGGTCCGTAGCGGTCAAGCTCGTCGGCGAGGCTGCGCACCATCTGGCTGTGGCAGGCATAGCAGCCCTCGCGCATGTAGATCTGCCGGCCTGCCAGTTCCAGCGGCGTCTGCGGGCGCAGGTCAGCCGGGATTTCCACCGTCTCGTCGATGGTGAACAGCGGCGCGATTTCCACGATGCCGCCGACCGAGGCCGCGACGATGATCGCGCCGACAAGGCCCATCGAGATCTTTTCAAGGTTGTAATGCAATCTGAGGGGCATCGCTCACTCCGCCGGTTGCAGGCCAAGGGGGCGATCATGGGCTTCGACCCGGCCAGTGGCCTGGCGGAGCGTCGCGCGGCAGTTCAGCGTGCAGGTGATCGCCCCCGCAAGGAACAGCGCGCCACCGATCGTGCGCATCAGGTAATAGGGCGCCATCGCCTGAACCGATTGCAGGAAGCTGTAGGACAACGCGCCGTTTTCGTCATAGGTCCGCCACATCAGGCCCTGCGTGATGCCAGCGTTCCAAAGCGCGATTATGTAGACCAGCGTGCCCGTCACGGCGAGCCAGAAGTGCCACTCCACCGCACGCGGCCAGGCCATGGTCGCGCGACCCGAGAGCTGCGGCACGATCGTGTAGATCGCGCCGAAGATGATCATGGCGACCCAGCCGAGCGTTCCGGAATGGACATGGCCCACGGTCCAGTCGGTGTAGTGCGACAGCGAGTTCACCGGGCGGATCGCAAGGAACGACCCTTCAAAGGTGGACAGCCCGTAGAACACCGCCGCCACGAACATGAAGCGCAGCGTCGCATCGTCGCGCACCTTGTGCCAGGCGCCGTTCAGGGTGGCGATGGCATTGCCGGCCGAAGCCCAGCTTGGCACCAGCAGCATGACCGAGAAGGTCATCCCCAGCGTCTGCACCCAATAGGGCAGTGCCGTGTAATGCAGGTGGTGCGACCCCACCCAGATGTAGAAGAACACGATGCCCCAGAAGGACAGGATCGACAGCCGGTAGGACCAGATCGGCCGGCCCGAACGGACGGGGAGGAAGTAGTAGAGCATCCCGAGGAACCCGGCGGTCAGGAAGAAGGCGACCGCGTTGTGGCCATACCACCACTGGATCATCGCATCCTGCACGCCCGACCAGATCGGAAAGCTTTCCGACCCCGCAAGGCTTACGGGCAAGGCCAGGTTGTTCACGATGTGCAGCATCGCCACGACCAGGATGAAGGCCATGTAATACCAGTTGGCCACATAGATATGCGGCTCATTGCGCCGTGCCAGCGTGCGGATGTAAAGCGCGAAATAGACGACCCAGACCACGACCAGCCAAAGGTCGGCATACCACGAGGCCTCGGCATATTCCTTGGACTGGGTCGATCCCATCAGATAGCCGGTCACCGCCCAGGCGCAGAACAGGTTGTAGCCGATCAGCACGAACCAGGGACTGATCGAATCAGAGAGCCGCGCCCGCGAAGTGCGTTGCAGGACATGGAACGAGGTGGCGATCAGCGCATTGCCGCCGAACCCGAAGATGATGCCGGTCGTGTGCACCGGGCGCAGGCGGCCGAAACTGGTGGCGGGCCAGAGCGGCGTCGCCTCGGGCCAGTAAAGCAGCGCCGCCACCCAGACGCCCACCCCCATGCCGATCATCGCCCAGACCAGTGTCATCACGATGCCGAAGCGGGTCGGCGCATCATAGTAGCGCTGCAACCGCGACTGCGGGGGTTCGGGTTCGTAAAACGATCCGCCGATGGCGAAGATCAGCGCAAGGCCCAGCGCCAGCGCCATGCCGCCATGCACGGCCATCACGCCCTGACGTGCCGCAGCCGCCATGACAAGGCCGAGAAAGGCCAGCGCCACCGCCAGCGCCATCCCGGTTCGCCTTTCCCCAAGGCTGAGCGTGGCAATCATGTCCCTGTCATCCTTTCCCCACCGGCGCCAGGCGCCCATCCCGCATTCGGGTGGAAGGGTCGGCCGACTCGCCGCCCGTCCGATTTAATAGGTATTCGAAATGCCTATTAACTAAAGAAGGGGATTGCAAGGAGAATCCTCCCGTGCAAAGCTTTGGCAACGCCTGCAGGTTGTCACACGCGACACCGCCCGCCCGAAGGACATGCCACCCCGATGGCATGGCTCAGACGCTTCCAGATACGCCATCCCCGAGGAAAAGATGACCGGATCAGGATCACGTTCGAAGCCATTTCCAACCACCGGGATTTCCGATGGGCCGACTCTGGCGGCGCCCGCCACATTCGGCATCGGACCAGCCGACCGCAGGCCTCGCCCGGCATCTTCCGGGCATCAGTCCGGCTGCCTCCGGGGATTTCCCGCCCCGATGACACCGGCATGCCGTAAATTGCGCCCAATTCCTGCGGCCCAGACCGAAAAGCAGCAAATTCCGGAACTTGAGCCATCCCGAAACATCGGTGGTCGGGGAACCGATCTGAAGGACGCCGGTTTGATTTCGGTCAATGTCGCCCCTGCTGCGGGGAAATAGTGTGCGCCCATGATCCGTCTGGCCCGTTCCTTCCTGATTCTGCTTGCCGTGGTGGCCCTCGGGCTTGCCGGCATGCTGCGTGGCCCGGCCATGGCCAGCACCCAGGGCCTGACGGAAATGGTGCTTTGCGGTGGGTCCGAGGCGCAAACCGTCTGGCTTGACGCGACCGGCACCCCCGTCCATCCGGAGCAGGACTGCGAAAAATGCCCTGCCTGCATCGCCGGGGCGCTCAATGGCCTGCCGCCATCCCAAGCCCTTGCAACTCCTGCCGTGGCAAGCCGGCGACGGGCGTCCCGTCCCGCCATGCTGCGGCGCTCCAACCAGCGCAACCTGCGCCCCGTGGCCCGTGGCCCCCCGCTTCGCCCCCTTGGCGAACGGAAAGCCGCGACCGCGCCTTTCCTGAAAGCCGTCGCATGATCCGCCTGCTCTCTGCCCTGCTGTTCCTGTTTCTGCCGCTGATTGGCCAGTCTGCCGCTGCCGCCGACAGCGTGTTGCAGAAATTCCTTCCCGAAATCGCCGCATCCGATCTTGTGCCGGGGGCAGACGCCTTCGGCCCGATCCGTGACGATCTTGCCGTCGCCCCGGTGATGAAAGCGGGCGAGGAGATCGGCTGGGTCTTCATCGCGTCGGACTTCGTCGGCACCACCGGCTATTCCGGCAAGCCGATCCACACCATGGTCGCCATCGACAATGATGCGAAGGTGATCGGCGTCAGCCTTGTCAAGCATTCCGAACCGATCGTGCTGATCGGTATCCCCGACGCCAAGATCAAGGCGCTCGCCGCGTCCTACATCGGCATGGACCTTGCGGCCGAGTCCGCAGTGGCGGGATCGGGCGGGCACAAGCTCGACATCATCTCGGGCGCCACGGTGACGGTGATGGTGATCGACGATTCCATCGTCCGGTCGGGCATCAAGGTGGCGCGGGCGCTGGGCCTTGGCGGGCTGAAAGTCGATACGGCGACCGGCCCCAAGACCGAACTGAATCCCGACGCGACCGCCCCGGCAGACTGGATGGCGCTTCTGGGCGACGGCAGCATCCGCAGCCTGAAACTTGACGTTGAACAGGTAAACGCCGCCTTTGCCGGGCTGGAAGACAAGCGCGGCGTCGATTTCCCGCTGACCGAAGCGCCGACCGCTACCTTCATCGACATGCAGGCCGCGCTTGTCTCGGTTCCCGCGATCGGCAAGGCCGTGCTGGGCGATGCCGACTACACCAACCTTGCCAACTGGCTGAAGCCCGGCGAATCCGCGGTCGTGGTGGCGGGATCAGGCCATTATTCCTTCAAGGGTTCGGGCTATGTGCGCGGCGGCATCTTCGACCGCATCGTGCTGATCCAGGATGACGTGACGGTGCGCTTCCACGACCGCGACCACCGGCGGCTGGTTTCCCTGTCCACTCCGGACGCGCCCGAGTTCACCGAGATGGATCTGTTCAAGATCCCGGCGAACCTCGGCTTCGATCCGACGAAGCCCTTCCGCATCCAGCTTCTGGTGCAGCGTCAGGTGGGACCGCGCGACAAGGTCTTCACCACCTTCGACCTTGGCTACCAGTTGCCGTCGCAATTCATCCGCACCATCGCGGCCCCTGCCCCCGCCCCGGCCGAAGCCAGGGCGACGCCGGACGAGGCCCAGGCCCAGCAGATGCTGTGGAAACGTATCTGGCTCGACAAGAAGCTCGAGATCGGCGTCCTGTCGGTCATGCTCGTGCTGCTGACGGCGGTGTTCTTCTTCCAGACCTGGTTCACCCGCAACGAGCGCTTCTTCTTCTGGTTCCGCATCGGCTACCTGACCGTGACGCTGGTGTTCCTGGGCTGGTATGCAAACGCGCAGCTTTCCGTCGTGAACCTGCTGGCGCTGTTCGGTGCCTTGATGACGGGCTTCAGCTGGCAGGCCTTCCTTCTGGACCCGCTGACCTTCATCCTGTGGTTCAGCGTCGCGGCGGCGCTGCTGTTCTGGGGCCGTGGGGCCTATTGCGGCTGGCTTTGCCCCTTCGGCGCGCTGCAGGAACTGCTGAACCGCATCGCCAAGGCGCTGCGCATCCCGCAATGGACCCTGCCCTGGGGCCTGCACGAACGGCTGTGGCCGATCAAGTACATGATCTTCCTCGGCCTCTTCGGCGCCTCGCTCATGTCCATCGAACAGGCAGAACACCTGGCGGAGGTCGAGCCCTTCAAGACCGCGATCGTGCTGAAGTTCGTCCGCGCCTGGCCCTTCGTGGTCTATGCGGCGGGACTGCTGATTGCCGGCCTTTTCGTCGAACGCTTCTACTGCCGGTATCTCTGCCCGCTGGGCGGCGCGCTGGCGATCCCGGCGCGGATGCGGATGTTCGACTGGCTGAAGCGCTACCATGAATGCGGCAACCCCTGTCAGACCTGCGCGAACGAATGCCCGGTCCAGTCGATCCACCCGACGGGCGAGATCAACCCGAACGAATGCATCGACTGCCTGCACTGCCAGGTTCTCTATCGCAGCCACACGAAATGCCCCGTCGTCATCCGCACAGACAAGCGGCGGGCGGCGGTCGCCAAGGCCGGGGAACCTCCCCGCGACCTCGCACCACTGAAGAACCATCCTAACCTGAAAGGAAAATCCAATGCGTAACAATGGCCATGACAACGGTGAAAGGCGCGGGCTCAGCCGCCGCGGCCTGCTGGGCGCCACTGCCGGTGGCGCAGCACTCGCCGGTGCTTTCGGCGGTCGCCTGTCGCTTGCCGGCGGGGCTGCCGGGGTTGCCGCGCTTTCGGCCGGTGGGGCTGCCTCGGCGGCGGAAGGCTCGTTCAACATCGCGCCGGGACAGCTTGACACCCACTACGGCTTCTGGTCCTCGGGCCAGACCGGCGAGATGCGCATCCTCGGCATCCCCTCGATGCGCGAGTTGATGCGGGTTCCGGTCTTCAACCGCTGCTCGGCCACCGGCTGGGGCCAGACGAATGAATCGCTGCAGATTCTGACCGAGAGCATGACCGAAAAGACCAGGAAGCAGCTCGCCGCCAATGGCAAGAAGGTCCATGACAACGGTGACCTGCACCACGTCCACATGTCCTTCACCGACGGAAAATACGACGGCCGCTTCCTGTTCATGAACGACAAGGCCAATACCCGCGTCGCCCGCGTGCGCTGCGACGTGATGAAAGCCGACAAGATCCTTGAAATCCCGAACGCCAAGGCCATCCACGGCATGCGTCCGCAGAAGTTCCCGCGCACCAACTATGTCTTCGCCAACGGTGAAGACGAGGCGCCGCTGGTCAACGACGGCAAGACGATGGACGATGTGTCGACCTATGTGAACATCTTCTCGGCGATCAATGCCGACGAGATGACGGTCGCGTGGCAGGTCATCGTCTCGGGCAACCTCGACAACTGCGATGCCGACTACGAAGGCAAATGGGCCTTCTCGACCTCGTACAACTCGGAAATGGGCATGACGCTGGCCGACATGACGGCCTCGGAAATGGATCACGTCGTCGTGTTCAACATCGCCGAGATCGAAAAGGCCGTGGCCGCCGGCGAAGGTCAGGAACTGAACGGCGTGCGGGTGCTGGACGGCCGCAAGGACGCGAAAAGCCAGTTCACCCGCTACATCCCCGTCGCCAACAACCCGCACGGCTGCAACATGGCGCCGGACAAAAAGCACCTCTGCATCGGCGGCAAGCTTTCGCCCACGGTGACGGTGCTTGACGTGACGAAGTTCGACGCACTGTTCAATTCGGATGTCGACATGCGCAGCGCCGTTGTCGCGGAACCGGAACTGGGCCTCGGGCCCCTGCACACCGCCTTTGACGGCCGTGGCAACGCCTATACCTCGCTCTTCCTCGACAGCCAGGTGGTGAAGTGGAACATCGAGGACGCGATCAAGGCCTATGCCGGCGAAAAGATCGACCCGATCAAGGACAAGCTGGACGTGCAATACCAGCCCGGCCACCTGAAGACCGTCGAGGGCGAAACGCTTGACGCGGCCAACAACTGGCTCGTCTGCCTGTGCAAGTTCTCGAAGGACCGCTTCCTGAACGTGGGCCCGCTGAAGCCCGAAAACGATCAGCTGATCGACATTTCGGGCGACAAGATGGTGCTGGTGCACGATGGCCCCAACTTTGCCGAACCGCATGACGCGATTGCCGTCGCGGCCAACAAGATGACCAACATCAAGTCGGTCTGGGACCGTCAGGATCCGATGTGGGCCGAAACTCGCAAGCGGGCCGAAGCCGATGGCGTCAATCTGGACGACTGGCAGGATAGCGTGATCCGCGACAAGGACGATCCCACCAAGGTCCGCGTCTACATGTCGAGCCAGGCGCCGTCGTTCAGCCTTGAAAGCTTCACGGTGAATGAGGGCGACGAGGTGACGGTGACGATCACCAACCTCGACGACATCGACGACCTGACCCACGGCTTCACCGTCGGCAACCATGGCGTCGCCATGGAGATCGGGCCCCAGGCGACTTCGTCGATCACCTTCGTCGCCGCCAACCCGGGCGTCTACTGGTACTATTGCCAATGGTTCTGCCACGCGCTGCACATGGAAATGCGCGGTCGCATGTTCGTCACCCCGAAGGCAGCATGATCCGATGACCCTGCCCCGGCTGATCCTGGCCTTCCTGATGTCTGCATCCATGGTGCAGGCAGCGGAAATCCATGTGCCTGCCGGGGCAGACAACCTGAAAACCGCCATCGCCGGGGCCAGCTCCGGCGATGTGCTGATCCTTGATCCGGGCACGCACACCGGGACTCTGGTTCTGGACCGGCCGATCACCCTTGACGGCAAGGGCCAGGCGACAGTCGACGGCAATTACCAGGGCAGCGTCATCACCATCACCGGCGATGACATCACGCTGCGCGGCCTCAATGTCATCCGGTCGGGCAATAAGAACCAGGATCTGGACAGCGGCATCAAGCTGGTGAAAGGCGCCCACCGTGCCCTGATCGAGAACAACACCCTGAACGACAACATGCATGGCATCGACGTGCACGGCGCCGTCGGCACCATCGCGCGCGGCAATACCATCATCGGACGGCGCGACCTGCACATGCTGGCGCGAGGCAACGGCTTTTATGTCTGGAACGCCCCCGACACGCTGATCGAGAACAACGTCGTGCAATATGGACGCGACGGGATCTTCTCGAACGTCTCGAAGAAGGACATCTTTCGCGGCAACCTCTTCCGCGACCTGCGCTTTGCCGTCCACTACATGCACACCCTGGATTCCGAGATTTCGGGCAATGTCAGCATCGGCAACCATCTGGGCTATGCGGTGATGTTTTCGAACCGGGTCGTGGTGAAGGACAACCTGTCGCTTTCGGACCGCGATCACGGCGTGATGCTGAACGCGGCCAACAATTCCGACATCATCGGCAATCTTGTCCGTGGCGGCACCAGGAAATGCCTGTTCGTCTATGACGCGAACAAGAACCTGATCGCCGGAAACCGGCTGGAAGGCTGCGGCATCGGCATCCATTTCACCGCCGGATCGGAGCGGAACGCCGTGACCGGCAATGCCTTCATCGGCAACCAGAACCAGGTCAAATACGTCGGCACCCGCAACATCGAATGGAGCCTCGATGGCGTCGGCAACTACTGGTCCGACCTGCCCGCCTTCGACCTGAACGGCGACGGCCGCGCCGACAGCCCCTTTCGCCCCAATGACCTGATGGACCATATCCTCTGGTCGCAGCCCGCCGCCGCGCTTCTGGTCGGTTCACCCGCCGTGCAACTGATCCGCTGGAGCCAGTCGAGCTTTCCCGCTACGCTGCCGGGTGGCGTGATGGATAGCCATCCGATGATGGCGCCTCTGGCCATTCCCGTTCCGCCCGAATACGCCGCGATGGAGGCCGAAGTCGCCGATCGCTGGCTGAAAGACACAGAAGATGACGCTGACGCTGAAGCTATCACGACTCACTAAGACCTATCAGGGCGTTCAGGCGCTTTCCGATGTCACGCTTTCGGTCGCAGCAGGCGAACGGGTCGCCCTTCTGGGGCATAACGGCGCGGGCAAATCGACGATGATGAAGATCATCCTTGGTCTTATTCCGCATGACAGCGGCGAGGTTGTCGTCACCGGTGCGGCGCCGGGATCGGCCGTCGCGCGCCAGAACGTCGCCTACCTGCCGGAAAACGTGGCCTTTCATCCGGCGCTGACCGGGGTCGAACAGATCGCAAGCTACCTGCGCCTGCGCGGCGAAGACCCGTCCAAGGCGGCGTCGCTGCTGGACCGCGTGGGCCTTCATGCCGCCGGACGGCGGCGGATCGGCACCTATTCCAAGGGCATGCGCCAGCGCGTCGGCCTCGCCCAGGCGCTGATCGGCCAGCCGAAGTTGCTGGTTCTGGATGAACCGACATCGGGCCTCGACCCCGTTTCGCGGCGCGATTTCTACGCGCTGCTGGACGGGCTGGCCGCCGAGGGCGCCTCGATCCTGCTCTCATCCCACGCCCTGACCGAGGTCGAGGCGCGGACCGACCGCATCCTGATCCTTTCGAAGGGTCGCATGGTGGCGCAAGGCACGCTTGGCGATCTGCGGCGCGACGCGGCGCTGCCGGTGGTCCTGCAAGTCATCCCCCGGAAGGATGCCGAGGCCGAGGTCGCCGCTGCCCTGCCCGGTGCGACGCCGGAAGGTGCGGCGCTGGTCCTGCCTTGCGCGCAGGACGACAAGCTCGCCGCACTTGCCCGGATCGTGGCGCTTGGCGACCGCGTCGCGGATCTTGAGGTTCTGCCGCCGAGCCTGGAAGATATCTACAGCCACTTCAGCCATCGGGACGGACAATGAACCGGATCCTCGCCATTGCCGGAACGGAAAGCCGGATCGCGCTGCGCAACCGCTGGGTCAGCATCGCCGTCGCCATGATGGGGCTTTTCGCGCTTGTCCTGTCGGCAGCCGGTTCCAGCCCCACCGGCGCGCTTGGTGCCGACCGCCTGTCGGTGACAGTCGCCAGCCTTACCAGCCTCTCGGTCTACCTGATCCCTCTCATGGCGCTCCTGATGTCCTTCGACGCCATCGCCGGCGAGGTCGAACGGGGCACCCTGCCGCTTCTGCTGACCTATCCGGTGTCCCGTGCCGAAGTGCTGATCGGCAAACTTGTCGCGCATCTGGCAATCCTGTCGCTGGCGGTGGCGGTGGGCTTCGGCATCGCCTCGATCGCGGCCATCGCGCAGGATCGCGGCGCGGTCGCGGGATTGCCGTCGCTCTGGCGGCTTTTGTGGTCTTCGGTGCTGCTGGGCGCCACCTTCATCGGCGTGGGCTATGCCATTTCGGCCTTTGCGCGCCGGCCATCCGGCGCGGCCGGCCTTGCCATCGGCTTCTGGCTGGTGGCGATCGTGCTTTACGATCTGGGGCTTCTCGCGGCGGTGGTGGCCGACAGCGGCGGCACCTTCACGACCAACGTCTTCCCCTATGCGCTTCTGGCCAATCCGGCCGATGCCTTCCGGCTGTTCAACCTTGCCGCCTCGCAGGCGACGGCCGCTGCGGCCGGGGTCGCGGGTGCCGCCAACACCATTCCCGTCTGGCAGTCGCTGGCCTCGATCATCCTTTGGCCCGCCGTGACGCTGGGGCTTGCGGTGCTGGCCTTCCGCAGGGTGACGCCATGAACCGGTTCCTTGCCCTTGGCCTTGCCGTTCTGCTTGCCGCTTGTCAGGAGGAAGAGGCGAAGGCTCCTCCGCCACAACCGATGACGGCCCAGACCATCGGCTATTTCTGCCAGATGAACGTGGTCGAACACGGCGGACCCAAGGGCCAGATCGCGCTTGAGGGCTTCCCCGGCGGCGCGGTCTTCTTCAGCCAGGTCTCGGATACCGTGGCCTATCTCAGGATGCCCGAACAGAACTACAAGATCCTTGCGACGTATGTCACCGACATGGGCACCACCCCGAATTGGGACGAGCCCGGCAAGGCCGAGTGGATCGCCATCGACAAGGCCCTCTTTGTCGTCGGGTCCGATCAGGCCGGCGGCATGGGCCAGCCCGAATACGTGCCATTCAGCGACCCCGAAAAGGCAGCAGCCTTTGCTGCGGCCCATGGCGGCAATGTGATGGCACTGGCCGACATTCCCCTGCCCCAGACCGGTGATCCCGTGGTGGACCCCGGCGAGGACAGTGATTTCTTGACCCGTCTGCGCAACCAGACCCAGAAAGGAGGCGAGTGACATGCGCCCCATGACCAGACGCCGTTTCCTGACGATTTCCGCGGCCCTTCCCGTGGTTGCCAGCCTGCCCGCGCAGGCATCCACCCTGTATCGCTGGCGCGGCATCGCGCTGGGGGCCGAGGCCGAGATCCTGCTCGACCACCCCGACTCGGCGGCGATCACCGCCCGCGCCGCAGCCGAGATCGCCCGGCTGGAAACCGTGTTCAGCCTTTACCGCACCGACTCGGCGCTCTCGCGGCTGAACGCCTCCGGCACGCTTGCGGCGCCGCCCTTCGAGCTGCTGGAATGCCTCGGGGTCTGCGACCGGATCCATGCGGCGACGGGCGGGCTGTTCGATCCGACCGTGCAACCGCTCTGGGCGCTTTACGCCCGTCGCTACAGCGAAGGCGCGACACCTTCGGCGGACGACCTGGCGCAGACGCTTGCAACCGTTGGCTGGGAAGGGGTTTCCGTCGACGAATCCGCAATCCGTCTGCGCCCCGGCATGGCGCTGACGCTGAATGGCGTGGCGCAAGGCTTCATCGCCGACCGCATCGCCGAGATGCTGCGGGCCGAGGGCCTGACGAATGTGCTGGTCAACACCGGGGAACTGCGCGCGCTTGGCACTTCAAACGAAGGGACGCCCTGGCCCGTCACGCTGACTTCGGGCGGGCATGTCGATCTGGCCGACCGGGCGCTGGCCAGTTCCTCGGCGCTTGGCACCACCTTTGACCAGGGCGGCAAGGTCGGACATATCCTCAGCCCCGTGACCGGCTTGCCGGCGCCCGCGCGCTGGAACCTTGTCTCGATCAGTGCCGGGAAAGCCGCCGTGGCAGACGCGCTGTCTACGGCCGCCTGCCTGATGCCGGACCGCGCCACGATCAAGGCCGCGCTGGCCTCCTTTGCGGATACCCGGATCGAAGCCCTGACCTGATCCGGGCAGCGACGGGATCAGCCCTTGGGGCGACGGGGCTTGCCAAAGCCCTTTCCGCCATCGGTGCCCGGACGGCCCTGCCCCGGCTTGCCCGGGAACTTGCCGAACTTGCCGGTTTTGCCTTCCGCGGCATGGGACTTGAAGCCGCCGCTCCGGGCCGGGCGAGCCTCGGAGCCATCGTGGCGGGGGGAAGTTCCGTGGGACTTGCTGGCCGCCGAACGTGGTCCGGATTTCGCCGCACCCGCCTTGCCTTCACCCGCCTTGCCTTCACCCGCCTTGCCCGCAGTCGCCTTGGCAGCGGCACGGTCACTGGCCTTCCAGCGCGGCTTGCGCTCTTCGGCCGGATCGGCGCGAACCGGCTCGGGGGTGGCGATCTCTGCCAGCTTGTCGTGGGGACGGGGCTTGTCATGGGCGCGGGGTCGCTCGGTGGGCTGGGGCTTGGCCGCCCTTGGCCGCGGATTGTCCCCTGCCACGGCCTCGCGCGGCCGCCTCTCGCGTGGCGCCTCGGTCACTGGCACAGTCGTGGGCACGGCCACGGGTTCATCCAGAAGCGCGGGCCGGGCCTTGGCGCGGGACAGGGCGCGCGGGAACGGCGGCGGCGCGTCCCGGCGCGGGCCGCTGCGTTCGGGCCGGTCAAGGGACGGCTCGCCGTCAATCCGGCGCATGGTGATCCCCGGCTCGATTTCGGCCACGTTGTCAAAACGACCGGCGAGCCCGGTGGCGATCTGCACGAAGGTTTCGTTTTCCCGCACCCGGATCGCGCCGATACCGTCCTTGGTGATGCCACCGGCCTCGCAGACCTTGGGCAATAGCCAGCGCGCCTCGGCCCGACCCGTATGGCCGACCGAGAGCGTGAACCAGACCGAGGGGCCGAATTCACCGCGTTCACGCGGTGCCGAAGGCGCGATGACCTGCGCCTCGCCAATTTCCTCAGGGGCCGAGCGACCTTCGCGCCACAGTCGGATGAAGGCCGAGGCCACCTGCTCCGGCCCGAAACGGGACAGCAGGGTTTCAGCAAGTGCCGTCTCGTCTCCGGGAGCTTGGCCAAGGGCCGGATGTTCGATCAGCCGGGAATCATCGCGGGCGCGCACATCATCGGCGGACGGTGCCTTGCCCCATTCGGCCACGACCTTCGCCCCCTGCAAAAGCCGCTGTGCCTTCTTGTAGTCGGCGGGCGTCACGATCAGCGCCGAAACCCCCTTGGACCCGGCGCGCCCCGTCCGGCCCGAACGGTGCAACAGCGTTTCCGAATTGGTCGGCAGATCGGCGTGGATCACCAGTTCCAGCCCCGGCAGGTCGATGCCGCGCGCGGCGACATCGGTGGCGATGCAGACCCGCGCCCGCCCGTCCCGCAGCGCCTGAAGCGCATGGGTCCGTTCCTGCTGGCTCAGTTCACCCGACAGCGCCACGACCTGAAAACCCCGGTTGCCCATCCGGGCCAGCAGGTGACTGACATTCGCCCGCGTCTTGCAAAAGACGATGGCGGTGCGCGCCTCGTGATAGCGCAGCAGGTTGAAGATCGCATGTTCCCGGTCGCGCATCGTGACGCTGAGCGCGCGGTATTCGATATCGACGTGCTGGCGCGCCTCGCCGGCGGTCTGGATCCGCAGCGCATCCTTCTGGAAATCCTTCGCAAGTTCCGCGATCGGCTTGGCGACGGTGGCCGAGAACATCAGCGTGCGCCGGTCTTCGGGGGCCGCCTGCAGGATGAATTCCAGATCCTCGCGGAAGCCGAGGTCAAGCATTTCGTCGGCCTCGTCCAGGACAGCGGCGCGCAGGCCCGACAGGTCCAGCCCGCCACGTTCGATATGGTCGCGCAACCGGCCCGGAGTGCCCACGACGATATGCGCACCGCGTTCCAGCGCCCGGCGTTCGGTGCGGTAGTCCATGCCGCCCACGCAGGTGGCGATCTGCGCCCCGGCTTCGCCATAAAGCCAGGCCAGTTCGCGCGCCACCTGCAACGCCAGTTCCCGAGTCGGCGCGATCACCAGCGCCAGGGGTGCGGGCACATACAAGAGCCGGCTCGCCCCCAGCAGGATTTCGGGCGCCATCGCAAGCCCGAAGGCCACCGTCTTGCCCGAGCCCGTCTGCGCGGACACCAGAACATCCCGCCCCGCGACTTCGGGGGCAAGAACAGCCTGTTGCACGGGGGTCAGGTTGGCATAGCCCTTGGCTGCCAGCGCCGCGGCCAAAGGCGCGGCAATATCGTTTTCGGTCATTTCAATCGCCAGGAAAGGGGGTGAATCCACCCGATGAGCGGCGCCCATTCCCCACCGCGGCCGGGCCACCAGCACCCGCCGCGCCCCGGAACTTCGGAGCCGAAGCCGCCCACCTATCCGTGACGCGTCCGCATGTCAAAGCCAAAGCACGAAGGCGCAGGCAGAGCGAAGCCGCCCGCGCAAGGTCCGGGTGATGGTCAGGACGAGATCATCGACAACAGATCGCCCCCCACGATCGCAAGACCGATCATGGCCAGAAGGGCGTATTTCAGCTTGTTGCTTTTCATCATTTCCTCACAGGTGATCCGACAGAAGGTGCGCCAGGCCGATGATCGCGCCAAGCCCGAGGATCATCACGATCCAGTTAAACAGGGTCTGGCGGCCGCTGCCACCGGCCTGCGTTCGGGGTCCGGCGTCGACCGGGCGCGATGCCTGTGGCGAAGTGCCAGGCAGAGTGGAGTCCTGGGACATGTTTCTTCCCTGCATGAACATGCGTTGGCCGCGTGCAAGGCAGGCGACGGTTCAGATGGTCAGGCGAGGGGGTGCCGGCGGGGCGCGGGGCTGCGCTGTCTGGTCTGGCGAGGCGACCGGCACTGCGCCATCCCGAAGCAACAAACCTGCGTCCGGCCGCGGCGGAAATTCGATCGCGCCTGTGCCCGCAGGCATCGGCGCATCCAGCAGCCACGCCTTGCGGTCCGGAAGCGAAGGTTTCACCACATATGGCCGGGCGGAAATGACGATCACCGCATCCGCCCCACGGACGGTGTCTGCATGGTCGACCTTTGGAAGCCCCTGCCCCGCCTGCAGGAAGGCGGCGACAAGCAACGCGACAAACCACAGGCCCATCCGGCGCAGCCGCAACCGGCCTGTCTTCGGGTCTCTGGTCTGCGGGTATTTCGTCATCCGTCCCGGGTCATGTCCTGCCTTGTAGCCCGCTGCCACCATAAATATCGGGCAGCCATGTGGCAAAGTCCCGCCAGCCGGAAGCAGCCCGGCGCAAGGGGTCGTCGTTTCTCTTTTGCCCCAAATACTCCCGCCGGAGGCCAATATCCGCCGGTTTGCGCCAGCAGGCCCGGAGGCCCTGTCCGGAAGCCCTGTCCGGAAGCCCTGTCCGACGCCTTACCCGGGCGACACGTCCTGGATGCGGGCGTTTTCGGTTTTCCCGGCCGGCATGTCTTCGCGTATCAGGCGGTGAAGCATCGCCTGGCCACGGCCTTCGTGCTTGGACATGTAAAGGGCGGCATCGGCATCGGCAAGCATGCGGTCGATGTCGGCGATCGCGTAGTCGCTCGAGAGCGCAATCCCTATGCTGCCGGAAATCCGGCACATCTGCCCCTGGTATTCGATCGGGGATTCCAGCCGCGAGATGATCCGCCGTGCAAGCTTCATCACCGCCTGCGGATCGGTGAATCCAGGCAGGATAAGCACGAATTCGTCGCCTCCCAGGCGCGCCACCACGTCGGTCAGCCGGGTTTCCGCCCGCAAGGTCATGCCGACATGGCGCAGCACGTGATCACCTGCCGCATGACCGAAGGTATCGTTGACCGCCTTGAAGCGGTCGAGGTCCAGTTGCAGGACGGCAAAACCCGAAATGTCGGCGGCATCAACGATCTGGCGGCGCTCGTGGACGGGAAACCCGCCCTGTGTCAGCCGACGCAGCGAAAGTTCCAGCGCCCGGCGGTTCGACAGCCCGGTAAGCGAATCCGTCAGCGCCCGGCGTTCGGCGCGGTTGCGCGCCCTGAGCAGCCGTTCGTTCAGCGCCGCGAGTTCCCCCATGACGGCTGCATTGGCTTCGGTCAGATAAAGCAGTTCGACCGTCAGATCGGTAATCGCAAAATCCGAAGAGTTGAGGCTGTAGGCCGCCACGGCCTCGGCCGCCGAAATCCCGAAGGAAAGGTTCAGCAACATCCCCTGCCCCGGCCCAAGAGACACAACCTGCCCGCGCAGCACCGTGTCGGGGTTGTCGCGCAGTGCAAAGGCCAGACGATCATCCTGCGCGGCGGCCAGATGCGCCGCTCCCTTTGCGCAGGCCGAGCGCAGGCAGCGGAACAGGTCCAGGAACGGCATCCCGGGGACGGCGCGGGGACCGCAGATCTTGGCAAGCGTCGGCCCAAGGCTGCGCAACCGGCCATCGGCCGTGACCCAGGCATACATCGGCATCAGGCGCGCCATCGCCGCCAGATCGACCGACAGGCGCGGAGACTCCGCCATGTCCATCATTCCACCCCCGGTCTGGCCAGATCGAAGCGGCGGCCGGCCGCAAACTGCGTATCCATCAGATCGACGCAAAGCCCGCCGTCTTCGCAGGTGTCGATCACCGCAAGCGCGCCGTAGTCGTCGGCCATGGCCCGCAACAACCCGGCGAGGACATGCCGGTAGAAAGGCATCGCGCAAGAAACCAGAAAGCGGCTTGGCCCCGGTTCGCTGACCGTGATCACCGGCAGATCGATATCCGGAATGGCCAGCCGGATCCTGTCGGGCAATTCGTCGAGCGTCAGCAGGAAGTCCGGATAATCTCGCCCGCCGAAACGGAGCAGGCGCCTGAGCGCCTCGCGCGAGGCGAGATAGGCTCCCACATCCTCGAGCAGGGAATCGCGGGGTTTGCCCAGCCGCCGCGACGCCGCCGAAACCAGCAGATCGGTAACACCGTCATCATATTGCAGCATCGCCTCCACTCCCGAGGCATCCATGTCGATATCCTGCGCGACCGCTTCCCAGAGGGCGGTGCCATAGGTTCCGATCAGAAATGCCTGGAGCGATCTGTTGACAAGCCCGTGCATGTGCCAGTGCCTTCCCTAGCCAGTTCACGGCAGGTTAGCGCACGCTTCTTAAGAAATGCCTTAACATCACAGGCTGCCACCGGGGCATCAGGCTTCGGTGGGTGCGCCCCCCTCCGCCTTGCGGCGGGAGACGAAGGCCCGAAGCTCGTCATTGATGCCCGGATCAAGGGCGGGCGGCACGCAATCGGCCAGGATCGCGCTGGCGATCTTGTGAGCGCGCTCGGCGGTCCAGAGCCCGCCATCGGCCAGCCAGGTCTCGTAGTTGCGCCCGTCGCTGGCAAAGGGGGTGTGGAAAGCGCTGGCGAAGCGGTCCTGCGTATGCCGGCAGCCAAGGTAATGCCCGTCGGCGCCAACCTCGGCGATGGTGTCGATCGCCAGATCCTCGGGGCCGGTGGCCCAGGTCTCCGGCTCCATGTAGCGCTGGATCATCTGGAGCATTTCACAGTCCATCACGAATTTTTCCGGGCTGGCGGTCTGACCGCCTTCCAGCCAGCCGGCGGCGTGAAAGACCATGTTGCTGCCCGACTGCACCGCCGCCCAGAGGCTGTTCGAGGTTTCCCACATCGACTGCCCGTCCGGCACATTGGCAGAGCAAACACCCGAGGACCGGAAGGGCAGCCTGTAGAACCGCGCCATCTGCCCCGCGATCTGCGTCGCGCGCATGTATTCCGGCGTGCCATAGGCGGGGGCACCGGATTTCATGTCGACGTTCGAGGTGAAGGTGCCGATCATGCAGGGCGCGCCGGGGGCGGCATACTGGATCAGCGCGATCGCCGACAGCGCCTCGGCGATCGCCAGCGTCACGGCACCCGCCATGGTCACGGGCGCCATGGCCCCCGCCAGCGTGAAGGGCGTGACGATCACCGCCTGCCCCGCCCGCGCAAGGCGCAGCGCGCCGTCGATCATCGGATGGTCGTGTTTCAGCGGCGAAGCCGAGTTGATGTTGGTGAACATCCGCGGCTGCGCCCGGAATTCGTCGTGGCTGAGCCCGCCTGCGATGCGCACCATCTCCATCGCGTCCTCGACCCGCTCGCGGCCCAGCGAATAGGTGTGCACGACCTTGTCGGTCAGCACCAGCTTTTCATAAAGGCAGTCCAGATGCCGGACCGAGGGATGCACGTCGACCGGTTCGACCGGGTAGCCCCCCGCGAAATGGATGCAGTTGAAATACTGCGTGAGCTTCACCAGGTCGCGAAACCCGTCCATGAAGCCGGGAACCTTGCCGCGCCGGATGTCCCAGTAGCCGGGCGGCGAGGACACACTTCCGAACAGCAGATGCCGGCCGCCAACAGGCAGGCGCCGGTCGGGATTGCGCGGCGTCAGCGTGAATGCGGCCGGAGCGCGGGCCACCATCTCGGTGACGAAGGCTTCGTCCATGAAGACGGTCTGGCCAGCGATCTTGCAGCCTGCCCGGCGCAGCAGCGCGAGCGCCTCGTCATTGGGAAAGCGGATGCCGATTTCCGAAAGGATCCGCATGGCGCCCCGGTGGATCGCCCCTATTCCCTCGTCGTCAACAGGCTCGGTCGGGCGATCATGGTTTTGGGGGATGCGCCAGGGCATCTGTCCGATCGCCTGGCTTTCACCCGGGGCTGCGCGGCCGGCAGCCCGGCCGTTCCGGTTCGGTGCACCCTTCGGTTCCGGTGCAGGATCATCCGACATGTCCATCCTCCGTCCGTCGCGCCGCAAGTCGCCCGTGGAAGGAACATTCCGGCTCTAGCTACAGGCTTCGCAATGCTTTGCGACGCCGATGTGTCGTTTTTCCCCGATCAGGCCCGCCGGGGCCGGCCAGCCTGCCCCGCCAGCCATTCGGGAAGATGGCTGATGTCGGGCAGGACGACATCGGCATGGGGCGCCAGTTCCTCGGTCAGGGCGACACCGGTCAGCACGGCAACGGCCATCATTCCCGCGGCGCGCGCGGCATCCAGATCGTGCCGGCTGTCGCCGACCATCGCCACGCACGCGGGCGCAAGCGCCATCTGCGTCGCGAAGGCGATCAGTTGCCCGGCTTCGGGCTTGCCGCCAAATCCGCTGTCATATCCGACGACGAAATCGAACAGGTCATCGACCCCGGCAGAGCGCAGGTGCCTGTGCGCCGGTTCTTCGGCGTCATTGGTCGCAAGGCCGATCCGGCGCGGGGCCGCATCCGCGGGGAAACGCAACTGCGTCAGCACCGCCACAAGATCGGCGGCCGGTGCCGGGTCCACTTCGCCCGAAAGCTGGTTGAGTCGATCAAGCAGCGACCCTGGATCGCGCCCCGGCAACAGGGGCAGGAGCGCCTGCATGACGCTGTCCGCCGTTTCGGCGATGACCATGCTGGCCGGGTCGAACGTCCCGTTTTCGCGGTCAAACCCGAGGATGCGCGCGAGTTCCCGCGCCAGATCCGCGTCACCCGCAGACAGATCCTCGATGACCCGCCTTGCCCATTCCCCCCAGGTGCGGGTGAAGTCGAAAAGCGTGCCGTCCTTGTCGAAGATGATTCCGCGAATATCCGTCATGCCCGCCCTGATCCTGTCTCCCCGTGATCGGGGGTTTCGGGGCGAAAGCTATCGCGCCGTCGCCACAAGGTCCAGTGCACAGGGCCCGGTGGTGCCCGCCCTCTGGAGTCAGGTCCAGTGCGGATCGGCGCCGCCCGGAAGCGCCGCGCGCGCACGCATCGGCAGGTCGGGGCTGATGCCCGTGTCCCGCGCGAAACCGGTCACGAAGCCATCGTCGGCCAGAAGGAAGTCCAGAGCCGCAAGCAGAACCTCGGGTTCTTCCAGTCTTGTGCCCAGCGCCTCGCGCGACAGCCCGCTGGTGGCAAGGAAAGCCTCGAAAAGGTCATCCTGCCCCGCGATCCACCCCAGCGCCTGCAATGCGAGCGTTTCCGCCGTTTCCTTGCCTATCATCTCGAAACCTCCATTCCGTCCTGCCCGGGGAAACATTTTGTTAACTTTTCTCAACAAAGGATGAGCCAAGGGCACGCAGCAATACAGCGAAGGTGATCCAATTGACAGGACGGATCCTGATCGTGGACGGAACGGCAACCAATCGCATCCTGATGAAGGTGCGGCTGGGGTCGGCCTGCTACGACACCGTCCTTGCCTCCAGCCTCTCCGAGGCGATGGAGTTGGCCCGCAAGACCGCACCTGACCTGATCCTTGCAGATCAGGATCTGCCCGACGCCACCGGCGCGACGCTCTGCCGGACGGTCCGTTCGGATCCGCAGCTCCAGGATCTTCCCATCGTCGTGCTGAGCACCTCGCGCGATACCGCTGCGCGCCTTGCGGCCTTCGAGGCCGGGGCCGACGACGTGCTGTCGAAACCGGTGAACGACATCGTGCTTCTTGCCCGCCTTCGCAGCCTGCTGCGCGACCGGGACAGGATTGCCCCGCGCGCCCGCGCCGCCGCGACGGGGCTCGAGCTTGCGGAACCGGCGGTGCCATTCCAGTCACCGCCGCATATCGCGCTGATTGCCGATGACAGGGCAAGTGCGCTGTCGCTTCGCAATCTCCTGCGCGCGCATCTGCCCTCGCAGATCACGGTTTCCACGCAGGCAGAGGCGCTTGCGGGCTTTGACGACCGGCCGCGTCCGGACGTGATCGTTATCCGCACCTCGGCTGCGGGGCTCGGCAAGATGCTCGGCCTTGTGTCGGAGCTTCG
The DNA here is from genome assembly GCA_020622085.1 of Paracoccaceae bacterium. Taxonomy (GTDB): domain Bacteria; phylum Pseudomonadota; class Alphaproteobacteria; order Rhodobacterales; family Rhodobacteraceae; genus QY30. The sequence continues at coordinate 748,053 of JAHRYM010000001.1, read as the reverse complement.
GGTCCGCCATTCGACGCGCGACTGCGCGATCGTCCTGCTGGCCCCCGGGCACGAGGCGCAACTGGCTGCCCTTGCCCTGGACATGGGCGCCTGCGACCTGATCGACGCCGAGGCGAGCCCGCCGGAAATCGCGCTGCGCCTGGGCAAGGCAGTAGCACGAAAGCGCGAGGAAGACCTCTGGCGCACGTCGGTCGCCAATGAACTGCGGCTGGCGGCAACCGATGCGCTGACCGGGCTTTACAACCGCCGCCATGCACTGCCCGAACTGTCGCGCATCGCCGACAGGGCGCAATCGACCGGGAGTCCCTTTGCGGTGCTGATGCTCGACATTGACCACTTCAAGGCGGTGAATGATTCCCTTGGCCACGGGGCCGGCGACCGGGTGCTGTGCGAAATCGCGGACCGGCTTGCCGGGGCGATGCGGGCCGGTGATCTTCTGGCCCGCATCGGTGGCGAGGAATTTCTTGTCGTCCTGCCCGACTGTCCGCCCCGGATGGCCCGAACCGCCGCCGAAAGGCTTCGCCAGCTTGTTGCCGACCAACCGATCCTGTTGCCGCGCGGAAGCGGGCCGCTCAGGGTCACGCTTTCGGTCGGGGTCGCGGTCAGCGAGCCGGGCCTGCGGCCGGCCGATGTGCTTGACCGCGCCGACCAGGCGCTGCTCATGTGCAAGGCCGGCGGTCGCAACCGGGTCAGCGCCCACAAGCCCGCCGCCTGAGACCCCGATCAGCGATCGGACCCGTCACCACCCTTGCCCGCCGCCTTGCGCGGATTGGCCGCGATCGCGTCCAGCCGGTCGGCGACAGCCGCGCGTTCGGCCGGGGTCATGGCGATGAAGCGCTGCGCCATCACCACCTGTCCGCTTTGCAGGCCCTCGGACAGGCGGCGAACCTGCCGGTCGAACACCGCCTGCACGGCCGATGCATCAAAGGGATCGGCGCGCAGCGCCGCCGCAAGCGCCGTCATGTCGGCAATTGCCGCCGCGCGCCGCTCTGCCCTCCGGGCATGCATCACGTCCCGCAAGGCCGCGCGATCCTCGCGCGACAGCGCCTGCGGCAGCGCGCCGATCGACATGTCGATGCCGTCACGGCGGTCGGCGCGGTCCTTGCGGTGCGACAGCACGGCACCGCCGACCAGCCCCGCCACCGCAAGGTTGACAGCCAGCGATGCGACCAGCGCCAGACGCATCCAGCGCGGTGCACCGACAGGCTCTGGCGCGACCGGAATGCGGGGGTTGGGGGTATTCGGATCGGTCATGTCACTCCTCGACCGCTAGAAGGGCATAGACATCGGGTGCCAGATCGTCGGTGGTGAAGGCATTGCCGGGATAAAGCCCGAAGTCGCCGCCGACCCCGGCAAGGCCCAGCCAGAGGCCGGCGAAGGATGCAGCCGCCAGACCGCCGATACCGCCCCAGCCGCCCAACGCCTGCGCGACCTGCGTCCAGAGCCGCCTTGGCACGACCGCCCCTGGCGCCGCCGTCACGATCGGCCGGCCCGCCTCGGCCACGTCCTGCAATGCCTGTTCTGCCCCGGCCATGACCCGCGCCAGCAACTCGGACGACGGCATCGCGGCGCTGCCCGTCCGCGCCAGCGCGAACAGCTCGTCAAGGTCGCGGTCTGCATCACTCGTCGACATAACCCAGTTCCTCCTTGCGGCCCGAAAGGATCGCGGCCAGCGTTCGTTTCCCGCGCGAGGTCAGGCTCTCCACCGCCTCGACCCCGACCCCGAGGATCGAAGCGATTTCGGGGTTCGACAGCCCTTCGACATGGCGCAGCACCACGGCCTGCCGCTGACGTTCCGGCAATGCCGTCAGCGCCCGGTCAAGCGCGACCATGCGATCCGCCTCGATCAACCCGGCCACCGCCGAAGGGTGGCCATCCTCGGGTTCCGGAATCTCGTCCAGCGCCGTGCTTCGCCGCGCCCGGAGCCGGTCGGTCGCCAGGTTCATCGTCACCCGGTAAAGCCAGGTGCTGACCCGCGCCTCGCCTTGCCGCCAGTCCGGCACCTGCCGCCAGAGCCTGAGCATCGCCTCCTGAGCCACGTCCTCGGCTTCGGCCCTGTCCCCGGAAAGCATCCGCAGCGCCACCCGGAAGCACAGCGGCGTCAGGCGGTCGGTCAGGATCCGGGCCGCATCCCTGTCGCCAAGCCCGAACAGCACCAGAAGTGTTTCGTCCGGCGCATCCACCAGCGAAGCGGTCCGGGCATCGAGCCTGCGGGGCGGGTGTTCTTGCATCACGGCGGTCATCTAACCCCGAACGGGCCGGCCCGCATAGGACCGACCCATCGACTTCAGGCGGAAAGTTCAGTTTTCGTCCGCGGCGTCATCGGCATCGGCCGCTCCACCGAACCAGCCCATGCCTTGACCCATCCCTTGCCCCATGCCCTGGCCGTGATGACGATGCCCGCCCTTGCGGCCGCCCTTGTCCCAATCCTTCATCCGTTCGGCAAAGCGGGCCTTGGCCGCGTCGAATTCGGCCTGCGACACCGCCCCGTCATTGTCGGCGTCCATCCGCTCGAACATCCGGCTGTGCATCGGACGCACGATCATCTCGGCCGCCAAAAGCTGGCCATCGCCATCCGCATCGAGCGCCTTGAAGCGCGCGGCATCGCGCGGCCCCTGGACCGCCTCGCGCTGGGCCTTGAACCAACCGGTGTATTCCTCAAGCGAAACCGTGCCGTTGCCATCGGCATCCAGCCCCTTCACCTTGGCGGCGCGAGCCTGGTTCAGCTCCTCGGCGGTGACCTTGCCATCCTTGTCGGCATCAAGCGCGCCGAAATCGAACATCGGTCCCATGCCCATGCGGCCCGCGCCCATCATGCCGTCCATCGGCATGTCCTGGCCGGCCATCGGCGGCACGGGCGGAGTATCGGCGGTCTGTGCCCAGGCAAGGCTGGCAGCCGCAGCGGCCATCACGCCAAGCACCGCCGCCGTCGCTCCAAGATTGGTCCGTTTCATGCTCTTCTCCATCCTGTCGGGGTCCATGTGGTCATGTCCCTTCATGCAGGTGATACGGGGCATGATCCCGTTTCCGTCGCCTGGACCGCACCGGAAATCGGCCTCCCCCGCAATCCGGTCTTGGCCCGGGGCTCCCTGCGGCGATTTTCCCCACAGGTCTTTGCGCGCAGGCGGTCGGCGAGTATATAGCGGTTTGCGATCAGGAGAATGACATGACCCAAGGCCAGGCGGTCGAGGACCGCGATCTGAAATCGGCGTTGCGGCGGGGCTGGTGGCAGCGCTGCCCGGCCTGCGGCGAAGGCGCGCTGTTCCGCAGCTTTCTCAAGGTGCAGGATGCCTGCCCTTTCTGCCGGGCGGAACTGCACCATCACCGCGCCGACGACGGGCCGGCCTATCTGACGATCCTGATCGTCGGCCACCTGTTCGCGCCCGCAATCCTGTTCGTCTATTTTCGCTGGCAGCCATCGCCCTGGACAATGGCGATCGGCTTCTCGATCAGCGTGGTTGTTCTGTCGCTGATGCTGCTGCCACGGATCAAGGGTGCGATTGTCGGCCTGCAATGGGCCAAGCGGATGCACGGCTTCGGCCGCGATCAGGAACCGATCGGCGACGAAAGCGGTCTTGCCGATGTCTGACGGCCAGCCCGCCCCGAAACCCGAAGTGCCGATCCGCGACGCGGCAACCGTCCTTGTCGTGCGCCACCGCCCCCGCGGGCCCGAAATCCTGATGGGCCAGCGCGGTGACAAGGCTGTGTTCATGCCCTCGAAATACGTCTTCCCCGGCGGCGCGGTGGACAAGGACGACGCGGCCGTGCCCTTGGTGCGTCCGCTGCCGGAGCTCTGCCGCAGCCGGATCTGCGCTGGTGCCGCGACGGATCTGGCGGATGCTTTGGCAGCCTGCGCCATCCGCGAGCTGTTCGAGGAAACCGGCCTGATGCTTGGCGCGCGTTCACCCTGGCCCGGAGAGGCCCCGCAGGACTGGCGGGCCTTCGCGGGCGCGGGCTGCGTCCCCGTTGCGGATGCGCTGACCTTCGTGTTCCGCGCGATCACCCCTGCCGGGCGTCCACGCCGCTTCGATGCGCGGTTCTTCCTGACCGATGCCGACCAGCTTGTGGGCAACAGCGATGATTTCTCGCGGGCCAGTGATGAACTGTCGCATCTGCACTGGGTGCTCATATCCGAGGCGCGGACCCTGAACCTTCCGTTTATCACCGAAGTGGTGCTTGCCGAAGTGGCGCAGATTCTGGTCCGCAGAACCGCCCCCGACAGCATCCCCTTCTTTGACAATTCGGGCCCGGTCCCGGTCTTTCGCCGTCTCTGACAGGGGCGCGCCCTGCGGTCGATGGCAGGCCGGGTCGCCCGCACCAGCGGACAGAGGGCTTGCTTTGTCGGGCGCAGGCGAACGGCGATGCGCGCCGTCAGCCGCCCGCAACCATCCGAAGCCCGGCCGGGTCGTAGCCGTTGAAATCCAGCACCTCGCGGGCCGCCGTCAGCAGGTCGGGCCTTGGCCGGGGTGACCGCGACAGGATCCGCCCGAACCGGCCATCCGGCGTGCCGATCACCGCGATCCTGTAGTCGGCATCGACCCACATCACCCACAGCACTTCGCCATCGCGGGTGATGCGCCCCGGCCCCGTCACCTGCGCCGGCGCCACGAAGGCACGCGCCCCGTTCGGGCCACAGCGGGTGCCGGTGACCTGATAGCTCTGCGGTCCGGTCAAGACCCAGGTTTCCGCCAGCGGGCCGCAACTCGTCTCGGCGCCGTAGGCCCCGACGACATGCCAGACATCGGCAAACCGCGCCGGATCGAACAGCGCATTGGAGGATATCTGCGCGCCTTGCGCGCGATAGGCGGCATCCGTGGGCGCCTTGCCCGAACACGCCGCAAGCAGGGGCAATATCACCCAAAGGGCAAGGCCCCGGCTCAGTCGATGCATTGCGTGATCCTTGTGCCAAGATTGGTCATTATTTCCTGACAGCCGATCAGCGGCGTGATCGGCGCGCAGGTCATCGAGCGCGCCAGACAGGCAGTGGTGCAATCATCCGAGGTGCGGCAGGCCTTGCCGGCATCACGCGGCGTGGTGAAGCAGGCCAGGATGCCCGCCCCCCGGTTGCGGAAGCTGCCGCCGCGCCCCTCGCAGGCGCTGCGTTCCACCGCGACCCCGGCCGCGCCGACGGGCGGAAGCTGCGTGTCCGCACCCTGCCGGCAGGCTGCAAGCATCAGCGCGGCCCCCATCAACAGCGCAAGATGCATCCCCGTTCTGCTCATCTCGCCGCCTCCCGTCCGATTGCGTGCCTGTGCCGTCTTTCCTACCGTCTCGGGTGTTCGGATGCCAGCCGGCTTGTCAAGCCGACGCCACTCGCCTTAGGTCTTCTGCATGCTCGGCCTGCCCACCATCTTCTCGCCCGATCCGGCCCCGCTGCGCGTGGGTGTGCTGGTGATGGCTGATTGCAACGCGCTGGCGCTGGCCTCCTGTGTCGATCCGATGCGGGCGGCGAACCGGCGCGCGGGGCGCACGCTTTACCAGTGGCAGTTCCTGTCGGATCAGGGCGGCGCGGTTCCGATCACCGCCGGGTTTTCCGTTCCCACCGCACCGCTGCCCGATCGCGCCGATTTCGACGCGTTGATGATCGTCGCGGGCTTCCGGCTTTTCGAACAGGCAACGCCCGCGCTTCTGGGGCGGCTCAGGCGCCTTGCGCCGCAGGTCCGCGCGATGATTGCCATCGACGGCGGCCCGTGGTTTCCCGCGCTTGCGGGGCTTTTGGACGGGCTTGATGCCACCGTCCACTGGGAGGATCTGGAAACCTTCGCAAACCGCTTTCCCCATGTCCGCGTGCTGCGTGATCGCTATGTCGTCTCGGGCCGGATGATCACCACCGGCGGTGCGGGGCCTTGCCTTGACATGATGATCGCGCTGATCCGCGCCCGTCAGGGGCCGGAACTGGCGTTCCGGGTCGCCTCGGCCTTCGTCTACGAACCGCTCCTGACCGCAACAAGTCCGCAGCAGGCGGTGCCGGTCGCCAGCCTGATGCGCCAGGATCCCGCCCTGGGCCGCGCCATCGGTCTGATGGAGGCGCATATCGAGACGCCGCTCACCATGGCCGAGATAGCCCGCCGGACCGGTATCTCGGCCCGGCGGCTGGAAATGCTGTTCAAGCGCCGCCTTGGACTTTCGCCGGGGCGCTTCTTTCTGGATCTGCGGCTGGACGAGGCGCGGCGGATGATCTGGGACACCGACCTGCCCTTGCAGGAAATCACGCTGCGCTGCGGCTTTTCCGGCCAGCCTGCCTTTGCCCGCGCCTTCCGCGCCCGGTTCGGCGTCACCGCTTCGTCGCTGAGGCAGGCATCGGCGGGAAAATCTGCCGGCTAGATCGCGCCGTTACCGCGGCAAACCGACACGCCGATCTTGCAATCTGGCGGCAAGGTCCGATCTGGAAGATGGACATATCACAGACAGGAGGCGGGAATGGACCTGCGTTTCGGCGGAAAGACCATCATCGTGACCGGCGGCGGCTCGGGCATCGGGGCGGCGACCTGCGTGGAACTCGGAGCTTCGGGCGCGACGGTCATCGTCGCAGACCGCGACATGCCGGGGGCGCAGAAAGTAGCCGGGCAGATCACCGCTGCGGGCGGCAAGGCCCATGCGGTTGCCGTCGACGTGGCCGATGCTGCCTCGGTCGAGGCGATGGTGCGTATTGCCGTCGACACCACCGGCGGGCTTTACGGGCTGGTCAACAACGCCGGCATCGGCGGCAAGATCGCACCCACCGGCGAATATGATCTGGCGGCCTGGAAACAGGTGACCGACATCAACCTGTCGGGCGTCTTTTACGGCATGCGCTTCGCCATTCCCGAAATGGCCAAGGCGGGCAACGGTTCGATCGTCAACATCGCATCGATCCTCGGCAGCGTCGGCTTTGCCGGGTCCGTGGGCTATGTCAGCGCCAAACACGGTGTGGTGGGCATGACCAAGAACGCAGCCCTTGAATATGCCCGGCAGGGCGTCCGCGTGAACTCGGTCGGCCCCGGCTTCATCCACACGCCGCTGGTGGACGGCTCGCTTGATCTGGCCACGCAGGAGTTCCTGAACGGCAAGCATGCATTGGGCCGGATGGGCACCGCAGACGAGGTCGCGGCGCTGATCGTCTTCCTGCTCTCGGACCGTGCGAGCTTCATCACCGGATCCTACCATCTGGTCGATGGCGGCTACACGGCGCAGTAAACCGTCAACCGCCCCCCCCCGCATCCGGCCCCAGAACGGCATCGGGTGCGCCTTGCGCGCGGCTTCGATGGCGACCAGCACATCCTTCGCCAAGGCCATCTCGGCGGCCGAAAGCGCAATCTCCAGCTGCGGCAGGGTCGAGGCGCCAATGATGGGAACAGCGGAAAGGGCCGTGTCGGCACCCAGGCATTGGCCATCGCCGCGGATGGAAGGCCGGCCTCGGACGCGATCTTCAGATTGGCCGCGACGGCGGCCCCTGCGCGCCCCGTCACCCGGATCGGGCGCGGCGCTGCGCCCTGCAAGCTCCACCGCCTTCATTCCCCGCCCTTCCCTGCCGCCAGCCCCCTAGCCCTTCGCGCCCCAAGCGGCTAAACAGCGGCAAACGACGAAAGGCGGATCATGGCCCGGCATCTGATTACCTCAGCGATCCCTTATATCAACGGCATCAAGCACCTGGGCAACCTCGTCGGCTCGCAATTGCCAGCCGATCTGTTTGCACGCTACCAGCGCGCGCGCGGACATGAGGTGATGTTCATCTGCGCGACCGACGAACACGGCACGCCCGCCGAGCTTGCCGCCGCCAAGGCCGGAAAACCGGTGGCCGAATACTGCGCAGAAATGCATGACATCCAGGCGACAATCGCCAAGGGCTTCCGGCTGTCCTTCGATCACTTCGGCCGGTCGTCCAGCGCCCGCAACCACGCCCTGACCCAGTATTTCGCCAGGACGCTGGGCGAACAGGGTCTGGTGGCCGAGGTCACCGAAAAGCAGGTCTATTCCGTCGATGACGGCCGTTTCCTGCCCGACCGTTATATCGAGGGCACCTGCCCGAACTGCGGCTATGACCGCGCCCGGGGCGACCAGTGCGAAAACTGCACCAAGCAGCTTGACCCGACCGATCTGATCAATCCGCGCTCGGCCATCTCCGGCTCCACCCGGCTGGAGGTGCGCGACACCAAGCACCTTTACCTGCGTCAGCGCAGCCTGAAGGGCGATCTTGAATCCTGGATCGACTCCAAATCCGACTGGCCGATCCTGACCACCTCGATCGCCAAGAAATGGCTCAACGACGGCGAAGGCCTGCAAGACCGCGGCATCACCCGCGACCTGCACTGGGGCGTGCCCGCCCAGTTCGACGGCGCCCCCTGGTCGGGGATGGAGGGCAAGGTCTTCTACGTCTGGTTCGACGCCCCCATCGAATACATTGCCGCCACCGCCGAATGGGCCGACGCGACCGGCCAGGCGGATGACGCCTGGCAGCGCTGGTGGCGCACCGACAAGGGCGCGGGCGACGTGACCTATACGGAATTCATGGGCAAGGACAACGTCCCCTTCCACACGCTCAGCTTCCCGGCAACGATCCTTGGCGCCAACCGCGCCGGCGGGGCGCAATGGAAGCTGGTCGACTACATCAAGTCCTTCAACTACCTGAACTACGACGGCGGCCAGTTCTCCACCAGCCAGGGCCGCGGCGTCTTCATGGACCAGGCGCTGTCGATCCTGCCCGCCGATTACTGGCGCTGGTGGCTCCTCAGCCATGCGCCCGAAAGCTCGGACAGCGAATTCACCTGGGAAAACTTCCAGGCCGGCGTGAACAAGGATCTGGCCGACGTGCTGGGCAACTTCGTCAGCCGCATCACGAAATTCTGCCGGTCGAAATTCGGCGAGGAAATCCCCGCCGCAGGAAGCTACGGCGACCAGGAACGCGCGCTGATCGCCGACCTGACCACCCGGATCCGCGCCTATGAAGCCGCGATGGAGGCGATGGAGGTCCGCAAGGCCGCCGCTGAACTCCGCGCGATCTGGGTCTCGGGCAACGAATACCTGCAATCCGCCGCCCCCTGGACCGTCTTCAAGACCGACCCGGACCGTGCCGCCGCCCAGACGCGCCTGTCACTGAACCTGGTCCGGCTTTACGCGGTGCTGTCTTCGCCCTTCATCCCCGATGCGTCCCAAAAGATGCTCGAAGGCATGCGGACCGAAGACCAGGCCTGGCCCGACGATGTCGAGGCAGCCCTTGCTGCGCTGCCCGCCGGCCATGCCTTCACCACGCCCGAGGTGCTTTTCGCCAAGATCACCGACGAAGAACGCGAGGAATGGCAGGGGCGCTTCTCGGGCATCCGCACCTGAAGAAAATCATTTTCACCTTGCGGAAATATCCCGCAGGGTGAGGCCGAAGGCCGAGGGGGCGCGCAAGCCCCCTTTTCTTTTGCCCCGGCGCCACCGTCACCGACGCGTTACATGTCCAGAACAGACGCGTCCATGTCCGATACGGACGAGGCAAATCACCACACCCTCTGCCAGTCTCGATCCATGGGCCACTGTTCCCGTGGCGAACAGCAAGAGGCAAAGACATGCGATATTCCGGGTTCCGCGTCATCCGCGAGGCCTTGACCGGCCACAAGGGCTGGACGCCAGCCTGGCGCGACCCCGCGCCGCAGGCGAGCTACGACTACGTCATCATCGGCGGTGGCGGGCACGGCCTGGCGACGGCCTATTACCTCGCCAAGGAATTCAGACAGGCCCGTATCGCCGTGATCGAGAAGGGCTACATCGGCGGTGGCAACGTCGGGCGCAACACGACCATCATCCGCTCGAACTACATGCTCGACGGCAACGAGCCCTTCTACGAATTCTCGATGAAGCTCTGGGAGGGGCTGGAGCAGGATTTCAACTACAACGCCATGGTCAGCCAGCGCGGGATCCTGAACCTTTGCCATACCGATGCCCAGCGCGATGCCTATACCCGTCGCGGCAATGCCATGCGCCTCAATGGTGTCGATGCCGTGCTTCTGGACCGCGAAGGGGTGCGCCAGATGGCCCCCTACCTGAACTTCGACAGCGCCCGCTTCCCGATCAAGGGCGGGCTCATGCAGCCGCGCGGCGGCACCGTTCGCCATGACGCGGTCGCCTGGGGCTATGCCCGCGGCGCCGACAGCCGCGGCGTCGACATCATCCAGAACTGCGAAGTCATCGGCATGCGGATCGACAACGGCCGCATCCAGGGCGTGGAGACCACGCGCGGCTTCATCGGCGCGAAAAAGGTCGGATGCGCCGTTGCCGGTTCGTCCTCGAAGGTCATGTCGCACGCCGGCATGCGCCTGCCCATCGAAAGCCACGTCCTGCAGGCCTTCGTTTCCGAAGGCCTCAAGCCCACGATCCCGGGTGTCATCACCTATGGCGCGGGGCATTTCTATGTCAGCCAGTCCGACAAGGGCGGCCTTGTCTTTGGCGGCGACCTTGACGGCTACAACTCCTACGCCCAGCGCGGCAACCTGCCGGTGGTCGAGGATGTCTGCGAAGGCGGCATGAGCCTGATGCCGATGATCGGGCGTGCGCGCCTGCTGCGGATCTGGGGCGGGCTCATGGACATGTCGATGGACGGCTCGCCGATCATCGACAGGACCGATATCGAAGGGCTCTATTTCAACGGCGGCTGGTGTTACGGCGGCTTCAAGGCCACCCCTGCCAGCGGCTGGGCCTTCGCCCATCTTCTGGCCACCGACAAGCCGCATGAAACCGCCCGCGCCTATCGCTTCGATCGCTTCCGCAAGGGGTTGATGATCGACGAAAAAGGCATGGGCGCGCAGCCCAACCTGCACTGAGGCGGCCATGTCCACCCCCGCCATACATCCCGACCCCGCCCGCGCCACCATGCGCCAAGGAACACGCGAATGATCATCAACCATCCCCTTCTCGGACCGCGGGATTCGCAGGAATTCACCTATCTGGGTGATGCGAACCTGATCGACCGTCCCGACTGGCAGGCCCCCGACGCGGTCGACCGGTTCTTTGAATACCTCTACCTCCGCGACAACCCCGCCGGAGATCACCGCGAGTTGTGGTTCCACGAACAGGGCGACCGGTCCTGGGTCGTGGTGACGCGCAACATGGCCACCCACGAAATCCTCAATGTCGAACTGGCCAGCGACGTGGCCCGCAACCGGGGGCGCAGCAAATGACCGTCAACCGACTTTCCGGCGGCCAGATCGACCGCAACAACACCCTGCGCTTCAGCTTCGACGGGAAGAACTTCACCGGCCATCCGGGCGATACGCTGGCCTCGGCGCTTCTGGCCAATGGCGTGCGGCTGATGGGCCGCAGCTTCAAGTATCACCGTCCGCGCGGCGTGATCTCGGCCGGGTCCGAGGAGCCGAACGCGCTGGTCGAACTGCGCAGCGGTGCCCGGCGTGAACCCAACACCCGCGCCACCGTGACCGAGCTTTTCGACGGGCTCGAGGCCAACAGCCAGAACCGCTGGCCGTCACTGTCTTTCGATGCCATGGGCATCAACGACCTGTTCAGCCCGTTCTTCGCCGCAGGCTTCTACTACAAGACCTTCATGTGGCCCGCGAAACTGTGGGAAAAGTTCTACGAGCCGGTCATCCGCCGCGCCGCCGGCCTGGGCCGGCTGTCGATGGAGGCGGACCCGGATGCCTATGACAAGGGCTTCCTGCACTGCGACCTGCTGATCACCGGCGCGGGCCCTGCGGGTCTGGCAGCGGCGCTGACCGCCGGGCGGGCGGGCGCAAGGGTGATCCTTGCCGACGAGGATTTCCGCCTGGGCGGCCGGCTCAATGCCGAGACGCTGGCGGTGGGCGATGGCTCGGGGGCGGACTGGGCGGCGGCAACGGTGGCCGAACTGGCGACCATGCCCAACGTCCGGCTGATGACCCGCACGACCGTGATCGGCGCCTTCGACCATGGCATCCATGGCGCGCTGGAACGCGTCAGCGACCACCTGCCGGTCACGCCGCAGGGCAAGGTGCGCCAGACGCTGTGGCGCATCTACGCCAAAAGGTCGCTGGTCTGCGCCGGCGCCATCGAGCGACCGATCGCCTTCGTCAACAACGACCGCCCCGGCATCATGCTCGCCGGTGCCCTGCGCGCCTATGCCAACCGCTGGGCGGCGACGCCGGGGCACAGGGTCGCGGTATTCACCAACAATGACGATGGTTTGCGCACCGTGGCCGACCTGCGCGCCAGGGGGGTTGCCATCGCCGCCGTCATCGACAGCCGGGCCGATGGCGCCGCGATCAGCGGGGTCGAACACCTGCGCGGCGCGATGGTGGTGGATACGAAGGGCCGTCAGGGCCTGTCGTCGATCACGGTCCGCACCGCTTCGGGCGAAATGCGCACCATCGCCTGCGACGCGCTGGGCGTGTCCGGCGGCTGGAACCCGAACGTCAGCCTGACCTGCCATCACCGGTCGCGTCCCGTCTGGGACGAAGCCATCGCCGCCTTTGTGCCCGGTGCCGATCTGCCGGCCGGCATGACCGTGGCCGGGGCCGCGGCCGGCCGGTTGACAACCGCCGCCGCCCTGCGCACCGGGGCCGAGGGCGCCGCCTCGGCGCTGGCCGATCTGGGCCGCACCGCCGCGCTGCCCGACCTGCCACGCGCCGAGGACGATGCCCCGCGCATGGTGCCGCTCTGGTATGTGCCCCATACCAAGGGCCGCGCCTGGGTCGATCCGCAGAACGACGTGACCGTGAAGGATGTGAAGCTTGCGCATCAGGAAGGTTACAAGTCGGTCGAGCATCTGAAGCGCTACACGACGCTGGGCATGGCGACCGACCAGGGCAAGACCTCGAACGTCACCGGCCTTGCCGTCATGGCGGCAATGACCGGCCGGACCATCCCCGAAACCGGCACGACCATCTATCGCCCGCCCTACAACCCCGTGCCGATCGCGGCCTTCGCGGGCCGCTCGGCCGGCGCCGACTTTCGTCCCAAACGCCTGACCCCCAGCCACAAATGGGCATCCGAACAGGGCGCGGTCTTTGTCGAGGTGGGGATGTGGCTGCGCGCCCAGTGGTTCCCTCGCAAGGGCGAAACCACCTGGCGCCAGTCGGTTGACCGCGAGGTTCTCGCCACGCGCGGTTCGGTCGGGATCTGCGACGTGACCACGCTGGGCAAGATCGACGTGCAGGGCACGGATGCGGCCGAATTCCTCAACCGCATCTACGCCAACCCCTTCGGGAAACTGGGCGTCGGCAAGGTCCGCTACGGGATCATGCTGCGGGAAGATGGCATGGTGATGGACGACGGCACCGCCGCACGTCTGGCCGATGACCATTTCGTGGTGACGACCACCACCGCCAACGCGGTCGGCGTCTATCGGCACATGGAATTCTGCCGCCAGTGCCTCTGGCCCGACATGGACGTGCAGCTGATCTCCACCACCGAAGCCTGGGCACAGTTCTCGGTGGCCGGCCCCAATGCGCGCAAGCTGCTGCAGAAGATCGTCGACCAGGACATCGGAAACGAGGCCCTGCCCTACATGGGCTGCGCCGGGATCACCGTCATGGGCGGGCTGAGGGCGCGGATCTTCCGCATCAGCTTCTCGGGCGAACTGGCCTATGAAATCGCGGTGCCGACCCGCTATGGCGACGGGTTGATCCGCGCCATGTCCGAGGCGGCACAGGAGTTCGGCGGCGTGGTCTATGGCACGGAAGCCCTGGGCGTCATGCGGATCGAAAAGGGCCACGCAGCCGGGAACGAACTGAACGGCACCACCACCGCGCTGAACCTTGGCATGGCGGGCATGGTCAACAAGAAGAAGGACTCGATCGGCTCGACACTGTCAGAACGCGAAGGTCTGGTGCAGCCCGATGTGCTGAACCTTGTCGGCTTCCGGCCGGTGTCGAAGGATGCCGTCATGTCAGCGGGGTCGCACTTCATCAACGCCGGGGCGGTGGCGAATGCCGCCAATGACCAGGGTTACATGACCTCGGTCGCCTTCTCGCCCAGCCTTGGGCATGCCGTGGGCCTTGGCCTGCTGAAGAACGGCGCAAACCGCATGGGCGAACGCCTGCGCGCGGTCTGCCCCGTGAAGGATCTGGAAACCGAAGTCGAGGTCGTGAGTGCGCATTTCATCGACCCGGAAGGAGAGCGTCTCCGTGCCTGAGCACCGCCTGAAAGCCCTGACGCCACTGGCGCAGGCCCGCCCCGTGATCCGCAGCGTCGGCCGGATCACCATCGCCGAAAACCCCGATGTCGCGCTGGCTTCGCTTGCGCAGCGCCGGGGCCGCGAAGCGGACTTCACCCCCCGCGCCGAGGCGCTTCTGGGTTTCGCCCTGCCCACGCCCGGCCATGCCGCGCAGGCGGGCGACTGGGGCGCGATCTGGACCGCCCCCGGCCAGTGGTTCATCGAGGCGCCCTTTGCCACGCATGAAGACATTGCCGCGCGGGTGAAGGAAGCGGTTGGTGACGCCGCTTCGGTCACCGAACAGACCGATGCCTGGGTCCGGTTCGACATCATCGGGCGCGACGCGATCCCGATGTTCGAACGACTTTCCGCCATCGACATCCATGCGATGCAGGCGGGACAGGCGACGCGCAGCCTGATCGAGCATCTTGGCTGCTACGTCATCTGCCGCGAGGCGGGCAGCCGCTACAGTGTTCTGGGGATGCGCTCGGCGGCAGCGTCGCTGCACCACGCCCTGATCCAGGCAGCCGAGTCGGTGGCCTGATCGGCGGTTCTCAGCCGCCCTTGCGAATGCGCAGGCCCGCCTGGGCCGCGCGATCCTCCTGCGGCGTGATGCCGAATTCGGCGACGTAATGCTTGACGAGCGGCGTCGTGCTGCCATAGCCCACCGCAAGCGCGATCGTCGTCAGCGTGTCCTTCGTATAAAGCACCAGTTGCCGCGCCTGCTTCATGCGCAGCATCCGATAATAGGCCAGCGGCGCCCGGCCGGTATAGCGGCGGAAGCTCCGATCCAGCTGGCGTGCGGAAATCCGCAACCGTTCCGCCACCTCGGCAATCTGGATCGGCTCTTCGAGATGGGTCTCGAAGATCTTGATCGCCCGCGCAATCATTGCCGGCATCGTGTCCTGCGTCCGGTCGGCGCGGTAGCCCGGCGTCTTCTGCGCAACGCCCTCGCCCCGGATCACCGGATGCTGGAACCAGCAGGCCACTTCGGTCATCACCTCGGGTCCAAGCGCCTCCTCTACCAACCCCAGCGCCAGATCAAAGGCCGAGGACGCCCCCGCCACTGTCAGGCGGTTGCGGTCGATCTCGATCACGCTGGAGCTGGCTTCGATATCGGGAAATTCGGCCTGGAAGGCGCTGTGATAAAGCCAGTGCACCGCTACCCGATGCCCGTCCAGCAAGCCCGCGCGCGCCATGGGAAAGATCGCGCCGCTGACTGCACCGATCCGCATTCCGGCCCGTGCCAGCCGACGAAGCTGCCCGTTGGCACGCCCCGGATTGGCAAAAGCCCCGTCCGGCCCACTGAGCAGGAACAGGTAGTCCAGGTCGGCCACTCGTTCCAGCGGCAGGTCCGGCTCGAACGCGACGGCTGCCGATGATTCGACGCGCCCCGCAGTTTCGCCGATCACCTGCCAGTGAAAGGCGCGTTTTCCTGTGATTTCATTCGCCGCACGCAGCGGCTCGATTGCCGAAGTCAGGCAAGCCATCGGAAAACCCGATAAAACCAGAAATCCGAGCGACTGAGTCATTTCACCGCCATTGCCATTTCACATTCCCTATAGGAATATTGCTTCACTCGCAAACGGATCGCGGACAAGCCGGCATCTGCCCAGGAAGCCCGGTGTTCACTCGAATGACGCATGGAGGTTTCCGATGAATCGGCTCAAGACTACTCCGGCACATGGCAAGGCCACGATCGTGACGAAGGCAGGCGACAAGAAGGTTGCGCCAAAGAAGCCGCTGTCGCAAAACCCGCACCGCGTCACCGAACCGCGCGAAAAGAACCTCGAGGTGGCGATCGGCCGCTCCGTTCGCTCGGCCCGGCGAACCAAGGGCATGACGGTGGCCGATCTTTCCAAGCAGACCGGGCTTTCGATCGGGATGCTGTCGAAGATCGAGAACGGCAATACCTCTCCCTCGCTGACGACCCTGCAATCCCTTGCCCATGCGCTGAGCGTGCCGATCACCTCGTTCTTCCGTCGCTATGAGGAGCACCGAGAAGCGATGCATGTCAAATCCGGCCAGCACGTCGAGATCGAGCGCGCAGGCACCCGCTCGGGTCACCAATACAACCTGCTGGGCCATATCGGCGTCAATGCCTCGGGCGTGGTGGTCGAACCCTACATGATCACGCTGTCGGAAACCTCGGACGTGTTCCCGACCTTCCAGCACGACGGGATCGAACTTCTCTACATGCTTGAAGGCGAAGTCGAATACCGCCACGGAGACACGAACTACCTGCTGGAACCCGGCGACAGCCTGTTCTTCGATGCCGATGCGCCGCACGGGCCGGACAAGCTGAACAAGCTGCCCGCGCGCTTCCTGTCGATCATCACCTACCCGCAGTCGGACTGAACGGGAAAGCGGGCGGCCGGGGTTCCCCGACCGCCCGCTTTTTCCTTTGTCCGCCCTTTGTCGGCGATGCCCGGGCCAGATCAGGTCTTGGCGCCCGCCACGACGATATGGCAAGGCACCGGGGCGCGGCGCGCCACCCGATAGGGCGCCTGGCTCCACATGAAATCCGCAATCAACCATGGGCGCCGGTTGTCGGCGCCCATGACGATGGCTTCGCACCCCAGGCGTCTTGTCTCGCGCAGGATGCTCTTGCGGGGATCGCGCGTCACGACGATGTTTCCGTCGGCCTTGATTCCCATCTTTTCAAGCTGCCGGATCGCCAGGCGGACGTTTTCCTCCTGCTCGGCCAACTCGCTCTTGCTGGGGCGAAGCCCGGGATTGGGCAGGCCAAGGCCCGTCCCCCAAAGCCGCGCCACCGTCAGAACCCGCACATGGCCCCCGTCGCCCCCCCCTTCGCGGCGTGCAAGACGCGCCGCGAATTTGATCGCCTCGGGGGTGAACCTGCGCCCTTCGGATGCCAGAAGCACCGTCCGGGTTCCTGCCGCGGATGCGGCAGGTTTTGATCGGTTCAGGGGCCAGCGGATTGCCATGGTCATCTTCCTGTCAGCTCCGCACAGAGCCGCTTGTCGCGGACGGCACGGCAACCCCGTCGCGGCGGTCTTCATACTTGCGGTACCAATAGAGCGGCAGATACATGAAGATCGTCGCCACGCCGAGGAAGTAGTAGATCGCCTGGCCGCCGATGACGGAATAGATCAGGCCACCGACGAACCAGACGAAGAAGTAGAGGGCGGCAAGCGCAATCGCGATCCACTTGAAGAACTCGGGCAGGCGGAACGGGCGCGGCACGTTCGGACGGTCCTTGCGCAGCAGGTAGTAGCCGATCAGCACCGGAACGAACGACCCCAGATAGCCCACGTTCGAGAAGGAATAGATCTCGATCGCGCCGCCCATGAAGGCGATGGCCAGGCTGGCGACCACGTTGGTCATCATCGCCGGGGCCGGAACGCGGAACTTGTTCAGGCGCTGGTAGAAGCGCGGGAACTGGCCGTCCAGCGACATCTGGTAAAGCGACCGCGAACAGCCCATGAGCGAGTTCAGCGCCGACAGCACCAGAGCGATGATCAGCATGATCGCCATGGCCCATTCCATCACCGCACCCGCAACGCCGGGGAAGATCTTGCTGGCGAAGGTCACGAACATGGTCTTGGGATCGACAAGATCGGGGTTCGACAGCGCCTCGGCCCCGAGGATCACGACGAAGGAGATCGGCAGCATCGAATAGACGAACACGCCATAGCCGCCTTCCAGCGTCATGGCGATCTTGGCGTCGCGGCCGGGGTTCTTGCATTCGCCGATGTAGCAGGCCGCCGCCTCGAAGGCGATCACGGTCCACAAGAGCGGGAAGGCATAGGCGACATACATCAGCCAGGCCGGATAGGTGCCGGTCGTCGTCACCATGTCGGCAAAGAAACTGCTGCCGTCCAGATGCGGGAAGCCGATCAGTTCGCTCCAGTTGGCGGCGTCCAGGTTGAAGATGAAGCCGATCGAAAGGAAGGTCAGCGGAATCATCGACAGGATCGCAAGGATCGTCGCCATCCCGGTGCCGAAGCTGATGCCCAGATAGGCCGGGATCGACAGGATCAGCAGGCCGACCACGGTGATCGCCAGCGTCCAGTAGGGGATGAAGGTGCTGACCGGGGTGATGCCGGCGCTGGTATCAAGGCCCAGGATATGGGCGATATAGGCCGAGGCCAGGATCATGTTCAGCGGCGCCACCGGCATCCAGCCGACCCAGTACATCCAGGCCGTCATGCCGTTCACATGCGGCGCAAGCCGCGGGAAGCGCCGGATGTAGGCCGGGTAGGCATAGGAGGGCGATCCGCCGGTCCGCCCCGGCATCATCGCCGAAAGTTCGGCCAGGATCAGGCAGAGCAGGACGCCCGTGATCGTGAAGAAGATGATGAAGGGGATATAGGACGCGCCAAAGACCGTCAGGAAGGCAGGCGCTGCCCCGGTGACAAGAATGGTTCCGGCCAGACCGATGACGAATGCACCCCACCAGTTCGTGCCGCCATAGAGATTCCCGTGCTCGTATTCGAGAAAATCCGTATCGTTGTTGTTACTTCCGCTCATGCTTGGATCTTTCTGCAACGTGTAAAACGTGTCCAAGGACCAGCCGGAGTCACGCATCCCTTCCCGCAACGCGATGCGCAGGATGGCGTCCGAAGTCCCACATGTTTTGTCGATTATTTCAGTCGGCCGATCACGGCGAACTGGCAGATTGGTTTCCGTGCATCTTTTCCTCCCGTCAGATGCTTCACGACGGCGCCAGTGGTTGCGCCGTTCCCTGCAAGGTAATTTTTTTTTCTAGCAGGAAACGTATTTACCGCTATCCTGTCAACGGTTCTTGGCGGATTTCTCAGATGCAAAATTTCCCGGGGTGCGGGAAGGGGATTTCCAGAGAGGAACGGACGGGTCTTATTTTTTGCCTAGCAAGAAAAAATAATTCCTGTTAGGAGATTCGCAGTGCCCCGGAAAAAGAGGGGGCGGCAACAGCAAAGGAGGATGCCATGTGCGGCATTGTCGGACTGTTTCTTAAGGACAAATCCCTGGAACCCAAGCTCGGCGAACTGCTGACGGACATGCTCATCACCATGACCGACCGCGGACCCGACAGCGCCGGAATCGCGATTTATTCCGGGGCGGATGATGGCCGTGCCAAGATCACGGTGCAGTCAGCCACGCCCGACGCGGACTTCAAGAACCTCGACCAGGATCTGAAGAACGCCATCGGCAAGCCGGTGCTGATGCTGGTGAAGAGCTCCCACGCGGTTCTGGAAGTGCCGCTCGATCAGCTCGACTCCGCGCGCAGCGCCCTGACGCAACTGCGCCCGAACATCAAGGTGATGAGCGTCGGCGACAGCCTTGAAATCTACAAGGAAGTCGGCCTGCCCAAGGACGTTGCCGCCCGCTTCGACGTGTCGAAGATGACGGGATCGCACGGGATCGGCCACACCCGCATGGCGACCGAATCAGCCGTGACGACCATGGGCGCCCACCCGTTCTCGACCGGTCCGGACCAGTGCCTCGTGCACAATGGCTCGCTTTCGAATCACAACGGCTTGCGCCGTGAGCTGATCCGCGAAGGCATGACCTTCGAAACCCAGAACGATACTGAAGTGGCGGCGGCCTATGTCAGCCACAAGCTGAAGGAAGGCCAGAACCTGGGCCAGGCGCTGGAATCGGGCCTGGAAGATCTGGACGGCTTCTACACCTTCGTCGTCGGCACCAAGGATGGCTTCGGCGTCGTGCGCGACCCGATCGCCTGCAAGCCCGCCGTCATGGCCGAAACCGATCAGTATGTCGCCTTCGGTTCGGAATACCGCGCACTGGTGAACCTGCCGGGCATCGAGAACGCCCGCGTCTGGGAGCCCGAACCCGCAACCGTCTATTTCTGGAAGCACTGACCATGAACAAACCAAGTTCGATCTCAGCCGGAGCCTCCGACATGCAAACCTTCGATCTTGCAGCCCGCGGCTTGCGTGAACTGAACCAGACGCTGCATTCGCTGCGTGGTGGACAGACCAATGAAACGGTCTGGGAAATCGTCAATACCCGCGGCAGCCACGCGATTGCAGTGGGCGTCGACGCGCCGCTCGACATCACCGTGCGCGGCACCACCGGCTACTATTGCGCCGGCATGAACAAGCAGGCCAGCATCCGCATCACCGGTTCGGCCGGTCCGGGCGTGGCCGAAAACATGATGTCGGGCACCGTCATCGTCGAAGGCGACGCCAGCCAGTATGCCGGCGCCACCGGCCGCGGTGGCCTTCTGGTCATCAAGGGCAACGCCTCGTCGCGCTGCGGCATCTCGATGAAGGGCATCGACATCGTCGTGCACGGTTCCATCGGCCACATGTCGGCCTTCATGGCACAGTCGGGCAGCCTTGTCGTTCTGGGTGATGCCGGCGATGCGCTGGGTGATTCGCTCTACGAGGCGAAGCTCTATGTCCGCGGCAAGGTGAAGTCCCTCGGCGCCGACTGCATCGAGAAGGAAATGCGCCCCGAGCATTACGAGGCGCTGGAAGAACTGCTGCGCCGCGGCGAAGCCACAGGCAAGGCGAAACCCGAAGAGTTCCGCCGCTACGGTTCGGCCCGGAAACTCTACAACTTCAACATCGACAACGCTGCGGCATACTGAGGCACAGGAACATGAGCGATTTTCCCCATACCCCGCCGCGGTTCTCGGCAACCTTCACCCCGGCCATCAACGCGGAAATCCGTCGCGCGGCCGCCTCGGGCATCTATGACATCCGCGGTGGCGGCACGAAGCGGCACCTGCCCCACTTCGACGACCTGCTGTTCCTCGGCGCCTCGATCTCGCGCTATCCGCTGGAAGGCTACCGCGAGAAATGCGCGACCGACGTCTGGCTCGGCACCCGCTTCGCCAAGAATCCGATCCACCTGGACATCCCCGTTACCATCGCGGGCATGAGCTTCGGCGCGCTTTCGGGCCCGGCGAAGGAAGCCCTGGGTCGCGGCGCGACCGAAGCCGGCACCTCGACCACCACCGGCGACGGCGGCATGACCGAGGAAGAGCGCGGGCACTCCAAGACGCTGGTCTATCAGGTTCTTCCCAGCCGCTACGGCATGAACCCCGATGACCTGCGCCGCGCCGATGCGATCGAGGTCGTGGTCGGTCAGGGCGCCAAGCCCGGCGGTGGCGGGATGCTGCTGGGCCAGAAGATCAGCGACCGCGTGGCGATGATGCGCAACCTGCCCAAGGGCATCGACCAGCGCTCGGCCTGCCGTCATCCCGACTGGACCGGCCCGGACGACCTGGAAATCAAGATCCTTGAAATCCGCGAGATCACCGACTGGGAAAAACCGATCTACGTCAAGATCGGCGGCGCCCGTCCCTATTACGACACCGCGCTGGCGGTGAAGGCCGGGGCCGATGTCGTGGTTCTGGACGGGATGCAGGGCGGCACCGCCGCAACCCAGGACGTGTTCATCGAACAGGTCGGCATGCCGATCCTCGCCTGTATCCCGCTCGCCGTTAAGGCACTGCAGGATCTGGGCATGCACCGCAAGGTGCAACTGATCGTCTCGGGCGGCATCCGCACCGGGGCGGACGTGGCCAAGGCGATGGCCATGGGCGCTGACGCGGTCGCCATCGGCACGGCGGCACTGGTGGCGCTTGGCGACAATGATCCGAAACTTGAAGCCGAATACCAGAAACTGCAGACGACGGCCGACGCCTATGATGACTGGCACGAAGGCAAGGACCCGGCGGGCATCACCACCCAGGATCCCGAACTGTTCAAGCGGTTCGATCCGGTCCTGGGCGGCCGTCGGTTGAAGAACTACCTCAAGGTGATGACGTTGGAAGCACAGACCATCGCCCGCGCCTGTGGCAAGAATCACCTGCACAACCTTGAGCCGGAAGACCTTGTTGCCCTGAACGTGGAAGCCGCCGCCATGGCCGGCGTTCCCCTGGCAGGCACGACCTGGATCCCCGGCCGGAACGGAGGATTTTGATAAAAATGAAACACGACAGGGAGATTTCGATGGTCTCGGACCTCGAAAAATGGGCCAAGGACAAGGGTGTCAAATACTTCATGATATCCTTCACCGACCTGGGCGGCGCGCAACGGGCCAAGCTGGTCCCGGCCCAGGTCATCAATGATGTGGTGGCCGGCGGCGCCGGCTTCGCGGGGTTCGCGGCGGGGTTCGTCGTGACCCCCGCCCACCCCGACACGCTGGGGATGCCTGACCCCAGCAGCGTCATCCAGTTGCCGTGGAAGCCGGAAGTGGCCTGGATTGCCGCCAACTGCACCATGGAAGGCTCCGAACTGGCGCAGGCGCCGCGCAATGTGCTGCGCAACGTCATCGCCGAAGCCGCGAAGGAAGGCCTGCGCGTCAAGACCGGTGTCGAGCCCGAGTTCTTTCTGCTGACCCCAGAAGGCGACAGGCCCGCCGACCCGTGGGACAATTCGTCCAAGCCCTGCTACGACCAGCAGGCGATCATGCGCCGTTATGACATGATCGCCGAAGTCGGCGACTACATGATGGATCTCGGCTGGGAACCCTACCAGAGCGACCATGAGGACGCGAACGGCCAGTTCGAGATGAACTGGAAATACGACGACGTGCTCCGGACCGCCGACAAGCTGAGCTTCTTCAAGTTCATGCTGCGCTCGGTTGCCGAAAAGCACGGTCTGCGCGTCACCTTCATGCCCAAGCCCTTCCTGCAACTGACCGGGTCGGGCATGCATGCGCATATCTCGGCCTGGAGCCTCGATGGCCAGGACAATGCATTCTACGACCCCGAAGGCGAACTGGGCCTCTCGCAAAAGGGCAAATACTTCCTGGGCGGCATCATGAAGCACGCCTCGGCGCTGGCGGCGATCACCAACCCGACGGTGAACAGCTACAAGCGCATCAACGCACCGCGCACCTCGTCGGGTTCGACCTGGGCGCCGAACACCGTCACCTGGTCGGGCGACAACCGCACCCACCTGGTGCGGGTGCCGGGCAAGGGCCGGATCGAGCTTCGTCTGCCCGATGGCGCGGCCAACCCCTATCTGATGCAGGCGGTGATCGTGGCGGCCGGTCTGGACGGCGTGCGCACCAAGGCCGATCCCGGCAAGCGTCTGGACATCGACATGTATCAGGACGGGCACAAGATCAAGAATGCGCCCAAGCTGCCGCTGAACCTGCTGGACGCCCTGCGCGCCTATGACAAGGACACAACGCTGAAAGGCATGATGGGCGAGGATTTCTCATCCGCCTATCTGAAGACGAAGCAGCGCGAATGGGACAGCTATGTGTCCCACATGTCGTCCTGGGAAATCGAGAATACCCTCGACATCTGAGGATGCCCGGCAAAGACCAATCAGGCCCCCTTGCCCGGGGGCCTTTTTGTTGCACAGGAATGACCCGGTTTTACATTCCTCATATGAAAACTATTTGACACAGATGCAACATGCCGGGAAGACTTGCCCTGACACGGGAATCTCTTGTGACGCTTTCGTGGCCACGGCCTGCCTGCGGCGCATCCGGACCACCACAAGGGGACACAAGGCCGGCTTCGGATCTGATCCGCTTCCCCCCGGATCAGTGACTGAGAGGGCGCCGGCAGATCCGGCGCCCTTCTTTTTCAGGCAAGGTGCTCTTGCCGCGGAGACAGGTTGAAGCCTCCGCAATACATGTCCAGTGCAGGCACGATCCGGCCCGCGCAATCATTCACGGAGGCACCGGTCGATGTCAGTCATTCTAGGTCTCGCAGCGGCACTTGCATGGGGCGTGCACGACCTGTGCGTGCGCTTTGCGGCGCCGGGCCGCCCGGTTTTGCCGCTGCTTGCCATCGTCCTGGCGGCGGGTCTGGTGCCGGTAGCGGCGCTGTCGGTCACCCTGGGGTCGCCCTGGGCGCTGGATTGGCCGGGAACATTGCTGGCCGTCGGCGCGGGGCTTGGGTTCTTCGTTGCCGGATATGGGCTCTACCGGGCTTTCGCCATCGGCGCCGTCGCACTGGTCGCCCCGATTGTCGGAGCTTACCCGATCCTGACCCTTCTTTCCGCAACCCTCTCCGGTCGTGCACCCGCGCTTGCGGAACTGATCGCGGTCGCGGTCATTGTCGGCGGCGTCAGCTGCGTCGCGGTTCTTTCTCCCGACCATGCGACTGCAAGGGGAACGAGGTTGCAGGCAATCCTCTGGTCGCTGGCCGCCGCCGCGGGTTTTGCAACGACCTTCGCCTTGGCACAGGCGGCCGCACAGTCGGGCGACGCCACCGCCGAATGGCCCAAGATGGCCATCACGCGGGCCACGACACTGCTCGTGACGCTGCTGGCAGCCTTGCTCGCACAAGCGCCGCTGCCGCAGCCGCAGGGAACGCCTGCCCTGCCCTGGCGTCTGCTGATCCTGATGGGTCTGCTCGATGCCGCCGCCATGGCCGCCGTCGCCCTGTCGGCCGGCCTGCCCCATCCCGAATTCGCCGCCGTCGTCGCCTCGGTCTTTGGCGTGGTCACAATCCTGCTGGCGCGGGCCTTCCTCTCCGAGCCGGTCCGCCCGCTGCAATGGCTGGCGATCGCGGTGGTCTTTTCCGCGATCGCCGGGCTTGGCGCCTAGTCGTCAAGTCGCCCGCGCCCGCCTCAGGCGGTCAGTCCCTTCGGTTCCGGCAGGCCGTTGGCGCGGCAGGCGGCGGTGAGGGTATTGGCGAGCAGGCAGGCGATGGTCATCGGGCCGACGCCGCCGGGGACCGGGGTGATGGCGCCGGCGACCTGCGAGACGCTGGCGTAATCGACATCGCCCACCAGCCGGGTCTTGCCTTCGGGCGTGGTGATGCGGTTGATGCCGACGTCGATCACCGTGGCGCCGGGTTTCACCCAGTCGCCGGGGATCATCTCGGGCCGGCCCACCGCCGCCACCAGGATATCGGCGCCGCGGCAGACCTCGGCGAGGTTCTTCGTCCGGCTATGCGCGATGGTCACCGTGGCACTGTCGCCCAGCAGCAGCTGCGCCATCGGCTTGCCGACGATATTGCTGCGCCCCACCACCACCGCGTTCATCCCCGCAAGGCTGCCGTGCAGGTCGCGCAAGAGCATCAGGCAGCCCAGCGGCGTGCAGGGCACCATCGACTTCTGACCCGTTCCCAGAAGCCCCACGTTCGATATGTGAAACCCGTCGACATCCTTCGCCGGGTCGATACGGTTGATCACCAGGTCAGAGTTCAGATGAGAAGGCAGCGGCAACTGCACGAGAATGCCGTGAACTTTCGGATCGGCATTCAGCCGGTCGATCACCGCAAGCAGATCCTTCTCGGAGGTCTCGGCCGGCAGCTTGTGTTCGAAAGAGGCCATTCCCGCCTCGACCGTCTGCTTGCCCTTCGAACCGACATAGACCTGGCTTGCCGGGTCTTCCCCCACCAGGACCACCGCCAGGCCCGGCTGCAGCCCGTGCCCGGCCTTCAGCTGCGCCACATGCGCCGCCACCTGTTCCCGGATCCCGGCCGCAAAGGCCTTGCCGTCGATCACCCGTGCCGTCATCTGGTCTCTCCCATGCTGAGGGTTCATTCCGCCGCCGCAAAGGCGGCGCGATACTGGTCGCGCTGCGCGGCCGCCGCGCTGACGGCGTTCTGCATCAGCACCGCCACCGTCACCGGCCCGACCCCGCCCGGAACCGGCGTGATCCAGCCCGCGGTCGCGGCGCAGCTTTCGAAATCCGCGTCCCCGACGGTCCGCGTGCCGCCCTCTCCATCGCTCACCCGGTTGATGCCGATGTCGATCAAGGCCGCGCCCGGCTTCAGCATCGCGCCCGTCACCAGCCCCGGCCGCCCCACCGCGACAAAGACCGCATCCGCCGCCCGGCTGTGCACCGCCACCTGCCGCGTCATGTGATGGCAGACCGTCACCGTCGCCCCGAGCCCCATCATCAGAAACGCGATCGGCTTGCCGACGATCTCGCTGTGGCCGATCACGCAGACATCGAGCCCCTCGATGATCAGCGGCAGCGACTTCAGGATCTCGACCGCCGCCACGGCGGTGCAGGGCCCAAGCCCCAGGTCGTTGTAGACGATCCGCCCGATCGAGGCCGGATGCATGCCCTCGACATCCTTCAGGGGATGGATCGCCGTCTGCAGCGCCTTCACCGGGATATGGATGGGCAGCGGCCGCTGGATGATGATGCCATGCACCCGCGGGTCGGCGTTGAGCCCCGACAGGATGCCGTTCAACTGTTCAAGGCTCGTGGTCGCGGGGTAGTTGCGCGCCTCGAACTCCACCCCCGCCGCCGCCGCCTGGCGGCTCTGGTTGCGCACGTAAAGCTCGGCCGCCGCCACATCGCCGACCGAAACCGAAACCAGCCGCGGCCGCCAGCCCTCGGCGCCAAGCGCCGCGGCCGCAGCCCGGGTGCGCGCCTGCATCGCCGCCGCGATCGCCTTGCCGTCAATCAGGGTCGCGCCCATTGCCCGTCCATCCCCTGCCGTTCCCGGCCCTTCAGTCTTCCCCGGAACCGTCCGGCCCAAGGCTTGCCTCCTCGCGGGCGATCGACCAGTCGACCAGCCGGCGCCAGAAATCCTCAAGCAGGTCCGCCGGCAGTCCCCGCGCCTCGGCCCCGGCCCGCACGTTCGCCACCACTTCCTCGACCCGCGGGCCGATCCGCGCCGGCCAGCCCAGATCGGCCTTCAGCTCCGCCGCCCGGTCGATATACCCCGCCCGCTCGGCGAGATAGTCCACCAGCGCCGCATCGACGCGGTCGATCTCGGCCCGGATCTCGGCCATCGTCCTGCACTCCGCCGGCAAACGCATGTCGCTCTCCCGAAAAATCCGCGCCGCCTTCCTAGCGGATGCGCCTTCCCTTGAAAACGCCCACACCCTTTCAACTTGGCACAAATATCCCGGGGGGTGCGGGGGGCTGGCCCCCCGCCGCCGTCACCTCAGAACAGGCCCTCGACATGGCCCGCGTCATTCAAACGGATCACCTCGGCCGAGGGCACCTTCGGCAGGCCCGGCATCGTCATGATCTCGCCGCAGATCACCACGATGAACCCGGCGCCGGCCGAAAGCCGCACCTCGCGCACCGGCACCGAATGCCCGGTCGGCGCGCCGCGCAGGTTCGGGTCGGTCGAGAAGGAATACTGGGTCTTGGCCATGCAGATCGGCAGATGGCCATAGCCCGCCGCCTCCCAGGCCTTCAGCTGGTCGCGCACCGACTTGTCGGCAATCACCGCATCGGCGTGGTAGATCCGCTTGGCGATGGTCTCGATCTTCTGGAACAGGCCCATCTCGTCGGGATAAAGCGGCGCAAATTCCGACGTGCCGCCTTCGGCCAGCTGCACCACCTTGCGCGCCAGATCCTCGACCCCCGCCGAGCCCTGCGCCCAGTGCTTGCACAGGATCGCCTCCGCCCCCTGCTGGGCCACATATTCCTTCACCGCCGCCACTTCCGCATCGGTGTCGGAATGGAAGTGGTTGATCGCCACCACCACCGGCACGCCAAAGCCCTTGACGTTGGCGATGTGGCGCCCAAGGTTCGGGCAGC
This sequence comes from Paracoccaceae bacterium, assembly GCA_020622085.1. Classification (GTDB taxonomy): domain Bacteria; phylum Pseudomonadota; class Alphaproteobacteria; order Rhodobacterales; family Rhodobacteraceae; genus QY30. The sequence goes on along the minus strand of JAHRYM010000001.1, from coordinate 720,548 downwards.
CCTTCTGCACCGCCTCCACGTTCTCGGCCCCGAGGTCGGCCTTCAGAACCCCGCCGTTCATCTTCATCGCCCGGACCGTGGCCACGATCACCGCCGCCGCCGGCTTCAGGCCCGCCTTGCGGCACTTGATGTCGAAGAACTTCTCGGCGCCAAGATCGGCCCCGAAACCGGCTTCCGTCACGACATATTCGCCAAGCTTCAGCGCCGTCTTCGTCGCGATGACCGAGTTGCAGCCATGCGCGATATTGGCGAACGGCCCGCCATGCACGAAGGCCGGGTTGTTCTCAAGCGTCTGCACCAGGTTCGGCTGCATCGCATCCTTCAAAAGCACCGTCATCGCCCCATCGGCCTTCAGGTCGCGGGCATAGACCGGGGTCTTGGCGCGGGTATAGGCCACCACGATGTCGCCCAGGCGCTTCTGCAGGTCGTCAAGATCATTGGACAGGCACAGGATCGCCATCACCTCGGACGCCACCGTGATGTCGAAGCCGGTCTGGCGCGGGAAGCCGTTCGCCACGCCGCCAAGGTTCACCACGATGTCGCGAAGCGCCCGGTCGTTCATGTCCATCACCCGGCGCCACATCACGCGCCGCGCGTCGATGTCGAGCGTGTTGCCCCAGTAGATGTGGTTGTCGATCATCGCGCTGAGCAGGTTGTGCGCCGAGGTGATCGCATGGAAGTCGCCGGTGAAGTGAAGGTTCATCTCCTCCATCGGCACCACTTGCGCATAGCCGCCACCCGCAGCCCCGCCCTTCATCCCGAAGTTCGGCCCAAGGCTCGCCTCGCGGATGCAGATCACCGCTTTCTTGCCGATCCGGTTCAGCCCGTCGCCCAGACCAACCGTCGTCGTCGTCTTGCCCTCGCCCGCAGGCGTCGGGTTGATCGCCGTCACCAGAACCAACTTGCCATCCGGACGACCCGAAAGACCCTTGATGAACTCCTGGCTCACCTTCGCCTTGTCATGGCCGTAAGGCAGAAGATGCTCAACAGGAATCCCCAGCTTCGTCCCGATCTCCTGAATCGGACGCTTCTTCGCTTCCCGCGCTATCTCGATGTCAGTCTTGAAAGCCATGCTCTTCTCCATAGTGACATTTCTGGGCCGGGAGACCGGCATGTTGGGGTTCTATCCGCTGCAATACGCAGCGTGGTGACAATTCCGACAGGTGCTGTTGCAGATTCGGCAAGCACCGGCAAGGGCAGCGCTCTGTCCGAGCCGGATCGTGAGGAACAGCCGGCGGATGGGAAAGAGAACAGAACCGTCCTCTATCCTCGGACAGGCGGGATGAAGGCATCGTCATAACGACCGGTGAAGACCACCACCTCGTTACCGGAAGGCCGGTCAGGGAACGGACCCATCGCAATCGATCTGGTGAAATGCCGCACCCGATGGTCCGTCCCTGCGGCCGAAAGTCACAGGATATCATCGGTTTCGCCGACATCAGCCTGCCCCGGCGGGGAAAGCCGCCCGGCGCAATCCACCGGCGCATACTGGCAGGTGCCGGTGGAAAAGGTCGAACCGGTCACGAAACATCCGGGCAACGAAGTCACGCGACAACCGTGCGAGGGCGCGCCAAATTGTCGCGGCACCTGAACGGCCAACTCGCCAGCCGAAGCCAGCACCCTTTCCAACCGTGGAAGATGGTCGTGATCAAGCAGCCAGTGCTGCGCCGCTTTCGAAAAGATCGGTGCCGGTGCCCGTCAGGCGGCAAGGCCCGAGGAGACGAGTTCCCGATAGGGTCCGCCCTTCCACGCCGCCGCCAGCATGGCGGTCGAGGCACGACACCGATCAGCGCCCGGCCCGGAAATCTTTGCAAGAGTGGCCGAGACATCGCACCACCGCCGTAGCCGGACGCCGCGCCCGACGGCAGGTCACCGACAGGCGCAAGACGGTCAAGTGCCGGCCACAGGCGCAGATCGCGGAAGCGCGAACAAGGCTGCGGGTTCCGGTCGATCAGCTCGTCCGCGTCTGCTGGCCCGAGATTGCAGCACGCATCCGGCGGACGCAATCGCGCCAAGGCAAAGGGCGGCCCTTTCGGCGCCGCCCTTGCATGAATGACCGTCAGGCTTCCCGGACTCAGGCGCTGGGTTCCGCGCCCAGATCGGGTTTCGGCCGAGCCCGGGCAGTCCTCGGCACCGCCGTCAGCGAAGGCGCATCAGAGGGCGCAGGCGTTCCCGCATCATCGCCGTCCATCGGTTCGCCCGCGATCACCTTGCGGATCTCGTCACCTGTCAGGGTTTCGTATTCCAGCAGGCCCTGCGCCAGACGCTCGAAATCTTCACCCTTTTCCAGAAGGATCGCGCGGGCGCGCTGGTAGCCTTCCTCGATCAGGTCGCGGACCTCGTCCTCGATCATTTCCTTGGTCTTGGTCGAAACCGAGAAGCCGCCGGTATTGCCCTGATAGCCTTCATGCGCCTCGGCATAATCGATGTTTCCGACCTTGTCCGACATGCCCCAGCGCATGACCATCGCCCGCGCAATGGCCGAAGCCTGCTGGATATCGCCGGCCGGCCCGTTCGAGACGCGTTCCTCGCCCCATTTGATGATCTCGGCGGCCTTGCCCGCCATGGTCATGGCGATCTTTTCCTTGGCCTCGTCCTTGTGGTAGTTCAGCCGGTCGATTTCCGGCAGGCTGACCACCATGCCCAAGGCGCTGCCGCGCGGGATGATCGTCGCCTTGTAGACCGGATCGCACTTGGGCAGCGCCATGCCGACAATGGCGTGGCCTGCCTCGTGATAGGCGGTCATTTCCTTCTGCTCGGGCGTCAGGACCATGGAGCGGCGTTCGACGCCCATCATCACCTTGTCCTTGGCGTTTTCGAAATCGTCCATCGTGACAAAGCGGCGGCCGACACGGGCGGCCATCAGCGCCGCCTCGTTGACCAGGTTGGCAAGGTCGGCGCCCGAGAAACCGGGGCTGCCGCGTGCGATCAGGCGCAAGTCGACATCGGGGCCAAGCGGCACCTTGCGGGAGTGGACGTTGAGGATCTTTTCCCGGCCCTTGATATCGGGGTTCGGCACATGGATCTGCCGGTCGAACCGACCCGGGCGCAGCAGTGCCGGGTCAAGCACGTCGCGGCGGTTGGTGGCGGCGACGATGATGATGCCCTCGTTGGCCTCGAACCCGTCCATTTCGACAAGAAGCTGGTTCAGCGTCTGTTCGCGTTCGTCGTTGCCGCCGCCGATGCCCACGCCACGCGACCGGCCCACGGCGTCAATCTCGTCGATGAAGACGATGCAGGGGGCGTTCTTCTTGGCCTGTTCGAACATGTCGCGCACACGGGACGCGCCGACGCCCACGAACATCTCGACGAAGTCCGACCCGGAAATGGTGAAGAAGGGCACGCCCGCCTCACCCGCGATGGCGCGGGCCAGAAGCGTCTTGCCGGTGCCCGGAGGCCCGACGAGCAGCGCGCCCTTAGGGATCTTGCCGCCCAGACGGCTGAACTTCTGCGGGTTGCGCAGGAATTCGACGATCTCTTCCAGTTCTTCCTTGGCCTCGTCGATGCCCGCCACATCGTCGAAGGTCACGCGGCCGTGCTTTTCGGTCAAGAGCTTGGCGCGCGACTTGCCAAAGCCCATCGCCCCGCCTTTGCCGCCGCCCTGCATCCGGTTCATGAAGAAGAACCACACGCCGATCAGCAGGACGAAAGGCAGCCACAGCGACAGAAGCGACATGAAGCCCGATTGCTGCTGGCGAACGGCGGTCACTTCAACGTTCTTGTCCAGAAGCCGCTGGGGCAGGCTTTCATCGCGCGGCGCGGTCGAGACATATTGCTGCCCGTCCTTGCCCCGGATCGTCAGGTTCTCGCCGTCGATCTTGACGCTGGCCACCTGATCCTTGTTCACCGCGTTGATGAATTCGGAATAGCTCCAGGTGCGGCTGTTCATCGTGGATTGATTGTTGCCGAACAGCTGGAACAGCGCCAGGATCAGCACGAACAGCACGACCCAGAAAGCGATGTTTCTCGCATTACCCAAGGGGAAGTCCTCCAGACATGCCCGGAAGAAAAGACCGGGCCGGTTGTTCCTAAAATAGAGATTGGGCGGGCGGGTTCAATGCGCGATTAGCATTCGGGCGAAATCCGCCGGGCTTCGGACCGGTTCCAGCGCCCAATCGACCGGATTTGCGGCCAGAGGCGCGGCCAGCAAGGTGTTTCCTTGCCACAGGGCCGGCGCGGCGATCACGGATGCCCGGGGCAGGCCCATGTCGCGCCAGCCGGGGCAAAGCGCGATTCCGGCCTCGCCCAGGTATCGGAGTTCTGCCCCGTCAGGCGCGGGCGGGCCGACAAGGCGCCAGCGCCGATCCCAGATCCGATCAGGGCTTGATACCTGCCACGCGACCGCCTGCGGTTCGCGCCCCACCCGGATCAGGCCGCGCCTGTGCGAAATCAGGCAGCCCGCCAGCGTGCGCACCTGCCCTGCCAGCACTGACGCCTCAACCTGCATCAGGGTCGCCAGTCGCGGGCGGTAGGCGGTTCCGCCGATCCAGCAGATCGCGGCAGACAAAAGCCGCAGGCGGGTTTCATCGGCTGCGGCGCGATAGGTGTCAGCCTCGATCACAATCTCACCGGCCTCGTGGCGCAGGGCGGTATCCGCAAGGGCCGCTGCCGCTGCCGCAAGCACCTCACGCGCGCGGGCCATCCACTGCGCGGTTTCCGCCAACCCCTCGCGGCTGATCCCCAAGGGCGCCAGCAGGTGAAGCGCCTGTCGCGCCTTCACGCGATCATAGGCGGGATCGTCATTCGTGGGATCATCGGCCCAGCCGATGCCACGGGCCTGAAGCCAGTCGCGCAAGGCCAGCCTGCGCTGCGACAGCAACGGGCGCAGCCAGAGGATGCCGCCATCCAACCGCGCCTCGGACATGCCCGACAGGCCATCGACGCCCGACCCCCGCGCCAGCCGCATCAGCACCGTTTCGGCCTGATCGTCGAGCGTATGGCCCAGCGTGACCGTGTCGATCCCCTGGCCCGCAGCCCAGTCCCGCAGCAAACCGTAGCGCGCCGCGCGGGCGCGGGCAGAAAGGTTTCCCGGCCCGCCCGGATCTGTCCAGCGCAGCGTGGCATGCGGCAACCCGAGACCCGCACAGGTGGCGGCGACCATCGCGGCTTCTGCCGCCGCCTCGGCCCGCAAGCCGTGGTCGACCGTCGCCACCGACAGTCGCAGCCCCTGCCCCGCCAGCAGATGCAGAAGCGCCATCGAATCCGACCCGCCGGAAACGGCAACGCCCAGAGGGGTTTCCCCCCTGGGCGCGCCATGTCGTTGAAGGCAGGCCGCAATCGCCGCTTCCGGCGTCATCGGCAGGCCCCGGTCACTGGCAGCCAAGGTTGCGCATGGTGCTCTGCGCCTCGGTCGCCTCGGGGGCCGAGGGGAAGCGGTTCCCCACTTCGGCCAGGGTCACGCAGGCTTCCTGCTTCTGGCCAAGCGTGCCAAGCGCGGTGCCCAGCTTCACCAGCGACGCAGCCGCGCGCGGACCCGTGGGCGCGCCCGAGAAGCTTTCCAGATAGGCGCGCGCCGATCCCGGCGTGTCGCCAGCCTGGGCCAGCGCCTCGCCGCGATAGAACTGCGCGTCACCGGTCAGCGCACCGCCCGGGTAGGCTTCGGCATAGGCCGCAAAGAGGTCCGCGGCGCCGCGAAAGTCACCTTTATCGAGCGCCGCCTTCGCCCGATCAAAGTCCGCCTGTTCGTTGATGGCCATTTCTGGCGCGCCCGAGGCCGCACCGCCCGACGCCGCACCGCCCGTCGCGGGCTGGGTCGTCACGACCGGGGCCGCCGCCCCCGCAGAGCCGCCGGCGGGCGCGCCCCCAAGGGATTCCGTGACCGGCAGTTTCGACGGGTCACAACCTTCTTCCAGTTCGCACAGCCGGAATTCCAGGTCGCCAATCCGGTTGGTGCCATCCGACACCACCCGGTTGATCTGATTCTGCAATTCCTCGGTGCGCTGCGTGAGACGGGTCAGTTCCGCCTCGATCGCGTTCATGCGGTCAAGTGCCGCGGCACCACCTGCGGCCTGAAAGCCGCCCGCGCCGCCGGCCACGAGTTCGGACCGGAGCTTCTGGAGACTGCCGGCAAGCGTTTCCAGTTCCTTGCGCACATCGGCCAGCGTCTCTTTCGAAGCGCCGCCCGCTGCGAAGGCTTCGGTCGCCAGACCGGGGGCGGCAAGCGCCGCCACAAGTGCCAGCATCAATCTGAACGGCCGGTTCATCCCGCGCCTGTCCTTTCCCGATCTGCCCGTCAGACGCCGGCGCCGGCCGAGATGACCGTGACCGCGCGGCGGTTCTGCGAATAGCACTGTTCATCCGAACAGACGGCAAGCGGGCGTTCCTTGCCATAGGACACGGTGCGCAGGCGATTGCCCGCAACGCCATTGGCAATCAGGAATTCCTGCACGGCGGTCGCGCGGCGCGCACCCAGTGCCAGGTTGTATTCGCGGGTGCCCTGTTCGTCGGCATGGCCTTCGATGATCGCGGTGTAGCCCGGGTGCTGGCCCAGCCAGTTGGCCTGAGAGGTCAGGATGCCGCGCGCCTCGGGGGTCAGCGTCGACTGATCGACGACGAAATGCACCTTGTCGCCGATGGTCTGCGCGAAATAGGCCGGCGAGTTCGGATCATTCGGGTCGCCCAGACCACCCACGCCGATGCCGCCCGCGCCGGCGCCATTCAGGCCCGCCGCTCCGGCGCCCTTGCCGTATTTGTTCGGATTGTTGCACGCCGACAGGGCAAGCGCCCCGATCAGGAGAAGCGAAATGGTGATCTTGTTCATTCGATGGTTCCGCCTTGTTGCTCTTGGCCCCGTTCCAGGGCCACCTTAACACCAGCTTTCGGCTTTGGGAATCCTTGCCCCGCCACCTGTTGCGTCCTTCACGGCAGCAGCGGCGACCACGACGGGTCCGACGCTGCGCCCTTCATCGGCACCGCCCTGAGCGCCCGCCCCGAGATGTCGACCGAATAGAGCTGCGCACCCCCCGCCGCACCGGCGCTTTCGCGGGTGAACATGATCACCCGGCCGTTCGGCGCCCAGGTCGGACCTTCGTCCAAGAAGGAAGAGGTCAGCAGCCGTTCCTCGGAACCGTCCACCCGCATGACGCCGATATGGAAGCGGCCCTTGTTCTGCTTGGTGAAGGCGATCATGTCGCCGCGCGGGCTCCAGACCGGGGTGGAATAGCGCCCCTCGCCAAAGCTGATGCGCGTGGGTTCGCCGCCGCCAGCGGGCATGACGTAGATCTGCTGCGTGCCGGACCGGTCGCTTTCAAAGACGATCTGGCTGCTGTCGGGCGAATAGGACGGCGCGGTTTCGATCGCGGGCGAATTGGTCAGTTGGCTGATGCCGCCACCCCGCAGGTTCATCGCGTAAAGGTCGGTGTTGCCGCCCTGTTCCAGCGAGAAGATCACCGAAGACGCGTCCGGCGAAAAGCGCGGCGCGAAGGTCATGTTTCCCTGCAGGTCGGCCAGGGGCTTTGATGCCATCGAACCGATATCCATGAGCTTGATGCGCGGGAAGCCCGTCTCGAACGAGGTGAAGAGGATCCGGTTGCCATCGGGCGAAAACCGCGGCGCGATGACGATGGTGGAGCTGTCGGTCAGATACTGGACATTGGCGCCATCGTAATCGCTGATCGCCAGCCGCTTCTGCCGCGCGTTCTTGGGCCCGCTTTCCGAGACATAGACCACGCGGCTGTCGAAATAGGGGCCTTCACCGGTAATCCGGCTGTAGATCTGGTCGGCCACCTTGTGCGCCATCCGCCGCCAGTCGGCCTCGGTTCCCGCGAATTGCAGGCCCTCACCCAGGGGCTGGCCGGAAAACACGTCGAACAGCCGGAACTTGACCTGGATCTTCCCGCCCGAAGCCGTCACCGCCCCGGTAATCAGCGCCTGCGCGTTGATCGCCTTCCAGTTCTCGTAGGCCACGGGCGCGTCAAAGCTGGTCCCGCCGATATAGGCCGAAGGGTCGATCTGGCGGAAAAGCCCCGTGCCTTCCAGATCGGCGGCGACAAGCTGGGTGATCGCGGCCGAAAGCTCGCCCGCGCCGCCCTCGTCGGTGAAGACGGGCGCGGCAAAGGGCAAGGGTTCGATCACGCCATCGGTGATGGTGATGCGCAAAGGGCCGCTCTGCGCCAGTGCTGGCATCGCGGAAAGGGCAGCGCTGCCCATCAGGGCGGCGGCAAGGCACAGGGTGCGGAACATGGCGGGAATTCCCTTCGTCGGAACAAGGCGTCGTTGGTTGCGGCTTTGGCTGCGGCAAAGGCAGTGGCGGCGGTCGGTGGCGGGGGCGGTGACGATGACGGGGGCGGTGGAGGTCGGACAGGCGCGGGCCATCATTTCATCCTCATCTGCGAGGGATCGAAGACAACCTCGATTTCGCGCCACTGGCCATATTTGTCGGGCGGCAGCGGATAGCCGTCCTTGGTGCAGCGGATGATCGCGCGGCGCCCGGCATCGAATGCCCCGCGCGCGGCGGTTTCGTCGCCGCCCTCATATCCGATCATGCGGATGGAACCCGCATCCGGCCTTCCGTCCTGCCCCATGGTCACGCCCACCGTCACAACCGTGCGCAGAGCATCGGTCGACAGCGCGCCGACGTTCCAGCAGGCCTTGACCGCCAGCACCAGCGCATCCTTTTCGCCGCTGGTCATCGGCGGGCCGTTGTCGGCCAAGCCGGTGCCGGGGCTGGCTTCCTCGGCCTGCTCGCCGGCAAGCGCATCGGCCAGCGCGCTGTCGATCCCGGCCTGATCGGTGCCGGTCTGTTCGGTGGTCTTGGCCACCTCGGTCTCGGCCGGCGCGGCGGGTTCGGTGGCGGGTTCCTGGACGGGGGCGGGTTTCGCGGGCTTCTGCTTCGGCCGTGCCGAAGCGACCGGCGCCGAGGACGCGGGCACGTTGTCCTTGTTTTCCTCGGTCTTCAGCACTTCGCCCGATTCCGGCGGTGCGGTCGCGGTCTTGGGTTCCTCGATCGGTTGATCAGGCTTGGCGGCTTCGTCAGGTGCCTGCTGGGGCTTGGCCTCTTCGGCGATGGTCGCATCGGGGGGCGGCGCCTCGGTCGGCTCTGGCGCGACGCGCGGCGCAGGCTTGGGTTTCGGCTTTTCCGACAGGGTCGGCGATACCATCGCCGATGGTTCCTCGGCGGGCGAAGTTATCGGCGGCGGCGGCGTGTCGGTCACCTGCGCCTCGGGGGGCGTGACCTCGGTCACATCCGGCGCGGGGTCGGGCTGCGGCTGCGGTTCGGGTTCTGCCGGGGTCGGCTTCGGCTCTGGCTGCGGTTCGGGTTTCGGCGGCTCGGGCGGGGTTTCCGAGCCGGCCTTCGGCATCGACGGCGCATCGGGAGCCGCCGTCGTGGCCTTCGGCGCGGCCGCCTGAAGTGCCGCGAACTGGTCCGACGACATCAGCGAGACTTCGGAGGTGATTATCGTGGCAGGATTGTCGGGTGCGTTGAAGAACCCGCCGATCAGCGCCCACAGCAGGAAACCGCCGTGGCCGACGGCCGAGACGATCATGCCGGTGCGCTGTTCGTTCGCCGTATCCATCGGGGTCAGTTCCCGGCCGGCGCCTGAGCGGAGGCGCCACCGCCGTTGAACGAAGGCCCGCCGGTATCGGTGACAAGGACGATGTTGTTGAAGCCGCCCATGTTCAGCGCACCCATCACCTGCACGACGCGTTCATAGGGAATGGCGCCATCGGCGCGCAGAAACAGCTTCTTGTCCTGCCGTTCCGATGCAATGGCGGAAAGCTTGGCGATCAGCTCGTCTTCGGGGGTTTCGGTGTTCTGGATCGAGATCTTGCCATCCGCCTGCAACGAGATGGTCAGCGGCTCTTCCTGCTCGGTCGGAACGGCCTTGGCGGCGGTCTTGGGCAGTTCCAGCGGCACGCCGACCGTCATCAGCGGCGCCGCGACCATGAAGATGATCAAGAGCACCAGCATCACGTCCACGAAGGGCGTGACGTTGATTTCGGCCATCACCCCGGCCTTGCCCCGCGCCCCGCGGCGGCGACGGTTGCCGCCCCCGCCTTTTTTCATCACGCCCGCGCCCATGGCTCAGGCGTCCAGCTGGCGCGACAGGATGGTGGCAAATTCGTCGGCGAAAGCCTCGTAGCCGCCGATGATGCGGTCGCTGTCTGACGACAGCTTGTTGTAGGCCACGACCGCCGGGATCGCCGCGACAAGGCCCAGCGCCGTCGCCATCAGCGCCTCGGCGATGCCGGGGGCGACGACCGCAAGCGAGGTGTTTTGCGAAATCGCGATTTCCTCGAAGGCGACCTTGATCCCCCAGACCGTGCCGAACAGCCCGACGAAGGGCGCGGTCGAGCCCACGGTTGCAAGGAACGGCAGGCCGCGCGAAAGCTGTTCGCTTTCCTTGACGATCGCCACGTCCATCGACCGGTCGATCCGCGCCTGCGCGCCGGCGATCAGCCCGCCGTCCTGACGGTGGCTGCGCCGCCATTCGATCATCCCGCTGGCAAAGATCTTTTCGCTGGCCCCGTCTGGCTGCGTGCCGATCTTTTCGAACAATTCGTCGAGCGGTTCGCCCGACCAGAAATCCCGGTCAAAGACCGCCGCTTCGGCGCGCGCGGCCCGGTAGGCGATGATCTTCTGCACGATGATCGTCCAGGACCAGAAGGATGCGGCGATCAACAGCAGCATCACGATCTTGACGATGAAGGAGGCGCGCATGAAGAGCGCCAGCAAGGAGAAGTCGATCTCCTGCGCCATGGCAAGGGTGTTTGTGTCCATCAGTCTCTGCTCGCCGGTTGGGCCACGACCTGTTCGCGTGGCGCTCATTAACGCGACATCTAGCGATGTTTTAGGGGGAATGCCAACACATCTGCGTCAAGCGATGTGTCAAGTCTGACATCGGCGCCCGGGAAGACGGCGGCCTGGTGCAGTCCTGCGCTCATCTTCTGGCGGATCTCTGCCGGAACCCGTGCTGCCGCCCCTTCATCGCCAAGACAGACCAGCGTCACCTGTGCGGCAAACAGCAACTCCGCCCCGCGCAAGACGTCCTGTTCCAGCAGGATGCGGGCGCCGGTCACTGCGGCAAGTCGCGTGGTGACCACAAGATCATCGCCAAAGCGGGCGGGCCGCAGGTAATCGGCCTCGACCCGGCGGACGGCAAAGACCACCCCAAGCCGCGCGCGCACCTCCATCTGGTCGACCCCAAGCACCGCGATCCATTCGCTGCGCCCGCGCTCGATGAACTTCAGGTAATTGGCGTAATAGACGATGCCCGCCAGATCGGTATCCTCGTAATAGACGCGGACGGGGTGGCTGTGGATCATGGCTGCCTCGATCAAGCCCGCGTCAGCCGCGCGGCAAGCCGCAGCGCATGGCTGGCCTCAGTGGCCGCATCAGGCATCATGGGATCATAGAGCGCGCGCAGAAGCGCGGCCATGCGGGGCGCGATGGTGGCGCCGCCCGGACCGTCCACGACCGTGTCGCCGGCCGAAAGGCCACCCTCGGCGAAAGGGGCGAGAAGGCGCAGGGCCTGATCGAGTGCCAGCACATCAGCGGGCACATCCGCAAGCGCCCCCGACATGCGCAAGAAGACGAAAGCCGCACGGATCGCGCCATCGGCTTCGTGCCGGAAGATCCGCGCCTGCTGTGCATCGGCAGCACTGGCCCGCGCGACCAATGGGCCAAGCCCCGCCACCAGCCCCTCCAGATCCGGCACCGCCAGCAGATCCGCCCATTCGGCAAAGAAGAAGAACCAGAGGTTCGCGCCCATTTCAGGATCGGTCTCGGCCATGAAGTGGCCTGCCGTCGCAACAGCCGCCTCGATCGCGTCCTTGACGGCAGCAAGCGTCGCATCATCCACGCCGAACACGACCGGTGCAATCGGACGACGCCAGCGCGCGGCGTGGTAAGTGCCGCCATGGTCGGTAAACAGCGCCGCGATCCGGCTTGCGTCGAAGCCTTGCATCATGTCCCCTGATCGAACAATCCCGGTTGCCCCGGCTCCTTCGGTGCGGAAAGACCCAGGTGCGTCCAGGCCTTCCGCGCCAACATCCGGCCGCGCGGCGTCCGCTGGATCAGGCCCTGTTGCAGCAGGTAGGGCTCGATCACCTCCTCGATGGAATCGCGGCTTTCCGACAGCGCCGCTGACAGCGTTTCCACCCCTACCGGCCCGCCGCCGTAGTTTTCCGCAATCAGCGCCAGATAGCGCCGGTCGGCGCCATCCAGCCCCAGTTGATCGACCCCAAGCCGCGTCAGCGCCCCATCGGCGATCTTGCGGGTCAGGCGGCCATCGCCTTCGACCAGCGCGAAATCGACCACCCGGCGCAGAAGCCGCCCGGCGATGCGCGGCGTCCCCCGCGCCCGGGTCGCGATTTCCCGCACGCCCTCCGGGTCGGCGTCGATCCCCAGAAGTCGCGCGCCGCGGGCGACGATCTGGTGCAGCTCCTCAGTGGTGTAGAATTGCAGCCGCGTCGGGATGCCGAAGCGATCACGCAGCGGTGTCGTCAGCAGACCCATCCGCGTCGTCGCCCCCACCAGCGTGAAGGGCTGAAGCTCGATCCTGACGGTTCGCGCAGCGGGGCCTTCGCCGATCACCAGATCCAGCTCGAAATCTTCCAGCGCCGGGTAAAGCACTTCCTCGACGACCGGGTTCAGGCGGTGGATCTCGTCGATGAACAGCACATCGCGCGCTTCCAGATTGGTCAGGATCGCCGCCAGATCGCCCGGCCGCGCCAGCACCGGCCCCGAGGTCATGCGGAAGTTCACGCCCAGTTCGCGCGCCATGATCTGCGCCAGCGTGGTCTTGCCCAGGCCGGGCGGCCCGTGGAACAGCGTGTGATCCATCGCCACGCCGCGCATCTTCGCGCTTTCGATGAAGACGCGCAGGTTGGCGCGGGCCTCCTGCTGGCCGATGAAATCCTCAAGCGCCTGCGGGCGCAGCGCGCGGTCCGAATCCTCGGGCAAGGGCGCGGGGCGGAGGGTTGGGTCCGGTCCGGTCACCGGATCACTCCTTCGGGGCCAGAAGCCGCAGCGCGGCGCGGATCAGCGCCGGTGTGGCGGCGGCCCCATCCTCGCCCGAAGCCCCGTTCTCGCCCGAGGCCTGGGCGACGGCGGCGGCGGCTTCGGATTGGCCATAGCCAAGGTTCAGAAGCGCCGACAGCGCATCCGCCGTGGCGCTGGCCTGCGGGGCGGCCGCACTGGCCCGCGCCGGGCGCGGCGCCTCGATCACCGGCGCATCATCGACCTGCGCGATATCGACAGTCAGCGACCCGCCCAGCGCCATGACCGTGGGCGCCTTGTCCTTCAGTTCCATCACCACGCGCTGCGCGAGCTTCGGCCCCACCCCGGGCGCGGCCTTGATCGCCGTCCAGTCGCCCAGGGCGATGGCCCGACCCACGCCCTCGGCGCCAAGCGTGCCAAGGATCGCCATCGCCGCCTTGGCCCCCACCCCCTGCACGGTGATCAGCAGCCGGTGCCATTCCTTTTCCAGAAGCGTCGGGAAACCGAACAACTGCAGAAGGTCTTCGCGCACCAGAAGCTCGGTATAAAGCGCGCAGGCCTCGCCCGCCGCAGGAAGCGCGGCTGCGGTCCGGGGCGAGACATGGACGATGTAGCCCACGCCCCGCACATCCAGCAGGATATGATCGGCGGCACGGTGAAGGATCACCCCGGCAAGACGTCCGATCATGCGACACCCCTTTGTGCGGCCAGCATCCGGCTGGCGCTTTGGCTGTGATGGGCGTGGCAGATCGCGATGGCCAGCGCATCGGCGGCATCCGGCCCGGCCAGTTCGACGCCCGGAAGCTGGTAGCGCACCATATGGGCGACCTGCGCCTTGTCGGCATGGCCCACGCCCACGACCGCCTTCTTCACCGCGTTCGGCGCATATTCCCCAATGGTCAGCCCCGCCTCGGCCGGCACCAGAAGCGCGATGCCTCGCGCCTGACCCAGCTTCAATGTCGCCACCGCGTCCTTGTTGACGAAGGTCTGCTCCACCGCCGCCGTGTCGGGCGCATGGGCCCGCACAACCTCGGTCAGCGCGCGGTAAAGCGACAGCAGACGCGGCGCCAGATCCGTCCCTTCCGAGTGGATAATTCCGTTCGCAACATGGGTGAGTCGCGACCCCGCGATCTCGATTACCCCCCAGCCGAGGTTTCGCAGACCCGGATCAATCCCCAAAACGCGCATGATTGCCCCGCCTGTCGCCCGATGACTGTTGCTTTTTCGCAGCACTAGCACGAAGCGCGAACATCGGGAAGCAGGAAAGCCATGCACTGAGCGGGCAGTTGCTTGACCACGGATGCACTAAAAACGTCGGAACGAACGTCGCAAACGACTTTTTGCATGCGCAGCAATGCCAATGATTAAAGGAAGTTGAAGAAAATGTGACCAAACGGCAAAGCCATGCGCCTGACGCATGGCTGACCTGATTCTGGCGCGCTTGTCGCGGGCTCAAACCCGGCCTAGATCATCAACATCAGCAGCGGAAACCAAACATCCGCATGCAATCCGGGCCAGGTGGAACGGATATCTTGTCAGTAAGAGGAAATGAAAATGTCTGCTTATGTTTCCAGCCGCGCCACGTCGAACCGCGCCGCCACGGGTATCGTCAGCCGGATGGCCAACGCGTTCTCGGCCTGGAATGATGCCCGCGCGACCCGCAATGCGCTGGCCAAGCTGTCGGACCGCGAACTTGACGATATCGGCCTGAGCCGCAGCGATATCGACTCGGTGGCTGCGCGCGCCTGAACGCGTCTCGACCCCTGCCCTTCACAGGCAGGAAGGGGAAAGCCGGATTGAACAGATCAATCCGGCCCTGCGATCGGCAGATCGCCAAAGGCTGCGCCGGATCATTCCGCCGCAGCCTTTCCTTTTTCACTTTGCCAGATGCCCCGATCGCCGCGGATCGACTGCGCCTGACCCCGGGCATGACCCGGCGAAGGCCCGGTCACCCGGTCCGCAAGACGGGCACGGGCCGTATTGCCCGCAGCGCGAAGAGAACCGGATCAGAGACCGATCCCGGCAAGAAGCGTCGAAAGCTTCACGGTGACCGGATCGGCCTGCAAGACCCAGGCGCCGATCACATCGACCATGCCGCCGGTCTGAAGGGTGGCTATCCGCTCGGCGTAGGATTCGGCGCCGACTGTGGCAAGAACCGCAGCCTTCATCGCCAGCACGGTCGCAAAGACCAGCGCCACGGGGAAGACCCAGGCGCCGCGGCGGCGCTGAACCTTCAGACTGTTGTAGTAATACATGCCCAGCGTCCCCTCGGCCTCGAACCCGCCGCCTGCAGCGTGGGTCTTCTGGATTCGGGCAACGCGGCCCTGAAAATCGCGCAGGTTGGGATCAAACATGACGGGTCTCGTTACTATGTGGTTCCGGGTATCGGCCACGAGACGGTCAAATTGCGGCGAAATTGTGTTGCCGCAATCCGGGCCGGTTCATTGGTTGCGCTTCATGACCAGTATGGACCACTCGGAGATTTCGTTGCGTGAAACCAGCGAAAATCCCGCTGCCTGATAGGCAGAGGTCACGTCAGGGGCCTGGGGAACCAGCAGGCCGGAAAGAATCGCGTAACCGGCCGGTGCCATGTGGCGCGCCATGGCCGGGACAAGCTCGATCAGCGGCCCCTTGAGGATATTGGCAAAAACCAGATCATAGGGTGCTGCGGCGGCGATGCCGCCGTGGTCGAAGCCTGCGGCCTCCAGACAGGTGATGCGCTCCGCCAGCCCATTCCCCGCGACATTGGCCCGCGCCACCTCGACGGCGACGGGGTCGATGTCCGAGGCGATGACCTGCTGTTCGATCGAGCCCACGGGCGCATCCGGCCAGAGCCGCGCCGACGCCATGGCCAGCACCGCCGTCCCGCAGCCGATGTCGGCAACGCGCCGGCCGCGGAAACCCGCGCGATCCAGCCGGTCCAGCGCCAGAAGGCAGCCAAGGGTCGTTGCGTGATGGCCGGTGCCGAAGGCCATTGCTGCCTCGATCAGCAATGCGATGCTGCCTTCGGGCACCTTGTCGGCGTCATGCGCGCCATAGACGAAGAACCGCCCGGCCTCGACGGGACGCAACTCGCGTTTCACATGCGCCACCCAGTCGGTTTCGGGCACTTCCGACACGACGAAGGGCGCGGCCCCATAGATCGCCGCCATCAGCGCCAGTTCGGTATCGCCCGGCTCCTCCTCGAAATAGACGCCGACCTCGTAGCGGCCCGAGCCGTCCTCTATCTCGAAAACACCGACGCCAACCGGTTCGGGCAGGAAATCTTCCAGCGCCTCGGCCAGCGCCTCGGCCGGTTCACGCGATGCAAGCGTGGTAAAGGCGGAATAGGTCGGCATGGCTTGTTCCCCGGGGTCGCCGCAATCTGCGCGCGCCGATAGAGAAGCCCGGCGCCAAGCGCAAGACGAAAGCCCCGCGCTGAGCCCAAAGTCGCCCAAGGGCGGCGTTGCGTCGCATCCGGCCAGCCCTTTACCAATGCGACGACGACCGGGGGACGACATCCATGACCGTGATCACCAATATCGGCGACCTTCGCCACCTCTATCGCCGCCGCGTGCCGAAGATGTTCCACGACTACTGCGAAAGCGGAAGCTGGACCGAACAGACCTTCCGCGACAACAGCGCCGATTTCGCGGCCATCCGCCTGCGCCAGAAGGTCGCCGTCGACATGTCCGGCCGCTCGATCGCCAGCATGATGCTGGGCCAGCCGGTATCGATGCCGGTGGCTCTGGCGCCGGTGGGCATGGCCGGCATGAACCGGGCGGATGGCGAAATCCACGCCGCCCGCGCGGCGGAAGCCTTCGGCGTGCCCTATACGCTCTCCACCATGTCGATCTGTTCGATCGAGGATGTGGCCGCCCATGTCACGAAACCCTTCTGGTTCCAGCTTTACGTCATGCGCGACCAGGATTTTCTCGCCGCGATCATCGAACGTGCCAAGGCGGCGAAATGTTCGGCGCTGGTGCTGACGCTTGACCTCCAGATCCTTGGCCAGCGGCACAAGGATCTGAAGAACGGCCTTTCGGCGCCGCCGAAGCTGACCCTGCCCACGATGCTGAACCTGGCCACCAAATGGCAGTGGGGTCTTGGGATGCTGGGCACACGCAGACGGTTCTTCGGCAATATCGTCGGACATGCCAAGGGCGTGGGGGATACAAGCTCGCTGATCGACTGGACGGCCGAACAGTTCGACCCCTGCCTAGACTGGGAAAAGATCGCCGCCATCCGCGACATGTGGGGCGGCAAGCTGGTCCTCAAGGGGATCCTTGATGCCGAGGACGCCCGCCGCGCCGCCGACTTTGGCGCGGATGCGATCATCGTCTCGAACCATGGCGGGCGGCAGCTCGATGGCGCGCTGTCCTCGATCCGCATGTTGCCGGAAATCGTCGCCGCCGTGGGTGAGCGGACCGAAGTCTGGCTCGACAGCGGAATCCGGTCGGGCCAGGACGTGCTGAAGGCGCTGGCGCTGGGGGCCAGGGGCACGATGATCGGCCGCGCCTATATCTACGGCCTGGGGGCCATGGGCGGCCCCGGCGTGACCAAGGCGCTGGAGATCATCCGCAAGGAGCTTGACGTGACCATGGCGCTTTGCGGCGAACGCGATGTCCGCGCGCTTGGCCGGCAGAACCTTCTGGTGCCCAAGGGCTTCTTCGACAGCTACGCCTGACCCTCTCCACGCGGGTCGAGCAGCCGGGCAAAGACGCTTTCGCGCGTCACATGGCCCACGGGTGCGCCATGTTCGGTGACGGTCAGCGCCGGCACCTCCATCAGCCGGGCCATCACCTGCCTGACCGGGGTTTCGCCCTCGATCATCGGTGCACCGCCCAGAGGCCCCGGAAGCAGGATGTCATTGGCCTTCAGGACGCCCAGCGGGTTCATGTGTTCGACGAAATCCGCCACATAGCCTGATGCGGGTCGTGCGATGATGTCGCGCGCGGTGCCGCATTGCACGATCCGCCCACCTTCCATCAGCGCGATTCGGTTGCCCAGCTTGAAGGCCTCGTCCAGGTCGTGGCTGACAAAGATGATGGTGCGTTGCAACTTGGATTGCAGCGCCAGCAATTCGTCCTGAAGCCGTGCCCGGATCAGCGGGTCGAGCGCGCTGAAGGGTTCGTCCATCAGAAGGATCGGCGCATCGGTGGCGAAGGCCC
Organism: Paracoccaceae bacterium; assembly: GCA_020622085.1. GTDB lineage: Bacteria > Pseudomonadota > Alphaproteobacteria > Rhodobacterales > Rhodobacteraceae > QY30. The sequence continues at coordinate 702,458 of JAHRYM010000001.1, read as the reverse complement.
GCGCAAGGCCCACGCGCTGCTGCATGCCCCCCGACAATTCGCCCACCTTGCGGTCGGCCCATTGCGTCAGGTTCACCAGTTCAAGCTGCTGGTCGACCTTGGCGCGGCGCTGGTCGGGCGATTGACCGGCAAGCTCCAGCCCCAGGCCCACATTGTCGCGCACCGTCCGCCAGGGCAGAAGGCCGAATTGCTGGAACACCATGGCAATCCGCGACAGCCGCAGCTTGCGCAGCGTTTCCGGTTCGGCCTTCGTGACCGACTGCATCTTGCTGCCGTCCCAGACGCGGACCTCGCCCCGAACCACAGGGTTAAGCGCATTGACCCCGCGCAAGAGCGTGGATTTGCCGGACCCAGAAAGCCCCATGAGAACAAGGATTTCACCTTCCGCCACCGAAAGCGTGCAATCATGGACGCCAAGGATCTGCCCGGTCCGGGTCTGGATTTCCCCGCGTGACAGACCCTGGTCCATCAACGGTAGAGCGTGTTCGGGGTGGTCGCCGAACACGATGGAGACGCGATCGAATTCGACGGCGGTCCGCATGGATGATCCCGTCATTTCGACACCCTCAGAATCCGGTCAAGAAGGATGGCCACCACCACGATGATGAAGCCCGATTCGAAGCCAAGCGCGGTATTGACGCTGTTCAGCGCCCGGACAACCGGCACGCCAAGCCCGTTCGCGCCGACCAGCGCGGCGATCACGACCATCGACAGCGACAGCATGATGGTCTGGTTCAGCCCTGCCATGATCTGCGGCATGGCCCAGGGCAGTTCGACCTTCCAGAGCCGTTGCCGGGGCGTGGCCCCGAAGGCGGTCGCGGCCTCAAGAAGTGCGGTCGGCGTGGAGGAGACGCCAAGATACGTCAGGCGGATGGGGGCGGGCAGGACAAAGATCACCGTGGCGATCAGGCCGGGAACCATGCCAAGACCAAAGAAGACGATGGCCGGAATCAGGTAGACGAAGGTCGGCAGGGTCTGCATCAGGTCGAGGACCGGGGCCAGCCCCGTGTAAAGCCGCGGCCGGTGCGCGGCGGCAATGCCGACCGGCACGCCCAGCCCCATGCAGACCACGCAGGCCGAAAGGATGAGGGTCAGGCTTTCCGTCGTTTCCTTCCAGTAGCCCTGGTTGAGGATGAAGAGAAAACCCAGCAGAACGCCGAGGCAGACCTTCCAGCTTCGCTGCACGATCCAGGTCAGCGCGACGAAGAAGGCGACGACAACCAGCGGATGCGGCGTCTGCAAGACCCACAGGATACCCGCGATCATCGCGTCCATGACGGCTGAAATCGCGTCGAACAGCGGTGAAAGGTTGTTCTTCATCCAGTCGAAGATGGTCTTTGCCACCTTGCCGACCGGAATCTTGTGATCCGTCAGCCAGTCCATCAGTCCCCCCGGTCGTCAGAAACGGCCCCGGTTTGGTCACCGGGGCCTTGTGCGTCATTGCAGCGCGGCCGCAACGGCGGCCTTGGCATCGCCGCCGTCCTTGGTGGTCACGCCGTCAAGCCACGGCTCCCAGGTGGCAGCGTTGGCGGCAAGCCATGTCTTGGCGGCATCACGCGGATCCTCACCGTCGTTCAGGATCTTGCCCATGATCTCGTTCTCCATCGGCAGAGAAAAGACTAGATTTTGCAGGAACTTGCCGGTGTTCTGGCATTCCGCGACATAGCCCGAGCGGGTATTGGTATCGACCCGCGCGCCGCCGAAGTTCGGGCCGAACACATCGTCACCGCCCGAAAGATAGGTCATCTTGAAGTTGGCGTTCATCGGGTGGGGTTCCCAGCCTAGAAAGACGATTGGCTTGCCCGCGCTGGTCTTCTTGGCGACCTCGGACAGCATCCCCTGTTCCGAACTTTCGACGATCTGGAACCCGTCAAGCCCGAAGGGGCCCTTGTCGATCATGTCGATGATCAGGCGGTTGCCGTCGTTGCCCGGCTCGATCCCGTAGATCTGACCCGCCAGCGCGTCCTTCTGCGCGGCGATATCCTTGAAATCCTTGATGCCCAGCGCGGCGCCGGGTTCATTGGTGGCAAGGGTGTATTTCGCGCCTTCCAGGTTGGTGCGGACGGTGTCCACGGTGCCGGCCTCGCGGTAGGTGGCGATGTCGCCCTCCATCGTCGGCATCCAGTTGCCCAGGAACACGTCGATGTCGCCCCCGGCGAGGCCGGCATAGGTCACCGGAACCGACAGGACCTTGGTTTCGGTCTGGTATCCCAGCGCCTCGAGCACCAGTGTCGTCGCGGCAGTGGTCGCCGTGATGTCGGTCCAGCCCACATCCGAAAACACGATCTTGTCGCAGCCGGCCGCCAGGACCGGGCTCGCCAGGACGCTGACGACGGTCCCCAGAAGAACGGAACGCAATGCCATTTCTTTCTCCCTGTTTTCTTGATTGATGAGTCAATAAACGTGCTTTTCCGATGCGCTGGCAAGGATTTTTTTTACTGCCTGCCGTTTTTGTGGCTGATCGAAGGCGCATTCGAATGCAGAATATCGCAGGTCAGCCGCCGGGCAAAGACCATAGCAGCGAATGAGTTGCGGGCCGCAAGCCGGTGCCGGAGGTAGCATCAAGATTTTTCTTGATTGACGAGTCAATTATCGTTTCACTATCCCATCAACCGTCAGGTCAGGAAGGGCGCAATGCCGAAAGTGGGGATGGAACCGATTCGCAAGGCAGCGCTGGTGCGCGCCACCATTGCCGAAATCGGCAATACGGGATCGCTGGATGTGACTGTCAGCCAGATCGCCAAGCGGGCCGGCATGTCCTCGGCGCTGGCGCACCACTATTTCGGATCGAAGGAACAGATCTTCCTGGCCGCGATGCGCCATATCCTCACGCTTTATGGCGCCGAGGTGCGGGGTGCGCTGGCGGCGGCTGACGGGCCGCGCGGGCGGCTGATCGCGGTGATCCGGGCCTCGTTCTCGGGCGGCAGCTTCCGGCGCGAGGCCGTCAGCGCCTGGCTGAACTTCTATGTGATGTCGCAGATCAAGCCCGAGGCGATGCGTCTCCTGCTGGTCTATCAGGCGCGGCTCCGGTCGAACCTGATCCACGACCTGCGCCCGCTGGTAGGCGATCGCGCCCCCATGCTGGCCGAAGGCCTGGGCGCGATGATCGATGGCGCCTACCTGCGCGAGGCGCTGAAATCGGGAACGCCCGATCGAATCCGCGCCGCCGAGATGGTGCTGGATTTCCTGAACACCGAACTGGAGAGAGGCGCATGAAGGCCCAGCCCAAAGCCAGCCACTTCGTCGATGGTGCCTATGTCGAAGACACCACCGGCGCGGAAATCGAAGTGATCCACCCCGCCACCGGCGAGGTGATCGCCCGCCTGCACGAAGCGACGCCCGCGATCATCGACCGCGCCCTTGCCTCGGCCCGGCGTGCGCAGGCGGATTGGGCACGGGTGAAGCCGGTGGAACGGGCCCGCATCCTGCGCCGCGCCGCCGACATCCTGCGCGAAAGGAACCATGAACTTTCGGTGCTCGAAACGCTCGATACCGGCAAGCCCTTGCAGGAAACGCTGGTGGCGGATGCGGCTTCGGGCGCGGACAGCCTCGAATATTTCGCGGGCCTCGCCCCCACCGTCACGGGTGAAACCGTGCCTTTGGGCCGGGATTTCGTCTACACGATTCGCGAACCTCTGGGCGTCTGCGTGGGCATCGGCGCCTGGAACTATCCGATCCAGATCGCCTGCTGGAAGGCCGCGCCTGCCCTTTCGCTCGGCAATGCGATGGTCTTCAAGCCCTCGGAAACCACCCCGCTCTCGGCCCTGAAGCTGGCCGAGATCCTGCATGAAGCCGGCCTGCCCGCCGGGCTTTACAACGTCGTGCAGGGCCGCGGCGCGGTGGGCGCGGCGCTGGTCAGCGATCCGCGCGTCGACAAGGTTTCGCTGACGGGATCGGTGCCCACGGGCCGCAAGGTCTATGCGCTGGCGGCCGAAGGCGTGCGGCATGTGACGATGGAACTGGGCGGCAAGTCGCCCCTGATCGTCTTCGATGATGCCGATGTCGAAAGCGCGATCGGCGGCGCGATGCTGGGGAACTTCTATTCCTCGGGGCAGATCTGTTCGAACGGCACGCGGGTCTTTGTCCAGAAGGGCATCAAGGACCGCTTCCTTCAGCGCCTGAAGGAACGGACCGAGCGAATCACCTTGGGCGATCCGCTGAATGAGGCGACGCAGATGGGGCCACTGGTCTCCGCCGCGCAGCTTGACAAGGTTCTGGCCTACGTCGACCGCGCCCGCGCCGAGGGCGCGCGGCTGGTCACGGGCGGGGCGCGGACCGGCGCGAATGACGGCTATTTCATCCAGCCCACGGTCTTTGCCGATGTCACCGACGACATGACGCTGGCGCGCGAAGAAGTCTTCGGCCCGGTGATGGCGGTTCTGGACTTCGACACGGAAGACGAGGTCATCGCCCGCGCCAATGCCACCGAATTCGGCCTTGCGGCAGGTGTCTTCACCACCGACCTGACCCGCGCGCACCGCGTGGTGGCAGAACTTGAGGCAGGCACCTGCTGGATCAACGCCTACAACCTCACCCCGGTCGAAGCGCCCTTCGGCGGGGTGAAGATGTCGGGCGTCGGCCGCGAGAATTCGCGCGCGGCGGTCGAACACTACACGCAGGTGAAGTCGGTCTACGTGGGCCTTGGCCCCGTCGACGCACCTTACTGAACAGCGGACGGAGGCCCAGCCTCCGCCCCAGCGAAAACAATGATGGGAACGCGCCCTTGGGCGGCGCGAAGGGGGAGTCGCCATGGAAGCGGATTATGTGATCGTTGGCGCCGGCAGTGCCGGTTGCGCGATGGCCTACCGGCTGTCGGAAGCTGGGCGTTCGGTGATCGTCATCGAACACGGCGGCACCGATGCCGGACCCTTCATCCAGATGCCGGCCGCGCTGTCCTATCCGATGAACATGTCGCGCTACGACTGGGGCTTCCGGTCCGAACCCGAACCGCATCTGGGCGGCCGGACCCTTGCCACCCCGCGCGGCAAGGTGATCGGCGGGTCTTCATCGGTCAACGGAATGGTCTTCGTGCGTGGCCACGCCCGGGATTTCGACCATTGGGAGGAACAGGGTGCCAGCGGCTGGTCCTATGCCGACGTCCTGCCCTATTTCAAACGGATGGAGACCTGGCACGGCGGCAATGGATCCGACGAGGACCGGCAGTTTCGCGGCCATGACGGCCCCCTGCATGTGACACGCGGCCCCCGCACGAACCCGCTGTTCAACGCCTTCGTCGATGCCGGACGGCAGGCGGGATACGAGGTGACGGGCGATTACAACGGACAGAAGCAGGAAGGCTTCGGCCCGATGGAGGCGACGATCTGGAAGGGCCAGCGCTGGTCGGCGGCAAAAGCCTTCCTGAAGCCGGCGCTGAAGCGGCCGAATTGCACGCTGGTGCGGGGGCTTGCCCGCAAGGTGGTGATCCGCGAGGGCCGCGCCACCGGGGTCGAGATCGAACGCGGCGGCGCGACCGAGGTGATCGCCGCGCGCGCCGAGGTGATCCTTGCCGCGTCCTCCATCAACACGCCGAAGCTTCTGATGCTGTCCGGCATCGGCGCGGCGGCACATCTGGCCGAACATGGGGTCTCCGTCGTGGCCGACCGTCCCGGTGTTGGCGCGAACCTGCAAGATCACATGGAGATCTACATGCAGTTCGCGTCAAAGCTGCCGGTGACGCTTTACAAATACTGGAACCTTTGGGGCAAGGCGATCATCGGCGCGCAGTGGCTGTTCACCGGCAAGGGCCTTGGCGCCTCGAACCAGTTTGAAAGCTGCGCCTTCATCCGGTCGGACAAGGGCGTGGATTACCCCGACATCCAGTATCACTTCCTGCCGATCGCGGTGCGCTACGACGGCAAGGCTTCGGCCGAAGGGCACGGCTTCCAGGCCCATGTCGGCCCGATGCGCGCCAAGTCGCGCGGCAACATCACGCTGCGGTCGGCCAACCCCAAGGACAGCCCCCGCATCCGCTTCAACTACATGTCGCATCCCGACGACTGGTCGGATTTCCGCAAATGCGTGCGCCTGACGCGCGAGATCTTCGCCCAGGACGCTTTCGCGCCCTTCGTCAAGCACGAGATCCAGCCCGGGATGCGCCTGCAAAGCGATGACGAGATCGACAGCTTCATCCGCGAACATGCCGAAAGCGCCTACCACCCCTGCGGCACCGCCCGCATGGGCCGCCGCGACGACCCGATGGCCGTGGTCGACCCCGAATGCCGGGTGATCGGCGTCGAGGGCCTGCGCGTCGCCGACAGTTCGATCTTTCCGCGCGTGACGAACGGCAACCTGAACGGGCCCTCGATCATGGTGGGGGAAAAGGCGGCAGACCACATTCTGGGCAAGGGAATGCTGCCCCGCGCCAATCTGGAGCCCTGGAACAGCCCGCGCTGGCGAAATGCCCAACGCTAGGTCATCATCCGGCGCAGGGCGTCCGTGGCTTTCCGGCGCCGCAGAAGGGCGGGCAGGCCATGGACAACCACAATTCCCGGAGCAACATCCAGGCAATCGCTGAAGAATTGCTGGGTCTCGTCTACGACGAGATGGACGAAGGCGAGCGCCGCGTCCTTGAAGGAATTGCCAAGCGGCACGCCATCTCGCGCGACCTGGCCGATAGCTGGACGACCGAAGCCACCTTCGGCCAAAGGATCGCCGACCGGGTCGCGGCCTTCGGCGGTTCCTGGACCTTCATCATCCTCTTTTTCGCGCTGATCGTCGGATGGGTGTTGATCAACACCGTCTTCATCCTGCGCGATCCGGTGCCGGACCCCTACCCTTTCATTCTGCTGAACCTGATCCTGTCGATGCTTGCGGCCTTCCAGGCGCCGGTCATCATGATGTCGCAGAACCGCCAGGCCGAGAAAGACCGTCAGGCCGCCGCAAACGACTACGAGGTGAACCTCAAGGCCGAACTGGAAATCTTGCGCCTGCACGAAAAGATCGATGCATTGCGGGATCTGCACCTGCAGATGGTTCTGGCAAGGCTCGAAGCAAGGATCGATGCCGCATTCGGACAGCAGAATCCTGCCACCGGGCATTCCGCCACCGCGACTCCGCAATCGGCAATCGCCCCCGGCCAGAACCCCAAGCCGGGCGGTTGACCTCTGCCCGCACATGGGCGACAAGCGCGCAAAGGCACCACCCCGGCGCGAAAGCCCTGCCATGACCCCCGCCAGATTTCTGGATCGCAGCACCCCGCCGCATGTCGTGACGCTTGTTCTCGCAACAGGGATAGGGGCGCTTTCGCTCAACATCTTCCTGCCTTCCCTGCCGGCGATGGCCGGGCATTTCCATGTCGACTATGCGGTGATGCAGCTTTCGGTCTCGGCCTATCTGGCGATGTCGGGGCTGATGCAGTTTTTCGTCGGGCCGATATCGGACCGCTTTGGCCGAAGGGTGGTCCTGCTTTCGGTGATGGCGGTCTTCGTGGTCTCGACCATCGGCACGCTGCTTGCCCCCAATGCCACGGTCTTTCTTGTCTGCCGGATGCTACAGTCCGCCGTCGCCGCCTGTTTCGTGCTGGCGCGCGCCATCGTGCGCGACATGGTTCCCGCCGACCGGGCGGCATCCATGATCGGCTATGTGACCATGGGCATGTCGCTGGTGCCGATGATCGGGCCAGTGATCGGCGGCGCGCTGGACGAAGCCTTCGGATGGCAGGCAAGCTTTGCGCTGCTGCTGCTGGCCGGGCTGGCGGTGGCCGCGCTGATCTGGGTCGACCTCGGCGAAACCGTCGCCAGGGGCGGAACTGGATTTCGCACACAACTGCGGCAGTATCCGCAGCTTCTCGCCTCGGTCGGGTTCTGGGGCTATTGCCTGTCGGGAAGCACTGCGGCGGGGCTGTTCTATGCCTATCTGGGCGGAGCGCCTTTCGTGGGTGCGCATGTCTTCCGGCTGAGTCCGGTCGAGGTCGGGTATTTCTTTGCGATCCCCGCAGTGGGCTACGGGATCGGCAATTTCCTGTCCGGTCGCTATACGGTGCGGGTCGGGCTGAACGCGATGGTGATGGCCGGCACGGTGCTTGCCACTGCGGCACTGGTCGTGGCGCTTGCCTTTGACCTCTCGGGCGTCAACCATCCGCTGATCTTCTTTGGCTGCGTCGGCATCACCGGCATCGGCAACGGTCTTGCCCTGCCTTCGGCCAATGCCGGGATGATGTCGGTTCGCCCCGAACTTGCCGGCACCGCCTCGGGGCTTGGCTCGACGATCATGGTTGCCGTGGGCGCGGGCCTGGCCACACTTTCGGGCGCGCTGCTTGGCCCCGAAAGCGGGGCAACGCCGCTTATTGTGCTGATGCTCCTGTCTTCGGCCCTGTCGGTCGCGGCGATCCTCTGGGTCGAGGCACGGGCGCGGCGCCACAGGGACTTGCACGACTGACTTTGCAAAGGATAGACCTGCCTTTGCAAAAGGAGGCGCGCATGGCCACGCAAAAGCTTTATGCCGGGGTTGCCCTGCGTGAGACGCGGGCAAGGATCGGCCTGACGCAGAAGGCCTTTGCCGAAAAGCTGGGCGTATCGCTGCCCTATCTCAACCAGATGGAAAACAACCATCGCCCGATCTCGGCGGCGGTGGTGCTGCGGCTGGCAGGCGAATTCGGCATGGATGTCACCGCGCTGACGACGTCCGACAGCGAGCGGGTGGTATCGGACATGCGCGAGGCGCTGGCCGATCCGGTCTTTGCCGATACCGCCCCGCCGATGGCCGACCTGCGGCTGGCCGCATCGAATGCCCCGGCGCTGGCGCGGGCCTTCCTGGAACTGCACCGCGCCTACCGCCAGTCCCATGAACGCCTCGCCTCACTCGACGAGGCGCTGGGGCGCGATGATTCGGCCTCTGTCGCCTCTCCCTGGGAAGAAGTGCGGGATTTCTTCCACTATTGCGACAACTACATCGACGCCGTCGACCGCGCGGCCGAACATTTCGCCACCCAGGCCGGCACGACCGACCCGGCAGTGCGAGCGGCTGAATTGCTGCGGGCGCGCGGCATCGAGGTGCAGATGTCCGACATGGAGGCGCTGCGCGACTTTTCGGGCCACACGCTCCGGCTCTCGACCCGCACCCCCACGGCAACGCAACGCTTCCAGCTTCTGCACCAGCTCGCGCTCCTGACCCAGAACGACCTGCTGGAGGCGACGCTGGACCTGGCGCGATTCCAGTCGGATGCCGCACGGTCCATCGCCAAGATCGGGCTGGCCAATTATTTCGCCGGCGCGGCACTTTTGCCTTACCGCGCCTTCCGCGCCGCCACGATCGAAACGCGGCATGATCTGGAACGCCTGTCCGACCGCTTCGGCGCTTCGGTGGAACAGGTGGCGCACCGGCTTTCCACCCTGCAACGGCCGGGTGACAAGGGCATCCCGTTCTTCTTCGTCCGGGTGGACCGCGCCGGCACGATCACCAAGCGCCATTCCGCGACCCGCCTGCAATTCGCTCGCTTCGGCGGCGCCTGCCCGCAGTGGGTCGTCTATCAGGCCTTTGAAACCCCGGGCCAGTTCCTGCGCCAACTGGCCGAAACGCCCGACGGCGTGCGCTATCTTTGCCTTGCGCGAGAGGTGACGAAACCCGGCGGATCATTCCACGCCCCGGTGCGCCGCTATGCAATCTGTCTGGGTTGCGAAATCGGCCAGGCACGCGATCTGGTCTATGCCGACGACCTGGACCTGGGCCGCGCCCGCGCCTTTGCGCCCATCGGCATTTCCTGCCGGATCTGCGAACGGCGCGACTGTGCGCAACGCTCTGTCCCGCCGCTGGAACGCCGCCTGCGTGTCAACCCCGACATCCGAGGCCAGATCCCCTATGAAATCGCCTGACCGCGGAGAGTTCATGGACATCACCGGATCGGTGGTCGTCGCGGCCAGCCCGGCCCGGATCTGGGCGGCGCTGAACGACCCGACGGTGCTTTGCGCCTGCATCCCGGGCTGTTCGTCCCTGACCGGCACCGCAGCAATGGGGTTCGAGGCCGAGGCCGAACAGAAGATCGGCCCGATCCATGCCCGGTTCAACGGCCGGCTCTTGCTGCGAGATGCCATTCCCGAACAGTCCTGGACGATCATCGGCGAAGGCGTGGGGGCGCATGCCTCGGCCGCCCGGGGCGCGGCGCATGTCCGGCTTGAGCCGGTGGCGGAAGGCACGCGGCTTGACTACCGGGTTGAAACCGATGTCGGCGGGCGCCTGGCGAAACTGGGAGGCTGGATCCTGCGCGGCTTTGCACGCCGGCTGGCCGACAGCTTCTTTCACCGGTTCAAGGCGGCGGTGGAAGCGAGGGCGGAAGCCGGGGGCGCAGATCGCCCCTCGGCGTGACATCTGGCGGCAGGCGGAGGGCCTGCCATCGGCTACGCGTCAGGCGCGCGACAAGATCCGGGCGATTTCGTCCTTGAGAGCCGCGCGCTGCTTGCGCACCGTGGTTTCGGCAAGCTGCTCCAACGGCTCGACATTGGTTTCGGCGCGATGAACCACGGCGTTCACCTCGTGATATTCCGCAACCAGCTTGGCAAAATGCGCGTCCGACGTCTTCAGCGCGTGGATCTTCTCTGCCTGTCCGGGGAAGTCCTGGTTCAGTTCGTGCGGCGTGTGGCCCATGTCGGATCCTTTCCGTTTCAACTTGAACCCGGAGATTAGCGGCCCGACTCGGGCAAAGGCATTGACCTCAATCAAATACGCAATGCCGCTGTGCCTTCCCCGCCACAGGCAGATCGCGCAGCCGCCCGGAGATTCAGTGGGGTCAGGGCCGGCGCCCCCAGCGGCGGACCGCTTCCGGATCAGCAAAGGATCCCTGCCAGATACCGCGTCCCGCCTCGCGGGCGGTTGTCTCGGCCCCGGCATATTCGCGGCCATAGCGCAGATAGGCCCGCGCGGCGCCCTCCGCCACCATCGCGGCGCCAAGATCCTGCCCGCCCACGTGGCAATGCACCAGGCGACGGCCATACCGGTCGCGCGCCGCGCCCTCGCAGGTGGCGGGCCCGACCAGCAGCGCCGCAAGCCGCTCCTTCGCCCAAAGGCCGCAGGCCCAGGTCTCTCCGGCCGAATCCATGCAGGTCTGGTGCAGTTCCGGTGCATCGATCGCCGCAAGCCGCAAGCGTTCACCGGCTATGACCAGCGTATCGCCATCGGCCGCACGCTGGTTGACCGCAGCCACACCAGCCGGGGCATCCGGTGCCGGCACCGCGTCCGGCTGGCAGGCGGCCAACAGGACCAGGGCGGCAGCAAGTCCAAAGAGTGAACAAATTCTTAACATGCCCGGCCCTTATCGCGGGACCGTCCCCTGTGCAAGCGCAGGCAGGCCTGCGACGGGAACAATGCCGCCCTTGCCGGTTCTGGCCTTGCAGACCGGGCCCGTTGCATGGAATCTGGCGCCCGAACAGGATTGAAGGCGCGCGAATGATCTTCTTCGAACATGGACCCAAGGCGCGTCCGGCCCGGTTTGAGCGGCCAGGGCGCTTGATCCGCGCCGACAGCGCGGCCGAGGTCGATGCGGCACTTGATGCGATCGACGCCGCGCGGGCCGAAGGATCCTGGCTTGCGGGCTTTGCCTCCTACGAACTGGGCTATGCGCTCGAACCCCGGCTTGCGCCGCTGATGCCCGCCAACCGCCGTCTGCCGCTGATCCTCTTCGGCGTCTATGACGCCCCCGCGAGGGGCGAGCCCTTCCTGACCCGCGCCCGCGCCGGGATCGAGGGCGCCGCGCTGTCGGATCCCCGCGCGGACTGGAGCGCGGAGGAACACGAAGGCGCCATCCGCCGCGTTCTGGACTACATCGCGGCGGGCGACATCTATCAGGCGAACCTGACCTTCCGCATGCACGCCACCGCCACCGGTTCCGCCGAAGGCCTTTACGGCGCGTTGCGGCAACGCCAGCGGGTGCGCTATGCGGCCTTCGTCGATCTGCCCGACACACCCGCGCTTCTGTCCCGTTCACCCGAACTGTTCTTTGCCACCGATGCCGAGGGCCGGATCGAGACGCGCCCCATGAAGGGCACAGCCCCCCGAGACCCGGACCCGAACCGCGACGCCACCCTGCGCCGCGCCTTGCAGTCGAGCGTGAAGAACCGCGCGGAAAACCTTATGATCGTTGATCTTTTGCGCAACGATATCTCGCGTATCTGCGAAGTGGGCAGCGTCCGGGTGCCCGACCTGTTCCGGGTCGAAAGCTATGCCACCGTGCACCAGATGGTATCGCGCGTGGTTGGCCAGTTGCAGCCGGGCACCGCGCCTTCGGTGATCTTCCGGGCGCTGTTTCCCTGCGGCTCGATCACCGGGGCGCCGAAGATCCGGGCGATGGAAATCCTGCGGGAACTGGAGCCGACGCCACGCGGCATCTACTGCGGTGCCATCGGCTGGCTGGCGCCCGACGGGCAGTCGGTGTTCAACGTGGCGATCCGCACGCTGATGATGCAGCCCGATGGCGCGGTCGAATTTGGCGTCGGCGGCGGCATCGTGCAGGATTCGACCGCCGCTTCGGAATATGAGGAAGCCCTGTGGAAAGCCCGCTTTGCCCGCCTGACACCCGCCTGATCGAAACCCTGCGCTGGGATGGCACGGGCCTTGTCCGGCGCGACCTGCATCTGGCGCGGCTGGCCCGCAGCGCCGCCGCGCTGGGGTTCTGCCATGATGCAGAGGCCGTGGACAGGGCGCTGGCGCAGATCACCGGGCCAGACCCGCTCCGGGTCCGGCTGACACTGGGCCAAGGCGGAGATGCAGAAGTGACGACCGCGCCGCTTGGCCCAACGCCCGCCGAATGGCGCGTGGCGCTGCACCCGGCGCGGCTTCACTCGGGTAATCCCTGGCTTCGCCACAAGACCACGCAGCGCGCGCTTTTTGACACGGCCCGCGCGAACCTTCCCGCCGGAATTGACGAGTGGATCTTTGCCAATGAACGCGACGAAATTTGCGAGGGCACGATCACCACGCTGTTTTTCGATCCTGGGCAGGGCGGGCGAACACCGCCGGTCGCTTGTGGCTGCCTGCCGGGGATCTTGCGCGAGGAACGGATCGCGCTTGGCCAGTGCGGCGAAGGGATCCTGACCCTGGCCGATTTGCCAGGGGTCCGCCTGACCATGGGCAATTCGCTGCGCGAGCTGATCCCGGCGCGGCTGGTGCCAGTGCCCTAGCCGGCGTCTGCCCCGAATCGCTCCCTCATCCCCGACGCGATCAGAAGCGGCACAAGCACCGTCACCAGCATCACCACGGCCGCGACGCCAAGGAAGGCCACGGGCAGGCCCAGTCCTTCGGACACCAGCCCCAGCACCGGCGGCCCGAAGAAATAGCCCATGTATCCCAGCGCCGTTGCGCGCGCGATGATATCGGTGCGCAGTGCCGCGGGCGACAGGCGCCCGATCAGCGCGAAAGCCGTGGGCACCAGAACCGAACAGCCCAGGCCCATCACGACCAACCCCAGATAGGCAACCATCGTCGTCGGCGCCAGCGCCGCCAGCGCAAGCCCGAGCGCGGTGATTACCGCCCCGCCGCGCAACAGGCCGTATTCCGACAGCCGCACGATCAGCGCTTGCCCGCCGATCCGGCCGACCGTCATGGTCAACGCAAGCAGGGCCGGGCCGAAACTGCCTTCGGCCTTCGATCCGCCAAGGGTCCGCTCGATGTGCAGGGCCGACCAGTTCTCGGCGGCGTTTTCTGCGGTGAAGGCGATCAGCACGATCAGCCCGCCCCAGAACGGAACCATTCCGATCGACTGTCCGCGGGGACGGCGGGATGCGAAGTCTCGAGCATCGTCGTCACGCTCAAGCGCAAGGGCCGCCGAGACGGCCACCACAAGCCCCGCCACCGTCAGCACCTCACCCGGCGAGGCGCCAAGACTTCGCGCGATACCGGTGGCGATGGCCGCGACGGCATAGCCCAGCGAATAGGCGGCATGGGTCAGGTTCATCAGGTGCAGCCCATGCCGGGTCTCGATCCCGCTGACGCGGGCCGTCATGGTCACATCCAGAAACCCGGTGCTGGCGCCCGTCAGGACCATGGCGATCGCAAACAGGAATTGCCGATGCATCCATCCCGGCACCATGAAGGCAAGGCCCATCGCCAGAACGGCAATGGCCAGGACGTGATGACCCATATTCGGGGCAATCCGGGGCGCCAGAAGCATCGCCACCACCGCCGCAATCGGCGTGGCCAGCATCAGCGACCCGAACTGCGCGTCATTGGCCTGCAGCATGGCCTTGGTATCGGGCACCAGCGCCGCATAGGCCCCCCAGAGGACGCCCATCGACAGGAATGCCACAAGCGGCGCGCGCGCCAGCCGGATCGATGCAAGATACGTCGTTGAACCCATCGGTCTGCTGAAATCCTGATTGGCCGGGCGATGGAAACGGGGAGAGCGGCACCCCGGACCATCCTCCTGTCACGCCGACCCGGCCTGCGCGCGCTTGTCCCCGACCCATGCATGTCGCGGGCGCGCGAAAGGGCTTTCCTTTCCGTCCGTTCCGCCCTATAGGCAACGCCTCGTGGCCATGCACCCTTGGAGGATGGCCAGTCGCAACCTATGGAGATTACCAATGGCCGGACAGATCACGGATCTCAACGCCACGGTGCGGACGGGGACAGGCAAGGGGGCCGCTCGTCAAGCTCGTCGTGAGGGCAACGTACCAGGCATCGTTTACGGTGACGGCAAGGAGCCGACGCCGATCAATATTCCCTTCAACTACCTGCTCAAGCGCCTGAAGGCAGGCCGCTTCAAGCAGATGCTCTTCAACCTGAAGGTCGAAGGCCAGAAAGATGTGCATGTGATCTGCCGCAGCGTCCAGCGCGATGTGGTCAAGGATCTGCCGACGCATATCGATTTCATGCGCATCCACGGTGACAGCCGCATCAACCTGTTCATCCATGTGGACTTCGTGAACCACGAGAAGGCCCCCGGCCTGAAGCGTGGCGGCACGATGACCATCGTTCGTCCCGAAGTCGAACTGGAAGTGATGGCCGGCGACATCCCCGACCACATCACCGTCGACCTGACGGGCAAGGAAATCGGCGACGTCATCCACATCAACGACGTGACCCTGCCGAAAGGCGCCAGGCCGACGATCGACCGGAACTTCGTCATCGCCAACATCGCCGCGCCCTCGGGCCTGATGGCATCGGGCGAAGAAGAAGCCGAAGCCTGACCGGCACGCGCGGCCCTGCAAGATCGGAAAGGCCCCCGCCCTGCGGGGGTCTTTTCTTTTGGAGCCGGTTGTATGGCGGCGGTTTTTGCGCCACCTAAGGCCAGATCAGATCCGGGCAAGCACAAGAGGCATGGATGCGGCTTTTCGTGGGGCTGGGCAATCCCGGCACGAAATACCAGGGCAACCGGCACAACATCGGCTTCATGGCCGTTGACCGCATCGCGTCCGATCACGGCTTTGCCCCCTGGCGCGCCCGCTTCCAGGGTCTGGCAAGCGAGGGCACGCTGGGCGGCGAAAAGGTGGTGCTGCTGAAGCCCGGCACCTTCATGAACCTGTCCGGGCAATCCGTGGGCGAGGCGATGCGCTTCTACAAGCTCACCCCCGCCGAGGTCACCGTCTTTCACGACGAACTGGACCTCGCCCCCGGGCGCTGCCGCACCAAGACCGGCGGCGGCCATGCCGGGCACAACGGCCTGCGCTCGATCCACGCCCATATCGGCGAGGCATATGACCGCGTGCGACTGGGCATCGGCCACCCCGGCGACAAGGATCGGGTGGCGGCCTATGTGCTGTCGGATTTCCCCAAGGCCGATCAGGATTGGCTGGATGACCTGCTGCGCGGGATTTCCGATGGCGCGGCGGCGCTGGCTGCGGGCGATCCGCAGCGATTCATGAACGCGGTGGCGCTGCGCACCGCGCCGCCAAGGTCTTCGGGCACGGCCCGGCCCGAGAAAGCGCCGAAGGCCCCGCCCGCCGCCAGCGCCGCGCCAGCCGAGGCCCCGGCCTCCCCTGCCCAGTCAAAGCTCGACCAACTGCTCAACCGCTTCCGCCGCGACTGACCGACTTGCCGGGATGCCCGGACAATCCTAGGCTGACCCCGCCCATCCAGCCCGGAGCCGACGATGCAGCGCCTGCCTTCGATCAACGTCCTTGGAACCGCGCTTGAACCCTGTTCGACCGCGCCGGTGACAGGGTGGTTCCGCGACGGCCACTGCAACACCTGCGCCGAGGATCAGGGCAGCCATACCGTCTGTGTCACCCTGACGGCCGAGTTTCTGGCGTTGTCGAAATACCTCGGCAATGACCTGTCGACACCGCGCCCCGACCTGCGCTTTCCGGGGCTCAGACCCGGTGACCGCTGGTGCCTTTGCGCCGGGCGCTTCCTGCAGGCGCATGAGGAAGGCGCCGCCCCGCAGGTCCACCTGCGATCAACCCACCAGCGCGCGCTGGAAATCGTGCCGCTGGAAATCCTGCGCGCCTGCGACCCGGACTGCCGGGGCGACTGATCAGGATGCCTTGGCGACCGGCGGCGCGTGGCGCTGAAACTGGCCGTCAACCAGATCCTCGATGAACAGGCTCAGAAGCTGGGGGCGCCCGGTGACGCCGGCCTTGCGATAGATGGCGTTGGTCTGCGCCTTGACCGTCCCCTCCGAGGTCGATCGCAGGACCGCGATTTCCTGCGTGTTCAGCCCCTTGATGGCAAACAGCGCCACATCGCGTTCGGCCGCCGTCAGCCCCCAGTCGGCAAACCGTTCCTCGAGAAGTTCCATGAAGGCACCCGAGGCGCGCCGCAGCTTTTCTTCGGCGATGCGACGATCGCGTGTCGTGCGATAGATGGCGACGCCGCCAAGAAACAACCCCAGAAGCAGGCCGATCGCGGCGCCGATTTCAAGGTATTCGCGCTGCTGCCAGGACAGCGGCGATACATAGATCCCGAGGATCCCGAGGATGATGTCGGAAACGAAGAAGAACGCGCAGAGCGCCTGAACGAGCAGGATTGCCGTAAGGAAGACCCAGCTACGCACGAGCGGCCATCCCGAACCCCGCGCAGGTGGCATTGCTAGCCGTCATCGCCACCGCCGCCGCCCTTCTCGCCGCCATCATGGTCGTCGTCATGGTCGCCATCATCCCCTGCGCCCGAACCGGACCGGGCGCCCTCACCCTTTCCTCTATCCTCATCGTCGCGGAAAATATCGCGCAGAATTTGGCCGGTGCGTGGGTCAAGCACGATTTCGCGGTGCCCGGCCGGTCCGTCGGCGATAATCTGCGTGCGCCCGAGAAGGGTGCGAAACACCTTGATGTCATCAAAGCCCTGCGACCCGAGCCCTTCCGTCAGGGCATCGATGTCCACGCCGGCCTGGATGGGTCCGGTGCAGGCAAGAAGCACCGCCAGCGCCATGGAGAAACTCCGAACCCGCATCCTCGCGCCCTTCCCGCCTTCGCATCCACACTGTCGCGCGGCTATCCCGCAGCCGCAAGCAAAAGCCGACCCGCCCGAAGGCGGATCGGCAAAGTCACGTCGCCGGTGCACAGTATTCAGTCGTCGCCGCCGCCATCACCGCCGTGATCGCCGCCATCACCGCCGCCATCGCCTGCGTGATCGCCGCCATCACCGCCGTGATCATCCCCGTTGTCGTCGCCGCCATCATCGTCATGGCCGTCGTCGTTGGTCTTGCCCTGGTCGTCAGTCCCGTCGTCGTCGAGGATTACCTCTCCGTCATCGGTTCCGTCATCTTCCGAGACCTTGTTTCCGTCATCATTGCCGTCGTCGTCCGAAATCTTGTCTTCGTCGCCGGGCCGGCCGATCGCTTCCTTCAGCTTCTCTCCGGTGGTGGTGTCATAGACCGCCTCGACTTTCAGATCTTGCCGAACGCCTTCGACCTTCACGGTCTCGCCACGCTGGGCGACTTCGATGTTTTCGAAACCATCCGCCTTCAGCTTCTCGACAACCTGCTCGGCGACGGTCGCGGAAATGGCCATGTGGCCCGAAAAGATCAGGGCCGTCGTCAGAAAGAGGGTCTTTTTCATAAGCTCGTTCCCATTGCTGTTCATCGGGCTGCCCATGACTGCCGGGTGTGAAGCGGCCATGGGCAGTGTGCATGATCCGGGTGAGTGGTGTGAAACCGGATACCGCCAGCTAGATGCCGATTGCACCGCTGCGCCATGCCGCAGAGGTTTATCGCGCCGCACTAAACCCCGTGCCAATGGCCCTAAACCATGGTTTAGATGGCTCGCCCCGGCAGGCAAGGCGCGCCGCCTGTCTTCGCCCTGAGCAAAAAACCCCGCGACAGGCGCGGGGTTCAGGGTCTTAGGCCGAAGGTTTAGGAAGTTCCGCCCATCACAGGGGGCGAATCGTCAGGCCCTGACGTCCACGCCAAGGTGCTTGGCGACGGTGAAGATGTCCTTGTCGCCGCGCCCGCACATGTTCATGACGATCAGGTGGTCCTTGGGCAGGCCTGGTGCGATCTTCATCACATGGGCCAGCGCATGGCACGGTTCCAGCGCGGGGATGATGCCTTCCAGCGCGCAAGACAGCTGGAACGCCTCAAGCGCCTCCTTGTCGGTGATCGAGACGTATTCGGCGCGGCCCACGTCATGCAGCCAGGAATGTTCCGGCCCGATGCCCGGATAATCCAGCCCGGCCGAAATCGAGAAGCCCTCGAGGATCTGTCCGTCGGCATCCTGCAACAGATAGGTCCGGTTGCCATGCAGAACGCCCGGACGCCCGCCGGTCAGGCTGGCGCAATGCTCCATCCGGTCGTCGACGCCCTTGCCCCCGGCCTCGACGCCGATGATCCGCACGTCCTTGTCATCAAGGAAGGGGAAGAACAGCCCCATTGCGTTCGAACCACCACCGATGGCAGCAACGAGCGTATCGGGAAGCCTGCCCTCGCGGTCCATGATCTGGGTGCGGACCTCCTTGCCGATGATCGACTGGAAGTCGCGGACCATCGCCGGATAGGGATGCGGCCCCGCGACCGTGCCGATGCAATAGAAGGTGTCGCGCACGTTGGTGACCCAATCGCGCAGCGCGTCGTTCATCGCGTCCTTCAGCGTGCCACGCCCCGAGGTGACGGGAACCACATCGGCCCCGAGAAGCCGCATGCGGAAGACGTTCGGCGCCTGACGTTCAACGTCATGCGCGCCCATGTAGACGATGCATTTCAGCCCGAACTTGGCACAGACGGTGGCGGTGGCCACGCCGTGCTGCCCCGCGCCGGTTTCGGCGATGATCCGGGTCTTGCCCATGCGGCGGGCAAGGATGATCTGTCCCAGCACGTTGTTGATCTTGTGCGCGCCGGTGTGGTTCAGCTCGTCGCGCTTCATGTAGATCCTGGCGCCGCCCAAGTGCTCGCTCAGCCGTTCGGCATGGTAAAGCGGCGAGGGGCGGCCGACATAATGCGTCCAGAGGTCGTCCATTTCCGCCCAGAAGGTCGGGTCGGTCTTGGCGTGTTCGTATTCGGCCTCAAGATCCAGGATCAGCGGCATCAGCGTTTCGGACACGAAGCGCCCGCCGAAGATGCCAAAGCGCCCGTTCTCGTCCGGGCCGGCCATGTAGCTGTTGATCCGATCTTCGGGCATCTGCGTCTCCTGCGGTTATCAGCCACGCTTACCCCTGCCACGCCCGGCGGTAAAGCCCGGGGATGGGTCAGCCCGCCTTCGCCGCCGCGACAAAGGCCCGGATAAGCCCTTGGTCCTTGACGCCGGGCGCGCTTTCGACGCCTGAAGACACATCCACCTGCCGGGCATTGGTCGACCGAACCGCCAGCGCGACGTTGTCCGGGGTAAGCCCGCCCGCAAGCATCCAGGGCCGCCGCCAGGACCGGCCCAGAAGCAGCCGCCAGTCGAAGGCCAGCCCGTTGCCCCCCGGAAGTGCGGCCCCCTTCGGCGGCTTGGCATCGACCAGGATCTGGTCCGCCACGGTCTGGTACAGATCAAGCGCCGCCAGATCCTCGGGGCCGGAAAGACCCACCGCCTTCATCACCGGCAGGCCGTAGCGGCCGCGAACCTCGGCCACGCGGTCGGGGCTTTCATGGCCGTGAAGCTGCAACATGTCCAAGGGCACCGCATCGCAGATCGCATCCAGCGTCGCGTCATCGGCATCGACCGTCAGCGCCACCTTGGCCACCCCCGGCGGCACCGAAAGCGCAAGCCCCCGCGCGGCCTCGATCGTCACATTGCGCGGCGATTTGGCAAAGAACACCAGCCCGACGTAAGTGGCGCCCGCCTCGGCGGCGACGGCGATATCGGCTTCGGTTCGAAGCCCGCAGATCTTGACGCGCGTATCCATGCACAAGGGTTTAGCGCGGACGCTCGGAACCCTCAAGCAGCGCCAGAACCTCGTCCTGATCGGTGGGCTGTGCCTGGCGCAAGCGGCCGACCTCGCGCTCCAGCCGCGCAACCTGACGGCGGTTCCGGGTGGCGGCGGTCCGGTGTCTGGCGTTTCGCACCCATTCCCAGACCTGCCCCAGCCCCACGCCCGCCAGAATCGAAAGAAGGATCACCAGAAACAACGGCACGTTGAACGCGCGATCGAAATTCAGCAGCGCACCAAGACCTTCGGGAACGAACCTGATGGTAACGACCTGCAGGTTGGCAAAGGCAAAGATCAGCAGCACTGCCGCAACGGCGGCCAGAAGCACAGCCCGGATATAGCGTAACATGGCAGTCTCAATTCCCGTTCAGGCGATCCCGCAAAAGCTTGCCGGTCTTGAAGAACGGCACATGCTTCTGATCCACATCAACCGCTTCGCCCGTCCTTGGGTTCCGCCCGGTGCGCGCATCCCGTTTCTTGACGGAAAAGGCGCCAAAGCCGCGAAGCTCGACCCTCTCGCCACGCGCCATGGCCTCGATGATCTCTTCAAAGATCGTGTTGACGATCTTTTCGACGTCGCGCTGGAACAGGTGCGGATTGTCGTCGGAAATCTTCTGGATCAACTCTGACCGGATCATGGGCATCCCCCGTGGCGCCGTCGGGTCCAAGCCCGCAGACTTTGTTTTCCCCAATGACTATAGGGGGAAAATCCTTCCACTCAAACAGAAAAGCCCTTCAAATCGGGGGACTTGGCCGGTGCAGACAGGCCTTGGGGCAGGTTTCGCCCCCGTGACGGCGGTGCTGCAATGCGGCAATGGCGCTTCGGGGCCGGGGTGCCACGGCCCGCATGACCGCAAGGGCCAGCCGATTCGGCCCCGAAATAAAAAAGGCCCCGCGCAGCGGCGGGGCCTTTTTCCGTTCCGTCAGCGGGCCACCGTTCAGCGGTCGCCCGTGCCTTTCAGCGCGGCGCCAAGGATGTCGCCCAGGCTCGCGCCCGAATCCGACGATCCATACTGTTCGACGGCTTCCTTTTCTTCCGCGATCTCGCGCGCCTTGATCGACACGCCCAGCTTGCGGGTCTTGCTGTCGACGTTGGTCACGCGGACATCGACGTGATCGCCCACCTGGAACCGCTCGGGGCGCTGGTCGGCGCGGTCGCGCGACAGGTCCGAACGGCGGATGAAGGCTTTCATGCCGTTGTATTCGACCTCGATCCCACCTTCTTCGATCACGGTGACCGTGACGGTGATGATCGATCCACGCTTCACGCCATCAACCGCGTCCGAGAAGGTATCGGCATCAAGCGCCTTGATCGACAGCGAGATGCGTTCCTTCTCGACATCCACTTCGGTGACGGCGGCCTTGACCGTGTCGCCCTTGCGGAAGCTCTGGATCGCGTCTTCGCCACGCTGGTCCCAGGACAGGTCCGAAAGGTGAACCATGCCGTCGATATCGTTTTCGAGGCCGACGAACAGACCGAATTCGGTGATGTTCTTGACTTCGCCTTCGATGATCGTGCCCACGGGGTGGGTTTCGGCAAAGACTTCCCACGGGTTGCGCTGGGTCTGCTTCAGGCCAAGCGAAACGCGGCGCTTGGCGCTGTCGATTTCCAGAACCATGACGTCCACCTCTTGCGAGGTCGAAACGATCTTGCCCGGATGGACGTTCTTCTTGGTCCAGGACATTTCCGAAACGTGGACAAGGCCCTCGACGCCCGGCTCCAGCTCCACGAAGGCGCCGTAGTCGGTGATGTTGGTGACGCGGCCCTTGTGGACCGAACCCAGCGGATAGGCCTTCTCGACCGAATCCCACGGATCGGACTGGAGCTGCTTCATGCCCAGGCTGATGCGGTGGGTTTCCTTGTTGATCTTGATCACCTGGACCTTGACGGTCTCGCCGATGTTCAGGATCTCGCTCGGGTGGTTGACGCGGCGCCAGGCCATGTCGGTGACGTGCAGCAGGCCGTCAACACCGCCCAGATCGACGAAGGCGCCGTATTCGGTGACGTTCTTGACGACGCCATCGACCACATCGCCCTCGGCCAGCTTGCCGATGACTTCGGCGCGCTGTTCGGCGCGGCTTTCTTCCAGGATGGCGCGGCGCGACACGACGATGTTGCCACGGCGACGATCCATCTTCAGGATCTGGAAGGGCTGCTTGATACCCATCAGCGGGCCGGCGTCGCGCACGGGGCGCACGTCAACCTGGCTGCCCGGCAGGAAGGCCACGGCACCGCCCAGATCGACGGTGAAGCCACCCTTGACGCGGCCGAAGATCGCACCATCGACGCGGGTTTCCGAAGCGTAGGCTTTTTCCAGACGATCCCAGGCTTCTTCGCGGCGGGCTTTCTCGCGCGAGATGACCGCTTCACCGCGCGCGTTCTCGACGCGGTCCAGATAGACCTCGACCTCATCGCCCACCGAAATGTCGGGCTGTTCGCCGGGATTTGCGAATTCCTTCAGGTCGACGCGGCCTTCCATCTTGTAGCCGACGTCGATGATGGCCTGGCCTGCCTCGATGGCGATGACCTTGCCCTTGACGACCGAACCCTCCGAGGGGGTGTCGATCTCGAAGCTTTCGTTCAGAAGGGCTTCGAATTCTTCCATAGTCGCTTTAGCGCACATGCGTCTTGAGTTCCTTTCGTGTGTTTCACTGGCCATGCGGTTGGCTCCGCCGGTCTCTTGCCCCAAACAAACACCCCCCGGACCGGCAAGCCGGCATAAGGCGACATCTCACGGGATGGGCGGGCTATAGTGGCTTTCGGCCTTGCGGGCAAGGAAAACCGCGCGACCGGCTCAGCCCTGGCCCCGGGCGGCAAGCCGGGCGTCGATCACAGCAACCGCCCGGGCGACGGCGGCATCGATGGTCATGTCGGTCGTGTCCAGCACCACCGCATCCTCCGCGGGCCGGAGCGGCGCATCCGCGCGCCCCATGTCCCGCGCATCGCGCTCAAGCACCTCGGCCAGAACCTGCGCCGCATCGCCGCCCAGCTCCAGCCAGCGGCGATGGGCACGGGTTTCGGGGCTGGCGGTGACATAAAGCTTCACCGCCGCATCGGGACAGATCACCGTGCCGATGTCGCGGCCATCCAGCACCGCGCCGCCGTTCCGCCGGGCAAAGCGGCGCTGAAACTCGACCAATGCGGCACGAACCGCCGGAACCGCCGCCACTTTCGACGCCGCCTGCCCCGCCGCCAGGGTCCGCAGATCGTCGCGCGCCAGATCGGCCTCGGTCAGACCGCGCGCCGCCGCGACCGGATCGCCGCCTTTCGCCCCAACGGCACGATAAAGAAGCCCGGTATCCAGATGCGCAAACCCGAACCGCGCCGCCACCGCCCGGGAAATCGTCCCCTTGCCCGCCGCTGCCGGCCCGTCGATCGCCACGGTGAAGATCATCGCGCCCCCCCTGCGCCGGCGCGGGCGGCGCCTTCGGGACGCTCCGCGGGGAGTATTTTTGACAAAGAAGAAACCCCGGCCCGTTTCTTCTTTGTCCAAATACTCAGGCTCAACGGTTCGACCGGGAGATGGTGGCGCCCATTGCGGCCATCAGCGGTTCAAACACCGGGAAGGATGTCGCGATAGGGGAGCCGTCATCGACCGAGATCGGTTTTCGCGACGCAAGTCCGAGGACAAGGAAGCTCATGGCGATGCGATGATCAAGGTGCGACAGCGTCGTGGCCCCGCCGGGAACGCCGTTCGGCCCCATGCCGTGGACAATGAGGGTATCCTCATCTTCCTCGACCCGCACGCCGCAGGCTTCAAGCCCGCGGGCCATGGCGTCGATGCGGTCGCTTTCCTTCACGCGGAGTTCCTTGACGCCGCGCATGATGGTCGTGCCATTCGCACAGGCGGCGACGACGGACAGAACCGGGAATTCGTCGATCATGCTGGCGGCGCGGTCCGACGGCACTTCGATGCCGGAAAGCGTCGAGAAGCGCACCCGCAGGTCGGCCACCGGTTCGCCGCCTTCTTCGCGGGGATTTTCAAAGGCGATGTCGGCGCCCATCTCGACCAGCGTGATGAAAAGCCCGTTGCGGGTCAGGCTCTGGCTGACGCCCGGCACCAGAATGTCGGAGCCTTCGACGATCAGCGCCGCGCAGACCGGGAAAGCGGCCGAACTTGGGTCGCGCGGAACGGCGACCTTTTGCGCCTTCAATTCCGGCTGGCCCTGCAAGGTGATGATGCGGCCTTCGGGCGTGATCTCGGTCTGGATGCGGGCGCCGAACCCTGCGAGCATCCGTTCCGAATGGTCGCGTGTCGGTTCCTTTTCGATGACGACGGTTTCGCCCGGCGCATTCAGGCCGGCCAGCAGCACCGCGGATTTGACCTGCGCCGAAGGCATCGGCACCGTGTAGCGGACAGGCACAGGATTTGCCGCCCCGACGATGGTCATCGGCAGCCGCCCGCCCTGCCGCCCGTAGGCGCGCGCCCCGAACAGCGCCAGCGGATCGGTCACGCGCCCCATCGGCCGCTTGCGCAAGGAGGCGTCGCCCGTGAAAGTCGCGGTGATGGGAGAGGTGGCCATGCAGCCCATGATCAACCGCACGCCGGTGCCCGAATTGCCGCAGTCGATCACGTCCTGAGGCTCGGCAAAGCCGCCCACGCCCACGCCATGCACTGACCAGATGCCCGGGCCGTGGCGCAGCACCTCGGCCCCGAAGGCGCGCATGGCTTTCGCCGTGTCCAGCACATCCTGCCCTTCAAGAAGCCCCGTCACATGGGTTTCACCGACGGACAGCGCCCCGAGGATCAGGGCGCGGTGCGAGATCGACTTGTCGCCCGGCACCTCGGCCACGCCGCGCAGCGGGCCGGATTTCCGGGCGGTCATCGGGATGGGCTGGTCGTGGCCTGACATTCATTCTCTCCCATGGATGGCGTCAGGCGGGATAGCGCAAAGCCGCGGGTTGCGCCATACTTCATGCAAAAGGGGGGCAGGACAAATGCTGCGATTCCTGATGGTTCCATGTGCCATGGCGATCCTGTCCCTGCCGGCGGGTGCCGAGACCCGCTGTGGCTGGCTCGATAACCCCACACCGGGCAACTGGTGGCTGACGGATGCCGAGGGGCAATGGACCTTGGCGACATTGGGTGGCGATGCCGTGCCGGGGATGGAAAACATGCCCGACATGACCTTGGGTGAGTGGGTGACGCGCAACAACGGCAGCCATGGCTACGGTTGCGCCTGTGCGCTGCTGGTGACGCGCGCCACCGACCGCAAGGTGCTGTTGATCGGCTGGGTCAAGCAACTGACGCTGGAAACCTGCAACACCGATCCGAAGCTATCGCGGCGCCGCTGACGCGGCATTATCCGCGCCTGAAGGTCAGATAATGGGGTGCGCGACCCTCTCGCAGCGCCTTTTGTTCGTAGCGCGTCGACAACCAGTCTTCCCATGGGATGCCATTTTGGTTCGTCAGCACAAACCCCGCCTCCGGCACTTCCTCCAGCGTCTGGCGGACATAGTCGGGAATATCGGTCGCCACCCGGAATTCCGCGCCGGGCGCCATGACCCGGGCGAGCGGCATCAGGTGATCCTGTGTCACGAAGCGGCGGCGGTGGTGGCGGCGCTTTGGCCAGGGGTCCGGATAGTTGAGGAAGGCCCTCGAAATGCTGCCTTGGGGCAGCACGTCGAACAGGTCGCGCACGTCGCCCGGATGCACGGCCAGGTTCGTGACACCGGCCGCGCGGATCTTTCCCAGGAGCATCGCCACGCCGTTCACGAAAGGCTCGCAGCCGATGATCCCGATGTCGGGGTAACGCGCCGCCATGTGGACCAGATGTTCGCCGCCGCCAAAGCCGATTTCCAGCCACACCGGCCGGTCATCGCCGAAGATCGCGGTCAGGTCCAAGGGCAGGCGATCGGGGTTTTCGGCCGGCCAGATGCCGTGCGGACGCAGGGTTTCAAGATCGTCCGAAAGATAGGTCTTCTGGCTTTGCCGGAGCGTCTTGCCGTGGCGACGGCCATAGAAGTTGCGAAATTCCGGCTGCGGGCCGTCCTGGGGGTCTTCGGTCACGCTGGATGCGCCTTTCATGGATCGGGGCGCGTTTAGTCCTTCTGGCGCGGCGGGGTCAACCCGAAGAGGGCGCTCAGCCCCGGCCACGGTAGGGCGCGACCCCCTGGTCGGGCAGCCAGACCCCTTCGGGTGGGGTGCCGGTCTGCCAGAAGACGTCGATGGGGATGCCGCCGCGCGGATACCAATAGGCCCCGATCCGCAGCCATTCGGGGTTGAGCAGCGCCACAAGCCGCTTGGCGATGTCAATGGTGCAATCTTCGTGGAAGGCGCCGTGGTTGCGGAAGGAATGCAGGTAAAGCTTCAGAGATTTTGACTCCACCAGCCAGTCGCGCGGGACGTAGTCGATGACGATATGGGCGAAATCGGGCTGCCCGGTCATCGGGCAGATCGAGGTGAATTCGGGCGCCGTGAAGCGCACGACATAGCGCGTGCCGGCGTGGCTGGCCGGCACACGTTCAAGAACCGCCTCTTCGGGGCTTTGCGGTTGCGCGACGTTCTGCCCAAGCTGGGCAAGGCCCGATACATCGGTCTTGGTCATGTCATCCCCTCCGGTTCAAACGCAGTCGGGGCGGACCAGCGCCCGCCCCGACCTAAAATGCTTGAGGCTGTAGCCCCGTGGATCATACCGCCTTGCGCAGCGCCTCGACCAGATCGGTCTTTTCCCAGCTGAAGCCACCGTCGGCTTCCGGCGCGCGGCCGAAGTGGCCATAGGCGGCGGTCCGCTGGTAGATCGGCCGGTTCAGGTCCAGATGGGTGCGGATGCCGCGCGGGGTCAGGTCCATGACCTCCATCACCGCCTTTTCGATCTGCGCTTCCGGGACTTCGCCGGTGCCGTAAGTGTCGGCATAGATCGCCAGCGGCTTTGCCACGCCGATGGCATAGGCGACCTGGATCACGCAGCGTTTCGCCAGCCCCGCCGCGACCACGTTCTTGGCCAGATAGCGCGCCGCATAGGCGGCCGAACGGTCGACCTTGGTCGGATCCTTGCCGGAAAACGCGCCGCCGCCGTGCGGGGCCGCGCCGCCGTAGGTGTCGACGATGATCTTGCGGCCCGTGAGCCCCGCATCGCCGTCCGGCCCGCCGATGACGAACGTCCCGGTCGGGTTGATCCACCATTCGGTCCGCTCGGTCAGCCAGCCCGAGGGCAGGACTTCGCGGATGTAGGGTTCGACAATGGCGCGGATATGATCCGAGGTCTGGTCTTCGTCGGCGTGCTGGGTCGACAGCACCAGCGAGGTCACTTCGACGGGCTTGCCGTTTTCATAGCGCAGGCTCAGCTGCGATTTCGCATCGGGGCGCAGGCTCGGCTCCTGCCCGGATTTCCGCACCTCGGCCAGGCGGCGCAGGATCGCGTGCGAATACTGGATCGGCGCGGGCATCAATTCGGGCGTCTCGTCGGTGGCGTAACCGAACATGATGCCCTGATCCCCGGCCCCGTCACGGTCGACGCCCTGGCTGATATGGGCGGATTGCGGGTGCAGGTAGTTCTGCACGCCAAGCGTGTTCCAGTGGAACTCGTCCTGCTCGTAGCCGATGTCGCGCACGCAGTCGCGCACGATGCCGTCGATCTTGCCCATGTATTCGGCAAGGCGGCTCTTGTCGGTCAGGCCGACCTCGCCGCCGACGACGACGCGGTTGGTCGTGGCGAAGGTTTCGCAGGCAACGCGGGCGTTGGGTTCCTCGGCCAGGAAGGCATCAAGGACGGCGTCCGAGATCCTGTCGCACAATTTGTCGGGGTGACCCTCCGAGACGCTTTCGGAGGTGAAGATGTAGTTCTGACGCGACATGGGAAGTGCTCCATTGGGATGATCCCCGTCACGCCAGGAAGCCGTTGTGACGGTTCGATCTGTGTGGCCTAGACCCTTAACCCGGGGCGGTCAATCGGATTCCGGCGGGCCTGCCACGCCAGTGACAATAACCCGCAAGCAAGAAAGATTGTCGCGGGCCAGTCGCCGGTCCGGGCATAGAAAGTGGCGGTGGGCGTGGCGGGCGGAACCTCGGCATCCAGTCGCCCGATGGTGTTCAGCGGGAGCGATTGCAGGATGCGACCCTTGGCGTCGATCACCGCCGTCACCCCGGTATTGGCGGCGCGCAGCAGCGGCAGCCCCTGTTCGACCGCCCGGAGCCGCGCCTGCGCCAGATGCTGGTAGGGACCGGAGAGGTTGCCGAACCAGCCGTCATTCGTGACTTGCAGGATCCAGTCGGCGCGACTTTCGGTGCGCAGATCCTGCGGGAACACCGCCTCGTAACAGATCAGCGGCAGGACATGGCCCGCACGGCCCAGGTCCAGCACCTTCGGCCCCGGACCGGCGGAATAGCCGCTGCCCGCTTGCGCGGCGAAGGCGGTGATCCCCACCTTGGCCAGCAGGTCGCCCATCGGCATGTATTCGCCAAACGGCACCAGGTGCCACTTGTCATAGACCTGCGCGACGCGGCCCGTCGCGTCGGTCACGGCGAGGCTGTTGAAATACCGCTCGCCTTCCGCGCGCTGGACGCCCAGCGCCAGCGGCGCGCCGCCCGAGGCGATCATCACCTGCGCCAGCACATCGCCGCTGTCGTCCAGCATCCAGGGAATCGCGGTTTCCGGCCAGACCACCAGATCCAGAGGCTTGGCGGCAGGTTCCGCCGTCAGGTCGAACTGGCGCCGCAGGAACAGGTCCCACATCTCGGGCCGCCACTTTTCGGATTGGGTGGCATTGGGTTGCACCAGCCGCACGGTGATCGGCTGCGGGCGTGCCGGCAGCGGCTGGTCAAGGCGCGCCTGCCCGGCAAGCCAGAGCACGCCCAGAACGGCCGCGACGCCAAGGCTCGTCGCCAGTCGCGGCCGCGTGCCGCGCATCACCAATGGAAGCGCCGCCGCAAGGCAGGTCAGGATCGAAAGCCCCACCGGCCCGATCCAGGCCGCCGCCTGCATGACCGGAGTGCCGATCCAGATGTGGCCCATCAGGGCCCAGGGAAACCCCGTCAGCACATAGCTGCGCAGAAGGTCCGAAGCAGAAAGACCGAAGGCGAAGCCAAGCACCGCAAGGCCCCGGCTGGGCATCCATGACGCCACCAGCCCCGCGATCCCCCAGAACAGCGCCATGCCTCCGGCCATGAAGACCAGCGCGAAGGGCGCCATCCAGCCGTCGCGGGCGGCATCGACCATGAAGGGTTCGACGATCCAGAAAAGCGTCGCGGCGAAATAGCCCGCCCCCGCGGCCCAAGCGAGCCAGACCCGATGCGAGGGCCGCGTGGCACCGGACACCAGCACCGTGACGGCAGCCAGCGCCAGAAGCGTGACCGGCCAAAGCCCGACCGGCGCCTGCCCGGCGGCGCTGAACGCCCCCGCTGCCACAGCAGCCGCGATCTGGCTGACACCAGGACGCAGAGGGGTGCGAAGGACCGCGGGCAGCCGGAACCGAAGGTTCATTTCCCGGTCGTCACCACGTCTTCGGGGCGTTCCCTTGCCGCCGGAACCCGCACCCTGAGCCGCTTGATGCGGCGCGGATCGGCATCGACCACCTCGAATTCGGCGCCCGAGGGATGGGGGATCACCTCGCCCCGCGTCGGCACCCGGCCCGAAAGCATGAAGACCAGGCCGCCGATGGTGTCGATTTCCTCGCTGTCTTCATCTTCGGCCAGTTTCAGGCCGATCTCTGCCTCGAACGCAT
Organism: Paracoccaceae bacterium; assembly: GCA_020622085.1. GTDB lineage: Bacteria > Pseudomonadota > Alphaproteobacteria > Rhodobacterales > Rhodobacteraceae > QY30. The sequence goes on along the minus strand of JAHRYM010000001.1, from coordinate 672,589 downwards.
CGAGCGGCGCACGCGACTGGACGATGTATTGCCCCGGTTTTTCCAGCGCCCAAAGATCGCCTTCGTCCTCGTCGTGTTCATCCTCGATTTCGCCCACGACCTGTTCGATCAGGTCCTCGATGGTCAAAAGCCCGTCCACGCCGCCATATTCGTCGATGACCAGCGCCATGTGGATCCGCTGGCTTTGCATCTTCTGCAACAGCACGGCGAGCGGCATCGACGGCGGCGCATAAAGCAGCGGACGCAAAAGCTTGCGCAGGCTGAAGCGCGGTTTCGGCGAAGTGAAGGCCTGTTGCAGCGCCAGATCCTTCAGGTGGATCAGCCCCATCGGCGAATCGAGCGTGCCCTTGAACACCGGGAGCCGCGAAAAGCCCGAATCCCGAAAAGCCTTGATCAGATCCTCAAGCGAGGTAGTGACCGCCACGGCGGCGATTTCCGCCTTGGGAATCGCAATGTCGCCTACCCGGAGCCGCCGAAGGTTGACGACACCGGGCATCGCGGCGCCGGGGGGAGCCTTTTCAGAAGGCGGCACCGTCGCCGGGCCCTGGGTTGAATCCGACGGCGAAAGCGCGTCGATCAGCCGACCGAAGAATCCTCGGTGGCTGCTACTGTCAGAGGGTTCGCCGGCATCCTGTGCCAGCGACGACCCGTCAGGGGAATCGCCCATCGGTCCTTTCCATCCAAAGCCGGAGTCCTGTCCGGCACGTCATTATCCGTTCATTCATAGGGGTTCGCCAGTCCCAGCCCGCGCAGGATGCGGATTTCCGCGGCTTCCATCATCTCGGCATCACCATCGCGGATGTGATCATAGCCCAGAAGATGCAGGGTTCCGTGCACCAGAAGGTGCAGCACATGGTCCCGCATGGGCTTGCCGGCCTCAAGCGCCTCGCGTTCGCAGGTTTCCCAGGCAAGCGCAACATCGCCCAGTTCCTCGGGCATCCCCGGCTGGCCGGGATCGGGTCGGCAGGGGCGGCCTCCGTCCTTTTCGGCGCCGCGTTCATCCGACGGCCATGACAGCACGTTGGTCGGTTGCGGCTTGCCGCGGAAATCTGCGTTCAACTCGGCGATGCGCGGATCGGAACAGCCCAGAAGGCTGATCTCGAACCGGTCCGGGTCAAGGGCCTGGTCGGCAAGCACCGCACGCCCCGCGCGTTCCGCCAGGTCGGCAAGACCAAAGGCTTCCCATCGGGCGTCTTCGTTCAGCGTGTCAACCAGTGGCTCCATCGTCACGGTCATAGGCTGCGATGATCCGTGCGACAAGGGGATGGCGCACCACGTCCTTTGCGGTGAAGTAGTTGAAGCTGATTCCCTTCACTCCTTCCAGGATCCGCTCGGCATCCGACAGGCCCGAATTCACCCCGCGCGGCAGGTCGACCTGCGTCCGGTCGCCGGTGATCACCATGCGCGATCCTTCGCCCAGACGGGTCAGGAACATCTTCATCTGCATGGTGGTGGCGTTCTGCGCCTCGTCCAGCACGCAAAAGGCATTGGCGAGCGTGCGGCCGCGCATGAAGGCCAGGGGCGCGATCTCGATCCGCTTGTCCTCGATCAGCTTCTGCACCTGCTTGGCGGGCAGGAAATCGTTCAGCGCGTCGTAAAGCGGCTGCATGTAGGGATCGACCTTTTCCTTCATGTCGCCGGGAAGGAAGCCGAGCCTTTCGCCCGCCTCGACCGCGGGGCGCGACAGGATCATCCGGTCGACATGGCCGCCGATCAGCATGGTCACGCCCACGGCAACCGCCAGATAGGTCTTGCCGGTGCCCGCAGGGCCGATGCCGAAGGCCAGTTCATTCTGGAACAGGTTCTTCACATAGGCTTTCTGCGCCTCGGTCCGCGGTTCGACCTGCTTCTTGCGGGTGCGGATCTCGATCCGGCCGGAGGCGAACATCTCGAGCTGTTCATCAAGGCTTGCCGGCGCTTCCGGGCCGGTCGCCGCCAGCCGCAGCGCTGCGTCGATTTCGCCCGCATCTATACCGCGCCCGGTTTCCAGCCGCCCATAAAGTGTCTGGAGAAGCGCCGCCACCTGCCCGCGCGCCTCGGCCGGGCCGACAACGGCCAGATGATTGCCGCGTCTGAGGATATGCACCCCCATCGCATGCTCGATCTGCGCCAGATTGCGGTCGAATTCGCCGCACAGGTCGATCAGCAAGCGATTGTCGGGAAATTCCAGCAGCGTTTCACGGATTTCGTCGCTACGCGGCGGGGGGGTCAAGGCACTGATGCCCAAGGGGGTCTCCAATTTGTCCGAACGTCCCTTGGAATATGGTGCACCCTGCGGCAATTCAAAGCAATCACTGTCAGAAAAGACGAAGCGACTGTTGCCGGGGCTTCGCGAATCGACTGCCCCATCGGACCACCTGTCCGCACAGTGGCTCCAACGGGGGCCACGACCTGGCCCCCGCTCCTGCGACATCTGTTCTATTTGGCGACCGAGACCGTCGTTGCGTCGTATTGACCACCCTTCATCACCCAGGTCACCGAGACCTTTTCGCCCGCCTTCAGGCCCGGATCCTTGAACGTGGACGGCAGCATGTAGACAACGCCATTGTCCAGCTTGAGCTGGTGGGTCTTCATGTCAAACGAGGTAATCTTGCCGGTGGTGGTGGTGGCGGCCATTGCCGCGCCCGAAAGGGCAAGGGCGGCGATCAGGCTGGCAGGAACAAGATAGCGACGCATGATGCGTGACTCCTGTGGACCCTTCGGCGCGTGGCCGATCGGGTCGGTCTTCAGGGCCGTCCCGGCATGTCGTGTCGGTGAATGGTGTGCGTTCACCCGGCAATCCGCGGCCCTGGCAACTGCTTTACTCCTGCCACCGATTCGCGGACAGCCCCCCTCACCCAGCGGTGAGATGGATTGACGCGCCGTGATGCAAGCGCATGATCATCATGGATAAATCGTGAAAACACATGATTTCGCGTGACGACCCGGCCGGGTCGGCGCCGCGAACACCCGGCGATGCAATTGTCCCTGCGCCGGGAAGATGATGGCCCTGCCGCACCTGGGGAGTTTGGGAAATGGCGCGGTTGACGGGGCTCGAACCCGCGACCCCCGGCGTGACAGGCCGGTACTCTAACCGACTGAGCTACAACCGCGCATGGGTGCCCTTCAAGGGCGATACGGGTCCGGGCAGCGATCGGGAGAATGGCGCGGTTGACGGGGCTCGAACCCGCGACCCCCGGCGTGACAGGCCGGTACTCTAACCGACTGAGCTACAACCGCGCATCTCGCTATCCCGGATCGCTGCCCCGGACGCGTGGAGGGCTACATAGGGACATCGCCAGACGGCGTCAAGCGGCGGCGTCAAGGCGGAAGCCTTTTTCCTTCCGCCTCATCCTTTGCCCCCTTCGTCGCTCGCGCTATTGACCGGGGGCATGCTGTGCGGGGGTCTGGCATCTCTGGTGATCAGGTGGCAGTCCCCCGCATTGCCAGGCCTTCGGCCAGAGCGCGCAGGCTGGCCAGACGGCGCGCGGGAATCGCGGCGGTTTCCAGCGCGGTAAAGACATGAACCGTTCCAAGGTCGTCGTCGATCACCGCATGGTCGCTGATCCAGGCGCCCAGCCCCAGATAGCTGCGCAAGAGCGGCGGCAGTCCGGCAATCCCCGGTTGATGATCGACGCCCCGCTCGGGGGAGCGGCTGCCCGGCAATCCGGTGCCCTCCACAAGCCGGATGACGTGCGGCGCCCTGACCTCGGGTCGCCAGCGCGGCGGCGCCAGATGCGACGCAAGCGAAGGGCCCAGGGCCCTTGCACAGGCGGCGGCATCTTCCCCGGAAAATGACGTGCATCCGAACACGAGCGTCGCACCGGCGGCCTCGACCAGATCTGTCAGGCAAGCCCAGGCGAGCCGCAATACCTGGGGGTCGTGCTGGCCCGGGAGCAGGCAGAACCGGCCCAGCTCGACCGATGGCGCCGGGTACTGCGCCAGCCTGTCGAGCCCGTAGAACTGCGCCGAATAGCTCTCACGGATTTCGGCCCCGGTCCTCAGATGCCGGACCCGAAAGCAGCCCACGAGGGCGCCTGTCCGCAGGTTCTCGATCAGCACATGGTCGCAAAGGGCGTCGAACCTGTCCGCGTCAGACTGACAAGGCCCCGGTGCAGCCGCGTCGTCAGGCGCGCAGGCCCCGCGCCGCCTGCGGAAGCACAGCCAGCGCAGCGCTTGCGCCCGGCGAAGATCCTCGGCCAGCGTTGCCGGCCGGGCACGATACTGCCCGCAATGCATCTCTTTCATCACGGCCCCCGCCCGGCTTGGCATTGCTTCCCCGCATTCCTACATCCGAAGGGCCATCGAGCCGAAAATATCTGACGCCGTCATTGCAGAGCCGGACCGGAGACAAGGCCATGACAGTTCCCCCCACCCGCTTCACCCGCCGCAGCGCCCCGGAATGGCAGACCCGACTGGATGACCTGGCATTCCGCGTGACGCGGATGGGCGAAACCGAGCGTCCTTTCAGCCATGTCGATTTCCCGCCTGGCCCCGCGACCTATCACTGCCGCTGCTGCACCGAGCCACTGTTCGATGCCAGCGCCAGGTTCGATCCCGGCTGCTGCGGCTGGCCTGCATTTTCCCGCCCCCTCGGGCCGGCGAAGCTCCGCGAAGTCGCCGACGATGCCTGGTGTCTGTGCCGGACCGAAGTGCGCTGCGCGAATTGCGACGCACATCTGGGGCACGTCTTCGCGGACGGTCCGCAACCGACTGGCCTGCGCTATTGCATCAACGGCGTTGCCCTGCACCATGTGCCGAAATGACAAGTCACCCCGTCACGTCACCATCAATCGACAAGATCTCCCGCCGAAATCCGGCCGATATTTCCCAGAAGCTGGCGCAGGAACCCGATCGAACGGATGTTGCTTTCGGTGACACGGCGCGAAATCACCACGACGCGGCCCTTGTCCATGCCAAAGCGTTCGACATTCGACACGGTTCCCTGCTCGTCGAAAGTGACGGCGACCACCTGCCGGTCAACTTCGCGGTCCTCGTAGGCGCCGAAAGCCTTGAAGCGCGATCCGACGTAATACCAGCCACTCTCGGTCATCATTCCTGTCGAGGAGGGCCGGCCGATGAAATCCGCCACATCCTGCCGCGTCGACTCTCCGACTTTCACATCCGCAAGCTCGCTGTCCAGAGGGACATAGCCATGGTTGCGGTAGACCGGCGCGCAGGCAGCCGCCAGAACGAGCACGAGGGTAAACGCGCTGCGGCGCATCCCGGAAACCAGCCTGCCCATCCTACCCTCTTGTCTCGCGCCCGGAAGCCTTTTATCCCGCTTACAACATTGCCGGCCCGTCCTTCAAGGACCAGAACGGCCCGGCCTCGTCCTGCGGGCCACTGCCCGCCTTCCTGATGCCCGCCGGCAACCCTTTTCCTGCCGCGCCAGCCGAGATCGACCATGACCCAGAAAGCCCCCTTCGTGCACCCCTTCCGCGTGGCCGACCTTGCCGGACGCAAACCCACGCGTTTCACGCTGACCCCGGGCCCGGCCGAACGCGCCGCCATTGCGGTCGAGCTTGGCTTGCTTGATCTGCCCGAACTGGCCTTCACCGGCGAACTCCGCCCCGTCGGACGCGGCGACTGGCTGCTTGAGGCCGCCCTCTCGGCACGAGTCGTCCAGCCCTGTGTGGTGACGCTCGCGCCGGTGGTCACCAGCATTTCCGAAGACGTGACCCGCCGCTATCTGACCGACCTGCCCGAGCCGGAGGGCGATGACGTCGAGATCCCCGAGGATGACACGGTCGAACCACTGGCCTCGGTGATCGACGCGGGCCATGTGATGACAGAGGCCCTGGCGCTGGCGCTGCCACTTTATCCCCGGGCCGCAGACGCCGGTTTCGATGATCTGCAGGTCACCGAACCGGACAAGTCCGCCCTGCGCGACGAAGACCTGCGCCCCTTCGCCAATTTGGCCGACCTGTTGAAGCGCAAGGACGAACGCAGGGACGACTGAGCCCGGGAGCGCCAAAGGAAAGGCGCCTGCGCGCGGTGGCCAAGGCCGGATACATGGCCCGAAACGGGGGGAAAGGTGGTGGCGAGGGAGGGACTCGAACCCTCGACCTTGCGATTATGAGTCGCACGCTCTAACCAGCTGAGCTACCTAGCCATCACAGCGCCGCTGCCTATTTTATGGCCGCTGCAAGGTCAAGCGGAAAACTGTCGGCTGCGGGCGCCCCGCCCGGTGGAACCGGCCGCCGGATGTCCGCCCGCACTATGCGGTGCCGTAATAGCCCCGGTACCAGTCCACAAACCGCGCCATGCCATCGACGATGCCGGTCTCCGGCCGATAGCCCGTCAGGCGCTGCAACAGGCTGTTGTCGGCCCAGGTCGCGGGAACGTCGCCCTTCTGCATCTCCATCAGGTTGCGAATGGCCTTGCGCCCGGTCGCCTGCTCGATGGCGGCGATGAAGGCACCAAGGCTGACCTTCTCGCCATTGCCGATATTGACCACCCGCCAGGGCGCGACTGGCGACAGGCTGTCCTCCGGGGTGATATCGGCAGGATCGGCAGGGCGCACCGGCACCACGTCGACCAGCAGCCGGATGCCGCGCACCAGATCGGTCACATAGGTGAAATCCCGGAACATGTTGCCATGCCCGTAAACGTCGATCGCCTCGCCCGCGAGAATCGCGCGGGTGAACTTGAAGGGCGCCATGTCCGGCCGTCCCCAGGGTCCATAGACCGTGAAGAACCGGAAGGCCGTCACCGGCAGACCGTAGAGATGCGCCCAGGAATGGCTGAGGCTCTCGGTCGCCTTCTTGGTGGCGGCATAAAGACTCACCTGTGTGTCGCACTTGTCGGTCTCGCGGTAGGGCATCTCGGTATTCGCGCCGTAAACCGACGAGGTGGAAGCCAGCAGCAGGTGCTGCACACCGGTGTCGCGCGCGGCTTCAAGCACGTTGAAGGTGCCATCCACATTCGACGAAAGGTAGCTGCGCGGTGCCTCGAGGCTGTAGCGGACCCCGGCCTGCGCCCCCAGATGCACGATGACCTCGGGCGCGAAACTGCGGATATCGGCGGCAAGGCGCGCGTGATCCTCGAGCATGGCTTCGGTGAAGCTGAAGCCGGAATGCGGCATCAACTCCGCCAGCCTGCGCCGCTTGAGCGTTACATCGTAGTATTCCGTCATCCCGTCATGGCCGTGGACGCGGAAACCTTCGGCCAGCAGAAATCGCGCAAGATGGAAACCGATGAAACCGGCCGCGCCGGTGATGTAGATGCGCCGCATGGCATGCCCTCTCGTTCCGGCACTTCCTATCGCCGGAGCGCGAGAATTTCCATCCATCAATCCCCGGGCGCAGCACCTTGCAGCAACCGCGCATGAGTATTTTTGCAAAGAAGAAACAATGGCCTCTTCTTTGCAAAAATACTCAAATCTGCCCGCAGGGTCCGGCGCAGGTTCAGACGTGCTGACCCGCGTTCACCTCGATTTCGGTGCCGGTGACATAGCTTGACTGGTCCGAGCACAGGAACCAGATCACGTCGGCGACTTCCGAGGGTTGGCCAAGACGGCGCAGCGGCAGGGTCTCGACGATCTTTTCGGTCCCGGGCGACAGGATCGAGGTTTCGATCTCGCCCGGTGCGATGGCATTGACGCGCACACCGAGCGGGCCGAAGTCGTGCGCCATTTCCCGCGTCAGCGCCTTCAACGCGGCCTTCGACGTGGCATAGGCCGCGCCCGCGAAGGGATGGACCCGGCTGCCCGCGATCGAGGTCACGTTGACCACGGCGCCGCGCGCGGCGGAAAGTTCATCCCTGAGGCCGCGCGCCAGCACGATTGGCGCAAAGAAGTTGACGTGAAACACCCTGCCCCAGTCGCGCAGGTCCGTCTCGATCGAATTGAGCCGCGCCCCACCCGGCCCTTTCGGCGAGATGCCGGCGTTGTTGACCAGCGCGTGCAGCTTGCCATCCAGCTTTTCGCGGATGCGGACCAGCGCCTCCATCGTGGCAGTCGGATCGCCGAGATCGATCTGGATATGGTTGTCCTTCCCGCCCTTCCAGGGGCAGCGCGGATCGAAGGGCTGGCGCGAACAGGTCAGCACCCGCCAGCCCTCGCGCTCGAACCGCTTGACGGTGGCGTGACCGATGCCCCGGCTTGCGCCCGTCAGCAGCATTACCTTGTCCTCACTCATTCGCGCGCTCCATTCCTTGCCTGTCCGGGCCACGACCCTATCCGTTCGGTCAGCGAAGGCAAAGGGCGCTTGGCAGGGCCGGCGCGAGGGTCTAACAAACCACGAGCGAGGGGCCGCGATGAGAAAGCAAGCGATGAACCGTGACTGGCAAGCCACTGCCCGGACCCTGTCCGAGGCACTTCCCTATATGCAGCGCTATACCGGCGCGGTCGTGGTGGTGAAGTTCGGCGGCAACGCCATGGGCGACGAGGCCGCGATGGCGGAGTTTGCCCGCGACATCGTGCTGATGCGCCAGGTGGGCATGAACCCCGTCGTCGTGCACGGCGGCGGGCCGATGATCAACGACCTGCTGAAACGGCTCGACATCAAGTCGGATTTCATCCGTGGCAAGCGCGTCACCGACCAGGCCACCGTCGAGGTGGTCGAGATGGTGCTCTCGGGTCTTGTGAACAAGCGCATCGTGCAGGCGATCAACGACCAGGGTGGCCGCGCCGTGGGAATTTCGGGCAAGGATGATGACCTGATGGTTTGCGAGGCGGACGACCCCGAACTGGGCTTTGTCGGTCGCCCCGTCGAGATGAACGTCGAGGTTTTGCGCGATCTATACAACGCGGGCATCATTCCCGTGGTGGCACCGGTCGCCACTGGCCAGAATGACAATGAAACCTTCAACGTCAACGGCGACACTGCCGCGGGCGCAATCGCGGGCGCGCTCAAGGCAGACCGCCTGCTGCTTTTGACCGATGTCGCGGGCGTCAAGGATGCCAGCGGAGAGGTTGTCACAGCGATGACGCCTGAACAGGTTCGCGAGATGATCGGGTCCGGAGTCATATCCGGCGGGATGATTCCCAAGGTGGAAACCGCGCTCAAGGCGGTCGAGGACGGCGTGCGCGCTGCGGTGATCCTGGATGGCCGCGTGGCGAACGCCTGTTTGCTGGAACTGTTCACCGACCACGGCGCCGGCTCGATGATCCGCTCGACCGAACCGCGGGTGAAGCCGCGCAGCCGATGAGCGGGCCGATGACCGGACTGCAAGCGATAGAAAGCCGTGCGGCGCGCGACCGGCTCATGGTTGCCGGTGCCTTCCATCCGGGGCCCGGGGACGGGTTGCCCCCAGACATTGCCACGCTGATCCTTCTGGCCCCGGCTGAACCCGGCTACTGGGCGCATGTCACCGCATCTGCCGAATGGGCGGATGGCGCCACGGACCCCATCGACCGCTGGTCGACCCGCGCCATCGGGCAGTTGGCCGATGAACTGGACGGCAGGGCATGGTTCCCCTTTGGCGGGCCGCCCCATGCGCCGTTCTTTGCCTGGGCGCGCCGGTCGGGGCGGGCCTGGGCGTCGCCGGTGACGCTTCTGGTGCATGATGTCGCGGGCCTGATGATATCCTACCGGGGTGCGATCGGCCTGAACCAGCGCCTTGATCTGCCGGCCCCGCCCCCACGTCCCTGCGACAGCTGCGAAACGCGGCCCTGCCTCTCGGCCTGCCCCGCAGGCGCGCTGACCGGTGCCGGCTACGACCTTGCCGCCTGTCACGCCTTCCTTGAACGCCCCGAGGGCGGCGACTGCCTTGGAAACGGCTGCCGTGTTCGACGCGCTTGCCCCCTGTCACAAGCCTATGGCAGGCTGCCGGAACAATCCGGCTATCACATGAGGCTTTTTCACAGATGACACCCTCGGGGCACCGCCGCCTGATCCTGACGCGCCATGCCAAGTCTGCCTGGGACGATCCTTCGCTGGACGATCACGCGCGCCCGTTGAACCGTCGTGGTCGCAGATCGGCGCTGGAACTGGGCGAATGGCTGCATTCGCGCGGCTATGAACCCGATCAGGTGCTATGTTCAAGTGCGACGCGCACACGCGAGACCTGGGCCGTCGTGCAGTCCGCCCCGCTTGAGGTGATGCCACGGGTCGATGTGCTTGATTCGCTCTACCATGCCTCGCCTGACGTGATGCTGGCGGCACTTCGCAAGGCGAGTGGCGATTGTGTCATGCTCCTGGGCCACAATCCGGGAATTTCCGAACTTGCGGAAATGCTGCCGTCGCGCTGCCCCAGCCATCCCGATTTCCGCCGGTATCCCACGGCCGCAACCCTTGTGGTGGATTTCGACATCCCCGCCTGGGCCGATCTGAAACCCGGGCAGGGCAGCACGCTGGATTTCTTCGTCCCCTCGGGCCGCGACTAGATCGCCTGTCGCCTGACGCCGCCCCGATCAGGCCTGTCGGGTCACCCGCGATTCAAGCACGTCGAACGGCACGCCCGGTTCATCCTTGGCGCAGCGGATCACCAGGCTGGTCTTGACGCTGGCGACATTTGCCGCCGAGGTCAGTTGTTCCGTCAGGAACCGCTGGAAGGTCGACAGGTCGGGCGCCACGCATTTCAGGATGAAGTCGATCTCGCCATTCAGCATGTGGCATTCGCGCACGAGAGGCCAGCCACGGCAGCGCGCCTCGAAAGCGGAAAGGTCCGCCTCGGCCTGGCTGTGCAGGCCGACCATGGCAAAGACCTTGACCTCGAATCCCAGCTCGCGGGGGTCGACATCGGCGTGATAGCCCCGGATATATCCCGCCTCTTCCAGCGTCCGCACCCGACGCAGGCAGGGCGGCGCCGAAATGCCGACGCGCTTGGCCAGCTCCACGTTGGTCATCCGGCCGTCCGCCTGAAGTTCAGCCAGGATCATGCGGTCGATCTCGTCGAGCTTGTTGGCGGCCATTCTGCGTCCCCGGATTGGATTTGGCGTTACTTACCGTTACCCGCAGCAATACGCAATAATGTTGCGCAAACATGCAATATTCTTGCCGTGAACCCCTTGCCCGACAGCTCTTGCAGAGTGGCGCCCCGGGGATCGGAAGGCTCGGGGGTGACCCGTGGCGCGCGTGCCGGGCTTTCCCCGGCGCGGCGCGGGGCTTATATGGGTGCGATTCATAAACAAGAGACGCACCATGGCCGATACGCGACACACCCGGGTTCTCATCATCGGCTCCGGCCCTGCGGGATATACCGCCGCCGTCTATGCCTCGCGCGCGATGCTGAACCCGATCCTGGTGCAGGGCATCCAGCCCGGCGGCCAGCTGACCATCACCACCGAGGTCGAGAACTGGCCGGGCGATACCCATGTCCAGGGCCCCGAACTGATGGTGCGGATGGAAGAACACGCCCGCAGCATGGGGACCGAGATCATCTCGGACCACATCCAGTCGCTTGACCTGCTGGCCCGGCCCTTCACGGCGAAAGGCGACAGCGGCACGACCTACACGGCCGATGCGGTGATCCTTGCCACCGGTGCGCAGGCGAAATGGCTGGGCCTGCCGTCCGAGGAACATTTCAAGGGCTTCGGCGTCTCGGCCTGCGCGACCTGCGACGGTTTCTTCTATCGCGGGAAGGAAGTCGTCGTGATCGGCGGCGGCAACACCGCCGTGGAAGAGGCGCTGTTCCTGACCAACTTCGCCAGCAAGGTGACGCTGATCCACCGCCGCGATTCCCTGCGTGCCGAAAAGATCATGCAGGACCGGCTGTTCAAGCACCCGAAGATCGAAATGGTCTGGAACAGCGAAGTGACCGAAGTGCTGGGCGACGCTGCGCCGCGCGGCGTGACGGCGGTGCGGGCGCGCAACGTCCAGACCGGCGAGACGCGCGACATCCCCTGCGCGGGCTTCTTCGTGGCGATCGGCCATGCACCCGCCTCGGAACTGGTCAAGGACCAGCTTGAACTGCACTCGGACGGCTATGTGAAGGTGCAGGCCGGCACGACCGCGACCAGCATCCCCGGCGTCTTTGCCGCCGGCGACCTGACCGACCATGTCTATCGGCAGGCCGTGACCAGCGCCGGCATGGGCTGCATGGCGGCGCTCGACGCCGAACGCTGGCTGGCCGGTCAGGAATGACGCCGGATTCCCTGTTGCGCCACGGGGGCCCGGCTGATTACCTCGTGCCAGACACCTCGCTGACCCTTTGACGGGAACGACCGTGCCTTTCAAGGCCATCACAAGAACCCTGGGCCGGACCAGCCTGATCTATGCGACCATCGTCGCTTTTCTGGTGCTGCTTTACGTGCTGGGGGCCCTCGTCATGGCGCGGGCGGTGGCAAGCGAGAACCTGGCCCGCCGGATCGGCGAGGAAACGCAGAAGACGCTCGCGCTGAGCGGCTCGCTCCTGATCACGGTGCTTGACGCCGAAACCAGCCAGCGCGGCTATCTTCTGGCGGGCGAACCTGAATACCTGAAACCGTTTTCGGGAAAACGGGCCGAGTTCGCACAGCAGCTTGCCGCGCTGCGCGAGCAGGTCCGCCGCGAGGAGGGCGCCGCGCTTTATCTCGAATCTCTCGATCATGTCGCACAGTTGAGCACCCGGCGATTCGACCTTCTGGACCAGAGTATTGCCGAACGCGACCGGAACGACATTCCGGCCATGCTTGACCTCATCAAGAACGGCGGCGGAAAGGCCGCCATGGACGGCATCCGTGTCGAGATCAACGCGCTCCGGGCCTTCGAGGAAGAACGCCTGGCCCAGGCCTTTGCGCGGGCACGCTCCCTTCAGGAGAAGACGGCGGCAGCCCTGGGATTCCTTCTGGTGGTCACCTTTGTCACGCTGATCATCGCCGGAACTCTTGTCCGCCACACGATCCGGGCCGAGTCGGAGGCGCAATATGCGCAGAAGCTGCGCGCCGAACGCGACCGTGCCGACCTGATCAGCCGCGAGCTGAGTCATCGGGTCAAGAACCTGTTTGCGGTGATCATGTCGATCGTCTCGACCACCGGACGCGCCGAAACCGATCCCCGCGAAGCCGCCCGCAAGATCCGCGAACGCGTCCAGGCACTGGCCCGTGCCCATTCCCTTTCGGGCGGCCAGAACGCACAGCACGCCGCCCGGCTGGAAGATCTTGTCAACACGATCATCCAGCCCTATGTGCCGCTGGGCCGCGAAGTTGCGCTTTCGGGGCCGGAAATCTGGCTTTCTGCGGACAGGGTGACGCCTGTCGGCCTTATTCTGAACGAACTTGCCACCAATGCTCTGAAATATGGAGCCTGGGCTTCACCCAACGGAACCTTGGCCATCTCCTGGGCGTTCGACGAAACACGGCAAGGCCCGGATCGGGTAAACGGCGACAAGTCCGCGTTCCGGCTGGAATGGCAAGAGAAGGTTCCGGGGGGTGGAGTCGCCGATCCGGAAAGGCAGGGGTTCGGCACCCAGATGATCGAACTTTCTGCAATTCAGGCCAGGGCCGGAGTGGAGAAAAACTGGCAGGACGGCGGACTTGACGTGGTCCTGCGGTTCGAAGGGGACAGTCCCGCAAGAGACTGAATGCAGGCAAAGAGATACCGGTGAGTAAAGTGAACGGAAAAAGAATACTCGTCGTTGAGGACGAAGCGCTTCTGGCGCTCGATCTGAGGTTTGCACTGGAAGATCTGGGTGCCTCGGTCGTTGGGCCCTGCTACCGGCTGGCCACCGCCCTGTCGACCGCCGAACTTGGCGGTATCGACGCCGCCGTGCTGGATGTCGATCTTGCCGGAGAGACGGTCTTTCCGGTGGCGGATCTGTTGCGGAAGGCCGATGTGCCCTTCGTGTTCCATACCGGCCGGCTGAACCCGCAGACACTGGCCGAAATCTACCAGGACGCCCCGGTTTGCCCCAAGCCGACCGATCCCGAAACCGTGGCCCGGACGCTGTTTGCACTTCTGGAAAAGCGGCAGGCCACGCATTGATCTTCCGGCAGGATGCACCGGATGGCCTGCGGATTCGCCCAAGCGGGACCGACAGGCTTCCGGACCCGATCCGTGCCCGTGATCAGTGGACGTTGACCGGCGCAAGATCGTTCTGACGCGCCAGCAGGAACGCAAGGTTGCGATCCCGGACAAGGGCGATACGTTCCCCCTGCGCATCGTGAAGCGCATAGACGACCTGCAGGCCCATTGCCTGCGACTGCACTTCTTCGGGCAGTTCAGATACGGTCACGGGGCGGACATAGACGATCCGCCGCGCCGCCGAATCGATACCCAGTTCATATTCGGTGTTCATTTGCCTGCCTCCTTACTTGCGGGCGATACGGATGGTCTGCACCACCGCTTCTGGAACCGAACGCTTCAGGTCGATATGAAGCAGACCGTTTTCCATTCCGGCCCCCGCGACATCGACGCCCTCGGCCAGCACGAAGCTTTTCTGGAAGGCCCGTGCCGCGATCCCGCGATGCAGGAACACCCGGCCCTCGTTGTCATCCGCCTGTTTTCCGCGGATGACCAGTTGCCGGTCCTCGACCGTGATCGCCAGATCGTCCTCGCAAAAACCTGCGACGGCCAGCGTGATGCGGAACGCATGTTCGGACGTCTGTTCGATGTTGTAGGGCGGGTAGCCGTCGTGGCCGTTCTTGGCGGTGCGCTCCACCAGACGTTCCAGCTGGTCGAAGCCCAGCAGGAAGGGATGAGAGGCAAAGGTCAGTTTCGTCATTCGGGCAAGTCCTCGGATCAAGCGACGTTGCAAACCGGACCCCGGCATTCCGGCGGTCCGAAAGTCAATATGGGAAGGGAAAAGCCGGCAGGCAAGCCCCCGGAATGTGCGCGGCGCTCTCGGGTTCAGCTTTCGGAAATCGGTCGAAATTGCTATAATTCAATCCTGTAAAGCCACCGAGTCGTGTTATGACGGCCGCGCATGGGGATAGCGTGGGGATGCAAATGAATGCTCATTTCGAGATGGACAGCGCCGATGTGATGCGCGTGAAGCTCGAAGTGTTGCGGCGCGAACACCGCGACCTTGACGAGGCCATCCATGCCGTCGAAACCGGCGGCCGGGGGGACCAGCTGATGCTGCGCCGCCTCAAGAAGCAGAAACTCTCGCTCAAGGACCGGATCGCCCGGCTCGAGGATCTGCTGACCCCCGACATCATCGCGTGACGGCCAAAGGGCCGGTTGTGCGCCGGGGACGGACGGCTATAGTGCGCCCGCGCGCCGCAGCGCAGGAAGAGCCGGGGGGGACAGGGCAAAACATGCATGCCAAGGTCGGGATCATCATGGGGTCGCAGTCGGACTGGCCCACGATGAAGGAAGCCGCGCAGATCCTTGATGAACTCGGCGTGCCCTACGAGGCCCGGATCGTCTCGGCGCACCGGACGCCCGACCGGCTCTGGGCCTATGGCAAGGCGGCAGTCGAACGTGGCCTGCAGGTGATCATCGCGGGTGCCGGCGGTGCTGCGCATCTGCCGGGCATGATGGCATCCAAGACCCGCGTGCCGGTGATCGGCGTGCCGGTCCAGACCAGGGCGCTGTCGGGGGTCGACAGTCTTTATTCCATCGTCCAGATGCCGAAGGGCTACCCGGTTGCCACCATGGCCATCGGCGCCGCCGGTGCAGCGAATGCCGGGCTGATGGCCGCAGGCATCCTTGCCCTGAACGATCCCGCCCTGGCCCGGCGTCTGGATGCCTGGCGCGATGCCCTTTCCGATTCGATCCCGGATGAACCCAGCGATGACTGAGCTTTCCCCCCTGCCCTTCGGCGCCACCATCGGCATCCTTGGCGGCGGCCAGCTGGGCCGGATGCTGTCGGTCGCCGCCGCGCGGCTGGGCTACCGGACCCACATCTTTGAACCCGGCGCCAACCCGCCCGCCGCCGATGTCACGCATCGGGTGACGACCGCGCCCTACGAAGATGAGGCGGCACTCCGGGCCTTCGCAGCTTCGGTCGACGTCATCACCTACGAATTCGAGAACATCCCCACCTCGGCGCTCGACCTGCTTGAGACGCTGCGCCCGATCCGCCCCAACCGCCGCGCACTTGCGGTCAGCCAGGAACGGATGGCCGAAAAGGACTTCCTGACCGGGCTTGGCCTTGCAACCGCGCCCTATGCCTCGGTGAAGTCCTCCGCCGATCTTGAGGCAGCGCTGGCCCGGATCGGCACGCCCGCGATCCTCAAGACTGCGCGGCTGGGCTATGACGGCAAGGGCCAGGAGCGGATCATGGCGCCCGCGGACGCCCCCGCCGCCCTGGCGGCCATGGAGGGCCAGCCAGCGGTGCTGGAAGGCTTCATCGACTTCAGCCACGAAGTTTCCGTCATCGCGGCGCGCGGACTTGATGGATCGGTCGCGGCCTACGATCCGGGCGAAAACGTCCATGAAGGCGGCATCCTGCGCACCACGACCATCCCCGCGCGCCTGTCGCCCGCCCAGCGCACCGATGCCGTCCTGCTGGCCGCGCGGATCCTGAACGCGCTCGATTATGTGGGCGTCATGGGGGTCGAGCTGTTCGTGACGCCGCAGGGCCTGATCGTGAACGAGATCGCGCCCCGGGTCCACAACTCGGGCCACTGGACGCAGAACGGCTGCGCTGTAGACCAGTTCGAACAGCATATCCGCGCCGTGGCCGGCTGGCCGCTGGGCGACGGATCTCGCCATTCCGATGTGGTGATGGAAAACCTGATCGGCGACGACATCGACCGGATTCGCGCGCTGTCGCGCGAAGGCCATGTGGCGATCCATCTTTACGGCAAGGCCGAGGCGCGCCCGGGCCGCAAGATGGGGCATGTGAACCGCGTCAAGTCGCGTCCCTGACGCTCAAGGCTGCCAACGGCTAGTCCTGCCGCCAAAGTGCGGCGATGCGGCCAATCGCCTGTCCGGTCGTCAGGTGATGGTCGAAGTGCCCTTCCTGCAGGAAGATCAGCACCTCGGCGATCACCAGCGGATTGTTCATGATGAACGTATGCGTCGCAGTGACGGTCAGGTGGTCTCGCATCCCTGGCAGGCGGGTGCTTCCGACGCTGACCTTGCCATCGTCGGCACCGGGGATCAGTGCCGAATAGACCGGGTTCAGCGTCCGTGTCCCCGCGATGATCCCCACCTCGGCCCGCAGCGGACCCATCTGCCATGGCAGCGCGTCCGACCCTGTCCCCAGCTCGGACCCGGCCGGGCCGTTGATCCAACGGAACGGTGCCAGCCAGCCAAGCTTGTCCACCAGGTCAGAACCGGCGTTCGGCGGCGCCAGCATGGCGATCCGGCGTAAGCGACGTCTCCGCCTCATTGCATCTCCGCTTGCGGTCGTCGGGCCCGTTGCGCGGGAGGTTGATGGTCGCGGGTTTTGAGCGCTCATATGAGCTCACCGGGGACTCCCAGGTGAGGTCATTTTTCCGGAAGTGAGGCGATCTCGGGTTGGATCGCTGGGATGTGGGCCCAGGGCATCAGCGCGTCGATGTCCTTGTCGAGATGGCCATGGGCGAGCCGGGTGAAGAGATCGACCAGGTAGGCATAGGGCTCGACCCCGTTCATCTTGCAGGTGCCGATCAGGCTGGCGAAGCGTGCCCAGGACCGGCCGCCCTCGTCGTGGCCCGCGAAGAGGGCGTTGCGGCGGTTCATGGCCGGGCTGCGAATGGCGTTCTCGACCAGGTTGGAGTCGATGTCGAGGTGGCCATCGTCCAGAAACAGCCGGAAGCCGTCCTGGCGGCGGAGCATGTAGGCCATGGCCTTGCCGAGGTCTGACTTGCGCGAGACCCGGCCGGCTTGGGCGGTGAGCCAGCTGAAGAAGGCGTCGACCAGCGGGCGGGACAGATCCTGCCGGACGGTGCGGCGGTGTTCGGCGGCGGAGCCGCGGATCGCGTCCTCGACATTGTAGAGGGCTGCGATGCGCAGGAGCGCCTCGTCGACGATGGGCGAGCCCTTCTTCGGCTTGACCTTGATCAGCTTTCTCCGGCCATGCGCCCAGCAGAAAGCCAGCTTCAGCGGCTTGCCGCCCTTGCGATCAGGTTTGGCCAGGTGGCTGTAGCCGCCGTAGGCGTCGACTTGGATCGTGCCGTCGAAGCCGTCGAGGATCTCGTCGGCGAACTCGCCGCGGCGGCCGGGGCGGTAGTGGAAGACGACGCCGGGCGGCAGGGGACCTCCCCATCCTCGATCATCCCGCAGCATCGCCCAGAGATCGCCGGTCTTGGTCTTGCCCCGCCCCGGATCCAGCACCGGCGCCGTGGTCTCGTCCATGTAGAGCCGGGAGCTGCCTGCCTTCAGCAGCACCGCCATGCGGTCGACCACCGGCGCGATCAGCGCCCCGGTGCGCCCCATCCAGTCGGCCAGAACCGAGCGGTCGATCGGCACGCCGAGCCGCGCCATGACGATGGCCTGGCGGTTCAGCGGCATGTGCTCGGAATGCTTGGCAAGTGCGACATGGGCCAAGAGCGCCTCGGTCGGCCAACTCCCCTCCAGAAGGTGTGCCGGGGCTTTGGCCTGAACCACCCCGGCCCGCCCTTTCGGACAGGCATACTTCGGGCGGATCGTGACGATGACCTGATAGCGGGCGGGAATGATGTCGAGCCGCTCGGTCTTGTCCTCGCCGATGCGGACCATGTCACCACAGCCGCACGGGCAAACGATGCTGGCCGGCTCGATCACCCGTTCGACCCGCGGGCAGGTGGCACGGCAGGGCGCGGGCCTTGCGCGGCGCGGGGGCGTTCTTCTCGGGATCGGGGACGCTGGCCGCGATCTTTTCCTCGACGGCCGCGATCTGCGCTTGGGTCTCGGCGATGGCGGTCTCGAGATCCTCCAGCGCCAGTTCCAGCTGCGCCGGATCGAGCTTCTCCGACTTCGGCCCAAACTTCGCATGGCGATACTGCGCGATCTGACCTTCCAGCTTCCCGATCAGCTCCTTCAATTCGGTGATGAAGGCGTCCTTCTCGGCCCCCACCGCCTGCTCATGCAGCCGGGCGGCGCGCTCGACGGACGCATCGAAACGGGCCGCTTCCAGCGCCGCATGCTGAGCCGCGAACGCCCTCACCACCTCGGGTGGAAGGTCGGGAAACTGGCTGAGATCGAGGGGCTGCGACATGCACCCTTCTACCCGAGCCGGGCAGAAGATCCCAATAAAACAAGGCCGGAAAGGACCGTCTGAGTCACCCTGCCGCAGCCGGCGGCGCCACCCGCTGCGCCACCACGCGACGCCAGTCGAGTCCGTCGAACAAAGCTTCGTATTGGGCCCGGGACAGTCGCATGATTCCGTCTTGGACCTTGGGCCATGCAAAGCTCCCCGTCTCGAGTCGCTTGTAGATCAGCACCAGGCCGCTGCCATCCCAGACCAGAATCTTCAGCCGGTCGCCGCGTTTCGATCGGAAGATCACCGTCACGCCGGAATGCGGATCAAGCTTCAGTTGCTCCTGCACGATCAGCGCCAGAGCCTGATGGCCGCCGCGGAAGTCGACGGGCTTGGTCGCCACCACGATCGGCAGCCGCTGGCCGGCGACGATCACGCCACGGCTCGCAGCGCCCGCACCAGGGCCGCCGCCCGTTCGGCCGGAACATCCCCCGGAACCCGCAGCACGACATCGCCGCCGACCACGATTGTGACAGCGCCGAAAGCTGCGTCACCTCCGGTCGCCGCGACCTCCGGCTCCACCGCGAGCGGCACGAAGGCCACCTCCAGATTCTCCAAGGCATCCTCGGGCAGAGCCAGCAGTCCTTGCCGCGCCTGACGCCGCCAGTTCGAGAGCTGATGCGCAAGCACCCCGTGCCGCCGCGCCACATCCACAACCCGAGCCCCGGCCCGGAAGCTCTCGGCCACAATCCGGGCCTTCACTTCCTCCGACCACTTCCGATAACCCCGCGTCCGCTGGACAACCGCGATGCGGCCCTCGAACCCATCCCCACCGTCTGCCATCGCCGTCTCCTTCTGAAACCTCAGAACGAGACTCACCTCTCGGTCAGCGCTGGGGAACCGGCGAAATCAATGGGGCGAAGGCGGCGCATACGATCCGGCCGGGGTTTGCCGGTTGATGATGCGCGAGCCAGTCCCGCAACAGGATGCCACCCATCGAATGGGTGACGAAATGCACCCGCTGGTTTTCGCAGGCCGCGACCGCCGGGGCGACAAGGTCCGACAGATCCTCGACCGGGGCTTCGGTCGAGGGATAACCAAGGTTCACAACCTGATACCCGGCACGGACCAGCACCCGCGACAGAGGCATGAAAGACGCCTTCGTGCGTGCAAGCCCATGCAACAGCACGACGCAATCCGCCCGCGCCGGAAGCGGCAGCACCAAGGCCAGGAAAACGAACAGCCATCGCATGGCATCCAGATAGGGCGGCAACCTGCCGCGCGAAAGCCCCCGCAAACGCTTCGCCCTTGCCCTTGGCCGCAGGTCACGCCAGTCTGTGCCGATGCCCGCTACGCCTCGCCCCAGAATGCCCCGGCTTGCCGTCCGCGCCCTGATCCTGCATCAGGACCGGCTTTTGCTGGTCAATGCCTATCGCAACGCCACCCCACCCCTGTGGTGCGCGCCGGGCGGCGGCGTCCATGCCGGAAGTCCGCTGCCCGACAATCTGGTGCGCGAAGTGCACGAGGAAACCGGCCTGACCATCGCCCCCGGCGCGCTGGCGCTGGTCAATGAATTCCACGACCCGCAAACCGGCTTTCATCAGGTCGATCTTTACTACCGCTGCACAATCACCGCCGGGCAGCTTGATGCGCCCTGGACCGATCCCGAAGGCGTGGTCAGCCAAAGGCGGCTTTTCACCCGCACCGAACTGGCGGCCATCCGGTTCAAACCCGACAGCCTGCCGCATGTCGCCTTCGACCCCGAGACCCCCGTCCACTACGACCCGCTGGAGGTGATCGTGAAATGAGCCGCGCCTTCGTCAAGGAAGACGGGCCGGACAATGAACCGTTGCCCGACCTGCCGATTTCATCCCACCCGAACTACGTCACGCCGCGCGGGCTGAAGGCCCTGCAGGACCGGCTGGCGGCGACGCAAGGCGAATTGGCGCAACTGAAAGCGCGGGCCGACCGGCTGGACCGCCTGCCGGAAAAGGCCGCCGAACGCGACATCCGCTATCTGGAGGCACGGCTGCGCAGCGCAATCCCGGTCGAACCGCCAGAGGCACCGACGGATGTCGCCTTCGGAACCCGCATCACTGTCGTGGACGAGGATGACGCGCAGTCCACCTACGAAATCGTCGGCGAAGACGAGGCCGACGCGACCCTTGGCCTGATCGCACCGCAATCCCCTCTGGCCCGGGCGTTGATCGGCGCGCGGGTGGGCGACAGCGTCACCTGGCGCCGCCCTGCCGGACCGCTGGAACTTGAAGTCACCGCGATCGACCCCATTTCCGGCGGCTGAGCCTTGCCCCACGCGGGAACAGGGGTCATGTCGCCCTGCATTGACAATCCCGCAAGTTGCGGCTCATGGTCGCCGCCCGAACCAGCATCCCCGTTTTCAAAGGTGGTCAATGGCCGTCGTCGTCGTCGAATCCCCTGCCAAGGCCAAGACAATCAACAAATATCTTGGCGACGACTATGTCGTTTTGGCCTCTTACGGCCATGTCCGCGACCTGCCGCCGAAGGATGGCTCGGTCGATCCCGAACATGATTTCGACATGCGCTGGGAAGTCGCCGCCGACAGCAAGAAGCACGTCCGCGCGATTGCCGAGGCGCTGAAATCCGACGACACGCTGATCCTCGCCACCGACCCTGATCGCGAAGGCGAGGCGATTTCCTGGCACCTGAAAGAGGCGCTGGCCACCAGCCTGAAGAAGGGCAAGACCGTCCGCCGCGTGACTTTCAACGCCATCACCAAGGCCGCCGTGACCGAAGCGATGGCCAAGCCCCGCGACGTGGATATGGAACTGGTCGAGGCCTACCTTGCCCGCCGCGCGCTGGACTATCTTGTGGGCTTCAACCTTTCGCCCGTGCTCTGGCGGAAACTCCCGGGCGCAAAGTCGGCGGGGCGGGTGCAGTCGGTCTGCCTGCGGCTGATCGTCGACCGCGAGATGGAGATCGAGGCCTTCCGCGCCCGCGAATACTGGACGGTCGAGGCGATCCTCGCCACGCCATCGGGGCAGGAATATTCGGCCCGCCTGACGGTTCTGGGCGGCAAGAAGCTGGAAAAGTTCGACATCACCAATGCCGAAAACGCGGCGCTGGCGGTCGAGGCGGTCAATCACCGCGACCTGAGCGTGAAGTCGATCGAGGCCAAGCCCGCGACCCGCAATCCCTGGCCGCCCTTCATGACCTCGACCCTGCAACAGGAAGCCAGCCGCAAATACGGCATGGGCGCCAAGCAGTGCATGAACGCAGCGCAGCGGCTTTATGAGGCGGGCCACATCACCTACATGCGGACCGACGGCATCGACATGGCGCCCGAAGCGGTGATGGCCGCGCGCGATGAGATCAAGCGCCGCTTTGGCGCCGATTACGTCCCCGACAGCCCGCGCATGTACAAGAACAAGGCCAAGAACGCGCAGGAAGCCCACGAATGCATCCGGCCCACCGACATGAGCCTGTCGCCGGAAAAGCTGCGGGTGGAAGATGACCAGCGCAAGCTTTACGACCTGATCTGGAAACGGACGCTTGCCAGTCAGATGGCGGCGGCACGGATGGAACGCACCACCGTCGACGTGGGCAGCGCCGATGGTCAGGTCGAGTTGCGCGCCAACGGCCAGGTGGTGCTGTTCGACGGCTTCCTGAAGATCTACGATCAGGGCCGCGACGATGACGGCGACGACGAAGGCCGCCTACCCCAGATCGCGCAAGGCGAACCGGCGGCCAAGCGCAAGGTGACGCCCGAACAGCACTTCACCCAGCCGCCCCCCCGCTATACCGAGGCGACGCTTGTGAAGCGCATGGAGGAACTGGGTATCGGTCGCCCCTCGACCTACGCGAGCGTCATCACCACGATCCAGGACCGCGAATATGTCCGCAAGGACAAGAACCGCCTGATCCCGGAAGACAAGGGCCGGCTGGTCACGGCCTTCCTCGCCAACTACTTCCCGCGCTACGTCGAATACGACTTCACCGCCGATCTGGAAGAACAGCTTGACGACATCTCCGCCGGCACCCGGCCCTACAAGGAAGTGCTGGAACGCTTCTGGCGCGACTTTTCCGCCGCCATCGCCGGCACGGCCGATCTGCGCATCGGCGAGGTGCTGGAGACGATCGACAATTTCCTTGCCCCGCATCTTTACCCGCCGCGCGCCGATGGATCGGACCCGCGATCCTGCCCGACCTGCGGCAAGGGCCGGCTGAACCTGAAAACCGCGCGGTCTGGCGGCGCCTTCATCGGCTGTTCGAATTATCCCGAATGCCGCTACACCCGACCGCTGTCGGCCAGCGAGGATGCGGCAACCGGCGACCGCGTGCTGGGCACCGATGATCAGGGGGCCGAAGTCTCGCTCCGCACCGGGCGTTTCGGGCCTTACGTCCAGCGCGGCGAAGCCACGGCCGACGCTCCGAAGCCGCCGCGCGCCAGCCTGCCAAAGGGTTGGTCGCCAGACAGCCTGACGCTTGAACGCGCGCTGGAACTGCTGGCCCTGCCGCGTCTGGTGGGAATGCACCCCGCCGATGGCGAACCGGTCGAGGCGAGCATCGGCCGCTTTGGCCCCTATGTGAAGCACCTCTCGATCTACGCCAACTTGCCCGATGTCGAAGAGGTCTTCACCCTCGGCATGAACCGCGCGGTCGAGGTTCTGGCACAGAAGGCCGCCCGCGGCCCGGGCCGTGGGGCCGCCGCGCAACCGCTGAAGGAACTGGGCGAACACCCCGATGGCGGCGCCGTGCAGGTCATGCCGGGGCGCTACGGCCCTTACGTGAAATGGGGCAAGGTCAACGCCACGCTTCCCAAGGGGACCGAGCCCGAGGACATGACGCTGGACGCCGCCCTGCCGCTGCTGGCGGAAAAGGCCGCGAAGTCCGGCAAGGGCAAGACAGCCCGCAAGCCGGCCGCCAAGGCGGATAAGGCACCGGCCAAGACGGCGAAGCCCAAGGCCGCAGCGAAACCGAAGGCCGCCGCCAAGCCGAAAGCCGGCGCCAAGACCGCTGCCGCCAGGACCAGGACCGCAGGCTGACGGAACGGCGGTCCGGTCGCGGATCGAAAGCCGGGCTTCCCGCGCCGCTGACGCCACCTTCACAGGAGAAAGCCATGACCGACAGCGCCCCCCGGATCACCCGCGAACAGGGCCCCACCAAGGGCCGCTATGTCCTTGACCTGAACGGGGCCGAGGCCGAGCTGACCTGGTCGGTCGTCTCGCCCAGCCGCATCATCGCCGACCACACTTTCGTGCCGGATGCAATGCGTGGCACCGGGGCCGGGCTAAGGATGGTGGAACGGCTGGTGGCCGACGCCCGCGCCGAAGGTGTCCGCGTCGTGGCGCTTTGCCCCTATGTCAAGGCGCAGGCCGGCAAACACCCGGAGTGGTCCGACGTTTTCGAGTGATCACTCCCAGAGACTGTGGGAGTTTTCGAAACAACTTCATAATCCTGCCCCATTCTGTATCTAACTGCGGGGCAATGATGACCAGCGACACGCCCCTGCCATCCACACCCGATGCCGCGCCGAGAAAACGGTGGCGCGACCGGCTGTTCGTCGTCGGACTTGCCGGGCTGTTTCTGCTCGGTCTGGCCGGGGTCATCGCGGCCACCGGCTGGCGCGAGACGATGCAGCAGATCGCGCGCCTGCACCTCTGGCAGATCGGGCTTTTGCTGCTTCTGTCGCTCGCCAATTACCTGATGCGCGGATTGCGCTGGCATCTTTTTGCGCAGCGGCTCGGGATGCCCACGCGCCTTGGGCAGGATATCCGCCACTTCCTTGGCGGCTTTGCCATGAGCGTGACGCCCGGCCGCGTCGGCGAACTGGTCCGCATGCGCTGGCTCAGGCGCGAAACCGGCTGGGCCTATGAACGCACCGCGCCGATGGTTCTTGTCGACCGCGCCGCCGATCTGGTTGCCATGGCGCTGATCCTTGGCGTGGCGCTTACCCAGGCAACGACCGGCATCCGCGGCGCACTGCCGGTAACGGTGCTGGCGCTGGCTGCGGCTTTCATGGCCACACGGCCGCGGCTTCTGGCATGGATCGCCCATATGGGCTACCGCACCACCGGCCGCCTTCCGCGCCTCTTCGCCAAGGTCCGCCGCGCGGCGCTGTCGCTTGAGCGCTTCAGCCACGGCCCGACGCTGATGCTCGCGCTGGTCCTTGGCCTCATGGGCTGGTTCGCCGAAGGCTACGCCTTCCACCTGCTGCTTGCGTGGATGGGTGCCGATCCGGGTCTCTGGACCGCCATCGCCATCTTCGTCTTCGCCACCCTCGCCGGCGGCCTGACTGGCGCCCCCGGCGGCGTCGGCGGCGCCGAGGCGGCCATGATCGCGCTCCTGACGCTGGCCGGCATTCCCCTGGCCGTCTCTGTGCCCGCCACTGCCATCATCCGCGTCACCACATTATGGTTCGCCATCGGGATCGGCATGGCCGTCTTCCCGCTGGCCGAACGCAAATCCCTGAAAGGTCATCATGCGTTGGAAAGCCGCTGAATATTCCGGCTGGGGCCGCGCGCTCTGGGCCAGGGGCGAAGTCGCCCGCCCCGAACGCCAGCGCAGCCTCGACCAGGTCTTTGCCGAAGGGATCGTGCCAGCGCAGGGCATGCGCCGCAGCTATGGTGATGCAAGCCTGAACGACAAGGGCCGCATGGTCGACATGACCCGGCTGGACCGGATGCTTGGGTTCGACCCCGGAACCGGCATCCTGGACGTCGAGGCCGGCGCCCGCATCGGCACCATCGCCAGCGCCTTCGCGCCGCGCGGCTGGCTGCCTGCGGTCATGCCCGGCACCGGCTTCGCCACGGTGGGCGGCTGCATCGCGCAGGATGTCCACGGCAAGAACCACCACGTCGCGGGCAGCTTCTGCCAGCACGTCGTCTCGATGGAACTGCGTCAGGCCGATGGCCGGACCGTCACCCTGACAGCCGATGCGACGCCCGACCTGTTCCGCGCCACGGCTGGCGGGCTGGGCCAGACCGGCGTCATCACCTCGGCCCGGCTGCGGCTTTTGCCCTGCAAGGGCGACATCATGATGGTCACCGAACGCCGCGTCGAAGGCTGGGACGAACACCTCGCGCTGCTCGATGCCTCGACCGCCACCTATACCGTCGGCTGGATCGACGCGACGGCCAGGGGAAAGGGTCTTGGCCGCGGCATCCTCGAAGAGGGCGAGACGAATTCGGGCCTTGTTCCCCGACGCGAGAAATTCCGCAAGGTGCCCTTCACCGCGCCACGCTTCGCGCTGTCGAAGCCGATCGTGCGCGCCTTCAACGAAGCCTATTTCCGCCGCGTCCCCCACACCGGCCGCACCGTCGTCCGGCCGATCGGGGATTTCTTCTTCCCGCTCGACAAGATCCACGACTGGAACAAGCTTTACGGCAAGCACGGCTTCCACCAGTTCCAGTGCGTCATGCCGCTTGCCGCCGCGCCCGCGCTGCGCGCCTTGCTGGAAACCATCGCCAATTCGGGCCTCGCCTCACCGCTTGCGGTGCTCAAGCGCATGTCCGAGGGGCGCGCGGGCCACCTTTCCTTCCCGATGGAGGGCTACACCCTTGCCGTCGACTTCCCCAACCGGGCCGAGGCCCGCGAATTGATCAAGCGGCTTGAAGACATGACCATCGCGGCCGGCGGGCGGATCTATTTTGCCAAGGACAGTCTTGCCCGTGGCGCGGATGTGCGCGCCATGTATCCCGAACATCAGGACTGGCTGCGTCTTGTGACCAGGGCCGACCCCGACCAGCGGCTTGCGACCGACATGATCCGCCGCCTCAAACTGCGGAGCATCGCATGACGAATACCTGGATCATCCTCGGCGCCACCTCGTCGATGGCCCGCGCCTTCGCCCGCAAGGTGGCGTCTCGTGGCGACGGCGTGCTGCTGGCCGGACGCGACAGCGAGGATCTGGCCGCGCTGGCCGGCGATTGCCACCTGCGCGGTGCCCGCATGGCCGAAGCCGTCGCCTTTGACGCGCGCGACCCCTCCGGCTTTGCCATCCTGATCGACCGCGTGAAGGCCGAAGACGGGATGATCTCGGCTGCGGTCTTCGTGGGTTCCATGCCCGACCAGGCGCTGATCGACGCGGACCCCGCGCTGATCGACGGCACCGTAACCGACAGCTTCACCGGCCCGGCGCGATTTCTCCACCTGCTTGCCCCGGAAATGGAACGCCGCGGCGGCGGCACGGTCGTTGGCGTCGCCTCGGTCGCGGGCGATCGCGGCCGGATCGGCAACTATGTCTATGGCGCCGCCAAGGCGGGGTTTGCCACCTACCTTTCGGGCCTGAGGAACCGCCTGACGCGCGCGGGCGGCCATGTCGTCACCATCAAGCCGGGTTTCGTCGACACCGCCATGACCTGGGGCCTGCCGGGGCTTTTCCTGGTGGCAAGCCCCGAAAAGGTCGCCGATGACATCGCCCGCGCCGTGGCAAAGCGGAAAAACGTGATCTACACGCCCTTCTTCTGGCGCTACATCATGCTGATCATCATCCACATCCCGGAATTCATCTTCAAGAAGATGAAGATCTGAGCCTCTCCTTTGTAAGAAATACTCCCGCCGGAGGCTCCCGCGTCCGCCGCCAGATCCTGCGGCGGGATCAGCCATCCCGGGACTCAAGCTCGCGCAGCGCGCGGGCAAGGGTTGCGTTCGGCGCCTGTGCCAGAACCCATTTCGCCACCCGTCGCGCCAGCCCCGGTCGACCACGGCCCAGCGCCGCCTCGAACAACTCGCGCTGGTAGCGGGGGAAGCGGTGCCGGGCACGCAAGGCCGCATGGAACCGCCCGGCCGTCAGGGTTCCGTCCAGCGCCTCACGGAGCAGGGGTTGCAGCACCCCCATCTGGTTGAGCGACGACCCAAGCCGATGCCCAAGACGCGGCGCACGCAGATGCACGACCTGCGGTCCCTGCAACCGCGCGGCATGGGCTGCGTCCAGCCGTGCGTGAGGGTCGAACAGCACGAAAGCCCGACCGGCGGCCGCAATACCATCCGCCGCATCCCCGTAGCGGCCCGTGAAGTCATACCCCCGAGCCGAGGCATAGCGGCTTTCCCAGGGCACCAGCGCGGGGTCCAGAGTCGATTGCGGGGATATCGCGATCACGTCGCAGCCCGGATGCGTCGGCGCAAAGGCGCAGGCCGCATAGCCACCCATCGAGGCGCCATAGAACACTACCCGGCCGAAGCGCGCAAAGAACCCCTCGGACGCCAGCCGGTCGAACTGGCTCCAGACCCATGGATCCCGATACCAGGTCCAACCCTGCGCCATGACGCCAAGCATCGACCAGCCCTGCCTTTCGATGAAGTCATATCCCCAGGGCTTGCGGTCGGCCCGCCGCGTCATGGCGATGTCCAGGTTGTCGAAGGTCACGACCAGCGTGCCCGGATCGCGGGGTCGATGGATGAAACTGTGGCTCTCGCCCGCCAGGACAAAGCCCTCGGGTCCGGCAAGCCCGGCCGCGACCTCTGGCCAGTCTTCGTCACCGGCCCCTGCACCCTCCACGGGACCGGGGCGGAACAGCACCCGGGTGACTGCGGCATCGCCATCCCGAAAGCTGGCAAGCGCAGTGCAGGATCCGCGCGCCTTCAGCCAGGGATAACCACCACCCCCCTTGCGCAGGTCAAGGATGATCCGGGTGTCGGCATGGATCGCGCGCGCCAGCACTTGCCCCAGGTGGCGGATGCGCCAGCGATGGCCAAAGCCGCTCAACGACACGATCCCGTCGCAGGGCCGCAGATCCTCTGCCTGATGCACGATCCCGATCCGCCCGGCTGCGGCCCCGGCAGCGAGCAGGGTATCGCGCCAGATCAACGCCCTGGCGGACGGCTGGTCAGGAAAGGATCCATCCGGTTGCAGGTCGATCAGGTCGACCCTGCACTCCCAGCGATCCAGTGCCGCCAGCACCAGTTCGGGCGCGGTGGCGCCCAGATCGGCAAGCCGCTCCACCGGCCCGGGCCCCAGCGCCGCCAGCAGGTCGCCCGGACTTGTGCCGGGTGTCATCATGCCACGGCATCTTCCCCGACCGGGGCATCGGCCCTGACCGGTATCGGTGCCAGCAGCGGATCGATGCCATGCTTGCGCAGCAACTGGCCCAGAAGCGACCGCGGCCTTGGCACGCCATCAAAGCCCGCCAGCAGCCGCGACCGGATGCGCCGGCCATAGAAGTGGATCGAGACGGTTTCACCGGTGATGTATCCCGCCATGTCCGCCCCCGGCCGCAAGAGCGCGTTTCGGTCGCGGAACGGAACCGGATAAAGCGCGGCGATGGGCAGGGAATGGCGGGCCTCGCCCGTCTGCATCAGGAAATGCGTCAGCGCATGCGGGCCCCAGGCCCCCCAGGCCATGTCGGCCGCATGCACCGGCGTTCCCGCATCGCGCGCGGCCTCCAGCGCCCGGCGGGTGGGTCCGCGCACCCAGGGCGGGATGGCATGCGGATCGGACGTGAACTCCAGCAGCGCCGCAAGCGTCTGGCTGTCTTGCGGCAGCGCAAGCACGCCGCCATTGATCCCGGTCTTTGTTTCCCAACCGTGGAAATGGCCGGTCGCAGTGCGGAACGGCCTGAGGCAATAGGCATCCGTATCGGCCCAGATCACCCGGTCCTCGGCCGCAAGCAGGTGGTAGCGGAACAGATCCGAATGCAGCGCCGGGCTACCGGTGCGGGCATGGCGCAGGATGCCATCGCGCGACAGGATCCGTGCGGCATCGGCCTGCTCGACACCGCCCGGAGCGTTGCCGATCGGCTCGTATCGATACAGCGTGACATGATGGCCGGCATCGACAAAGGACTTGAGGCAGAGCTGTTCCAGAAAGGACAGGTTTCCTCCGATCCAGAGGGCCGCGATGCGGTGCTCGATGGTCAAGGCGTGGTCTCCGATCCCCGGGGCGGGGCTTCCCCGCGTGTCCCCTTTTTCCCGGCCAGAGTGGCGCAAGACCGGCCACTTGCCAACCCGCACATGGCGGCAAGTGGCCTGCGGCATTTGCAGATGGGCCTCGCCATGGTATCGACATGAAATTTCCCTTCTGCCCGGCCGAGCGATGCGTCCCTTGCCAATCCGCCCCCGCATTTTCTGCCGCAGCCTTGCCGCCGCCGAAATCGCGGGCGTCGTGCGACTGGATGCCCAGATCTCGGCCGATGGAACCAGCCGGATCTTCTATTCGGCGCGCAGCGCGGACGCGGTCTTTACCCTGCCTGATGCGGCGGCGCGGATGCGGATCGCGGGGGCGGTTGGATTGCGTTTCGCGCCGGGTGTTCCAGCCCTGATCGCATTGGCCGAAGGGATCACCGACGCGCCCCGACCTGCCCGGGCCGAACCGGAGATACTTGCGGGCGGCAATGTCCTCATGGGGTGCCGCAGCGTCGAGACGCCCGCGCAGGTGGCCCACTGGCTGCGCTATCACCACATCCACCATGGCGCCACCGGCGCGGTCATCCTGAACCGGGCCAAAGGCGCCAGCGCCGGCCTTGCCGAGGCGCTGGAGGCGATGCTTGACGTTCCGGTGACGGTGATCTTGTGTGACAGTCCGCTGCCGCTGGGGCGGCCCGACATGGCACCGGAATGCCATCCGTTGATGGCCCCCGATGCCCCGGGCAAGGACCGGATGCCCGTTCCCCCCGCCGATCCCTGGCTTTCGCCGCTGGGCGAAGGAGCGGCCTTCGAAATCCTCAAGCACCGTTTCCTGACCGAGGCACGCGCCGTATTGATGCTCGATGCCAGCGACATCCTTGCCATGCCCGATGCGGCAGCCGATCCGGCACCCAATGCCTTCGATCGCTGCGTGGCGGCGCCGACGGGGATGGTCGCTCTGGTCGGTCGGCGTATCTATCCGTGGCGGGTGCGTCCGGGCGTGGATGCCACGTTCGGCGATCATATCTGCCGCCCCTTCGATGCCCGGCGCGGCATCACGCGCTGGGGGGCGGCACCCCGGGCGGCAGGCATCGACAATATCTGGCGCCTGCTGCGCGTCGAGGGCGCCCTTCCGGATGCCGGGGAACCGCTGGCCTTCTGGCGGGCGATGGCGCTCCGGGTGCCGGGCAGGAGAGTGAGCGAGCTTGTGCCCAAGACATCGCTGATCGCCGACCCCGGCCTGATCACGATGGCTGAAAACTGCTTTGCCGCCCGGCCGGTGCGCCCGCCCAGATCGACGACCCGGGCACGCGAGGGGTCGACCTGCATCGTCTCGACCATGAAGAACGAAGGCCCCTTCATTCTGGAATGGATCGCCCACCACCGCGCCATCGGGGTCAAAGACTTCCTGATCTATTCCAACGACTGCACCGACGGCACCGACAGGCTGCTGGACGGGCTGGCCTCCCGCGGCATCGTCAAGCACCGCGACAATCCCTTCCGCAGCCTCGGCCTGCCCCCGCAGCATGCCGCGCTGCAAGCTGCCGAACACGAAGACATCCTTCGCAACGCCGGCTGGGTCATCTGCATGGATGTGGACGAGTTCATCAACATCCGGGTCGGTGACGGGCGGCTGCCCGGGCTTTACGCCGCGATGGAACGCGAAATGCCCGGCGCCAACATGATTGCGCTGACATGGCGGCTGTTCGGCAATGGCGACCGCGCGCGTTACGAGCCCGGATTCGTGACGCGGCAGTTCACCGACTGCGCCCCCGAACGGGTGCGCAAGCCACATCAGGCCTGGGGCTTCAAGACGCTGTTTCGCAACATCGACATCTACCGGAAACTGGGCGTGCACCGCCCCAAGGGCCTGAAACCCGACCTGTGGGACCAGGTCCGCTGGATGAACGGCTCGGGGCATCCGATGCCGCACGGGATGTTCCGCAACGGCTGGCGCTCGACCGCCGAAAGTTACGGCTACGACTGGGTCGCGCTGAACCATTACGCGGTGCGCGATGCCGAAAGCTTCCTCGTCAAGCGCGACCGGGGCCGCGTGAACCATGTGGAGCGCGACCAGGGGCTGAACTACTGGTTCCGCATGAACCACAACGCCACGCGCGACCTGTCGATCCAGCGCATGACCCCCGCAGTGCAGCGGGAATACGACGCCTTGCTGCAAGACGATGGCATCCGCGCCGCCCACCTGGCCTGCCTTGCGGCCCACCGCGCGCGGATCGACGAACTGCGCTCCCGGCCCGATTACGCGGCGCTTCACGACACGCTGACCAGCGACCGCATGCAGGATCTCAGCCGCATGCTGGACCGCTTCGGCGCCTCGGTCTTCAACGCCGGCCCCGGGGTGATCCCACCTGACCTGCACCTGCGAGACCTGCCCCCGAACTTTCATTTCACGGTGGACCACGACGATGACGCGGCGCATTGACGCCGGCCCTCGCATCCTGGCTGTGCTGACGGTCAGGAACGAGGCGCCTTTCCTTGTCGACTGGCTCGCACATCATCGCGCGGCCGGGGTGACCGACGTGATCGCGGTATCGAACGACTGCGACGACGGGACCGATGCCATGCTCGACCGGTTGCAGGCGATGGGCTGGATCACGCATCTGCGCAATCCGGGCCCCCATCCCAAGGGGCCGCAATGGAGCGCGCTCGCCCTCGCCGATCGGGAACGCCGCACCATCCCGGCTGACTGGATCATCGGCCTCGACATTGACGAATTCATCAATGTCCGGTTGGGTGGCCATCGCCTGCCAGACCTGATTGCCCACCTGCCCGGGGCGACAGCGATCACGCTCAGCTGGCGGTTCTTCGGCAATGACGGAATCCTCGGTCCGCTTGCCGCGCCGGTTCCCGACAGTTTCCGCATGTGCGCCCCCAGCGTGATGGGCTGGCCCTGGCGGGCCGCGCAGTTCAAGACGCTGTTTCGCAACGACGGCAGCTATGGCCGCCTCGGTGTCCACCGCCCGCGCCAGCCCGCCGGGAACCGGATCGCAGGCCAGGCGTGGTTCGACGGCGCTGGCCGGCGTCTGCCGCCCCGGTTCCACCGGCAGGGTGTCTTCCTGCCACCCGGGCCGGACCGCCACACCCTTGTCCAGTTGAACCACTACGCGCTGGGATCGGCGCTCGATTACATCCTGAAATGCGACCGGGGCCGCGCCAACCGCGATGCGCGGCCGCTCGACATGGCCTATTGGGTCGAACGTAACTTCAACACCGATCGGGATGACAGCATCGAATCGCTTGGCCCCGCCCGCCGCAGACTGGCGCAGGGCCTGCGCGCCGACCCGGCGATCGCGGCCTTTGAACAGGCGGCGACAGTCTGGCGCAAATCCCGGCTCGCGCAGCTCTTCCGGCAGGAGGCCTGGCGTGACCATCTGGTGCGACTGCTGATGGCCGGTCCCTCCGTCCAGCCGGACGGCCAAAGGGCGGCCTTTCTGGCGCGACTGTTTTCATCCGCGCAACAAATACCACCCATAGACGAGATTCCCAGAAACTGACCCTACTGGTTGATGCCGCCCGACCACGCCGTGCCAATCGGGATTAACTAAAGTATGGACATTCATCCCGGTTAAATGTCTTACTTGCCGCGCCGGGTCATGGGTGTGTGATCCTGCGTTGGGGTGGATATGAAAAGTGTTGGGGCAGAGTCGGCCGATCTTCGGTCGCTGTCGGGTACTGCATGGTTCGACAGAATCCGGCGGATCGGAGAAGAACAGGGATCGTTCGAACGGCTGGGGGATTCGCATGTGTCCCTGTATTCGAAAGGGTCTTCGACGCTGATCGTGACCTTCGAGACCGTCGACACCATTCGCAAGACGCAAGCCGACCAATTGCCCTTCGGCCTGTCGATTGCCCGCGGCCGGGGTTGGTCGCACCTTGGCCTGATCGCCGAACGGCAAAGCTGGTTCCGCGATCCTTCGGTCTATGCCTTCTTCGACAGGCTGGTTGATGACTGCTTCTTCGACAGCTTCGAGAATGTGCTGTTCTACGGTGCCGGCATGTGCGGCTATGCTGCTGCCGCCTTTTCGGTGGCGGCGCCCGGTGCGGTGGTCGTGGCCATCCAGCCGCAGGCGACCCTTGATCCGGCCATCGCCGGCTGGGATCCCCGCTGGCCCGAGATGCGCCGCACCTCCTTTACCGATCGCTACGGCTTTGCCCCCGACATGACCGACGGCGCCTCGGCGGTCTACCTGATCTATGACCCCGAGCAGACGCTCGATTCCATGCATGCGGCGCTGTTTGCGCGCCCCTATGCCACGCTCTTGCCCTGTCGGAACCTTGGCCGCGACACGGCGGCTGCACTTGACGGGATGCGGGTGCTGCCCTCTGTCCTGCAGGCGGCGGCCATGGGGGCATTGGACCGGACACTGTTTCGCACCTTCTACCGGTCGCGTCGCAACTTCGCGCCCTATCTGAAAAATCTGCTGGCCAGACTGGACAATGACGGCCGCCTGATTCTTGCGGGCCTTGTGGCGCGCAATGCCGCCAAGCGCCTGCGCCTGCCGCAATTCGAAACCCGCCTGATCGAGATCGAAACCCAGCTGAACCGGGTCGGCGAAGGATTGCCGCCAAGCCTGGTCTGATCCGGACGGCGCGGGTTCCGGAGTCGGCCCGTCCCGGAACGCGGCATCGGCGGCACCTTGATGCCCCCTATCCGATCAGGGTTGCAGGCGCGCAAGCCCGGTGACGCGATAGGCAGAGGGCCGTGCCGCCTCGGATCCTTCGCGGCGGGTCAGGATCCCGATCCCCAGATCTGACAGCCAGTCATAATCCTGCGCTGTCCAGTCCTCGCCCGACAGGTAGCTGGCCGTGACCGGAACCGACGCATAGTCGCACCCGCCAAGCCGCAGCGTGCTTTCGGTTCCGAAGACCATCACCGCAACGGCGGACTCCAGTGTGCCATCTACATAGTTCGTTGTCGATTCGCCAAGCCAGACAGCCCCCGGTTCCGGCGCGGGCGGCGCATGTCCTGCGGAATCGGCATAGCTGTATTCCAGAACCTGGTCCGCCTGTGGCACCCCCCCCAGCAATCCCTGCGCCGAAAGATCGTAGATGCCATATCGGCTGACGAACCTGACCGCCTTCTGCGCCTTGAGGTCCGGGGTTTCAGTCACCTGCACCAGATCGTCGCCAGCTGCCCGGTAATCCACGACCGAGCCATCCATGTAGGTCGCCCGCAAACCCTGGGCGAGATCCGCCCGCGTCAGGCAGTCCGCAAGGGCCGGCAACGGAAGCCCCACCATGGCCGCAACAAGGAAAAATCGTGCGGGGAAAGACGCCCGCAGCGGTCGCGCGCCGCTTGAGGCAGGGCGATGTTCTTGATCGGACGGTTGCACTCGGAACTCCCTGTCACACAATATCACAACGCCGGGCCGGCCCCGCTGAACCCGCCCGGCGTGCGTGAACCGTGGCATGTTTTCTGCCCCCGGGCAAGACCGGCGCAGGCAAGCGCTGCGTCCGTTCAGCCCCGGCAGCGATAGGCCACCGCATGCAGTTCATAGACATCGCTTCCCGGCACCACCTTGTCGAAGACCACCGTATCCGCGCCCGATTGCTTTGCATCAGCCATGATCTTGTTGCGCGCGTATCGCAGCCCCTGTTCGGCCAGCACCGGCCCGTAGACACCCGGCGTCATCCGCAGATCGGTGACATAGCGGCACTGGGCGACCTCGCCTGCCTCGGCCTCGTTCATGCCCGAAACCCCGGCAAAGCCGGGATCATTGGTGCAGGCGGCCAGAAACGCCGCCGAAATCAACAAACCTCGACCCGTCATGGGTCATCCC
The DNA here is from genome assembly GCA_020622085.1 of Paracoccaceae bacterium. GTDB lineage: Bacteria > Pseudomonadota > Alphaproteobacteria > Rhodobacterales > Rhodobacteraceae > QY30. The sequence goes on along the minus strand of JAHRYM010000001.1, from coordinate 637,073 downwards.
CCATTCGCCATTGCAGCCCATCCCGCCAGACTGCGCGAGCACGCACCGAACGGCAAGCCCCGCTGCCCGACGCCGGCAAGGCTCCGCCTCAGCCAGGACGAACAACCGATGTGCCCGCTCATGCGCCTGCCACTGGCAGGGAACCTGTTTTTGCTGTAATCCCGCCTGCATGACCCAGACGCTCAGCCTTCGCCGCCCCGACGACATGCACCTGCACCTGCGCGACGGCGCGATACTGCAAGGGATCCTGCCGGAAACCACCCGGCATTTCGCCCGCGCCATCATCATGCCGAACCTGGTCCCGCCGGTTGTGACGGCCGCCGAAGCAACGGCCTACCGCGACCGGATCCTTGCCGCCCTGCCCGAAGGCGCGGCGTTCGAACCGCTGATGACCCTTTACCTGACCGAAGAGACCGATCCCGACGACGTTGCCACTGCCGCAGCCTCGGGCCTCGTCAAGGCGGTGAAGCTTTATCCGGCGGGGGCCACGACCAATTCGGCCTCGGGGGTTCGCGATTTCGACAAGGTCCGCGCCGTGCTGGACCGCATGGCCGAAATCGGCCTGCCGCTGTGCGTCCATGGCGAAGTGACGACAGCTTCCGTCGATATCTTCGACCGCGAGGCGGTGTTCATCGACACCGTCCTTGATCCGCTGCGCCGCCGGACACCGGGCCTGCGGGTAGTCATGGAACATATCACCACCCGCGACGGCGTCGCCTATGCCCGTGCGCAAGGCGACGATCTGGCAGCGACGATCACGACGCACCACCTGATCATCAACCGCAACCACATCCTCGTGGGCGGGATCAAGCCGCATTACTACTGCCTGCCCGTCGCCAAGCGCGAAGAACACCGCCTCGCCCTGCGCGCGGCCGCCACCAGCGGCGAGGCGCGGTTCTTCCTTGGCACCGACAGCGCCCCACATGTCGACGCGCTGAAGGAACACGCCTGCGGTTGCGCGGGCTGTTTCACCGCCACCAACACCCTGCCGCTTCTCGCGCATGTCTTCGAAGAGGAAGGCAGGCTCGACCGGCTGGAGGGTTTCACCTCACTCCACGGCGCGGCCTTCTACCGCCTGCCCCTGACCGAAGCCCGGCTTACGCTGGAAAAGCGCGATGCCCCCTTCACGCCACCCGCCAAGATCCACACCGGCGCGGGCCCCGTGACGGTCTTCGATCCGGGCTTCTCCGTCTTCTGGCATGTCCGCGACTGATCCTTCTTCTTTGTCCAAAATACTCCCGCCGGAGGCTCCCGGCCCATCCGTCCTTGCCTCCGGCGGGAGTATTTGCGCAAAGAAGAAACCGCATTCCCGAAAGGTAGACCGCCGATGATCCCCACGAGCTTCCCTCCGAAAGACGAAATCGCCCGGCTGACGGCGCGGGCGCTTCTGGAAATCAAGGCAGTGCATTTCAACGCCGAGACGCCCTTCACGCTGGCCTCGGGCCTGCCCTCGCCGACCTATATCGACTGCCGGAAGCTGATCTCCTATCCGCGGATCCGCTCGACGCTGATGGACTTCCTGGCCATCACCGTCATGCGCGAAGCCGGATTCGAGGCCTTCGACAACATCGCGGGCGGCGAGACGGCGGGCATCCCCTTTGCCGCGCTGGTGGCCGAACGGTTGGCGCTGCCGATGACCTATGTGCGCAAGAAGCCGAAAGGCTACGGCCGCAATGCCCGCATCGAGGGCGCGATGTCCGAAGGGGAGCGCGTTCTGCTGGTCGAGGATCTGACCACCGATGGCGGATCGAAACTGTCTTTCGTCGATGCGATCCGCGAAACCGGGGCCGTCTGCGGCCATACGGCGGTGATCTTCTACTACGGCATCTTCCCCGATACCGAGGCGAACTTGGGCGCGCATGGCGTGCGGCTTCACAGCCTTTGCACCTGGTGGGACGTGCTGGCCGAGGCGCGGGCATCGGGCGCCTTCGATGCCGCAACACTCTCCGAGGTCGAAAGCTTCCTGAAGGATCCCCGCGCCTGGCAGGACGCGCGGAAACCCGCCTGAAAATGCGGGGCGCCCTCCCCCCTTGGACCATGTGCCGGGATTGCAACCCAAGATATTGACGCACCCGGCGCACAGACTGCATGATCTTGTAAATCGGCAGCCGGTCCACAGGGCATCCACAGCCTTATACAATTTGCGTCCGGGCGCGATCGGGCCTATCCCCTTCGCCAAACACGGGGGGGGCCAGAGTGAGCGAAGTAACGATGATCCGCGCGGTCGAACCACCGCTTGCAGCCGAAGCCCTGCCGCATAACATCGAGGCCGAGCAGCAGTTGCTGGGCGCGATCCTGACCAACAACGACGTCTATGACCGGATCGCGCAGGTGGTCCGGGCCGAACATTTCTTTGAACCCGTCCACCGCCGGATCTACGAGGTTGCGGTGGCGAAGATCCAGAAGAACGCGCTGGCCTCGCCGGTGACGCTGAAGGCCTATCTGGAGGATGACGCCGGCCTGAAGGAACTGGGCGGGCCGGCCTATCTGGCGCGTCTGGCGGGCGCGGCGATCTCGGCCTTCGCGGCGCGGGATTATGCGCAGATGATCTATGACATGGCTGTGCGGCGCGAGCTGATCCAGCTGGGTCAGGACATCGCGGCCCGGGCGCATACGATCGAGGTCGACAACGATCCGCGCGAACAGATCGTCGCCGCCGAACAGCGGCTTTACACCTTGGGCGAACAGGGCCACGCGGAAAAGGGCTTCGTGTCCTTCCTGAAGGCCGTGACCGAGGCGGTGCAAAGCGCCAATGCCGCCTACCAGCGCGACGGCGGGCTTGCCGGGGTATCGACGGGGCTGATCGACCTCGACAAGAAGCTGGGCGGCTTGCACAAGTCCGACCTTCTGATCCTGGCCGGCCGTCCTTCGATGGGGAAGACCTCGCTGGCGACCAACATCGCCTTCAACGTCGCCAAGGCCTACAAGCGCGGCCAATTGCCCGATGGCAGCGAAGGCGCGGTGGCAGGCGGGGTCGTGGGCTTCTACAGCCTCGAGATGTCGTCCGAACAGCTGGCGGCGCGGATCCTGTCGGAAGCTTCCGAAGTGCCCAGCGAACAGATCCGTCGCGGCGACATGACCGAGGCCGAGTTCCGCCGTTTCGTCGAAGCCGCGAAGGCGCTGGAAAGCTGCCCGCTTTATATCGACGACACCCCCGCCCTGCCGATCAGCCAGCTGGCGGCCCGCGCCCGGCGGCTGAAACGGACGCATGGGCTCGATGTGCTGATGATCGACTACCTGCAACTGGTGCGCGGCACCGGCAAGGGCGAGAACCGAGTGCAGGAAGTGTCGGAAATCACCCAGGGGCTGAAGGCCATCGCCAAGGAACTGAACATCCCGGTGATCGCGCTTTCACAGCTGAGCCGTCAGGTCGAGAACCGCGAGGACAAGCGCCCGCAACTGTCCGACCTGCGCGAATCCGGCTCGATCGAGCAGGACGCCGACGTGGTGATGTTCGTCTACCGCGACGAATACTACAAGGAACGCGAAAAGCCGGGCGAGGACAACCTGGAAGCCATGGCCAAGTGGCAGGAAACGATGGAGCGGGTGCATGGCAAGGCCGAAGTCGTCATCGGCAAGCAGCGCCACGGCCCCATCGGCACTGTTGAGCTGAGCTTCGAGGGTCGCTTTACCCGCTTTGGCAACCTGGTCCGGCCCTGGCAGCAGGACGAAGGCGGGTTCTGACCGCACAGGCCTTGCGACGCGCAAGGTTGCCCCACATCATGCGCCGCGCAAGAACGAGGCGCCACACAAGTGCCTTGCCGGCAGATCCGGTCCTTCAACCCGTCTGGCGCAGCCGCTGGCGCGTGGTTGCCGTTCCCGCATCTGAGCGGGAATAGAGATAGTCCCGTGTCAGGGGCACCGCTTCCTGCTGCCTGGCAAGCTGGATCTGGAAAACGACCTGACGGCCCAGCCGGAACGACAGTTCGGAAGCGACAAGATAGTATCGCCACATCCGGCAGAACCGGTCGTCATACATTGCGCGCACCGTATCAAGGTTTGCCTCGAACCGCTGGCGCCAATGCCGAAGTGTCATGGCATAATGCAGCCGCCAGACCTCGATATCAGTCGGCCAAAGGTCATGCCGCTCGAGCGCGCTCATGGCTTCTGACAGGGCCGGAACATAGCCACCCGGGAAGATGTATTTGCGGATCCATGGCCCGGTGCTGGCCGGCGGTGCCGCGCGTCCGATCGTATGGATCATGGCAACCCCGTCTTCGACCAGTCGTTCGCGGACAACCCGGAAAAAGGTGTCGTATTGCGGCACGCCCACATGTTCGAACATGCCGACCGAAACGACCCGGTCGAACTGCCCTTCGACGCTGCGGTAATCGGCCAGCCGGATATCGACCCGGTCCGACAGGCCGGCTTTTGCGGCGCGTTCACTCGCAAGCCGGTGCTGGTTTGCGGACAGCGTGATCCCGGTGACATGAACTCCGTGATCGCGGGCCAGCGACAGTGAAAGCCCGCCCCAGCCGCAGCCGATATCCAGCACCCGCATCCCCGGTTCAAGCAGCAGCTTGCCGGCGATATGGGCCTTCTTGGCGGCCTGCGCGGCGTCAAGCGTTGTGTCCGGGGCGGGAAAATAGGCGCAGGAATACTGCATGTCATTGTCGAGGAACAATCCGAAGAACGCGTTCGACAAGTCGTAGTGATGCGCCACATTGCTGCGCGACCGGTTGGCGGGATTGTATTGCTGCATCCGCTGCTGCGTGGAATGCAGAACCCGGTCAAGACGCGGATTGCCGATCATCCGATAATCGGGCTGGTTTTCCATCAAGAGCGCAAGCAGACCGTAGATGTCATCGTGATCAACCGCGAGGCCGCCGTCGGCATAGGCCTCGCCCAGGGCAAGCTCGGGGTTGAGCAGCAGCTTGCGCGGCAGATCGGCGTCAACGACCCGCACCCTGACCTCGGGCACCCCGGATCCGAAGCGCATCGCGCCCTGGCCTGGCAACATGACAATCAGGGTTCCGCGGCGGATCAGCCTGTCAAGTCTGAGCTGCAGCAATCTTGACCACATGACAGTCTCGCATCGAAGTGGCGCCTCGCCACGGTCAGGCCCTTAAACTCCCAAAGCACACTGCGGGTTCCCGGGAAAATGACGGTCCGCCAGCTTTGGTTTGCGACTGCCGCCTTTTGGCGGGGAACGGGGCCCGCAACTGGCGGGTGGACTGTGCCGGCGGATTCGGGCAACTCTGCCCGGCGCCCGCAGCCATTTGAACCGGCGATCCGCCCTCCCTGCACCCGACACCCATCAAGAACCCCCAGATCCGGACCCCATGCCCCGCCCCATTTCCCGTCTCAGCATTCCCGGCCCGACATGTGGGATGTGACCGAAATCCTCCGTGCCCTCGACCTGTTGTCGGCGGTGGTCTTTGCCATCACCGGCGGGTTGGTCGCCTCGCGCAAGGGGCTCGATCTGGTGGGTTTTCTCTGGCTTGGCGTCATCACCGGTGTGGGCGGCGGAACCCTGCGCGATCTTCTTCTTGGCGTGCCGGTGTTCTGGGTGCACGACCCGACCCCCGTTGCGCTTTGCCTTCTGGTCTCGGGCCTGCTGCATTTCACGGCGCATATGGTCACGTCGCGCTATCGGCTGATCCTGTGGCTTGACGCGGCGGGGATGGCGCTTGTCGCCGTGGCAGGCACCGCCAAGGGCCTTGATTCCGGTGTCGGCGCATTGGTCGCCATAATGATGGGGGTGATCACTGCGTCGGTCGGGGGCATCGTGCGCGACCTCCTGGGGCAGGAACCGTCGATTCTCTTGCGGCGCGAGATCTACATCACGGCAGCCGCACTTGGCGCCGCGACCTTCGTGCTTGTGCAGTCGGTCTTCGTGCCCCGAGAATTGGCGATGGCCTGCGGGCTTGTTGCGGCCTTCACCCTGCGCGGCCTGGCAATCCGTTTCAACCTGTCGCTGCCGCCCTATCGGCAACGCCCGGGCCGGCCACCGGACGGAACCGGGCAGCCCCGGTCCTGACCGCGACCGGCGGCGCGACTAGCCCCACCGTCAAATCCCTGCAAAAATACCGCGCGGCCCCTGCTTCCGGGATAGCCACGGGCTTGAAACTCCGCAGTTCCTTGCAGTTTTTCGAAATCTGTTGAACCGCCACTCCGCATAACGTATCTGAAACAGGCATGATTTCATTCGGAAATGATTAAGCGATGGATCTCGACAGGCTCTCCTTCCAGGAGTTGAACGATCTTCAAACCCAAGTCGCACAAGCAATCGCCAGCCACAAGGAACGTGCAAAACGCAAGGCACTGTCCGACATCGAGGAACGGGCCCGGACCCTTGGTTTTTCGCTTTCGGAACTGGTCGGGGCAGCCCCCGTCCACAGACGCAGGACAGCGCCGGCAAAATATGTAAACCCCGACAATGACAAGCAGATCTGGAGCGGGCGGGGAAGGCAGCCGCGCTGGGTCGTGGCCGCCCTGGAAAGGGGCATGAGGCTCGAGGATCTCAGGGTCTGACTGGCGCCATCGCCCGGCGTCCGGGAATGCGAGGTATCACCCGCAAGTGACATCAGCCGGGATTTTCGGGGCTCTGCCGAACCGCCAAACCACTTGCATTCAAGTCTGACGCAAGGCTCCGGCCATCAGCCGGCCGGAACCGGGATCTGCGGCTGGATCTGCGGCAGCGTCGCCCATGCCGGTCAATTATCGCAGGGCCTGCCCCGGCAGCGTCGGCCCGGTCGCTGACGCGCATGAATGCCCGCCTGCCCGCCCACCTGCCACCAGAGCATCGGGCGCATGCTGCCTTCTGTTCCGCCAAGATTGACATCCTGCCGGCACGCATCTGCCGTCCGGTTTGCGGATTGCGGCAGCAATGTGAAATGCAATTGCGAACGATCATGCTGTTTTCACATTTGCTCCAGATTCATTCCCCAATTGATAAATAGCAAGTAGATCAAGAATAATCGGCGGCTGGAAACCATGACGGACCTCACTGCAATAGCCCGATCGGGGCGAATTCGTGCACTGGCGATCGGTGCGGGTCGAGCGACAACACCCCGACCCGAAGTAGCGCCCGCCGGGCTCCGTGGCACGGAACAGGCCAACTTGGGTCCAGCCGAAAACTGCCCTGCAAATGTCTATCGACTTTGCTCGGCTACAATGAAGCGCTGGATTTCCAGCACCAATTAGAGACGTCACCCGAACCGGGAAGACCCGGAAATGAGAGCTGGAAATGGCATTCTGCAGCATTCTGATCAGTGTCCCGGCAGCTTTTGTCGGCAGCCTCGCCTGGGCTGTTTTAAGCGGAGGAACCTTCCTGGGTTTCCTCCTGGTCTATGCCGTATCCGGACAGGTCGGCTTCATTCTCTCGCTTGCAGCATTGCTGGCAAGCGACCATTTGCGCCAGCGCGCCCGGGCGGTGAACGAACGTGCAGGCAAAGACCGATCCGACAGTTTGCCTTGGCGGACAGGGGCCTGATGCCCCCCGCTCCGGTGAAGCCGGCGCCCGACCTCTCCAGCGGGCGCCGGCAACCTGTGCGCAGGGCGGATTCTTCCGCGCATCTTCTTTCTAACCATACATGATAAAACGACTATTTACCGACACGCCTTTCAAAAGCGCTCGTTGCGCCTGCCCCCGGACGAAAAGATTATCCCTGGCCGCCACAGCACCCTCGGACAGAACTTCCGGCCCAGAGGATGCCGTCCTCCCCCGCCCGGGTTCAACTTCTTATCTTGCGCCCGGCATCCGCACGAATGCCGGAAACCGGATGGTCCGAACCTTCAAACATACACAGATTGCAGTTTTGCAGATGGATTTTCTGCCATGAAAGAATGCGAGGCCGTCACAAACGCGGCGCGCATCAGCCACGGCCAACCGACCACTCAGGGTGCGTGCAACGCAATCAGGGGAACGGCTGAATCGGATTCAATTCTGGTCAGAGCGAATCCTGATGTGAGCAACAATCGAAACACGAGCGATCGCCAATAAATCGGCAAACCCGGTTACAACCTATTCAGAATTTCAGGGAAGGCGGTCGTGATATTGCTATTCGAGTTGTAACGAGAGAATTTACCCAGCCAAACGCAGGCAATACATTTAATTAATTATATTCCAAGCCCAACTCCCTGGCAAAATCTCTTAAGATAGCCGCCGCGACAATCTGACGCAGATCAGATACCCATTCGATTGATTTAACCCCACCATCGCTGACACTTTCCCGCCACGTTCCGCGTGAACAGCCAACGTGCCCGATGTTCCGGTTGTGGAGTATCGCGTGGACGTCGCCCGACCGTCATGCCCCCCACCATCCGCCCGCTTGTCGTTACCGGCCCGTCCCACCTGCCCCCCCGGCACCGATGTGGGGCCTGAGGGCATCCAGAGAGGCCCATCCCTCGGCGACATGTGGCGGACAGCCTTCCTGGCCAGGTGACACGCACCCGCGCACCAGAATCCGGCTACCCCGGCAAAAACTGCCTCATGGGCGTGTCGCGATTGGAGAGTGGTGGAGCAGAGGGGAATCGAACCCCTGACCTCGTCATTGCGAACGACGCGCTCTACCAACTGAGCTACTGCCCCTCACCGAGGGTGGATTTGGCGGAAGGGCGCGACAATGTCAAGAAGCCCGCCTGGCCCTTTGCAAGAAAATCCCGCAGGTCGGGGATGGTCCGGTGCCGCTCAGCCTTTGGCGCCGGCGCGAGCGGCGCTCGATGCGACGAAATCGGCGATCTGATCGGCGGGGCGGGCGCCCGGCAGGCGCGCGACCTCGCGCCCGTTCTGCCAAAGGATCAGAAGCGGAATCCCACGGATGCCAAGCCGCTGCGAGATCGCGGGATGGTCTTCGGTATTGATCTTGGCAAAGCGCGCCTTGCCGGCAAGCTGGGCCGCCGCCTTGGCGAATTCGGGCGCCATCATCCGGCAGGGGCCGCACCAGGGCGCCCAGTAGTCGACGATCAGCGGCAGTTCATCGTTGCGGCTGGCCTTGTCATGCACCGCAAGGTCCAGCGCCGCCACCTTGGGCGACAGCAGCGCCGCGCCGCAGGTGCCGCATTTGGCCGCCGCTGCGGGGCGGGCGGCGGTGACCCGGTTCAGTTGCCCGCAGGCAAGGCAGGTCAGACGATGCGCGTTTGTCATTTGGGCGATCCCTTCACATTCACGTTGCTGAATGTAGGTGCATCCATCCCGGCTGCAAGGGTCAGGCGACCAGCGCGAAGACCAGGCCGTAAGCCAGCGCGCCACCAAGCGTTGCCATCACCACCGAATGGCGCACGAACCAAAGTCCCGCGGTGGCCAGCGCCCCGGCGACCAGCGGCAGCGGAAGACTCAGGCCGGCAAAGGAACTGTGTGGCGTCACGCCGCCCTGCACATCCGACAGGATCGCCGCGACGAAAAGTGTGGCGATGGCGGCCGGCCCGGTGGCGGCCAGGAACCGCGCAAGCGCCCCGTCCGTCCGCATCCGCGTCAGGTTCACGCGCAAGGGCAGGTAGCGAAAGGCCCAGGTGACGGCCCCCACGGCCAAGGTCAGCCACAGGACATGATCAGACCGCATCGGCACCCTCCGCATCTCTTGGCCTGACCGCTTCACCGGGCAAGAGCACTCCCATCAGCGCCCCGGCAATCATCCCGCCGACGATGCCAACGGCGGTCGTGGCGGTCAGCATCAGAACCACCGTCACCACGCCCGCCACCGCGATCACCGGGATCTGGCGCGGCGACAGGATCGCCAGCAGAAGCGCCAGGAACAGCGCCGTCAGCATGAAGCCAAGCCCCGCCGCCAGCGCCGGAAAGTCATCAAGCGCCCCTGCACCGGCAAGGCCGCCCAGCACCGTCCCGCCGACCCATGACGAATAGGCGCCGATGCCAAGCCCGATCATGTAGCTTTCCGAAAACCGCACGCCCCCACGACTGAAGGCAGCAAGCGCGGCGGCAAAGACCTCGTCCGTCAGGCTGAAGGACCAGAGCCACGCTATTTTCAGCGGCGCCTTGGGCCGGGCAGCACGCATCAGCGTCGGGCCATAGATCAGGTGGCGCAGGTTGATCAGCACCAGCGTCAGCACCGCCACCGGCAAGGATGCACCCGCTGCGATGATCGCCAGTGCCATGAACTGCGCCGCCCCCGAATAGACGATCAGCGACAAACCCGCCGTCTGGGCAAGGCTGAGGCCGATATGCGTGGCCGCGATGCCGAAGGAAAAGGCGATCGGCGCATAGCCCAAGGCAATGGGCAGCGATGCGGCCAGGCCGCGCAGGAAGGGCGAGCGGTGTGTCTGGGTCATGGTGCTGTCGCTTTGCCACGCCGGGCAACCCCGGTGCAAGGCCCCGCGCCACACACAGGCCGCCAACAGGAAAAAGGCGGGGCCATCACAGCCCCGCCTTTCGTTACTCGGCAGCGTCCATGTAGGCCTCGATCGGCGGGCAGGTGCAGATCAGGTGGCGGTCGCCATAGACGTTGTCCACCCGGCCGACCGGCGGCCAGTACTTGTCGACCCGGAACGAGGCCGGCGGGAAGCAGCCCTGTTCGCGCGAATAGGCGCGGGTCCAGTCGGCAACCAGATCCTCGACCGTGTGGGGCGCATGGCGCAGCGGGCTGTCTTCGGCGCTGATCGTGCCGTTCTCGACATCCTTGATCTCGGCCCGGATCGCCATCATCGCGGTGATGAAGCGGTCGATTTCGGCCTTGGTTTCGGATTCCGTCGGCTCCACCATCAGCGTGCCCGCGACGGGCCAACTCATCGTGGGGGCGTGGAAGCCGTTGTCGATCAGCCGCTTGGCGATGTCATCCACCGTCACCCCGGCCTCTGCGAAGGGCCGGGTGTCCAGGATGCATTCATGCGCCACCCGGCCACGGTTGCCCATGAACAGGATCGGATAGGCCGCCTTCAACCGCGCCGCGATGTAGTTGGCGTTGAGGATCGCCACCTTCGTCGCCTGCGTCAGCCCCTCGCCGCCCATCATCAGGCAGTAAGCCCAGCTGATGAGCAGGATCGAGGCGCTGCCGTAGGGCGCCGCGCTGACCGGCCCTTCAAGTCCGCCGGTCATCGGATGGCCCGGCAGGTAGGGCGCCAGATGGGCCTTCACGCCGATCGGTCCCATGCCCGGTCCGCCGCCGCCATGCGGGATGGCGAAGGTCTTGTGCAGGTTCAGGTGGCTCACATCGCCGCCGATCGCGCCGGGCTGCACCAACCCGACCATGGCGTTCATGTTCGCCCCGTCGATATAGACCTGCCCGCCATGCTTGTGCGTGATCTCGCAGACCTCGCGCACGGTTTCTTCAAACACCCCATGGGTCGAGGGGTAGGTGATCATGCAGGCCGCCAGCGTATCCCCCGCCGCCGCCGCCTTGGCGCGGAAGTCGTCCAGATCGACATCCCCCGTCGCGGTCGAGGCGACGACGACCACCTTCATCCCCGCCATCTGCGCCGACGCCGGGTTCGTGCCATGCGCCGAGGTGGGGATCAGGCAGATCTTGCGCTGCGTGTCCCCATTGGCCCGGTGATAGGCGAGGATCGTCAGTAGCCCGGCATATTCCCCTTGCGCGCCGGAATTCGGCTGCATGGAAAACGCGTCATAGCCGGTGATCGCGCAAAGCTTCGCGCTCAGATCGCTGACCATTTCCGTATAGCCCGCCGCCTGATCGACGGGGACGAAGGGATGCAGCGTGGCGAATTTCGGCCAGGTGATCGGCTCCATCTCGGCCGCGGCATTCAACTTCATCGTGCACGACCCCAACGGGATCATCGCCCGGTCCAGCGCCAGGTCACGGTCCGACAGGCGGCGCATGTAGCGCATCATCTCGGATTCCGCCCGGTTCATGTGGAAGACCGGATGGGTCAGCACCTCGGAGGTGCGCAGCATCGCTTCGGGGAAGCCCACCTCGGCCGCCGCCGGAGGCGCCTCGTGGATGCCGAAGGCGCGCAGGACGCGGATCAGCACGTCTTCGTTCGTCGTCTCGTCAAGGCTGATCCCGACATGGTCGTGGCCGACCTTGCGGAAGTTCAACCCTTCGGCCCGCGCGGCAGCCAGAATGCCCGCCTGCCCCACGCCCACGTTGACGGTGATCGTGTCGAAGAAGTGCTTTTGCGGCAGCGTCGCACCGGCATCGCGCAGCGCCTTGTTCAGGCGCACGGTAAAGCCATGCACCCTTTCGGCAATCGCGCGCAGCCCCTTCGGCCCGTGGAACACCGCATACATGCTCGCCATGACCGCCAGAAGCGCCTGCGCCGTGCAGACGTTCGAAGTGGCCTTTTCGCGGCGGATGTGCTGTTCGCGGGTCTGGAGGCTGAGGCGATAGGCCTTGTTGCCATGCGAATCGATCGACACGCCGACGATCCGGCCGGGCATTGACCGCTTGTATTCGTCGCGGCAGGACATGAAGGCCGCATGCGGCCCGCCATAGCCCATCGACACGCCGAACCGCTGGCTTGAGCCCACGGCGATGTCGGCACCCATCTCGCCCGGAGCCTTCAGCATCATCAGCGCCAGAAGGTCGGTCGCCACCGTCGCCACCGCACCGGCGGCATGAAGCCGCTCGATCCAGGGGCTCAGGTCGCGCACGTCGCCCCAGGTGCCCGGATACTGGAAGATCGCGCCGAAGACGGCGGTCGGATCCATATCCTCGGGCGCGGCAACGATCACCTCGATCCCGATCGGCTTGGCGCGGGTGCGGATCACCTCGATCGTCTGCGGATGGCAATGTTCGTCCACGAAGAAGGCACCTGCCTTCGACTTGGCCACGCGCTGCGCCATCGTCATGGCTTCCGCCGCCGCCGTGCCTTCATCCAGAAGCGAGGCATTGGCCACCGGCAGCGCCGTCAGATCGACGATCATCGTCTGGAAGTTCAGAAGCGCCTCAAGCCGACCTTGGGCGATTTCCGGCTGGTAGGGCGTATAGGCCGTATACCAGGCCGGGTTTTCCAGGATGTTGCGCTGGATCGCCGGCGGCGTGACCGTGCCGTAGTAGCCCTGCCCGATCAGGCTGGTCATCACGCGGTTCTTGTCCGCCACCGCCCGAAGCTTCGCCAGAAGCTCGTGTTCCGACAGGGGCGCCCAATCCAACCCCCTGGGCTGGCGGATCGAGGCGGGGATCGTCTCGTCGATCAGCACCTCCAGCGTGGGCGTCCCCACCGCCTTCAGCATCTCGGCCATTTCGGCCGGCGAAGGGCCGATGTGGCGGCGGTTGGCGAAATCGTAGGGATCGTAGGTTGTGGGAGTATAGGTCATGGCAGGATCAACCGATCAGCGCCTTGTAGGCGTCCTCGTCCATGTAGGCGTCCAGTGCCGACAGGTCGGCGATCTTCATCTTGAAGAACCAGGCCTTGCCCATCGGATCCTCGTTGACCAGCGAAGGGTTGTCGCCAAGCGCCGGGTTCACCTCGACCACCTCGCCATCAAGGGGTGCCAGGATGTCAGACGCCGCCTTGACGGATTCGATCACCGCCACCTCGTCGCCCTTCGACACGGTCATGCCTGCGTCCTTCAGGTCGACGAAGACGACGTCGCCCAGCGCTTCGGCGGCGTGTTCGGTGATGCCCACCACCACCAGATCGCCCTCAACCTTCAGCCATTCGTGTTCTTCGGTGAATTTCATGGTCATGTGTCCCTTGCTGGATCAACGTTTGTAGTTTGTCGGATGGAAAGGCGTCGGACTGACGACGGCGACCACGCGCCTGCCGCGCAGATCGCCCCAGACCGTGTCACCCTCTTTCAGCGAGGATGGCAGATAGGCCATGGCCATCGGCCCCTCGATCGACGGCCCGAAGCCGCCCGAACAGATCACGCCGATCTGCGCTCCGCCTTCGGCGGCATCGAAAAGCGCCACGCCTTCGCGCATCGGCGCACGGCCCTCGGGGCGCAGGCCGACGCGGCGGCGCGATGCGCCCGCCGCCAGTTCGCCCAGGATACGCCCGGCGCCGGGGAAGCCGCCGTCGCGCGCGCCACCCGCACGGCGGGCCTTCTGGATGGCCCAGGTCAGGTTCGCCTCGACCGGAGTCGTCGTGGTGTCGATGTCATGGCCGTAAAGGCACATCCCCGCCTCCAGCCGCAGGCTGTCGCGCGCGCCAAGCCCGATGGGCGCCACGCCGGGCTGGGCCAGCAGCGCCTCGGCCAGTGCCACGGCCTTGGCGTCGGGCACCGAAATCTCGTAGCCATCCTCACCCGTGTAGCCGGAACGCGAGATCCACAGATCCACGCCCTGCCAATCGAAGATCCCCACATCCATGAACCGCATCGCCGCCGCACCCGGCACCAAGGCTGCAAGCGCCGCCTCTGCCCCCGGCCCCTGCAACGCCAGAAGCCCGCGATCGGTGATTTCCGTCACCTCGCAATCTCCCGACAGATGCGCTTTCAGATGCGCCACGTCCTGCACCTTGCAGCCGGCGTTGACCACCAGGAAAAGGTGATCGCCACGGTTGGCCACCATCAGGTCATCCAGAATCCCGCCCGCATCATTGGTGAACATCGCATAGCGCTGGCGATTGACCCCAAGGCTCAGCACATCGACCGGCACCAGCCGTTCCAGCGCCAGCGCGGCATCCTCGATCCGAGCCGAACGCGCCCGCAGGATCACCTGCCCCATGTGGCCCACGTCGAACAGGCCCGCCGCGCTGCGCGTGTGCAGGTGTTCCTTCAGGACGCCCGTCGGATATTGCACGGGCATCTCGTAGCCCGCAAACGGCACCATCTTGGCACCCAGCCGCAGATGCAGATCGTAAAGACCCGTGCGTTTCAGGTCGGTCATGCCGCCCCCTCTTTCCACGCCGGTTCTGGAAGCCCCGGCATCGTTTGTGGTCAGGCCCGATGCCTGTCCTCCCGATGCCCCCTCTGTCCATGCCCGCCGCCGTTACGGCCCGGGCGCCTGAGATCATTATCCCTTCGGCGGGCCGTTCCCGGCCACTCTCCAGAGTTTCTTCGCCAGGTCGGTCCTTGCGCCTGAGAGTTTACCGGGGCGGTTGCTCCTTCGGCACCGACTTGGTTTCCCAGCCGGATTCTCCCGATCCTGACGCAGTCTGGTTAGCGCGTCAGGCCCCCTTCTGTCCAGAGGGTATACAATAGGATACGGATTTTCGCCGCCCTCACGGCTCGCCGGCGCCCGAAGGAATAGGATACTCCGCCGGTCACGTGGCAGGCAGGCTCCGCACCGCTGCCGGTACCACCTCAGCCCTTGGCGCGGACCTTCTGCAACAGGGGCATCAGGTCCATCATCTCGGGTCCGCTCGGCATGCCGGTCACGGCCTTGCGCAGCGGCATGAACAGCGCCTTGCCCTTGCGGCCCGTCGCCTGTTTCACCGCGTCGGTCCAGCTTGACCAGGTTGCGTCGGTGAACGGCGGCGCGGGCAACATCGCCATCGCCTGCGCCACGAAATCCTCGTCGCCCGGCTCGATCAGCGGCTCGGCCCCGTCACGGCACAGCGCCCACCAGGGGCCAAGGTCGTCAAGAAAGGTGATATTGGCCGACATGACGCGCCAGAACTGTTCCGCCAGCGCATCGGGCACGCCAAGACCCGCGATCCGGTCACGGACCGAGGCGAAGGGCAGCGCCTGGTTGCGCTCCCGCGTCAGCGGCAGCAGATCGTCAGCGTTGAACTTGGTGGGCGCGGTGCCGAACTGCGACACGTCAAACCCATCGGCCAGTTCATCCAGCGTCAGGCGCAGGGCGACCGGCTGGCTCGATCCCAGCCGCGCCATCAGGCTCAGCAGTGCCTCGGGAGCGATGCCTTGCGCGCGCAGGTCGCGCAAGCTCAGCGTGCCCAGCCGCTTGGACAATTCCTCGCCTTGCGCACCGGTCAGAAGGCTGTGGTGCGCGAACTCGGGCGGCGTGCCGCCCATCGCCTGCATGATCTGGATCTGGGTCGCGGTGTTCGTCACATGGTCGGCGCCGCGCACGATATGCGTCACCTCCATGTCCACGTCATCGACCGACGAGGCGAAGGTATAAAGCACCTGCCCGTCGGCCCGGATCAGCACCGGGTCGCTGACGCTGGCCGCGTCGATGGACACCGGCCCGATGATGCCGTCGTTCCACTCGATCCGTTCCTGCTCCAGCAGGAAGCGCCAGTAGCCTTCACGCCCCTCCGCCCGCAGCTTTTGCTTTTCCTCGGGGATCAACCTCAGGCTGGTCCGGTCATAGACCGGCGGGCGGCCCATGTTGAGCTGCTTTTTCCGCTTCAGGTCCAG
This sequence comes from Paracoccaceae bacterium, assembly GCA_020622085.1. Lineage (GTDB taxonomy): Bacteria > Pseudomonadota > Alphaproteobacteria > Rhodobacterales > Rhodobacteraceae > QY30. The sequence goes on along the minus strand of JAHRYM010000001.1, from coordinate 620,947 downwards.
TTCGGTCGGGCTTTCGAAACATTCGTAGAACCGCCCCGAGGCGCGCATCTCGCCCGCGACTTCCGCATAGCGGCCCAGCCGGTCCGACTGCCGCTCCAGCCGGTCCCAGGTCAGGCCCAGCCATTCCAGATCCTGCATCAGAGCGTCGGCATATTCCTGTTTCGACCGCTCGCGGTCGGTATCGTCCAGCCGCAGGATGAAGGTTCCCCCGGTTTTCCGCGCGATCAGGTAGTTCATCAATGCGGTGCGGAGGTTGCCCACATGGATATAGCCGGTGGGCGAAGGCGCGAAACGGGTCACGGTCATGGCGGTCTCCTGTTGCTGCCCCTCTTTCACAAGGCGCCGGTTTTGTCCATATCTGGGCCTGAACAGGAGAGATGCGATGGATGACTGGCTGGGGCGCGCCGCGCCCGACCTTGAAGCGATCGACCGGCTGGCCCGCAGCACACTGGCGGAACTGCCCGGCCCATTCGCCGGCCCCGCGCAGGGCATCCTGCTCAGGGTCGAGGATTTTCCCACGGACGAGATGATCGAGGAACTCGACGTCGAAAACCCCTTCGAGCTGACGGGCCTTTACGAGGGCACGCCGCTGACGGAAAAATCGGTGATGGATACCGTGGACCGGCCCGACACGATCTGGCTGTTCCGCCGCCCGATCCTGGACGAATGGGCCGAACGCGGCGATGTCACGCTGGGGCAACTGGTGGCGCATGTGCTGATCCATGAACTGGCGCATCACTTCGGCTGGACCGACGAACAGATCGCCGAAGTCGACCGCTGGTGGGAGTGATGGCCTCTGGCCCCCTCCCCGTGCCGCGCCGGGTGGTGACGCTCACGCTCAATCCGGCGCTGGATCTGGCGACCTCGGCCGACCATGTGATCCCCGGCCCGAAACTGCGCTGCGACGCCCCGCAGATGGATCCGGGCGGCGGCGGCATCAACGTCAGCCGCGCCATCCGCATTCTTGGAGGCGACAGCATGGCGCTGATCGTGGCCGGCGGGCCTGCGGGTGCCACGCTCGAGGCCTTGCTGCGCGAGGGCGGGATCGAGCCCGTGGTCCTGCCTGCCCCGGGGCCAACCCGCGAAAGCCTCTCGGTGACCGATCGCGCAACAGGCAGGCAGTTCCGTTTCGTCATGCCCGGGCCAGTCTGGGGGTCCGCGGATGCCGATGCCGTGCTGCGCGCGGTCCTCAACATCGCCAAGGCGGGCGATATCATGGTCATGTCGGGAAGCCAGCCCCCCGGTGTGCCCGACGGCCTTCCCCTGACGCTGACGCACCACCTTGCGGCATTGGGGGCGGATCTGGTGCTGGATACCTCGGGCGCTGCGCTGCGCCATGTCATCGCGCACCCCTCCCCCACGCCGGTTCGTGTCCTGCGCATGGATGCCTCCGAGGCGGTCGAACTTGCGGGCGCCCCCCTTGAGCATCGCCGCGACAGCGCCGACTTCGCCGCCGGGCTGGTCGCGCGCGGCGTGGCCCGGACCGTGATCGTGGCGCGGGGCGACGACGGCTCGGTTCTGGCGCACGAAGGCGGTCGGCTGCATTGTGGCTCGCCCCGGGTCGAGGTGCTGAGCAAGGTCGGCGCAGGTGACAGCTTCACCGGCGCCTTCGTTCTGGCACTGGCGGGCGGCGCCCCGCTTGCCGATGCGCTCCGCACCGGCGTTGCCGCTGCCGCCTCCGCCGTGACGACCGAAGCCACGTGCCTTTGCATCCGCGAGGAAGTGCTGCGCCTCACGCCGCTCTGCACAATCTCCGAAATCTGACCCAGAAGAAACAACGCGCAAGTCAAGTCTTGATGACCGGCAGCGCCATCTACACCTCGGCCCTGCTTGCAAAAACAGGAGAGGACCGATGATCACCCAAACCCTGACCCGGCGTTCCGCCATGCTGGCCGCTGCCGCCCTGCCGATCGCGGCTGCCCTGCCCCTGTCCCCCGTCACCGCCGCCCTGCCCCTGCAAGGCGCGGCCCTGCCCGCCTTCACCCGGTCACGCCTTGGCGGGTTCGAGGTGACGACGCTTCTGGCCGGAACCCGCCCGATGGACAAACCGCAGGAAACCTTCGGCACCAACGCCTCGCCCGAGGATTTCACGGCGCTGTCGCAGGCGAATTTCATCCCCGCCGACCGGTCGCTGAACTTCTTCGCGCCGGTCCTGGTGAACACCGGCGCGGAACTGGTGCTGTTCGACACCGGCCTTGCCCCCGAAGGCATCACCGCGGCGCTGGCGGCGGCGGGTGTGACCCCCGACAAGATCGACCTCGTGGTGCTGACCCATATGCACGGCGACCATATCGGCGGGCTGATGGGCGACGGCGGCCCGACCTTCGCCAAGGCCCGCTATGTGACGGGCAGCGTTGAACACAACCACTGGTCCGGCGCAGGGGACAAAGGCTTCGACAGCAAGGTGAAGCCGCTGAATGACAGGTTCACGATGCTGGACGACGGCGGGGCGGTCGTTTCCGGCATCACCGCGATGGCGGCCTTCGGCCATACGCCGGGTCATATGGCCTTTCATCTGGAAAGCGATGGCCAGCGCATGATGATCACCGCCGACACCGCCAACCACTATGTCTGGTCGCTGCAACGCCCCGACTGGGAGGTGCGCTTCGACGCCGACAAGGCAGCCGCCGCAGCGGCGCGCAAGACGGTCTTCGGCATGATCGCCGCTGACCGGATTCCCTTCGCGGGCTACCACATGCCCTTCCCGGCGCAGGGCTACGTCGAACCCGCGGGCGAAGGCTTCTGCTTCGTGCCGCTGGGCTACCAGTTGACGTTGTAGACGAATGCCAGGGGGCGGCCCCGCAGGCCGCCCTTGTTTCCCGGTGCGGCCGTATCAGCCCATCAGCCTCGTTGCAAACCGCACCAGACGTTGGGCCTGCGCCGCGACGGCCTTCTGCTTTGCCTCGTCGAACGTGCCCTGCGTGACCGATGTGCCATAGGGGTTGCCGCCGGCATCAAAGAACGCCTGTTCCGTATAGCCCGGCGTCACGATCACCGCACCCCAGTGCATGAAGGTGGTGTAAAGCCCGAGGATCGTCGCTTCCTGCCCGCCATGCGGGTTCTGAGCCGAAGTCATCGCCGTGATCGGCTTGTTGGCCAGCTTTCCCTGCGACCAGACGCCGCCCAGCGTGTCGATGAAGGCCCGCATCTGCGATGCCGCCTGACCAAAGCGGGTCGGGCAGGAAAAGATGTAGCCATCCGCCCAGACCATGTCATCGGGGGTCGCGACCGGCAGATGCGAATGCTTTTCCGCCTGCGCCTTCCAGGCGTCCTGGCTGTTGACCACGGCTTCCGGCGCGGTTTCCGGCACACGGCGCAGCTTCACCTCGGCCCCGGCGGCCGTTGCGGCGGCGGCGGCGGCTTCGGCCATCGCGTGGTTGGTGCCATAGGTCGAATAGAACAGCACGGCGATCTTCGGCTTGGACATGGGTCTCTCCTTGGACGATGTTGGCACGGTCAAGATATGCATCAAAGCTGCCACCGCAAAGTCGCAGGGCCGCAAGGCCACTGTGCAAAACAGCCCGGAACCGTCAAATCGGCCCGCTGCCGTATTTGCGCCCCGAACTTCTGGCAGTCCGAAACCAGACCCTTGGCTTGCGACAGATCGATGACATTCAGACCGTTTGCCCGGGTCATCACCACAGCCACCGCGCTCATGGCCGGGTTTGCGCTGTTTGCCATCGCCGCAAGCAGTGTCCGGGCGGTGACGTCCCATCTTTGGCATGGCAACTTCCGCTCGGCGCTGATCGTGGGAACCATCGCGGCGCTTTCCTTTGCCGCCAGCCTGATGTTCCTGATGCCCGGCCAACGCCGCCGCATCATCGCGGCGGGCGAGACGCCGGAATACCGCCCGGTTGTCGGGCTCTCGGCAAGCCTTGTCATGTTCGCCGTGCTGATCGCCGCAGCGGTGCTGGAACGGGGCGCAGGCGACAAGACCTTTGGCCTTGTGCCGCGCGGGTTCATCTTCCCCGCCAGCCTTGCCTTCGCGGCGCTGTTTCTGGTGACGTTCATCTTCCCCGGTCTGGCCTACCGTCTGTCGGACCGCCCGCGCGCCGAGCCCCGGACCAAGCCGCGCCCGGCCCCGGAAATGGCGTTGCAGGTGATGAACCTCCGGTCGCCAGTCTTGCGGTTCGGTCTGCGGTTTCCGGGGATCGGAAATCTCGTTCTTGTCGCTCTGGCCTTCTACTTCTGGCAGTTCGCCAAAGTCATTCCCCATCCGGCGATCATCGAGGCGAACAGGTCATGTTTTGCCCTGTCGCTTCTGCTGCTGTCCCTGCCAATCGCGATTCCCGTGCTGCGCACCCCCATCACCGGCGACAGAACCGCATGGACCGACCATCTTCGCGCCAAATGGGCCGCGATGCTCGGCCTGGTGATCTTCAACAGCCTGATCGTCCTGGTCCTGCCCGAACGCGGCCTGCCGATCCTTGCCAATGCGGTGCTTGGGGCAAGCCTGGAAACCCGGCCTTACACGGTCGTCTCGTCCAAGCCGAAGTCGGGCCTGAAGGGTTGCGGCGCAAAGATGTTGATCCTGCTCAACCCCGAAACCGGGCAGACATACGGGTTGTGCGGTGTGTCGAAGGCCATCGCCGAACGGGCCGGGCCGGGGGACACGCTGCATGTGCTGGGCAAAACCTCGGGCTACGGTCAGGTCATCCAGCGGGTCATGGTAACGAAAGCGCCGGACGCAGCCGCGCCTCAGCCCTGATCGCGCCAGCGGTTGACGATCGGATAGCGGCGGTCCAGCCAGAAGGCGCTTTCGCTCAGGCGCGTGCCGGGGGCGGACTGATAGCGTTTCCATTCCGCGCCATAGACCAGCCCTTCGACCCGTCTGACCACCGCCAGGTCAAAGCCTGCCGCCACCACCTCGGCCACGGATTGATCGCGGTCCACCAGCCGTTCCAGGATCGCGTCCAGCACCGGATAGGGCGGCAGGCTGTCTTCGTCCTTCTGGTCGGGGCGCAGTTCGGCGCTGGGGGGCTTGTCGATGACGCGGGGCGGGATGACCTCGCCCGCCGGGCCTTGCATCCACGGGCGGTGATTGAGGTTCCGCCAGCGGCAGGTCTCGAACACGCGGGTCTTGTAGAGATCCTTCAGCGGGTTGTAGCCGCCCGCCATGTCGCCGTAGATCGTGGAATAGCCGACCGCCACCTCGGACTTGTTGCCGGTGGTCAGCAGCATTTCCCCGAACTTGTTCGAAAGCGCCATCAGCAGCAGGCCGCGCAGGCGGCTCTGGATGTTTTCCTCGGCCAGACCCGGCGCAAGGCCCTGGAACAGCGGCGCCAGCGCCGCGCCGACCGCATCGCGCGGGCCTTCGATCGGCACGACGTCCAGCCGACAGCCCAGCGCATGCGCGACGGCCGAGGCATCCTGGGTCGAGGTGGTCGAGGTATAGTCCGAAGGCAGCATCACGCAGCGCACATTCGCCGCCCCGATGGCATCGCTGGCAATCGCCGCCACCAGTGCCGAATCGATCCCGCCCGACAGGCCCAGCAGCACCTTGCCGATGCCGCTTTTCGCCAGATAGTCGCGCAAGGACAGGACCATCGCGTGGTAATCCTGCTCCCATGCGTCGGGCAATGGCTCAAGATCGGCGCGTTCGGCCTGCCAGCCCTTCGGGCCGCGCGTGAAGTCCAGATGCGCGATGGCCTCTTCGAAGACCGGCATCTGCAAGGCCAGCGCGCCCCCGGGATTGAGCGCGAAGCTGCCCCCGTCGAAGACCTGATCATCCTGCCCGCCCACCATGTTCAGATAGACCAGCGGCAATTTCGTCTCGATCACCCGCGACACCATCAGGTTCACACGCTGATCATATTTACCCCGCGCATAGGGCGAACCATTGGGAACCAGCAGGATCTCGGCCCCCGTCTCGGCCAGCGTCTCGGTCACGTCATCGTGCCAGGCATCCTCGCAGACCGGGGTGCCGATGCGCAGCGGGCCGATGCGGTAGGGTCCGCTGACCGGCGCGGCGCGGAACACGCGGGGCTCATCAAAGACGGTGTCATTGGGCAGGTGATGCTTCAAGACCCGCGCCACGACCTTGCCACCCTGCAAGATCCAGTAGGCGTTATATAGCCCGGCGCCCTCGACCCAAGGGCCGCCGACGCCCAGCGCCGGACCATCGGCGCAGTCGATCGCCAGCTTTTCCAGCACCGCCATCGCGTCGCGCTGGAAGGCGGGCTTCAGGATCAGATCCTGCGTCTGGTAGCCGGTGATGAACATTTCCGGCAGGGCCACCATGTCGGCGCCCGCAGTCCTGCCCTGCTGCCAGGCCGCACGGGCCTTGGCCGCGTTGTCGGCAAGTGCGCCCAATGCGGGGTTCAACTGGGCAAGGGTCAGGCGGAAACGGTCGGCGGGCATCAGGGATCCCTTGATGTGGCAAGCTTTCCCTCCTTGTGTAAACGGCTTGCACGGCCGGGAAAAGCCACGTCAGCGCGCCCGTCCGCCACCCTCATGCCTGCGACAGCATCGCGCGCCCCTCGCCGGGGCGTGACCCCGACGGACGGCACGGACGCTTGTCAGTAAAGCGCAGCACCTTTACTCTCGAACGGGGCAAATCCGCGCAGGCGGAAAGGAAGATCGGGTGCAGGCATGAACAGTTTCGGTGGCAAGTCAAAGCAGGGCGCCGCGGCGGTCATGCTGGCGATGCTTGTCGCGGCAGGCGGCGCATCGGCGCAAGAGGTGATCAAGAAGGACTACGCCGATGGCGGGGTCTATGAAGGCACCTTCAAGGACGGCCGCCAGCACGGGCACGGCACCTACCGGCTGCCCAACGGTTATGAATACACCGGCGACTGGGTGGCGGGGGAAATCCTTGGCCAGGGCAAGGCGCGGTTCCCGAACGGCTCGGTCTACGAGGGCAACTTTGCCAAGGGCAAGCCCGACGGCAAGGGCAAGATCACCTATGCCGACGGATCGACCTATGACGGTGACTGGAAGAATGGCCAGATCGAAGGCCAGGGAACCGCGAAATACGCCAACGGCACCAGCTATAGCGGCGGTTTCAGCAATGCCCTGCACAATGGCAAGGGCGTGATGTCCAGCCCGGACGGCTATCGCTATGACGGCGATTGGGTAATGGGCGTCAAGGAAGGCAAGGGCCGCATCACCTATCCCGATGGTTCGGTCTATGAGGGCAGCATGGTCCACGGCCTTCGCGCCGGAACCGGCACGCTGACCCTGCCCGACGGCATGTCCTATGTCGGCCAGTGGAAGGAAGGCGAGATCGACGGCCAGGGCAAGCTCTCACAGGCCAATGGCGATGTCTACGAAGGCGCGCTGGCGAAGGGCAAACGCGATGGCAATGGCATTGCGCGCTATGCCAATGGCGATGTCTACGATGGCAGTTTCAAGGACGACCTGCGCGACGGCAAGGGCAGTTTCACCGGCACGGACGGCTACCGCTACGAGGGAGACTGGAAGGCCGGACGGATCGAGGGAAAGGGCACCGTCACCTATCCCGATGGGTCGGTCTATGCGGGGGCCTTTGTCAACAACCTGGCGGAAGGCCAGGGCAAGATCACCTACAAGGACGGATCGACCTATGAAGGCCCCTGGAAAGCCGGCGAGATCGACGGGAAGGGCATCGCGCGCTATGCCTCGGGGCTGGTCTATGACGGCGAGTTCGTCGCGGGCAAGCTTGAGGGAAAGGGCAAGATGACCTACCCCGACGGTTATTCCTATGAAGGCGACTGGAAGGGCGGCGTGCGTCAGGGCCAGGGTCGCGCGGTCTATGCCGATGGCACCATCTATACCGGCGGTTTTGCCAATGGCCTGCGCGAGGGGACCGGCGAAATCACCATGGCCGACGGCTTCCGCTACAAGGGCGGCTGGAAGAAGGGCGAGATCGACGGCGTTGGCGTGGCCACCTACCCGAATGGCGATGTCTATGAAGGCACCTTTGTCGCGGGCAAGCGGCAGGGCCAGGGAACGATGCGCTATGCCACGGGCGAAGTCGCCGAAGGCAACTGGTCGGATGGCACGCTGACCGCCAATCCACCCGCCCCGGCACCCGATGCATCCGGCGCAGCGCCTTCCGGCACGGCCGAACCCGCCACCACATCGGGGAACTGATCGGGGCTCAGGCCCGGCCCGGCCGGACGATCAGCCCCCGCGCGATCATCATTCCGATGGCGGCAGCGCCATAGTCGGCATTGCCATGCACGCCGTCATCGGAGCGAAAAGCCCCGGGCAGACCCGCCGCGCCCGGGAAAAGCTCGGCAGACGGGTCGATCAGCGGCACACCAAGGGCACGGATGCCCTCCTTGAGCGTTTCGACAAAGGCCGGGTAATTCCCCGGCGGATAGATGGCAGGCGGCACCACCGCCAGTGTCGGCACCCGCCGCGCCAGTTGCGCCAGCATCCGCAGATGGCCCCGGCGCATGGACGCGGCATAGGCCTGCACCAACCCTGACGAGGCAAACTGTGCCTCCGGGTCCGCAAGGAACAGATCCCGGTCCGCCTGATGGCCGTTGTAGCCAAAGGCCGGCACGATGCGGCCAAGGTGAAAGCCGAAACAGGCCAGCACCGGCAATTCGGCCGAAAGCACATTGTCCCGCCCCAGCGCCCGGCCCAGATCGGTGACGCGGCCCTGCCAGACCCGGCCCCGTGCCCGGATGCCGGTCCGGGGCGACAACCCGATCTGCCCCTGATGCCAGAGGTTGCCCGAAAACGACAGCACCGCCGGCACGATCCCATGCGCCGCGCAACCCGCCTGCAACGCCACTGCGTGACTGTCACCAAGGATCAGCACATCCGGCCGGAACGCAGGGGCACCTTCAGCCACGATCCAGCCCCCCGGCCAGGGTTCCCAGAATCTCTTCCTCGCAGACAAGATCGCCAGCCGCCATCGCCGCCTCGGCCAGCCGCGCGGTGTCGGGAACAGGATCGCCATGCGCGGATGGTGCGGAAAGATCGAGGCCGGCAAAGAAATGCCGCATCACCAGATCGACCCCCGCCGGCGCCACCGTCCGCAGGTTCGGGTCAAAGAACATCGCCCGTGCCGGCGCCCCGGTGATGATTTCAAAGGACGGGAAATAGTCGATGCCCGCGTCACTGGCCGCCAGATCGCCCGCTACCGCGCGCAAGGTAGCCTTGGACCAGCCGGTTGCCACCAGCACATGCTGCCCCGATGCCGTGGCGGTCAGCGGCACGGGCGACACCGTCAAAAGCACCCGCAGGCGGGGATTGAGCCCGCGAAGAATCCTGATCGCCTCTTCCAGGGCGGCGCGCACGTCGGGGTAGCCCGCATTTTCAAACCGATGCGCACCCGGATCGAACCGGCCCGCGGTGGTGCCCGGACACATCGCATAGGGCTGGCCGGTGTCAACAGACCGCCAGCCTTCGGTCAGCCCAAGCGTGAAGACCAGCACATCCGCCTGCCGCACCGCCCGCGCAAAACCCCGCACCATCGAGCGGCGGGAAAGCTGCGCCTCGGCCAGGCTGGCAACCCCCCCGGGCTCGATCGCCGGGCGCAGCGAATCGTAGTGGCGCCCCCCCTGCTCCCATGTCTCGATGGCATCCGGATCATCCATGCCCGCCGCCAGCCGCGCATGGCACAGAAGCTGGGCGGCGGTGTAGATATTGCCGGTGCGGGCCGAAAACACCCCAAAGCCGAAGCGCCGCGCCAGATCGGGCGGGCAGCGCCCCGGCGCCGGTTCGGCATCGACCCAAGGCATGCCCCGCGCCACAAGCGCGCGGCTGATATGCTGGGCAAAGCACGACCCGAAGGTGGCAAACCGCGCGTCGGAAGGCAGCGCCCAGGCCGAACGCCAAAGCCCCGACAGCCCGAAGATACCGGCCTCGGCCACTCCACTGCGCCAATAGGCGGTCGGGGGCAGGTCGCCGTAGGGGTTGGGTTCATCCGCCACTCTGCCACCCCTCAAGGCCACCGCTCCATGCTCCGCGCCAGATTAGTGATGACCACCGCAGCCGTCAAAGACCGTGCCCACCCATCTGCGGCCAGAATGACACAGCCGCGCAACATGGGCGCCATTTTCCGCTTTTCCTTTCCGCGCCGCAGCCTATATTCGCGCCCCATGACCCGGACCCGGCATATCCCTGCTGTTGCCGCCGCGATTTCCCGCGGCGCGGTCGCCCGTGGCCTGCTTCTTCTCCTTAGCCGCCTCTGAGCGTGCCTTCCGGCGCGACCGCTCAGAGGTGATCAGCGCCGAACTGACAAGGCTCAAGGACATGGTGAGAGACATAGCATGACGATCCAACAGAAAACCGCGCAGGCCGACCAGCCCCGCGTCCTGATCTTCGACACCACCCTCAGGGATGGTGAACAGTCGCCCGGCGCGACGATGACCCATGACGAAAAGCTGGAAATCGCCGGCCTTCTGGATGAAATGGGCGTCGACATCATCGAGGCGGGCTTCCCCATCGCCTCGGAAGGCGACTTCGCGGCCGTAAGCGAGATTTCGAAGCGTTCCGTCAACTCGACCATCTGCGGGCTGTCGCGCGCCAACTTCAAGGACATCGACCGCTGCTGGGAAGCGGTGCGCCACGCCAGATCCCCGCGCATCCACACCTTCATCGGCACCTCGCCCTTGCACCGCGCCATTCCGAACCTGACCATGGACGAGATGGCCGGCCGGATCCACGACACCGTGACCCATGCCCGCAACCTTTGCGACAACGTGCAGTGGTCGGCGATGGACGCGACACGCACCGAACATGATTACCTGTGCCGGGTGGTAGAAATCGCCATCAAGGCAGGGGCCACGACCATCAACATCCCCGATACCGTGGGCTATACCGCGCCGCGCGAAAGCGCCCAGCTGATCCGCATGCTGCTGGAACGGGTGCCGGGCGCAGATACGGTCGTCTTCTCGACCCATTGCCACAACGACCTTGGCATGGCGACGGCCAACAGTCTCGCTGCGGTCGAGGCCGGCGCGCGCCAGATCGAATGCACGATCAACGGCTTGGGCGAACGGGCGGGCAACGCGGCGCTGGAAGAAGTGGTGATGGCGCTGAAGGTCCGCAACGACATCATGCCCTACCGCACCGGCATCGACACGACGAAGATCATGCACCTGTCGCGCCGGGTTTCCACCGTTTCGGGTTTTCCGGTGCAGTTCAACAAGGCGATCGTCGGCAAGAATGCCTTCCTGCACGAATCCGGCATCCATCAGGACGGCGTGCTGAAGAACGTCGAGACCTTCGAGATCATGCGCCCCGAACATATCGGATTGCATGCCAAGAACATCGCCATGGGCAAGCATTCGGGCCGTGCCGCGCTGCGATCAAAACTTGACGAACTGGGCTTCGAACTGGCGGACAACCAGCTCAACGACCTGTTCGTGCGCTTCAAGGCGCTGGCCGACCGCAAGAAGGAAGTCCACGATGACGACATCCTGGCGCTCTTGCAGGATTCGGCGGCCAATACCGACAGCGATTATTTGCAACTGAAATCGCTGCGCGTCGTCTGCGGCACCGGCCCCTCCAGCGCCGAGATGACGATGATCGTGGGCGGCAAGGAACAGTCCGTCAACACCACCGGCGATGGCCCGGTGGATGCGGCCTTCAACGCGGTGAACGCGCTTTTCCCGCATGAAGCGACGCTGCAACTTTACCAGGTCCATGCCGTGACCGAGGGCACCGACGCGCAGGCGACCGTTTCCGTCCGGGTCGAGGAACAGGGCCGCATCGCCACCGGCCAATCGGCCGATACCGACACGGTGGTGGCCTCTGTCCGCGCCTATATCGGCGCGCTGAACCGCTTGCGGGTGCGGCGCGAAAAGACCGCGCCGGATGCCGATGTGAAGGGCGTAAGCTACACCACATCGCCCTGAGAAACAGGAAAGGGGGGCCCGCTGGCCCCCCTTTTTCTTGCTCTCGCGCCTTGGATCAGACCGCCGACTTGCGGCTTTCCTCAAGGTAGATCTCGCGCAGGCGCGGCACCACGCGGCCCGGTTCGCCCGCCCCGATCGCCACGCCGTCGATTTCCACCACCGGCAGCACGAAGGCCGAGGCCGAGGTGATGAAGGCTTCATCCGCCGCCTTCGCCTCGTCCAGCGTGAAGGCGCGCTCCTCGACCTCCATCTGCGCCTCGCGGGCAAAGCGCAAAACGGCGGCGCGGGTGATGCCGTGCAGGATGTCGTTCGTCAGGTGCCGCGTGATGATCTTGCCGTTCTTGACGATATAGGCGTTGTTCGAGGTGCCTTCGGTCACGAAACCATCCTCGACGAACCAGGCGTCATCCACCCCGGCCTTCTTGGCCATCATCTTGCCCATCGACGGGTAAAGCAACTGCACCGTCTTGATGTCGCGGCGGTGCCAGCGGATATCGGGGATCGAGATGACGCGAAGCCCGGTCCTGGCCTGCGGATTGTCGGCAAGACCCGGTTTCGACTGCGTGAACAGCACCACCGTCAGCGGCGTCGCCGGATCGGGGAATTCAAAGCTCCGGTCGCCCGGATTGCCGCGCGTGACCTGCAGGTAGACCATGCCATCGGTAATCGCATTCTTTTCCACCAGCGCGCGGTGGATCGCCAGAAGCTCGGCCTCGGTCATCGACAGGGGCGGCATGTCCAGTTCGGAAAGCGACCGGTTCAGCCGGACGAAATGCCCGGCGAAATCCAGAAGCTTGCCGCCCAGAACACTCGTCACCTCGTAGACGCCATCTGCCATCAGGAAGCCCCGGTCGAAGATCGAGACGCGGGCCTCGGCCTCGGGCAGGTAGTCGCCGTTCAGATAGACGATGCGGGGGGTTGCGGCGGACATGGATGTTCCTTTCAGGCGGAATGATCCCATCAGGATCGACGGTTTCGCTTTGGGCAAAAGCTTATCCAGCGTCAAGCGCCGCGGCAGGTGGGGCGCAGGTTTTCACCAGATCGTTTTTCCGCCCGGCGCCCGGCCCGGCTCAGGTGCGATCCGCCCGTCCTGGCACGCCCGCGCGACGGCGCTTCTGGGCCGCGATCTCGGCCCCGGAAACATCCATCCCTGCCTCGGTCATCAGCCGGTTCGAGGCGCCTTCGACCTCGGCCTCGACCTGGGCCATGAATTCGGGAACGGTCTTGCCCGGAGTGATGCGCGGCAGGAACTCCACCACCGCAAGACCGGGCTTGCGAAGGATCCCGTGGCGCGGCCAGAAGACGCCGACGTTGGTGGCCGCCGGAACGCATTCCTGCCCAAGCCCGTCGTAAATCGCGCCGACGCCGACCTTGTAGGGCAGATAGGCCCCGGCGGCGACCCGCGTGCCCTGCGGGAAGATGATCAACTGCCCCGGCAGATCCTGGCCGCTTTTCACCCGTGCCAGCATGTCCTTGATCGCCTGTCCGCGCTTGCCGCGATCAACGGGCACGCAGCCCATGCGCTTGGCATACCAGCCGACGATGGGGGTCCAGACCAGCTGCTTCTTCATCACGAACTTTGGCCGTGGCACGGCGGAACAGATCAGGATGATGTCGAAGAAGCTTTGATGCTTCGAGGCGATCATCACCTCGTCCATCGGCACCTCGCCGCGGATTTCCGAGCGCAGGCCGCAGATCCAGCGCGCCGAAAACCGCACCCAGCCGCAGAAGGCATGAACGGCAGTGAACGCCGTATCACGGTGAAACAGCGCGATTGGCGTGAAGATCACCGCCAGAACGAACATCGACAGATACATCTGCGCGATGAAGATGAAAGACAGGATGTATTGCAGCGCCAGCCTCATGCCGTCCGGTCCCCCAACCTACATCCCGTCGCGCAACACCCGGAAGGCCGCCCGGCGCGTCGCCCAGAAGCCCACCAGCGCCGCAAGGGGCGGAATCGTCAGGGGCCAGAGCCAGTCTAGCCCGTGAAAGCCAAGGCCGGTCAGAAATCCGCCCTGTTCGCTGGCTGCAGGCAGGACGGCGATGGCGACCACCCCGACAAAGGTGCCCATCGCCGCGCCTGCCAGCGCGCGCAGCGTGTAGCGGCGCACGAAGGCGCGGGCGATATAGCGGTCCTGCGCCCCGATCAGCCGCAGCACGCGCAAGACCTGCCCGTTGGCCGAAAGCGCCGCCTGCGCCGCCAGCGTGATCATTGCCGCCATCACGCCGCCGATCAGCAGCAGCGACATCCCCCCCAGAAACCTGAGCCGTCCGGCCGCCTCTGCAAGCGGCCGCCGCCAGCGCAGGTGATCATCCAGCACCGCACCCGGCGCTTCGGCCGTCAGCCGCAAGCGCAGCGCTTCCGGGTCGAAGGTGCCGCCGCCCGTTTCCCGGATTTCGATCAGTTGCGGCAGGGGCAGGCTGTCCACCGGCAGGTCGGGCCCGAACCAGGGTTGCAACAGCGCCTTGGTTTCCTCGACGCTGAAAGCGCGCGACTCGGCCACGCCCGGCGTGCTTTGCAGGATCGTAATCACCGCCTGCGTCTGGGCCGCCACCTGATCGGCTGGCGCCGAAATGCGGATCGTCGCGCCCCGCGACAGCGCATCGGACCAGCGTTCCGCGACCCGCCCCGCCGCCAGCGACAGGGCCAGAGCAAAGACCGCAAGGAAGGCCATCGCCGCCGCCGTCGCCATCGTCAGCGTCGCGGTCAGGCCCGTGGGCGGCACCACCCGGTCGGCGGCCGCAGCGGGAACCAGCCGCGCCAGCCATTGCTGCATGAACACCAGACGCCTCACAGGTCCGCCCCCGCCAGTTGCAGCCGCCGGTCCTTGATCCTGAGCACCCTTGCCTGCACCTGGCTTTTCGCGGCGCGGATCAGATGCATGTCATGGGTGGCGATCAGGATGGTCTTGCCCATCCGGTTCAGCTCGGCCAGAAGCGTGAGCAGCCTGAGCGACATGTCCCAATCCAGGTTTCCTGTCGGTTCGTCCGCAAGGATCACGTCGGGCGAGGTGATGATCGCCCGTGCCAGCGCCGCGCGTTGTCGTTCCCCACCCGAAAGCGACGGCGGCAGCGCATTCGCCTGTGCTGCAAGCCCGACCCAGCCCATCAGATCCTTCAGGTCCGCAACCCCGGCATCGCGCCCCGCCACCGTCAGCGGCAGGCAGATGTTTTCGGCCAGCGACAGATGATCAAGGAACTGGCAATCCTGATGGACAACCCCGATCCGGCGCCGCGCCTCGGCCACGCCATCGCGCGACAGTTCGCGCACCTCCTGCCCGAACAGGACCACCCGCCCCGCTGTCGGCAAGAGGTCGGCATAGCAGAGCCTGAGCATCGTCGTCTTGCCTGAACCCGAAGGGCCGGTCAGGAAATGGAACGTCCCCGGCGCCAGCCGGAGCGAGATGCCGCTGAGCAGGTCGCCACCCCCGTAGCTTTGCGACACATCCTCAAGCTCGATCACCCTGCGCTGCTCCTGCGTTGCATTCCTGCCGCCGATGGACGGTTTTCGACCATTCGTCACAAAGACTTGGCCCAAATACTTTGACCACGGCGCCGAGGTTGCTACAACAGGACAACGCCAAAGGCCAGAACCCCGCAGCATTCCGGACGCAAAGGACTGCCGCAAACCGGCCCAAAAGACTGGAGACGACATGCGGCTCGTATGTCCGAATTGCAGTGCGCAATATGAGGTTGACGCTGGCGTCATCCCCGACGAAGGGCGCGATGTCTTGTGCTCGAACTGCGGACACGCCTGGTTTCAACTGAGCGCACGACAGCTTGCGGCAGCAGCCGCGGATGAACAATCCGAAGCAGCGCCTGCGGGCGCAGCCGACGACGCCGGCGGCACATCCGCCGAGATCCCGGCCCCGGTGCCCGAAGCCGGGGCGCCGGCCGACCATGCCGATGCCGATGCCGATGCCTCCGAGCCGCATGAGGTTGCGGCGGCGGGGGCAACCATTGCGGGCGCGCATACCCGTGACGCGGTGGAACAGATCAGCGCGGCGGGGGAAAGCGCGCCAGAGGGAATCGCTGCGGGCCCTGGCCTGGGCGACGATCTGGCAGAAGCAGCCACGCCCGTTCACCCCGGGGCGGTCGATGGGCCTGATGGCCTGCCCGATGCGGAAGAAGCCACCGCCATCGAAGCCGCCCCGCCGTCCCGCCGGGTGCTTGACGATGACATGCTCAGCGTCCTGCGCGAAGAAGCAGCGCGGGAAACCGAAGCCCGCCGCGCCGAAGGCAGCGCGATCGAGATGCAGACCGAACTGGGCCTGCCCGAAGCGAACGCCATCCACCCAACCGCTGATGATGTCGGTGCCGCAACAGTGCGCGCGCTGCGCCGCCACGACGAGGGACATTTCGGCAACGAAGCCGAGGAGGATGGCGGCACGGAGCCGCCCGCGCCGCAGAACCGCAAGGCCCTTCTGCCCGACATCGAGGAAATCAACTCGACCCTGACTGCCTCGACCGACCGGCGCGATCTGCCGCCCCTTCGTGACGACGCCGACCGGCAACGCAGCCGCAGCGGCTTTCGTGCAGGATTCTCGGTATCGCTCCTGGTCGCTGTCCTGCTGCTCCTGCTTTACATGAGCGCACCGCGCCTGGCACAAAACCTGCCGGGCCTGGCGCCGGCGCTGGACCGCTATGTGGCATCAGTGGACGCGGGGCGGATCTGGCTTGACGCGCGGCTGCGCGATCAGGACGCCAACGGCACGAACTGAACCGGGAGGCTTGCGCCCGACCCATCCGCGACAGCCGATGCCGCGAAGGGGCTTGCCCCGCGCGCGCCGATCCCCCAGCCTGTGGCGCAACACGACCCTGCCAAAGGCCCGACCATGACCCCGACCCTTATCCTGACCAACGCCCGCATCCGGACCATGGACCCGGCCCGCGCCCGCGCCGAGGCCATCGCTTTGGCGGGCGACCGGATCGCCGCACTGGGCAGCCGCGCTGAGATCGAGGCGCTGGCGACCAGCGGGACCGAGGTCATCGACTGCCGCGGCGCGACCCTCTTGCCCGGCTTTGTCGAAAGCCACCTGCACCTGGGACTCGGCGGCTCTGAGCTGACCCACCTGCAACTGACCCATGTCGAAGGCGCCGAGGCGCTGGCCCGCGCCTTCCGCGCCTTTGCGGCCGAACATCCCGACCGGCCGATCCTGATGGCGCAGAGCGGGCATTACGCGATGCTTGACCACGCGCTTTCGCGCCATGACCTTGACGCGATCATCGCCGACCGGCCCATAGCCATCACATCCCATGACCACCACACCGTCTGGGCCAATACCGCGGCGCTGAAACAGGCCGGCATCCTCAACGGCGCCGACACCCCCCACGGGCATGAGGTGGTGATGGGCGCCGACGGCCTTGCCACCGGCGAGCTGCGCGAATTCGAAGCCTTCGCGCCCGTCATCGCCATCGGCGGCGAGGCGCGGATGAACCTGGGCATCGCCACGGGGGGCGAACCCTCGCCCTGGCCCTCGGATGCAGAAATGGCCATCGACCGCGCCAAGTTCCACCAGGGCCTGCAATACTGCGCCCGCCACGGCATCACCACCATGGTCAACATGGATGGAAACCGCTTCACGCTGGACGCCCTGCGCGGCCTGCAACGCGAAGGGAAACTGCTGGCGCGGGTCAAGGTGCCCTTCCACTTCAAGCCGCACATGGATCTGTCAGAGCTTGACCGCGCCGACGCGATGACGCGCGACTTCAACGATGACTGGCTAAGTTCCGGCTTCGTCAAGATGTTCATGGACGGCGTCGTGGACAGCCGCACCGCCTATATGCTGAACGACTACCCGGGCCACCCCGGCCATAGGTCCGAGCCGCTGTTCCCACCCGCACGCTTCAACGAGATCGCCACCGAAATCGACCGCCGCAGATTGCAGATCGCCGTCCACGCCATCGGCGACGGCGCGGTGCGCACCACCATCGACGGCTATGCGGCGGCGCGGAACGCCAACGGCCCCCGCGACAGTCGCCACCGGATCGAACATATCGAACTGATCGACCCGGCCGATATCGCGCGACTGGGCGAATTGGGCATCGTCGCCTCGCTGCAACCTCCGCACCCGCCCGGCGCGATGGATTTCGGGCTGGAACCGACGATCCACACCATCGGGCTGGAGCGCCTGAAGGACGCCTACCTCTGGCGCACGCTGGTCGAGGCTGGTGCGCCGCTGGCCTTCGCCTCGGACTGGCCGGTGACAGACATTTCGCTGATGCGCGGCATCCAGGCGGCGATGACGCGCAAGCCCTTCGATGCGCCGGGCTGCCGCGACGAACGCGTGGGACTGGGCCGCACGCTTCACGCCTATACCGCAGGCGGTGCCTGGGCGGCGCATTGGGACCACGTCACCGGCACGCTGCGCCCCGGCATGGCCGCGGATGTCGTGGTTCTGTCCGGCGATATCGAGGCGACGGCGCCCGAAGCCATCGCAGGGCTTTCCATCGCGCTGACAGTGGCGGGCGGGCGGATCACGCATCGGGGGTGACGGCGCGCCCAAGCTACCCGCCTGCCACGGCACTGGACTTGTGCCCGCCCCTCGCCTATTTCCTGTCGATCATGGCCGAAAAATCCGACCCGAATTACAAGATCATCGCTGAAAACCGCCGCGCGCGGTTCGATTACTTCATCGAAAGCGATGTGGAATGCGGCATCGTCCTCACCGGGTCCGAGGTCAAGTCGCTGCGCACCGGGCAGTCGAACATCGCCGAAAGCTACGCCTCGGTCGAGGGCGGCGAGCTTTGGCTGATCAACAGCCATATCGCCGCCTACATGCAGGCCGGCGTCTTCGGGCATGAAGAACGCCGCCGCCGCAAGCTTCTGGTGGCGAAAAAGGAACTCTCGCGCATGTGGAACGCGGTCGGGCGCGAAGGCATGACGCTGGTGCCCCTGGTCATGTATTTCAACCATCGCGGACGGGTGAAGATCAAGATCGGCATCGCCAAGGGCAAGAAGCTGGCCGACAAGCGCGACACCGAGGCCAAGCGCGACTGGAACCGCCAGAAGGAACGCCTGCTGAAACAGGGCTGAGCGAACGCGCCCCTGCCGCGCGCTTGCCTCGTATCCATGCCCCGCCTATAGCTTGGGGCAAAGGCAGCAAGGGGCGAGGACATGACCGAGAACGATCCGCACACGCTGGTTTCCACCGACTGGCTGGCAGACCATATGAAAGACCCCGATCTTCGCATCATCGACGCATCCTGGCACATGCCGGGATCGGGCCGCGATGCCCGGGCGGAATATGCCTCGGCCCATATTCCCGGCGCGCGCTTCTTCGACATCGACGAGATCTCCGACACCCGTTCGGCCCTGCCGCACATGGCCCCCCCGCCCGAGAAATTCATCAGCCGCATGCGCGCCATGGGCATCGGCGACGGCCATCAGATCGTGGTCTATGACACGCATGGCCTGTTCTCGGCGGCGCGGGTCTGGTGGACCTTCCGGCTGATGGGCAAGATGGACGTGGCGGTTCTGGACGGCGGTTTCCCCAAGTGGCGGGCCGAAGGGCGCCCGGTCGAGGACATGCCGCCGATCCTGCGCGACCGCCACATCACCGTGCAGCGCCAGGCGCACCTGGTGCGCGACGTGACGCAAGTAGCCGCCGCCGCCAAGCTGGGCGACCACGAAATCATCGACGCCCGCCCAGCCGGACGATTCAAGGGCGATGACCCCGAACCTCGCCCCGGCCTGCGCCCGGGCCACATCCCCGGATCGCGCAACGTGCCGATGGCGTCGCTGTTGAACGAGGGCGGCACGATGAAATCCGTGGCCCAGCTGCGCGGGGTCTTCCAGGCGGCCGGGGTCGACCTGTCGATGCCCGCAATCACCACCTGCGGCTCGGGCGTCACCGCCGCCGTTCTCAGCCTGGCGCTGGAACGGATCGGCAAGCATGACCATTCGCTTTACGACGGATCCTGGGCGGAATGGGGCATGTATGACGACCTGAAGGTGGAAAAGGCCTGAGCGATGTTCGAAACCCTGAAGCCGCAACCTGCCGACAAGATCATCGCATTGATGGACCAGTTCCGCGCCGATCCGCGCACGGGCAAGGTCGATCTTGGCGTCGGCGTCTACAAGAATGCGGAGGGCCACACCCCGGTCATGCGCGCCGCGCGCGCGGCCGGGCAGCGGCTTCTTCAGGCGGAAACCACCAAGACCTATACGGCGCTGGCAGGCGATCCGGCCTTCCACGCCGCGATGGCGGATCTGGTTCTGGGCGCGGGCTATACGACCGACCGGCTTGCGGCACTGGCCACGGTAGGCGGCACCGGCGCGGTGCGGCAGGGGCTTGAGCTTCTGAAACGCGCGCGCCCCGGCCTGCGCGTCTGGGTCAGTGATCCGACCTGGCCGAACCACCTGTCGATCCTTCAGGAAATGGGGATCGAGGCCCTGCCCTACCGCTATTTCGACGCGGAAAGCAAAGCGGTGGCCCTTGACGCCATGCTGGCCGATCTGGGCGGCGCACAGGCGGGCGACGTGGTCCTGCTGCACGGCTGCTGCCACAACCCGACCGGCGCGAACCTCAACCTGCCGGAATGGCAGGCCGTGGCCGAGGTGCTGGCGCGGACCGGCGCGGTGCCGCTGATCGACCTTGCCTACCAGGGCTTTGGCGACGGGCTCGATGCCGATGCCGCCGCCACGCGGCTTCTGGCCAGGCACCTGCCCGAAGTGCTGATCGCTGCTTCGTGCTCCAAGAACTTCGGCATCTACCGCGAACGGACCGGCATCCTTCTGGCGCTGGCCGCCAACACCGCCACCCGCGATCTGGTGCAGGCGAACCTCACGACACTGAACCGCCTGGCCTATTCCTTCCCGCCCGACCACGGCGCGCGGCTGGTGACGACGATCCTCACCACGCCCGACCTCCGCGCCGATTGGGAGGCCGAGCTGGAAGCGGTTCGCGCCGGCATGATCGGACTGCGTCAGGCATTGGCCGCGGAACTGGCGGCGCTGTCGCACTCGAACCGCTTCGGCTTCATAGCGCAGCACCGGGGCATGTTTTCCCGCCTTGGCGCCAGCCCCGAACAGGTCGAACGGATGCGCGCCGAACACGGGATCTACATGGTGGGCGACAGCCGCATCAACATCGCCGGGCTGAACGCCGAAAGCGTCCCGCTGCTGGCGCGGGCGATGATCGAGGTGGGCGCCTGACGGAAACCGTCCCCTCGGGGCTTGATAAACTAAGCATGCTTACATTATATCCCGCTCATGAATACGCGGGACAAATGGCCCTTGGGGCTTCTGCTGCATGACGCCGCGCGCGCGCTGCGCCGCCGGTTTGACTTGCGTGCCACCGAACTCGGGCTTTCCACGGCCCAGTGGCGGCTTCTGGTGCATCTTTTCCGCTGCGGGAGAATAACGCAGGCCCGTCTTGCCGAACGGCTCGAAATCGAGCCGATCAGCGTCTCGCGCCTGATCGACCGGATGACCGAACTTGGCTGGGTCTTGCGCGAACCCGACCCGAACGATCGCCGCAGCCGTATCGTCGTGCCGACGGCAAAGGCCGAGGAAGCCCATGCGCAGGGATTGATCCTTGCCGATGGAGTTTATGAGGAAGCGATGCGCGGGATGCCTGACGACCAGCGCCACGCCCTGATCGCCAGCCTTTCCCACATCATCGGAAACCTCTCGGACAGCGCGGAGGGCGACACCGCCTGCGCCCCGCCCGCCAAACCCGCCGCCCCTCGCACCGGACACGCCCCCTCCACCCCAGAAACCAAGGCCTCGTGATGGCATCCGCCCTGTCAAACCCCAAGACCCGCCGCGCCCTGATGTTCGCGGTTCCCCTCGCGCTGGCGGTAGCCGGCGGCTATGTCTGGTTGTCGGGCGGGCGCTATGAGGAAACCGACAACGCCGCACTGCATCAGGCGCGCGTCACCATCGCCTCAAGCCTGCCGGGGCGGGTCGTTTCGGTCGAGGTCACCGACAATGGCCGGGTGAAGGCCCGGGATACGCTGTTCCAGATCGACCCGCAGCCCTATCGACTGGCGCTGGCTCAGGCCGAAGCCGCGTTGGCACAGGCGCGACTGGGAGTCGAGCAGTTGAAAGCCGGCTATGGCGTGGCAGTGGCGCAGGAAAGGCTGGCGGCGGATCAGGCGGACTACCTGCGCTCGGAATTGCGGCGGGCGGAATCGCTGACCGGCAAAGGGGTTTCGACCGACTCCTCGCTCGACAAGGCGCGTTATGCCGCGACGCAGGCCGACGAGGCGCTGGCCACCGCGCACCAGGGCGTGAACGCCGCATTGGCGGCACTGGGGGGCGATCCGGCGATCGAGGTGGACGTTCACCCGACCGTGCTCGCAGCGCTCGCCACGCGCGACAATGCCGCCTACAACCTGGGCCAGACCACCGTGAAGGCGCCCGCCGATGGCGTGGTCTATCAGGCCTCGTCCTTCCGACCGGGCCAGTTCGTCGCCGCCGGCGCGCCGCTGTTCGCGCTGGTGGAAACCGGCGATCTTTGGGTCGACGCGAACTTCAAGGAAACGCAACTGGACGGCATTCGCCCGGGCCAGGGCGCCGAAGTGGTCTTCGACACAAGGCCCGGGGTCCATTACGAAGGCAAGGTCGAAGCCATCGGCGCCGGAACCGGATCGGAATTCTCGATCATCCCGGCGCAGAACGCGACCGGCAACTGGGTCAAGGTCACGCAGCGCGTCCCCGTCCGCATCCGGCTGACCGACGCATCCGCCGCCGCCGACCTGCAATCGGGCGTCTCGGCCGCCGTGACGGTGGATACCGGCCGGCAATCGGCGCTGCCGGGCCTTGTGGCCGAAGCGCGGGAGCTGCGGTCAGGCCAATGACCACCGTTGCGCCCGCCTCGCACCATGAGGTGCCGCATCGCGGCCTGATCACCGTGTCGCTGATGCTGGCGACGATCATGCAGGTGCTGGACACGACCATCGCCAACGTCGCCCTGCCGTCGATGCGCGCCGATCTTGGCGCCTCGCAGGACACGATCAACTGGGTGCTGACCTCCTACATCGTCGCCGCCGCCATCGTCACGCCGCTGTCGGGCTGGCTTTCCGACCGCTTTGGCCGCAAACAGGTGTTCCTGGTATCGGTCGCGGGATTTGTCGTCACCTCGATGCTTTGTGGCCTTTCATGGAACCTTGCGTCGATGGTGGCCTTCCGGCTGGCGCAGGGTCTCTTTGGCGCAGCGATCGTGCCATTGTCGCAAACCTTCCTTCTGGACATCAACCCGCGCGAACGCCACGGGCAAGCAATGGCGGTCTGGGGCGCCGGCATCATGGTCGGCCCGATCATCGGCCCGACGCTGGGCGGATGGCTGACCGAGACGATGAACTGGCGCTGGGTGTTCTTCATCAACCTGCCGGTGGGCATTCTCGCCTTCCTGGGCTGTTCGGCCTATCTGCCCAACCTGCCCCGGCTGGCGCGAAGGTTCGATTTCTTCGGTTTTGCGATGCTTGCGCTTGGCGTCGGCGCGCTGCAACTGATGCTGGACCGCGGCGCCGAGGTGGACTGGTTCGCCGCGCCCGAGATCTGGATCGAGACGATCCTGGCCATATCGGGCTTCTGGATCTTTGCCATCCATATCACGACAACCGACAAGCCCTTCATCGACCCGCGGATGCTGGCCGACCGCAGCTTTGCTACCGGCATCATCTTCATCTTCATCGTCGGCATCATCCTGCTG
Source organism: Paracoccaceae bacterium (assembly GCA_020622085.1). GTDB lineage: Bacteria > Pseudomonadota > Alphaproteobacteria > Rhodobacterales > Rhodobacteraceae > QY30. The sequence continues at coordinate 597,486 of JAHRYM010000001.1, read as the reverse complement.
GCCAGCCTCGCGCTGTTGCCGCCGATGCTGTCGACGATCTTCGGCTATCCGGTCATCACGATCGGCATGGTCATGGCACCGCGCGGCGTGGGCACGATGATCACGATGATTCTGGCGGGCAAGCTCATTCCCGTGGTCGATCCGCGCAAGCTGGTGGTGTCCGGACTGCTGCTGACGGTCCTTTCACTCTGGATGATGACCGGCTTCAGCCCGCAGATGGACGCCTGGCTTCTGATCGTCTCGGGCGTGGTGCAGGGGCTGGGTCTGGGGCTGGTGTTCGTGCCGCTGTCCACTGTCGCCTTCGCCACGCTGGAACCCCGCTATCGCGCCGATGGCACCAGCCTGTTCAGCCTGACGCGCAACATCGGCTCGTCGATCGGCATCTCTGTCGTCTCGGTCCTGCTCACGCGCAACGTCCAGATCAACCATGCGGAAATCGGCGCGACACTCACGCCCTTCAACCCAAATCTCGCACCCCTGATCACACCGGGCACCGCGCCTTCGGCCAGCGTTCTGGCGCAACTTGACGGAATGGTGAACATTCAGGCGCTGATGATTTCCTACATCAACGACTTCCACCTGATGATGCTGATCACGCTGGCCGCAATTCCACTCGCGCTTTTGCTGCGCAAGCCGTCGTCGGCCATGGCGCCAGTGGCCGCCCATGCGGATTGAGCGGCGGATCGGTCGGGACGGCAGGCAGCGGCTGCATGGCAACGGCCCGCCGATGCCTGTCACAAGCACGAATCCTCGCGTGGACGTCTCCACATCGGCCACACGGCTCTGTATGATGTCACCAAAACGCAGGCAGACGGATTGAGCATGAAGGATCTGGGTGGACGGACCCCCCCGCCATTGGTCGCGGACAGGCGTTACACGCCCGAAGACCTCGCGAGCCCGGGCCGACAGGACAGGGGCGCGCGCACGGGACGCGGAGCCGCGCCAAAACCCGCGACCGGCCAGCGCGCCCCGCGCAGCGGTGGTTCGGGTGGCAGATCGGGGGGCGGATCGAACGGCGGCGGCCCGAAAGGTGGCCGGGGGGGAAGGCGGGGCGGCAATGGCCGTCCGCGCGGCGGCATCCTGTCGCGCCTTGTCCACGGGATCTGGCGGATCATCTGGGGTATAGGCTGGCGTGTTGGCGTCATGGTCGCGGGGGCGCTGGCGATCACGGTCTGGTATTTCTACACCCAGCTTCCGCCAATGGAGCAACTGATCGACGCCCGCGCCAAGGGCTCGGTCACGCTTCTGGACCGCGATGGCAAGGTCTTTGCCTGGCGGGGCGAAACCTTCGGCGGCCAGATCACATCCGAAACCGTGTCGCCCTATCTGAAGAACGCCATTCTTGCGACCGAGGACAAGCGGTTCTACAGCCATCTGGGCGTCAGCCCGCGCGGCATCGCCAGCGCCATCCGCATCAACATGTCCGAGGGACGCGGGCCGTTCGAAGGCAACGGCGGTTCGACCATCACCCAGCAGACGGCGAAACTTCTGTGCCTGGGCATGCCTTATGACCCGAAGAAATGGAAATCCGAAGCCGCCTATGAAGCCGACTGCCGCACCGGCAGCCTGTGGCGGAAACTGAAGGAAATCCCCTATTCCATGGCGCTCGAGGCGAAATATGGCAAGGAAAACGTCCTGACCATCTACTTCAACCGCGCCTATCTGGGCGCCGGCACCCGTGGCTTCGAAGCCGCGGCACAGCGCTATTTCGGCAAATCGGCGGCCAATGTGACCCCGGCCGAAGCGGCAATGCTGGCCGGGCTTCTGAAGGCGCCGACGAAATACGCGCCGACCTCGAACCTTGAACGTTCGCAGGGGCGGGCGGCGGTGATCCTGGGGCTGATGCACGATCAGGGCTACCTGACCGATGCCGAATACCAGGACGCCAAGGCCCACCCCGCGCAACTGAGCCAGGCCGCCCAGGCCCGCGCGGGCGGCTATTTCGCCGACTGGGTGATGGAAAGCGGCCCCGCCTTCCTGACCAAGGACACGACCGAAGACGTGGTGATCCGCACCACGCTCGACCAGCACCTGCAGAAGGCCGCCGAAGAGGCGCTGGCCGAGGTTTTCGCAACCAAGGTCAAGGAAGGATCCAAGGCCGAGGCGGCGGTGATCGTCATGTCTGCGGATGGTGCGGTGCGCGCCATGGTCGGTGGGCGGCATATCCAGTCGGCCGGGTCGTTCAACCGGGCCACCCAGGCGCTGCGCCAGACCGGATCGACGTTCAAGCCCTTCGTCTATGCCGCAGCGCTGGACATGGGCTACAACATGTATTCGATGGTCGAGGACGCACCGCTGACGATCAACGTCCCCGGATCGGGGCCATGGTCGCCGAAGAACTATGAAAAGACCTTCGAAGGCCAGGTTCCGCTTGTGCAGGCGCTGGCGAAATCGCTCAATACCGCCACCGTCCGCGTATCCGAAGCGGCCGGACGCGATGCGGTGCGCAAGGTCGCAAGCGATTTCGGCTTTGCCCAGAACCTTGCAGATGGCCCGGCACTGGCGCTGGGAGTGTCGGAATCGACGCTGATCGACATGACCGGCGCTTATGCCGGCATCCTGAACGGCGGCAGCTCGGTCGAGCCTTACGGCATCGTGGAACTGAAGCTTCAGGGCGATGACATGCCGCTGGCGGGCCAGGAAGGCGGGATCGGCGAAAGGGTGATTTCGGAAAACGCCGACAAGCAGCTGATCTACATGATGAACCAGGTCATCGAACGCGGCACCGGGCGGCGCGCCAAGCTGGACGGCTACGAGGCCGCGGGCAAGACCGGCACCACCTCGGCCGCGCGGGATGCCTGGTTCATCGGCTTTACCGCGGATTACGTCGCCGGCGTCTGGATGGGCTATGACGACAACCGCCCCCTGACCGGCGTGACCGGCGGCGGGCTTCCGGCGCAGATCTGGCAGGCGGTGATGACGCGGGTGCAAAAGGGGCTGGAGCCGAAGCCCCTGCCGATGGCGCGCCCGAACGACATGCCGCTGGCGCCCAGCTATCCGGGGCAGGTCTTCGATGCCAACGGCCAGCCCCTGCCGCCCGAGGCCCAGCCACAGGAACCGCAGCAGCAATACGACCCCGAAACCGGGTTGCCGCTTGACGCCTATGGACAGCCCTATGATCCCGACAGCGGCGTGCCCTTCCCCGACGACCAATATGCGCCCACACCCGAAACGCCGGCGCAGCCGGAGCAAAGGGCCCGGTCACCCGAGGGGCAGCTTATCGACATGATCCTGAAGGATGTCCTGCAGGGCAACTGACGCGGGGCTGCAAAAAGGGCCGCGCGTCTTTGGCGACGGGCGGCCCTTGTCCGAAGGATGGTCGGGCAGGGTCAGATCTTCCGGAGCGCCGCCGCCAGCGCCGGGATGCTGCCCTTGTTGGCATCGAGCATCGCGCCGATTTCGGCGCGCTCGGACGCAAGCATGTTCACGCCTTCGATGATCAGGTTGAAGAACAGGTCGCGCCCCGACTTGTCCGAGACATACCAGCGCAGGTCGAACGGCGCCTGACCCTTCAACTTGGCAACCGAGATCACCTCGAAATAAGTCTTGAGCGGGCGCGCGTCGACAACCTCGATCCGGCCACCGATGAATTCGCGGAACCGTCGACCGTATTTGCGCGCGATGTAGCGCTGGAAGGCCTTGGTATAGGCGGCCAGATCCGCCGCGCTGGCGCCTCGCGCCGCCGGCCCCAGAGAGCTGCGCGCGATCGTCGGCACATCGGCATATTTGACAAAGATCTTCTCGAATGACGCCAGCATCGAGGCTTCGCTGGCGCCCGAACTGATCACCGCGTTCACATCGGCCACCGCGCGGTCGATCAGGCCTCGCGCCTCGCCCACGGTCAGGGCCTGCGCCGTCCCCGGCAATGCCAGCATCGCCGCGGTTGCCGCCAGCGCGCCCAGCGCGCCGCGCCGGCTCAGTTCGGGAATGTCATTGTGCATATGGATCCTCGTAAGGGTCGATCACATCGGTTTCCTGCCCCAGTTCGAACCTGCGGTTCTGCAGATAGAACAGGCGCAGCTGTGAATAGCTGTCGGCACTGTCATACAGGATCGAGGTGATCGTGTCGGAGTAGATCAGCCGGTTGTCGATCTTGTTACCCAGCCGCGCGCCAGCCAGATAGCCGGCCTGGGGCCAGCCCACGGCCACGCCAACCGGGTCGATTGCCGTATCGACGATCAACCCGGCAACATCGCGCCCGGTCGATGGCCCCTCGAACGGCAGCATCACGAAGGCCCCTTCCGGAGCCCCCCAGACCGCGAGGGTTTCGCCAAAATCGCTGGGATCGCGGGTCAGACCCAGCGTGCCGGCCGGATCGAAGATACCGCCGATGCCGACGGTCGAGTTGATGACGAAGCGGAAGGTGTTCTTGACCAGCGGCTCCGGTCGGGCCTGCAACAGGTTGTTGAGCGCATAGGACGGTGTTCCGAGGTTGTCGACGAAGTTCGAAAGCCCTGTCGACACCGGCCTCGGCACCGGGCTGGGCCGGGCATCGCGCCCGAATACCGCGCCGTCGACCGCCAGGTTGAAGCCATGGACCTTGCGGTTCGCGGCCTCATAGGGGTCATTGACATCACTTCCGGACGTGGGCGCCCCGCATCCCGTCAGAATGAACAATCCCACCGATAAAAAGGCATTGGACGCAAACTTGCCATAACCCGTCCATGACTTGGACATCTTGCCGGCCGAACAGGAAGAGCAGGAAGGCAGGGTCATGGCGGGCACTGTCCAAAGTATTGGCGGGTCACATGCGGAACGTTGGCGACAGGCTTAGTTTCCGGGCGCGACGGATGCAAGACGGATGCGCCGCGCCCGGTTGTCCGGTTGCGCAAAGATGCGCCGGACCCACAGCACCGGACATCGAACCATGATGCCGCCCTCCCTCCGGACGCCGCCATCGGACGCACAGGCCGAATTGCGCCGGGCGCTTTCGGGTAATGGTGCGGTTCTGGCGGCGGTCGTCGTCTTTTCGGTTTTTGTCAATCTTCTGGGGCTCACGGGGTCGATCTTCATGCTCCAGGTCTATGACCGGGTTCTGGGAAGCCGGTCGCAGGAAACGCTCGCCGCCCTGTTCGCGCTGGTCGTGGTGATGTTCCTCATCCTCGGAATGCTGGATATGTCCCGAAGCCGGGTGATGGCGCGGGTGGCTCTGCGTTTCCAGTCACGGATCCGGGGGCGGGTCTTCGCGGCGATGCTGACGCGCGCAAGCCGCAACCCCGCCGACCAGGCCGCTGCCTCCGCCCTGCGCGATCTGGACATGGTGCAAAAGACCCTGGCCTCGCCGGTGACGCTGGCGCTCCTGGATCTGCCCTGGGTGCCTTTCTATCTGTTTCTGGTGTTCCTCCTGCATTTCTGGCTTGGCATTGCGGCACTGGCGGGGGGGATGGTTCTGGTCGGACTCATGTTCCTGAACCAGTGGACGACACGCGCACCGGCGAGGGTCGCCGTTACCGAGGCGCTGGCGGCCGAGCAGCTTTCCGACCAGTTGCGCAACGAGGCAGAGGTGATCCAGGCACTGGGCATGCGCGCGGACGGCTTTGCCCGATGGGACACGGCGCGCAGCGCAGCCCTCGGGCAGGCGCAACTGGTCACGGACCGGTCCGGCCTGTTTTCCGTGCTGTCGCGGACATTCCGGCAATTCCTGCAATCGGCGCTTCTGGCATTGGGGGCCTGGCTTGCGTTGCGCGGCGACGTGACGGGCGGCGCGATGATCGCCGCATCTATCATGGTGGGCCGGGCGCTGGCTCCGGTCGAACAACTGGTCAACGGCTGGTCAGGCGTCCAGCAGGCCCGCGCAGGCTGGGGGCGGCTTTCGACAATCCTGTGGGCGCATCCCGCCGAGCCGGACCGGACCGCGCTTCCCCGCCCCCGCGCCGCGCTTGAAGTCCGGCAGGTGACTCTTGCCCCGCCGGGGCATTCGCAGCCCACTCTGCGCGCGCTGAGCTTCAACCTTGCTCCCGGCCAGGCGATCGGCGTGATCGGGCCATCGGCTGCGGGCAAGTCGACGCTGGCGCGGGCGCTGACCGGGGTCTGGCCGGTCGCCGCCGGGCAGATCCGGCTGGATGGCGCGGCGCTCGATCAATACGATCCCGATGTTCTGGGGCGGCTGATCGGCTATCTGCCGCAACGCGTCGCACTGTTCGATGGCACCATTGCGGAAAACATCGCCCGCCTGTCGCCACGGCCCGACCCCGCCAAGGTGGTCGCTGCCGCAAAGGCGGCGGCCGCGCACGAGATGATCCTCGCCCAGCCGCAGGGCTATGACACGCGCGTGACCCAAGGCTGCGGGCAGCTTTCGGGTGGCCAGATCCAGCGCATCGGGCTGGCACGCGCGCTTTATGGCGATCCGGTTCTGCTGGTCCTTGATGAACCCAACGCCAGCCTGGACAACGAAGGCTCCATGGGTCTGAATGCCGCGATCCGCCAGATGAAGGCCGAGGGTCGCTCGGTCCTTGTCATGGCACACCGACCGGCGGCGATCCAGGAATGCGACATGCTTCTGGTGCTGGAAGGCGGCACGCGCCGTGCCTTCGGCCCCCGCGACGAAATCCTGCGCAGCATGCTCCGCAACGGCACCGATATCTCCCGGTCGGGCGGTCACGGGGGCATCGCATGACCCGCCGCCACTCCCCCCCGGATGAAGCGTCGCCATCGGTTCGCGGGCCGCTGGTCCTTGGCGGGCTGGCGCTTGCCCTCCTGATGGGGGGCGTCGGCCTTTGGTCGACCATGACCCGGATCTCGGGCGCCGTCGTGGCACCGGGCCGGATCGAGGTCGAACAGAACCGGCAGGTCGTCCAGCACCCCGATGGCGGCGTCGTGGCCCAGATTCTGGCGCGTGACGGCGACGCGGTGGCGGCGGGGCAGGTTCTGCTTCGGCTGGACGGCACCTTGCTGAAATCCGAACTTGCGATCGTCGAGGGCCAGCTTTTCGAACATCAGGCCCGCCGCGGGCGCCTGACGGCAGAACGTGATGATGCGCCGGCCGTTACCTTCTCCGAGGAACTGACGGGGCTTGCCCCTGACCGGCCCGATGTTGCCGACCAGATCGACGGGCAGGAACGCCTGTTCGCCGCCCGGCTTGAAACCTTCCGCAACGGGCTGGACCAGCTTGGGCGCCGCCGGGGCCAGATCGCCGCGCAGGCCGAAGGCATCGCCGCGCAGCGCAGCGCCCTGGGCGAGCAGCTTTCGCTGATCGCGCGCGATCTTGCCGACCAGCAGACGCTTCTGGACAAGGGGCTGGCGCAATCCAGCCGGGTTCTGGCGCTTCGGCGCGAAAAGGCGGCGCTGGACGGGCGCGCGGGCGAACTCGATGCCGAGGCGGCGGAGGTCGAGGCGCGCATGACCGAGATCGACATCGAGGCCCTGAAGCTCAGAAGCCAGCGGCGCGAGGATGCCATCACCCAGTTGCGCGACCTTGGCTACCGCGAACTGGAACTTGCCGAACGGCGCCGGGCGCTGGCCGAACAGATCGCACGGCTGGAAATCACCGCCCCCGTCTCGGGGCTCGTGCATGCCATGCAGGTGACAACGCCGCGTTCCGTGATCCGTCCGGCCGAGCCGGTGCTTTACATCGTGCCGCAGGACCGGCCCCTGATCATCGCCGCGCGCGTCTCGCCCATCAACATCGACGAAGTCCGCCTCGGGCAGCCGGTCACGCTGCGCTTCGACGCGCTCGACAGCCGCGCCACGCCAGAATTGTCGGGCCAGGTCACTCGAATCTCTGCCGACGCCCTGACGGATGAGGTGAGCCAGGGTGCCTATTTCCGCGCCGAAATCGAGATTCCCGCCAACCAGACGGCGCAGCTTGGTGCGCCGCGGCTGGTGCCCGGAATGCCGGTCACGGTGTTTCTGCGCACCGGCGACCGGACCCCGCTTTCCTATCTTCTGAAACCCTTCAGCACCTATTTCTCCCGGGCATTTCGCGAAAGCTGAGTGCCGGACAGGCGCGGTTATCCGCGCAATCGGGTGGATTGGCGCGCAAGTGGAAACATCGCCGGGCATCGGGCCTTTCCTTGCCGCAATCTGGGCGATATTTTCGTCCAGACCTGTCCAGCAATATCAAGGAGTTCCCATGACCGGACGAATCGAAGCGCGCCTTGCCCAACTGGGCCTGACGCTGCCCGCAGCCCCCGCCCCTGCGGCGAATTACGTGCCTTTCGTCCAGGTCGGCGATCTGGTCTTCATTTCGGGCCAGATCAGCCAGGATGAAAACGGCCTGATCACCGGCAAGCTGGGCGATGGCCTCGACGTGGCCGCCGGCGCCGCCGCCGCCCGCCGCTGCGGGCTGAGCATCCTTGCGCAGCTGCGCGCGGCCCTTGGCGGCGATCTGGACCGGGTTCAGGGCGCGGTCAAGCTGACCGGCTTTGTAAACTCGACCCCCGATTTCACCGATCAGCCCAAGGTCATCAACGGCTGCTCGGACCTTCTGGTAGAAGTGCTGGGCGATGCCGGACGCCATTCCCGCTCTGCCGTCTCGGCGGCCTCGCTGCCCTTGGGCGTCGCGGTCGAGATCGAAGCGATCTTCCAGGTTTCCTGATGCCCTCGCCCATTACCCTGCCCTATGCCTTCCTGCAGACACCGATCGCGCATCGCGGCTACCATGACCGCAGCGACCGGCGGCCTGAAAACTCGCGCGCGGCCTTCCGCGCCGCGATCGGGGCAGGGTATGGGATCGAGCTTGACCTCCAGCCATCGGCAGACAACGTGCCGATGGTCTTTCACGACTACGACCTGCGCCGCCTGACCGGGCATCCAGGTCGTGTCCGGGGGCAGACCGCCGCGCAGCTTGAACGCCTGCGCCTTCTGGACAGCGACGAAACCATCCCGACCTTAGCCGAAGTGCTGCGTCTGGTCGCGGGCCGAGTGCCGCTGCTGATCGAGTTGAAGGACCAGGACGGCGCCATGGGCCCGAACGTCGGCGCGATGGAGGAAGCAGTGGCCATCATGCTGATGGCCTATCGCGGCCCCGTCGCCGTCATGTCCTTCAACCCCTATTCCGCCGCCGCGATGGCAAAGGCCGCCCCCGGCATCGCCCGTGGCCTGACCACCAGCGCCTACCGCCCCGAAGACTGGCCGCTTCTGCCTGCTGCGGTCTGCAACCGGCTGCGCGCCATCCCCGACTATGATCGCGTCTACGCAAGCTTCGTCTCGCACGAGGCATCGGATCTGGAAAATCCGCGCCTTGCACAGATCCGCGCCCAGCGCGGCAAGATCCTGTGCTGGACAATCCGCTCGATTCAGGACGAAGTTCAGGCACGCAAGCGCGCCGACAACGTCACCTTCGAAGGCTACCCCTCCCCTCCGGGGGTATAAGTCGCGCGCGCCGGGCGGAGAGCAGCGAAAAGGCGCGACCCCATGCGCGACCCCGACACCATCGAGATCAGCCTTGAATCCGGCGTGGCGGCGATTGACGCCGCCGAATGGGACGCCTGCGCCTGCCCCGAAGCGGCAGAAGGCGGTCGCGCCGCCGATCCCTTCACCACGCACCGCTTCCTTTCGGCGCTGGAACGCTCGGGCTCGGTCGGCGGATCGACGGGCTGGACCCCGCGCCCGCTGGTGGCGCGGCAGGATGGCCAGGTCATCGCCGTCGCGCCCCTTTATGTGAAGACCCACAGCCAGGGCGAATACATCTTCGACCACGGCTGGGCCGATGCATGGGAACGGGCGGGCGGGCGCTATTACCCCAAGCTCCAGATCGCGGTGCCCTTCACCCCGGTCGCCGGCCGGCGGTTCCTGTGCCGTCCGGGAAGGGAGGACCGGGGCCGCGCCGCGCTGGCCCAGGCGGCGATCCGCGTTGCCGCGCAGAACCACCTGTCCTCGGCCCACGTCACCTACTGCACCGAGGCCGAAGCGGAGGCTCTGGCCGGAGCCGGGGGAGACTATCTCCACCGTGTCACCCAGCAGTTCCATTGGGAAAACCGCGGCTATGCCAGCTTTGACGATTTCCTCGCCTCGCTCAGTTCGCGCAAGCGCAAGGCGATCCGCAAGGAACGCGACCGCGCGCAGGGCTTTGGCGGCACCATCCGCCGCCTGACCGGCGACCAGATCGAGGCGCGGCACTGGGATGCCTTCTGGCGCTTCTATCAGGACACCGGCAGCCGCAAATGGGGCCGGCCCTACCTGACCCGCGCCTTCTTCGATGAATTGCACAGGACCATGCGCAACGATGTGGTCCTGGTGCTGGCCGAATGCGACGGCCACCCCATCGCTGGCGCGCTGAACCTTCTGGGCCGCGACACGCTTTACGGGCGCTATTGGGGCGCGACCGAGGACCACCCCTTCCTGCATTTCGAATGCTGCTACTACCAGGCCATCGACCACGCCATCGAGCTTGGCCTTTCAAGGGTCGAGGCCGGGGCGCAGGGCGAACACAAGCTGGCCCGCGGCTACCTGCCCAGCGCCATCCATTCTCTGCACTGGATCGCCGATCCGGGCCTGCGCAAGGCCGTCGCCCGGTTCCTGGACGCCGAACGCGCCGCCACCGACGAGGAAATCGAGATCCTCACCGCCTATGGTCCCTTCCGCCGCGGTCCCGCCGACCTGGCCCAGGACCCGCAGGACTGACACTATCCCATGCTACCCTCGGCCCCGAATCCCAAGGAGGCGACATGTCCCTGACGCTTTATTCGAACCCGATGTCACGCGGCCGCATCGCCCGCTGGATGCTTGAGGAAGCGGGCCGACCCTATGACATCCGCATGCTGCCCTACGGCGCGGCGATGCAAGACGGCACCTACCGCCAACTGAACCCGATGGCCAAGGTGCCGGTGCTGGTCCACGGCGATCAGGTTGTCACCGAATGCGCCGCGATCTGCGCCTATCTGGCCGATGCCTTCCCCGATGCGGCTCTTGCCCCCGATCCGCGGGATCGCGCCGATTACTACCGCTGGCTGTTCTTCGCCGCCGGCCCCCTGGAACAGGCCGTCACGAACCATTCCCTTGGCGTCGAAGTGCCCGAGGATCGTCGCGGCATGGTGGGATACGGCAGCTACGATCGCACCATGCAGGCACTCGATACCATGCTGGAGGACCGTCCCTACATCACCGGGGCCGATTTCAGCGCCGCCGATGTCTATGTCGGGGCGCAGGTGATCTGGGGGCTGGGCTTCAAGACCATTCCGGCGACGCCCGCGCTGGAAGCCTACCGCGACCGGCTGACCGCGCGACCGGCCTTCCAACGCGCCAAGACGCTGGACGACGCCGCCGCCGAAGCCATGGGCCCGGCGGCGGGATAAGGCAGGGCGCAGGCGCCCCGCGCTTCAGATCGCTTCCAGAAGCGCCTCGCCACCCGAACGGTCGCAAACGCCCGCGTTGTCTTCGACATGCAGAACCTTGACCACGCCATCATCGGCATAAAGCGCATAGCGCTTCGAACGGTCATTCAGCCCGATCGCCGGGACCGAGAACTCAAGGCCAAGCTTCCTGGTGAACGACGCATCCGCATCGCCCATCATGGTGATGCCAGCTGCCGCCGCGCCGGTATCCTTGCCCCAGGCACCCATCACGAAGGGATCATTGACGGAAACGCAGATGATCTCGTCCACGCCCTTGGCCGCAAACCCGTCACGGGTGCGGATGAAGCTTGGCACATGGGCGGTCGAACAGGTGGTGGTATAGGCGCCCGGCAGACCGAAGATCACCACCTTGCGGCCTTTCAGCCGGCTGGCCAGATCAACCTGCTGTGGCCCCTTTTCACCCAGCGTCAGAAGCGTGGCGTCGGGCAGCGTGGCCCCCACGGAAATCGTCATGGCAAAAATCCTCGCGCGTTGCCAATAGGTCAGCCGAGGATATAGTCTCTCCTTCCGACAAGACCAGATCCGGAAGGGACCGTCATGGCAGGAATCGTGATCATCGGCGCCGGACAAGCCGGCGCCTCCGTTGCCGCGAAGCTGCGCGCCCTTGGCCATACCGGCCCCGTCACCCTGATCGGCGAGGAAACCGCCCCCCCCTATCAGCGCCCGCCCCTGTCGAAGGGCTATCTTCTGGGCGAGATGGAGCTTGAACGGCTTTACCTCCGCGCGCCTTCCTTCTGGGCCGACCAGAACGTGACCCTGCGCCTTGGCATCCCGGTCACCGCCATCGACCCCGCCGCGCAATCCGTGACGCTGGGGGATGAGGTCATTCCCTACGACAGGCTGGTGCTGACGACAGGCTCCAGCCCCCGGCGGCTTCCCGCGGCGATCGGCGGCGACCTTCCGGGCGTCCATACTGTCCGCACGCTCGCCGATGTCGATGCCATGGCGCCGGAATTCAGGTCCGGCGCCCGGCTACTGGTCGTCGGCGGCGGCTACATCGGGCTAGAAGCCGCTGCCGTCGCGGCCAAGCTTGGCCTTTCGGTCACGCTTGTGGAAATGGCGCCGCGCATCCTGCAACGCGTGGCCTCAGCCGAAACCGCCGACTATTTCCGCAAGCTCCATCAGGACCACGGCGTGACGATCCTCGAAGGCGTGGGCCTTGACCGGCTTTCGGGCGACGGCCGCGTCAGGTCCGCCAAGCTTTCGGACGGGCGCGAACTGCCGGTCGATTTCGTCATCGTTGGTGCGGGCATCACGCCCAACACCGGCCTCGCCGAAGCGGCGGGGCTGGCCCTTGAAAACGGCATCCGCACCGATGCGAAGGGCCGCACCTCGGACCCCCATATCTGGGCGGCGGGCGATTGCGCCTCTTTCCCCTATCAGGGCGGGCGCATCCGGCTGGAAAGCGTCGGCAATGCCATCGACCAGGCAGAGCTGGTCGCCGAAAACATCCTTGGCGCTGGCAAGGACTACAGCGCCAAGCCCTGGTTCTGGTCCGACCAATATGACGTGAAACTCCAGATCGCCGGCCTGAACACCGGCTACGACCGCGTCATCACCCGCCCCGACGGCGCCGGCCTGTCGATCTGGTATTACGCCGGTGCCAGACTGCTCGCCGTCGATGCGATGAACGACCCGCGCGCCTATATGGTCGGCAAGCGCCTGATCGAGGCCGGCCGCAGCCCCGACCCGGCGCTGGTGTCGGATCCGGCGACCGACCTCAAGGCCCTGATGCGCTGATGCGGATCATCGGCGGCGAACGGCGGGGCCTCAAACTGGCCGAGGTCGGCGCGGGCGATCCGTCGGCGCATCTGCGCCCGACCACCGACCGCGTCCGCGAGGCGATCTTCAACCTGATCCTGAACGGCGGCTACGGCAATCCGGTCGCGGGCGCACGGGTGCTTGACCTTTTCGCCGGAACCGGCGCCTTCGGCCTCGAAGCCCTGTCGCGCGGCGCCACCCGGGTGACCTTTGTCGATGACGGCACGGCGGCGCGCGCGCTCCTGCGACGCAATATCGAACTCATGCGCGCCATGGGCGCCACCGATGTCTGGCGCCGCGACGCAACCCGCCTCGGCCCGAACCGCGGCCCCTGCTACACCCTCGTCTTCCTCGACCCACCCTATGGCGCGAGTCTCGGCGAATCCGCGCTCGCATCCGCCGTCGCGGGCGGCTGGCTCGCCCCCGGCGCGCTGGTCGTCTGGGAAGAAAGCACGCCGCCGACACCCCCGCCCGGCTTCGACCTGCTCGACCAGCGAAAATACGGCGATACGCTCGTCACCATCCTGCGCGCTCCGCCGGCATCGCGGGGCTGACCGTTCTTTCATCTTGGCACAAATATCCCCGGGGTCCGGGGGCGGCGCCCCCGGGCGACTGCCACCTAACCCCAGGTCGGATGGAATTTCCCCGCCGGCGACAGGGTGAAGATCTCGCAGCCATCCGCCGTCACGCCGATCGAATGCTCGAACTGCGCCGACAGCGACTTGTCGCGCGTCACCGCCGTCCAGTCATCGGCCAGCACCTTGGTTTCCGGGCGGCCAAGGTTCACCATCGGTTCGATGGTGAAGAACATGCCCTCTTCCAGCACTTCCCTGCTGCCCGGACGCCCGTAATGCAGCACGTTCGGCGGCGCATGGAAGACGCGGCCCAGCCCGTGGCCGCAGAAATCGCGCACCACGCTCATCCGCTGCGCCTCGACATAGGCCTGGATCGCATGGCCGATGTCGCCGAAGGTGTTCCCCGGCCGCACCGCCTCGATCCCCAGCATCAGCGCGTCATGGGTGACCCGGATCAGCCGCTCGGCCTTGCGGCTCAGCATGCCCGCCACATACATCCGGCTGGTGTCGCCATACCAGCCATCCACGATCACCGTCACGTCAATGTTGAGGATGTCGCCATCCTTCAGCACCTTCGGCCCCGGAATCCCGTGGCAGACCACATGGTTCACGCTGATGCAGGACGCATGCTGATAGCCGCGATAGCCGATCGTGGCCGAAACCGCTCCTGCCGCCTCCACCGCGTCGCGGATGAAATCGTCCAGCACCTCGGTCGTCACCCCCGGCTCGACCAGCGCGGCCACCCGGTCGAGGATGTCGGCGGCAAGCCGTCCGGCCTTGTGCATGCCCACGAAATCCGCGGGTTCGTAAATCCTGATGCCGTCCTTGGTCTGACGGCCCCGCGGCTCTTCCACGGCGGTCTCCTTGTGTCGCATGGGCGTTAGATAATGCGGTTGTTCCCGCTTGGCCAGAGGCGGCGGCCTGCCTATAGATGACCGGGAAGGAGCCCGCCCCATGCCTACCCCCCCTCCGCCCCCCCCCCCGAACCCCGCTTCGGCACCGCCGAAAAATCCCACCGCCGCCATCCTGATCATCGGGGACGAAATCCTCTCGGGCCGGACCCGCGATTCGAACATGCATCACCTTGCGGGCGAACTGACCCGCATCGGCATCGACCTGCGGGAGGTGCGGATGGTCCCCGACGACCAGTCCGCCATCGTCGCCGCGCTGAATGCCCTGCGCCACGCCTGGGATCACGTCTTCACCTCGGGCGGCATCGGGCCGACGCATGATGACATCACCGCCGATGCGGTGGCCGCCAGCTTCGGCGTGGCGATCGGCATCCGCGACGACGCCCGCGATCTGCTTGCGCGGCACTACGCCGCCCAGGGGCTTGACTTCAACGAATCCCGCCAGCGCATGGCCCGCATCCCCGATGGGGCCACGCTGATCGACAACCCGATTTCCGTGGCACCGGGCTTCAGCCTTGGCAACGTCCATGTCATGGCCGGCGTGCCGCGGATCTTCGAGGCGATGGCGGCCCTGATCCTGCCGGGCCTGAAGGCCGGCACCCCGGTTGAAAGCCGCAACTGGCGGGTCAACCTGGGCGAAGGCACCATCGCCGCGGATTTTGCCGCACTGGCCGCCGAATACCCGGACCTGACCATGGGTTCCTATCCATTTTCGCGCAATGGCGCCTTCGGCACCACGCTTGTCATTCGCGGCAGGGATCGGCAACGGCTGGAGGCGGCTTACGCAAGGCTCATGTCCCTGTTCCCCGGAGAACCCGCCTGATGACCGAATGGCTGAACCTGATGGAAGCCACATGGCCCGCCGCCAGGCGCTGGCAAGCCGGGCCCTGGATCCTGCGCGACGGCAAGGGCGGTGGTGGCCGGGTCTCGGCCACCACCGCCGCGCACGACAACTGGAGCGAAGGCGACATCGCCATCGCCGAAGCGGCGCATCATGGCAGCGGTCAGGTTCCGCTCTTCATGGTCCGGGATGGCGAGGACCGGCTGGATGCGGCGCTGGCCGCGCGGGGCTATGCACTGCACGATCCCGTCGATCTGTTCATGGCGCCGGTGTCACGCCTTGCAGCCGAGGCGCCGCGGCGCCTGACGACCTTTGCGATCTGGCCGATGCTTGCGATCATGCGCGACCACTGGACCGAAGCGGGCATCGGACCGGAGCGGATCGCCGTGATGGAGCGGGCCGCCGCGCCCAAGACCACGATTCTTGGCCGCCTTGAGGACCGCGCGGCCGGTGGCGTCTTCGCCGCCGTGAACGGCAATGTGGCCTATGTCCACGCACTTCACGTCTTGCCAGGGTTCCGCCGCAAGGGACTCGCGCGCGACCTGATGCGGGCGGCGGCCCAGTGGGCGGCGGCCCATGGCGCGCAGTCTCTGGCCCTGCCCGTGACCCGCGCGAACGACGCCGGGCAGGGGCTTTACCGGTCGTTCGGGATGGAGGTCGTCGATCACTACCACTATCGCCGGCTTATCCCGGCAGAGGTGCCCGCGGCATGAGGCGGCTCAGGATCCTTGTCGCCGCAACGGCCCTTTTCGGCATGTCCCAAGCAGAGGCCGCACCGCCCATCGACCTGCCTCTGCCCGCTGGGGCCGTCGCCACCGACAGCCGCACCGAAGACCCCGGCAGCGCGCTGATCGCGGGGGCGCCTTGGAAAGCCGGCACCGTTGCCGGGACCATGGCCGAGGGCCGGATATCGATCGGTTCATGGCGCGTGCCCATCGGCAGCCACACGACGCTCGCCCTGCTGCTGCCCTATCGGGAGGCCCTGTCGCAGGCGGGCTTCACCCTGCTTCTGGATTGCGCCACGCAAGCCTGCGGCGGATTCGACTTCCGTTTTGCGATCCCCGTGCTGCCCGAACCGGCGATGCATGTCGATCTGGGCGATTTCCGCTATCTTTCGGCGCGGCGAGATGGCGCGGGCGGCATCGAACTTGTCTCGGTGCTGGTCAGCCGGTCGAACGAAAGCGGCTTCGTTCAGATCGTGACGGCGACGCCCAGCGCCGTGGCGCCCGTTGCGGTCATCCCCTCGGGCACGGTGGCACCGCCGCCCCCCCCTCCATCGGCGCTGGTTCCCGATGATGGCAGAAATGCCGACACCGCCGGACCCGGACCATCAACGATTGTTGCGCCCGAGTCGGCAACATCAGGCGATACGGCAACGGGCGATCCGGGGGCACGGTTGCTGGCCGAAGGTCATGCGGCGCTTGATGATCTGGTCTTTGCCAGCGGCTCGGCCGATCTGGCTGCGGGGGAGTTCGCGTCGCTCGCCGCGCTTGCCGGCTGGCTCGGGCGCAACCCGGATGCCCGCGTGACACTTGTGGGGCATACCGACGCGCAGGGAAGCCTTGCCGCCAATATTGCCCTGTCGAAGCGACGGGCCGAATCGGTGCGGGCCCGGCTGGCGGAAATGCCCGGCGACCTCGGCTCCAGGATCTCGGCCGAAGGCGCGGGCTATCTCGCGCCGCGTGCCAGCAACCTGACGGATGAGGGCCGGCAGAAAAACCGGCGGGTCGAGGTGATCCTCACCCCGACCCGCTGATACCTGTCGCTGTTCTGGTCGCTTACCAGTTGTCGGGGCCCTTGTCGGCGAAGGCTGTTGCCAGAAAGTCGATGAAGGCCCGCACCTTCGGCTGCGTGAAGCGCCCCGGCGGGTAAACGGCGTAAATGCCAAGCGTTTCCACCGGCAGATCGGGGATCGCCTCTTCGACCTGGCCCTGTTTCATCGCATCGGCGTAAAGGAAGCTTGGCAGATAGGCGATGCCCAGGCCCGAGATGGCCGCATTCAGCAGCGATTGCCCGTCGTTCACCGTCAGCCAACCCGCAGTGCGGACCTGGCGCTTTTCACCCGAAGGCGCGGTGATCTTCCAGACGTTGCCCGAAGCCTGATTCGAATAATGCAGAAGCTTGTGTTCGTTCAGGTCGTCGATCTTCTGCGGGCGGCCATAGCGTTCGAAATAGCCCGGCGCGCCGATCATGCGCTTGGCGGTATCGGTCAGCTTGCGGGCGCGCAGCGTGCTGTCTTCCAGCTCGCCCACGCGAATCGCCATGTCGAACCCTTCGGAAATCAGCTCGACGTAGCGGTTGTTCAGCACCATGTTCACGGTGATTTCGGGGTATTCCAGCAGGAAATCCCCCAGGATCGGCGACAGGAGGTTGACGCCGAAATCCGTCGCGACCGAGATGCGCAGCAGACCCGAAGGCGCCGATTGCATCGAAGTAACCAGCGCATCCGCCTCGCCCGCATCGTTCAGCACCCGGCGGGCGCGATCGTAATAGGCAAGGCCGATTTCCGTGGGTGATACGCGCCGCGTCGTCCGGTTCAGAAGGCGCGCGCCCAGACGGGCCTCAAGCGCCGAAACATGTTTCGAGACAGCGGACTTGGAAATCCCCATCTTCTTGGCCGCATCGGTGAATCCCCCCTGATCCACCACAGTGGCGAAGGCTTCCATTTCGGTCAGTCGGTCCATTATGCACCCTTATTCGACATTGCCCGCCGAAGCCCCGTATCACCCTGAAATCGGGCAAGAATGCGGAGCCCTGCGGTCAACAGTTGGGTTTTATGCCGAACCGATTCAGCGTTGTCGGCCTTTTCGTGTCGCATTTCGCAACAGAGCAACGTGAAAACGACAGGGAATAGCTGGCGATAAACCTGAAAAACCTTTTTCGGTCATATCGTTACAGGATTGTCCCTGACCGGATCATAGTGCTGCGGCAAGCCGGGTGCCCTGATCGATGGCGCGTTTTGCATCAAGTTCTGTCGCAAGCTCTGCACCGCCGATGACGTGACTCGCGATGCCCGCCTCGGTAAGGCCGTCAGCGAGGCTCCGTTCGCTGACCTGTCCGACGCAAAGAACCACGGTATCCGCAGCGATCAACTGCGGATCGCTGCGGTCGGGGCCGAAGCTGATCCTCAGGCCTTCCGGCGTGATTTCTTCGTAATTGACGCCGCCGATCATCCGCACACCCTTGGCCTGAAGGGCCGCGCGGTGAATCCAGCCGGTGGTCTTGCCAAGCCTGCGCCCCGGCTTTTCCGGCTTGCGCTGCAAGATCGTCACCTGCCGCGCTGGCGCTTCTGGCCGCGGCACGGTCAGACCGCCGCGCACCAGCGCCGGATCGGCGACGCCCCATTCCCGCCGCCAAATTTCCGGGTGCAGGGTCGGGCTTTCACCCGTCTCCATCAGGAACTCCGCCACGTCAAAACCGATTCCCCCCGCGCCCAGGATCACCGCGCGCGGCCCCGCCACCACCCTGCCCGACAGGACATCGGCATAGCTGACGGCGTGTTCTTGCCCCGCGATTCCCGGGGCACGCGGGCGCACGCCGGTGGCAAGGATCACGCCATCGAAACCTTGCAGATCGGCAACCGAGGCCCGGGTGTTCAGCCGCAGATCGATCCGGCTTTCCGCCAACATGGTTTCATACCAGGCGACGAGGCCGCGAAATTCCTCTTTCCCCGGCACTTCGCGCGCAAGGATCAGCTGTCCGCCCACCTGCGGTGCGGCTTCGATGAGCGTGACGTGGTGCCCCCGGCGATCAAGCGTCAGCGCCGCCGAAAGGCCCGCTGGCCCCGCCCCCACAACGGCATAACGGCGCGGGGTGGGCGCGCGTGTGATCACAAGCTCGGTCTCGTGGCAGGCGCGCGGGTTCACAAGGCAGCTGGCCAGCTTCCCCGAATAGATGTGATCAAGGCAGGCCTGGTTGCAGGCGATGCAAGGCGCGATCCGCGCCGCCCGGCCCGCCGCCGCCTTGGCGACGAAATCGGGATCGGCAAGGAAAGGCCGCGCCATGCTGACCATGTCGGCGCAGCCACCCGCCAGCACCTCTTCGGCCACCTCGGGCGTGTTGATGCGGTTCGAGGTGATGACCGGGATGCCCACCTGCCCCATCAGCTTCTTCGTCACCCAGGCAAAACCCGCCCGCGGCACCGATGTGGCGATGGTCGGCACCCGCGCCTCGTGCCAGCCGATGCCGGTGTTCAGGATCGACGCCCCCGCCGCCTCGACCGCGCGGGCAAGCCGCACCACCTCGTCCCAGGTCGATCCATCGGGGATCAGGTCGATCATCGAAAGCCGGTAGATCAGGATGAAATCCCGCCCCACCGCCTGGCGCACGCGGGTGACGACCTCGACCGGCAGGCGCATCCGGTTTTCGTAAGATCCGCCCCAGCGGTCGGTCCGGCGGTTCACATGGCTGACAAGAAACTGATTGAGCAGATAGCCCTCCGACCCCATCACCTCGACCCCGTCATACCCGGCCTCTTGCGCCCGGGCGGCGGCGGTGACGATATCGGCGATCTGCTTTTCGATCCCCGCCTCGTCCAGTTCCTGCGGCACGAAGGGCGAGATCGGCGATTTCACCGCGCTGGCGGAGACGCAGTCCTTGCCCATGGCATAGCGCCCGGCGTGCAGGATCTGCATGGCGATCCGCCCGCCCGCGTCATGCACGCGCGCCGTGACAATGCGGTGGTTGGCGATGTCGGTGGGCGAAAAAAGCCCCGCCGCACCGGGAAAGACCCCGCCTTCCGGGTTCGGCGCCATGCCGCCTGTCACCATCAGCCCTACGCCGCCACGCGCCCGCGCCGCATAGAATTCGGCCACGCGGTTCCAGTCGCCCGTTTCCTCGAGCCCCGTGTGCATCGACCCCATCAGCACCCGGTTCGGAAGCGTCACATGGCCCAGATCCAGCGGCGCCAGCATATGCGGATAGAGGGTCATTCGGATCTGGCTCCTGTCCTCGGCAGTGATGTGGCAGTGATGCAGGCAATCTGGTTCCTGACGCTGCCACCGTCATCCCCAACGTGGCGTCAACCTTCCCGCTTAGCCCCCGCCGCCGCGGCAATGATCGCGGAACGCCTGCTTCAGCAGGTCAAGTTCGGCCCGAAGCAGCGCGATCTCGCCGCGCAGGTCATCTTCGACCGGCTGGCCCGCAATCAGGACCAGCCGCGACAGATCCCTGCCCGCAGCGTCAGTCAGCACCAGCACCTGCACGCCCTGCGACAGGATCCCCGGGGGCAGGCGAAACCGCGTGGTCACCTTTCCGGCGACTTCGGTCACCGCAAGCCCCGGAAGGATCCGGCCATCATGCCATATCTCTGCCGCGAAGGGCGCGTCATTGCCCGTATGTGCCGGGGGCGTCAGCACCACGGTCCAGACACCATCCCGAAGTTCCGATGACTCGACGCCCCGCATCCTGCCCCCGTCCTAAAGCTCCGCCCGTGGCCGGCGGCCAAGCACCAGGTCGCGGATCACCACGGCATTGTGGTCCGGTTCCTGCAAGATCACGTCAATCCACGCCCTGTCGACCCTGTTTCCACGGATGGACATCCGAGCCAGATCAAATTCCACCTCGCATGGCCCGGCGATCCCCGGAAGGTGCAGGACAAGGTCTTCGGTATTGGGCCCCTGCCCCAGATTGAGCCGTGCATAGAAATCCTGGGGGCGTTCGCATTCCAGATCCATCGTCATCCGCAGGATATGGCGGCGAGACAGACCGGCAAGCAGATTGTCCTGCAGGTCGATACACATCGACAGGAAGCTGCCGCCCAGCGCAAAGACCTCGATGCCCAGCGAAAAAGCGGCCGCATCCGTCGCGTGATGGCTCCTTTTCTGGCGCAGGATGATCGACGATGGCTGGCCGTCGTGAAAAAGCGTGACCCCCCGCTCCAGCGCCAGGCGGGACATGGGCGCGGCGATACCGGCGGGATGCATCCGATCTGTCCATGGGCCCGGACGCCAGACCGCGTCTTCCCCGGGGGTTCGCAACGGGTCCGGACGGGTGGGCGCACCCAGATCGGACAGGGCAAGGATCCTGTCAGCCGCGCCTCGCACCTGGTGCGCAAACGGGCGCAGTTCGGCGAGCCCCTCGGGCGGCAGCTTCCGGCCGCGATCGGCAAGTGCAAGCCAGGGCGCCAGAAGCCGCTTCCGGCGCCACTGCGTCCGGATCCTGCGAAAGGCCGCACGCAGCATCGTTCACGCCCCGTTGGCGCGACGGACGGCGCGCACGAAGGCTTCAAGCAGCCGGCGCTTTTCGGCCGCGCCAAGCGGGCGGTCCCTCAATCCGAGCGTGGTCAGCGTCACATAGCGCCCGCCGATCTCGAAGATCGCGCGCCAGTAATCCTGTTCGACGGGTTGACCCCAGGCCGCCGCCGCCGCATCGGCGGCGCGGACATAAAGCACATCCTCCGTGGCGCTGACCGAAATCACCCGGACCGAACGCGCATCTCCCACCCGGCTCAGTGCAGCGCGCCCCGGCTCTGATTGCAGGAAGGCGGCCATCGCCGGAAAGGTCTGCGCAAGCGGCGCAGCGGTTTCAGCCGGCGTCGAGACCGTCGCGGTCAGAACCGCCGCCTGGGCCCCGCCGCGCCCCTTGCCTTCCATCGCAGCACAGCCGCCCATAAGCACGAAGGCATTGCTGACCTCGGACCTGAGTGCCGTCATGTCGATGCAATAGCCCGTCGGACCCTGGATCACGATGCCGCCCTTCAGGAGCGACAGCGCCCTTGGCACCGGGCGCGACACTGCCGCACCGTCCGCGCCGGGCTGGTCCGGCGCCGGAAGCGGCGGCTGGGCCGTTGACTCCGGGCCAGATGTCTGCCGCGCCTGCGGCATGGTCGTGGGACCGGGTTGTTTCACATCCGCAGCGGCGGGAAGACCCGCCGCCACGGCAATCAGGACAGGACCAAGCCTACTGATCCATGTAGACATGGGTTTCGGCCCCGGCACCCGGATGCGTGATCGCGCCGAAGCGGGCAGACCCCACAAGCCGCGCATATTTCCACAGCGCACCGGAATTGTAGTCGGTCTTGCGCGGGCCTTTCCAGTCGGCCTTGCGCTTGGTCAGTTCTTCGTCCGACAGCGCCACCGACAACTCTCCGGTCAGGGCGTTCAGCGTGATCATGTCGCCGTTGCGCAAAAGCGCGATCGGTCCGCCATGCGCGGCTTCAGGGCCGACGTGGCCGACGCAGAAGCCGCGCGTCGCGCCCGAAAAGCGGCCATCGGTGATCAGCGCCACCTTCTTGCCCATGCCCTGCCCAGACAGCGCGGCGGTGGTCGACAGCATCTCGCGCATGCCGGGGCCGCCGGCGGGGCCTTCGTTGCGGATGACGATGACATCGCCTTCCTTGTAGTCGCGCTTCTGCACCGCCTCGAAAGCTTCTTCTTCACATTCGAAGACGCGGGCCGGGCCGGTGAAGACCTGTTCCGCCTCGGACATGCCGGCGACCTTCACGATGGCCCCGTCCGGCGCCAGGTTGCCCTTCAGCCCGACAACACCGCCGGTCTTCGAGATCGGCTTGTCGATGAAGTGGATCACCTTGCCGTCCGGGTCATGGGTGATGCGACCAAGCGCCTCGCCCAGTTCCTCGCCCGAGGCGGTCATGCAATCCAGATGCAGAAGGCCGGCGCGGGCCAGTTCCTTCATCACCACCGGAACGCCGCCCGCCTCGTGCAGATCCTTGGCGACGTATTCGCCACCCGGACGCAGGTTCACGAAATAGGGCGTGTCACGGAAGATGTCGCAGACATCGAACAGGTCGAAGTCGATCCCGGCCTCGTTGGCGATGGCCGGAAGGTGCAGCCCGCCATTGGTGGACCCGCCCGTGCAGGCCACCACGCGGGCGGCGTTTTCCAGCGCCTTCAACGTCACCACGTCACGGGCGCGGATGTTCTTCTCGATCAGCTTCATCACGGCCTGGCCCGAGAAATCGCCATACTGGTCGCGGCTTTCATAAGGCGCGGGCGCGCCCGAGGAATTCAGAAGCGCAAGCCCGATGGCTTCGGACACGCAGGCCATGGTGTTGGCGGTATACTGCCCGCCACAAGCCCCGGCCGAGGGGCAGGCCACGCGTTCGAGGATCGCCAGTTCGGCGTCGGACATGGTGCCGGCGGCATGTTTGCCCACCGCTTCGAACACGTCCTGAACCACCACGTCCTTGCCGTTCAGCTTGCCCGGCAGGATCGAGCCGCCGTAGATGAAGACCGACGGCACATTGAGCCGCACCATCGCCATCATCATCCCCGGCAGCGACTTGTCGCAGCCCGCAAGGCCCACGATCGCGTCATAGCAATGGCCGCGCATCGTCAGTTCCACCGTATCGGCAATCGCATCGCGCGAGGCCAGCGACGAACGCATGCCTTCGTGGCCCATGGCGATCCCGTCGGTCACGGTGATGGTGGTGAATTCACGCGGCGTGCCGCCGCCCTTCTTCACGCCCATCTTCACCGACTGCGCCTGACGATTGAGCGCGATGTTGCAGGGCGCGGCCTCGTTCCAGCAGGTGGCGACGCCGACCCAGGGCTGGTGGATCTCTTCCTCGGAAATGCCCATGGCGTAGAAGTAGCTGCGGTGCGGGGCGCGTTCGGGGCCCTCGGTCACATGGCGGCTGGGCAGTTTCGACTTGTCGAAACGGGTATTCTTCATGGCATCCTCCGGGGAAACAGGCTGCCCCTGCAATAAAGCCGCAAGGAAGCACGGGCAAGCCGGATCGACAGGCTGGCACGGGGTGATTTGCCACAGGCCGGCCGGCGATCCCGTTCCGGGAACCTGGACCGGATCATCGCCCTGACAAGGTCCGCGCAGTGACCCGGATTGTGGATTGCCGGCATCCGGCGCCCGCGCTAGCGTCCGGCCATGTCGCAACCGCTGCCTTTTCCGCCCTATCGCCTGCATGATGCCTATGCCGCCCCCGCCCGGCCCCGCTGCGAGCTCTGGCGCACGGGCCTCGGCGCAGCGGTCATCCTTGTTGTCTATATCGCGGCGATCCAGTTTCTGGCCGGCTACTATTCCAGCCACTACGGCGACTTCCTCGGCCGCCTGCTGTTCAACCAGATGACCCTCGGCGCCACGCCAGGCGCGATGCTCGTGCTGCTGTTCAGCTTTCTGGGAATGGTCCTTGGCCCCCTGATCGTGCTTCCCGCCCTGCACAGCCGCCCCGCCATGAGCCTTCTTGGCCCGAGCCCCGCTCAGGCGCTGAGTGATTTCCTGCGGGTCGCGGGTGTGCTTCTGGCCTTCGGCCTGGCCACCCTGATCCTGACGCTGGCGACCGGAGACCTGATCCGCAATCCCGCCCTGTCATTGCGGAGCTTCCTGTTGGTCCTGCCCGTGGGGCTTGCCGGGATACTGGTCCAGACCGGCGCCGAGGAACTGGTATTCCGCGGCTATCTGCAACAGCAACTGGGCGCGCGATTCCGCTCGTCGCTGGTCTGGATGGCCGTGCCGGCCGCACTTTTCGCCATGGCGCATTACGACAGTGCTCTCTGGGGGCAGAACGCCCTTGCCATCGTTGGCTGGACGGCGCTTTTCGGGATCTTTGCAGCCGACCTGACAGCGCGCACCGGGCATCTGGGCGCGGCCATCGGCTTTCACTTCGCCAACAACGTCTCGGCGATGATGCTTGCCTCGATCCCCGGGCAGATGGACGGGCTTGCGCTCTGGCTTCTGCCGATCGACCCGGCGTCGGGGCAGACGATGATGATGCTGGCCGTCGACCTGATGTCATTGATCGTGGCCTGGCTTCTGGCGCGGCTGGCGTTGCGGCTGTGACAGCCCCCGGCGATCAGCCCGCCGCCGGTTCCGCCAGTGCGTCGCTGCGCGCGGCACAGATGAAATCGTTCTCGGACAGGCCTCCGGCCGCGTGGGTCGTCCAGGTGACGCTGCAGTAACCCCAGCCAAGTGCCAGATCGGGATGGTGCTTCTGTGTCTCGGCCATGGCGCCCACCGCATCCGTCAGCGCAAGCGCGCGGGCAAAATTGCCTGTGGCAAAGCGCCGGGTGATCTGCGTTCCATCGTCGGAAAGCTGCCAGTCATGGTGCAACGATGCCAGCAGCGCCCGGACCCTGGCCTGGTCAAGCGGCGGTGTTCCGCCCTTGCAGGGAACGCAGGTCCGTTCCGCAAGATCCTTTGCCTCGGACATCGCGTCCTCCTTCGGGCTGTGAGGTGCCGGAAATCTGATCCTACACCCGGAATGGCCAGTGACGCGATCACGCTTCCTTGTCCCCCCCCAGCGCCCGCCGATTGCATTTCCCCGATGCCCGGCTTATTTCAGTGCCATCATTCGAGGACGGCAAAGGCGCAAGATGAACTGGATCTCCAACTACGTCCGGCCCAAGATCAATTCGCTTTTCTCGCGCCGGGAAGTGCCGGACAACCTCTGGACCAAATGCCCCGAATGCGGAACCATGCTGTTTCACCGCGAACTGGCCGACAACCTGAACGTCTGCGGCAACTGCGATCACCACATGGCGATCAGGCCGCGCGAACGCTTCGCGGCGCTGTTCGACGGCGGCATCTTCACCGAGGTGAAGGTTCCCGAACCCATCGCCGACCCGCTGCATTTCCGCGACCAGAAGAAATACACCGAGCGGATGAGATCCACCCAGAAGGCCACCGGCGAAAAAGACGCCATGCTGGTTGCGGAAGGGGAAATCGGCCGCACGCCCATTGTCGCGGCGGCGCAGGATTTTTCGTTCATGGGCGGGTCCATGGGAATGTATGTCGGCAACGCGATCATCGCGGGCGCCGAACGGGCGGTGAAGAAGAAGGCGCCCTTCGTGCTGTTTTCGGCCTCGGGCGGGGCACGGATGCAGGAAGGCATCCTGTCCCTGATGCAGATGCCGCGCACCACCGTCGCCGTTCAGATGCTGAAGGAGGCGCGGCTTCCTTACGTCGTCGTGCTGACCCATCCGACCACCGGCGGCGTGACGGCCAGCTACGCGATGCTGGGCGACGTGCAGATCGCCGAACCCAATGCCCTGATCTGCTTTGCAGGCCCGCGCGTCATCGAACAGACGATCCGCGAGAAGCTGCCCGAAGGCTTCCAGCGCGCTGAATACCTGCTGGACCACGGGATGCTGGACCGCGTGACGCATCGCAAGAACATGCGCGATGAACTCATCACCATCCTGCGGATGATGATGAGGGAAACGCCGGCGGTGAAGGGCGACCTGCCGGCCCCCAAGGCCACCGCGGACTGACATTCCAACTTCCATTGAAAGGTTGTCGCAATGGCCCACACCTTGTTGCAATTCGATTTCCCGTTCCCCGGCCCCTGGGGCGCAGAG
Source organism: Paracoccaceae bacterium (assembly GCA_020622085.1). GTDB lineage: Bacteria > Pseudomonadota > Alphaproteobacteria > Rhodobacterales > Rhodobacteraceae > QY30. Next base: position 570,831 of record JAHRYM010000001.1, on the reverse strand, counting down.
ATGGCGGCGGGCCTTGGCGGGCTGGCGCAAGACATTGCCGCCGAGCCGGGTCTCGTCTGGAAGATCTGGACCGAGAACGAGGCCGGGGGCCGGGCCGGCGGCATCTATGTCTTCGACAACCCCTCCGCAGCCGAAGCCTATCGGGAAAAGCATTCCGCCCGCCTGGCTGCCTTTGGCGTGACCGGCATCGTGGCGCGCACATTCGACGTGAACACAGAGCTGTCCGGGATCACCCGAGCACCGCTTTGATCCTTGGGGATGCCGGCTCCGGCCTGCGTCTCCTGCAATGGCAAATTCCCGTTTCCGGTGATGTCAGGGCCACACCCGGCGCCGGCCGGCCATAGCCCCCTTATTGCGAAAGGCGCGACAATGACCCTGACCGGCCCGACCGGCACCGACATGATCCTGCAGCGGCTGATGTCGCTGCACCCCAAGATCATCGACCTGACGCTGGACCGGGTGCATCGCCTGCTGGGCGCACTTGGCCATCCCGAACGGCACGTTCCGCCGGTGATCCATCTTGCGGGCACCAACGGCAAGGGCTCGACCCAGGCGATGATCCGCGCGGGTCTTGAGGCGATGGGGGGCAAGGTCCACGCCTATACCTCGCCGCATCTGGCGCGGTTCCATGAACGCATCCGGCTGGCGGGCACGCTGATATCGGAACCCGATCTCGCCGCGCTACTGGAGGAATGCGAGGCCGCGAACGGCGGCGAGCCGATCACCTTCTTCGAGATCACCACCTGCGCCGCTTTCCTGGCCTTCGCGCGCACCCCCGCCGACTGGACCTTGCTTGAGGTCGGACTGGGGGGGCGGCTCGATGCCACGAACGTCGTCGACCATCCGCGCCTGACGATCATCACGCCGGTTTCGGTCGACCATCAGCAATACCTGGGCGAGACCCTGCCCGAGATCGCCGGCGAAAAGGCCGGCATCATGAAGCGGGGCGTGCCCTGCGTCGTCGGCCCGCAGTCCGAAGACGGGCTGGCGGTGATCGAGGCGCGGGCCGAACGCCTGGGCTGTCCGCTGCTGGTCCACGGCCAGCACTGGCGTGCCTGGGAAGAACGCGGGCGGCTGATCTTCCAGGATGAAAACGGCCTTCTGGACCTGCCGCTGCCGAACCTTCCCGGCCCCCACCAGATCGACAATGCCGGGGCCGCGCTGGCCGCGCTGCGCCATCTGGGCGCCGACGAGGCCGCATGCGAGGCTGCCGTGACCCGCGCCGACTGGCCCGCGCGGATGCAGCGCCTGCGCCACGGCCCGCTGGTCGAGGCCGCGGGCGCCTGCGAGCTGTGGCTTGATGGCGGCCACAACCCGGCGGGCGGCGAGGCGGTCGCGGCGACGCTGGCGCGGATGCCGGCAAAGCCCACGCACCTGATCCTCGGGATGCTCAACACCAAGGACATCGCGGGCTACCTGCGCCCCGTCGCGGCCGGGGCCGACAGCCTGACGGCGGTCTCGATCCCGGGTGAGCCCAATACGCTGACGGCCGAACAGACCCAATCCGCCGCCCGCGCCGCCGGGATCGACGCCGATACCGCCGAAAGCGTGCTCTCTGCCGTCACCCGCATCGCCGCGACAGATCCGGGATCGCGCATCCTGATCTGTGGCTCGCTTTACCTTGCGGGCGGTGTGCTGCGCGAAAACGGCTGAGCCGCACAGGGCATGTGCGGATAGCCGCCTCGCAGCGGGCGCAGGCTTCGCCTATCTAGGGTGGGAACCGGACACCCTGGATAGGATGGAACATGTCTTTGCTTGAACTGGGCGTCGACACTTTTGGCGACGTGACGAAAACGGCGCAGGGCAGCCTGACGCCCCATGATCAGGTGCTGCGCGAGCTGGTCGACGAGGCCGTGCTGGCCGATCAGGTCGGGATCGACTTCTTTGGCGTGGGCGAACACCACCGCGACGATTTCGCCGTCTCGGCCCCGGAGGTGGTGCTGGGTGCCATCGCCGCCAGAACCCGCCGTATCCGCTTCGGATCGGCGGTGACGGTGCTTTCATCGGATGATCCGATCCGCGTCTACCAGCGCTTCTCGACACTCAACGCGCTGTCGAATGGCCGGGCCGAAGTGATCCTGGGCCGGGGGTCGTTCACCGAAAGCTTTCCGCTGTTCGGGTTTGACCTGAAGGACTATGAGACGCTGTTCGAGGAAAAGCTTGACCTGTTCTCGAAGCTCCTGAAGGGCGGCGAGGTCAACTGGTCGGGGCAGACGCGGCCGGCGCTCCGCCGCCAGCGGATCTATCCGCCGACCGAACACCTGACCACCTGGATCGGCGTGGGCGGCAGCCCGGAGTCGGTCGTTCGTGCGGTGCGCCATGACCTGCCGATGATGCTTGCCATCATCGGCGGCAGCCCTGCCCGCTTCAAGCCTTTCGTCGAACTCTACCAGCGCGCCTATGCCCAGACCGGAGGCACGCCAAAGCCGCTTGGCGTCCATTCGCCCGGCCATGTCGCTGCGACCGACGAGGAAGCCAAGGCGCGCTATTGGGAAGGCTACCACGCGATGCACAGCCGCATCGGCGGCGAACGCGGCTGGGGCGCCATCACACGCGACCATTTCGAGAATGAGATCGAGCATGGGTCGCTTTACGTCGGGTCACCCGAAACCGTGGCGCGCAAGATCGCGGCAACGGTCCGGACACTGGGCGTTCAGCGGTTCGAGATGAAATATTCCTCGGGGCCGCTCAGGCACGACCACATGCTTGATTCGCTTGAGCTTTACGGATCAAGAGTGATCCCGATGGTGCGCGATCTTCTCGCCTGAGGCGCATGTAACCCGGGCGTTGCCGGTGATTCAGCCGGCCGCGCCCCGATCGGCTGTCGGCCCCGGGACAAGGTCGGGGGCCGGATCGGCGCCCCGGTCCGCACCCCAATCGGCGCCCTGCATCTCGCGCAGGCGGCTTGCCGTGCGTTCGAACTCGAAAACGCCCTCGCCCTCGATATAAAGCCGCTCGGGCTCATCGGCGGCCGAGGCGATCAGGCGCACCCTTGCCTCGTAAAGCGCGTCGATCAGGGTAACGAAGCGTCGCGCCTCGTTGTAGTTTTCCGACGACAGGCGCGGGATGTCTTCCAGGATCAGCACCCGCGCCACCTTGGCCAGCGCCAGATAATCGGCCGGGCCAAGCGGGCGACCGCAGAGATCCCAGAAGGACATCCGCGCAATTCCGTTGTGGTAATGCGGGATCAGCACGCTGCGCCCGTTCACGGCAAGCGTCAGGCTGCCGCTCTGGTCGCCCCCCGCAAGCTCTGCCCAGATCGTGTTGATCGCAGCATGCGCCCCCGTGCCGATCGGCGAAAACCAGACCTTCGCGCCCGAAAGCCGGTGCAGGCGGTAGTCGTTTTCGCTTTCCAGCGCATGGACCGTCAGCCGCGCCTTCAGAAGCGCGATGAAGGGCAGGAACAGGGCCCGGTTCAGCCCGTTCTTGTAAAGATCATCCGGCACCCGGTTCGAGGTGGTGACGATGGTCACGCCCCGGTCCATCAGCCGCTCGAACAGCCGCCCCACGATCATCGCATCGGCAATGTCGGTGATCTGCATCTCGTCAAAGCAAAGGAGCCTGATCCGGTCGGCGATATCATCGGCCACCGGGCGGATCGCGTCATCCACCCCGGTCTTGCGAACCTGATGCAGCGCCGCCTGGATTTCCTGCATGAAGGCGTGGAAATGCACCCGCCGCTTGGCGCTGATCGCCGTCGCTTCATGGAACAGGTCCATCAGCATCGACTTGCCACGCCCGACCCCACCCCAGATATAAAGGCCCCGCACGGGTTCGGGCGCCTTGCCGAAGAGCCCGGCAAGAAAACCGCTCCTTCGGCCGCTGGCGGCCTCAAGCGCCGCACGCGCCACCTGAAGCAGCGGCAGAACCGCGCGCTGCGCCGCGTCGGGTCGCAAGAGGCCGGAGGCAACCTTGCGATCATAGATCTCGGTCAGGGTTTCGGTCATGGTCCTGCCCCGATAGCGCGGGCAGATGCCGCTGTCACCTGATGAAGTGGCGCGGCGCGACTTCACGATTCAAGCCGCGCGATGTTACCATCACAATTCAGGATTTGACCTTGCCCTCGCACGCAAGCAGTGTGCGGCCCGCGAATGGAAAGGTTTGCCCCAATGCAACGCGCTCTGCCACTGTTCACGCCCGTGCTGATTGCCGGTTGTGCCGTCATCCTTCTGAACTTTGCCATCCGCGCGAGCTTTGGCGTCTTCCAGATCCCGATCGCCACGGATTTCGGCTGGCCAAGGGCAGAGTTCAGCCTGGCCATCGCCATCCAGAACCTGGCCTGGGGCTTCGGCCAGCCGATCTTTGGCGCGATGGCGGAAAAATGGGGTGACCGGCGCGCGATCATCTCGGGTGCGGTGCTATATGCGCTGGGGCTTGTGCTGACCGCCTATGCGACAACGCCCGCGCAGATGCAGTTCCTGGAAGTGCTGGTGGGCTTCGGCATCGCGGGCACCGGCTTTGGCGTGGTGCTGGCGGTGGTGGGGCGGGCGTCGTCGGCGGAAAACCGGTCACTGTCGCTGGGAATCGTCACCGCTGCCGGATCGGCGGGTCAGGTGGTGGGCGCGCCCTTGGCGCAATACCTGCTGGGGTCTTACCACTGGCAAAGCGTGTTCCTGATCTTTGCGGCGATCATCCTGCTGGCGCTGTTCGCGCTGCCCTTCATGCGCGCACCAGAACGCGCAAGCCGCGCCGAGTTGGCCGAAAGCCTCGGCACCGTCCTTGGCCGGGCGATGCGCGATCCGACCTTCGCGATGATCTTCCTTGGCTTCTTTTCCTGCGGCTATCAGCTTGCCTTCATCACCGCGCATTTCCCCGCGATGGTGACCGAGATGTGCGCCGCCATCGACCCGTCGGGCGCGCTGGCCAGCATCGGCATCACCTCGACGGCGGCACTGGGGGCGATTTCGGTCGCGGTGATCGGGCTCGCCAATATCGTCGGTTCGATCTTCGCGGGCTGGCTTGGCAACCGCTACACCAAGAAATACCTGCTGGCCGGGATCTATGCGCTGCGCACCATCGCCGCCGGAGTGTTCATCCTGCTGCCGATCACGCCTGCGTCGGTGCTGATCTTTTCGGCGGTGATGGGGGTCTTGTGGTTGGCCACCGTGCCGCTGACCTCGGGCCTTGTCGCGCATATCTACGGACTGCGCTACATGGGCACGCTTTACGGCATCGTCTTCTTCAGCCACCAGCTGGGATCGTTCCTGGGCGTCTGGCTGGGCGGGCGGATGTATGACACCTACGGCAACTACACGCTGGTCTGGTGGTTCGGCGTGGGGATCGGCGCCTTTTCGGCGCTGATCCACCTGCCGATCCAGGAACGCGTGCTTGAGGCTCCGGCGGGCGCTGCCGCCTGAGCCTTGCCGGTCAGGCGCTGCGCGCCACGTCCAGAACGTAGCGCGCCGTCATCAGGTCCAGATGCGCGCCGCCGCCGTTCTTGGCGACGGTGATTTCCTCATCCGACCGGCGGGCATAGGCGCCCGAGGGCAGGTCGTAGAAATCCGCGATGATGTCTTCGCGCCGCATCGCGCCTTCGTTGATCGGGAACATCACCTCGCCGATGTGGTCGAGCGTGGTGTTGCGCGAATCGACGAAGATCCGGGCGCGGCGGAAGGTTTCATTGTCGGCCTCGCGCATGTCGGGGCGGTAGGCGCCGATGAGGTCAAGATGGGTGCCCGGCTGCAACCATTCGCCCTTGACCAGCGGCGCGGTGGACATGGTGGTGGTGGCGATGATCTCGGCCCCGCGCACGGCGGTTTCCAGATCGCTGGCCACGTTTGCCCCGGTCGCTTCGGCAAAGGCGCGGGCACTGTCGGCATTGCGCGCCCAGACGGTGAATTCGGCCCCCGGGAAGCTGCTGGAATAGGCGTCGATCATCGAATGGGCGACATTCCCCGCCCCCACGATCAGGATGCGCCGCGCGTCGGGGCGGGCCAGAAGGCGCGCCGACAAGAGGCTGTCGCCGGCGGTCTTCCATTTGGTCACGATCTGGAAATCGACGATCGCCTCCAGCGTGCCGTCGGTGTCCGACATCAGGTTCACCGCCCCGTTGATCGACGGCACCCCATGCGCGGGGTTGCCCGGAAAGACCGCCGCCGCCTTCACCGCCAGCCCCAGCCCGTCGATCCAGGCCGAACGGGTCAGAAGCGTGTCCTGCCGACGGTAAAGGAAGGTGTCGGCGACCTCGGCGCGCGGCAGGGCATGGCCCGCGCGCAATGCCTCGGTCAGGTCGATCCAGTTCAGACGCGGTTCAACCTCGGGTCCGACGATGGTGATGGTCATGCTGCCTCGCTTTCAGTCAGAAGTCCCTCGGCCACCAGCCGGTCCGCCCAGCCGGTGTCCGAAGTGAAAAGGTGGGTCTGCCAGCCACGCGCGCTGGCTGCGGCGATATTCTCGGCCCGGTCATCCGCGAACAGCAGCCCCGACGGCGACACGCCGCTGTCGTTTTCGACGATCTGGTAAATCCTCGGATCGGGCTTCACCACGCCCAGGTGCCCCGAGATGTAGCGCCGGTCGAAGTCGGACAGGAACGGATAGATCGGTTCGGCAATGGCGAAGGTTTCGCGCCCGAAGTTCGTCAGCGCAAAGACCGGCACGCCGCGCGCCCGAAGCGCCCGCTGGATACGGACGGAACGGGGGATGGCGGGCGCGGCCATTTCGGCCCAGCGGTCATGCCACAGCATGATCGCCTCGGCATGATGTGGGTGACGGGCGGCCATCGCCTCGACCGCGGGGCGGAAGGCGCCGCCCCGGTCGATGTCATCGTTCATCGCATGCAGGTCGATATCGGAAAACAGCCGCTTGCGGCCCGCTTCCCCGATCACGCTGTCATAGAACCGTTCCGGTTGCCATTCGATCAGCACATTGCCGATGTCCAGAACCACTGCCTCAATCGCCATCCGGCTTCTCCCGCATTGCCGCCCGCAAGGTCCGGTCCAGCGCGTCAAGGAAATGGGACCGGTCCGCCTTTGTAAACCCCCGCCCGCCACCCTGGCGGAACGGATCGGCCGCGCGCAGATCCGCCATCAGATCGCGCGTGGCCAGCACATTGCCGATATTGGCGGGTGTCAGCGCCGTGCCGTCATGGCGCAGCACCCGCGCCCCCGCCGCCACCGCCCTGGCAGCCAGCGGGATGTCCCCCGTCACCACCACGTCGCCCGGGCCGGCGCGTTCGGCGATCCACTTGTCGGCCTCGTCCGGGCCATCGGGCACGAAGACCGTCTGCACAAGCGGATGGTTCGACGGCCGAAGCCCGCCATTGCAGACGATCACGCAAGGCGTGGCCAGACGTTCGGCCACGCGGATGCATTCGTCCTTCACCGGACAGGCATCGGCATCGACGTAAAGCGTCACGCCGAAAGCGCCGCCGCGTGGAAGTCGATGTGATCGGCCATGAAGGTCGACACGAAGTAATAGCTGTGATCGTAGCCCTTCTGCATGCGGAACTGGCCATCCTGCCGCCGCGCCGCCATCGCATGGGCCAGCGCCTCGGGCTTCAGAAGGTCAAAGAACTGGTCGGACGCGCCCTGGTCGATCAGCACCGGGCCATCGAACCCGTCCCGCACCATCAGAAGGCTCGCGTCGTGCTCGGCCCAGGTCGCCTCGTCGGCACCCAGATAAGCCGTGAACTGCTTGCGCCCCCAGTCCGATTGCGTCGGATGCGCGATCGGCGCAAAGGCCGAAACCGACCGGAACCGCCCCGGATAACGCATGGCCAGCGTCAGCGCGCCGTGCCCGCCCATCGAATGCCCGGTGATCGACTGGCGTTCCTCGTCGATGGGGAAGTTCGCGGACAGGATGCGCGGCAGTTCTTCGGCGATGTAGTCCCACATGCGGAAATGCGGCGCCCAGGGGTTCTGCGTGGCGTTGACGTAGAAGCCCGCGCCCTGCCCCAGATCGTAAGCCTCGTCATTGGCGACGCCTTCACCGCGCGGCGAGGTATCGGGGAAGACCACCGCGATCCCGTGATCAGCGGCCCAGGCCTGCGCGCCGGCCTTGGTCATGGCGTTTTCATGCGTGCAGGTCAGCCCGGAAAGATACCACAGCAGCGGCACCGGCCCCTCTGTCGCCTCTTCGGGCAGGAACAGGCCAAAGGTCATGTCGCAGGCGGTCGCGTCCGAGGCATGGGAATAGACCCCCTGCACACCACCGAAACATCTGTTTTCCGATACCGTTTTCATTGCAGTCTCCGTTCCAGGATCATGGGTCGTCATGGCGGCGATCATCACCCGTGCCGGTGACAAGGCGTGCCGCCTTTGCAGTTGGCCTGGCCGCCGGAACCCGACGCGGCGCCGCGCAGAAATGTCGCGCAAGGATAGAGGCATTTACCGCCACAGGCAAAGACAGCTGCGGAGATCATTTCGGTCTGGGCCGGTGTGCCACTACCCCGCACCGATCAGCACGCCCGAGGCAAAGACCAGCGCGCCCCCCAGCACCACCTGGAAGACCGCGCGCAGGAAGGGCGTTTCCATGAAGCGGTTCTGGATCCAGGCGATGGCCCAGAGTTCGACAAAGACGACCATCACCGCGACCACCGTTGCCGTCCAGAAATCGGCGATGAGATAGGGAAGCGCGTGGCCAAGCCCGCCCAGCGCCGTCATCACCCCCGAGGCAAGCCCGCGCTTGACCGGCGAGCCGCGCCCCGACAACACGCCATCGTCATGTGCGGCCTCGGTGAACCCCATCGAGATCCCCGCCCCGACCGATGCCGCAAGCCCGACAAGGAATGTCGTCGCGCTGTCATGGGTCGCAAAGGCGGTGGCGAAGATCGGCGCCAGTGTCGACACCGAACCGTCCATCAACCCCGCAAGCCCCGGCTGCACCCATGTCAGGATGAATTGCCGGTGGGCGGCGCGGTCCTCGTCGCTGCGGGCCTCGCCGGCCAGATGTTCGGCCTCGAGCGTGGCTGCCATGCTTTCGTGCCCGGCTTCGGCGGCCGCCAGATCCCCAAGGAGCTTGCGCGTCTGGGCATCCGTGGCGTGGCTGGCCGCAAGGCGATAGAAGGCCCCCGCCTCCTGCTCCATCGCCGCTGCCTGCGCCCGGATCTTTTCCAGCCCGAGGTTCCGCACCAGCCAGACCGGTTTGCGGGCATAGAACCCCGCCACATGTTCCCGCCGTATCAGCGGGATCACATCGCCGAAGCGCATCCTGTGGCGGTCGATCAGGGCTTGGCGATGCCCGTCTTCCTCGGCCGCCATCGCATCGAAGACGGCGGCAGATGCGGGGTAGTCGGCGCGCAACTGCTGGGCATAGCTGCGGTAGATCCGGGCGTCGTCTTCCTCGGAGGATATGGCGAGCGCGAGGATTTCCTGTTCGGTCAGATCCGCGAAACGGCGGCGGGCCGCAAGTCCGGGAAGCATGGGCACCTCAAGACTGGAATGATTCCAAGTAACGTGAAGTAAGGAGCGGCACAAGTCGGGCCAGTGCCGGTGCCGGGCAGGAAGCCCCGAAGCGTTGCCGGAACCGGGAGCACAGGGGGCACAGGGGGGGGGGGATGGGGGCACATCCCTCTCGCCGCGCCATCTGAGCAAGCCCCGGGGCATCGCGCATCTTCGGCCTGGCGCCGGCGGCGGACCGAAGATGCGCGGATCAAAAAAGGGCGGAAAGCGTGGCCGCAGCAAGGGTTATCCTGCGACGAGGTCATTTGTGCCAGAGTGTCCGCCACGCCATCGCCGGGCATTGCCCCTGCGTTCCTCGCCGATCGATCCGGCGCGAGGGACTCCGGGCGTCAGGTGATCAGGCCAGCACCAGCCGGGTCGTTGGCGACCCGATGCCAGGGCGGGAAAGCGCCCGCCGCACAGGACGAGGAAGGATCATTTCAGCCAAGGTCACGCCGGGCAAGTTTCAGCCGCAACTCCTCGGCACGAAGACCCTGCATCTGTTCGAGCACCTCGACCTGGCCAGTCGAGCGGATCGCCTGCTGCTGGGCTTCGGAGGATTTCACCCGCGCATGGGCCAGAGCGAGGTTGAGCGTGCTTCGCCGCGCCCGCATCAACTGCTGATAATCGTCAAGAGCGCCCAGCGAAACCGGATCGGGCTGTTCGGCGGCGCCAGCCCCTGCCCTTGCCACGGCCGCGTCCAGCGCCGCCAGTTCGGCCTCGATTGCTGCAACCTCCGCCCGCTGCCGCGCCAGTTCGGACAGATCACGGTCCTTGCGAAGTTGCGCCAGCTCGCACAGGGCCTGCAGCTGCGCCGGGTCGACCCTCTCCATCGTCATGCGCCGCGTGCCCTTGCCTTCTTGCGCATCGCTTCGGCAAAGCGGATGGCGGCGGCGACAGCCGCATAATGTTCAGGCCGGATTTCCTGTCCGATCTCGACCTTGGCATGGATGGCCCGCGCCGTTGGCGGGTCGGACCGCAGCGGCACGCCTGCAAGCGTCGCCTTTTCACGGATCCGGGCAGCGATCTCGTCCACACCCTTTGCCACGCAGACGGGCGCCCGCCCGCTGCCGCGCGACCAGCAGAGCGCTACGGCATAATGGGTCGGATTGACGATCACCACATCGGCCTTGGCCACATCCTGCAGCATCCGGTTGGTTGCGATTTCCCGCGCCCGCTGCTGCCGCTGGGCCTTCATATGGGGGTCGCCCTCGGCCTCCTTGTGTTCGTCGACCATTTCCTGGCGCGACATCCGGTTGCGGCGGATGTGTTCGAAATACTGCCAAAGGTAATCGACCGCACCAAGTGCGACCCAGACCCCGGCGACGACAGCGATAAAGCCCATGAGCATCTGCATCATCATCGCACTGGCCATCGCCGGCTCCAGCATCTGCGTGGCGACAAGTTCCTCGATGCGGCCACGCAGAAAGGAAGCCAGAAGCATGCCGACAATGATGATCTTGGCAAGGCTTTTGGAAAATTCGAACAGCCCCGCTCGCCCGAACTTCTGCCGTGCAGTGGCAAAAGGATCGATCCGGGAAAGGCGCGGCATGATCTTGGTGGGCGCAAAGACCACGCCCCGGAACGCCAGCAAGAGCGCAAGGACGGCCACCCCTGGCAAAACAAGCAGCGGAATGGCTGGGGTCAGCAGCGCCGACATTGCCTGCCCCAATGGGACGGAACCCGCCCGCGCCGAGAGAACATCGGCGTTTCCGTGCGGAAGTGACAGGACCGTCTGGCCTGCCGTTCCGAACAACTTCGCTCCAGCCGTCCCGAAGGCCCATGCCGCAACGAAGAACCCGCCGTAGACAGCCGCGGCATTGAGATCGGCGGACCGTGCGAATTCTCCTCGCTTGCGTGCATCACTCAGCCGTTTCTCGGATGGGGCGTGTTCCCTTTCGGCCTCGTTCCCGCTCATGGCAGCGCCCCGAAGGGGTCACCCGTCGCGCCCGAAAGCAGCCGCACCCAGAAGGCAAGCCCCGCCGGCAAGGAGACCATCAGCAGGAGCACCGCCCCAAGGACCATCGCCGGCGCACCGATCATCGTGATCATCAGCTGCGGCATGGCCCGGTTCAGGATGCCCAGGACCACGTTGTAGAGAAGCCCGGCAATCAGGAATGGCGCCGCCAGGCAGAAGGCAAGCGCGAAAGAGCGCGCAATGACCCCGACACCCCATTCGCGCAGGCTGGCAACATCCGGATAGGCGCCAGCGGGCCAGAGGTCGTAGGACTGGATCAGCATGGCGACCATGCGGACCGGAAGATCCATGATCATCGCCAATGCAAGCCCTGCGGCCACCATCAGATGTGACATCGCCGGCATGGGTTCTGCGCCCTGCCCGCCAAGCATCTGCGAAAGCGAGGTCGCCTGCGCGGCCATTGTCCCGGCGGTCTGAAGCGCGAGCACGAAGAGGCGCAGCGACAGCCCCAATGCAAGGCCTGCGGGAACCTCGGTTCCGAGATGGCGCACCAGCGTCGGAAAGGCCACTTCGGCCCCGATGGCAGGCTGGAGTCCGGGCAGGACCGCGAAGGTCAGGGCGATGGACAGCGCCAGCCGGACCCGGACCGGCACCACGGTTTCCCCAAGCGCGGGAAGAAGCGCCATCGCGGCCCCCACCCGCAGGAAGATGATCACCGCCGGAGCAATGGCATCCGCCCAGAGCAGGTCCAGAAGCAGGGAAAGCTGCGTCATGCCGCGACCAGGCCAACAATCGCGGGCCGCGCCTCGGTGCCGATCTCGTCGTAAGACAGGACCGGGGCCGTGATGCCGCGCGCGGCAAGCACGGTTCGCAGGAACCTGCGTCGGCGCGCCGAGGTGATGACGGCCGGGAATACCCCCCGCTCGCCGTTCTGTGCCATCTTGTCGGCAACCGACGTTGTAAGACGGTTGAAGACATCGGGCGGCAGGGCGACATCACCTGACGCCAGATCCAGCTGGTGCGCAAGGAAGGTCTCTTCCCATTCGGGTGCAAGCTGGAGCAGGGGCAATGTCCCGTCTTCACGGCGCATCTCGGCCACCATCTGGAACCCCAGCCGGCGCCGCACATGTTCGCAGATCGCCTCCGGCCCGCCGGCCCCCCTTGTCTCGGCAATCGCGTCAAGCACAAGCGGCAGGTTGCGAATCGAGACCCGCTCCTCGAGCAGGAGCCTCAACACCGGCAAAAGCAGGTCGACAGGAACCTTGTCCGGGATCAACTCGTCAAAGACCTTGCGGACCGCCGCCGCGCGGGCCGGATCACTCAGGTTCGTGGCCTCCTCGATCAGGCGACGCAGGGACTTGAGCGTGAGAAGGCGCGCCAGATTGCGTCGGATCACCTCAAGCAGATGGGTTGCCAGAACCTCGGTCGGGCCGACAACGGTGATCCCCTCAAGTGCCATCGCCTCCTGGTTCACTGGTTCGATCCACCGTCCGGCAGCACCATAGACCGGTTCTCGCACCTCGGTGCCGGCTAGCTCGGGGTGGTCTCCCGCAGGAAGCAGGGCGAGCAACTTTCCGGGCTGAAGACTGTCGCGCGCCTGTTCCACGCCATGCACACGGATCCGGTAGTGGCCCGGCGGCAATGCCGGATCGTCGGTCAGCCGGATGTCGGACAGGATGATCCCGTAGGCGGTGGCGACATGGTTGCGCATGTTGACAATCCGCAAATCAAGACCGGTCGCGGGATCCAGCACCATGCCCACCAGATCCGGCGCAAATTCTACATGGATGTCATCAAGATCAAGAATGTCGCCCAGCGATTTCGTCCGTGGAGGCGCAGGAGCCTGGGCCTGCGAGGTTTCGGCCGCAGCCTCTGCGGCGTGCCGCCGCCGGGCAAACTCGGCGGCTCCCGCAAGAATTGCTGCGCCGATGATGAATGGCCAGAAAGGTAATCCGGGCACGAGCGCAAACATCGCCAGAAGTGCTGCAACCGTCATCAGGGCTGCCGGATAGCGCGACAGTTGCCGGACAAGGTCGCGATCCGTCGAACCCTTGGTTCCACCCCGTGCCAGAAGCAGTGCCGAGGCAATCGAGATGATGACGGCTGGTATCTGGCTGACCAGGCCGTCGCCGACTGTCAGGATGGCATAGGTTTCAAGGGCCGCACCAGCGGGCATCTGATGCACAAAGACACCGATGGCCAGACCCATGAACAGGTTCAGCCCCGTGATCATCAGGCCGGCGATGGCATCACCCTTGACGAATTTCGAGACACCATCGAGAGACCCGAAGAATGTCGTCTCTGCCTGCTCACGTTCGCGCCGTGTCCGGGCCTCGGCATGATCGATCGCGCCCGCGCTCATGTCGCTGTCGATCGCCAGTTGCTTGCCGGGCATCGCATCGAGTGCAAAACGGGCCCCGACTTCGGCCATCCGCCCCGCGCCCTTGGTGATCACGATGAAGTTGACGATCATCAGCACGCCAAAGACCACAAGCCCGATCAGCACCGAGCCGGACATGATGAACATGGCAAAGCCTTCAATCACATGGCCGGCCGCAGCCGTTCCGGTATGCCCCTGTCCGATGATCAGTTTCGTCGACGAAATATTGAGCGACAGCCGAAGCATGAGCGAGCCCAGCAGGATCGTCGGGAATGCCGAAAAATCCAGAGGCCGCTCTATGAACAGGGTCACGGTAAACATAAGGATCGCCAGGGCAAACGACGTGGCGAGTCCGATATCGAGCAACCAGTAGGGCACGGGCAGGATCATCATCACGATGACGGCCATCAGCGCGAGTGCGAGAAGAACCGTAGGCTGGAACAGCGCGGAGATCCGAAGGGTCATTGAAGGGCATCCTCCCGGCCGGAACCGTCGAGCGGCAGGTCCGGTCCGGGATAAGGGTCCTGCCCCCGACCTTGCGCAAACAGCGAGGCACCGGATGTGGCGACCACCGGAACAAGTGAGCCCATTCCCGCAGGCGCACCTGCCGTCAGGAACGGAAATGTATTGACCCGCGGCTGCCCCGGGTCTGACATGGGCGGCGACATGGCCGCAATGATATCGGGGATTTCGGGGATTTCCTGATTATCGGCCTCCGCACCGGGAATCTGCGCACTTGCAGGGTCAAGATTTGCCAGAATGCGATCAAATCTTGCACGATAGCGAGCCGCATATTCCGGCGTCCGGGAATGATAGGCTCCGGCCGCCGCACTCCATGATCCGGTTTCCGAATAGAGATCCCGCAGCAGGCCCGCCGCATACATCGCATTTGCAACCGGATCGAACATCTGATCGATCGATGAAAACGCATCACCATGCCATTTGTAGTTTATCTGAAAGCAACCAACATCGAAACTGCGGGCACCGCGCTTGAATTCCTTGAACACATAGGCACGTGCATCATCGACACTTTCGAACCAATGGCCGGCGCCTTCCATGTTGACCGTCCATGGCCAGGGGCGTAGTGCCTTGCCCTGGACGCGGCCGGTTTCGGTGAGCGAGATGGCCTGCAATACCGCTACGGGAACGCCACTTTTCCCCGCCGCGTATCCGGCCACGCTTTCGCAGATCTGCGAAGGGCCGCTCATCGTTGCCATTGCGACCTTTGGAGCCGGGACCGAAAAGGCAAGGATGAGGATCAAGCGTGCTGCATTGCTTGCCCGGCGCTTGTGCAATCTGCTCATTTCACGGTCCTTTCGCGGCATTCTGCTGCCGGATCAGGCTAGGCGAAGCAGGTTGAGATTCGGTAACCTGCCAAGGCCTGCCGTCATGGCTCCGAGAGATCCTTGATCACCTTCTCGATCTCAAGCCTGTCCGCGCTCGATCGCTCGATCAAGGCGCGCGTTGCCCCCAGAATGCCCGTCGCTGCGGCGCCGTCGGATTGGACGGCGTCTTCTGCCGGAGGGAGCGGCTTGACGCTCTCCGACCCACCGGCGTCACTGCCGCCCGCCTGCGCCAGCAACTCGTTGCGAAACGCCACGACCGCATCCGACATCAGTCCTCGGATTTCTTTCAATGCCGCATCCTTGCGCCCCTCCGCAGCCTCGACACGTGCCGCCAGAAGCCGGTCTTCGTCCGATTGCGCTGGCCGACGCAGAAAACCAGACGCCTCTTTGGTAAAACCCAGGGTTACGAGCCTTGTGCCAATGGCATTCCACTGTGCGACATGCTCTGGCGCCATTGCCAGGGCCATATGATCAAAGATCACCTCGACGAACTGATCATCATCCGCCTTGTCTGCAAGCATCTGGAAAAGATCCGCGGGAAACGGAATCGGCTGCCTTGGCACCTCGTCAAGACTGGCGAAAGCCTTCACGAACTGGCCTTGCGATGCCAGCGCACGGGCCCGGGCAATTCGAAGGTCTCCCCAGATCGGAAGATTGCGATTCTCATAGGATAGCGTTTCCGCAAGGTCGGATACTTCGACGGGAACCGGAAGATCCCGGCGTCGAAAGGCATCCACCGCAAGCACAACCGATCGAGCCGTGTTTTCGCCCTGTTGCGACAATCTGGCAACCAGCGCCGTCGGATCGGGCCGGCCGTCCGGATCGGAAAGAGCGATCTCGAAATCCATCAGCGTGACATCCTCTCCCGAAACTGACGTTCGCGCCATCGCATCGCGCACCGCCCTCGCGGCCTGAAGATCATTGTGTTCGAGAAAGGAGCTGCCGAGTCTGGGCCCGAGTTCATTGCGCAAATGCACGGGGAGCTTTGAAAACGAAGACAGAACCGCAGCGGTGTTGTCTTTCGAGATACGTGCCGGATCTGCGAGGATGCGCCAAAGCGCGATGTCCGCATCACAGTCAAGCGCCAGGATCGGATTGCCGGCTCGAACCTTACCCTCGACGATCTCGGCCAAGGCCGCAACATGCCTGTCGTCTTCGGGGCCAATTCCGAAGGCCCTGACCAGGCTGCGGGATTCGCTCCCCATTCCGTAATAGAGGTACAGACGGCCTGCCTGAATGACCCGCTCCGCATCCACTGCATCGAACTCGCCAACAAGGCGGTCTTTGGCTTCGGAAATCTGGAACCTGAAATCC
Source organism: Paracoccaceae bacterium (assembly GCA_020622085.1). Classification (GTDB taxonomy): domain Bacteria; phylum Pseudomonadota; class Alphaproteobacteria; order Rhodobacterales; family Rhodobacteraceae; genus QY30. The sequence goes on along the minus strand of JAHRYM010000001.1, from coordinate 554,496 downwards.
CGGCCATCGGCCCAGTCCCCTGCGGCAAAATCTGCGGGATCCGGACAAGCCGGAGCCGTGGTTTCCCGCACTGCGGTTCCAGAAGCTTGATCCTGTGCGGTGCCGGCGCTCACTCCAAGGCTGATCGTGGCGGGCATGTCCGGCCCGTCCGCGCGACCGGGTGCCGATGGATGGAGCTGCGCGTCCGGGGTTACTTCGGACGGCTCCACCAATCCCTGCCCCATCGCACGACTGACTTGCCATTCCAGCAGCCGGGCAGCCGTCTCGAGCCGGGACTGATCCGTTTCCGCAGGAGACGGACTTTCTGACGTGCCCGACCCGTCTGATGGCGTCATCTCCTCCGTGGAGAAGCGCCGAAGCCAGAACCGCTCGAGATCGGAGAGCTTGCCGGCGCCAGCCGGATCGAGGGGTGCTTGAACCTTTGCGGCATCCCCGATCGAACCATCTGCGACATCAATGACAAGAAGCCCCGCCGAAGTTCTGGACGCGACTGCCTGGCAGTCACATGCAAGCTTCAACATCAAGGCACCGGGCGTGCCCGTGGCTTCGATGGCCGCGATCCGGTTCCGCCCGATGTGCTCGAAGGCCTTCGCCAGATCAAAACCGACGTCCCCGCCCTCGGTCACCAGAAGATAGCCATCCGCCTTGTGCCCGAGTGACCATGTCGCCTCCGCGGGAAGCTGAAGCACGATCCTCGTAAAACCATCGTGCTCCCCCGCCCGGACGACGACCGTGGCAGCCGAGGCGACCGTTCCCACAAGACAGCAGACCGCTGCCAGGATGACCCCGCGCATGATCACGCCGCCTCGGTCTTGACGCCGCGTAGCGCCTCTTCCAGGTCGCCATAGCTCGGGCGGATATGGTGCGGCGTATTCTGTCGGCCGACCTCGATGCAGATGTTCGCCGGATGATTGTGGAGGTTCGCAACAAGCACTTCGCGGATCAGCTTCAGGAAATGGGCGTCTTCCTCGGTGACCGCCTTCACCCGCGTCGCAAAGGGGCCGACGATCCCATAGGCGAGGAATACCCCCAGGAAAGTTCCGACCAGCGCGCCACCGATCATCTTGCCAAGTATTTCGGGCGGCTGGTCGATCGAAGCCATTGTCTTGATGACCCCGAGCACTGCAGCAACGATGCCAAGCGCGGGCAGGCCATCGGCAATCGTCTGCAGCGCATGGCTGGAATGCATGGAGTGGTGAAAATTGGCCTCGATACGCTTTTCAAGAACCTCCTCCACCTGATTGGGGTCGTCATAGTTCATCGATGCCGATCGAAGCGTGTCGCAGATCAGGTCGATTGCTTCATGGTCAAGAAGGATCTTCGGATAGCGCGCAAATATGGTCGAACTATTGGGCGCTTCGATATGTTCCTCGATCGCAACCGGATTCTGGCGCGCGAGCCGGATCAGTTCGAACAGAAGGCAAAGCAGGTCACGGTAATCCTGAGGTTTCCATCGCGGGCCCTTGAAGACCCTGCCAATGTCTTTCATCGTGTGCCGGATCGTGGACATGTCACTGCCCACCGCAAAGGCGCCCACCGCCGCCCCGCCAATCATCATCAACTCGAACGGCAATGCCTTCAGGATGACGCCCAGCTTTCCGCCGGCCGCGACATAGCCACCAAAGACCATGACAAAGATGATGATGATGCCCACCAAACCGATCATTTTGCGTAATCCTGATTTTTCCCGTTACTCTGGCCGGGCGAGGTAAAGAAATCGTCGCCTTGCGACAGGGACTCGCGCACGAGCCTCAGTTCCTGGGCGCGCGCGCGTTGCGCCCGGCAAGAACGGCGCTGATGGTGTAGGCGACTTTCGGATCAAGCCCTGCCATGATGGCGGCGGCGGCTTCGGGCTTCATGCGCGCAAGAAACCCCGCAGCAAAATCCGCATCCATGACGGCAAACAATGCCGTCGCATCCTTTGGCTTCATATTCTCGTAGACAGCGACCAGCCGCGTCACGTCGCCCTCGGCTGCGTCATCCGCGATGGTCAGCGCTTTCGACAACTCGGCTTCCTGCGCGGCAAGTTCCTTGATGCGTTCTTCGGCAACCGCACGTGCATCAGCGAGACTTTTTTCTCGCTCGCCGAGTTTCGCCTCGCGTTCCAGGAGCTTGGCTTCGCGCTCCCGCAGGGCTGAAAGCAGGGCTGTCGGCTTGCCTTCCGGTGCGTTGGCCGGGGCGGAAATGCCGGTTTCGGCATCCGGCTGCGAGACGACCTCAGCCCAGGCCTTGCCTGCATCCCCCCCAAGCCTGATTGCACCCGACGCAAAGAGGAGCATGGCGAGGATGGCAAGGGTGCGTCGCGGGGGTCTGGCCTCCGCCGTACCGGTTTCCGGGCTCCCGGCACCCATTTCACGCGGCCTCCGCCGTCAGACGGTGGCCACGCCGGCGCACAAGACGCAGGCGCCTTGCCGGCGCGTCCTCGACCTCTGAGGCGTCATGTGCCTGCGTCTTCGGCTCTTCCCGCCTGATACCATGTTCGGTCGGTGCGGGTCTGGCTGAAGGCGCCATTACCGGCAAATCGTCATAGTTCGCAAGCAGGCCTTCCAGCCGGTTCGCCGCATCCTCGGCCCGCGACATCAGGTCCGCCAGCGAACCCGTCGATTCCGAAGCCAGCCGACGCGCCTGGGCAACCGCGCGCGACATTTCATCGACCTGGGTCGAAAGTGTCGCGATCGCGCCACCCACGCCTTTTTCCAACTGCATGAACCTGCGGAGCCGGTGCGAGAGCACGAGGCAGTAGAAGCCGGCCCCCAATGCCCCTGCGCCCAGAAGCACATCTGAAATGAATTCCATGTCTGTCCCCTAGTTGATGATGTATTCGGAAACGAGAAGATCGCGCACACGGTTCTCGCCAGCGACCAGCTTGATCCGGCGCAACATCTGGGCGCGGATCCGCACAAGCGAATCGGTTTCCTCAAAGGTCTTGCTGTCGACGGCGCGCAGGTAGGTATTCAGCACATCGATCACCCGCGGCATGATGAGTTGCACTTCGGGCAGGTGCGCCTTGTCGACCTCAAGCTGACCGGCGAAGCGCAAATGCCTCTCCGGTCCGGCACCGCCAATCGAGACGACCAGCGGCTCGATGGGAATGAAGGCGAGTTCAGGCAAAGCCGGATCAAGCACCACCTGACCCTGCTGCGCTGGTTCGCTTTCGCCGAGAATCATCCCCGAGCGCAGCGCATAGAACGCACCAGCGCCCGCAATGAGCATGAGAACAATACCGAAAATCAATGGCTTGCTCCCTGAAGCCTTCGGCGTTTCCGATGCGGTATCTGCTTCATCCGCCATGTTTGACCCCATGATTACGCACAAGGGTTCAATACCCTCGAACCGGCTAACCGATTCTTAAGGGCGATCGGCGAAATCGGAATCAGCCGGGCAGAAGCCCGTGGATACGGAGAACGCCGTGCAGGACATATTCGCTTTGTGGCAGGCCTTGCCCCTTCGCCGCCGCGCCATTTTCATCGGGACTGCGGCAGCCGTGATTGTCGGGCTGGCGATCCTTTACAGTTTCGCGTCACGTCCGGCCATGGCCCTGCTTTATTCCGGACTCGAGGGAAGCAGTGCCGGCGAGGTGCTGGCGGCGCTTGACCAGCAGGGGGCGCAATACCAGGTTCGCGGATCGGCGATCTATGTCGAGGCCGCGCAGAGGGATTCGCTGCGCATGTCGCTTGCCGCAGAGGGGCTGCCCGCAAATTCCGGCTCCGGATACGAGCTTCTCGATTCGCTCTCGGGCTTCGGCACGACCTCGCAGATGTTCGATGTCGCCTATTGGCGCGCGAAGGAAGGCGAACTGGCGCGCACGATCACCACGGGTCTTGGTCTTCGTGCGGCACGCGTGCACATTGCGACACCTTCGGCACAAGGCCTGCGCGCACGAACAAAACCCAGCGCCTCGGTCACGGTCAGCCCGCGCACGGGTGCCCTTGCAGAAAAGCAGGCCCGCGCGCTGCGATATCTGGTCGCCTCGGCCATTCCGGGCATGGCCCCGGAAGATGTTTCCGTCATCGACGGAACGACCGGACTGCTGCTTGCCGCAGATAATGCCGCAGGCCAGACCGACGACCGCGCGGAAAGCCTGCGGCAGAATGTGGAGCGGCTGCTGGAGGCGCGGGTTGGTGCCGGAAACGCCATCGTCGAAGTCTCGCTGGATACGGTCACGGAGCGCGAAGCCATTACAGAGCGGCGGATCGATCCCCAGGGCCGGGTGGCAATTTCGACCGACACCGAGGAGAAAAGCGCCCAGTCGAAGGATGGCGCAGATGGTTCGGTCACGGTTGCATCGAATCTTCCGCAAGGTGATGCGGCGCAAGGGAGCAGTTCGCAAAACCAGAACAGCGAAACCCGCGAAAGGGTAAATTTCGAAGTATCGGAAACCACTCGGGAAGTGTTGCGCGTGCCCGGCGCGGTCAAGCGGATCACGGTTGCCGTTCTGGTCAATGGCACAACCGCGCCAGGCGCGGACGCCCAGGCGACCATCGAGCCGCGTGGCGCCGAAGAACTTGCGGCCCTGCAGGAACTCGTGGCCTCCGCTGTCGGTTTCGATGCGGCACGTGGCGACGTCATAACTCTGAAATCGCTGCCGTTCGAGGACATCAAGGCATCAGGCACCGAAGCGCCCTCGCTGTCACTTATCGACCGGATCGACCTGATGACGGTGATCCAGATTGCATCTGTTGCGCTGGTGACGCTCATCCTCGGTCTCTTCGTCCTGCGTCCGATCCTGGTCTCCCGTCCCGGACGTCCGCTCGGCCTGCCATCGCCTGCGCCCGCATCGGGCCCGATTGCGCTGACCGGCGAAATAGACGACCGCGATGACGTCCAGTCCACGAGGTCGCCAGCCCCCGCACTCGGGCTTGCGGGACCGCAAGGCCAGCACCCGGTCGGCAGCACAGATCCCGTCGGTCTCCTGCGGTCCCTGGTGGCAGAACGGCAGACCGAAACCGTGGAAGTCCTTCGCAACTGGATTGACAGCCCGCAGAACGAGGCAAGGACATGAGCCGGCCGGTGCATCTGGAAACCTTCGCGCTGGGTCAGCACACCATTCCTCCAGTGAAACCGGTTGCGTTGATGAAGATCCGGCAGGCCGCCTACGAGGAAGGCCACCGCGACGGATGGCGCGCCTGCGAAGGTGAAAGCCGGGCGGCCGAGATCCGCATGCGCGAATCTGTCGGGGCGCACCTGCAGACCATCGCCTTCGGATATGAGGAAGCGCACGATCACATCCTGCGGGGGCTGGCGCCGGTGCTGCGCGAAATCATCGCGAAGGTGCTTCCCGAAATAGCCCAGGAGACGCTTCTGCCCAAGGTGCTTGAGCAGTTGATGGCCTCAGCCAGGCTCGGCGCGTCGCGCCCTGTGATCATCAGGGTTCCCCCGGCCCACAAGGAAGCTGCAGATGTACTTCTTCAATCCGTGTCCGGTCTGCCGTTCGAGGTGCGGGCTTGCGCCGATCTTGATTCAGGACGGGCGGTGATCGGCACCGAAACTGGCGAGCACGAGGTCGACCTGACGGGCGCAATCGCAGAAATCGCCGCCGCTGTTGCAGAGTTCTTCCAAGACCACAGGCCGATACCGGCCCTCAACCCGGATATCCACAATGACTGAGAACCGCCATGAAACCGAAACCGGTGCCACGCTTGCCGGCAATCCCTTTTCTCTTGTTCCAATCGAAATCCAGATCTCGGTAGGCCGCGCCCGGCCGCTTGTCCGGGATCTTCTGCGCCTGCGCCGGGACGCGGTCCTTCCCCTGGATCGCAAGATCGACGATCCGGTGGAACTTTTCGTCGGCGACCGCCTGATTGCTCGTGGCGAGTTGACCGAACTGGAGGGGGAAAGCACTGGCCAGCTTGCCGTCAGATTGACAGAAGTCATCGATCTGCAAGGCGGCTTCTGAATGCGGGGCCACATTGTTCTGGCCGCAACCCTGGCAGGCATGACTGCAACCTCGGCCGCCGGACAAGGCCTTGAAGGCCTTGGCTCAACCTCGCTCAGCGGGCAATCGCTCCTGCTGATCGCAACGGTCACCCTGCTCAGCCTCGCGCCCGGCATCGCAGTGATGGTGACCTGCTTTCCCTTCATCGTCACGGTGCTCTCGATCCTGCGCCAGGCGATCGGCTTGCAGCAGTCACCGCCGAACATGCTGATCGTGTCGCTGTCGCTGTTTCTGAGCTGGTTCATAATGGAGCCGGTGTTGACCCAGGCATGGTCCGATGGCGTCAGCCCTTTTCTTGACGGCGCCATCGCACCATCGGAAGCCTTCGAGCGGGGCGTTGCGCCATTTCAGATCTTCATGGCCGGAAGAACCGATCCTGATACCTTCCTTGAACTGGCGGCCCTGCGTCCGGAAACCTCCGGCGCCAGCGACATGGCCGGGGCACCGCTTTCACTACTGATTCCATCCTTCATGCTTTCCGAGATTTCACGGGCCTTCGAGATCGGGTTCCTGATCTATCTGCCATTCCTGATCATCGACATGGTCGTATCCGCAGTGCTTATGGCTATGGGCATGATGATGGTGCCGCCCGCGGTCGTCTCATTGCCATTCAAGCTCGCGTTCTTTGTGGTGGCAGATGGCTGGACCCTGATTTCGTCAGCTCTGGTTCGCAGCTATTTCTGAACCATGGATTGGTATGAGTGACGCAACCCGCGTCGATCCTCGCGCCACCACTTCTCCGAGGCCTATGTCCAAGGTCGGGTGTCGATATCCATAATGACTGAAAGATAGGGACACTCTTCCATCAACCAGGTCCGGAAGATGCCGGTATCGGACATCCTCTCCGGAAAATGGGAGGCGAAGTGGTAACCGATGGTGTGGAAGCTGCCCGGCGGCATCGATGTGCCATGGTGGCGGGTGTTGAAGCAACGCTACGGAGAGGGGAATGTCCATGGAAGAGGTTAGCGCCATTGGCCTGGATTTGACCAAGAACGTATTTGTCGCCTTCGGCGCCTCTGCGATCCAGGCGCATGGCGCTGGATCGGATGGATCGGCGTCCGCAGGAAGCTGTCCCGAGCGCAGCTGCTGAAGTTCATGGCGGCTCAAGGCCGTGACCGGGAAGGTCGAGGCCTATGCCAGCCAAAACGATGCTGTCCGCCGGCTGGTGACCATCCCGGGGGTCTGCGCCCTTGGCGCGACTGCCATCGTCGCAGCGACTGGGGACGGTCGGCAATTTCAGAAAGGTGCGCGATCTGGCTGCATGGCTTGGCCTGGTTCCGGCAGAGCATTCGACCGGCAGCAAGCAGACCCTCCTCGGCATCAGCACGCGCGGGAATCGCCACGCGCGGCGACTGATCATCCACGGTGCCCGGTCATGCGTCCTGCATCTGAGCCGGGCGAACCACGCCCTCGGCGACTGGCTCTCGGCGTTTGAAGCCCGCAACCGAATTGGTCCTGACCTGCATCTCCATAAAGGTCGGCGGCGCATGACAGGCCGCGTCTTCGAGGCCGGACACACGGCCGCACTGATCACATGCCGACCAGACCCGAGATACCGCTTGCATCCCAGGGGACGTTGACCACCCTAGGTTGGCACTTTCTCATTGTCCCCGGCCATGTGACGGATGAGCCACTACTGAACGACAAACTGTGCATGCAGCGCACCTGCTGCGTCGATGCTTTTCAGGATGTCGATCATGTCGCGCGGCGCAACACCCAGGGCATTCAACCCCTGCACGACCTCGGACAGGCTTGTGCCGGCAGGGATCTGCGCCAGCCCCACGCCCGGTTCTTCAGAGAGGTTCGCATCCGTTCGCGGCAGCACAACCGTCTCGCCTTCCGCGAAGGGATTGGGCTGAACCGCAACTGGAGCCTCGGACACGCGCAATGTCAGGTTGCCCTGGCTGACAGCAACATTGCTGATCCGCACATCTTCTCCCATGACGATCGTTCCGGACCGCTGATCAACGACAACCCTTGCCCGGACCTCAGGCTCTATCGTCAGGTTTTCGATCCTGCCAAGGGCATGGGCCGGAGAGCGCGCCTTTGTCGCCGCAATGTTCAACTGGACCGCGCCGGCATCCATCATCGTTGCGGCACCGCGTCCGTAGACGGCATTGATCGCCTGTTCTATACGACCGGCTGTCGTGAAATCAGGCTCCCGCAGGGCCAGCCGCAGTGATTTGAGCGTCGAGAAGTCGAAAGCGACTTCCCGCTCGACCCTCGCTCCCGATGGAATGACACCGGTCGTCGGAACGCCCTGGACCACCTTGGCGGCTTCTCCCTCGGCAGAGGCACCGCCGGCGATGATCGGACCCTGCGCCACCGCATAGATCTGCCCGTCGGCCGCATTCAGGGGTGTCATCACAAGTGTCCCACCCAGAAGGCTTTTGGCATCGCCAATGGCAGAGACGGTGACATTAATCTGTCCACCGCTTCGTGCAAAGGGCGGAAGCGTCGATGTCACCAAAACGGCCGCCACATTCTTTGGCCTAAACTGTTCGCCCGTGACGTTCACCCCCAGCCGTTCGAGGATATTGGTCATGATTTCTTCAGTGTAGGGGGTATTTCGCAGGCCATCGCCGGTCCCGTTCAAACCTACGACCAACCCGTATCCCACCAGGTCATTGCCACGCACCCCGTCGAATTCGACCAGATCCTTGATGCGAACTGGAGTGGCGTGAACCACTTCGCCCCAACCAAAGGCAACCAGCGCAAGCGCGCAAATCAGACGGACCCGCTTCATTTCAGGTAATCCGAGAGCCGCAGTTGCGATAGCCGGCCCGTGAGTGTGTATAGCATCTCGGTCTGCGATTTCACGGCCTCAAGCGCCGAGGCCGTATCATAGGGATCCGCCGCCAGAATGTCGTTCCGGGCGATCTGCAGCCGGTGCCGTTCCGACGCAGCGCGCGTGGCCGCCGCATCAATGGCCTCCTCCGTGGCGCCCAGGTCGGCGCGAAGGCCGGTCAGCGATGCCTCGGCATTGACGAGGGTTTCCCCCGCTGTCCGGAGCAGATTGGCCCGCCCCTCGCGGTCCCCGGCCAGCACACCGGAATCAACCAGGCTTGCCAGCACCAGGCCGCGCAGACTGTCACGTATTGCGGGGTCGGCCGCAGTGATACCCAAGCGGGCACTCTCACCCTCGGAAAGCTGAAACGCTGCGAGTGCGTCTTGTGACCCGCCATAGATCTGATCAAGGAAGCCGCCGGACCCGGCGGGCAGGTCGAACCAGATCTGCAACGCCGCAGCGACCGTGCCGGCGCTGGTCTGGCCGGCAACAGCCACCTGAGCGGCGGCGACAAGCGTCACCGAATCGGAAACTGCCGGACTGTCGGTTGCCATGCCAGAAAACACATAACGGTCGGCAACGCGCGCGTTCAGCGTCGAGAGGACCGAGCCAAGCCGCTGGCGTGTTGCCTGTCCAATCGTGTCGATCTGCTGGTCTGTCATGGCGTGAGACGCGGCCAGTAGTGATGGCATGGCCGCATTCAGTTGGGCCTGGCTGCCTTCAAGGGCGATCTGGACAGTTCCGGTCAAGCCCGCCGCCTCGTTCGCAGCGGTGCGAAACGCCTCGATCCGGGTCAGGGATCGTTCGATCCCGGCGAGCGCCGCATAGTCACCGTGGACGGCAGAGGCCGTATCAGCGACCAGGCCGGTGGTCATTTCTTCCGTCAGCCGCATCATCGTCCTCTTGAGCTGAACGTCGTGGTTACGCAAACGGAAGCTTTGCGCGAGGTCACCGATGGAAAGAAAGGTCATGTCACAGCCTGATGATCTGTTGGAGAAGTTCATCCATGGTCTGGATGACACGGGCATTGGCGGCAAAGGCTTCCTCGACCAGCAGGAGCCTCTGGAGTTCGGCATCGCTGTCGACGCCGTTTTCGAGATGCTGCGCGGTCAAGGCTTCCTGCACTGCGGTGGCATGGCTGGCCCGCGCTTCTTCACCTTGCCGGGCCGAAGCAACCTGCGAGAGAATATCGGCCACAAGGCCCGCGGCCGAGCGAGCGGCGCCGATGAAGGCCCCCGATGCGGGAACCTGCGGAGCCGAGAGAGCATCCGAAAGTGCAATCAGTCGCCTTGCATCGCCAACTTCGCCGGGGGCCATCGCCCCGATTCCGTCACGAAGACGCCAGAGCGCGCCACCTTGCATCGGATCGACCACCGCGCTCACGGCGATCCGCCCGGCGAGGCCGACTTCGTTCACGACATCGAAACCGGCTCCGGCATCGGTCAACAAGCCAGGCTGGCCCGGAAGCAGAGTGGCATCCACGGCCGGATTCGAGAATCGTTCGATCAGATTGCGTGCCATCGCATCTATCTGGGCCTGCAAGGCCGGGGCCAATTCATCCCGGATCGCAAGCGCAGCCCCGAGCGCGCCGCCCCCCAGAACACCTTCGTCGGTCGATACGATTGCTGCTCCGTTCAGGGTCAGGCCGGAAACGGAGCCACTGGTCAGGTTCATGTCCGGGGTGATCACGCCCATCTGGGCAAACCCGACCTTGACCGGCGATCCTTCCAGCAACATCGCCCCTCCGGTTGTGAACAGCGCGATCTGTTCGCGGTCGCGGGCAATCTCGCGCAGGGGAACGATCTCGGCGATCCGATCGACCAGGGCCTGACGCTCATCCATCAATGCCGACGGATCCCTGCCCGACGCGCGCTCGGCGATGATCTGCGCATTCAGCCTGTCAACACCTGCAAGCGAGTCATTCAACAGCGTGACTTGCCGGGCGATCGCGGCATCGGCCTCCATCCTGGCTGTCTGAATCTCGGATTGCAGGACGTGGAATGCTCCGGCCAGACCCTGCGCCGAAGTGACGATTCCCGTCAGGCGAGCTTCGCTGTCGGGGCGACTGGAAGCCTGGGTAAAGGCGGCCTCGAGCGCGGCAATCCGGCCTCCGAGCGAACGGCCATCACCAGGCTGGCCGATCGCGGTCTCGATTCTGAGCTGGAAGCGGCTGCGATGCGATGCGGCGGCGCTTTCGGCGTCGGCCAGCCGTTTGTCATTCAATACCGCCTGATTGACGGCCCGCGCCACGCCGTCAACGCGGACACCGGTTCCATTGCCGCCAAGCGTCCGCGCCGAAACCTGCAGCTCACGCCGGGCATAGCCCTGGGTGAGCGCATTTGCCACGTTGGCCGCGATCACATCGGCGGATCGGGACGCCGCTCCCAGCCCGGAAAGGGCGTTGATCATCGCATTGGAAATGCTCATGCCGAACTCCGTTCAGGGCTGAGGCGCATCGTCTCAGCGCTTGAGGTTGGTGGTTTCCTGCAGCATCTCGTCGACCGTCTGGATGACCTTGGCATTCGACGAGTAGGCCCGTTGGGTCTGGATCATCGCAGTCAGTTCCGATGCGACATCCGTGGTCGAGGCTTCGCGGGCATATCCGACAACCGAGCCCGTCGGGCCATCTCCGGCGTTCCACAGGAAGAAAGAGCCACTGTCGGACGAAATCTGGAAGGTCTGGTTGTTGAGCGCAATGAGCCCGTTGGGATTGGGCACATCGACAAGCGGCACCTGATAGAGCCGATGCGTGAAGCCGGTGTCATAGGTCGCAGTGACGAAGCCGTTTTCGTCGACCTCCACCGCCTTGAGGTTGCCGACCGGTGATCCGTCCTTCGTGATGGCGGTCGGCGAAAACCTGTCCGAAAGCTGTGTCAGGCCGTTCGGATCGCCGAGTTTGCCGATCTTCATCGACAAGGGTCCGCCACCCACATTCAACGCCAGTGTCCCCTGCGCGGAATCGTAGGCGCCGCCCGAGAGCACAGTGACCGACGCCAGGGTTCCCCCCATGGCACGCGTATCGTCGAAGGTCAGCGTATATTCTCCGATGACGGCATTGCCCTGGGCTGAATCCCGGATCTGCATGGTCCAGCTGTTTGAAGACCCGGTCGCGGGAACCACCGGCGTGAAGCTGACGTTCAGGTTTTCAGATGTTCCAAGGTTTCCGAAATATTCGACCGAAAGCGGCAATGTCGCCCCGGTTCTGCCGGCTTCGGTTTCGGTTGCGGGCAGGTTGGCACCCAATTGCATCACCGTGGTCGGATCACCGGCCGACTGGTTCTGGTTGATGATGATTGGCTGCAGGCCCGACATCGAATCGCGCGGCATTGCCGGTATATTGCCAGCGGCATCGGCGGGCCATCCCAACAGGACGAGGCCGGAGGCGGTGCGAAGGACACCATTTTCGTCTGCCCTGAACGAACCGGTGGTGGTCATCAGGAACTGCCGCTCGCCGGTGGCGCTGTTCAGATTGACGGCAGGCGTCACGGGCAGCATCCCCCGGCCTGCAATCGCGATATCAAGCGCGTTCGAGGTCGGGACCAGGGCGCCATGCTGGTCAATCATGCGCGAGGTCAGTGCCCGGACACCACCTGCCGAGTAAAGGCCCGCGCCGCGCGCCTGCGTGATCACCAGATTTTCGAAATCGGCAACGACACGCTTGTAGCCATAGGTCGCGGAGTTGGCGATATTGTCCGAAATGGCCGACAGCCGCGTCGCATTGGCCATCAGGCCAGCGACACCGGCATTGAGCGAAGAGGAAAGTAACATGCGGCGGCCTTTCTGCTGCAACTGATGGTCGCACTATTGCGGCCGCATGTTTAATTTCGCCCTAACCCGTAAAAATCGGTGCATTTCCCGAGGACGTCACCGCGAGGCGCGCAAGAGGATCAGTTCGATCCTGTTGTTGCCCGGCGCCATCGGATTGGCATGGGCAGGTTTGCGGTCGGCAAAGCCCGTGACCCTTTCGATCCTGGGTTTCGAAATGCCCGCCTCTTCGAGCAGGGTGCGCGTCACCACCGCACGATCGACCGACAGATCCCATGCGGGATTGACCCTCAGCACACTGGTGTAGGATCGGACGTGCCCGTTGACCGCCACGCCGTTCCTGGCCAGCGCAAAGACCCCCGCAACCAGTGTCACCAGATCGCGCGCAACCTGTGTCGGCTCGGAGGTATCGGCAATGAAAAGCGGCTCCCCTTCAAGATCGAACAGATCCACGACCAGGCCTTCGTCCGTCACCCGCGTGACGATGTGGCGCGCGGCACTTTCACTGACCAGACTTTCGCCGCCACGACCCAGCAATTCCTCTTCGATGCGGCGCACCTCTTCCATGAATTTCGCGTCTGCATCTGCATCGGGGCCCACGGTCTCCGTCTCCGACAGGGCGGCAGGGGGCGCCTTGCCGCTATGCGCAAGCCTGTCTTCCGACAGGACGCTGTCGCCGCCAAACATGCCGTCCCCGCCGGCAGATACCCGGCTGATGGGGATCGAGGGACTGAAATAATCCGCCAGGCCCTTCCGTTGATTTTCCGTCGTCGCGTTCAGCAGCCACATCAGCATGAAGAAGGCCCACATGGCCGTCACAAAGTCGGCATAGGCAACCTTCCACGCCCCACCGTGGTGGCCACCGCCAGCTATGATCTTCTTGCGTTTGATGATGACTGGCGCCGACGCATTGCGTTCTGCGCACATTCCACCAACCCATTTCTTTCACCCGTTCCAAGGATTAGGCCCCGGGTGTTAAGAGCGGACTAAGAAAGCAAATTGAAACGATTTCCGTGCCGGAAACGGGGGCGATCGCCCTTGCCTCGCGCCCGATCAGCCAGCCTGCGCCGCGCGCAGAACGCTCCTGTGCCGGTCGCGCGCCCAGGCAAGCGCCAATTGCAGCGCGAGGCCCAGAGCGATCATCACGCCGTCAATGATGATCGACTCGGGCGTGAGTGTCTTTACCGCCTGAACGGCCGTGGAAAGAATCGTTCCGAAGGCAAAGACCGGCAGGGCCTGCCGCCCCAAAAGCACGAAAGGGGCCATGATCGGGCTGTTCGCCAGATCGCGGATCAGCGGCCAGACGGACAGCAGATAGGCAAGCGAAAGGATATGCAGCAGGCGCGGCAGGGCGACATAGGTCTTGTCGAAATCGCGGATGATGAACGGAACGCCCTGCGTTGACACCCAGCCGAGCCAGGCATTGCCGGCCTCCGTCAGTGCGGGGATCTTCAGCCAGGCGAGCGACAACAGCAGATACCCTGCCGAAAACACCACCAGCCAGCCACGCACGGCGACAAAGCGCGCCCCGCGCCGGATCGCCAGCCCGGTCAGGATCCCGAGGACGAACAGGATCTGCCACGCCAAGGGATTGAAGAACCAGCCGCCCTTCGTCGGAAAGTTCGGCAGGTCCAGCCGGAAAAGCCCGGCAAGCACCCAAACCGCAATGGCACCGGCAAGCGTGACCCCGGGCCAGCGCGCCGCCGCAAGGATCAGGCCGGGAGCCGCCAGCAGGAGCACTGCATATAGCGGCAGGATGTTCACGTAACCCAATTGATGGGTAAGGATCGGTATGCCCACAAGAACGCCGGGCAGATCGCTTTGCAGGTATTGCAGGTTGTTCTGGGACATCATCTCGGGATTGCCGGTGAACCGCTCGACGCCGGCGGCAATGCCGATCACCCAGGCCATGACCAACAGGTGCACGAGGTAAAGAACCCAGGCCCGACCCCAGATCCGCGCCACGCCGGGCCAGAGTGGCCATGCCCGCAACCCGGCGGAATAGGCAAGCGCCGCCGAAATTCCCGAAATCAGCACAAAGCCCTCGGCCGCATCGGAAAAGCCGAAATTGCGCGAGGTGTAGCTTTCGTAGGCCGTGCCGGGAATGTGGTTGATGAAGATCATCACCAGCGCCATGCCGCGCAGCATGTCGATCCGCCGGTCCCGCCGCGACGGAGCGCTGGCATTGGAAGGGTCAGGCATAAAGGTCTCCGGACGGGGCGATCGGCCCGGACATGGGCGGCTCTGTCCAGAGAGCGACAATGGAGTCATGCGCTGAGAGGACATCGGGAACCCGCATTTCGGCCGGCGTCCGGAACAGGCGGCCACTGGCCAGGGGTTGCGAGGTCCAGGAAATGATGACCGGTGCGATGACCATCGGCAAGCCGACGGGCAGCATCCATGGCACCAGCGCCGGCGCAAGGTGCCAGGTCGCAAACAGGCCCAGAACGCCGGTTGCCACGATGAAACGCGATGCCGCCGCCGCCTCGCCCAACGTCAGCCGGCCGTCGCCGCGGTTGTTCGGGGGCCAGCCGCCATCGCGCCCCAGCAGCACCTGGATCACGGACCGGCTCTGATACATCAGCATCAGGGGCGCGATCAGGCTCGACAGCGCCAACTCGGCCAGCGTCGACCGCAGCGCACTCGCCGCCCCGCCGAAACGGCTTGCCCGTCCCGTCAGCGCCGCCTGAAGCACGATCAACAGCTTGGGCAGCACCAGAAGGCCGAAGATGCCGATGGCAAGGCCAATGGCCTTGGTGGTCTGGTCGCTGGGGAAGACCGGGAACAACTGATAGGGTTCGGGGAAATAGTCGGGCTGATGCTGAACCATCGCATCGGCAATGCTGGCCATCAGGAACCCGCCCCAGAACAACGGCGCGACATAGGCCATGATGCCCTGAACGAACACGAAGCGCGACCAGGGGCGCAACCGGGGCGTGCCGAGCAGCCGCGCATGTTGCAGGTTCCCCTGGCACCAGCGGCGGTCGCGCTTGGCGTGGTCGATGATGTTCTCGGGGCCCTCCTCGAAGGATCCTTCCATGTCCTCGTCCAGCCGGACTTCCCAGCCACCGCGGGCCAGCAGCGCCGCCTCGACATAGTCATGGCTGAGGATGTGGCCACCGAACGGCGGCTTGCCCGAAAGCTGCGGCAACCCGCAGCATTCGGCAAAGGCGCGGATACGGACGATGGCGTTATGTCCCCAGAACGGGCCGGTCCGCCCCTGCATATGCGCAAGCCCCCGTGCAAAGACCGGCGAATAGAAACTGGCCGAGAACTGCATTGCGCGACCAAAGCGCGACTGCGCCCGCACGACCTTGGGGAGCGTCTGCAGCAGGCCAAGGTTCGGCGATGCCTCCATCCGCCGGATCATCTCGGTGATGGTCGGGCCCTCCATCAGGCTGTCGGCATCGAGGATCACCGCCAGATCCCATGCCGCGCCCGAGGTCCGGATGAACTCCTCGATATTTCCGGCCTTCTTGCCGGCATTGTTGACCCGCCGGCGATAGAACAGCCGGCCCTCGCCGCCGGTGTCCCGCACCAGCCGGTCGAACCAGATCCTTTCACGTGCGGCGATCTTGTCATCGCGGGTATCCGAGAGGATGGCAAAGTCGATCAAGGCCCCCTCCGCCTTACGATCGACCGAACCCAGCATCGCGGCGACGCGGGCGAATGTGATCACCGGATCCTCGTTGTAGACCGGGACAAGGACCACCGTGCGCGCCCGGATCGCCGTTTTCGGTGCCGGCTCGATCCGGCGCGGGAACAGGCCCGTCAGGCCGCTTGCCGCGCCCCAGGCCAGCCACAGCGTCGAAATAAGGATCAGCGCGGCGCGAAGCAGGTCGATTCCCTGCAACCCGTCCACCGCACCGAATTGCAGGAAAAGTGCCGTTGCCCCCAGGCCGGCAAGCCCAGCCAGCGCCAGCGCGCAGATGCGGGCCAGTCGCGCGCCCATTGGCGCCGGGGCATGCTCACCCCTTCGCGCGCGGGCGGACATGCCTCAGCGTCCCATCCCGACCCGTGCGGTCCGGTCTGCGGAAATCAGACGCAGGAAACGGCGGCGCATCAGCCGCAGGAAAGACGGCCCTTCAAGCACCTGCTTGGGCATTGCAAGCGGCGCATGCGGCAGCTGACCGGCAGCATGGTCTGCCCCCGCCCGTTCGAATGCCGCCTGAATTGTCATG
Organism: Paracoccaceae bacterium; assembly: GCA_020622085.1. Classification (GTDB taxonomy): domain Bacteria; phylum Pseudomonadota; class Alphaproteobacteria; order Rhodobacterales; family Rhodobacteraceae; genus QY30. Next base: position 537,827 of record JAHRYM010000001.1, on the reverse strand, counting down.
GTCTGACCCATTGGAACAACCACACCTCGGATAGTTTGCGCCCATAGCCGGCGATATGGGCCGACAGTTCGACAACGGCCCCCGGTTCGCTGGCCACGTCCAGCACCAGCCGCCATATATTGCTGTCGCGCACTTTCGACAAGGTGGTGACCTGTGCCTTGCCGTTGGAAATCGAGACCACCGGCTGAACCTCGCCGTTGTCCTCGGGAAGCCGCGCCAGAAGACCGCCGCGGAAGTCGACGACAAACTTCCGGGTGTCGGGTTTTTCGGAAACGCCGGCGTTGCCCCCATGGCCGGCGCGCGTTTCATGCACGACCGCCAGATCCCCGCCATCGTCTTCGTCCAGCATGCCCCAGCGCATCCGGTAGTCGAATTCGCGCATGTCTCCAGCCGCGACCGTGGCTTTCGGCACCCAGAAGGCAACGATGTTGTCGTTCACTTCCAGATCCGATGGAATTTCGACCAGACGGACCGAACCCTCTCCCCAGTCGCCCTGGGGTTCGATCACGCAGGTGGGGCGACGTTCGTAGTGGGCTTCGGCGTCCTGATAGTGCTGGAAATCCCGGTCGCGCTGGTAAAGGCCGAAGCTTTTCGGGCGGGTCAGCGCGATGAAGGTGCTGGCAAGTGCCTTGGGGTTGTTCAGCGCCCGCCACAAGACGTCGCCATCCTCGCGCACGATCCTGAGCCCGTTGCTGTCATGCACCTGCGGGCGGTAATCGTCATAACCGGAGCGATTGACTTCGGAATAAAGGAACATCGAGGTCAGCGGTGCCACGCCGAGCTGTTCCACTCCGGCCCGGAAGTAAAGTCGTGCCGTCACGTCGATGACCGTCTCTTCGCCCGGCGTGATGACAAAACGGTAGGCACCCGTCACCGACGCGCTTTCCAGCGCGGCATAAACCGTCACCGTCCCGGCCCCCGGCTGCGGTTTTTCAAGATAGAAAGCTGAAAACCGCGGGAACTCCTCGGTCGAGGACAGGCCGGTGTTCACTGCCAGCCCGCGTGCCGAAAGCCCGTAGAAATTGTCGCGGCCAAGGGCACGGAAATAGCTTGCTCCGGCAAAGGCCACGACCTCGTCGAAAAGATCAGGGCGGTTCAGCGGCGAATTCAGCCGGATACCCGCCACGCCGGGCAGGGTGAACCCCTCCGGGACGCGGGCCTTGAGGTCACCGCGATATTCGAAATCCTCGGTGCTGAATCCCATGGGCACCGCCATGCCGTCCGCCACCTCGAATACGTTCACCGGTTCGCGGAACAGCCAGCCCATGTGGAAGGCATGGACGCGGAAATCGCTGCCGGGGAAGTTCCAGCGCGCACGATCGGGCCAGAAGACGATCTTCTGGTAGTCATCATAGGTAAGCGAGGTCAGGAAATCGGCCACCGCCGGCGCGGCCTGCGGTTCGCGCCCGGCCTTCTCGCGCATCACATCCGACAGCAGGTCAAAGCTGAAGGTCTGCGGCGCAGCAACATCGGCCGGGGCTGCCTCCTGCGCGCGAAGGACACGCGGAAGCGCCGTCGTGGCCAGAAACGCCGCCGGCAGGATCGCCATGGCGCGTCGCCGGCTGAACATCGGGAACTGGGGGCCACTTGAGGTCATCGTATCGGGTCGCTTCACTTGATCTGCAGCAAATGCGCAGGGGCCATCTACTCCCAGCGGCATAAATCACAGCCTGCAATTTTTGCAATCCAGAAGCGCGACAAATGCATGGCATTGCAAAAAATTCCCGTGATCACGGCGGGACGCCGCCCAGGATTCATGCAGGTATCCGCGAGGCTTCGCCGCACGGCTGCGCCAGATTGACGCCGCCACGCCCACCCCCTAAACCGCCAGCCTGCAGCGCGAGGGGAAAACACCATGGCCGAGTTCTTCGCCTATACCGACGGGGCCTGTTCGGGAAATCCGGGTCCGGGTGGCTGGGGCGCGCTGCTGATCGCGCGCGACGGCGCGGGCGCGACGCTGAAGGAACGCGAGCTTTCCGGCGGCGAGGCCGAGACCACCAACAACCGGATGGAGCTTCTGGCCGCGATTTCCGCGCTTGAGGCGCTGGGGCGCGACACCGCGATCACGGTCGTCACCGACAGCGCCTATGTGAAGAACGGCGTCACCACCTGGATACACGGCTGGAAGCGCAATGGCTGGAAGACGGCGGATCGAAAGCCGGTGAAGAATACCGATCTCTGGCAACGGCTGGACGTGGCACAGGCGCGCCACAAGGTGCGGTGGGAATGGATCAAGGGCCACGCCGGACACCCGGAAAACGAACGCGCCGATGAACTGGCACGCGCAGGCATGGCGCCTTACAAGTCGAAGAAATCGCCGGCGTGACGCTTCAGAACCGTTTCGGCCCGTAAGTCCGCCAGAGCCAGATCAGGAACATCGCGCCCAGGACCGCGCCGACGAAGCCCGCGGCCCAGCCGGTGATCATCGCCAGAAACCGCAGCACCAACCCGCCCGCCAGCGCCCCGAAGACGCCGATGGCGATGGTGGTCACGGCGTCGGCCTCGATCCGCATCAGGCGGGTCGCGATGAACCCGGCGGCGATTCCGACGATCAGCAGTCCAAGAATGGGCATTCGGGCCTCCGGCTGTCTTCAGCCAGCATATAGGGCGAAGATCACAGGAATTACAGGGAGCCGCGCCCCTGGATCATCCCGGAACCGATCATCCCAGGACGGGGGGCAGCACCAGCCCGCGCAGGATATCCTCCGCCGCCATCGGGCGCTTGCCTTCGCGCTGCGCCTCCAGCACCTCGACGGCGCCGGTCCCGCAGGCAATGGTGAAACCGTCCAGAACCTGTCCCGGCGCGCCCTGCCCGTCCGCAAGACGCGACTTAAGAAGCTTCACCCGTTCGCCCTGAACGTCCGCCCAGGCGCCGGGAAAGGGCGACAAGCCACGGATCCGGCGATCCACTTCGGCGGCGGGGCGGGTCCAGTCGACCCGGGCCTCGGCCTTGTCGATCTTGGCGGCATAGGTAATGCCCTGGTCCGATTGCGGCTCCGCCGTCAGGTCCGGCAGCCGGTCCAGCGCCTCGAGGATCGCTTCGGCGCCCAGAAGCGACAGGCGATCATGCAACTCGGCCGTGGTTTCCTGCGGCCCGATCGGCACCTCGCGGCGCAAAAGCACCGGCCCGGTGTCCAGCCCTTCGTCCATCTGCATGATGCAGACGCCCGTCGCTGCATCCCCCGCCATGATCGCGCGATGGATCGGCGCCGCCCCGCGCCAGCGCGGCAAAAGCGAGGCGTGGATATTCAGGCACCCAAGGCGCGGCGCATCAAGGATCGGCTTCGGCAGGATCAGCCCATAGGCCACCACCACCGCCACATCGGCATTCAGCGCGGCGAAATCCGCCTGATCCGCCGCATCGCGCAGCCGAACCGGATGGCGGACCGGAATGCCCAGCGCCTCGGCCCGTTCCTGCACGGGGCTGGGGCGGTCCTTCTTGCCGCGCCCCGCCGGGCGGGGCGGCTGGGAATAGGCGCAGACCACCTTGTGCCGGGCATGAAGCGCCTCAAGCACCGGCACGGAAAAGGCAGGGGTTCCCATGAAGACGACGCGCATCATTCGTCCCGCTTGCGCAGCTTTTCCACCCGCGCCGCCAGCATCTTGCGGCGCATGGGCGACAGATGGTCGATGTAGACCTTGCCGTTCAGATGGTCGATCTGGTGCTGGACGCTGGTCGCCCACAATCCGACGAAATCGCGGTCCTCGATCTGACCTTCCTCGTTCAGGAAGCGCACCGTCACCGCGCGCGGCCGCTCGATCACCGCCGACACGCCGGGCAGGTTCGGGCTCGCCTCGTCATGCTTGCGCATCTGGACCGAGGCGTGCAGCACCTCGGGGTTGGCCATCTTCACCGCCTGCCCGCGCTTGTCGGACGCATCGACGACCGCCAGCCGCAGCATCATCCCGATCTGCGGCGCCGCCAGTCCGACGCCGGGCATCGCGTCCATCGTCTCGACCATGTCATCCCAGACCATGCGGACGGTTTCATTGACCTCGGCCACGGGGTCCGCCGGCGTGCGCAGGCGCTTGTCGGGATAGGGCACGAAGGGGCGCACGGTCATGGCAGGTAGGCCGCCAGCAGCGCGGCCCGTTCGATGGCCGAAACCCGGTCGAAGGTCACGATCCCGTCCAGATGGTCGATTTCATGCTGGGCGCAGCGGGCATCGAAGCCGGTCAGCCTTTCGCGCCGCTCCACGCCTTCCAGATCGGTCCAGGCCAGCGTGATCTCGACCGGTCGTTCCACCTCGGCGCGGACGCCGGGGATCGACAGGCAGCCCTCGACACTACTCTCCACTCCCTCGGATGCCGCCACGATCGCCGGATCCAGAAACACCTGCGGCGCGGGATGTCCTGCCTTCCAGCCGGCATCCATGACGAAGATCCGCTGCATCGCGCCCACCTGCGGCCCGGCAAGGCCGCGCCCCTCGGCCGCATACATCGTGTCAAGCATGTCGGCGGCAAGCTTTCGCACCGCCTCGGTCACCTTGCCCACTGGCGCACAGACCTGCGACAGGCGCGGATCGGGCCAGACCAGGATGGAAAGAACGCTCACAGCTCGTCCCTGGGTTCGGGCCTGATGCCGTCGCGGGCGCGCTCGCGCTTCAGCTTCTCCATCTTCCGCGTGATCAACTGGCGCTTCAGCGGCGTCAGGTAGTCGATGAACAGCTTGCCGTTCAGGTGGTCGATCTCGTGCTGCACGCAGGTCGCCCAAAGGCCGCTGAACTCCTCTTCCTGCACGGCGCCGGTCACGTCCTGCCAGCGGACCGTGACCTCGGCAGGTCGTGTCACCTCGGCATATTGCTCGGGGATCGACAGGCAGCCTTCCTCATAGCCGCGACGCTCTTCCGAGGCCCAGGTGATCTCGGGGTTGGCCATGACCAGCGGGCGAGGCGGCGCCTCGCGGTCCTTCACGCAATCCAGAACGATCAGCCGCTTCATCAGTCCGATCTGCGGCCCCGCCAGACCGATTCCGGGGGCGGCATACATGGTTTCAAGCATGTCTTCGGCAACCCGGCGCAGATCTTCCGAGAAATCGGTCACGGGATCGGCCACCTTCTTCAGGCGCGGGTCGGGATGGATCAGGATCGAACGCAGGGTCATGGGCAAGGATTTAGGCGAAGCCTGCGTCCCGCGCAATGCCACTTGCGGCGACGGCAGGGCCGGTTAGCTTGGCACAAACCGCGAGGAGGAACCATGAACTTCGACGAACTGATTGAACGGCGCGGCACGCATTCCGACAAATGGGACCGGATGGAGACGCTTTACGGCGTGCCTTCCGCCGACGGCATCCCGATGTGGGTGGCCGACATGGACTTCCACCCGCCCGCCAGCGTCCAGCGCGCGCTGGAGAAGATGCTTGCCCATGGCGTCTACGGCTATTTCGGCGATGACCGCGACTACCTTTCCGCGATCCGCTGGTGGATGGAAACGCGTCACGGCTGGAAGGTCGAGGCGCCCTGGATCTTCACCACCCACGGGCTGGTGAACGGCACGGCACTTTGCGTCGATGCCTTCACGCAGCCGGGTGATGGCATTGTGCTGATGACACCCGTCTACCACGCCTTTGCCCGGGTCATCAAAGCCGCCGGCCGCCGCGTCGTCGACTGCAACCTTGTGGTCGAGAACGGGCGCTATGTTCCCGACTTCGCCGCCTGGGATGCGCAGATGACGGGATCGGAACGGATGATGATGCTCTGTTCGCCCCACAACCCCGGCGGGCGGGTCTGGACGGCCGGCGAACTGCGCGGCATCGCCGATTTCTGCAAGAAGCACGACCTGATCCTCGTTTCGGACGAGATCCACCACGATCTGGTCTATCCGGGGGCAAAACATCTGCCCACGGCGGTTGCCGTCCCCGATCTGGTCGACCGGCTGGTGACGATGTCCGCCACCACCAAGACGTTCAACATCGCAGGTGCCCACTCCGGCAACGTCATCATCGCGGACGAACGGCTCCGCAAGCTTTTTGCGGGCCGGATGGCGGCGCTGGGAATCTCGTCCAACAGCTTCGGGATCGAGATGGCGACCGCCGCCTATACGCCCGAGGGGGCCGCATGGCTTGAGGAACTGATCACCTATCTGGATGGCAACCGGAGGGTCTTCGACGCCGCGATGAACGCCCTGCCCGGGATCCGCTCGATGCCGCTCGAGGCGACCTATCTGGCCTGGGTCGATTTCTCGGGCACCGGCATGCCGGCCACCGAATTCATCGCGCGGGTCGAACGTGACGCCCGCATCGCCGCGAGCCATGGCGCGGGCTTCGGTCCGGGCGGCGAGAACGCCCTGCGCTTCAACCTTGCCACGCCACGATCACGGGTCATAGAGGCGGTCGATCGCCTGCGCGACGCGTTCCGCGACCTGCAATAGGCGATGCGTGCACTGGCGTGGCTGTTCCGGCTGATCGTGCTTGCAGCGGCGGTAGTGCTTGCCCTCCTCTGGCTGCGGGGGCCTGTGCCCCCGCCGCCAACCGACACCCCCGCTCCGCCAAAAGGCTATGCCGCCATCCCCGCGCCCGGGCCACGGACCCCGCCCCTGACCGAAGCCATCGACCGGATTCTGGTTGAAAAGGCGGCGCGGCGGCTCACGGTCTTTCGGGCTGGCAAGCCGGTTCGCACCTATCAGGCGGCGCTTGGATCGCAGCCGCTGGGCGCCAAACGCGTGCGAGGCGATGGCAAGACGCCCGAAGGGATCTACCGGATCGACCGGCGCAACCCCGCGAGCAGCTATCACATGTCACTGGGGGTCAGCTATCCGCAAGCGGCCGACCGCAAGCGCGCCGCCGCCCTTGGCCAGCCACCCGGAGGCGACATCTTCATCCATGGCCAGCCGAACGAACTCCAGGACGGGCTGATGCTGAAAGGCGACTGGACCGCCGGCTGCATCGCCCTGACCAATGCCGAGATCGAGGAATTGTGGCGGATCACGCCAGCCGGGACAGAGATCGAAATCCTTCCGTGACAGCGCCGACATGCCGGAATGGACCAGCCGGCAAGGCCATCCCGCCGGACGCGGCGCGGGCTTGGCCCCGGGTGCATCCGAATTGGGCGGCAGAGCGGTTTTCGACTCGCCTCGGGGCCCGACACTGTAGCGTGAGCACAGGCCCGGCCTCGCCCTGCGCCCCAGGGTGACATTCGGATCGCCCCCTGTGACCGGGCAGCAAACGGTGCGGATTGCGCCCTTCCCGAAACCGGTGGATCACGAAACGCGGATTTCCGCCAAGCAGCCGGTTTGCATGCGCCCTGTCGGAACGCGCCGCATATAAAGCGACCCATATCCCGCCGGTCCTCCGCCACCGCCAGATCGCCAGCGCCGATGGCTTCGGGCGCGCTGCCACCGGACCCGCGCAGGGTGAAAAATCCGGACCATCGCACAGAACCCGCGCACGGAAACCCCACACCTCGAAGTCGCTGCGTGCACTGCGCGGCGGGGGAGGCACCGAATGGGGGCGCAGAATGGGGCACCATGCCGCGCAGCGCGTCAGGTGCAAGGTTTTGGGCGCAGTGGTCAGCGCGCTGTGCCCCAAGGCAGATGATGCAACCCCGACTGGCCGGCGACCGGCAATCCGCCGGCGAAACCCACTGGCGCGGCGCAGGGAAACAGCGCGAGGCCATCCCCGCCACAGGCCACCTTCAGCCGCGTTTGTGCGTTCCCGGGCGCCGTCTTGCATCGGTGATCAACGCTGCGGGCGCGTCACTGTCACGCAGGAAATCCGCAGCCGGCGGGGCGCTGGCCGATGTTGTCTGCTTTACCCGGCAGACAAGTTCGTCACCTTCGACTTCCGAGGCCACGATCAGGCATTGGAACAGATGACGACCGCCGTCATAGATATCGACCACGCCACGCAGGTGATCGACCTGGGATACATCGAGCGTGAACCAGCCGGCATTGAAACGCAGAATCGGATAGATCTGGTCGCCCATACGGATCCGCAAGCGCGATTTCCGCCGCATGGCATCCATCCTGGCCGACTCAAGTTCGGCCCTCAGATCCGCAGGAAGATACTCGAACATCACAAACCCCACTGAACACGAGGGACAAGTATGAGGATTGGAACAGGAATTTCACGCATTTTGCGCAGTTCCCGCGCAATTGTGGCCTGTGACCGGACGATCCGCACCATACTGCGGCGTTGTAAGACGACGCGTTACCAGTCAGGTCGCCGGCCTTGACGAACAACAGCCCGAACCGCGCGCCCGAAGTGCAGGTCGGGCCGCAGTTCCGACCATGGCACCTGTCAGGGCAGCCGGCTGTCGAGCACCACGCGACAGTCCGACAGGCAGGCAATTTCCTTGTCCATCCAGCGAACGGCGGCACGGTCGGTGCCGGTCAGCGCGAGAACGATCATCAGCATGGCGGTGAAGACGGTTTCCTGCATCGGTGGGGTGCTCCGGGACAGTGGTTTGTTCCCGAATCGTTCTAGACGTTAACCCTTAACCTGCGGTTACCTGATGGCGCCCCTGGATTGGGCCGCCCAAATGGCCGCCCAGATCGCCGCCCTGACGGGCGATCAGGCCACCAGCGCCTCTGCCCGCTTCAGATCCACGCTGACAAGCTGGCTCACGCCCTGTTCCTGCATCGTCACGCCAAACAGCCGGTCCATGCGGCTCATGGTGACGGCATGGTGGGTGATGATCAGGAAGCGGGTATCCGTGCGCCGCGTCATCTCGTCCAGAAGATCGCAGAACCGGGTGACGTTCGCATCGTCCAGCGGCGCGTCCACTTCGTCCAGCACACAGATCGGCGCGGGGTTCGCAAGGAACACCGCAAAGATCAGCGCCAGCGCGGTCAGCGTCTGTTCGCCCCCGGACAGAAGGCTCAGCGTCGCCAGCTTCTTGCCCGGCGGCTGGCACATGATCTCAAGCCCGGCCTCCAGCGGATCATCGCTTTCGACCAGCACGAGGTTCGCCTCGCCGCCGCCGAACAGATGCGTGAACAGCAGGCGGAAGTTGGTGTTGACCTGTTCGAACGCCGTCAAGAGCCGCTCGCGCCCTTCGCGGTTCAGCCCGGCGATCCCGGCGCGCAGCTTCTTGATTGCTTCCTCCAGATCGGTCTTTTCATTGACCAGAAGAACATGCTCGGCCTGCACCTCGCGCGCGTCCTCCTCGGCCCGCAGGTTGACGGCGCCCAGTGCCTCGCGATGTCGCTTCAACCGGCTCACCTCGTGGTCCAGCGCCTCGGCCGCAGGCATCCGGTCGGGGTCGGCGGCAAGGCTTTCCAGCAGCTCGGCCGGCGTTGCATCGGTTTCCTCGGCGATGCGGCTGGCGGCATAGGCCACGGTTTCGCGCGCCGCATCCGCACGGGCTTCGGCGCGGGCGCGGGCCTCGCGGGCCTCGCTGGCGGCGCGGGCCGCATCGCGCTCGGTGTCGCCCGCTGCCCGCAGTGCCGTTTCAGCCTCGGCCAGTCGGTCGGCGGCACGGGCGCGGCGGTCCTCGGCATCAGACAGCGCCTCTTCCAATTCCTCGCGCTTGGCAGCGATTTCCGACGGCGCCGCACTCGCCGCCTTCAGTTCCGCCTCGCTTTCGGCGCGGCGATCGGTCAGTTCTGCCGTGCGCTTTTCGGCCGTTTCCAGCCGGTGCTTCCAGCCGGAGATCTCCTTGACGATCTCCTGCCGCCGTTTCAGGCGCGCCTCGCCCTCTCGGCGCAACTCGTCATGCGCCGAACGCCGCGTCATCATCGTGAGCCGCGCGGCTTCCACCGTCAGCTTCACATCCTCGACCCCCCCGCGCGCGACGGCCAGATCGGGCAGTTGCGCGGCCTGCGCCTCGGCATCAGACAGGCGGAGCCGCGTGGCCAGCGCCTCTTCATCGTGGCGGGCGACGGCCAGACGGGCGCTTTCCAGCTTGCCGGCGGCGATGGAGCGGTCGGCTTCCGCCTTGCTCAGCGCCCGGTTGGCGTCGGCCATGCGGCGGTCGGCATCACGGCGGGCATCGCGCGCCGCCTGATCGGCGCGGCTCGCCTCGGAAAGCCGCTGGGTCAGCAATTCGTGCGCGCGCCTTGCCCCTTCGGCCCGTGCGGCGATGTCTTCCAGATCGCGCTTCAACTCCACCAGCCGATTCAATTGCTGAAGCCGCAGCGCGGCCGCCGAAGGCGCGTCCTCGGCGGTCGCTCGCAGCCCGTCCCAACGCCAAAGATCGCCCTCCGGCGACACCAGCCGCTGGCCGGGGCGAAGCAAAGGTTGCAGCCGCGCGCCATCGGCCCGGGCGACCAGTCCGATCTGGCTGATCCGCCGCGCCAGCACGGCGGGCACCGTGACATGCTGGGCCAGCGCCGCAATTCCATCGGGCAGCGGCTGGTCCACGTCATAGGCTGGCAGCACGGCCCAGCCCGATCCGTGATCGGTCTCCGGCGCGCGCAGGTCATCTGCCAACGCCGCGCCCAGCGCCTTTTCATAGCCCCGCGCCACCTGCACCTTGTCAAGGATCTGCCGTCCGGCTGAGGATTCCCGCTCCACCAACCGCGCCAGCGCCGCCACTTCGGCGCGCAACGCCGCGGCCTCGCCTTCGGCTTCGGACCTTTGCGCGCGGGCCTCGGCCTCGCGCGATTGCACTTCGGCGCGCGCCGTGTCGGCATCGGCAAGCGCCCTTTCCGCAGCCTCGGCGGCATCCTGCGCAACCACCTGGGACTCTCCCGCCGTGGCGAAATCCGTCTCGGCCCGCAGCAGCGCGCCTTCGGCGGATACGGCAGCGTCCTGCGCCTTCGACAGTTCCGATTCCGACCGCGCCAAGGTGGCGCGATGGTCAGACAAGAGCCGCTGCGCCGACTGGTGCCGGGCGGACAGGCGGGCGACATCCTCGGTCAGTTGCGACAGCGCCGCGTCGCGATCTTGCAACACCTGCGAGGCCGCCGCCGCCGCATCAGCGGCTTCCGACAGCCGATCGTCATGCCCTTCCGATGCCTTGACGATCTGCGCCTGTTCCCAGTCCAGCCGCGCGATGGTCTCGCCCGCGTCGCGGTTCAGCCCGGCCTCGCGCTCCAGATCGCGCGCCAATTGCGCGATGCGGCCCGTCAGCGTCTCGATCGTCTGGCGGGCGCGGGCCTCATCCTGGGTCAGGGTGTCGCGCTGCACGGTCAGGCGTTGCAGGATCGCGCCCGCGATCACCTCTTCCTCGCGCAGGGGCGGCAGCTTGTCCTCTGCCACGACACGCGCCTTTTCCGCCGCCCGCACCCCTGCCTCTGCCTGTGCGGCAGCGCGGATGCGGTCGGTCAATTCGCCCTCGGCCAAAAGCCGCGCCTGATCCGCCTCGCGCCAGCGACGAAACAGAAGCATCCCCTCGGTGCGCCGCAGCTCCTCGCCGATCTCGCGGTAGCGCGCCGCCTGACGGGCCTGCCGCGCCAGTTGCGCAAGCTGCTGCGCCAGTTGTTCGATCACGTCGTCGACGCGCAAGAGGTTCTGTTCGGTCGAATTCAGCTTCAGCTCGGCCTCGTGCCGGCGCTGGTAAAGCCCTGAAATTCCCGCAGCTTCCTCAAGGATCCGCCGGCGGTTCTTCGGCCGCGCGTTGATCAGTTCGGAAATCTGCCCTTGCCGCACCAAGGCGGGCGAATGGCTGCCGGTCGAGGCATCGGCAAACAGCATCTGCACATCGCGGGCCCGCACGTCCTTCGTATTGGCCTTGTAGGCCGACCCGGCGTCGCGGGTGATGCGGCGGACGATTTCCAGCTGGTCGGCATCATTGAACCCGGAAGGAGCGAGCCTTTCGCTGTTGTCGATGGTCAGAACCACCTCGGCAAAGTTTCGGGCCGGCCGGGTGGCTGCCCCGGCAAAGATCACGTCCTCCATGCCCCCGCCGCGCATGGCGCTGGCGCGGGTTTCGCCCATCACCCAGCGCAAGGCTTCAAGCAGGTTCGACTTGCCGCAGCCATTCGGCCCGACCACGCCGGTCAGCCCCTCGTGGATCACCAGATCCGTGGGGTCGACAAAGCTCTTGAAGCCGTTGAGCCGAAGGCGGGTGAAGCGCAAAGGGGATGTCCGAATGATTCCTGATGATCTGTCATTTTCGGCCGCGCGCAGACCCAGAGTCAACGGAGACCCGCAGCATGTTGCAGAGCATCGGCGGTTATCCCCAAGATATTGCAGACGGCCACCGATCTGGCCCTGCATCCAGCGATCTCGCCGGGGGTTGACTCGCGCTCCCCGGCCCCTGCTTGATCGTTCGCATCACAACGACCGAATGAAGCATGACAATCACCATCGCCCCACAATCCCCGCTTTCACCCGAGGGCCAGGCCCTGATCGCCGCAAGCCAGGAGGCCTTGCTTGAGGTTCTTGGACCCGACGAGATCTTTTCGTTTTCGGCCGAATATCTCGCCGCGCCCTCCGTCACCTTCCTTGTCGGTCGTGATGATGCAGGTGAGCCCCTTGGTTGCGTGGCGATGGTCGATTGCCGCGACTATGTCGAGGTGAAGCGGCTTTACGTGGCCCCGCGCGGGCGCAGGCGCGGTGTCGCCCGTCTGCTGATGGAGGATCTGGAAAACCGCGCCCGCGAAGCCGGGCACGAGGCTGTCCGGCTGGAAACCGGCGATGTGCTGGTGGCGGCGGTGCAGCTATACACCACCCTTGGCTATGCGGTTCGTGGGCCGTTTGGGGATTACGAAGCGCACCCCGCCAGCCTTTTCATGGAAAAGTTGCTTTAGCCCGCAGGACCGGCTCACTCCGGGCTCATGGCCGGAGCAAGTTCGATCATCAGTGCAAGGCCATCCGCGCCTGTCCGCACGGTTTTGCGGTCGGTCCAGGCAAAATCGCCAGGCGCAAGAGGCATGCCTCCCACGCGCACATCGCCCGTCAGAGCCAGCAGCGCCGTGGCATTACCGGCCCCGCCTGGCCGAAGCACCGAAACACTCGCGGCAATCCGTGTCGCGTCAAAGATCAGGTTCACATCCCGGCAGGGCCCGTCACGCAACCGGCCGTCGATCGGTGTCTCGCCCGAAAACCGCACCGGCACCAGCGGCAGCGCAGCGAGGATGCCATTCGCGGAATGCAGGTCGACCCCCGCGCCTTCGATCACGGTCAGCACCCGCGTCAGCCCCGCAAACAGCGAAAACGGACCATCCGTTGCCACCTCGGCAAGGCTGATCCGCCAGACCAGCACATCGCCATCGTCATGGCGCGCGATTTCATGGGTCACGCCTCCGCCGTTCTTCCATGCTGCGGTCTTGAACTCTGACTGTCGGATCCGGCGCATCGGCGGCCTTTCCTTGGTTATTTTGAAACTATGGGAACAATGGCGGCGCCGACAAAGTTTTTCTTCCGAGATCATACTGCCACCCCGTCAACGAAGGACAGCAACATGACGTTTCCGGCTTCCGTCACCGCCTTGGCCACCGTTGCGGCACTGGCTGCCTGCGGACCCTACGTGAAAACCACCGTTGCCACCCCGGATGCAACGACCACCGTCGAAAAGGTCGGCGCGCGGACCAAATCCACCACGGTCATCACGCCGGTGCCCGGCATGGGGGCCCGGTCTGCGGTGCAATGGGCGGGAACCTATGCCGGAACCCTGCCCTGCGCCGATTGCCCGGGCATCGCCACCTCGATCACGCTTGGACTGCAAGGCAGCTACCAGCTTATGGAAACCTACATCGACCGGGGACAGAGCTCGACCGTCAAGGGTCGCTACGGATGGGATCCCAGCGGCAACTACATCAAGCTTGACGCGGCCGGAAACGGCGCATGGTTCAAGGTTCTGGATGGCCAGCTCCAGCGCCTTGACTCGACCGGACAGCCGATCCGCGGCAGCCTGGCGCCGGCCTATATCCTTTCCAAGGCCTGAAGCATCGCCCGGCGAACCGGTGTCCGGCTGCGGCCGTACGCCGAACCCAGGCCTGCGCGCCCCGCGACGGTAACCGGTTGCCCCGGCCAAAAGCCGTGCCTATCATGCACAAAAAGCGCCGGGGGGGCAGCTCATGTATCGGGTATGGAACTACGTCAGCAACTATTCGTTGCTGCTGATCGGCGGCGCGGCGCTGGCGCTTGCCTGGGCGAATGTCGCGCCCGACAGCTACCATGCCTTTGTTGACTATCCGCTGGTGCAGAATTTTCTGATCGGACAGGCAGAATACGAAGGCGGCACGCTCTCGCGCACGCTGACCGTGCATTTCCTGATCAATGACGTGCTGATGGCGCTGTTCTTCGCCATCGCCGCGAAAGAGGTCTGGGAGGCCATCATCCTCGAGGAAGGGTCTCTGCGCGGGCGAAAGGCAATGACCCCGCTCATCGCCACGGCGGGCGGGATGCTGGGCCCAGTCCTGGTCTACCTGGGCCTTGCCGTTTTCCTGGGGATCCTTCCCGACGTGGGGCGCGGCTGGGCAATCCCCACGGCAACCGACATCGCCTTTTCCTACCTGGTCGGCCGCGTCGTTTTTGGCGCGGGCCACCCGGCGATCCGCTTCCTGCTGCTGCTTGCCATTGCCGATGATGCGGCGGGCCTTGTGATCCTGGCCATTTTCTACCCGACGGGCGAAGTCGCGCCGGCATGGTTGCTTTTGTCGTTGGGCGCGGCGATCGCCGTCTTCGTGCTGGCGAACTGGCTGCCGCGCCGATTGGACCGGGGCGACCAGTTGCGGCAGCACTCGACATGGGTTCGCCGGCGGCTGTCGTTCTGGCCCTACCTGATCGCCGGAGCGATCAGCTGGTTCGCCTTTCAGGAAGCGGGCATCCACCCCGCCCTTGGCCTTCTGCCAATCGTGCCCACCATTCCCCACGCCGACCGTTCCTTCGGGATCTTCGCCGAAGCCGAGGCCTATCTGACAGACCTTCTGAACTGGATCGAACACCGGCTGAAGATGCCTGTGCAGATCATCCTGTTCTTCTTCGGCCTGGCCAATGCCGGGGTCGAGTTTTCGGCCATCGGCGCGCCGACATGGCTGGTGATGGCCGGATTGCTCGTCGGCAAGCCACTGGGCATATTTGCGCTTGGATGGTTCGCCGCACGCGTCCTGCGCCTTGGACTGCCCGACGGCATGAACCTGGCCGACGTTTTCGTTCTGGGCTGTGTCGCCGCGATCGGCTTCACCGTGGCACTGTTCGTGGCCTCGGTCGCCTTTCCGGCAGGTGCCATCCAGGACGCGGCGAAGATGGGTGCGCTGTTCAGCTTTGGCGCCTCGGCGGTGGCGATCGTCGCCGGACGGCTCGCACGGGTGCAGAAGGTCGAGGGCTGAGCCGGCAAGCGACCGGTGATCGGCGGGGCCGGAACGCCGGGTTGGGCTTTTGCACGGGCGCCGGCTGATCGTTGTTGTTCTTGATGCTATCTTTGGGTCATAATGATGATCAAAAGATAGCATGGCCACCCGGCTGACGACAGTCCGGGCAGGTCGGCGGGGCAGTGGCGATCCGGAAGATGCTTGAATTCGAGAACGTCAGCAAATCGTTCTGGACCGGCGAAACCCGCAAGGTGATCCTTGACGGGGCGAGTTTCCGCATCGAAAGGGGCCAATCGCTGGGCATCCTTGCCCGCAACGGCACGGGCAAGACCACCATCGTCAACATGATGGCGGGGCTCGAGAAGCCCGACGAAGGCAAGGTCCGCCGTCATTGCCGCGTCTCGTTCCCGCTGGGCTTCATGGGCGGCATCAACAACCGCCATTCCGCTGCCGAGAACAGCCGCCACATCGCGCGGCTTTATGGGCTTGACCCGGACTATATCCAGGCCTTCTGCCGCTGGCTGACCGACATCGCCGAATATTTCGATCGGCCGGTCACGACCTACAGTTCCGGCATGCGGACACGCTTTACCTTTGCGCTGATGCTGGCGCTGGAATTCGACCTTTACCTGATCGACGAAGGCATGCCGTCCAGTTCTGATGTGGCCTTCAACCGGAGGGCCGGATCGATCCTGCGCGACCGGCTGAGCGAGGCGACCGTGGTGGTGGTGTCGCATCAGGCAAGGGTTCTTGAAACCTACTGCCAGCGGGCCGCAGTCCTGTGCGATGGCAGGATGCAGTTCTTCGACACGCTGGAAGAAGCGAAGCGGCTTTATGATTACTCCGACTAGCGCCGCACGATACCGGATCCGCAAACCCGCCGCAGCCTCTGCGGGGGGCAGCGGCGACATTGCGTCCCGCCCGGACCGGAGCGGCCGGCCCCCTCCCGATCCCGTGACCCTGCCCGAGGTCGATACCGCAGAGGCGCTGTCGGCGATCGAGGCCGAGGGCCTGTCGCCCCGGCAATTGCGCATGGCGCGGCGGCTGGCGGCAAACCATGGCCTTTCCTGTTCGTCGGAATTCGAGGCGGTGCTGAAACTGCGTCAGAGCGGTATCGACCCCGTCCGGCGCGGGGCCGCCGCCGAGGCGTTGGCGCCGCCGGAAATCCCGCCTGAAGGGGCGGCACCCGTTCGCCTGCCTCTGGCCCTGACCCCGCCGCCGCCCCCGACGCTGATCGACGACGGCGCGCGCGTCGATCACATCATGCGCATCCAGCGCGACATCATCCGCCGCCGCCGCCGGCAGCTTGGCTACCTGGCGGCACGGCTGGTGGCCTTTGTCCTGATCCCGACCTTTCTCGCCGGTATCTACTATTTCATCTACGCAACGCCGATGTATGCCACGCAATCGGCCTTCGTGATCCAGCAGGCCGAAAGCACGGCGATGGGCAACCTGGGCGGCTTCTTCAAGGGCACCCAATTCGCCACGTCACAGGATTCGATCACCGTGCAAAGTTACCTTCAGTCGCGTGATGCAATGCTGCGGCTCGACCGGGATCTGGGGTTTCGCGCTGCCTTTTCCGCCCCCGCAATAGACCCTCTGCAGCGGCTGGCCCCGGATGCCACCACCGAAGATGCCTTTGGCGTCTATCAGGACCACGTGAAGATCGCCTATGACCCGACCGAAGGCATCATCAAGATGGAGGTGATCACACCCGATCCCCACCTCAGCCAATCCTTCGCCGAACGGCTGATCCACTATGCCGAAGAACAGGTCGACCGGCTTTCCCTTCGCCTGCGCGAAGCCCAGATGAAGGACGCCCACGAAGGTTATGCCGACGCCGAGCGGAAGGTGCGGGCCGCACAGGCCGCCGTTCTGGACCTGCAGCAGAAGGTGGGCATACTGGATCCGGGCACGGAAACCGGGTTGATCATGTCGCAGGTCGCCACCTTCGAGGGTCATCTTCGCAAGAAGGAGCTTGAACTTCAGGCACTTCTGGACAATCCCCAGCCGAATGCGGCGCGTGTCGAGGGCACCCGGGCCGATATCACCCGGCTCAGGGCCACGGTTGCCGATCTGCGCGCCGGCCTGACCAACGATCAGGGAGAGAACGCGTCCCTTGCGGCCGTGACCGGGCAGTTGCGCATCGCCGAGGGCGAACTGACCAGCCGGCAACTGATGCTGGCGCAGGCGCTTCAGCAGATGGAAACCGCCCGGATCGAAGCCAATCGCCAGACGCGGTATCTTTCGATGGGCGTATCTCCGATCGCGCCGGATGCCGCCACCTATCCGCGGGCTCTTGAAAACACGGCCTTGGCCTTGCTCATCTTCAGTGGCATTTACCTGATGCTGTCGCTGACGGCAGCGATCCTGCGCGAACAGGTTTCCACCTAGGGCGGTCCAGATGACATTGATGACGGATGTGACACTCGGCGGGCTGACCGTCGGCAACGACCGCCCCCTGACGGTCATCGCCGGGCCTTGCCAGCTGGAATCGGCCGACCATGCCCGGATGATCGCCGGCCGGATGGCCGAGGCCTGCGCCGCCGTGGGGGCGCAATTCGTCTTCAAGGCCAGCTATGACAAGGCCAACCGCACGTCGCTTTCAGGGAAACGCGGCGTGGGGATCGACGCGGGGCTGAAGATCCTGTCCGACCTTCGGACCAGCATGGGCCTGCCGGTCCTGACCGACATCCACGACGCCGAACAGGCGCGGGCGGCGGCGGCGGTGGTCGATGTGATCCAGATTCCGGCCTTCCTCTGCCGCCAGACCGATCTTCTGATCGCCGCCGGGGAGACCGGCTGCGCGGTCAATATCAAGAAGGGCCAGTTCCTTGCGCCCTGGGATATGGCCAATGTCGCGGCCAAGGTCGAAAGCACCGGCAACACCCGCATCCTCCTGACCGAACGCGGCGTCAGCTTCGGCTACAACACCCTTGTCGCCGACATGCGGTCCCTGCCCACCATGGCGCGGACCGGCTATCCCGTCATCATGGACGCGACCCATTCCGTCCAGCAACCGGGCGGGCTTGGCGGCGCCAGCGGCGGGCAGCGCGAATTCGCCCCCGCGATGGCGCGGTCGGCGGTGGCGCTGGGCATTGCGGGCGTCTTCATCGAAACCCACGAGGCGCCCGATACCGCGCCCTCGGACGGGCCGAACATGATCCCGCTCGACCAGATGCCGCGACTGCTTGAAACGCTGATGGCCATCGACCGCGTCGCCAAGGCCGATCCCGTCCGTGTCTGAGGCGTTCGACCCGATCCAGCCGCCGCTGACCGCCGCTTCGGGCTTTCGGGAATACGACCTGCGCTGGCGCTACCCGTCCGAGGTCAACCTGCCCGGCATGGCGGAGGTGGGCCTTGGCATCGCCACCCAGATGCGCCGCGCCGGGATTGCCCCCAGGATCGTCGTGGGCTGCGATTTCCGCAGCTATTCGCTGGCCGTGAAACAGGCGCTGATCCTTGGCCTGATCCGCGGCGGGATTGCGGTCAGCGATATCGGCACCGTCGTCTCGCCCCTCGCCTACTTCGCCCGGGACCATCTGGAAATCGACGCCGTCGCCATGGTGACGGCAAGCCACAACCCGAATGGCTGGACAGGGGTGAAGCTGGGTTTCATCCCACCCCTGACCCACGGCAGGGAAGACATGACGGACCTGCGCGCCATCATCCTGTCGGGCGAGGCGAGCGCCGCTCCCGGCGGCAGCTGGGCCCCGGTCCCGCACCTGCGCGACGTGTGGCTGGACGCGCTTGCCCGTGGCCCGCGCCTGAACCGGCCGCTGCGCGTCGTCTGCGCCACCGGCAACGGCACCGCCGGCGCCTTCGCGCCCGCGCTTCTGGAACGGTTGGGCGCGGTCGTGATCCCGCTGCACACGACGCTGGACCCCACATTCCCGCATTACAACCCCAACCCGGAATCGCTGGACATGCTGAGCGACATGGCCCGTTCGGTCCACGAAAGCGGGGCCGACCTTGCGCTCGGCTTCGACGGCGACGGCGACCGCTGCGGCGTGGTCGACGACCGGGGGCACGAGGTGCCAGCCGACAAGATGGGGCTGATCCTGGCCCGGGGCTGGGTTCACGATCATCCGGGCGCCCATTTCATCGCCGATGTGAAATCGACGGGCCTGTTCGCCACCGATCCGGTGCTGCGCGCCGCGGGCGCCACGGTGGAATACGGCCCCACCGGCCACAGTTACATGAAGCGGCGCCTGCGCGACACCGGGGCCTTGGCGGGGTTCGAGAAATCGGCGCATTACTACCTGAACCCGCCCCTGGGCAATGGATACGACTGCGCTCTGACCATTGCCTCCCATATCCTGCGCCGGATCGACGGGTCCGGCAGGCGCCTGTCCGATCTGGTGGCGCAACTGCCACAAAGCTGGACATCGCCCACCATGTCGCCCACCTGCCCGGACGAGCGGAAATATGCCCTCGTGGATCGGCTGACGGCCCGGCTTCGGAACATGCAGGCGGCAGCCGAGCCGCTTGCCGGGCGACGGATTACCGATGTCGTCACCGTGAACGGCGCGCGGGTGATTCTGGATCATGGCGGCTGGACGCTGATCCGTGCCTCATCCAACACTCCGAATCTTGTCGTGGTCTGCGAAAGCCCCGATGGTCCTGCCGACCTGCGCGCGATCTTCGCCGCAACCGATGCGATCCTGCGCACCGAGCCCGACGTCGGGCCCTATGATCAGGTCATTCCCGGATGACCTTGTGCCATGCCCAAAAAGGGCTTGCACCCGCGAAGAATCCCAGTATGGTCCCGGCCTCGCATGATGTTTGGGTTCGCACCCGGGGGCGCTTGGCAACCAGTGACGAAAACCCAGGAAAATCGGGGCCTTGCCCCCAGTAACCCGAGGTTGAGACATGGCCGTCCCTCAGAACCGCACCACGCGGTCCCGCCGCAATATGCGCCGCGCACATGATGCGCTGGTCGCCGGCAATCCGCATGAATGCTCGAACTGTGGCGAACTGAAGCGCCCGCACCATGTCTGCGGCGCCTGCGGCCACTATGACGATCGTGAAGTCGTCGCGCAGACTGCCGAAGTCGATCTGGACGAAGACGCGGCGTAAGCCGCGCTCCGGTCGAACTGCCCATGGCACCCGCTCGTGATCCAGCGGCAGATGGCTCGACCGGCGGGGATTCCAGCCCCCGCGCCGACGGCAAGGTGGTGATTTCGGTCGACGCGATGGGCGGCGATCTTGGGCCGGCGGCGGTTGTCGCCGGCATGGCCATTTGCGCCCAGTCGACCCCTGCAATCCACTTCATCGTCCACGGCCCCGAGCCCGAACTCTTGCGGCTGGTCGCGCGGCGCCCTGTTCTTGCCGGGCGGACCACCATCTGCCACGCCGGCGGCGTGGTGACGATGGACGACAAGCCCAGTCAGGTCATGCGCCACGGCAAGGGCACCTCGATGTGGTCGACGATCGACAGCGTCGAGAATGGCCAGGCGGCCGCAGCGGTGTCCTGCGGCAATACCGGCGCGCTGATGGCCGTATCCATGCTGCGCCTGCGCAAATTGCCCGGCGTGAACCGTCCGGCAATCGCCTGTCTCTGGCCCTCGAAGAACCCCCAAGGCTACAATGTCATGCTTGATGTGGGCGCCGACATCCGGGCCGACCCGTCCGACCTTCTGGCCTATGCGATGATGGGCGCGGCCTATGCGCGTGACGGGCTATCGGTTGCCCGCCCCCGGGTCGGACTGCTGAACGTCGGCACCGAGGAACACAAGGGCCGCGCCGAACTGAAGGAGGCCGGCGACCTGCTGGCCCGCCACGCGGCGGCCGGTGGTTTCGATTACGCGGGCTTCATCGAAGGTGGCGACCTGCCCGGTTCTCGCGTTGACGTGATCGTGACGGACGGCTTTACCGGGAACATCGCGCTGAAGACCGGTGAGGGAACGGCGCGCTTTGTCGGTGACAGCCTCAAGGACGCTTTTTCGGTCGGGATCATGTCGCGCTTTGCCGCGCTTCTGGCGTTGCGGTCGCTGCGCCGGCTGCAAATGCGCATCGACCCGCGCCGGGTCAATGGCGGCGTTTTCCTGGGGTTGAACGGCACGGTCGTGAAATCCCACGGGGCCTCCGACGAAACCGGCGTCTCGGCCGCGATCAGCCTTGCGGCCCGTTTGGCGCTTTCTGCATTTCAGGACCGCCTTGCAGCACGGGTTGCCACTGCCGCACAGGCAGGGCAGGATGCCACTGCAAGTCAGGTGGGGAACGGGAACATCGAATGACACTTCGCGCCGTCGTCCGTGGCGTTGGCCATTATCTTCCCGAACGCGTCGTCCCCAACAGCGAATTCGAAACGCGCCTCGACACGAGCGATGAATGGATCCGCACCCGCACCGGGATCGAGCGGCGCCACTTCGCCGCCGATGGCGAAACCACATCGGACCTCGGCACGGTGGCCGCCAAGGCGGCGCTTGCCGATGCCGGCATGACGGCGGACCAGATCGACGCTATCGTGCTGGCCACCTCGACGCCCGACTATACCTTTCCTTCGGTTGCAACGATGGTTCAGGCCAAGCTGGGCATGGCGGGCGGCTTCGCCTATGACGTGCAGGCCGTCTGCGCCGGCTTCATCTTCGCACTCGCCAATGCCAACGCGATGATCCTGTCGGGCCAGGCGAAACGGGTTCTGGTGATCGGCGCCGAAACCTTCAGCCGCATCCTCGACCGGGACGACCGCGGCACCTGCGTGCTGTTCGGCGATGGCGCCGGCGCCCTGGTGCTTGACGCCGAAGAGGGCAACGGCACCACAGATGACCGCGGCATCCTGTCCAGCGATTTGCACAGCGACGGCCAGTTACGCGATATCCTTTATGTCGATGGCGGCCCCTCGACGACCGGCACGGTCGGGCATCTGCGGATGCAGGGCAATGCCGTCTTCCGCCACGCCGTCGAAAAGCTGGCCGCCACTGCCCACACGGCGCTGGAAAAGGCCGGCCTTGGCAGCGGCGATGTCGACTGGATCGTGCCGCACCAGGCCAACCTGCGGATCATCGCCGCCACCGCGCAGCGGATGCAGGTGCCGATGGAACGCGTGGTCGTCACCGTCTCGGACCACGGCAACACCTCGGCCGCCTCGATTCCCCTTGCGCTGTCCGTGGGCAAGGCGCGCGGACAGATCAAGACCGGCGATCTGATCGTCACCGAGGCGATCGGCGGCGGCCTTGCCTGGGGATCGGTCGTCCTGCGCTGGTGATCGCCGGTGCGGGGCCCTGAACATCGGCCGTCAAGTCGTTGATATTGACTCGGGATTTCAAACCGCTCATCCTCTGGCAAAAATCCGGGGGATTGGAATGAGCGAAAAGACTCTGACGCGCATGGATCTGAGCGAGGCCGTCTTCCGCGAAGTGGGCCTGTCGCGCAACGAATCCGCGCAACTTGTTGAAACCGTCCTGCAGGAAATGTCCGACGCCCTCGTGCGTGGCGAAAGCGTCAAGATTTCGTCCTTCGGCACGTTTTCGGTCCGTGAAAAGGCCGCGCGGGTCGGCCGCAACCCCAAGACCGGGGACGAGGTTCCGATCCATCCGCGCCGGGTTCTGACCTTCCGCCCCTCGCACCTGATGAAGGATCGCGTGGCTGACGGGAACCGGAGATGACAGCGTGAAATCGGCAGAGGCGTTCCGCACCATCAGCGAGGTGTCCGAACTGCTTGACACTCCGGCGCATGTGCTTCGCTTCTGGGAAAGCCGCTTCACGCAGATCAAGCCGATCAAGCGGGCGGGCGGGCGGCGCTATTACCGGCCGGGGGACGTTGCGCTTCTGGCCGGGATCAAGCAGTTGCTGCATGATGACGGCCTGACGATCCGGGGCGTCCAGAAGATTCTGCGCGAACGCGGCGTGGCCCACGTCGCGTCCCTGTCGCCCGTTGACGTGATGGCAGCCATCGGCGCGATGGCGGCAGTGGACAGGTCTTCCGGCCCGAAACTGGCGTCCCGTGACGAACGACCCGACGCGCGAACTGCCGACGAGGATCTGCCCCTTGGCACGACCGGCATCATGGCCTTCAAAGAAGGCACGGACGATGACGACGCAGACAGCCATTCTCCGTTTGTCGACGATACGGCCGCCTTGGCGGCCCCGGCCAGTCCGCTTTGGCCCGCCGCAGAAACGCCCGATATCCCGAACGCCGCTCCCCAGCTGCTGCCGGACCCATCGGGGGACGAGGCACCGATGATCGTCGACGTTCCGGTTCTGCCGCGGCAGGGCTACGGAATGGTGACTGCGATCGGCCGTGTGCAGGGCCGCGAACCGGAGCCCGCCGCAGCCATCCCCGATCCCCTCGTGCCGGGCGTGCAGGCCCCCCAGGGTCTCGCACCCGCAACCTTGACGCCCGAAACCGGAGGAGCGACTGGCGAGAGTGAGGCGATCTCCCGAGCTGACGCCGATAATTCCGCTGGTCATGCCGATGAAGGCGGGGCGGGCCACCGGCCTGATACCGGTCTGATCGACGAAACGCCCCTGCCCGCAGCGCGGATGTTGCGGGCGATGACGGCGGTGCGGGCCAGGGATCACCGGGCTGAACTGACGGCCATCTATGAACGCGCCCGCAAGCTTCACGTCCGGCTGTCGGACCGCAGCGAAGTGATCGGACCTGCGGACTGATACTCTCGTGCACGATGCGATTTGCCGCTTGCCCCGCCACGCACAATCATCCTATACACCGCCGCGTCGGGCCGTGGCGCAGTCTGGTTAGCGCGTCCGTCTGGGGGGCGGAAGGTCGTGAGTTCGAATCTCACCGGCCCGACCATCATCGAAACGCCCATTCCTTCGGGGATGGGCGTTCGCGTTTGGCAAGACACGGAAGGAAGGCCAGAGAATGACCGAAACCGGCGTCCTGCCCGACCATTCCTTGCGCGACCTCATCGCCTCTGGCGCCATATCCGCCGATCCGGCGGTCATCGACGCCCAGATCCAGCCCGCAAGCCTTGACCTGCGCCTGGGAACCACCGCCTACCGGGTCCGCGCCTCGTTCCTGGCGGGCGAAGGCCGCAGCGTGGCCGAACGCATCGCCGAATTCGAGATGCACCGGGTGGACCTGACCCAAGGCGCCGTGCTGGAAAAGGGCTGCGTCTACGTTGTCCCGCTGATGGAACGGCTTGCCCTTCCCGAAGGCATCACCGGTGTGGCAAACGCCAAAAGCTCGACCGGGCGGCTGGACCTGCTGACGCGCACCATCACCGACGGCGGCACCGAATTCGACCGCATCCCCGAAGGCTACACTGGCCCGCTTTACGCCGAGATCTGCCCGCGCAGCTTTTCCGTGCTGGTCCGGCCCGGAATGCGCCTGAACCAGATCCGCTTCCGCCACGGACAGGCCGCGCTGACCGATGCCGAACTGGCTGCCCTTCACGCCAGGGAACCGCTGGTCGATGGAACCGCCGTCATCTCGGAAGGTCTGGGCTTTTCCGTCGATCTGCGCCCCGCCAAAGGCAACCTCGTCGGCTGGCGCGCCAAGCCCCATACCGGCGTGATCGACCTTGACCGCATCGGCCACTACGACCCCGTCGAGTTCTGGGAGGAACTCCAGAGCCGCGAAGGCCGCCTGATCCTCGACCCCGGCGCCTTCTACATCCTCGTCAGCCGCGAAGCCGTGACCATCCCGCCCGACTACGCCGCCGAAATGGCCCCCTATCTGGCGATGGTCGGCGAATTCCGCGTCCATTACGCCGGCTTCTTCGACCCCGGCTTCGGCCACGGATCGGCAGGCGGCAAAGGATCGCGCGGCGTGCTTGAGGTGCGCTGCCACGAAGCCCCCTTCGTTCTGGAACATGGACAGGTCGTCGGCCGTCTGGTCTATGAACGCATGGCCTCGCGCCCCGAACGGCTTTATGGCGCCGACCTTGCATCGAACTACCAGGGACAGGGCCTGAAACTGTCCAAGCACTTCCGCGCCGGCTGACCGCAGCCCCCTCGCTTGCCCCGAACGCCGCGTCGTGGTCTATTCCGCCGTCCAGCACAAAGAGCCCGAGCAGATGAACGACCTCCTTTTCGCCGCCCCGGACGACTACAACGCCTCCTCCATCGAGGTTCTCGAAGGGCTGGAACCGGTGCGCAAACGCCCCGGCATGTATATCGGCGGCACGGATGAACGCGCGCTGCATCACATGGTGGCGGAAATCCTCGACAACTCGATGGACGAGGCGGTGGCGGGCCACGCCAACCGGATCGAGGTCGAACTGCACGCCGATTACTCGGTCAGCGTCCGCGACAACGGGCGCGGCATCCCCATCGACCCGCACCCGAAGTTCCCGGACAAATCGGCGCTTGAGGTCATCCTGTGCACACTGCACGCGGGGGGCAAGTTTTCAAACAAGGCCTATTCGACCAGCGGCGGCCTGAACGGCGTCGGCTCGTCTGTCGTCAACGCCTTGTCTGACCGCATGATCGTGCAGGTCGCCCGCAACCGCGAACTGTTCGAACAGGGCTTTTCGCGCGGCGTGCCGCAAGGTCCGGTGGCCAAGCTTGGCGCCGCCCCGAACCGGCGCGGCACCACCGTCACCTTCCACCCCGACCCGGAAATCTTCGGCCCGCTGCACTTCAAACCCGCGCGGCTGTTCAAGATGGTGCGGTCGAAAGCCTTCCTGTTCTCGGGCGTCGAGATCCGCTGGAAGACCGAAGTCCCCGATGGCGACACGCCGATGGAGGCGACGTTCCACTACCCGAACGGGTTGGCCGATTTCCTGGCCGTGACGCTGGAAAGCGCGACCACCTACGCCGACCGACCCTTTGCCGGGAAGGTCAGCTTTCAGGAAAAATTCGGCATTCCCGGTTCCGTCGAATGGGCGATCAACTGGACGCCGGTCCGCGACGGCTTCCTCCATTCCTACTGCAACACCGTCCCCACCCCCGAAGGCGGCACGCATGAGGCCGGGTTCTGGTCCGCGATCCTGAAGGGCATCCGCGCCTATGGCGAGTTGGTCAAGAACCGCAAGGCCGACCAGATCACCCGCGACGACATGCTGGCGGGCGGCTGTGCGCTGATCTCGGTCTTCATCCGCGAACCGTCCTTCGTCGGCCAGACCAAGGACCGGCTGTCAACCGAGGAAGCCGCGAAATGGGTCGAAAGCGCGGTCCGCGACCATTTCGACAACTGGCTGGCCAATGACACCAAATCCGCGGGCGCGATCCTTGATTTCCTGGTCCTGCGCGCCGAGGAACGCCTGCGCCGCCGGGCCGAAAAGGAAACCCAGCGCAAATCGGCCACCAAGAAGCTGCGCCTGCCCGGCAAGCTGGTCGACTGTTCGGCGTCGAACCGCGAAGGGACCGAACTTTTCATCGTCGAAGGCGACTCGGCCGGCGGTTCGGCCAAGATGGCGCGGAACCGGCACCTTCAGGCGGTGATGCCGCTGCGGGGCAAGATCCTGAACGTTCTGGGCGCGGCTTCGTCCAAGCTGGGGGCGAACCAGGAAATCAACGACCTGTGCCTTGCGCTTGGGGTCGGCATGGGCACGAAATTCCGCACCGACGATCTGCGCTATGACAAGATCATCATCATGACCGACGCCGACGTGGACGGCGCCCATATCGCCAGCCTTTTGATGACCTTCTTCTTCACCCAGATGCGGCCCCTGATCGACAAGGGCCACCTGTATCTGGCCTGCCCGCCGCTGTACCGCCTGACCCAAGGGGCCAAGCGGCTGTACGTCTCGGATGACCGAGAGAAAGACCAGTGGATGGCCAAGGGCATCGGCGGCAAGGGCAAGATCGACGTGCAACGCTTCAAGGGCCTGGGCGAGATGGACGCCAAGGACCTGAAGGACACCACAATGGACCCCGCAACCCGCCGGCTGATCCGCGTGTCCGTCGACGAAGACGCCCCCGGCGAAACCGGCGATCTGGTGGAGCGTCTGATGGGCAAGAAGCCCGAACTGCGGTTCGAGTATATCTCGGCCAACGCGCGGTTCGTGGAGGAGTTGGATGTTTAGGAAATTAGATCGAATGGGGATGGTCGCATGATAACCCGGATCGTTACGTTATTTTGCATTATTATCGCATTAGAAGGATGTAAGGCGCAGAAGGTTGAAGTTAAGCTTACGAGCGAAGACCTTGTTTCCGCTTTATCAGGAGGCAATCTTAATGCGCCATTTGAAGCAGAAGTCGGGGAGAAGTATTCTAAAGTCGATAACGAGAAACGCGCATTGATTGACGGAGTTTCCCATCTGATTTCGAAGCATTTTCCAAACATTGAACAAGATATAGATATCGGAAGCACTGGGTACGAAATACAGATTGAAGGAGAACTACAGGTCGCGAGTTCTAAACCGGCTGGAGGTTCGCCTTGGTTTGTTCACGCGCGCAATGCAGATGACGGACCGGGGATACTGGTCTCGCTGGAACCGTCTGGAACTTTTTCCCAGTTCAAGAGTGAATTAGAAAAAAATTATCATGATGATAGGCCCATCTGAATCACAGCCGACCGAATTTCGTTTTACAGCAAGTTCCGGGACGGTAATCGTGGGAGGAGCAATCATAGATGGAACGCCCGTTGGAATCGCGCGAATCCCAATGACTGGGCAGACTATCAAGATGTTGTTTGAAGGTGGACTTTGGGATGAAACCTCGGGAACGTTTTTGTACGTACCTTAAACAGATCTGGTGATCGGACAACTGGCTCCCCCCTTGCCCCCGCCCCCCCATCCGCTAGGCTCCCCCCGAACCCCAGCCGGATCTCTCCCATGACCCACCCCCTTCTCGCCCCTGCGGGCGCGCCCTCGCTTCCCCTGCACCTGATCTCCGATGGCGACGCCCAAGCCTTTGCCGCCAGCCGTCCCGCCCTGCATCGGGGCATCCTCACGGCGGCGGGGTTTACCGGCGCCTTGGGGCAGCTGGTGGTCCTGCCGGGGCCGGACGGTCTGCCGGTGGCGGCGGCCTTCGGGCTTGGCACCCCTGTCACGCGGGCGCGGGGGCGGTTCCATCTGGCCCGCGCGGCCGAGGCCCTGCCCGAAGGCAACTGGCGGCTGGAAGGCCTTGATCCCGCGATGGCCGAGGAAGCGGCGCTGGGTTGGCTGCTGTCGGGCTACCGGTTCGATCGCTACAAGACCGCCAAAGCGCCCAAGGCACGGCTTGTTCCGCCCCCCGGCATCGACCCGGCCCGCCTGACCGCGATTGCGGAGGGCGAGGCGCTGACCCGGGATCTGGTCAACACCCCGGCCTCCGACATGGGGCCGGAGGAGCTGGAGGCCGCCGCAACCGCGCTGGCCCGCGACTTCGGCGCCACGATCACCGCGATCCGGGGCGACGATCTGCTGGCGCAGAACTTTCCCATGATCCACGCCGTCGGCCGCGCCTCGCCCCGCGCGCCACGGCTTCTGGATCTGCGCTGGGGGGCCGCGGGGCCGCGACTGACACTGGTCGGCAAGGGGGTGTGCTTCGACACCGGCGGGCTGAATATCAAGACCGGCAACTTCATGTCGCTGATGAAGAAGGACATGGGCGGCGCGGCCACGGTGCTGGGTCTGGCGCGGATGATCATGGCGCTGAACCTGCCTCTGCGGCTGCGGGTGCTGATCCCGGCGGTGGAAAACGTGATCGCGGGCAATGCGCTGCGCCCGAAGGACATCCTGACCAGCCGCAAGGGCCTGACGGTCGAGGTGAACGACACCGATGCCGAGGGGCGGCTGGTGCTGGCCGATGCGCTGGCGCTGGCAGATGCGGAACGGCCCGATCTGCTGATCTCGATGGCGACGCTGACCGGGGCGGCGCGCACGGCGCTGGGGCCGGATCTGGCGCCCTATTACTGCGATGACGACCAGATCGCCGCCACGCTGGCGCAGGCGGGTGCAGGCGTTGCCGATCCGCTTTGGCGGATGCCGTTCTGGGCGCCTTACGAACCGGTGATTGAGCCCGACATCGCCGATCTGGACAATGCCCCGGGCTTTGGCTTCGCAGGCTCGATCACCGCAGCGCTGTTCCTGCGCCGTTTCGTGACGGACACGCCGTCTTACGTCCATTTCGACATCTATGCCTGGCAGCCGACCGGCGCCCCCGCACGGCCCAAGGGCGGCGTCGGCCAGGGCGCGCGGGCGGTCCTTGCGGCCCTGCCGAAGGTGCTCGGGTTATGAGCGACCGTCGCCTGACCCCCGCGAACGGCCGCGTCGCCCATATCTCCCTTCGCGGTCAGGTCGAGGCGCAGGATTACGTCGAAGGCGCATTCGCGCGGCTGACCGCCCCGCTGGCCGATCTGCTGACGGCACCAGACGGCCGGCGCGACCGGCAGGTGATCCACGGCGACCGGCTTCTGGTGCTGGAACGGCGGGATGGCTTCGCATTTGTCCAGGCGGAAAAGGACGGCTTCTGCGGCTATGTCCCGGACAGCGCGCTTGGGCCGGACTGGGCCGCGACGCACATGATCGCGCTGCGATCGAGCCACCTTTATTGCGAACCGAACCTGAAACGCCCCGAAGTCGCCGGCCTGACCTTCGGATCGAAGGTCGCGGTCACCGGCTGGTCGGGCCGCTTTGCCGAAACCGCGACCGGGCATTTCATCCCCGAACAGCACCTGCGTCCGCTGGACCAGCCCTTTGACGACCCGGCCGGGGTCGCCATGCTGTTTCTGGGCACGCCCTACCTTTGGGGCGGCAACAGCAGCAGCGGCATCGACTGTTCGGGGCTTGCGCAGGCGGTGCTTCTGGCCTGCGCCATCCCCTGCCCCGGCGACAGCGACCTGCAATGGTCGATGGCCGGAACCGCCCTGCCCGAAGGCACCGCCCCAAGGCGCGGCGATCTGCTGTTCTGGCCCGGCCACGTCGCAATGGCGGTGGACGGCGCGACCATGATCCACGCCAACGGCCACCGCATGGTGGTCACGCTTGAACCCATCGGAGAGGCCGTCGCAAGGATCGACGCGGCGGGCGAAGGGCCGTTTCTGGGCCTGCGCCGTCCCTAGTCCACCGCCCGGATCATCTTGCGGTCAAAGACCCGCAACACCTGCCGCAGGTCATGCCCACGCTTCAGGATCTGGCCATCCACGCCCACGACCGAATACATCCCCTGTTTCGCCCGAAGACGCGGTTGCTTTTCGATCCGGTAGATCGGGAATTCGGCCGAACGCCGGAATACCGAAAAGACCGCCGCATCGCGCAGGAAGGCCATGGCATAGTCGCGCCATTCTCCCGCCGCCACCATCCGGCCATAGACCGAGAGGATCGCGGACAACTCCGCCCGGTCAAAGGCGACCTGCGGATCGGGCTGCTGGGCAGCATGCGGAAAACCAGTAGGCGTCAGCATGGTCATTCATCAAGACTGGCCCTGACAGGCGCCCAAATCAAGCACCTGCCCCGATTGCGCCGCAAAAAGACCTTGGGGATTGCACCAGCGGAGCGAACAAATGCCCGCTTCAGAGATCAGATTGTTTACATAGCGAGAGACGCTAGGATCCGACGGCGTGGCTCAAAGCCCCCACCCGCCGCGCCGTCGGGTCCACTACCCAAGCGATGCTCGCTCAAGCCCCGCCTGCCCGCGGGGCTTTTTCTTTGCCGCGGCGTCTCTCGCGCGGGCGCAACCGGGGACATGCCCGAACTCCAAGCACCGCCCGGGCGTCACCTCAGGCGCTTCAGCAGAACAAGGCTCGCATATCCGTCCGGGATCATCCCGATCGAGCGCTGGAACAACTTGACGGCGGCGATGGATTTCGGCCCGATCTTGCCATCCGCACCACCGGTGTTGAAACCGGCCGCCGTCAGGCGTTCCTGCAATTCGATCCGTTCCGCCAGCGCCAGCGCCCGGTCGCCGCGCGGCCAGTTGGCACGGATCGGACCTGCGCCCTTCAGCCGGTCGGCAAGATGCCCGATGGCGATCACATAGGCATCGGCGGCGTTGTATTTTTCGATCGCGTGGAAGTTCGGGAAGATCATGAAGGCGGCACCCCGCACCCCCGCCGGAAGCAGGATCGAGGCCGGGCCATGGTTGACGATCTGGCGGCCATCCACCGCGCGGATGCCCAGCGCCTGCCATTCGGCGGCGGATTTCCTCTGCCGCTCGCCGGTCAGCGACATGTCGAAGTCGCGCGGCAGCGCCACCTCCACCCCCCAGGGCTGTCCCTGCCGCCAGCCCGACCGCGCCAGATAGGCCGCAGTCGACGCCAGCGCATCGGCCGGATTGTCCGACCAGATGTCGCGCTTGCCGTCACCGGTGAAATCGACCGCATAGGCCAGATAGGACGTGGGGATGAACTGAGTATGCCCCATGGCCCCCGCCCAGCTTCCGACCATCGCCTGCGGATGCACGTCGCCCGCCTGCAGGATCTTCAGCGCCGCCAGCAACTGCCCTTCGAAGAACCGCCCGCGCCGCGTGTCATAGGCCAGCGTCGCCAGCGCCTCGATCACCGGAATGTCGCCGCGCCTTGTGCCATAGCTGCTTTCCAGCCCCCAGACCGCGACGACAACCTCGGCCTCGACGCCATAGGTCGCCTCGATCCGCCTGAGAAGCTTGCTGTTTTCCCGCAGCGCCCGGTGACCATTGGCGATCCGCTCGTCCGACACGGCCTTGTCGAGGTATTCCCAGATCGGCTTGACAAACTCGCCCTGGTTGCGGTCCTTCTCGATCACCGAACCATTCAGCGTCACGCCCTGAAAGGCGCGATCGAAGACGCGCGGGCTGATGCCCTGCGCCAGTGCCCGCGCCCGGAAACCATCGATCCAGTTGCGAAACCCCTGCGGAGAAGCGGCGTCCATCAGGGTTTCGGGTCCGGTCATGCTGTCTCCTGCCAAGGGCTCGAACTGCGGTAATCCGGGCGCAGTCTGGGCGTTGGCCCCGGCCCCTTGCATCATCGCCACAAATGCCAGCCCCTGGATCATCCGGTTCATCATTGCCTGCCCTCGCCTTGCCCACCTGTGGCGACCGTTTCATGGCGCCTGTCTTGTCGGTTTTGGCCCATGCTAGCGCGGTGCCGGGCGGCAGGAAAGCCGGTGCGCGCCGGCTGCGCGGGAAAGCGCGAGACGCGCGCACCAACTGTTCAGTCCCGGCGGCGGCGTTCCCGTTTCTGCCGGATCTTGTCGGCCTTGGCCTTCTCGGCCCCCGGCTTGCGCATCACGCGCCTGCCGCGTCGGGCCGACGGGCCACCGGGCATTCCCTCGCCCTCCACCTCCAGCAGTTCCAGCACCAGCCCGCCGGTCAGCGGGATCGCCTCGGCCAGCCGCACCAGAACCCGCTGGCCGATGCCCAGCGCAAGCCCGGTGTCCGCCCCGCGCAGCGTCTGCGCCTGTGCGTCGAAATGGAAGAACTCGCGCCCCAGCGTGCGAATCGGAATCAACCCGTCGGCCCCGGTTTCATCCAGCCGGACGAAGATGCCGAACCGCGTGACGCCGCTGATCCGGCCAGCGAATTCGCTGCCCACCCGATCAGCCAGATAGGCGGCAAGATAGCGGTCGTTGGTGTCGCGTTCGGCCGCCATGCTGCGCCGTTCGGTATCGCTGATCAGCTGCGCGGTGTCCTCAAGGTTCTCGATGTCCCAGGCGCTCAACCCGTCCTTGCCCCAGCCATGTCCGGTAATCAGCGCCCGATGCACGATCAGGTCGGAATAACGCCGGATGGGCGAGGTGAAATGGGCATAATTGCGCAAGGCAAGGCCGAAATGCCCGAAATTCTCGGGGTGGTAATAGGCCTGCGGCATTGATCGCAGCGTCGTCATGTTCAGCAATTCGTCGAACTGGGTGTTCTGCGCCTGCGCCAGCAACCGGTTGAGGTGCTGCGTCTTCAGCACCTGCCCCTTGGCCAGCGTGAAGCCCGAGGCTTCGGCAACCTCGCGCAGCGCCTCAAGCTTCAGCGGCGAGGGTTCCTCGTGCACCCGGAACAAGAGCGGCCGGCGCAGGCGGATGAGTTCCTCAGCCGCCGAGACGTTGGCGAGGATCATGAATTCCTCGATCAGCTTGTGCGCATCGAAGCGTTCCTTGAAGGCCACCGATTTCACGCGGCCATCCTCGGTCAATTCGACCCGACGCTCCGGCAGTTCAAGATCCAGCGGCTGGCGGCGCTCGCGTGCCTTGCGCAGGGCGAAATAAGCCTCGTAAAGCGGCGTGATGACCTCGGGCAACAGCTTGGCCGCCCGTTCGGTTGGCGCACCGTCGCGGGCGGCCTGCACTTCTTCGTAGGAAAAGCTCGCCACCGACTGGATCATCCCGCGGGTGAAGCGGTGGCTGATCTTGTTGCCTTCGGGGTCCAGCACCATCCGCACCGCGAGGACGGCGCGCGGCACCGCCTGGTGCAGCGAACACAGGTCGCCCGACAGCCGGTCGGGCAGCATCGGCACCACCCGGTCGGGGAAATAGGTCGAATTGCCCCGGGTGCGCGCATCGCGGTCCAGCGCGCTTGCGGGCGTCACATAGGCCGCCACATCGGCAATCGCGACCCAGACGACATGCCCGCCGCGATTGGTCGGCGTCTCGTCGGGATGGGCGTAACAGGCATCGTCCCGGTCGCGGGCATCCGAAGGGTCAATGGTGCAGAAAGGCAGGCTCCGCAGGTCTTCGCGGTCCCCCAGGGGCAAGGGCTTCGCGGCATCGGCCTCGGCCACGGCGGCGTCGGAAAAGGCATCCGGAATGCCGTGCTGATGGATCGCGATCAGCGACACGGCCTTCGGCGCGGAAGGATCGCCCAGCCTCTCGACGATCCGTGCGCGCGGCAGGCCAAGCCGCGGACGGGCGCTGGCCAGTTCCGCCTCGACCAGCTCGCCATCGCGGGCGCCTTCGGTCGCACCGGCAGGGACACGCCATTCCTTGTCGGCGCCCTTGTCCACCGGCACGATCCGCCCGCCTTCCGCCTCGGTGCGGAAGATGCCGACAATACGGATCGGGTTGGTGCCGACCTTGCGGATCAACCGCGCCTCGTAGTCGTGATCCTCGGCCTCCACCTCGACCAGCTTGGCCAGCACCCGGTCGCCCTCACCCAGCGCATCATCGGACTTCCGCGCCACGAACAGCACCCGCGGCGCAGGGGCATCGCCTTGCCATTCCAGGGGCCGCGCGAACAGATCGCCGTTCCGGTCCGGCGCCAGGATCTGCACCACCGTGACCGAAGGCAGCTTTTCCGGATCGCGAAAGCGCCTGCGATTCCGTTCGACCGCGCCATCGGCCTCCAGCTCCTTCAGAAGCCGCTTCAGCTCGATCCGCTCCGCGCCCTTCAGCCCGAAGGCCTTGGCAATGTCGCGCTTCGCCGCCGCGCCCGGATTGTCCGAGATCCAGTCGAGGATTTCCTGCTTTGACGGAATGCGCGCCATGATCCTTGCCTCAATCCGGATAGAAGGGGGTCATCTGGGCGACGATGACCGCGTTTTCGGCCAAGGCCCGGTCCATCAGCGCGCGCTCCTCGGGATCGATCTCCTCCCCCGCCGCAAGGCGTTCTTCAAGGGTGCCGTATCCCGTCACGTCCAGCGGCGCGAGGCCCGCCTCCTTAAGCACCGCCACGGTTTCCCTGACCGCTTCGGCTTCATCCACGCCACTCGCATAGACCATCAGCCCCGCCCCCGTCGCGCCATCAGGCAGGCCGTCGTCGGCCTTGCGCCCCACCTCGACCACCAGCGTAAAGGCCTGCTGCGCGCGTTTCGGCTTCGCCGCCCGGTCATCCTGAACCCGATCCTCTGCCACAGGGGCCTCCATTCTGTCTTCGCCCACCCTTGCCCGTTCAGGCCGGGCGGGTCCAGTCCTTTGCGCCGCAGTTCGGACAGGCAATGTCGGACGCCAAGGCCGTCACCCCCTGCCCGCAACAGGCGCGGCAGACTGCTCCGCCCGCCTTCGGCACGGGCCGCCGCGCAAGCTCCGGCGGCGGCATGATCGGCAGGCCCTGGCGGGGCGAATCGTGACGAAAGACGCTGGCCGCACCATTGCTTTCCAGATAGGCGCACCGCACCTCGCCCAGATTGGCCACCCCCTGCAACCGCAGCATCGCATGCAGCAAAGGCACCTCGGGGTAGAAAAGCGCATCCCCCACCGCCGAACCCGGCGCGATGACCAGAAGGAACTCGATCAGTGACAACTGCGCCACGCCGCGCCCGCCGACCCAGCGCACCAGCACCAGCGGCTAAAGATAGATGATCGCGCGGTCCGAAGCACGATTTCCAGATAGACCAGCGCCGGCGCGTCCCCCGGGAAGATCCGGCCCAGATCCCGCGGAACGATGCCCTCTTCCATCACGCCCCCCCCAGCAAACTCGCCGGGGGCCAACGTCAGGAAAGCACGCGCCGTTCCCGACCGGGAACCGCGCGATGCAGCTTCTTCTTTGCCCAAATACTCATTCCGCGCCGCTGTGCCGCGAACCCGGCCGGAACGACGCGGACCTTCTCAGTCGCGCAGAAGGTCGTTGATCGAGGTCTTGGACCGCGTCTGCGCATCGACGCGCTTGACGATCACCGCGCAGTAAAGGCTGACGCCATTCTTCGATGGCATCGACCCGGCCACCACCACCGAACCGCTCGGCACTTCGCCATACATGACCTCGCCGGTTTCGCGGTCGACGATCTTCGTCGACTTGCCGATAAAGACCCCCATCCCCAGGACCGAGCCTTCGCGCACGATGCAGCCCTCGACCACCTCCGACCGCGCCCCGATGAAGCAGTTGTCCTCGATGATGGTCGGTCCGGCCTGCATCGGCTCCAGCACGCCGCCGATGCCCACGCCGCCCGAGAGGTGCACGTTCTTGCCGATCTGGGCGCAGGAACCGACCGTGGCCCAGCCATCGACCATCGAGCCTTCGTCGACATAAGCGCCGATGTTCACGAAGGACGGCATCAGCACCACGTTCTTGCCAATGAACGCCGACCGCCGCACGATGCTGCCGGGAACCGCGCGGAACCCGGCTTCGCGCCAGTCCTCAGCAGTCCAGCCCTGCCATTTCGACGGCACCTTGTCCCACCAGTTCGCCCCGCCATTGCTGCCCGAAATCTCGTGCATGTCGGTCAGCCGGAATGACAGCAGGACGGCCTTCTTGGCCCATTGGTTCACCTGCCAGTCGGCGCCACGTTTCTCGGCCACCCGCAGCTTGCCCTTGTCCAGCGCCTCGAGCGTGGCCTCGATCGCGTCGCGCGTCTCGCCCCGCGTGGCCGGCGTGATGGAATCGCGCGCCTCCCAGGCGGCTTCGATGACAGCTTCCAGCGCGGCGTTCGACATTTGCTTTCCTCGCGTTTCGTATGGTTTCCGATCCGAAGTCGCTATATGCCGGGGCAGCACGGTCACGCAATCGGAATGGACAGACGCCAGATATGAACGACGACAGCGATAGCCGCACCCACATGCTGCGCCACAGCCAGGAAGATGCGGTCGCCGTGGAACACGCGATCGACTCGCCGCAGACCCGGTCTTCGTCCTACCGTCTGGCCTTCACCGATCTGGATTTCCTGACCCGCGAGGAACTGCGCCCCGTCCGGTTGCAGCTTGAACTGCTGAAACCGGAAATGGCGCTCGAGGCACGCGGGATCAACTCCACCATCGTCCTCTTCGGCGGTGCGCGCATACCCGCCCCCGCCATGGCCCATGCCGCGCGCACACCAAGGCTCGCGGAACTTTCGGCCTATTATGAACAGGCGCGGCGTTTTGCCCGGATAATGACCGAACGCAGTCTTGAAACCTATGGCCGCGAAAACGTCATCGTCACCGGCGGCGGCCCCGGCGTGATGGAAGCGGGCAACCTTGGCGCGCACGAAGCGGGCGGCCATTCCATCGGCTTCAACATCGTCCTGCCGCACGAACAGGCGCCCAACACCTATGTGACGCCCGACCTCTGCTTCAACTTCCACTATTTTGCGATCCGCAAGATGCATTTCCTGATGCGCGCCCGCGCCGTCTGCATCTTTCCCGGCGGCTTCGGCACGCTCGACGAGATGTTCGAGGCGCTGACCCTGATCCAGACCGGCCGCATGGCACGGGTTCCGTTCCTGCTGTTCGGCCGTGCCTTCTGGGAAGAGATCATCAACTGGCAGGCCCTTGCAGCGGCAGGAACGATTTCCGAGGAAGACCTTTCCCTGTTCAGATATGTGGAGACCGCCGAAGAGGCCGTTGCGGCCTTCGATACCTGGCCCGAGGCGCCCGAGCGGCGCGAACACATTCCCGGACGCTGAGAGGGTGACGATGACATCACGCCAGATCGGCGCCCTTGCCCTGATTGCCTTCACTCTCGTGGCGATTTCCGGGATCGTGCTGCGCCCGCTGATCCCGATCGACGAAACCCGCTATGTCTCGGTCGCCTGGGAAATGCGCGTCAGCGTCGACTGGCTGGTGCCCCACAAGAACGGCGCCATCTACACCGACAAGCCACCGCTGCTGTTCTGGCTGATCAATCTGGTCTGGAGCGTGACCGGCGTCAGCGAATGGGCCGCGCGCATCGTCGGCCCCGCCTTCGGGCTTGCCGCCATCGCCGGCACCTGGGCACTGGGCCGGCGGCTCTGGGACAACCGGACGGGCGCGCGGGCGGCGGCGGTATTGTCGGGCTTTACCGTCTTTGCGCTTTATGGCGGCGCGACGATGTTCGACATGCTGCTGTCGCTTGCGGTGATCCTTGGCGCCGGCGCGCTCTGGTCGGCACTGGTGCGGGGGGGCGGGCGGCGGTCCTGGGCGGTGTTCGGGCTGGCGCTGGCGCTCGGGGTCTATGCCAAGGGGCCGGTGATTCTTGTGCATCTCATGCCGCTAGTTCTGCTTTCGCCGCTCTGGGTTCCCGCCCTCCGGCGCCCGCCGCTGGGTCAGATACTGCGGGGCGTGGGGCTGGCACTGGCGGTCGCGCTGGCGATTGTCGGTATCTGGGTGGTGCCGGCGGCGATCCTGGGCGGGCCGGAATACCGCGAGATGATCCTGTGGAAGCAAAGCAGCGGCCGCATGGTATCGTCCTTTGCCCATGCGCGGCCATGGTATTGGCTGGCCGCCACGCTGCCCCTCCTGCTGTTCCCCTGGGTCTGGTCGCCTGCGCTGTGGCGCGGTCTGCGGCGGGTTGACCGGACCGATCCCGCACTGCGGCTTTGCGGGCTCTGGGCGCTTTCGGGCCTTGTGATGTTCAGCCTGATTTCCGGCAAGCAGGTGCATTACCTCATGCCCGAACTTGTCGCCGTGGCGCTGATCTTCGCCCGTGCCCTGGGGCCTTCGGCGGAAGAACCGGCCGCGCCTCTTGCCGGGATCGGCGTGCCGGCGCTTCTGGCACTGTTCGGGGGCGCGGCCGCAATTGCGGCGGCGCTTGGCCTGGCTGGCGGGGCCGATGCCGCGCTCTTGCGACCAGCAGTGTCGGTTGTTGCGGCCTGCGTCGTGCTGCTCCTGATCACGGTGGTGGCATTGCGCCTTCCGCTGACGCTTGGCATGGCATTGCTGGGTTTGGGCGTCGTGCTGGTCCTGAACCTCGGAATCGGCCTGACGGGGCTGAGACAGGCCTATGACGCCCGCATCGTCGCCAGCCAAATTGCCGGGCACGAGGCGCAGGGCATTGCGGTGGTCAATGTCAAATACAGCGCCGAATTCAACTTTCCGGCGCGGCTGACGGCACCAGTGGCCGAATTGTCGGCTGACGCCCTTCCGGGATGGTTGTCCCTTCACCCCCAGGGGCTGGTTCTGGCGGCTTGCGGGGCAGGTGTCCTGCCACCACCAGCCACGCGCGAGATCACTTTCAACGGAAAGTCCTGGTGCCTTTGGGAAGGCCCGCGCCCCTAGTGCTGCCAGACGCAGGCCTGTGGCAGCACGGGTCCACTTCCTGCCTAGTAGGCGCGTGCGGCGCTTTCCACGTCACGCCCACGCGCGACAAACAGCACCAGCATCAGGAACGCGCCCAGCAGGACGACGACCGATCCGACCTTCACCACGGTCGGCGCCCCGCCGCCATCGACGATGATCTTGCCGGCAATCAGGATGACAGCGCCGACCTGATAGACAACGAGTTGCCACATCGCCAGGCTTGAACGCGCAAGGCCGGGAAAGGCGTGATGGATAAGCCCGAACAGCACCGAACTGGCAAAGCCCACCAGCGCCATATGCGCGTGGGATTCGGCATAATCGAACTGTTCGGCCACGCCCAGCCAGATGCCGAAGATCATGGCGGCGATCAGCCAGACAAGCCCCAGAAGAATGTAAAGAAAGGCGAAACGCTGCATTGCATGTCCTCCTCCAGCGCCAGATGCACCGCGCATGGCCCCGTGGCAGGGCGACTGGGGAAAACAGGCCGGTAACGGCCGGCCGGATTTGGCGCGACGGTGCCAGCGGGTCATGCCAAGAATTGCACACATTGGTATATTGGCAATGTATCTTTTGGGCAGGTGATGCCCCGCAGAGCCGGGGTCAGGAACCGCGCGCCTCGGCCTCGATCTGCGCCCGGCTCTTGCGTTCGCGTTCCGTGGCCGATTTCAACTGCCCGCAGGCCGCCATGATGTCTTCGCCGCGCGGGGTGCGGATCGGACTCGCATATCCAGCCTTGTAGATGATGTCGGCGAAAGCCTCGATCCGTTCCCAGTCCGACCGTTCATAGGGGCTGCCGGGCCATTCGTTGAAGGGGATCAGGTTGATCTTGGCCGGAATGCCCTGGATCAGCCGCACAAGGCGCCTGGCGTCGGCATCGCTGTCGTTCACGCCTTTCAGCATCACATATTCGAACGTGATCCGTTCGCTGTTCGAAAGCCGCGGATAGTCGCGCAAGGCCGCGAGCAGCGCCGCGATGTTCCAGCGCTTGTTGATCGGCACCAGACGGTCGCGGACCTCATCCGTGGTGGCGTGGAAGCTGACGGCCAGCAGGCAGCCGATTTCTTCCGCCGCGCGGGCGATTTCGGGCACGACGCCGCTGGTCGACAGTGTAATGCGGCGGCGCGACAACGAAATCCCTTCGCCATCCATCACGACCTTCATCGCGTCGCGGACGTTTTCAAAGTTGTAAAGCGGCTCGCCCATGCCCATCAGGACGACGTTCGACACCAGCCGCGTCTCGTCCTTGGGGGCGCCCTGCACCGGCCATTCGCCCAGATCGTCGCGCGCCACCATCACCTGCCCGACGATTTCCGCCGCGGTCAGGTTGCGCACCAGCTTTTGCGTGCCGGTGTGGCAGAAGGAACATGTCAGCGTGCAGCCGACCTGACTGGAAATGCACAGCGTCCCACGGGTTTCTTCCGGGATGTAGACGGTTTCAACCTCATGCCCGCCGGCGATGCGCAACAGATACTTGCGCGTGCCATCGTCCGAGACCTGCCGGGTGACAACTTCCGGCACGGCAATCTCGAACCGCTCGGCCAGGAAGGCGCGGTAATCCTTGGCAAGGTTGGTCATCTGCGCAAAGTCGCGCACCCCCCAGTGATAGATCCATTGCCAGATCTGGCCGACCCGCATCTTCGCCTGCCGCTCGGGCGTTCCCGCCGCGACAAGCGCATCACGAAGCTGGTCGCGCGTCAGGCCGACCAGATTGGTCCGGCCGCCCTCGGGCGGCTTGCGCGGCAGGGTCAGCACGTCTTGCGTGATGGGGGCAGTCGCTTCGGTCATGGGCGTGATCCTTGGAACAAGGCGCCGATATAGGGGATATCCGGCCATGAAAAAAGCCCCGCCGCAAGGACGGGGCGCTCAATTCCGGCGGTCCGCGGGCGGCTTAGCCCGCGCAGCGCTTGGCCGCTTCGTCCAGGGCCGCCGATATTCCATTGAGCGAGAAGCTGTCCTTGGTTTGCGTCCCGCGGCCCGATCGTGCCGACAGCACCGCGCTTGCCCCCGATTTCATCGCAGCGATGATCTTGGCATCATCCTCCTTCGACCCCGACCAGGCCCATTCGCCATCGGTGAACAGCTCGAACTTGCTGCCGCCGATATCCATGGCCACCGTCGAGCCGCCCGCAAAGGGATAGCCGCCCGAGAAGGAAACCTCGCCCTTGGCGCCGGGGCGATAGGTCACGAACAGCAGGATATCGCCGCGTTTCACAGCCGTCGGCTTGCCGTCCTTGGTATTGACCGTTTCCTTCGGCGCGGAAACCGCCCAGCATTCCTTGGGCGATTCCTCGACAAACACGCTCCAGTCGGTGTTCGCGGACACCCGGTTCGTCGATTCCTGCGCCAGGCCGGGCAGCACGGCGGCGATCAGCAGGGTCGGGGCGGCAAGTCCGCACAGCATCCACGATTTCATCTGTTCCAGAGCCTCCGGTTCTTCCCTGCTTTTCAGGCCATGCCTTGACGGGCACCTTTTCCCTGAATGAAGGTGTTTTCAACTCGATTTCCGGCTGATACCGCGAAACTGCCGGAAGGGGAAAGCCCCGTTGGCGAGTTTTCGCGCAAGTGTGAGGAAGTGGCAATGGCGGCTCAGGCAATGATCGAACTCTGGCGCGGCGAAATGCTGGAAAGCCGGCATCTTGGCCATGCCGTCATCTGCGACGCCCGCGGCATCGTCGAGGCCTGGGGCGACCCCGAGGCGGTGATCTTCCCCCGCTCCTCGTGCAAGATGCTTCAGGCCCTGCCCCTGATAGAAAGCGGCGCCGCCGCGGCATCGGGCCTGTCGGACGCGCAACTGGCGCTGGCCTGCGCCAGCCACAACGGCGCGGCAATCCACACGGGGATGGTCGCGCAATGGCTGGCCGGTCTGGGCCTGAGCGAATCGGACCTGCGCTGCGGCTCGCACATGCCCTATGACGTGCAGGCGAACAAGGCGCTGACCTGTTCCGACCAGCCGCCATGTCAGATCCACAACAACTGCTCGGGCAAGCATTCCGGCTTCCTGACACTGAACCGGCACCTGCGGGGCGGGACGGAATATGTCGAGCCCGACCATCCCGTGCAGCAGGCTGTGAAAGCCGCCTTCGAAGAGGTGACCGGAGAACCAAGCCCCGGCTTTGGCATCGACGGCTGCTCGGCCCCGAACTTCGCCACCACGGTGCACGGCCTGGCGCGCGCGATGGCCTTCTTTGCCACCGCAACCGGCACCGGCAACGCCCGTAACCGCGCCGCCCACCGCCTGACCCGCGCCATGGCCGCCTTCCCCGAACTTGTCGCCGGCGAAGGTCGGTCCTGCACCGCGCTGATGCGCGCCATGGGCGGTCGCGTTGCCGTCAAGACCGGGGCCGAGGCGGTTTTCGTGGCGATCATCCCCGAGCGCGGCCTTGGCGTCGCGCTCAAGATCACGGATGGCGCCACCCGCGCATCCGAAGCCGCGATCACGGCGATTCTCGTGCGGCTCGGTGTGCTCGGGGCCGAAGACCAGGTGGTGGCCACATACCTCTCTGGTCCGCAGAAGAACTGGCGCGGCCTCGTCACCGGTGAACTGCGCCTTGCCCCCGGCTTCTGCGCGCCACGCTAGGAGACGATCTTCAACCCCAGGATACCCGCGACGATCAGGCCGATGGAGATCAGCCGGACAGTCGATGCGGGGTCGCCAAGAAGCCAGATACCCAGCAGGACGGTTCCCACCGTGCCGATCCCGGTCCAGGCGGCATAGGCCGTGCCGATCGGCAGATCACGAAGCGCAAGGCCCAGGAGCGCCACACGGACGCCCAGCCCGGCCAGGGTCAGCATCGTGGGGATCGGGCGGGTGAAGCCTTCGGCATATTTCAGGCCCAGCGCCCAGCCGATTTCGGCAAGACCCGCTAGGGCCGAAACCCAATCAATCTATTGATATATTGTCATCTATCTGGTTCACTTTCTCTGC
>JAHRYM010000001.1:494213-495106 GCA_020622085.1 Paracoccaceae bacterium | reverse complement strand
CGAAACCCAATCAATCTATTGATATATTGTCATCTATCTGGTTCACTTTCTCTGCAATGCAGGGGGGGTGTGGAATGTCGGCAGGTTTCTGGCTTTCGGATCGGGCCTGGGCGGCGATTGAGCCGCTTTTGCCGAAGAACCAACCGGGGGCGAGGCGGGTGGATGACCGTCGCGTCATCAGCGGCATCATCCATGTGCTGCGGGTCGGGTGTCGGTGGGAGGATTGTCCAGCCAGCTATGGCCCGCCGACGACGATCTACAACCGCTTCAATCGATGGAGCCACCGCGGCCTCTGGGGACGCATCTTTGCGACCCTTGCGGCACGGGCCGAACTGCCCGGCGACCTGAGCATCGACAGCACCGCCGTGCGCGCCCACCGCTCTGCACACGGCGGAAAAGGGGGGCGCAAATTCAGGGCATCGGGCGCTCGCGTGGCGGTCCAACCACCAAGATCCATGCTCTGACAGATGGTTGCGGACGCGCGGTGGCCTTCAGCCTCAGCCCCGGAAACCACGCCGACATCTCGGAGGCTCCGGCGCTTCTGGACAAATGCACCGCCCCCACACGCCTTCTGGCTGACATGGGTTATGACGCCAACAGCCTGCGTGACCGCCTCGCGGCGACGAAAACCGAGGCCGTCATCCCCTCCACCCGATCACGCAAGGTGCCCATCCCCTACGATGAGACGGCTTATCGCGACAGAAATCTGATCGAGCGGGCTTTCTGCCGCCTCAAGGACTGGCGACGCATTGCCACCCGCTACGACAAGCTGGCCATCAACTTCGCATCCGCCGTCGCAATCGCCGCAATCATCATCTGGTGGACTTGATTGAGTCTCGACCCTAGGGCCTGTTGACGTTCATTTCAATCGGATGACGGTGGCGGCGATGGAG
>JAHRYM010000001.1:0-494203 GCA_020622085.1 Paracoccaceae bacterium | reverse complement strand
GACCCTAGGGCCTGTTGACGTTCATTTCAATCGGATGACGGTGGCGGCGATGGAGATGAGAGCGTTGTAGCTTGTGTCTGTTTTGCAAAATCGGGTGGCGATGCCTCTGTATTCCTTGATCTTTTGGAAGAAGTTCTCAATCAGGTGCCGCCATTTGCAGGTTTCCTTGTCGAATTCGGCTGGAAACCGACGGTTGGATTTGGGCGGGATGACCGCCTTGATCTTCGCCGCAGACAAGGCCTCGCGCAGCCAGTTTGCGTCAAAGGCGCGGTCTGCGAGAAGGTGGCGGCAAGACAAGCCATCGATCAGGGCCGCGGTGCCGCGTAGATCATGCGCCTGTCCGGGCAGAAGCCGAAAGTCGATCAGGTTGCCCAAAGCATCCGTCAAGGCCATGATCTTGCTTGCCATACCGCCGCGAGAACGCCCGATGGCCTGGCCTTGAGCCCCCCTTTTGCGCCCTGTCCATGCCGGTGGACTTTGGTAATGGTGCCGTCGATCATGACGTATTCGAAATCCGCATCCTCGGCCAAGGCCCTGAACATACGATAGAATGCATCCGCCTTGACCCATCTGCGGAAGCGTTTGAATACCGTGTTCCAGCCGCCGAACTCCGCCGGAAGATCCCGCCAGGGGCAGCCCGTGCGCGCAATCCAAAGCACCGCCTCCACGAACAACCGGGGGTCGGGCCCGGTGCGGCCGGGATCACATTCCCGGCCAAGACAGTGCGGGGCGATGATTTCCCATTGAGTGTCAGTCAGAGCCGTGCGGATCAAGGTTGCCTCCCATTTGGCAAC
This sequence comes from Paracoccaceae bacterium, assembly GCA_020622085.1. GTDB lineage: Bacteria > Pseudomonadota > Alphaproteobacteria > Rhodobacterales > Rhodobacteraceae > QY30. Next base: position 493,409 of record JAHRYM010000001.1, on the reverse strand, counting down.
CTTGAATCACTCAACCGATGATTTGGGAATCCTTAAACGTCAACAGACCCTAGTGTTCTGCACCTGACATAGGATTCCCTAGGGCGCCCCGCTGTGGCATGGTCAGCGGATGAGACGCTCCGACATCTGCCTTCGCCTTGGCCCCGCCGACCGCGCTGAGCTTCAAGCTTTGCTGAGTAACCGCAACACGCCGCGCAAGCTTGCCTGGCGGGCCGAGATCGTGCTGGCGACGGCGGATGGTCAAGGCACCGTCGAGATCATGCGGCGGACGGGCATGTCGAAGCCGACTGTCTGGCGCTGGCAGGAGCGGTATCTTGATGAAGGCGTGCCGGGGCTCAAGAGGGACAAGACGCGGCCCTCGCGGGTGCCACCCCTGCCCAGAGACGTCCGACTGAAGGTGATCGCGAAGACCGTGCAGGAAACGCCCCGCAATGCCACCCACTGGAGCCGCGCGACGATGGCCGAAGCGGTGGGCATATCGCCCTCGAGCGTGGGGCGCATATGGGCGGATGCAGGGCTGAAGCCGCATATCACGAAGGGATTCAAGGTCTCGAACGACCCGATGTTCGAGGCGAAGGTCACCGAGATCGCAGGCCTCTATCTCGACCCGCCGGACCGGGCAGTGGTGCTGTGCGTCGACGAGAAATCCCAGATCCAGGCACTTGACCGCACCCAGCCCGGGCTGCCCCTCAAGAAGGGGCGCGCCGCCACCATAACCCACGACTACAAGCGCCATGGCACCACCACGCTGTTCGCCGCGCTGGACGTCAAGTCGGGTCTGGTCATCGGAGAGTGCATGCCACGCCACCGCGCCAGGGAGTTCCTGAGCTTCCTTCGGCGCATCGACCGGGCAGTGAAGAAACCCCGCGACATCCACGTCGTGCTCGACAACTACGCGACCCACAAGACGCCCGACGTGCTTGCCTGGCTGGAGAAACATCCGCGCTTCAAGCTGCATTTCACGCCCACCAGCGCGTCCTGGATGAACCTGGTCGAGCGCTTCTTCGCAGAGATCACCACCAAGCGCATCCGACGTGGCAGCTACTCCAGCGTCGACGACCTCGAGGGCGCGATCTACGACTACCTTCTGCAGCACAACACCAAGCCGAAGCCCTTCGTCTGGAGCAAGACCGCCGAAGACATCCTCTCCCGCGAACGCCGCGCACTTGATGCCGTCGATGAAATCAGAGGAAATCGGTAGCAACCGTCAGACTCGGAACACTAGCAACAGGAAAATCCAGGACATGACGCCCCTCTCATTCGGATGAGGCCGTCCCCACTTGCGATTCACAGGCCGGGCCGTCCCGGCAGGAAGGATGATAGCGCCGGAATTCCCCTCGCAACGGCGGGCCGGGCAATCCGGAAAAGGGGTTGCGAAACGACCGCGAAGAAGGCACCTCTAGCCACCAAACCACCCACGCCCCGGAGACAGAACATGGCCGAGACTGTCGTGATCGGCGCCGGACCGGCGGGCTTGATGGCAGCCGAGGCACTGGCCCGGGCCGGCCACCGGGTGACCATTGCCGAAGCCCGGCCCAGCGCAGGCCGCAAGTTCCTCATGGCCGGCAAGTCGGGGCTGAACCTGACGAAGGACGAACCGCTTGCGACCTTTCTTCAGGCCTATGACGGCGACTGGCTGGCGCCGATGCTCACCGCTTTCGGCCCCGGACAAGTGATGGACTGGGCGCGCGGCCTTGGGCAGGAGGTGTTCACCGGCACCACAGGCCGCGTCTTTCCCGAGGCGATGAAGGCATCGCCGATCCTTCGCGCCTGGCTTGGCCGACTGGCCGACCTGGGCGTTGATCTGCGCACCCGCTGGCGCTGGACCGGCTGGGAAGGGGACCGGCTGGCGTTCCACACTCCCGAGGGAATGGTCAGGCTGGCACCAGGGGCAACCATCCTCGCACTTGGCGGCGCAAGCTGGCCCCGGCTTGGCGCGGACGGCACCTGGGTGCCCTGGCTCGCCGCGCGCGGCGTCGAAATCACGCCGTTCCGTCCTGCGAACATGGGCTTCACCGTCGACTGGAGCGACCACATGCACCGCCACTTCGGCCAGCCCGTCAAGGGGGCGGCGCTGATCGCCGGAACACGGCAGTCGCGCGGCGAGTTCATCATATCGGGGCGGGGGCTTGAAGGCGGCGGCATCTATGCCGTTTCGGCCGCCGTCCGCGATGGTGCGCCACTGTTTCTTGACTTGCTGCCCAACCTGTCGCTTGCCGAAGTGACCGGCCGTCTTGCCGTGCCGCGCGGCAAGGAAAGCCTGTCAAACCGCCTGCGCAAGCTGCTTCGGCTTGATCCGGTCCGCATTGCCCTTTTGCAGGAATGGGGCCGCCTGCCGTCCGGGGCGGCGGATCTGGCCCGCAGGATCAAGCACCTGCCCGTCCATCACGCCGGCCCGCGCCCCATCGCCGAGGCAATATCGGTGGCGGGCGGCGTCACCCGCGCCAGTGTCACCGGGGGGCTGGAGCTTCTGGCATTGCCCGGCGTCCATGTCTGCGGCGAAATGCTTGACTGGGAAGCCCCGACCGGGGGTTATCTGCTGACCGGATGCATGGCGACCGGCCTTTGGGCGGGGAAGGCAGCCGTGCGCAGCTTGTCGGGCGCCTGAAGTCGAGGGTTCATCTCGGGGCCCATGCGTTCGAAATCGAAAACGACGGCCGAGACATCATCGGCGAAATCCCCGCCATTCATCCGCGACAAGCGCTCCATCAGCGCCTCGCCGAAATCGCCGCCCTCCAGATCGCCCAGATCAGTCAGGAAGCTGGCAAGCCCCGCATCGTCAAGCATGATGCCATCTGCATCCACCAATTCGGTTATGCCGTCCGAAACAAGGATCAGACGGTCGCCCGGATTCAGCACGGCCGAAACGGTCTGGTATTCCGCCCCCGAGATAAGGCCGATCGGAAGCCCGCCCGCCCCCAGCGGCTCGACCGTGCCGCAGGCGCGCCTGATCAGCGGATGCGGATGCCCCGCCTGCACCAGCGATACGTGACCGGTGATCAGGTCGATATCGGCATAGGCCATGGTGAAATAGATCTCGCCCCGCATGTCGTGCAAGAGAATGTGGTTGAGCTCCGCCGCCACGTCGGCGGGCTGCACCGGATCATAGCCACCGGTTTCATTCAACTCGACGGCGACATTCAGCCCCGGGGCATTGCCGGAAAAGTAACCCGCAATCCGCGCCGTCATCAGCGCCGACGCGATTCCGTGGCCCGAGACATCGATCGCGTAAAGCCCGAGCCGCCGCGCGTTGATCGGGAAGAACCCGACCAGATCGCCGCCCACATGCCCGCAGGGGCGAAGGACCAGGTTCACCTCCGATCGCCCGAACCGGCGTTGTCTTTCGCGCATCAAACCCTGTTGCAACCTGCGCGCCTCGTTCAGGTCGCGGTCGATGCGGTCATGGACCTTCTGCAAGGTGGCGAACGCGTCCTGCAGAAGGCGGTTTTTTTCCTGCAACTCGCCCTGCATCCGCAGGAGCCGCCGCCCCGATGCGATACGCGCGCGCAACTCGTCCCCCGCGATCGGCTTTGTCAGGAAATCGTCGGCCCCCGCATCAAGCCCTGCCGCGACTTCGGTCGCTTCGGCGCGCGAGGTCAGCAGGATGAAATACACATAGTCGTCGATCGGGCACTCGCGGATCCTCTGGCACAGGGCCAGACCCGACATCCCCGGCATCGTCCAGTCCGAGATGATGATTTCCGGCATCCTTGTCCGGCAGCGCTCCAACGCTTCCTCGGCCGATGCGGCTTCGATGACCTGATAGCCGGCGCGGTTGAGTTGCGCCGCAAGGATCCGCCTTTGCACCCGGCTGTCATCGACGATGAGCACCTCGTGCCTGGTGCCATCCGGGGGCCGGGCAGGTATTTCTGGATGGTCGTGGGGCAAGGACAAGCATCTTTCCTGTTTTTCACAGGCCAAGACTATGCCTCGTCGGGTTAACAGCGGTTGAACCGCCCCACCAAGGCCCGTTAACGGCCCCGCAACCTGCCGGCGCTAAGGTCGACCCATGAGACAGGATGGCAGGAGGATGGCGTGATGATCGACTGGCGCAGGGTCGGGCAACTGCGGGATGAAATCGGCCCGACCGGTTTTGCGGAGGTGGTCGACCTGTTCTGGGAGGAGGTCGAGGCAATCCTTGACGGCCTGTCGGATCAACCGGCGGCCAGGCTGGAATCCGACCTGCATTTCCTCAAGGGCAGTGCCTGGAACCTTGGGTTCGTCGATTTCGGCGCACAGTGTCAGGACGGAGAAAGAAAGGCCGCGCAGGGACGCGCGGCCGAGGTTGATCTGGGTTCCATCATCGGCCAGTTCGGCACGATGAAGCAGGCCTTTCTGGCCGGTTTGCGGGACCGCAGCCTGCAGTAACGGCCGCAGTGCCCGATCCTAGCCGCGACGGCTGCGGTGGCCGGTTTCGTAATAGGCGCCGGTCCGCGTCGCCAGATAGGGCTTCAGCGGAATTTCTTCCTGCTTGAGGAAGCCCGACTGCGGCAGCTTGCCGTCGCGGACCATCTCGATCACCGCCACGACCGAGGCCGAGGTCGTCCAGGCAATCGCTGTGCGCTGCTTGCCGCCGATCTCGATCGGATAATAGGCACGCACGAACTCCTTGCGGCGCATCCCGCCCTCGGTGCGGCCCTCGGCGGCAGCATGCACATAGACCACGTCCTCGTCCACCGGCGGCTTGGCGTTGGTCAGGATCCGGCCCGCCTCGGCGCGGTTTTCGCGCATCAGAAGTTCGTGGAAGAAGAAGTTCATCAGGTTGACGTGGCCCGGATAACGCATGGTCTTGTAGTCCAGGTTCTCGATACGGTCGGCATAGGTTTCGCACATCGTGCCCAGCCCGCCCGAAGTGGTGAAGGCCTCAAGCTTCATGCCGTCGATATAGATCGTTTCGGTCCACTCCATCGCCGACACGGTCTTCAGCACGCCTTCCTCGATCACCTCGCAGTCATTGAGGTATTCGTTGACCACGCCCTCGGGCGACCAGTTGAAGGCATAGCCCAGAAGCCCCGTCGGGTTCTGCGGCAATGCGCCCACCCGCAGCTTGATCGACCGGATGGTTTCGAACTGCTCGGCCAGATGCGCCCCGACAATGCCGATGAAGCCCGGCGCCAGCCCGCATTGCGGCGCCATCAGCCCGCGCGATGTCTTGGCCAGCTCGCGGATGTGCTTGGTCGTCGGCACGTCTTCGGTCAGATCGAAGTAGTGCAGCCCCAGCCCGTGCGCGACCGTCGAGACACCGATGTTCAGGTGATAGGGCAGGCAGGACAGCACGGCCTCCTGCCCCGAAAGCGCCACGCGCAAGGCCTCAAGATCCGTCAGGTCGGCCACCCGGGTGTTGAACGGCGCACCCTGCAGCGGACGCGCGTCAATGCCGGTCACGTCAAAGCCCGCCCCCGTCAGAAGCTCTGCGGCCAGATGGCCGACCTTGCCAAGGCCCAGAACGGCCACTTTGTTGAAAGACATGATTATTTCCTTGAATGTCGCGCCTGTCGGCGGCGGGATTTCGAGGAGCAATCTGCCGGGCTTCCCGGACGATTTCCGTGGTTATTTCAGCAGAAATCGCAAGATGTCGCATAAAAATGACGACCCGGCCGGTCGGTTCGACGGGCCGGGTCTTGAAGCAGTCGATAGGACCGCGATCAGAAGTCGAACTTGACGCCTTGCGCCAGCGGCAGCTTGGCGGAATAGTTCACCGTATTCGTCTGCCGGCGCATGTAGCCCTTCCAGGCATCCGAACCGCTTTCGCGCCCGCCGCCGGTTTCCTTCTCGCCACCGAAGGCACCGCCGATTTCCGCACCCGACGGCCCGATGTTGACGTTGGCGATGCCGCAGTCCGACCCGGCGGCCGACAGGAAGGTTTCCGCTTCCCGCATGTTCAGCGTGAAGATGCAGGAAGAAAGACCCTGTGGCACGTCGTTCTGAAGCGCGATGGCTTCCTCAAGCGTGTCGTAACCCAGCACATAAAGGATCGGAGCGAAGGTTTCTTCCTTCACCGTCGCGGTCTGCGCCGGCATTTCGGCAATCGCCGGGCTGACATAGGCACCGCCCTGCGGCACACCTTCCGTCACGGTCTTGCCGCCATGCACGGTGCCGCCTTCGGCCTTGGCGCGTTCCAGCGCCGACAGCATCCGGTCACGCGAGCCATGGTCGATCAGCGGGCCGACCAGCGTCGTGTCCTTGCGCGGGTCGCCGACCGGCAGGCTGGCATAGGCTTTCGTCAGCTTCGCCACCAGATCGGCGCGGATCGAGTTGTGCGCGATCAACCGGCGCAGAGAGGTGCAGCGCTGACCCGCCGTGCCCACCGCCGAAAAGACGATGGCGCGCACTGCCATGTCGATGTCGGCCGAAGGAGCCACGATCATCGCGTTGTTGCCGCCCAGTTCCAGGATCGGCCGGCCCCAGCGCGCCGCGACCTTCGGCCCGACGATGCCGCCCATCCGGGTCGAGCCGGTGGCCGAGACGATCGGCACGTCTTTTGACGCAACCAGCGCCTCGCCGATGGCGGGGCCGCCGATCACCAGTTGCACCAGCCCTTCGGGCGCGTCAGGGCCGAAACGCTTCAACGCCCGCTCCATGGCCTTCATCGCCGCCATCGCGGTCAGCGGCGTCTTTTCCGACGGCTTCCAGATCACCGGATCGCCGCAGACCAGCGCCAGCGCCGCGTTCCACGACCAGACCGCGACCGGGAAGTTGAAGGCCGAGATGACGGCGCAGGGGCCCATCGGGTGCCAGGTTTCCATCATCCGGTGGCCGGGGCGTTCCGAGGCAATGGTCAATCCGTAGATCTGGCGCGACAGACCCACGGCAAAGTCGCAGATGTCGATCATCTCCTGCACTTCGCCCAGGCCTTCCGAGGTGATCTTGCCGACTTCCAGCGTCACCAGCGCGCCGAGCGCCTCCTTGCCGGCGCGCAGTTCCTCGCCCAGAAGCCGCACAAGCTCGCCCCGGCGCGGGGCCGGCAGTTCGCGCCAGGCCTTGAATGCCTCTTGCGAACGGGCAATCACCTTCGGCATGTCCGCAGCCGGGGTTTCATGCACCCGCGCCAGTTCCGCCCCATCGATGGGCGAGCGCACGACCAGCGTGCCGCCGGTCACTTCGGCGTCGGTAAGGCCATTGGCCTTCAGGATTTCGTTGCTCATCGTTCTATCCTTTCGTCACGGCCGCGCGCTGGTCATCCATGCCCATGGACACCAGCACCGGCCTGGTCTGTTGAAGAGTCAGGAAATCGGCCTTGGACCGCATGCCCTGCCACTCGCACAGGATCAGCGATTGTGCAACCGCGCCTCCCAGTGTGGTGCCCGGTCCCGTCACCACGAACAGGTCTGGCGCGAATTCGCGCGCGGCGGTCCGGATCGCGCGGGTGAAGTCGTAAGGTTCGGTCACCTGATGGCCGAGCGTATAGTCCCAAATCTCGGCGGTGTCGGTCGCACCCGGCCACCAGATCGCGCCGCGCCCGTCGATCAGCGGCAGCCTCGGCTGGCTGAACATGCTGGCCGGAAGCTTCGCCCGCCCCTCGGCCGCAACCGGTGCCTGCATCGCGGAATGGAATCCCGCGTGATTGGCCAGCCGCATCGGAAAGCGCCCCTGCACCACCGGCACCGCCGCCTCGAAGGCGGCAAGGCCCTCGGCGTTGCCGGCCAGCACCAGCATCTGGCCCAGGTCGATCGACAGCCCCAGCACATGGCCTTGCCGCGCACCGATGTCCGCCACCAGCGCCATCAGGTCAGCCTTGCGCACGGCATCGTCCTGCCAGTCATCGCCCGTGAACGGATAGATGATCTGCCCGCCGATCAGCGACTGCTGCATCAGCGTGCCCATGGTGTTGACCACCTCGAATCCGTCCTGCGCCTCAAGCACCCCGCCACAGGCGAGCGTCGTATACCAGCCCATCGAATTGCCGGTGATGGCAACGATCCGGACGGCCTCGCCGTCGATCGACAGGTAATCGGCCAGCGACGCGGCATAGATCAGCCCGCTGGCATTGTCGCCCCGCGTGTGGCGCGATACCGAATAGCTGGCGGCGCCGTCCAGATCGGCCAGCGTTTCCTGCCCATGCGCCCGACGCTGGGCATCGAACCCCGCCATCAGGGCGGCCTTGTCGGCATGGTGGCGTGACAGGTAGCCCAGTTCGGTCTTGGTATAGGTTCCGCGACCGGGGCAGATGACGACAGCGGTCTTTGCGGCGGTCTTCATGCGCGTTTCCCCATCATCGCCATCGCCGCGTCAAAGATGCTGTCGGCCGAAGGCATGGTCGCCGCATAGGCCGGGCCGGTGGCGATGAAGCTGTCTTCGGCCGTCAGTCGCGCCAGCGGCACGTCGCAGTTTTCGGCGATCAGCGCCATCAACCCTTCGGCCACGCCGCCCGAATGGCGGGTTTCATCGACGATCAGGATGCGCTTTGCGCCCTGCACGGCCTGCAAGAGCCCCTCGACCGGCAGGGGCGAGAGCCAACGCGTATCAATGACCCGCGCCTTGACGCCCTGTCCCGCCAGCCGCTTTTCCGCCTGCCGCGACAGGTAGGTGCCATTGCCGAAAGTAACGATGGCCAGATCGTCGCCCGTGCCGTGCACCCCCACTTCGCCCAAGGCGATCACCTCGGAGGGATCGGGGTAGCGCGTCATCCAGCCACCGTCCTTGTCGGCATGCAGGTCGCGCATCGGATAAAGCGCGATGGGTTCAAGGAACACCACCACCCGCTGCTCCTCGTGCGCCAGACGCACGCATTCGCGCAACATCCGCGCCGCATCCGCGCCGTTCGACGGCACGGCAAGGATCACCCCCGGAATGTCGCGCAGCACCGCGACCGAGTTGTCGTTGTGGAAATGCCCGCCAAAGCCCTTCTGATAGCCCAGCCCGGCAATCCGCAGCACCATCGGGTTGGTGTATTGCCCGTTCGAGAAGAACGGCAGCGTCGCGGCCTCGCCCCGGATCTGGTCCTCGGCATTGTGCAGATAGGCCAGGAACTGGATTTCCGGCATTGGCACGAAGCCGTTCTGCGCCATGCCGATGGCAAGGCCAAGGATCGACTGTTCGTCCAGCAGCGTGTCGATCATCCGGGCCGGGCCGAACCGCGCCGTCAGCTTCTGGGTCACGCCATAGACACCGCCCTTGCGGCCCACGTCCTCGCCCATCATCACGATCTCGGGATGCGCCAGCATCAGGTCGGTCAGCGCCCAGTTGATGATCCGCGACATGATCTGCGGCTCGTCCATCGCCTTCATGTCGCCGCCGAAGGCTGCGGCACGCGCCTCGGCACTGGGTCCGTTCGTCGGCTTGCATTCGCGCTTCGGCGGAATGAGGCTCGCCATCACGTCACTGGCCGTCTTCAGCCGCGGGCGCTTGACCGCCTCGGCGGCAATACGGGCCGTGCGCGCGCAGGTATCTTCATAGATCGCCAGCGCCTCGTCGGGCCGCAGCGCCCCTGCCTGCTCCATCAGCCGCACGGAATGCAGCAGCGGATCCATCGCCTCCTCAGCCTCGACCTCGTCGCGGGACAGATAGGTGGTCGGCACGTCCGCGCCGGCGTGGCCATACAGCCGGATGGTGCGCAGGTGCAGGAAGGCAGGCTTCTTGCGGGTCCGCACATACTCCGCCGCCTCGCGCGCCACGCGGAAGGTTTCAAACATATCAAGCCCGTCGCAGGCGAAATACTTCATTCCCGGCCGGTTTTCGAACGTCGCCCGGATCCAGCCCTTCGGCGTCTTGGTCGATATGCCGATGCCGTTATCCTCGCAGACGAACAGCAAGGGCAGCGGAATCGACTGATAGCTGGTCCATTGCGCGCTGTTGAACGCCCCCTGGGCCGTCGAATGGTTGGCCGAGGCATCGCCGAAGCTGCAATAGACGATGGCATCGTCCGGCAACGTCGCATGTTCGGGCCTATGCCTGCGGGCTGCGCCGATCGCATAGGCCGCGCCCACGGCCTTCGGCAGGTGGCTGGCGATGGTCGAGGTCTGCGGCGGGATCGACAGCGCCTTCGACCCCAGCACCTTGTGCCGCCCGCCCGAAATCGGGTCTTCGGAACTGGCTGCGAAAGACAGCAGCATGTCCCAGGCAATGGTCTGGCCCGGCACCTGCATCGACCGCGCGATCTGGAAGGCCGCATCGCGGTAATGCAGGAAAGCCACGTCGCTGGGCCTCAGGGCGGTCGCCACCGCCGCCAGCCCCTCGTGGCCCGAGGATCCGATGGTATAGAACCCCTGCCCCGCCTTCTGCATCGCCCGGCTCGTGCGGTCCAGTGCGCGGCTCAGGCAGCCGGCGCGGAACACCGCCACCGCCTGCGGACCCGTCAGCGGCCCGGAAGGCGGGTTGCCCGCCGGCAGATCCCCCGCCGCCACCCGGCGCAGGAAGTTGTCATGCACGATGTCGGCGCGGTCCATGTCTGTCTCGGTGCCTGTTTCTCTTTTGTCAAAATACTCCCGCCGGAGGCGTTCGGCCTTTCAGCCAACTCCCCCCGGCGGGGTTTCGGCGCCCTTCCGGGCCGGGGCGATCAGAAGAACGCCTGAAGGCCCGTGATGGCGCGGCCCAGGATCAGCGCATGCACGTCATGGGTGCCTTCATAGGTATTGACGGTTTCCAGGTTGACCATGTGGCGCATGATCTGGAAATCTTCCTGGATGCCGTTGCCGCCGTGCATGTCGCGCGACATCCGCGCGACATCCAGCGCCTTGCCGCAGTTGTTGCGCTTGATGATCGAAATCATCTCGGGCGCGGCCTTGGCCTCGTCCAGCAACCGGCCGACGCGCAAGCTGGCCTGAAGTCCAAGGCTGATCTCGGTCAGCATGTTGGCCAGTTTCAGCTGATAGATCTGGGTATTGGCCAGCGGGCGGTTGAACTGCTTGCGGTCAAGCCCGTATTGGCGCGCGGCATGCATGCAGAACTCCGCCGCGCCCAGAACGCCCCAGGAAATACCGTAGCGCGCGCGGTTCAGACAGCCGAACGGGCCTTTCAGCCCCTCGACGTTCGGCAAAAGCGCGTCCTCGCCCACCTCGACGTCCTTCATCACGATCTCGCCGGTGATCGAGGCGCGCAAGGAAAGCTTCCCCCCCACCTTCGGCGCCGACAGGCCCTTCATGCCCTTTTCCAGCACGAAGCCCCGGATCTTGCCGCCATGCGCCTCTGACTTGGCCCAGACGACGAAGACATCCGCGATCGGTGCGTTCGAAATCCACATCTTCGTGCCGTTCAGCACATAGCCGTTCGCGGTTTTCTTCGCCGTGGTCTTCATCCCCGCCGGATCGGAACCCGCATCGGGTTCGGTCAGGCCGAAGCAGCCGATGAACTCGCCCGTGGCCAGCTTCGGCAGATATTTCCGCCGCTGGTTTTCCGACCCATAGGCATAGATCGGATACATGACGAGGCTGGACTGCACCGACATCATCGAGCGATAGCCCGAATCCACCCGCTCGACTTCCCGCGCGATGAGGCCATAGCTGACGTAGGACGCGCCAAGCCCGCCGTATTCTTCCGGCACGGTGACCCCCAGAAGACCCATCTCGCCCATTTCGCGGAAGATCGCCGGATCGGTCTGTTCGTCGCGGTAGGCGGCGATGACGCGCGGTTGCAACTTGTCCTGCGCATAGCTGCGGGCAGCGTCGCGCAGCATCCGCTCATCCTCGGACAGCTGGTCTTCCATGCGGAACGGATCTTCCCAGTCGAACCGGGTCAGGTCCGGGGCGTCTTTCGCTTTCAGTTTCGGCTTGTCGGTCATGGCATCCCCTCGGCTGGGTTCTTGCGTTTCGATCATAGCAGGCCCGGGGCGTGCGTCCATCGGCATGCCGCGAGTCGATGTATTCTTTATCTGCGTTCCATTTCGTCCAAATAACGCTAATATAGTGGTTGTATATGCATGGAGCACATACATGGCCTATCCCCGCCGCACGCTCCCCTCGCTCAGCCTGCTCTCGGCGCTTGAAGCCGTGTGCCGGACGGGTTCAACACTCGCCGCCGCGCGCGACCTCGACCTGACGCAAGGCGCAGTCAGCCGGCTGATCCAGAACCTTGAAGGGCAGCTCGGGGTCGAACTGTTCATCCGCGACCGCCGCCGGCTGGTGCCAAGCGAGGCCGCGCTGGCCTATGCCCGCGACGTGCGCAAGGCGCTCGACCTGATTTCCCGCGGTGCGGTGCGGCTGCGGTCGAACGCGGGGGGTGGCGGCACCCTGTCGCTGTCGATCCTGCCCACTTTCGGCACCCGCTGGCTGGCTCCGCGCCTGCCCGGCTTCATGGCGGCGCACCCCGGCGTGACAGTCAACCTCGGAACCCGCGTGCGGCCCTTCGATTTCGCCTCCGAAGGCTTTGACGCCGCTTTGCATTTCGGCGTCGAAAACTGGTCGGGCGCGGGATACCAGAAGCTGTTTGACGAACGCATGATGGCCTGCTGCGCACCCGATTTCCTCTTGCGCAACCAGATCGAGCAGCCCGCCGACCTGATGCGTCTGCCGCTTCTGCAACTGGAAACCCGCCCCCATGCCTGGAGCGTGTGGTTCGCCCGCAAGGGCGTGGCAGCGCGGGCACCGCAAGGAATGTTCTTCGACCAGTTCGCGCCGATGATGCAGTCGGCGATCTATGGTCTGGGCGTGGCGCTGCTGCCGATGTTCCTTGCGCGCCCCGAACTGGCCGAGGGGCGGCTGGTCGCGGCCTGGGGGCCGCCGGAACCGGGAGACGGCAGTTATTACCTCGTCTGGCCGGAAACCGCTGCGGGATACCTGCCGCTGGTGGCCTTCCGCGAATGGCTGGCCACGGAAATCGCCCGCGACCCGCCCGACGGCGAAGAACCCGACATCCTGCCGCGCTGAAGGATCAGATCCGTTCAATCGCCAGCGCAATCCCCTGCCCGCCGCCGATGCACATGGTGATCAATGCCCGGCGCCCACCGGCCCGGGCCAGTTCGTGCAGCGCCTTCACGGTGATGATCGCCCCCGACGCGCCAACCGGATGGCCCAGCGCGATGGCGCCGCCGTTTGGATTGACGCGCGCCGGGTCGAGGCCCAGCGCACGGCTCACCGCCAGCGCCTGCGCCGCAAAGGCCTCGTTCGATTCGATCACGTCGAAATCCCCGGCCTTCAGCCCTGTCCGCGCCAAAAGCGCATGAACGGCGGGAACCGGGCCAATGCCCATCACCTCGGGGCGCACACCCGCGTGGGCGTAGCCGATGATCCGTGCCATGGGCTTCAGCCCCGCCGCATCAGCCGCCGAGGCCCGCGCCAGCACCAGCGCCGCGGCGCCATCGTTGATGCCGCTGGCATTGCCGGCGGTCACGGTTCCGCCCTTCTCGAACGCCGGCTTCAGGCCCGCAAGGGCCTCTGCCGTCGTGGCCTTGGGGTGTTCGTCCGTGACAAAGGCCACAGCCGCCTTGCGCGAGGCGATCTCGACCGGCGCAATCTGTTCCTTGAACCGGCCCCCGGCAATCGCCCGGGCGGCGCGGTTCTGGCTTTCCAGCGCGAAAGCATCCTGATCGGCGCGGCTGATCCCGTGTTCGCGCGCGACATTTTCCGCCGTGATCCCCATGTGGGCGGTGCCGAAGGGGCAGGTCAGCGCCCCGGTCATCATGTCGGTCGCCCTGGTATCGCCCATCTTCTGGCCCCAGCGCGCGGTGGCCATCGCATAGGGCGCGCGGCTCATGCTTTCCGCCCCACCCGCCAGCGCGAAATCGGCATCCCCCAGCATCAGCGCCTGCGCCGCCGAAACGATCGCCTGCACCCCCGACCCGCAAAGCCGGTTGACGTTCATCGCCGGGGTCGTCTCGGGGATTCCCGCCTGCATCGCGGCAACGCGGCTCAGATACATGTCGCGGGGCTCGGTATTGATGACATGGCCAAAGACCACATGGCCGATCTGCCCACCGGCCACGCCCGCGCGTTCAAGCGCGGCGCGAGCGGCATTGGTGGCAAGGTCGATCGGCGGCACGCCCGCAAGACTGCCGCCAAAGGCGCCGATCGCCGTCCGCATGCCGCTCAGGATCACGATACCCGTCATGCCAACTTCCCCCTGCTGCGCCCGCGCGCCCCAAGCCTAACGCCCGGCGCGCCATCTTCGCAATGCAGGATCGTGGAGCAACCCCCCTGCCCCGGGCTCAGTCGCCTGCCCGGTCCTCGGGCAGAAGCGGGATCGCCGACATCGACATCTTTCCGGATCCCTGGGTCAGCTCATTGGCATGGGCCAGGTAGATCAGCGTCCGAGCCCGCGCGTCATAGATCCGCGTCACCCTGAGCGATTTGAAGATCAGTGACCGGCTTGCGGAAAACACCACCTCGCCCTTGGGGCTGCGGTTGATGTTCCTGATCGTGATCACCCCGGTGCGGCTGCAATCGACGGCCGAATAGGACGGATCCTCGAACCAGTTTCCCTGGCTCATCCGGTCCCAGAAACTGCGTTCGAAATAGGCGACATGGCAGGTGACGCCCTCGACCTGCGGATCGGCGATCGATTCAACGATGATGTCATTGCCGACCCAGTCGACGCCGACGCGCCCGATCTCTTCGGCCATGGCCACGCCAGCCACCCCGTGTCCAAGGACAAGTGCCAGCAAGACAACGGCAGTCTGCCGGATCGCGTTCATCGTCATGGCCCCCCTGCATGGCCTGCCTGTCCCCGCACAACCCGGACCAGGCCGGATCGCATTCAACGCCGGGCCGCCTGCGCGGTTCCGGCGCCGTCACCTCGGGCCACGGGCACGCGTCCATCCTCGGTCAGCAACCAGGCCTCCCGCCCCTCGATCACCACGGCCGAAAGCGGACCGCCATAGGCAACCGAACTGTCGATGTTCAGCCGGTTGCCGTAATGCGTGGCTTCGTGGATGGCGGTATGGCCATGCACCACCAGCGCCCCATGTTCCTGCGTGTTGTCCAGAAAGCCCTTCCGGATCCAGACCAGATCGGTTTCGGTCTGTGCATGCAGGTCAACCCCGGGCCGCACTCCCGCATGGACGAAAAGCGCAGCCCCATGCAGGAACGAGGTCGGAAGCGCAGCCATATAGGCGCGCTGCGCCGGGGATACGCAACCCAGGGCCTCGGCATGGATATCCTCCAGCGGGCGGCCATCCACCTCGGTCACGCCGAAGGATCGCAGCGTGGTGCCACCGCCCAGACGGGGATCAAGCCAGGTCAGATCATCGCGCAGTCCGGGATCATGCGCCCGCGGATCGTCCAGGAACATCGCAAACATCCGGTCATGGTTGCCCTTGAGAACGATGATCCGGGGATCGGCCGCCTGATGCAGCATCAACCAGTCGATGACGGCCGCGCTGTCAGAGCCGCGGTCGATCAGGTCGCCCACATGGACGACCGGCGCCGCGTCATCGCCGACACGGGCGCGATCGGCCAGAATCCGTTCATGCGCGGCCAGGAGTTCGTCGAAATGACCGTGAATGTCACCGATGGCATAGCTGCGCATGCTCGCTCCTGACCTGCAAAGGGGCCGGCACAAAGGTGCCTGCCGAACCCGATTACTACCCCGGCCGCCAGGGAACCGGAAGTCAGCCGACTTCAAATTCCAGTGGCTTGACCTGCTGGAACATTCCCGTGGCCTCCAGTGTCTCGACCACCTTCCGGTCAAGCGCATTGTCCAGATACAGAAGCGCGATCGCATCCTGCCCGACACCCGACCGGCCAAGGGTGAAGTTGGCGATGTTGACGCCGTTCTTGCCCATGGTCATGCCCAGAAGGCCGATGATCCCCGGCACGTCTTCATTGGTGGTGTAAAGCATGTGCTGCCCGATCTCGGCGTCGATGTTGATGCCCTTGATCTGGATGAAGCGCGGCTTGCCGTCCGAAAACACTGTCCCCGCCAGCGACCGCTCGCGCCTGTCCGTCACGACCGTCAGCTTCATGTAGCCATCGAAGCTGCCCGATTTCTCCTGCCGGGTGGTGGCCACCTGGATGCCGCGTTCGCGCGCAACGACCGGGGCCGAGACAAGGTTAACATCCGGGTTGGTCGCCTTCATGATTCCGGCGATGGCCGCGCAGTTCAGCGCCTGCAGGTTCATCTCGGCCACGCTGCCGTCGTAAAGGATGTTGATGGCCTTGATCGGCTCGTCCGTCATCTGGCCCGCGAACGACCCCAGATGCTGCGCGAGCTTGATCCACGGCCCCATGGTGGCGGCTTCTTCGGCCGTGACCGACGGCATGTTGAGCGCGTTCGACACGGCCCCCGTCAGCAGGTAATCGGCCATCTGCTCGGCCACCTGCAGCGCCACGTTTTCCTGCGCTTCGGTGGTCGAGGCGCCCAGATGCGGCGTGCAGACCACGTTCGGCATCCCGAACAACGGGTTTTCCGTCGCCGGTTCCACCGCAAAGACATCCAGCGCCGCGCCGGCGACATGGCCCGACTTCAGCGCATCGACCAGCGCTTCCTCGTCGATCAGGCCGCCTCGCGCGCAGTTGATGATCCGCACGCCCGGCTTGGTCTTCGCCAGGTTCTCGCGGCTCAGGATGTTGCGGGTCTTGTCGGTCAGCGGCACGTGCAGCGTGATGAAATCCGCCTTGTGCAGCAACTCGTCCAGTTCAACCTTGTGGACGCCCATATGCTTGGCGCGATCCTCCGACAGGAAGGGATCATAGGCGATGACCTTCATCTTCAGGCCCAGCGCCCGGTCGCAGACGATGCCGCCGATATTGCCCGCGCCGATCACGCCCAGCGTCTTGTTGAACAGCTCCACCCCCATGAAGCGGTTCTTTTCCCACTTCCCGGCATGGGTCGAGGCGCTTGCTTCCGGCAATTGCCGCGCCACCGCAAACATCATCGCAATCGCATGTTCGGCCGTGGTCACGCTGTTGCCGAAGGGCGTGTTCATCACGATCACGCCACGCTTCGACGCGGCCGGGATGTCAACGTTGTCGACCCCGATCCCGGCGCGGCCGATCACCTTCAGCCGCGTGGCCTTTTCCAGCAGCTTGTCGGTGACCTTCGTGGCCGAGCGGATCGCCAGGCCATCGTAGTTGCCGATGATCTCGGCCAGCTTTTCCTTGTCCTTGCCCACATCGGGCAGATAATCCACCTCGACCCCGCGATCGCGGAAGATCTGCACTGCTGTCTCGGAAAGCTGGTCGGAAACAAGAACCTTGGGCATCTTTGCCATCCTCTTGCAGGCACGGGGGGACGCGCAGTCCCACCTCGGCCGGATTTCTTCATTGCGAAAATACTCCGGGGTCCGGGGCGCAGAGCCCCGGCTCCCAAGGTCAGGATCAGCCTTGCGCGGCGATCTCGGCGTGGAAGGCCCAGTCGATCCACGGCATCAGGTGCTGCACGTCGCTTGTTTCCACCGTGGCCCCGCACCATATCCGCAAACCGGCAGGCGCATCGCGATAGGCGCCCGCGTCCAGCGCCACGCCTTCCTTTTCCAGCCGCTTGGCGACAGCCTTGGCAAAGACACCGGCGTCCTTGATCCGGCTATCATGGAAGCGCAGGCAGACCGAGGTGGTCGAGGCCGTGACCGGGCTTACCGCCAGATTGGCGATCCAGTCACGCGCCGCCACGAATTCGTCGATCACCGCCGCATTGGCATCGCAACGCGCGATCAGCGCCGGCAGTCCGCCGATCTTTTCGGCCCATTTCAGCGACACAAGGTAGTCTTCCACGCACAGCATCGACGGCGTGTTGATCGTCTCGCCTTCGAAGATGCCTTCGATCAGCTTGCCGCCCTTGGTCATGCGGAAGATCTTCGGCAAGGGCCAGACGGGGGCGTAGCTTTCCAGCCGTTCGACCGCGCGGGGGCCAAGCACCAGAACGCCATGGCCGCCCTCGCCGCCCAGCACCTTCTGCCAGGAGAAGGTCACCACATCGAGCTTGTCCCAGGGCAGGTCCATCGCAAAGGCCGCGCTGGTGGCGTCGCAGATCGTCAGCCCCTGCCGGTCCGCCGGGATCGCATCGCCATTCGGCAACCGCACACCCGAGGTGGTTCCGTTCCAGGTGAAGACCACGTCACGCGCGAAATCGACTTCCGCGAAATCGACGATCTCGCCATAGGGCGCCTTGCGCACCGTCGCGTC
This sequence comes from Paracoccaceae bacterium, assembly GCA_020622085.1. Classification (GTDB taxonomy): domain Bacteria; phylum Pseudomonadota; class Alphaproteobacteria; order Rhodobacterales; family Rhodobacteraceae; genus QY30. The sequence goes on along the minus strand of JAHRYM010000001.1, from coordinate 475,419 downwards.
GAGCTTCAGCTGCTTGACCACATCCGTGACCCAGCCTTCGCCGAAGCTTTCCCAGGCCAGCATCTCGGCACCGCGCGCGCCCAGAAGCGACCACATCGCCATCTCCACGGCGCCGGTGTCGGATGCCGGAACGATGCCGATGCGATAATCGTCGGGGATACCCAGCACGGCGCGGGTGCGGTCGATCGCCTCTTTCAGCTTGGCCTTGCCGACAGCCGCACGGTGCGACCGCCCAAGGGGCGCGTCGGCCAGCATGTCCAGCGAATAACCGGGGATCTTGGCGCAGGGGCCAGATGAAAAACGCGGATTGGCCGGCCGCGTGGCCGGGGTCGTGAGATCCTTCATGGTATCCTTCCATATACGCGCCCCTCGTTGGGGAGGGGTGTCCCGCTGCCAGACATATCGGCGCCCGTGCCACCGCACAAGACAAAAATCGCTCCAATACGTCGGTTCCGACGCTGAATGCGACATTCTTCCCCTCTGGCGCGCGCGGGTGGATGCCCCTAAACCCGAGGCAAAGCCTGTAACGGAGCCGCCGATGTTCACCGCCTGCCTGCTTGCCAACCCCACCCGCGCCGACCTGTCACGCGAGACGGTCGAAACCCTGCGCAATGCCTGGGGCGGGGGCGCGGTGCGCTGGCTCAACCCCGGCATCGCGGCGGAATTTGCCTTGCCTGCGCTGCCCGACAACCGCCGGGATGTCTGGGAAAACATGCAGACCCTCGGCCACGATCTTGCGGTCCGGCCGACCGCAGGCCGAAGGAAGAAGATGCTGCTCGCCGACATGGATTCGACCATGATCGGCCAGGAATGCATCGACGAACTGGGCGACAAGGCGGGTTTCGGCCCGCGCATCGCCGCGATCACCGCGCGCGCCATGAATGGCGAGTTGAACTTCGAAGAAGCGCTGCTGGAACGCGTGGGCCTGATGAAGGGCCTGCCGGTTTCGGTCATCGCCGAGGTTCTGGCCGAGCGGATCACCTATACGCCCGGTGGCAAAACCCTCATCGCCACGATGCAGGCGGCGGGCGGCTACGCGGTTCTGGTGTCGGGCGGCTTCACAGCCTTCTCGCGCCCCGTCGCCGCGCATCTGGGCTTTGACGAAAACCGCGCCAATGTCCTGTTGGAGGAAGACGGCCGCCTGACGGGCGACGTGGCCCGCCCGATCCTCGGCCGCGAAGCCAAGATCGCCGCGCTCGATGAAATCAGCGCCCGCCGCGGCATCACCCCCGCCGATGTGATGGCGGTGGGCGACGGCGCCAATGATCTGGGGATGCTCGGGCGCGCGGGCGCGGGCGTGGCGCTGCACGCAAAGCCCGCAGTCGCCGCGCAATGCGACATCCGCATCAACCACGGCGATTTGACGGCGCTGCTATATTTGCAGGGATATTCGGTCGCGGAGTTCGCCACACCCATGTGATGAGCGAAATCCAACCGCAAAACCCAAGGTAGACTCACGAAACAGTGAATGAGGATTTGACAAATCTGTGAAGAGCGGGAAACCTTTCCCGATCATTTCCGAAGTGGAGTTGTTCCATGACCAAAACCTTTTCCGCCGCGCTTGCCGCTGCAACCGTCCTGTCAGCCGGTCTGCCGGCGCAGGCAGCCACCATGACCTTCGACAACCTCACCGATCCCTTCGCCACCAGCTATTCCGAGAACGGCATCAGCGCGACCGGCGATGGCGACATGGGGATGTATAGCACCGGGTCTGTCCACATCGACGATGGCGGCACCTCGGCGCCGTCGCAGGTGAACTTCACCATGGCCGCAGGTGCCTTCGACGCCATCAGCTTCGATCTGCGCCCGATCGGATCCTACCTGGCGCTATGTGATGACGACACCGGCATTTGCACCAATCCCGGCTTTCCCAACGTGCGGGTCGATGGATTTAGCGGCATGGATCTGGTTTCAAGCCTGATCTTCGACATGGGCGAAGGTTCCAGCCCCTATACGGTCGCCTTGGGGTCAGTGTTCAAGAACCTCACCTCGCTGACCATCAGCATCGTCTATCCCATCGCGCTGTTGCAGAACCCGCCCGCGGGGATGTCTTCCTGGTGCGACAACCCCTGTTCGCATTTCGACATCGACAACGTCACGCTGAACGCCGTCACCCCGGCCCCCGTGCCGCTGCCCGCCGGATTGCCGCTTGCGGCCTCGGGGCTCGTGGCGCTGGGTGCCATGGCGCTCCGGCGGCAGTCGCGGCGCTAGCGCGACAACTGCGCGACCAGTTCCACATGGGGGGACCAGCGGAACTGGTCGACCACCTGCACCCAGTCAAGCCCGAAGCCCGCGTCGCACAGGATCTTCGCATCGCGGGCAAAGGTCACCGGATTGCAGGACACCGCCGCCACCACGGCCACGCCAGATGCCGCGATTTCGCGCGCCTGCGCCTCGCATCCCGCGCGGGGCGGGTCGATCACCACGGCGTCGAACCGCGCCAGTTCATCGGGCAAGAGCGGGCGCCGGAACAGATCGCGCGTCTCGGCCGTGACCTGATGCAGGCCAGGCGTCTGCCGCGCCCCCGCGAGCAGCGCCGCAGTCATCGCGCCTTCGCCTTCCACGGCATGGACATCGGCCCGCGCCGCCAACGGCAGCGAAAAGGTGCCCGAGCCGGAGAACAGATCGACGATCCGTCGCGCATCTCCCACGGCCTCGACCACTGCGGCCAGCAGGGCCGCTTCGCCCTGCCGCGTGGCTTGCAGGAAGGCCCCCGCAGGCGGCAGAACCCGCGCCGACCCAAAGCGCTGGACGGGCGGGCGGCGGGTGACGACCACCTCGCCGCTCCAGGACAGCCGCGCCAGATCGGTGCGTTCGGCGGTTGCCGCAAGGGCCACGAACAGCGCAGGCTCCATCGGCTTGCCGCCTTCGACCGCAAGATCGACCCCGCCTTCGGTCAGCGTCACGGTCAGGGCAAGTTCGCCCTTCCGCGATCCCCCCAGCGCCACCACCTCGTGCAGGTCGGGCAGCACGGACATCAAAGCAGGATCCAGCAGCAGGCAGCCCGGAATCTCGACAACGGCATCCGAGGCCCGGGCATGAAAGCCGACCAGCGTTCCGGTCTTGGTCCGCCGCCCCGACAGCACAGCCCTGCGCCGTGACCGGGGCGGAGAGGTCAGCACCGGGCGAAACGGCGCGTCCAGCCCCTGCGCGGCCAGCGCGGTGCGCACCACATCGGTCTTCCAAGCGGCCACGAAGCTGTCCGAGGCATGTTGCAGCGCACAGCCACCGCAGGCCCGGTAATGCGGGCAAGGCGCGCGCACCCGGTCGGGTGAAGGCGTGACGATCCGCGCGTCCGCCACCCGGCCGTCGGGGCCGGGCGTGCCTTCGACAACCTCGCCGGGCAGGGTCAGCGGCACCCGGATCGCGCCGCGGTCAGCCAGACCATCACCCAGATGGCCCAGCCGTTCGATGGTGATGGTCATGCGCGAAAACCCGTCCGATCAGAAAGCGCCAAGCTATCGCCGCCGTCCGCAAGTGGCAACCGCGCGCCGAAGCCCGCCGAGGCCCCACGCGCCACCGGACCCCGAGGCGCCGGTTGCGGGTTCTGGTCGGGACCGCCCCCACTGGCCAGCGTCGGGCCATCAGGGTAGAACACTAAGGCCCGCGCGAAAGGTTCACCCATGATCCGGCCCCTTAGATCCCGCCTTGCCTGCGACCCCTGCCCCACAGGTCCGGTCGCATGACGCTTGGCCCCGCGATCGACAGTTTCAGCCCCGCCGAAAGCGACCCGCCCCGGCGGCTGGGCAGGTTCTTCCTCTGGGCGCTGTCGGGAAGCTGGCCCGCGCTGATCTACGCAACCTTCTGGTCTTCGGCGGCGGGGGTGCTTGATGTGATCTCGGCGCTCATCATCGGCAACGTGATCGACGCGGCGCTGTCATCGCAGCCGGCGACCGTGTTCCAGGACAACTGGATGCTGTTCGCGGGCTTCGCGGCCTTCTACCTGACCGTGCGGCCGATCACCTTCGCGATGTCCTCGGCCACGGTGAACATCATCCTCGGGCCGAACCTGCTGCCTCTGGTGCTGTCGCGGCTGCATCGCTGGACGATGGGCCATTCCGTCACCTTCTTCGACAATGACTTCGCCGGCCGCATCGCGCAAAAGCAGATGCAGACCGCCCGCGCCGTCACCGATGTGGCGACGGAAACCGTCAACGTCGTGGCCTTCGCAATGGCCTCGCTGATCGGTTCGGTCGCCTTCCTCATCGGGATCGACCCCTGGATCGCGCTGACGCTGGCGATCTGGCTGGCGGGGTATCTGTTGCTGATCCGTCTGTTCCTGCCGTCGGTCCGGGGCCGGTCGGCGGCCCGCGCCTCGGCCCGCGCGAACGTGACCGGGCAGGTCGTCGACACGATCACCAACATCAAGACGGTGAAGCTGTTTGCCCATGCCGAATACGAAGACCGCGTCGCGCTGACCGCGATGGCGGGCTTTCGTGACCGGGCGACGGAATATGGCATCACTTCGGCCTGGTTCCGGTTTTCGCTGATGTTCCTCGCGGGTGTCCTGCCGGTCCTGCTGATGGGCGGCACGGTGCTTCTGTGGTCCGAAGGCCATGCGTCCACGGGTGAAATCGCCGCCTCGGGCGCGATTGCCATGCGGATCGCGCAGATGACCGGCTGGGTCAGCATGGCGTTGATGTCGCTTTACGGATCGGTGGGCGAGGTCGAGGACGGGATGAAGACCCTGACCCCGCCCCATGCCCTGACCGACGCCCCCGATGCGATCAGCCTCGATCGCGTCAAGGGCCGGATCGAGTTCGACCATGTCACCTTCGCCTATGGCCGCGAAGCAGGCGGGATCGACGATATCCTGCTGACCGTCCGGCCCGGCGAAAGGATCGGCATTGTCGGCGCCTCGGGGGCCGGAAAATCGACGCTGGTGGCGCTTTTGTTGCGGCTTTACGACACCGAACGCGGCGCACTCCGCATCGATGGGCACGACGTGCGCGGCGTCACGCAGGAATCGCTTCGCCGCAATATCGCGATGGTCACGCAGGAAACCGCGATGTTCAACCGTTCGGCCCGCGACAACATCCTTTACGGTCGCCCCGATGCCACCGAGGGTCAGATCGTCACCGCCGCGAAGGCCGCCGAGGCGCATGACTTCATCCTGACGCTTCAGGACCACATGGGCCGCAAGGGCTATGACGCCTATCTGGGGGAACGCGGCGTAAAGCTGTCGGGTGGGCAGCGGCAGCGGATCGCGCTGGCCCGCGCCTTCCTGAAGGACGCGCCGATCCTGGTTCTGGATGAAGCGACCAGCGCGCTTGACAGCGAGGTCGAGGCCGCGATCCAGGAAGCGCTGGTGCGGGTCATGGCGGGCAAGACGGTGCTGGCCATCGCGCACCGCCTGTCCACCATCGCCGAAATGGACCGGATCGTGGTTCTGGAAGACGGCCGCATCGTCGAGGATGGATCGCACGCCGAACTGCTGGCGCGGGGCGGGCTTTATGCGCGCTACTGGAACCGCCAGTCGGGCGGCTTCATCGGGGTCGAGGAAGAGGCCGCCGAATAGCGGCCTTACGCCAGCAACTCGGCCTTTGTGGCGTGCAGGTTTGACCGAAGCCACGCCTCTTGCAGGACGCGCAGACGCTCGCCCAGCGTCGCGCCCGACAGATCCGGCAGATCGGCGGCGCGGATCGGGAACGAAGCCCCTGCCCCGCGCGCGACCTCGGCCTGCCAGCCTTCAGGGGGCAAGGCACCAAGGCTGGCGGCGCGGATCAGGATGGCGTCTTCGGCTGCTGGCGCGCCGTGGCGGAAGGCCATGACCGCCGGTCCATCGCCCGAGGCAAGCGCCGCCTGACGCGCCTCAAGCCCCCGCGCCTCGTCCCGCGACAGGCGCAGGTCGCTGGCATCGCCACCCAGCGCCGCCAGACGCCGCAGCCAGCGCGGCGGCATCCGGCCTTCCAGATGCACCAACGGCGCCAGCGCCCGCGGATCGGCGCCCGGCACCACATGGGCCAGCACCCCCGCCGCCGCCATCGCCGCGACCGAAGGCGCGGGATCGGGCGCCTTCAGCAGACGGCGCATCTCGTGCCCGATCCGTTCGCGGGACAGCCGCGCCAACCCGTCGACATGCGCGGCGCAGGCGGCCAGCGCTTCGGCGTCCAGCCCCTGTGCGGGATCGCCATAAAGCGCGTGGAAGCGGAAGAAGCGCAGGATGCGCAGGTAATCTTCGGCAATCCGGGCATGGGGGTCGCCGACAAAGCGCACCCGCCGCGCGATCACGTCCGGCAGACCGCCCAAAGGGTCGATGACCTGCCCATCGGCGTCGGCATAAAGCGCGTTCATGGTGAAATCGCGCCGTGATGCGTCGTCGGCCACATCATCGGCAAAGGCCACCACGGCACGACGGCCATCGGTTTCCAGATCCATGCGGAAGGTCGTCACCTCGAACCCGCGACCGTGGGAAACCACCGTGACCGTGCCGTGCTCGATCCCGGTGGGAACGGGTTTGAGCCCCGCCGCGCGCGCCAGTTCCACCACGGTTTCGGGGCGGGCCTCGGTCGCGATGTCGATATCGGCCACCGGCACGCCCAGAAGGGCGTTGCGCACGCAACCACCGACGAACAGCGCCTGCTTGCCGCCCGCCGCCAGCGCCGCCATCACCGCCTGCGCGGCCTCATCCCCGATCCAGTCCGCCGTGATCCGCATTCGCCATCCCGTCTGCCAGCGCCCTGAGGATACGCGCGGTCGCACCCCAGATGTAATAGGGGCCGTAGGGCACCGTATAATACCGCCGCCAGGTTCCGCGCCAGTGGCGTTGCTCGATCCGGTAGGCTCCCGCATCGGCCAGATGTGCAAGCGGCACCCGGAACACCTCGGCCACCTCGCCCGGATCGGGGCGCGGCCGGAAACCGGGATCAATCACCGCAACTATCGGCGTCACATGATAGCCGGTCACCGTTTCATGCGCTGCAAAGGCGCCAAGGATCCGCACCTGCGACGGCTCAAGGCCGATCTCCTCGTGCGCCTCGCGCAAGGCGCAGGCCACCAGATCGGCGTCGGCCATGTCGACCTTGCCCCCCGGAAAGGCGACCTGCCCCGCGTGATGCCTGAGATGGCCCGCACGGGTGGTCAGCACCACATCCAGATCCCCTTCGGCCGGAACCAGACCCAGCAGAACTGCCGCCGGCCGCAGATGCGCCGGATCCGCTGCGCCCCGGCCTTCGTTCAGGTCATAGTCCGAGGTATCCGCCCCCGGCCCGGCCAAAGCCGCTCGGATACGGGCGAGCCCGGCGCGGGCTCCGGCAGACAGCGGCGGGCGGAAGTCGGCTTCGGGTGTGCACAAAGGCGCAGGCACGGGCTGGTCCTTTCCCGCCTAGACCTGCCCCGGCTGATCGTCCGGGATTTCGGGAAAGCCGCCATCCGGGATTTCCAGCGGCAGGTCTTCCGGCATCAGGTCCGGGTCAGCCACCGGATCTTCGGAAGGGGCGTCGTCGGGCAGTTCTTCGGGGTTGTCGCCCGGCTCATCCTCGGGATCGTTCGGCGGCAGGATCGGCTGGCCCTCCGCCGTCACGCTGGCCTCGAACCCGAGCGAGAGCGGGTCGAAGACATAATGCCGGCCGCAGAACTGGCAATCGGCGGTGACAGTGCCCTGATCGGTGGTCATGGTCGCGATATCCTTGGCCGAATAGATCGACAGGCTCTGGCGCACCTTCACGTCCGAACAGGTGCAGCCGAAAGCCACTGCCTGCGTATCATAGACCCGTGGCGCCTCTTCGTGGAACAGGCGAAGCAGCAGATCGGTCGGCGCGACCTGCGGGCCGATCAGTTCCAGATCCTCGACGGTATCCAGAAGAACATTCGCGCGGCTCCAGTTTTCGCCGTCATCGCCATCCAGCACATCCAGCGCCGACAGAAGACCGCCTTCGCCGCTGCCGCCTTCGCCTGCCATCAGCGGCGAAGCCTTGGGCATGTGCTGAAGCATGATCCCGCCCCCACGCCAGCCTTCCTGCCGGCCCGCCAGCCGCGAACGCCCGAAGGACAGGGCAAAGCGCGTCGGCAATTGTTCGGACTGTGCAAAGTAGGTTTCCGCGCAAGCGGCAAGCGAACCGCCCGCCAGCGGCGTGATGCCCTGATAGGGAACCGTCCCGGCGCCCTGGTCGATCAGCAGGGCAAAATACCCCTTGCCGATCTGCTGGAAGGGCCGCGCATCGGGATCAAGCCGGGCCGGATCGAAACTGGCCCAGGCCCGGATCAGCCCGGGGGCCCCTTCCGATTCAGGCGCGAAATAGTCGGTGGCGATGATGCGGATCGGGCCGTCGCCCCGGATCTGCAACGACAGTTTCCAGCGCAGCTTGATCGTCGGGCCGATCAGCGCGGTCAGAAGCGTCGCTTCGGCCACCAGCGCCTCGACAGCGCCCGGATAGTCGTGTTGCGACAGGATCTTCTCCAGCACCCCGTCAAGCCGCGCGACGCGGCCGCGGATGTCGGGGCGATCCAGTTGAAAGGGCAGGACGGTATCATCCCATGCGATCTGCGAGAGTGACGTCATGTGGCTTCCTTCGGGGGGCGCGGGCCATCGGGCATTGCCCCGGCATACCGCGTCCATATAGGCACGACAATGCCACGACCAAAGAGGCCCGCCATGATCCGCCGCTTCGACCAGCCGCCACTGCCCGGCCAATGCTACAGGCGCCGGCCGGGGGTCTATGCCATTCTGGAACGCAATGGCCGGATCCTCCTGACCCATCAGGCCAATCCCTGGCCCGAATACCAGCTTCCCGGCGGCGGCATCGACAGGGGCGAGTCCCCTGTTGCCGCCCTGCACCGCGAGGTGCGCGAGGAAACCGGCTGGACAATCGGGGCGTTGCGCCGCCTTGGTATCTACCGGCGTTTCGTCTTCATGCCGGACTATGACATCTGGGCCGAAAAGATCTGCACGATCTATCTGGCCCGCCCGATCCTGCGCCTTGGCCCCCCCGAGGAACCCGGCCACAGCGCGCATTGGGCCGCGCCACGGGAAGCGGTTTCCCTGCTGGACAATCCGGGGGACCGCACGTTCCTGCTTCGCCACCTTGCCCGCCGCTGATCGTCGGCGCCTGTCCCCGGCGCGGGCAACCTAGCCCGCGTCGATCATGCGCTTGATCGCTTCGGGCAATCCGTCCTTCGCGGCGCAGGCATCGGCCACAAGTTCCTTGGCCGTGTCGATCAGCGCGCCCGGTTCAGCCAGCCGGTCCAGAAGACCCCAGGCCAGCGCCTCGGGCGCCTCGATACGCGCGCCCGCCATCAGGATCATCTTGGCCCGTGCGGGGCCGACCAGCCGCACCAGCCGCGCCGGGTCCGAGGGCTGGGGCAAGAAGCCAAGCTTCATCACCGGATAGAAGACCTTGGCAGAAGCGACCGCAATCCGCAGGTCGCAGGCCAGCACCATGCCGCAGGCCCCGCCCGCCAATGTGCCGTTCAGCGCCGCGACGGTCAGCATCGGCGCAGCCGCGATGGCGCCCGAGAGTTCCTCCCAGACCGGATCGGTGGCCAGACCCGCCCGCGCCTCATCCAGATCGGCCCCCGAACAGAAGACCTTGCCGGCCCCGGTCAGAATCAGCGCCCCCGCGCCCTCGGCTGACGCCCGCCGGGTGATCGCCGCCAGTTCGGCAAGCATCTCCTTCGTCAGCGCATTCGCCTTGTCCGGTCGCGCGATTGTTGCCAGCCAGACATTGCCGTTCCGTTCCAGTTCGATCATAAGCTTGTGCCATGAAATTGCCCGCTTTTGCCATTCTACCAGCCTGCGGCACGACTTCGCCAGCCAGTTTCAAGGACTTTTTCCACCCGAACGCAGATTGCGCAGACTTGACCCGCTGGCAGGAACACAGATTTTGGATCCAACACAAAGTGACAGACAAGGATAGAACATGAAACAATGGACCGCCCTTGGGGCCAGTTCGGCGCTCGCACTGCTGCTGGGCACGACCGCCGTCCAGGCCGACGTGAGCGCAGAACAGGTCTGGCAGGGCTGGGTGGATTACTACTCCGCCAGCGGCCAGACCGTCACTTCCGAGTCGAGCGCGATGGAGGGCGACACCCTTGTGGTGAAGAACGCCGAGATCGCATCAAAGCCGAACGAGGCCGGAACCTTCAAGATCACTCTCTCCGAGGTGCGGTTGCGTGAAACCGGTGACGGTCGCGTTGAAATCACGCTGCCTGCCGAAATGCCGATGACCTTTTCCGGGAAGGATCCCGATGGAAAGACCATCGACACCAGCATCCTTGCAACGCAGTCCGGCCTACTGATCACCGCATCCGGCGCCCCGGAAGACATCACCTATGACACCGCCGCCGCCAAGGTGGGGATCGCTCTCGACAGCGCCGAAGCCGAGGGCGAAAAACTGCCCGCAACCGTGAACCTGACGATGAACGACATCACCGGCAAGTCGCACATCATCCGCAGTTCGGGCTTCGAGATGGAGCAGAGCTTTGCGGCCCAATCGGCAGACGTGAAGATCGCGGCCAGTTCCGAAACCGACGGCAAGAAGGAAAGCTTTGATCTGGTCGGGACGCTGAACAGCCTGTCGGGTTCGTCCAGGGCCCATGTCACCGAAGGCGCCGACATGGCCGCGAACATGGCTGCCGCGTTGAATGCCGGCACGAACATGTCGGGCGAATTCATCTATGGCGGCGGCAGCTACGCCATGTCGTTCAACAGCGCAGAGCAAGGCGCGGGCAAGTTCGACTACAAGGACACTTCGGGCAAGATCCACTTCAACATGTCGAAGGATGGCCTGTCCTACGGTGGCGAATCCGGCGCGGCAGAGATGGTTGCCACGGTGCCGAACCTGCCGGTCAGCCTTGAACTGGCGATCGGGTCGTCGATGTTCGACCTTGCCATCCCGGTGTCGAAATCCGATGCGCCCCAGCCTTACAAACTGGTGACGAAGCTCATCGACCTGAAGGTGTCGGACGCGATCTGGGACATGTTCGACCCGACCAGGCAACTGCCGCGCGATCCGGCGACACTGGTGGTCGATGCCAGCGGCAACGGCACGTTGCAGGTCGATCTCTTCGATCCCGCAACCGCCGAGGCGGCCGCCGCGCCGGGCCAGATCAACGACGTGTCGCTCAATGAACTCAAGCTCTCGGTCGCGGGGGCGGAACTGACCGGCACCGGACAGGCCACCATCGACAACAGCGGCACAACACCCAAGCCAGTCGGCACCGCCGATCTGAAGCTGGTTGGCGCAAACGGCCTCATGGACAAGCTTGTGGCGATACAGCTTGTGACCGAGGAACAGGTGATGGGCTTCCGCATGATGCTTGGCGTGTTCACCGTTCCCGCCGGAGATGACATCCTGACCTCGAAGATCGAGGCCAAGGAAGACGGCAGCATCAGCGCGAATGGACAGCGTCTGCAATAAGTCCTTGCCTGACTGACTGATGGGGGGCCGTCCGGCTGTCGGGCGGCCCCTGGCCGTTCCGGCTGCTCCTTCGCGCGCCTGCGTTTTCCTTGCGGCCCGGCAGCACAATGATTAGCTCTGCCTCACGCACAATCCCGGATATTGCCCATGACCGCCACCCCGCCCCCCGACCTGTCGCACCTGACCGACGCGCTGCTGACCGCCGCGCGCAAGGCCGGTGCCGATGCCGCCGATGCGATCGCCGTCGATGGCACCGCCATCTCGATCGACGTCCGGCAAGGCCGGCTGGAACAGGCGGAACGCTCCGAAGGACTCGAGATCGGGCTCAGGGTGCTGATCGGGCATCGGCAGGCCTGCGTCTCGGCCTCGTCCATCAGCGACCGGACGCTGGCCGACATGGCCGAACGCGCCGTGGCGATGGCGCGCGAAGCGCCCGAGGATCCTTCCGTCGGGCTGGCCGATCCGGCCGAACTGGCCCGCGCATGGGACATCGCCGCGCTGGAGCTTGCCGACCCCGCGCCCGAACCCGACCCGGCAGCACTGGAACGGGATGCGCTGGCGGCCGAAGTGGCGGCGCTGTCGGTCAGGGGCGTGACGCAGGTGCAGTCGGCTTCCGCAAGCTATGGCCACCGGCGGGTGCAACTGGCCGCGACGAACGGCTTTTCGGGCGGATATGCCCGCACCTCCCGCTCCACTTCGGCGGTGGCGATCAGCGGCGAAGGGCTGAAGATGGAACGCGACTGGGCGGCCGAATCGCGCACGTTCCAATCCGAATTGCCCGGTGCCGAAGGGATCGGCCGTCTGGCGGGCGAACGCGCCGTCGAACGCCAGAACCCCCGCCAGCCCCGCACCGGCGCCTTTCCGGTGATCTTCGACGAACGCATCGCCGCAGGCCTGATCGGGCACCTTCTGGCCGCGATCAACGGCGCCTCGATCGTGCGCGGGTCTTCCTGGCTGCGCGATGCGATGGACACGCAGGTGCTGCCCAAGGGGCTTTCGATCATCGAAGATCCGTTCCGCCCCCGGATCGCCTCATCCCGTCCCTTCGATGCCGAAGGTCTGCCGACCGCGCGCCGCGCCATTGTCGAAGACGGCATCCTGACCGGCTGGACGCTCGATCTGGGCACCGCGCGGCGGCTTGGCCTGCGCTCGACCGGCAACGCGAGCCGCGGTCCGTCCTCGCCACCCAGCCCTTCGGTGGGCAATATCGCGCTGACCCAGGGCAACCAGACCCGCGACGACCTGATCCGTCAGATCGGCACCGGGGTTCTGGTCACCTCGATGATCGGGGCCTCGATCAATGCGACGACTGGCGACTATTCGCGCGGCGCCTCGGGATTCTGGATCGAGAACGGCGAGGTGACCCATCCGGTCAATGAATTCACCCTCGCCGGCAACCTGCGCGACATGCTGTTGCGGATCACCCCCGCCAATGACGCCCGCCCCTGGCTCAGCCAGGTGGTGCCAAGCCTGCTGGTCGAAGGATTGACCCTTGCCGGATCGTGATGCCCACCAGGCCGACCTGACGTTGATTGCCCAGGCGGCGCGTGACGCCGGCGACATCGCCCGGCGGTTCTGGAAGCGCGCGCCGAAGATCTGGGAAAAGGATGCCGGCGCCGGCCCGGTGACCGAAGCCGATCTTGCGGTCAACGAAATGCTCATGGACCGGCTCCGCGCCGCGCGGCCCGATTACGGCTGGCTGTCAGAGGAAACGCCCGACGATGGCGCAAGGCTCGGGGCCGGGACGGTCTTCATCCTTGATCCGCTGGACGGAACCCGTGCCTTCATCGCCGGAGAGCCGACATTCGCCCATTCGATCGCCGTGGTCGCCGCGGGCAAGGTCGTGGCGGGGGCCGTGTTCCTGCCGGTCTCGGACCTTTTGTATACCGCGACCCTGAACGGGCCCGCGCTGTGCAACGGGGCACCGATCGCCGCCTCGGCGCCACGGATGCTGGAGCAGGCAACCCTGCTGACCGCCCGGCGCAACATGGCGCCTGAACTCTGGCTGAATGCCGTGGTCCCGCCCCTTCGCCGCGACTTCCGCGCCTCGCTCGCCTATCGGCTCTGCCTTGTGGCCGAAGGCCGGTTCGACGCGATGCTGGCGCCGGGACCGACCTGGGAATGGGACGTGGCGGCCGGCGCGCTGATTGCAGGCCGCGCCGGTGCGAATGTCACCGACCGGCAGGGCTGTTCCTTGCGCTTCAACCGCCCCGATCCGCGCACGCCCGGAGTCGTTGCGGCGGGTGACATGGTCCATGCGGCGATTGTCGCAGGCCTTGCCCCCGCCCCCGGCCAGCCTTGAGGGGCGCCACGTCCTGACATAAGGTGCGCGCACCAAAAGGATCAGGAGCCCGACATGTCCCAGCAACGCTTGCATCTCGTTTTCGGTGGAGAACTCGTCTCGCCGACGAAGAACGTGTTCAAGGATGTGTCGAAGCTGCACGTCGTGGGCATTTTCCCCAATTACGACAGCGCCTACCTGGCCTGGAAGGCTGAAGCCCAGCGCACGGTGGATGATGCGCACATGCGCTACTTCATCGCCCATATCCACCGCCTGCGGGACGAGGCCGAGGCCGCCGGCCCGACCGAGGAACTGGGCCGCTGAGCCCGGCCGATGGGCCGCTCCCTGGCACTTGGCCTTTATTTGCTGCTGTCGCGCGGCGGTGACGTCGGCGCGACCGAGCTTCCCGCACCCGGCGAAGGCACAGGCCCGCTGGTCTGGATCCAGACCGGACCCGATACGCCGTTGGCCGGCATTGCCCATCTGGCGCGGCAGATGGCGCGGGAACGCACCGACCTGCGGTTTCTGGTCACCTTCGAGGGCGACCCCCGCACCGGGGTCGAGTTCCCGCCCGGCACCGTCACCACGAAGGCCCCCGCCGACATTTCGCGGATCGTAGCCAGGTGGCTGAACCACTGGAACCCCGCGCTGATCGTGCTGACGGGGGCCTGCCGGTCGCCGGCGCTGGTTGTGGCGGCGCGCGACCGTGGCATCGCGGTGGTGCTTGCCGACGCACGGCGCCCGGCCGAGGCGCGCAGCCGCTGGCATCCCGCAGGGGCGATCGCGGCAGCACTGGCGCCAATGCTCAGCCTGATCCTGGCACAGGATCCCGATGCCGCCGCCTATTACCAGCGGCTGGGCGGCGTCGGCACCCGGATCGAGATCACCGGGCGTATCGAGGAAACCACCGACCCCCTGCCCTATACCGAGGCCGAGCGCGATGCGTTGGCCACGTTGTTTGCAGCCCGGCCGGTCTGGCTGGCAATGTCCTGCCCGCCCTCCGAGGAAGAGGCGGTGATCGCTGCCCATTCAGATGTCCTGCGGCTGGCGCACCGGATGCTGCTGATCCTGGTGCCGACGGACCCCTCCCGCGCTGCCGCGCTGGCCGAACGCCTTGCGCGCGAAGGCTGGGACGTCGCATTGCGCGCGCGCGACGAGGAACCCGAGGCCGAAACGCAGGTCTTCATCGCGGATGGCGAGACCGAGCTTGGGCTGTGGTATCGACTGGCGCCCGTCACCTTCATGGGCGGCACCCTCGCTGCGAACGGCAGCGGCCGCAACCCGATGGAACCGGCGGCCCTGGGCTCGGCCATCCTGCATGGGCCGGAAGTGGCGCCCTACACGGAGGCCTATTCCCGGCTTGGCGAGGTGCGGGCGACGCGGCAGGTCACCGACGCGGCGGGCCTTGGCCTGGCCCTGGCCGAAGTGATCGCGCCCGACCGTGCGGCGCAACTGGCCCATAATGCATGGGCGGCGTCCTCGGGCGGCGCCGAGGTGACGGACCGGGTGGCGCAAATCCTGCTCGGGCACCTGTCCGATCGGGGAACCGTGTCGAACGGCCCAGACCGGATGACGATCACCGCACATACCGCCACCGGCCTGAAAAGGACCACATGATGCAGGCGCCGGCCTTCTGGCATCGCCCCCCCGAGACCCCCGGCCCCCTGGCGCGGCTGCTGGCGCCGCTGGGGGTGCTTTATGCACGCACGACGGCGCGTCGGGTGGCGCAGCCCGGCGCACGCCTGCCGGTGCCGGTCATCTGCGTCGGCAATCTCAATGCCGGCGGCACCGGCAAGACCCCGGCCACCATCGCGATTGTCCAGCGATTGGCGGCGCGAGGCATCATTGCCCATGTCGTCAGCCGCGGCCACGGCGGACGCCTCATGGGGCCGGTCCGGGTTGACGAGCGCCAGCACAGCGCCGCCGACACCGGGGACGAGCCCCTGTTGATTTCCGCCTTTGCGCCGACATGGGTTGCGCGGAACCGTGCCGAAGGCGGACGCGCCGCCGTGGCCGCAGGGGCGCAGGTGATCGTGCTTGACGACGGGTTCCAGAACCCCGCACTGGCCAAGGATCTGTCGATCGTGACCGTCGATGCTGCAAGGGGCTTCGGCAATGGCCTGTGCCTTCCGGCTGGCCCCTTGCGCGAACCGGTGGCGGCCGGGCTTGCCCGTGCCGATCTGCTTGTGTCGATCGGCCCCACCACGGCGCAGGCGCAGTTCGAACGCTGCTGGGGCGGGCAGATTGCCATACCCCGCCTGACCGCGGAATTGCGCCCGCTCGAAACCGGCATGGACTGGCAGGACATGCGCGTTCTGGCCTTCGCGGGCATCGGTCACCCCGAAAAGTTCTTCGCCACCCTGCGCGGACTTGGTGCCGATCTGGCGCGGGCCCTGGCGCTGGATGACCACCAGCCTTTTACCCGCGCGATCCTGCAACGGCTTTCAACCGAGGCAAACCAGCTTGGCGCACAACTGGTGACCACCGAAAAAGACGCCGTTCGCCTGCCGCCCGCCTTCCGCGCGCAGGTGCTGGCCCTGCCGGTGCGGCTGGAACTGGACGACTGGTCGCCGGTCGACGCGGCCTTCACGCGACTGGGGCTTTAGTCGCGCCCCCCCGGGGCTCAGGCTTCGGCTTTCCGGGCGGCGCGCACCTCGGCGTCATGCTGGCCCAAACGGGGCGACGCGCGATCCAGCGCCAGTTCGGCCCCCGAGAAGGTGATCGGCAGCCGCACGCCCGGTATCCCTTCTGGTGCGATCTGCATCTTGCGCGCCACGATCTGCGGGTCGGCGAAGACATCGCCCATTTCATTGATCGGCCCGGCGGGAACACCCTCGGCCTCGCAGGCGGCAAGCAGGGCATCCCGGGTCCAGCCCCGGGTCTTTTCGATGATCTCCGCCGTCAGCGCCTCGCGGTTGGCGATACGGTCGGCGTTGGTCAGATACTGGGGCGCCTCGGCCAGCGCATCAAGCCCGAGGATCCGGCACAGCTTGCGATACTGGCTGTCGTTGCCGGTGGCGAGGATCGCATAGCCGTCCGAGCAATCGAAGACCGCATAGGGCACCAGATTCGGATGCGCATTGCCCAGCCGTTTGGGCGACGTGCCGGTAGCAAGGAAGTTCATCGCCTGGTTGGCCATGATCGCGGTCGCCACATCGAACAGCGCCATGTCGATGTGCTGGCCCTCTCCCGTGCGGTTGCGCTGGTGCAGCGCGGCCAGAATGCCCGTCGCGGCATAGATGCCGGTGAACACATCCGTCACCGCCACGCCCACCTTCTGCGGCTGGCCGTCCGGGGCGCCGGTCACGCTCATCAGCCCGGACATGCCCTGGATGATGTAGTCGTATCCGGCGCGGTGGGCGTAAGGGCCATCCTGCCCGAAGCCCGTCACCGAGCAGTAGATCAGCCGCGGATTGACCTTGCGCAGGCTCTGGTAATCCAGCCCGTATTTCGCCAGCCCGCCCACCTTGAAGTTCTCGATCAGAACATCGGCGTCGCGCACCAGATCGCGCACGAAGGCCTGGCCCTCGGGCGTGCGGAAATCGCAGATCACCGATTTCTTGCCGCGGTTGGTGCCATGGAAATAGGCAGCAGTCCTTTCGCCGCCCGCCTCGATGAAGGGCGGACCCCAGCGGCGCGTGTCATCGCCCTCGGGCGCCTCAACCTTGATGACCTCGGCGCCCAGATCGGCCAACATCTGCCCGGCCCAGGGGCCAGCCAGGATCCGCGCCAGTTCGACGACCTTCACCCCCTCCAGCGGCGTCATGGCTCAGCCCTTCAACTGTTCGTCGACGATCTTGGCGAAGTCCTCGTAGGTCATCTCGCCGGAATAAAGCTTGCCGTTGATGATGAAGCTCGGCGTGCCCTCGATCTTGTCGGCGGTCGCATTGGCCTGATAGGTCGTGACCATCGCCTGCGCGGTGGCGCCATCGTTCATGCAGGCGTCAAGCTGCGCCTTGTCCAGCCCTGCCGTCAGGCCGACCTTGCGCAGCGCGTCCGCGATGCCCGCGTCATTGCCCGAGGCCAGCCAGTCGCGCTGGGTCGAATAGAGGATGTCGGAAATCCCGAAATAGCGCATGTCACCGCCGCAGCGCGCGACCATCGCGGCCCACAGGCCATACTTGTCGAAATAGACCTCGCGGTAGACGAAGCGGACCTTGCCGGTGTCGATGTAGTTCGCCTTGAACTTTTCAAACACGGTATCGTGGAAATTGGCGCAATGCGGGCAGGTGTAGGAAGCATATTCCGTCACCGTCAGCGGCGCGTCTTCCTTGCCCAGCACCATGTCGGGAACCTTGATTTCGGCGGGCGCAGTTACCGGCGTCTGGGTGCTGGCCGTGTCTTCGGCGCGCAGCGGCTGCGGGGTCAGGCCCAGCGCGGTCAGGGTCAGCGCGGCGGCAAGGGTCAGCTTCCAGAGCATTCGTCAGCCTTTCTGTTTGGGGTCGGAAGGTTCCCGGCCCGTTCGTCCGGTCCGAGATAAGACGTTTTTCGCCAGGGCTTCAAGCGCCGCGCGCAGGTCGCCATCAGTGATGACGCCGGCCGCTTCGCTGGCCTTGCGCTGAACCTCGGGAGGCGGGGCCTGCGGCGCCTTGCGGGGCGCTGGGGCAAAGGCCGCCTGCCCTTCGGAAAAGCCCGAAGGCGCGGTCTGGGTGATGGTCACCCGCGAAATGGCATTGTAGCCGTAGCAGGCATTGACCCGTTCGCGGATCGCCGGAAGCTGCATCTGCAAAAGCGGCGCCTGCGCTCCCGTCGTCAGCAGGGTGAGCGTGGCGCCAAGACCGCCCTTGCCATAGCCGATCTTGACGGGCCGGCAGATGGCGGCCGTGTCGGGGCCGACTACCTCGGCCCAATGCGTCAGCAACCGTGACACGGCAAAGCCGCGCGTTTCACCCGCCGTGCGGATCCGGTCGCGCAAGAGCGATCCCGTCGGCTCGAACCCGCGCAGCCGGCGTCTTGTCGAATGGGCTGCATCACTCATCGGGCGGGCTGTCCTTTTGTGCGTCCACGCATATCCTACGTAAGGAACCGGCACTTGCCCATATCGCCCAGCCCAAGCGGAGCCATAAAGATTGCGTGACGACCCCGATCCGCCTATCGCCCCGATCCCGGCGGCGCTTCTGCAATGGTATGACCGCTCGGCCAGGGTGATGCCCTGGCGCATCGGCCCGACCGAGCGGCAGGACGGGGTGCGCCCCGACCCCTACCGCATCTGGCTGTCCGAAGTGATGCTGCAACAGACGACCGTTGCGGCGGTGCGCGACTACTTCCGGCGCTTCACCGAGCGCTGGCCGACCGTGGCCGATCTGGCAGCGGCAGCGGATGCCGATGTAATGGCCGAATGGGCCGGGCTTGGATATTATGCCCGCGCCCGGAACCTGCTGAAATGCGCCCGCACGGTGGTCGCGGACCACGGCGGACGTTTCCCGGCAACACGCGATGGCCTGCTGGCCCTGCCGGGCATCGGCCCCTACACCGCCGCCGCCATCGCGGCCATTGCCCATGACGAGGCGGCGGTGGTGGTCGACGGCAATGTGGAGCGGGTCGTGTCGCGGCTTTTCGCGGTGGAAACACCCCTGCCCGCCGCAAAACCCGAACTGACTGCGCTGGCCGCGCGGCTGACGCCCGACGCGCGCCCCGGCGACCATGCGCAGGCGATGATGGATCTGGGCGCCACGATCTGCACGCCACGCAATCCCGCCTGCGGGATCTGCCCGCTGCGGCACTTCTGCGCGGCGCAGGCCGCTGGCATTGCCGCCGACCTGCCGCGCAAGGCACCGAAAGCCGCAAGACCGGAACGTGAGGGCATCGCCTATGTCGTCCGGCGCGACGACGGCGCGATGCTGCTGGAACGACGGCCCGGCAGGGGGCTCCTGGGCGGAATGCTGGGCTGGCCCGGCGCCGGATGGGCAATGTCGCCCGATCCGGCGGCCCCCCCTGTGCCACCCATTCAGGCCGTCTGGCAGGAGGCGCCCGTCACGATCCGGCACACATTCACGCATTTTCACCTGACCCTGACCGTCACGGTCGCCCGCGTGCCGCTGCAGGCCAGACCCACCCGGGGGCATTTCGTCCTTCACGACAGCTTCCGCCCCGCCGATCTGCCGACGCTGATGCGCAAGGTCCATGACGCGGCGCGGTTCCTTCTGCCTGACACGCCATGACCGGGTTGCGACACAGCGCGCGCTTGGCGGGCGCTGTCGTCCGGTGCTAGCTTGGTGTCCCGACGCAACCCGTTGCCTGCGCAACCCTTCCCCGGAGCGGCCTGATGCGCATCCTGCCCCCGTCCGAAGTCCGGAACCTGCGCCATGCCCTGCCGTTCTGGCTGTCGTTGCTGACGGTGCCCCTAGCCTGGGCCGGCATCGTCAAGGGGGGCTGGGCGGTCTTTCTATTGCCGCTGTTCACATGGGGTCTGTTCGATATCCTCGACTATCTGCTGGGCCTGAACTCCGACAGCGCCGACCCGCAGACCGCCGAGAAAGACCTGTTCTGGTATCGGCTGATCACGCTGATCTGGGCGCCGATCCAGCTTTCGATCCAGTTCGGCGCGATCTGGTATGTCACGCGGGTTTCGCCGCTTGCGGCCTGGGAACTGGTCGCGCTGTTCTTCGGCATCGGCGTCATCGCGGGGGCGGTGGGGATCGTCCATGCGCACGAGCTTTTGCACCAGAGGAACCGGGGCGAACGCTGGCTGGGCGACATCCTGCTGGCATCGGTTCTCTACAGCCATTTCCGGTCGGAACACCTGCTGGTGCACCATCGCCATGTCGGCACGTCCCGCGACGCGGTTTCGGCACGCTACAATGAAGGATTCCACCGGTTCTTCCTGCGGGTGCTGTCCAGTTGTCCGGGCTCTGCCTGGCGGGCCGAACGCGCAATGCTGGCCCGCGCCGGTCGCCCGGTGTGGCATCCGACAAATCCGTTCTGGCGCTACGGCGCGCTTCAGGCCCTGATGATCTGCGCCGCCTTCGCTTTTGGCGGCTGGCTGGGTGTCGCGCTGTTCCTGTGGCAGGCACTGGTGGCGATCTGGCAGCTTGAACTGGTGAACTACATCGAACACTACGGCCTGACGCGGCGCCACCTGGGCGAAGGCCGGTATGAACATGTCCTGCCGCGCCACAGCTGGAACGCATCCCACCGGGCGTCGAACTGGCTCCTGATCAACCTGCAACGCCATTCCGACCATCACTACAAGCCCGACCGCCGCTTCCCGCTCTTGCAGGCCCATGAGGCCGATGTCGCACCGCAACTGCCGCATGGCTACCCGACAATGGGGGTTCTGGCCCTGATCCCGCCGCTCTGGCGACGGGCGATGAACCCGCGCGTCAGGGCCTGGCGGCGGCGGTTCTACCCCGACATCACCGATTGGTCCGGCTACAATCGCGGAACGCTGCCGCACCCGCGCGGATCGGACTGAGGGCTGGCGCAGAGGCAGAACCACGGTATCATCCCCCAAGGCGGGGCTCGGATGCGCCGGAGGTCGGAAACCCGGAGGGTCGCTGTGCAGCTATTGGGCTTCTGGCAGGACATGCTGCTTCTGTTGGTTGTTGGCCATTATGTGCTGGCGGCATACCTTGCCTATGTCTCGCTTCAGCAGTCGCGCACCGCACAAGGTGCGATGGGCTGGGTGATCTTCCTTGCCGCCGCCCCCTTCCTGGCAATTCCGGCATTCATCGTCCTCGGCAAGAGCCGCTTCCCGTCAAAGGTCACGCGCCGGCGCGAACTGCGCGGCGCCGCCCGCGCGATCTGGGAGGAACGGCGCCTCAACAAACCCGCCACCCGCCATGACCCCAGCATCGACCAGAGTCGTGTCCGGGCCTTCGAAATGCTTGCCGGCGTGCCGCTTCTGGGCGGCAACCGCTGCGAGCTGCTGATCAACGGCGACCGGACATTCGAGGCGATCTTCAACGCCATCGACCGGGCCGGGCGCTACATCCTTCTGGCCTTCTATATCATCCGCGACGACGCCATCGGCCGGGCGCTCCGCGACCGGCTGACAGCGGCGGCGGCGCGCGGCGTCACCGTCAAGATCCTTTACGATGGCGTCGGCAGCAACTGGCTGAACCGCGACTACATCCGGATACTCCAGGCAGCAAGGATCGAGGTCGTGGAATTCAACGCCAACCGGCGACTGGGAAGCTGGTTCCAGTTCAACTTCCGCAATCACCGCAAGATCATGGTCGTGGATGGCGACATGGGTTTTGTCGGCGGACTGAACGTGGGCGACGAATACATGTCGCGCAACCCCCGCTTCATCCCCTGGCGCGACACCCATCTTCAGGTCACCGGGCCGGTGGTGGCGGAAATCCAGCTGGCCTTTGCCGAAGACTGGCTATGGGCGACCGACTGGCCGCTTGACCTGAACTGGGATCCCCGCGACATCGACGGCGATACCGATGCGGTGGTCGTGGCACCGGGGCCCGCCGACCCGATCGAAAGTGGCAGCCTTTATTTCTGCAATGCCATCGGCGCCGCCCGGGAAAGGCTCTGGATCGCCTCGCCCTATTTCGTGCCCGATACCGATATCCTGACCTCCCTCAAACTTGCCGCGCTGCGCGGTGTGGATGTGCGCATTCTCGTGCCCGCCCGGCCCGATCACCTGACGGTCTGGCTTGCGGCCTTTCCGCATTTCGAGATCGTGCGGGAGGCAGGTGTGAAGATCTACCAGTATCGCGATGGGTTCATGCACCAGAAGGTGCTGCTGGTCGATGACGACATCGCCTCGGTGGGCTCGATCAACCTTGATAACCGCTCCTGCCGGCTCAACTTCGAAATCACGCTTGTCGCCATCGGCAAAGGCTTCGCCGATGAAGTGGCCGCCATGCTGATCGAGGACTTCGCCGAAGCCGACCTGCTGGAAATTCCGCTGAGCCGCCAGCCACGGCTATTGCGGATGGGGGCACATTTCGCACGGCTGCTGGCGCCGATCCTGTAGCGCCGATCCGAACGGCATGACCCACCCCGCAGACGAAAAAGCCCCGCCGGGGGGTGTGGACCCGGCGGGGCAAGTTAGTGCCGTGGCCAAGGCCACAGACACCGGCGGTAACTAATTCTCCATTTCGGCGCGGATCTGCTGGCGCAGAAGGTCGATCGGCACCAGCTTGCCGTCGCGGCGGAAGTGCCAGTAGGTCCAGCCGTTGCAGCTGGGCGCGCCTTCCAGATGGGCGCCGACCTGGTGGATCGAACCCTTGATGTCATTGCCGACCAGCGTGCCATCGGCCCGCACCCGGGCGATGCCGCCGCGCGGCGAATACAGTTCTTCGCCCGGACGCAGCATGCCGCGTTCGACGACCTGCCCGAAGGGCACCCGCGGCTCGGCGCGTTTGGATGTGGTCGTCTCCAGCGCCTCCTTGTCGAACTTGCGGACCCGGTCGATGCGCTTCTGCGCCACGTCGCGGTAGGCGGCTTCGCGTTCGATGCCGATGAAATCACGGCCCAGCATCTTGGCGACCGCGCCGGTCGTGCCCGTGCCGAAGAACGGGTCCAGAACCACATCGCCGGGATTGGTCGTGCCGACCAGAATCCGGTGCAGCAGGCTTTCGGGCTTTTGCGTCGGATGGGCCTTTTCGCCCGCCTCGTCCTTCATGCGTTCATGCCCGGTGCAGATCGGCAGCACCCAGTCCGACCGCATCTGAATGCCTTCGTTCAGCGCCTTGAGCGCCTCGTAATTGAAAGTGTATTTCCCGGCTTCCGACTTCGAGGCCCAGATCAGGGTTTCATGGGCATTGGTCAGCCGCTTGCCGCGGAAGTTCGGCATCGGGTTCGATTTCCGCCAGACCACGTCGTTCAGGATCCAGAAGCCCTGGTTCTGAAGCTCTGCCCCCATGCGGAAGACGTTGTGATAGCTGCCGATGACCCAGATCGCGCCGTTCGGCTTCAGAAGGCGGCGGGCGGCGGAAAGCCAGTCTCGGGTGAAGCGGTCATAGGCGTCAAAGCTGGCGAACTGGTCCCAGGCATCGTCCACCGCGTCGACGCGGCTGTTGTCAGGGCGGTGCAGGTCGCCGCGCAGTTGCAGGTTGTAGGGCGGATCGGCAAAGATCAGGTCAACCGAAGCCTCCGGCAGCGAGCGCATGATCTCGATGCAGTCGCCGGCAAGGATCTGGTTCAGCGGCAGCGCCTTTTGCGCCACCTTCGTCAGGGTCTTGGTCATTCACTGCCTCATCTTCGGTGCCGCACCGCAGGTCGTCGGCGGCTGTCATCGGACCGGTCTTGTTGTGGCCAAGGATGATTCAGGAGCGATTCGCCGTCAAATTCTTTTTTGAATCAATGGGTTATCTAATTATCTTGATACAAGATGTTGTGGATGGGTTTGAACGAACGCCTATGGTGTGGGGTCACACCAAGATTTCGAAGCGCCTCCAGATGATCTTTGGTTCCGTATCCGGCATTGCGTTCCCAGCCGTAGCCGGGGTGCTGTTGCGCCAAATCCACCATGATCCGGTCGCGCGTCACCTTGGCGATGATCGACGCGGCTGAAATGGACAGTGATCGTGCGTCGCCCTTCACTATCGCTTCGGCGGAAACGGAAAGCCCCCGCGGGATCAGGTTGCCGTCGATCAGAACGTGATCGGCCGTCCGGCCCAGCGCCGCGATGGCGCGGGTCATGGCGACGTGGCTGGCACGCAGGATGTTCAGTCGGTCGACCTCTTCGACCGAGGCAATGCCGATGCCGACATCGGCGGACAGGCGGATCCGGTCGAACAGCGCCTCGCGGCGTTTCGCGGTCAGCTTCTTGCTGTCATCAAGGCCTTCGGGGATCGCGCCCGGCACCAGCGTCACGGCGGCGGCGACAACCGGGCCGCAAAGCGGGCCACGCCCCGCTTCGTCCACCCCGCAGATACGGGTCAGGCCACGCGCAAGGGCGGCTGCTTCAAAACTGAAATCGGGAAGGCCGGTCATGGCGGCTTCTTCGCCAGCCGCCATGAGGATTGCAAGGATTCGTCACCGCCAGCGACGCTGGGGCGGGCAAACCGATGCCCGCCACGTGAAACAGGGCAACAGGGCCGAAACCGCCGCCCCACCCGCCAGGTCCGGCGCCATCAGCGGCGGCCGGCAACCCGCCAGCCGTGGCTTTCAAGACAGTTCGGGCCATAGACGGGTGTGTTGCCCTTGCGCGTGCGGATCTCGAAGGCGCATTCGCGGGGCAGGCCGCGCGACAACCCGAACTGCCGCATGCAACTGGCCGAAACCACATCCCGCCGGCCGTTCGATGTGCGGATGTCGTAGACGCATTCTTCGGGCACGCGATGGCTGCGACGAACCTGCCGGTCATCATGGCGGCGCCAGTCGCCCCGGTCGCGGTAATATCCGTCGTCATAGCCAAACGGGGCGTCATGGACCGGCGCGCGCCGGGCACGGTCATTTCGGTCCTGCTTGTCCAGCTGGTTGATGATGACGCCGACGGCAGCAGCGCCCAGGATGATCTTCAAGGCGTCCTGTTCACGCTTGCTCCAGGCGTCGGCAGGGGTTGCGGCCAACCCGCCCAGCGCGACGGCGGCAGCGGTCACGGCAGCGATCAAGCGGCTTTTCATGGCGATTTCCTTTGTCGGTTCGGGGCCAGAGCAGGCGGCCCGCCTCATGCGCGACTGTTGCGACCGTGGCTGTGCGAACGCAATAACGCGGTCCGGCTATCGGATAACATGGGCCGGAACCCGCCTTTGATATTGCCTATCGGCGGCCTCGCGCGCAGGGTTGCGGCATGATACGCACCCTAATCCTCGCACCCCTTCTTGTGGCCGCCGCACTGGCCCTGGCCGCCGGGGCGGCACAGGCGGAATGCTATGCCGATTACAAGGCCAAGCAGGAATCACCCCTGCGGCTGCATTACGGCGTGGCGGCCCTTCCCGACGCGGCCTGCGACAGCCGGGCCGCGGCGGTCGAGGCGCTTGCACCGCGTCTGGCAGGCGGGGGATGGACGCTTCTGAACATCCTGTCCATCTTCGGGCCAGAGGGACTTGACCAGAGGAAAGCCAGTGCCGGATCCTTTTTCCTCCGCTACTGAGGCGCTGCGTTCGGGAAACCGCATCGTCACGCTTGGCATCGTGGCGATTGTCGTCATCCTTCTTGCGGCGGCGGTGCTTCTGTTCCTGACGCTGCCCGACGCCAACGCCTTCAACGCGCGTGTCGAACGCATCTTCGTCGAGAATGACGCACTGACCAAGGCGGGTGAAATCCGCCTGCTTGAAATCCTTGCGCAGTCCGGCACTACCTTTACCGAGGTTCTCGCCAGCTACCGCATGGTGATCTTCGTGCTTCTGGTCTTTGCGGCCGCGCTGCTGATCGCGGCGCTGGTCTTCCTGCTCACGATCGTCGGGCTCAATCGCCGGATGAGCGCGATCCAGCGCCAAGGCATTCAGGTCAGCTCGCTGCTGATCAGCCGCAGCCAGAACGCCGTGGTGCTGAACGACATGGAATTCAAACTGACCGAAGCGGCGATCGAGACCCTCTCG
Source organism: Paracoccaceae bacterium (assembly GCA_020622085.1). Taxonomy (GTDB): domain Bacteria; phylum Pseudomonadota; class Alphaproteobacteria; order Rhodobacterales; family Rhodobacteraceae; genus QY30. Next base: position 449,335 of record JAHRYM010000001.1, on the reverse strand, counting down.
GTCCTGGCCGAGGCCAGGATGGACGACGAGATCCTGTCGGGCGCACAGATCGAGGGCGTGATTTCGGGCAGACCGGCGCCAGACTGCGATGAAGCGGCAGGGGCCATGCGCATCAAGCGGCTGCGCGATGCGCTGGGCAACCAGATGGTGGCCGAGCTTCTGGTGCGCAACGTGGCGCGCAAGGGCTATGTCCTGTCGGTGAGCAAGGACGCGATCCGGATGCTCTGACACGGGAGCTGTTCCGACACGGGGCACCATTTTTCAGCGTCAATGCAACTCTGTCCGGTTCTGCGCATTATCGCTGCGCAGAAAGCCGTATCGGGGGAGCGAGAGATGGCACAGAGCCCGCAAGGGCCGCGCAAGCAGGCGATGTTCTATCTGCCGGTTTCCGGAACACGGCGGCTTTCGGTGAAACCCGGCTGGCCAGCGATGGGAAGCTTCTTCCTGCTGCTGCTGGGCGCGATCCTGCTGGCGCGGGATTTCCTGATGCCGGTGACGATGGCCTTCCTGCTGTTCTTCATTTTTTCACCGCTGGTCCGCCACCTTGGACGCAAGGGAATCCCGTCCTGGGCAACGGCGACGCTGATCGTGCTGGCGCTGCTCGTGCTGATGGCGGGCGTCATCCTGTCGACAATGAGTCCGGTCGGGCAGATGATATCGGATGCTCCGGCGATCACTGGAAAACTCGAGATGAAGTTCCAGGAGCTGAAGGACAGCTTCAAGGGGCTCGAAGACGTCGCCACGAAGATCGACGACGTCACCGGAGGAACCAGCACCGAACCCGGTGTCGTCAAGACCGAAGAGACCTCGCACAGCAATCTTGCGGTAATGGTGGCAACAGCGGCGCCGGGCCTGATCGGGCAGTTTGCCTTCGTTCTGATCCTGATGTTCTTCCTGCTGACCTCGGGCGACCTTCTCTACCTCAAGATCGTGCAAAGCTTTGACACATTGAAGGAAAAGCGCGCCGCCTATCAGGCCCTGCGTGAAATCGAGGAAAGCCTCGGCAATTATCTGGGCACCATCTCGCTGATCAACCTGGGGCTCGGAGTGGCGATCGGCCTTGCATTCTGGGCGCTGGACATGCCGGCCCCGTTCCTGTTCGGGGTGCTGGCCTGCCTGTTCAACTTCATCCCCTATATCGGGGCCTTCATGGCCGCCGGCCTGTCGGTGGCGGTGGCGCTTGTCACCATGGATGGGTTTCTCTGGCCCGCGGTCGTAGGCCTGACCTACGTCGCCATCAACTTGGTCGAGGGGCAGCTGGTGACCCCCTATTTCCTGTCGCGGCGACTGGAGCTGAACACGGTTGTCGTCTTCATCGCGGTCGCTCTCTGGGCCTGGCTCTGGTCGATCGCGGGCATGATCGTCGCCGTGCCGATCCTGGTGATGGTCCGCGTGCTGTGTGAACACATCCCCGGGCTGGAAAAGGTTGCCAATTTCCTGTCCGGCGAAGTCACGCCGGGGGTTCCGGCGGTCGACGAGGAACCCGGGCCGGCGGCCCCGCCACCCGCCACCTGATCTGCTTTCCCGCAACTTAGGCTGTTGAGCCCGCACCTTGCCCCGGTTAGCAAGGTGGTGTCGGACGGAGGATCCGGTCGGACAGGCGACAGGCAGCCAGCGCGCGGGGACATCAGGGATGCGGAAGGTCAGGGTAGCGATCAACGGCTTCGGGCGTATCGGACGCACCGTGCTTCGGGCCTGGCTGCAGCGCCGCGCGACGGCTCCGGCCTCGGCGGCGGCCGCCATCGAGATCGTTGCCGTGAATGACATCGCGGCGCCCGAGATGTGTGCCTATCTGTTCCAGTATGACAGCGTCTTCGGTCCCTGGCCGGGCAGGGTCGAACTGTCCGAAGGCGCGCTGGTCGTCGATGGCCAGCGCCTGCGGCTGACACGCTCGGCCGATCTGGCAAAGGTCGATCTGTCGGATTGCGACGTGCTGATGGAATGCACGGGCCGCGCCGATACACCGGAAATCGCGGGTCGGGGCCTGGCGGCGGGCGCGTGGCGGATCCTGATATCCGGACCCTCGAAGGCCGCGGAACTGACGGTCGTGCTGGGCGCGAACGACGATCTTCTGTCGGATCAGCGGATCGTGTCGAACGCATCTTGCACCACCAACGCGCTGGCGCCGCTGGTGCGGGTGCTGGATACCGCCTTCGGGATCGAGACCGGCTGGATGACCACCATCCATTGCTACACTGGCAGCCAGCCCACCGTGGATGCCCCTGCCGCCGATTTCGCCCGCAGCCGCGCCGCCGCACTGTCGATGGTGCCGACGACCACATCGGCGCAGCGGCTTCTGGACGTGGTGCTGCCCGGTCTGGCGGGCCGGATCGAGGGGGCGGCGGTCCGTGTGCCCTCGGCCAGTGTCTCGGCGGTGGACCTGGCGGTGATGACCCGCGTCCAGCCTTCGCCCGAGGCGGCGAATGCGGTTCTGCGTTGCGCAGGCGGCGTCATCGGCTGGACCGAGCAGCCGCTGGTGTCGTCGGACCTGCGGGCCAGGCCCGAAAGCATCGTCATGGCCCTGCCCGAAACCCGCACGACACAGGGCGGGATGCTGCGGGTCTTTGGCTGGTATGACAACGAATGGGGCTTTTCCAGCCGCATGATCGACGTGGCCGCGCGGATGGGGCGGCGCTAGCCTAGACCCCGCCTTCATCCTCGATATTGAGGATATGGCCGCAGGCCTTGCAATGCACGGCATCGAAATCATGCCGCTTCAACCCGCAGGTCGGGCATCTGTGTTTCACCTTGGCGGGTCGCAGCATCACCCGCACGAGCCGGAGGAAGAACGAGATGCCGAAGATCATGATGATGACGGTCAGCAACCGCCCACTGGCCGTTGTCATCGTGATGTCGCCATAGCCCGTCGTCGTCAGCGTGGTGACGGTGAAGTAAAGCGCGTCGACGTAGTTGATGATCTTGGTGTCCGGGCCGCGCTGCGTCTCATAGACCAGGCCGGTCATCACGAAGATAAACACCAGGAGGTTGATCGCGGCGACCAGCCCATCCTCGTTGCGGCGGAAGAACCCCGAATCCTTGCGAAGCTGGCGCAGCGTCGTGTGCGAGCGGAAGACACGAAAGACCCGGGCGATGCGCAGGAAGGCCGCGCCTTCGCCGCTGATCGGCGCCAGAAGCGAGAAGATCACCAAGAGGTCAAGAAGCGTGTAGATGTTGAGGAACCTGCGGCGGCGGTCACGGCTGATCCAGAGGCGGGCGGCCAGGTCGAGCGCAAAGATGATCCCGAGGCAGAAGTCGATCGCCCCCAGCAGCGGGGTGCGAGCCATGAAAGAGGTGCCGACCAGAAAGCATACCGTCGCCAGATCGAAGGCCAGCATCCCGTAGCCGAAACGCATCGCCGCCGGCGTCCCGCCCTGATACAGGATGCGCAGGCGATCCTTCAGTGATGAGGCCACGGATGGCCGGGAGCCTTGCTCGGATCTGGGCACGGGGCGCACGCGGCAGCCTTTTGCTGGTGTCTGGCACCATGACTATCCCTCGGCATCGCACCCCCGCAAGGAAATCCTGTGGATCAACGCGGCGAGCGGCCACCCTCGACAACGAAAGGAACGGGGTAGCGGTATTCCTCGAGATTCGCACCGGCCACGCAACGATCGACAACCGCAAAAAGCCCCGGCGCCGCAAGCGGTGTCAGCACCCCATGCCAGGTGCCGCGATGCAGGTTGATGCCCTGCGCGCCATCGGTCAGGAAGGCCAGCGGGCATCCGGGTCGCCCGCCCTCGTCGGGGGCGACGATGACCAGGAAGGGGTGGGCCGCCATCGGAACGAAGGCCTGCGATCCCAGCGGGTGACGTTCAACCAGATCGAAGCGGTAGGGCAGCGCGCGTGGTTCGGACATGAAGACCGAGATGCCCGGCGCGGCACCGTCGATGTCGATGCGGGCGCGGTCGTGGTAGCGGCGGCAAAGGCCTTCGTTGATCAGCCGGAAATCGCCCGAGGCTTCCAGCACATCGCCAAAGGGCGCGAAGGCATCAGCCGTCAGGGCCGCGGGGTGCAGGATACGGTCTGCGGCTGTCATCGCACACCGCCGGGGGTTTCACACCCCCGGACCCCCGTGGGATATTTGCGCCAAGATGAAGAAGCGGTCACCGTGCGAAAGCCCAGGGGCCGCGCAGGCGGGCGTGGCGGTTCACGTCCTTGTAGAGCAGGTAGCGGAACGGGCCGGGGCCGCCGGCGTAGCAGGCCTGCGGGCAGAAGGCGCGGAGCCACATGAAATCGCCGGCCTCGACCTCGACCCAGTCCTGGTTGAGCTTGTAGACCGCCTTGCCTTCGAGGACGTAGAGCCCATGCTCCATCACATGGGTTTCCTCGAATGGGATCAGGCCGCCGGGCTTGAAGGTGACGATTGTCACATGCATGTCGTGCGACAGGTCCGTGGGATCGACGAAGCGGGTGGTGCCCCAGGTTTCACTGGTGCCGGGCATCCAGACGGGGGCCACCTCCTTGTCGGAGGTGACGAAGGCCGCAGGCATCGGAAGGCCCGGGGCGGGTTCGTAGATCTTGCGGATCCAGTGGAAGCGCGCCGGGTGATCGGCGCCGTTCCTCAGCTGCCACTCGGCGCCCGGCGGGATATAGGCAAATCCGCCCGACGCAAGTTCGTGCCCCTCGCCGTTGATATTGAGCCAGAGTTCGCCCTCGGTCACGAAGATCACCGACTGTGCGCCGGGGTCCGGGTCGGGCGTGGTGGAGCCGCCATCGGGGCCGACCTCCATCACATACTGGCTGAAGGTTTCCGAAAACCCCGACATCGGCCGCGCGATCAGCCACATGCGGGTGTTGGTCCAGCCGGGCAGCAGGCTCGCCACGATGTCTGAGAAGCAGCCGCGCGGGATGACGCAATAGGCGTCGGTGAAGATGGCGCGGCCGGTCATCAGGCTGGTCTGCGGCGGAAGGCCACCCTTGGGGGCGTAGTAACCGGTCATGGCAGCTGATCCTTCAGGCGGAGTTCGGCGATGCGTTCGACCTGGGCGCAGGCCTCGGTGAATTCGGTTTCGGTGTCCTGCGCGAGGCGGCGTGCGAAGGCGTCGAGGATGCCGGGCTTGTCATGGTCGCGCACGGCGATGATGAAGGGGAAGCCGTGCCGCGCGACGTAAGCGGTGTTGAGGGCGGTGAAACGGTCGCGTTCCGCATCGGTCAGCGCGTCAAGGCCGGCGCTGGCCTGTTCGCTGGTGGATGCGCCCGTCAGGCGGCGGGCGGCGGCGAGCTTGCCGGCCAGGTCGGGGTGCGCGCGGAGGACACCCAGACGCTCATCAGGGCTGGCCGACCGGAAGACCCGCGCCAGCGCGTTGTGAAGGCCGATGGCGCTGTCGTGTTCGGCGCCAAGTTCCAGATCGAAGGCACGATCGGCGATCCAGGGGGAATGTTCGAAGATGCCGGCGAAGCGGGCAACGAAAGTATCCCGCTCCATCCGGCTCGGGCGCTCCCGCTGCTCCGGCGGATGGGTCGCAGCCCAATGGCGGGCAATGTCGATGCGGCGCGGGAACCAGACACCTTCGTGGCCGCGCGCATAGTCAAGGAACCGCGCCAGACCCGCCACCTTGCCGGGCCGCCCGATCAGGCGGCAATGCAGGCCCACAGACATCATCCGCGCCGCGCCTGCCTGGCCTTCGGCGTAAAGCGTGTCGAAGCTGTCCTTCAGATACTGAAAGAACTGTTCACCGGTGATGTAACCCGGCGCCGTGGCAAAGCGCATGTCGTTGGCTTCCAGCGTATAGGGAATGACCAGTTGCTGACGCTGGCCCAGGTCAAGCCACCAGGGCAGGTCGTCGTCATAGGTGTCAGAAATCCAGTCGAACGCGCCGGTTTCAGCCGTCAGCCGCACGGTATTGACCGAACAGCGCCCCGTATACCAGCCACGCGGCGGCTCCCCCACGACTTCTGTGTGCAGGCGGATGGCCTCAAGGATCTGGCGGCGTTCCTCGTCCTCGGGCATGTCGCGGTGTTCGACCCATTTCAGCCCGTGGCTGGCGATTTCCCAGCCCGCGTCCTTCATCGCCTTCACCTGCACCGGGCTGCGCGCCAGCGCCGTGGCGACGCCGAAGATGGTCACGGGAATCCCAAGGCCGGTGAACAGGCGGTGGAGCCGCCAGAATCCCGCCCGCGCGCCATAGTCATAGATCGATTCCATGTTCCAGTGGCGCTGGCCCGGCCAGGGGGCAGCGCCGGCGATGTCGGACAGGAACGCCTCGGACTGGGCATCGCCGTGCAGGAGGCAGTTTTCGCCGCCTTCCTCGTAATTCAGGACAAGGCTGATCGCCACGCGTGCCCCCCCCGGCCAACGCGGGTCGGGTGGGGTTTCACCGTGGCCTAGCAGATCGCGGGGGTAGCGGTTCATCTCTGTCTCCGGTCGGTCAATGCCTTGATACAGGCACCGGGCCGCGATGACTTTCAAGAAATGACATAAGGAGTTGGACACGATGACAGGGGTCGCGCAGAGCAGGCGGATGCGGCAAGATGGCAGCGCGCAAAGGAGAGGGCCGATGGCGGGCGGATGGCTGACGACACATGTGCTGGACACCGCGCGGGGCTGCCCGGCGGCCGGACTCTGCGTGCGGCTTTACCGGATCGATGGCAAGGCGCGCGAGGCGCTGGCCCGGATGGTGACCAATGCCGACGGCCGCACCGATGCGCCGATCCTGCCGAAGGAGCAGTTCGCGCCGGGCCTCTATGAGCTGATCTTCGAGGCGGGCGATTATCTGGAGGCAAGCGGCACGCCGGCCGAAACGCCGCGGTTTCTGGGCGAAATCCCGATCCGTTTCGGCATTTCGGACGCGGCGGCGCATTACCATGTGCCGCTTCTGCTGTCGCCTTTCGGCTATTCCACCTATCGCGGCAGCTAGATCACGGGGTCTGCGAACCCGATCTTCAGGCCATCGGTGGCACGCGCCAGGTCCGCGCGGCTGCGGGCGATGATGAAATCGGTGAAGGCGCGGATCTTCGGGTCACGCAGGCGGCGGTGCTGGGTCAGGCAGGCCAGTTGCACCGGCAAGGGCGGAGTGGCGCGGGCCACGGGCACAAGGCGCCCGGCGCGCAGGTGGTCCGCCACTTCGAAGATCGGCTTCAGGATGATGCCGCGGCCGTCCAGCGCCCAGCCCGTCAGCACATCGCCATCGTCGGTCTCGAACGGGCCCGAAACTTCGTGACGGCGCGGGCCGTCAGGCGTCTGCAGGGTCCAGACATATTCGGTGGCACCGGGAAAGCGCAGCAACAGGCAGTCGTGCCGGTCGCGGATCAGGGCATCGCCATCCTCGGGCATGCCACGACGGGCGACATAGGCCGGCGCCGCACACAAGAGCCGCGGGCAATCGGCAACCGCGCGAAGCTTCATCGTGCTGTCGTCCAGCGTGCCAAGATGGAAGACCATGTCGAGTCCCTCGGCCATGACATCGATCTTGCGGTCCGACAGCCTGAGCCGCAGGTCGATCTGCGGATGGTCGTCCTTGAAGGCGGGGACATGCGGCGCGATGAAGCGACGGCCCACCCCCAGAGGGGCAGCAACGAAGATCGAGCCGCGCAGGGTCCGGGTGCTGTCCATCACCGTTGCCTCGGCCTCGTCGATCGCATCGAGCACCTTCTGCGCGCCCTCGTAGAACAGCCGGCCGCTCTCGGTCGGCTGGAGCCTGCGCGTGGTGCGATTGAACAGCCGCACGCCCAGGTGCTTTTCCAGTTCGGCCACCCGCGCCGAGGCAACGGCGGGGGATGTGCGCTGGTCACGGGCGGCGGCGCTCATGCTGCCCAGGTCATGGACACGCAGGAACATCCGCAGGTTGTTCACATAGGACATCTGGCCTCCCTTGCGGCAGGCCTCCGGCATTCTATCGCTGCCGTTGAAAGTGCTCTGCCATTAACCCGATTATCACGAAGAATTCCTGCGGTATATCGAAAGAAACAGGACAGGCGGCAAAAAGGGCATCGCATGTGGGACTATATCATGCTGACGGAATGGCTGGAATTCGCACTGCGCTGGACGCACGTGGTCACCGCCATCGCCTGGATCGGGTCATCCTTCTACTTCATCGCGCTGGACCTTGGCCTGCACCGTGACCGTGACCTTGCCTCGGGCGCGGATGGCGAGGCCTGGCAGGTGCATGGCGGCGGCTTCTACCACATCGAGAAATACCTGGTCGCGCCCGACCGCATGCCCGCCGACCTGACCTGGTTCAAGTGGGAAAGCTATTCGACCTGGCTTTCGGGTTTCGCGTTGCTGGCGCTGGTCTACTACCTGGGCGCGGACCTTTACCTGATCGACCCCGCCGTGCGCGAACTGACGCAATGGCAGGCGATCGGCATTTCGCTGGCCTCGCTGGCGCTGGGATGGATTCTTTATGACCTGACCTGCAAATCGCGCTTCGGCGAGGACAATACCCGGCTGATGGTGGCGCTTTATCTGATCCTTGTGATCATCGCCTGGGGTTATGCGCAGGTCTTTTCGGGTCGCGCGGTGCTTTTGCATCTGGGCGCCTTCACTGCCACGATCATGTCGGCAAACGTCTTTCTTGTGATCATGCCAAACCAGCGCATCGTGGTGGCCGACCTGATCGCGGGCCGCAAGCCCGATGCGAAATACGGCAAGATCGCCAAGCAACGGTCGACCCACAACAACTACCTGACGCTGCCGGTGGTCTTCCTGATGCTGTCGAACCATTACCCTCTGGCCTTCGCCAGCCCGTGGAACTGGCTGATTGCAAGCCTTGTCTTCCTGATGGGCGTGACGATCCGGCACTGGTTCAACAGCCACCACGCCCGCAAGGGCAATCCGCAGTGGACATGGGTCGTGACGATCCTGCTGTTCGTGCTTATCGTCTGGCTGTCGTCGCTTCGCACACCGGCGCCCGAGGCCGGGACGGTCGCCCTGCCCGCTTCGGCACAGCGCTTCGCAGATGCCGATGGATTTGCCGAAGTCTCGGACATCGTCGCCACGCGCTGCGTCATGTGCCACGCGTCCGAGCCCGCCTATGACGGCATCCACTGGGCACCCAGGGGCGTGCGGCTGGAAACGCCCGAACAGGTTGCCCTTGAGGCACGGCGCATCATGGTGCAGGCGGGCCTGACCCGGGCCATGCCCCCCGCCAACGCAAGCTTCATGGAGCCGGAGGAGCGTGAACGGATCATCGCCTGGTATCGCGCCGCAAACGGCGCCTGAGCTAACGCCAATAGGGGTTCGACCAGGCCCGCCTGCCCGCCGCATCGACCACCGTCACCCGCAGCCAGGGCGAACGGTCGAACCGTTCCTGTCCGCCGATCATCACCGAGGCCCGGGTCATCGAATGGCCATGCACCGCCTTGGCCGCCACCCCCTGCCCCTGCACGATCACCGAGACCGCTGCCGAACATTCGACATCGACCGACCTCTCGGTAAACTCGATCCGGCGCAATTCGGGCCCTTGCGTCGAATAATGGTGCCCGGCCTTCAGCGCGCTGAGCAGCGCCTCGGGATCGTTCTCGGGCGCCTTGACCATCGTCCAGCCGCCGAAATGGTCGGGTTCGGAAAAATGCGCATCATCGGTGGCGATCAGGTTGATCCGGCGGCCTTCGGACAGCAACAGGTCGTTGATCGCAAATCCGTCGCCCCGGTCACAGCCGGCGTGGCAGCCGTGGTTGTAGGCCTCGACCACATGGGCGGCCTCGATGCTGCGTGCGTCTTCCAGCGTCAGTCCCGCCCATTGCGGATGCGCCACGGCGACGAAGGCGCCGGCATCGCGCGCGCGGCGGGCGATCTCGGCGCCGGTCTCCATGCCCGGAACCTGGTGGAAACCGGGTGCGTTGCCCGGCGCGAAATCGAGGGGCAGGCCCACGGCAAGGATATGCCAGAGCGCACCGTTCCCCATGGCACCCGAATGCAGCTCGGCACCAAGAAGCGTGGTGAAGCCGGGCGCGCGGAACGGCCGCGTATCCACCAGCGGATAATCATAGGTGCCGATGAAATGGTCGGTCACGGCCAGAAAGTCGTAGCCCTCGGCGCGGTAGCGGCGGCAGACCTCCTCGGGTGGCAGGATGCCATCGGACCGGTCGGAGTGGGTGTGCAGGTTGCCGCGCCAGAAACGACCGGGGGCGGAAAAGGCGTCGTGCATGCTGCACCTCTCTCGGGGCGTCGGAGTGCCCGGGTTTCGGGGTGATCCCTTGCACCATCACGCAAGATTGTGACCGATCCCGCAAGGGCCTTCATTTGCCAGACGGCTTGACCCGGCGCCGGGCAGGGCGCACCTTGCATCCAGCGCAGGACAGTGAACGTCGACCCCGCCCGGAATACTTTCAGCGACCAGGCCCTGATCGGGCAATGCGGTCGCCGGAGGGCGACAGGCACCCCGATCTTGCGACAGACGAAAAAAAGCCCCGATCCGGGGGCATGATGGCAGGCAGCACAGGGCAGGAAGGAATAAGCCATGGAACAATTCCGCACCGGTATTGGTTCGATCCTGATCGCGCAGTATGTGCAGTGCAAGTGATGCGAAGTGGCCCGACCGATGAAGCGATTTCACAACGAGGACAAGGCAGAGGCCGATGCGACGAAGACGCAATGCGCGGCGCTCTGCTACCGGCAGGATGACAAGGGAAAGACCCGGATCCTGCTGATCACCAGCCGCGACACCGGGCGCTGGGTGGTCCCGAAGGGCTGGCCCGTCGCCGGCAAGTCTGCCGCCAGGAGCGCCGCGCAGGAAGCCTTCGAGGAAGCCGGCGTCGAAGGCACGGTTTCCGACGACTGCATCGGCGTCTATTCCTATGGCAAGGTGCTGGGGTCGAAACGGATCCTGCCCTGTGTCGTCGCCGTCTATCCGCTCCGGGTGACGGGACTGAAGGAGGATTTCCCCGAAAAGGGCCAGCGCCGGCTGAAATGGTTCCGGCCGCAGGCCGCCGCGACCAAGGTTGCCGAACCGGACCTGTCGGCCATTCTGGCGGCCTTTGCTCCCCCGCCCGAGGCAGATCCCGCCCCGGGCGAGAGCCGTTGAAATCCTGCGCCATTCGATTAGGTAAAGGACATGATCCTTTACGCCCTTCAGTGCGACAGCAACCATGACTTCGAAAGCTGGTTCAAATCGGCCGAGGCTTTTGATTCGCTTCTGGCTGCCGGTCTGGTCGAATGCAGCCTTTGCGGATCGACCAAGGTCCACAAGAAACTGATGGCGCCGGCCCTGCGCCCGGCACGCGAGGCCACAGATCCGCCGCTGGGACAGCCTCGCTCGCCGCTCGAGGAGGCCTTGGCGAACCTGCGCCGCCAGGTCGAGGAAAACTCGGAATATGTCGGGATGAATTTCGCCACCGAAGCCCGCGCGATCCATGATGGCGATGCGCCTGAACGCGCGATCCACGGCGAGGCCAGGGCCGAAGAGGCCCGCGCGCTGATGGAAGACGGCATCAACGTGACGCCCCTGCCCTTCATGCCCAGCCGCAAGACCAACTGATTGAAGCGCAACGGGCGAACTGGCATTCAGCCCGTCCGATCTCCAGTCGGCATTTCATATTGGCCGTCAGTTCGGGTTTGCGGTCGGCGCTTCCTACGCAGCGGAAACAGTTTTATATTCAGCTTGTCTGGCCTTTCCGCGCGAACACGCATGATTTGTAATAGTGAGATATTTCATCGGCGGCATGAGGATATATCATGTGCGGTATTTCGGGCATTCTCCTGGCTGACAGCGATTTGCAGCCTGACCGGATTGTGCTAGCTGACAGCGTGCGTCTGTTGCAGCACCGTGGCCCAGACGACAACAGTCTTGTCGTTGGACCAGGTTTCGGATTTGGCCATGCGCGTCTGTCATTGGTTGATCTCGACGCGCGATCAAACCAACCCTTCGCCGACGCATCCGGTCGATATATGCTCGTTTATAATGGCGAGATCTACAATTTTCGTGAATTGCGCGCAGAACTGGAAACGCGCGGTCGGACCTTCCGCACCCGATCCGATACCGAGGTCGTGCTTCAACTACTTATCGAATACGAACCTGCCACCGCGCTGCCGCGCTTGAACGGCATGTTCGCGCTGGGATTTTTCGACAAGCAGACCGGCATGACCGTTCTGGCCCGCGATCGCTTTGGGGAAAAGCCGCTCTATTGGGCAGAAGCGATGACTTCGGGCACCAAGGCCCTCGTTTTTGCTTCCGAGGTCAAGGCGCTGCGGCCTTGGATGAGGCTCGAACCTGAAATCGAACCGATCATTGCCTATCTTCTGCGCTATCCGGGGCCGATGCAGGGCCGCACGATGTTCCGACGCATCCACTCGCTCGGGCCCGGTGAATATCTGACTCGGCATGCCGATGGGCGGATTGAATCGAACCACTTCGCTTCCCTGACCGACCTCCTCGATGACGCCGAGATGGACCGGCTGGCAGGGCTGTCTCCGACCCGGGTCGCGGACGAATTCGATGCGCTTATGACCGAAAGTGTCCGGACACACATGTTCGCGGATGCCTCGGTTGGTGCGTTCTGTTCGGGTGGCGTGGACAGTTCGCTGATTGTCGCATTGGCCGCGCGTCAGAAAAAGGACGTCGCGCTGTTCCACGCCAACGTCGATGGCCCTTGGTCAGAGCTTGACGCCGCGAAGGCATTGGCGCGCCATCTGGGGCTGGAGCTGCACGTGGCCAATGTCGTCGAGCAGGATTTCGTCGACATGATTCCCAAGGTAATGGGACACTACGAACAGCCCTTCACTTATCACCCCAACTGCCCGCCCCTGATGATGATTGCCCAACTGGCGCGCGACAGCGGTGTGAAAGGTCTGATGTCGGGTGAAGGTTCGGACGAGCTGTTCCTTGGGTACCCCTGGTTGGGCCGCAAGCGCGTGACCGATGCCTACGACGCAATCGTCGCCGCGGCGGGCCGACTTCTCCGGGGCTTGCCGGGTCTGGGGCCGGTGCTCTTGCCAGAACGTGCCGCGAACCTACCCGACACGATGGCAATCCTCACGAGGCATGAACAAGCCGAAGATCTCGAACTTGTACACAATGGCCAGCGCCCCTTTGCCCGGACGGCAGCCGATCCGACCTATGGCTGGACACTAGATTACATGCATCATCACCTGCGCACGCTCCTGCATCGCAACGACACGATGGGGATGGCAGCCGGAATCGAGGCGCGCTTCCCTTTCCTCGATTTGGGGGTGGCGCGCTTCGGCGCAAACCTTCCCGGCAAATACAAGCTGCGGCGCTCGCTCATGGTCTGGGAAAAGGCCCATCCCTTCATGCGCGACAAATGGGTCGTGCGTGCCGTAGCCGCCCGCTACATGCCTCCTGGCCTGAGCCGGCGGATCAAGGTGGGCTTCTGGACAACAACCTTCCAGCGCATGAAAGCGGACCCGGCCTTCTACGCCTCATCGCGGTTGGGTGACCTGCTGCACTTGTCACGCAGACAGATCGACAGGACAGTTCAGGGCGCCGACCACGACATGCGCTTGCGGCTGCTTCACCTTGATGTGTGGACTCGCGTCATGGTCGATGGCGAGGATCCGGCCATTTCGGTTGAAAGACCGCGCGAGCATGTTCATATTCGCGCACCCGGCGCGCAACCCCGCTTTGCCCGGACGACCTTGCCACGACGGTCAGCTTCGGCACCCATCTGATCCCGGACCGCTTTCCAAGTCTGATTCCAAGCCCTATACACTGGCCAGCTACAGACGGAGGCAGGCGTGCGGACGGCTACGATCACTCGTGCGACGGCGGAAACCAGCATCAGCGTGACGCTGAACCTGGACGGGACAGGCAGGTATTCCAACCGGACAGGCGTCGGGTTCTTCGACCATATGCTCGACCAGTTGTCGCGCCACTCGCTGATCGACATGACCATCGAGGCCACGGGCGATCTGCACATCGACGATCACCACACCGTCGAGGATACCGGGATCGCCATCGGGCAGGCACTGGTCCAGGCGCTGGGCGACAAGCGCGGCATCCGCCGCTATGGCCATTTCAACCTGGCGATGGACGACGCGCAGATCGCGGCGGCGCTGGATCTTTCCGGTCGGCCCTTTCTGGTGTGGAATGTCGTGTTCCCGGCGCCGAAGATCGGCAGTTTCGATACCGAACTGGTGCGCGAGTTCTTCCAGGCGCTCTCGACCCATGGCGGCATCACGCTGCATGTCGACCGTATCCACGGCTTCAACAACCACCATATCGCCGAAGCCGCCTTCAAGGCGGTGGCGCGGGCCTTGCGGGCTGCGGTGGAACCCGACCCGCGGCTGGGCGACATCCTGCCCTCGACCAAGGGCGCATTGTGAGCAAGGCCATGCTGACTGCCCTCATCGACTATGAAAGCGGCAACCTGCATTCGGCGGAAAAGGCGTTCCAGCGCATGGCGGCGGAAACCGGCGCCGGGCAGGTGATCGTCACCGACCGCCCCGAGGACGTGGCCCGCGCCGACCGGATCGTGCTGCCCGGCGATGGCGCCTATCCGGCCTGCCGGGCCGCGCTGGATGCCCAGACCGGCCTGTTCGAGGCGATTTCCGAAAGCGTTGAAGCTGGAAAACCCTTTCTGGGCATCTGTGTCGGCATGCAGATGCTGTCGACCTGGGGCCGCGAATACCGCAATACCGAGGGCTTTGGCTGGATTGCGGGCGAGGTGGTCCGGATCGAACCCGCGGACCCGCGGATGAAGGTTCCGCACATGGGCTGGAACGATCTGGTGATCGACCGCCCCCATCCGGTTCTGGACGGCATCCGGACCGGCGATCATGCCTATTTCGTGCATTCCTATCACTTCCGTGTCACCCATCCCGAAGACCGGCTGGCGCATGTCGACTACGGCGGCGACATCACCGCGATCGTGGGCCGGGAGAATATTGTCGGCACCCAGTTCCACCCGGAAAAAAGCCAGGCGACCGGCCTGCGGCTGATCGCCAATTTCCTTGGCTGGCGCCCCTGACCGGCAGAGGCGGGGCACGCGGTCAGTTCTCCCGCTGCCTGCTCTGCCTCGCGCAGATCAGGCCACCGGCAACGCAGCCCGAAAGCTGCATCGCGTCCCCCGAAAGCGCGATCCTGCCCTGATGGATCTTGTCATTCGTTGGCCGCCGGACCTTGCCCCTGTAGGCGCCATCGCCCTGCGGCGCCATGTCGATCACGATCTGCCGCCCAAGGTTCGGCGGCCGGGTTTCCAACCCGCCCCTGAAGGTGCGGCTGATCACGCCACAGAAATTCGTGCCGCAGGGCACGATGGTCACATGCACATAGGCGCCGTCATCCTCCTGGATCTGCCAGACCCCCCTTCCAGCGGATCGGCCACCGTCGCGGCCACCGTCGCGGCAACCAGCGCGGACACCAGTGCAAATGCCTTCGACATTCGGGCTCCCTCCTCCGCTGCCTTTCCGCGCAATCACGGTGGCATCGACGGCCGCCGGGCAAGCCTGACCTGATGTCGGGCGACGTTTGCCAAGGATCGCGCCCTGTGGCAGAAGGCCCGCGAAGCATGAGAGGGAACCGCGCACATGATCCTATATCCGGCAATCGACCTGAAGGACGGGCAATGCGTGCGGCTCTTGCGCGGCGAGATGTCGGCGGCGACGGTCTTCAACGATGACCCGGCAGCGCAGGCGGCAGCCTTCGAGGACGCCGGCTGCCAGTGGATCCACCTGGTCGATCTGAACGGCGCCTTCGCGGGGCAGCCGGTCAATGCCGCAGCGGTCGAGGCGATCCTGAAGCGGATCCGGGTTCCGGCGCAACTGGGCGGCGGCATCCGCGACATGGCGACGATCGAAGGCTGGCTGTCGAAGGGGTTGGCACGGGTGATCCTTGGGACCGTGGCGGTCGAGAACCCTGCCTTGGTGCGCGAGGCGGCGCGCGCCTTTCCCGGTCGGGTTGCCGTGGGGATCGACGCCCGGAAGGGCTTCGTCGCCACCAAGGGCTGGGCGGAAGAAACAACCGTAGAGGCCACAGATCTGGCGAAATCCTTCGAGGATGCGGGCGTGGCCGCGATCATCTACACCGACATCGACCGCGACGGCGCAATGCAGGGCCCGAACATCGAGGCGACCGAGGCGCTGGCCCGCGCGGTGACGATCCCCGTGATCGCCAGCGGCGGCGTCAGCCGGATGACGGATCTGATCCAGTTGCGCGACACCAGGGTGATCGCCGGAGCGATCTCGGGCCGGGCGCTTTACGATGGCGCCATCGACCTGAAGGCGGCGCTGGCGGCGCTGGCGGAATGAGTATTTGGGCAAAGAAGAAGCCGCGAAAGGCAGGTCTTTTGCGCGGCGATGCGAGGGCGTAAGGTTTCCCCATGCTGAAGACCCGGATCATCCCCTGCCTTGATGTCGCCGATGGCCGCGTGGTCAAGGGCGTGAACTTCGTCAACCTGATCGACGCCGGCGACCCCGTCGAGGCGGCGCGCGCCTATGACCTTGCGGGCGCGGATGAGCTGACGTTCCTCGACATCCACGCCACGCATGAAAATCGTGGCACGATGTTCGATCTGGTCACCCGCACGGCGGAACAGTGCTTCATGCCGCTGACCGTGGGCGGCGGGGTCAGGACGCATCACGACGTGCGCGCGCTTCTGCTTGCCGGGGCCGACAAGGTCAGTTTCAACTCGGCCGCGGTGGCGGACCCGAATGTGGTGGCCGATGCGGCCGACCGGTTTGGCAGCCAATGCATCGTGGTGGCCATCGACGCCAAGACCGTGGCGCCGGGGCGGTGGGAGATTTTCACCCACGGCGGGCGCAAGCCGACGGGCATCGACGCGGTGGAGTTTGCCCGCACCGTGGCCGCGAAGGGCGCGGGAGAGATCCTTCTGACCTCGATGGACCGGGACGGCACGCGGGCGGGCTTCAACCTGCCGCTGACCCGGGCGATTTCGGATGCGGTGTCGATCCCGGTCATTGCCTCGGGCGGGGTGGGCACGCTGGAACATCTGGTCGAAGGCGTGACCAAGGGCGGCGCCTCGGCGGTGCTCGCGGCGTCGATCTTCCATTTCGGCGATTTCACCATCCGCGAGGCCAAGGAATACATGGCTGCCGCCGGCATCCCGATGAGGCTGACATGACCGCACTGGAACGGCTGGCCGCGACAATTGCCGCGCGCAAGGGGACGGACCCGGAGACATCCTGGACCGCGAAGCTTTTGGCCAAGGGGCCCGAGAAATGCGCCGAGAAATTCGGCGAGGAGGCCGTCGAGGCGATCATCGAGGCGGTGAAGGGCGATGCTGCGCGCCTGACATCGGAAGCGGCCGATGTGCTTTACCACCTGCTGGTGATGCTTGCCGCCCGCGATGTGGCGCTGGCCGATGTGCTGGCCGAGCTTGAGCGGCGCGAGGGCATATCGGGCATCGCCGAAAAGGCGGCGCGGGGCTGACCCCGCGCCTGTGGCGGGTCAGGGCTTTTCTACCAGCCGCCCAAGGACTCGCCCGCCGAGGATGTGCATGTGATAATGCGGCACCTCCTGCAAGCCGTGCGCGCCGGCATTTGAGATGGCGCGGTAGCCCTGCCCGATGTCCGAGGCGATTTCCAGTTCGCGGCAGATCTCGCCGGCGGTGCGGGTGAAATCCGCGATTTCCTCGGGGCTGGCCTCGAGGGCGAAATGGTCGAAGGTCACATAACGGCCCTTCGGGATCACAAGGACATGCACCGGAGCCTGCGGGTGGATGTCGTGGAAGGCCAGGGTATGGGGCGTTTCGCGCACCGTCTTGTTCGGGATCTCGCCCCGCAGGATCCGGGCAAAGATGTTCTGGTCATCGTAGACATAGGCCATGGCAGGTTCCTTCATCAGTCGGCAAACAGATAATCGGTTGCGACGATGGCTTGTGCAACCGGTTGCGTCACGCCAAGGAACCGCGCCAGGGTCCCGGCCCTTGCATCCTCGGGCGCGGCTTCGGACAGATGGTCGATCTGGCGGAACCCGGCCTCGCGGATGCGGTCGGATTCCTGCGTGATGTCGCGGCGCAGGGTGGGCAGCAGATCGGCCATCGTCTCGGGCGGCGCCACCGTCCCCGCAAGCCCGAGGCGCTGCGCATGGCCCGCCAGATAGTCGTCGCTGAAGCGGCAATCGACCTCGAGCAGCCGCAGGGTCACGGTATCGGCGGCAAGATCGTGCAGCACGTCGATCTGGGCCGGATCAAGGCAGATCACCAGACGGTCGCTGCCGTGATGCGTGAACAGAAGCCGAAGGAAGGCTCGCCGGTGCCGCGCCCTTCGCGCAAGGCTGCGTTCAAGCCCGCCCAGATCCGGAAGGGGTGTGTCCTCCTCGGTGAAGAGGTAGTCATGCGCCGGGATGCCGGCATCAGTGCGGATGCGCTCGGTCAGGCGCTTGGCCACGTGCCATTTCTTGCACAATATCACCATCAGCTCCCGTCCGCGACCGATGGCGCCGCCCGCTTCCCAGGCACGGCCGCCAAAGCGAAGGCCATGGCGCCCGCGGCTGGTCAGGAAGCCATGAAGCCTGCGTCCTTCGCCCGAGACCGCGACATCGCGCCGATCCGAGGCATAGAGCGCCCCAAGACGAGCCCGCAGACCAGCGGCCTCGGCGCTGATCTTGCGGGCGAAGAGGAAGTCCTGCGCCAGCAGCAGGTCATGGTGATCATTGTAGAAGGTCACGGGCATTCCGTAATCCGTGAACATCAGGAATGTCAGCGTCCGGCTCCTGATTTCGGCGGCCGGGATCAGGTGGCGGACCAGAGTCTGGAAGAACGTCTCGTCCGGAATCCAGGTCTTGCGGAAGAACCGCATCACATCGCGCCGGCGACGGGTGAAATCCAGTATCGACTCGATGGAGCGGCGGCGCAGGCACCACCACTGGCTGCCGATCATCATGTGCAGGTCGGCCGGGATTGCGCGTTGCAGTCCCATGCGTTTCTGCAGCCCGAGAAAGGTATAGAACAACCGCTTGTGCCGCCGTTCATTGAAGGGGAAGCGATAGATCAGCCGGTCCTCGCGCAGGCCGGTCTTGATCCAGTCCGAGGTGTGGAAATCGAAGCTCTCGATATGATCGGCATCGAGACTGTCGAGATAGTCATGGGCATGGCCAGACGATTTGACCGGCATGCAGTCACCCGACAGAAGGTAGAAATGCGTGGCCCGCGGGAAGGCCTCGGCGGCGGTGGCAGCCGCGCGAAGCGTCGCCTCGACCAGGCTCCATTCGCCCCAGCCGCATCTGACCCGTCGTTCCACCAGCGTCACATTCGGGTTGCCCGCCAGTCCATTCCGCAGGCGGGCGTGGTCGGCCGCCGGGGCGCGCGCATCGAAGTGGATCGCCACGAAATCCCCGGCCGCCGTCAGGTGTCCGGCCTGCCGGATGATCCCGTCCGGATCCCTGTGGCACAACAACAGAAAGGCGATCCTGGCCATCAATGGCTCCGCAAGCGCCGACAGGATTCCGCGCGCCCTGTCTGATACTGGAAACTCTCCTTGAAAACACGGCCTATATTTGATTGTTGGCCTTGTTTGTGCAGCAATGGCCTGCGCCGGGGCGATCATGCCCTGCGGTATCGAGGGCAGAATGGGTTTTCCAGGAACATGGCTGACCGAAAGTGGCAGCATGGTCTACCGGGTGGTGCCGAAATGCGCCTGCTCGACCATCGGCCAGATCATGCATTATTCCGATTACGGCCGGTTCTACGATGGCGACATCCACGATGCGACGACGGGCCTGCACAAATGGGCACAGGAACGCAGCCAGCCCCTGATCGAGGCCGCCGCACGCAGCGAAACGGCCGTTCGGTTCACCTGTGTCCGCAATCCCTACAGCCGCATCCTGTCGTCGTTCTTCGACAAGATCGCCGGCGTGCAAAGGAACGGCAGGCGCTACCGTGACAATCTCTTGCCGCAACTGGCGCAGCGTTACGGCGTAGACGTCGGATCGCCCGAGGACGGATTCCAGTTCGACCAGATCGCCAGCTTCCGGCGGTTCCTGCTGTTTGCCCGCGACACGATCCGCTTTCGCAAGCCGATGGAGCCCGACATCCACTGGTCGGCCATGTCGGGCCATATCTCGACCTTCATCCACAATGGCGGCCGCTACAGCCACATCTTCTTTACCGAGACCTTCGATGCGGGGATGCAGTCGGTGCTGGACGCGGCCCGGGTTCCCGTTCCGGTGGATCTGGCCGACATTCCCCGCTTCAACGAAAGCGAAGGCCACGGGCCGAAGCGGCAGCATCCCGTCAGCGCCTATTTCGACGACCTGTCGCGCCATCTGATGTGGGAAACATACAAGCTGGATTTCCAGCTTTTCCGCTATGATTTCGACAACCCGGACAACCGGATGCCCAAGGGCGACATCGACCTTGATGAAGTGCATGCAAGGCTGTCGACATGAAGGACAGAGCCGGAGCAAGGCCGGGATCGGGCATCTGGCGATGGCTGCGCGGCCATCTGGAAACGGCTCCGCTGTTCGGCCTTGCACTTTTTGCCGGAACGATCCTGGTGTTCCTGACCATCGCCGAGGAAATGCGCGAAGGCGAAACCGCAACATTCGACCGCGCGGTGCTGCTGGCCTTCCGGACGCCCGGCAATCCGTCCGATCCGATCGGACCGCCGGGCATGGAAGAGCTGATGCGCGACCTGACGGCACTGGGCGGCACGGTCACGCTCACCTTCCTCACGGTGGCGGTCACGGGGCTGGTCTGGCTGCACGGCCAGCGGCGTTCCGTGCTCTGGCTTCTGGGGGCGGTGGTCGGGGGACAGATCCTGTCGATGCTGGCGAAGGCCGGCTTTGACAGGCCGCGCCCCGATCTGGTGCCGCATGGCTCGATCGTTGAAACCGCGAGCTTCCCGTCAGGGCATTCGATGATGGCCGCCATTACCTACCTGACGCTGGCGGCGATGGCCGGGCGCACGGAAAGCCGGCGCATCGTGCGGATCTATCTGGTCGCGCTTGCGCTTCTGGTAACGATGGCAGTGGGGATCAGCAGGGTCTATCTGGGGGTGCACTGGCCCACCGATGTAATTGCGGGCTGGGCAGCGGGCGCCGGCTGGGCGCTCCTCTGCCTGTGGCTTGCTGAGCGGTTCGCGCCGATCGGCCAGAGGCGTCGCCGGCGGGCACGCCCGCCAGGCGGTTCGGCCGCGCGCTAGATCAGGTTTTGCGCGCGAAACAGCGCCCCGACATCGGCTTCCGGCCGCGCGCCGAAATGGCTGATGACCTCGGCGGCGGCGATGCAGCCCATCTTGCCCGCGCGCGCCAGTGACTGTCCGGTAGCCATCCCGTAAAGGAAGCCCGCGGCGAACTGGTCCCCGGCCCCGGTCGCATCGACCGGCACGACCCGGTGAACCGGCACCTCGGCCCGCTCATCCCCGCGGATCAGCACGACATCCTCGCCAGACCGCGTGCAGACGACCAGCGGACAATCGGCCCTCGCCAGCGCCAGCGCCGCCTCCAGATCCTCGGTCTGGTAGAGCGAACACCATTCATGGACATTGCCGATGACGTAGTCCATTTCCTCGGCGACCAGACGGCGAAAATCGCCCCGGTGCCGGTCGACGCAGAACGGATCCGAGAGCGCGATTCCAGCCTTGCCGCTGCCCCTGTGACAGGCCGACGCCGCCTGATGAAACGCGGCCTTGC
The DNA here is from genome assembly GCA_020622085.1 of Paracoccaceae bacterium. Lineage (GTDB taxonomy): Bacteria > Pseudomonadota > Alphaproteobacteria > Rhodobacterales > Rhodobacteraceae > QY30. The sequence continues at coordinate 427,847 of JAHRYM010000001.1, read as the reverse complement.
CCTTGTCCTTGTCGAACAGGTAGCCTTCAAGGAACAGATAGTCGGTCTGCCCCGCGACGTCATCGGAGACGTCTTCGGGACCGACCTCGGCGGAAATGCCCAGATAGGTGTTCATCGACCGTTCGCCATCTTCGGTCACGAAGATCATCGAGCGCGAGGTCGGCAGGTCGCCCCCCGGCACCGGCGGGTTCGGGAACGCCGTCCCTTCCCCATTCAGCGACGCCTGATAGAACCGCCCCAGCGCATCGTCGCGCACCCGCCCGATGAAAGCAGTATGCAGGCCAAGGTTGCCCAGCCCCGCCAGCGTGTTGGCCACCGACCCGCCCGGCGCCTGCGTGCGTTCGCGCATCGCGGCGTAAAGCAGCTCCCCCCGTTCGCGTTCGACCAGCTGCATGACGCCCTTGGTGATTCCCATCAGGTCAAGGAAGGCGTCATCGGTCTGCGACAGCACATCGACGATGGCATTGCCGATGCCGACCACCTGATAACGACCGGTGCCGGGAACGGAGCTCATGCGGTCTTCTCCTCATAGGCGCACAGATCGCGGATCAGGCAATCGGCACAGCGGGGTTTTCGGGCCTGACAGATATATCGGCCGTGCAGGATCAGCCAGTGGTGCGCATGGCGCTGGTATTCCACCGGCACATTGTCTTCGATGGCGCGTTCAACGGCATCGACATCGCGGCCCGGCGCAATGCCGGTGCGGTTGCCGACGCGGAAGATATGGGTGTCGACCGCCTGCGCCGGAAAGCCGAACCACATGTTCAGGACCACGTTCGCGGTCTTGCGCCCCACCCCGGGCAGCGACGCCAAAGCGGCCCGGCTGCTGGGAACCTCGCCGCCGAAATCCTCGATCAGCCTGCGCGACAAGGCGATGACATTCCTGGCCTTGTTGCGGTAAAGGCCGATGGTCTTGATATGCTCGATCAGCCCTTCCTCGCCCAGGGAAAGCATCTTTTCAGGGCTGTCCGCGATGGCGAAAAGCGCCCGCGTCGCCTTGTTGACACCCACATCGGTCGCCTGCGCCGAAAGCGCCACCGCAACCAGAAGTGTGAAGGCATTCACATGCTCAAGCTCGCCCTTCGGTTCCGGCTCTGCGGCCTGAAACCGGCGGAAGATCTCGTGCATGGTGGCATAGGGAAGCTGTTTGGCCATGACAGTCCTATGCCCGCCGAATGGGGGCCGGGCAAGCCATTGCCCGAAGAACCCGCAGGTTTCGGGTCGCCCCGGCCACAGCAGGAGCCTAGATTTGCAGCCAAGGAGGACGCCATGACGATTCACGACACCGCTCCCGCCTATCACTACGCCGTCATTGCCCGCGCCATCGCCGAAATCGATCGCGCCGCCGAAAGCGGCTGCGCAAGACTGCCGCTAGACGATCTGGCTGCCCGCCTGGGAATGAGTGCGGCACATTTCCAGCGCGTGTTTTCGGCGTGGGTCGGCGTCTCGCCCATGCGCTATCAGCAATACCTCGCCCTGGACCATGCGCGCGACCTTCTGGCCCGCCACCACAGCACCATGACCACCGCCCTTGCGACCGGGCTTTCGGGCAGCGGGCGGCTCCATGACCTGTTCCTGCGCTGGGAAGCGATGAGCCCCGGCGAGTTTTCCTGCGGCGCCAAAGGCCTCGACATTGCCTGGAGCCTGTTCCCCTCGCCCTTCGGCGAGGCGCTGGTCATGGGCACGGATCGCGGGATCTGCGGCATCGCCTTTACCGATGACCTGGGCTTCGACGCCGCCTTTGCCGACATGTCGCGGCGCTGGCCCAATGCCCGCTTCCGCAAGGATCCTGCCCGTCTGGCAGCCTGGGCCGAAGCGGCCTTTGGCGGCAGGGGCGAGGCGCGGCTTCACATGATCGGGGCGCCCTTCCAGATCAAGGTCTGGGAGGCGCTGCTGGCGATCCCTTCGGGAGGGGTCACCACCTATTCCGATCTGGCCACCGCCATCGGCCACCCCCGGGCGGTGCGCGCGGTGGGAACAGCCGTGGGGCGCAACCCGGTCAGTTTCCTGATCCCCTGCCACCGGGCGCTGCGCAAGTCGGGCGCGCTCGGGGGCTATCACTGGGGCCTGCCCCGCAAGCGGGCAATGCTCGCATGGGAAGCGGCACGGCATGACGCTGCCGAGGCGGGCGGAGGCTTTCCCAATTCGGCAAGGTACTGCCCGTAACACCGGGAGTTTATGGCGTTGATATGGAATAACACCATGGATCCTTGTTATAGGGGATGCGTTGTCCAGGTGATCTGGACGCTCTTCAGAGGCAGCAGCACCATGAAATTCGGAACTCCCCTTCTGCTTGCGACCGCGGCCGCAATGGGCCTTGCGGCCTGTCAGCCAACCTCGTCGCCCTATGATCCGGGCTATGGCGCCGGCTACGACACCGGCAGCCAGCAGAACAAGACGCAGGCGGGTGCGGTCACGGGCGCGCTGATCGGCGGTTTCATCGGTGGCACGCGCAAGGGCGATGACAAGCTGGCCAAGGCCGCGACCGGCGCCATCGTCGGCGGGCTGATCGGCGGCGCGATCGGCGCGCAGCTTGACCGCCAGGCAGCCGAATTGCGCAGCGACATCCGCAATGATCGCGTCAGCATCGTCAACACCGGCAACCAGCTTGTCGTGACCATGCCCGAGGGCATCCTTTTCGCCACCGACAGCGCGACGGTCATGGGCGGCCTGATGAACGACCTTTACGCCGTGGCCGACAACCTCAACCGCTATCCGAACACCCGCGTCGAGGTGATCGGCCACACCGACAACACCGGCTCTGCCGCCTACAACATGGACCTGTCCCAGCGCAGGGCGCAGGCGGTCGCGGCGGTGCTGCGGCAGGGTGGCGTTTCGACCGGACGGATCGTGGCCTATGGCCGCGGCGAGGACCAGCCGGTTGCATCGAACCTGACGCCCGAGGGTCGGGCACAGAACCGCAGGGTGGAAATCATCATCCGCCCCGTGCAGTAACCGGTTTTCCGGCAGATAACGAAAGGGCCGGGGCCGCGCACAAACGCGCGCTCCGGCTTTATTCATTTGCCGGTCCATGCACAAAAAACCCGGCCACTGGCCGGGTTTTCTTCGATTTCGAGTGGTCTTGCCTTCAGTGCAACCGCCCCGCAACGTCGCGGATCGAGCTTTCGACCAGTTCGTTGCGCGCGCTCGCATCCATCTGCCGGGCCAGAAGATCCCCGGCCGCCGCAACCGCGACGCTTACGGCCTTGTCCTTCACCGCCTTCACGGCCGCCGTTTCGGCCGATGCGATCTGGTCCTGAGCCGCCTGCAGACGCCGGGCCATGGCAACCTTCAGGTCGGCCTTGGCCTGATCCGCCGCCGCCAGCGCCTCGCGCCGGGCATTGGTGACGATCCCTTGCGCCTGTTCCTGCATCTCGCGGTGCTTCTGCTCGTAAGACGCAAGCAACGCGCGCGCCTCCTCGTGCAGCGACCGTGCGGTGTCCAGCTCGAACTTGATGCCTTCGGCACGGTTGTCGAGCATGCCGCCCAGAATGCCCGGAACCTTCAGCAGCAGAAGGACGCCGACGAACAGCAGGAAGGCGATGGTCACCACGAAGTCGGTGTTGCGCAGCGACAGGAACGGACCCGAAGAGGCAAATGCCGGTGAGGCCGCGGCGATCAGCGCCAGTGCGAAGAGTTTCTTCATCCCGATCACCCTTTCAGCCGCGCAGTCACGGCTGCCGCCACCGTTTTCGCATCCGCCTTGCCGCCCAGCGCGCCGACGATTTCGGCCGCGACATCGCGGGCGACTTCCGTCACGCTGGCCATCGCGCCTTCGCGGATCTCGGCGATCCGGCGCTCGGATTCGGCCGACTTGGCCGCGATCTCGGCATCCGCATGGGCCGTGGCCGCTGCCAGATCCTTCTGGATCTCGGCGCGCGCCTCGGCGACGATGCGGTTGGCTTCCGCCCGCGCATCGACCAGCGCCTGATTATAGGCCTTTTCGGCCTCTGCCGCCTTGGCCTTCAGTTCCTCGGCCGCTGCGATGTCCTTGGTGATCGTGCTCTGGCGCGCGGCCAGAATCCCGCCGATGCGTGGCAGCGCGACACGCGACAGGATCAGGTAGATCAACACCAGCGCGACGACCAGCCAGAAGATCTGGTTGCCGAAGGTGGTGAAGTCGAGCTGCGGCATCCCCGCATTGCCGGCCGCTTTTGCGGCATGTCCGGCTGTGGTGGTGGCCTCGGTCACGAGGCCTGCGGCAGCGTCGGTCGCGGTCGTGACCGCGCCAGTGGTCTCGGTCGCCATGTCGTCCCCCAGGAACCCGTGCTTACATTGATGGCCATTGGGCGGGAAGGCCATGCCCCCCGCCCGACCGTAAGTGGTTCAGTCGGGATCAGACCGCGAACATCAGCAGCAGCGCGACCAGGAACGCGAAGATGCCCAGGGCTTCCGCGAAGGCGATGCCGATGAACATGGTCGCGGTTTGCGACGCGGCGGCCGAGGGGTTGCGCAGCGCGCCCGACAGGAAGTTGCCCGCCACGTTGCCCACGCCGACGGCGGCCGTGCCCGAACCGATGGCGGCCAGGCCGGCACCGATGAACTGACCCATTTGAGCGATATCGCCTTCCATATCCGTATCTCCTTAGGATGGAACTTGGTTGTTCTTGCGTTGGTTGGATCTGGCCTCAGTGCCCCGGATGCAGCGCATCCTTGAGATACACACAGGTCAGGATGGTAAAGACATAGGCCTGGATGAAAGCCACCAGCACTTCGAGCCCGTACATCGCGGTGATCGCCAGGATCGACAGCGGCGTTACCAGGAAGCCCATTCCCGAAATCAGGATCAGCGGCGCGAAGGCGGCAAAGACCTTGATCACCGCGTGGCCCGCCATGACGTTGCCGGCAAGACGGATCGAATGGCTGACCGGACGGACGAAGTAGGAAATCAGCTCGATCACCGCGAGGACCGGGCGCAGCGGCAGCGGTGCCGATGTGACCCAGAACAGCCCCAGGAAATGCGTGCCGTTCTTGACGAAGCCGACGATGGTGACGGTCAGGAACACCGCGACCGCAAGCACCGCCGTCACCGCGATATGCGAGGTGGTGGCGAAGGACTTCGGCAGCAGGCCCAGGAAGTTTGCGAAGACGATGAAACAGAAAAGCGAGAAGATGTAGGGGAAGAACTTCACGCCCTCGTGGCCCGCCACGTCCTCGACCATCTTGTGGACGAAGTTGTAGGCAAGCTCCGCGATCGACTGGATACGGCTCGGGATGATCGAGCGGCCACGGGTGCCGATCACGAAGACCAGGATGATCGCAAGGATCGAAAGCCCCATCCACAGCGTCGCGTTGGTCACTTCATACCACTTGAGGCAGCCATCGGTGATGCCTTGATCGGGAACGCAGGTGCCGGGCTCGATTTCCCGAAACAGCGGGTGGATCTTGAACTGATCCATCGGATGGAACGCAAGTCCTTCGCTGTGCTCTTCGGTCGCCACGTCTATTCCCCTTCGCCCTCGGAAGCCTTCGCCCCCGCTGTGTTGCCCGCCGCCTTCGCGGCCGCGTCCTTCGCCCCGAGCTCTTGCGCCGTCCGCAGCATGGTCTTCACGCCCGCAACGAAGCCCAGCAATGTGAACAGCACCAGAAAAAGCGGGATCGTGCCCAGCAGCACATCAAGCCCGTATCCGATGCCGAAGCCGATCCCAAGACCGGCAACCAGCTCTATCACCATCCGCCACCCCTGCGAGGCGGCGGAAAAATGTTCCTCGTGGGGCGAGTCCTTCGGTTCGCGCGCCTTCTTCAGCTCCGCGATCCGCTCTTCCAGCTTTTTCAGCCGTTCGGGATCTGGCGCGTCAGACATGGCAACCCCCGGGATGCCCCTCTGGAAAGTTGCGCGATAGCTAGACTGCACGATGCCGTGAGTCAAGGCGATTGGATCATCCCGCGACTGTCCACAAGTCATTGAACACGAAAGGTTTTGGAATGCGGCCCTTGTGCCCGCGCCGGCCCGGGGATGAGCGGATGCGCCCGGCAGGCCCGGCAGGAACATTCAACCAAATGGTTGACGATGCCGCCGCGAGGCCCGACAAGGAACCCATGACCGGCCCCGCCCCCGCCTTTGCCGCCCACCCTCATGCCACCGGGCAATCGACGCTCGACGCGATCTTTGCCGCACTGGCCGACCCGACCCGCCGCGCGATCCTGACGATGCTTCTGGAAGACGACATGGCGGTGACCGACGTGGCCGAACCCTTCGACATGTCGCTCGCCGCGATCTCGAAACACCTCGGCGTCCTTGCGGATGCGGGACTGATCACCCAGGAAAAGCGCGGCCGGGTGAAGTGGTGCAAGCTCGACCCCGACGCGATGCGCGCGGCCAGCATCTGGATCCAGGGCTTCGGCCTTTTCGAACCGGTGGATTACGACGCGCTTGAACGGCTGCTGGAGCGTGAACTGGGCGACGGCGCTTCCTGATCCTTCAGAAGCAGAACCAGCGCCAGCACGATCCCGGCGACTCCGACCAACGTCAGCGCCGATGGCACGCCCTTGCCCAGGGCCACCTCCCAAAGCGCCACCCATGACGGCGTGAGGTAGGTATAGGCCATGACCTTCGACGACGGCAGCCGCAGCGCCGCGTATTGCAGCAGCACGAAGGTGACGGCCGTGGCAAACAGCGCCGTATAGACCAGCGTGATCCAGACGATGGCGGGCAGCGCAGCCCAGTCCGTCGCGCGGATCTCGGAAAGCCCGAGCAGGGTCAGCACCACAAGCCCCGACAGCAGAACGCCAAAGCTGAACACGACCGGGCTTTCACCGCGATTGAGCTTTCGGACCATCGGCGTGTAAAGCGCATGTGCGGCACAACCGACCAGAAAGATCGCCTCGCCCCGGCCGGTCTGAAACCGCATCAGGGCGCCAAGATCGGCGCGGAAGATCACCCAGACCGCGCCGGCCGCACCCAGGGCCAGTGCCACCGCGATCCGTTGCGTCATCCGCTGGCCCAGCAGAACCCAGCCGAAGCCCGCCGACATGAGCGGCGTCAGGGTGAAGACGGCGGCCGAGGCAACAGGTTCGGCGGTCTTCAGCCCCTCGAACATCAGCACGAAATAGGCAGCCAACAGCCCGCCCAGCACCAGATAGCGCCATGGCGCGGCCAGCGCGCGCCGCGTCAGGCCGGTCGGGGTTCCTGCCGCCACCACAAGGGTCGCCCCGAGCATCCCCGCCGCCAGAAGGAACCGGAGCGCGCTGAAGGCCGTGGGCGAGATCATGTTGGCCATCAGCGAACCAAGCGAAAAGGAGCCGGCGACCAGCGCCGAAAACACCAGCATCGCCAGATGACCGCGGGCGGCTGGCGACAGGCCGGCAACGGGAATGGCCCCGCCTGCGGACATCTCAGCCCCGTCCGCTTGCAAGGACATTGGCGCAAAGCTCTCGGGCCACATCCTTGACAGCGCCCAGCATCGCCTGGACCTTGGCAGTGCGGTGCAGATCGACATGGGTGACAAGCCAGACCGGAACCTGCCATTCCGGTCGTGGTGCAAGCACCTGCTCGACCGTGTCGATCCCGGCCGCCGATGCAACCGGCATGAAGCCAAGCCCCGCGCCCCCGACTACGGCCTCGGCCGTCGCCGGAAGATCGTTCGAGCGGAACACCAGCGCCTCGGGCGGCACCCGATCCAGCAGCCATCGCCAGAAGGGTGCGCGGTGACGCGTGTCCTCGGGCCCGACGAAGCGATGGCCGAACAGGTCTTCGTCGCCGCTCGGGCGTCCGTGGCGGTCAAGATAACTGCGGGCGCCATAGACCGCATAGTTTTCGGTCAGCAGGGGCTGCACGACATTGTCGGGATCCTGCGGTCGCGCCCCGACCCTGAGCGCGACATGCGCCTCGCCATATTCCAGCCGGAACACACGCGGATCGGTGATGTAGCGCACCGCCAGGTCCGGATGGGCAGCCAGAAGCCGCAGGATCGCCGGAACGACCAGGTTCGTGAGGCCCGGCAGCGAAGTCACGATCAGGTCGCCGGAAATGTCGTCGCGCGCACCGCCGATCCGGGCCGCCATCTGCGAAAACCGCTCGTCCGCAACCTGCGCGACCGACAGAAGCTCGCGTCCCGCGTCGGTGGCGGTATAGCCGCGCGCGTGGCGCTGGAAGAGCTTGGCACCCAACCGCGCCTCGAGCGCGTCGATGTGGCGGATCACGGTGGCATGGTGGACGCCCAGCGCCTCGGCGGCCGCGCTGACGGTTCCCAACCGCGCAACATGGAAGGCAGTGCGGATTTCGTCCCAGTTCCCGATCGCCATGTTCTGTGCACCCGCAAACATCTGACGTGCATATTCCGCAATTGCGCGCATGGGTGCAACGGCTAGATATTCCGCATCGCAGCAAACACGCCGCCCCTGCGGCAAGGCCACCAAGGAACACGCAGATGACCAGCATCCTCCGCATCGACGCCTCGATCAAAGGCGAAAACTCGGTCTCGCGCCGCCTGACCGACCGGGTCATGGCCCGCCTGCAGGCCGCCAACCCCGGCGCCAGCGTCATCACCCGCGACCTGTCGGGCGGCGTTCCGCAGATCGACGGCAACTGGATCGGCGCCGTCTTCACCCCCGCCGAAGACCGCAACGCCGATCAGGCCCAGATCGCCGGCTATGCCGACACGCTTCTGGCCGAAGTCCGCGCCGCCGACGTTCTGGTGATCGGCCTGCCGGTCTACAACTTCGGCGTTCCCGCGCAGCTGAAAAGCTGGTTCGACCAGCTGGCCCGCAAGGGTGAAACCTTCACCTACACCGAAACCGGGCCGCTCGGCCTTCTGACCGGCAAGCGCGCCATCGTCGCGCTGTCCTCGGACGGCACCAAGATCGGCTCGCCCATCGACTTCGCTTCGGGCTATGTCCGCCACATGCTCGGCTTCTTCGGCATCACCGAGGTGGAATTCGTCGCAGCCGACGCGATCCTGTTCGACCCGGAAAACACCGTGAAGAACGCCGAAGCCGCGGTTGACGCGCTGGCCGCCTGATCAAGGCCAGACCTGATTTCAGAAGCCGGCCCCTTCGCGGGCCAGCTTTTTCATGGGCGATACAAGTGCCAGCACCAGCCGATACGCCTGTTTTTCTTGACTCTGCCGCCGCACGCGCCTAATCCCCGCAAGATTCCCGGAAGTGCAAGAGCTTCCGGTCCTTCGCATGGGCGAAGGATCGCCATCCGTCAGCGCGTTGCGCCCACGGGTGCCGTTGGTGTTTGGGCGGCCGGGCCTTATCTTCCGGCACGAAGAAAGTGTAACGGCCACGGAGGGCCCCGCGATGTTTGAAAACCTGTCCGAACGCCTTGGCGGCGTCTTCGACCGGCTGACGAAGCAGGGCGCCCTGTCAGATGCCGACGTGGCGACCGCGCTGCGCGAGGTCCGCGTGGCCCTGCTGGAAGCCGACGTGTCGCTGCCCGTGGCGCGGGATTTCGTCGCCCGGGTGCAGGAAAAGGCCACCGGCCAGTCGGTGACGAAATCGGTGACGCCCGGCCAGCAGGTCGTCAAGATCGTGCATGACGAACTGGTGCATGTGCTGGCCGGCGACGATGAGCCCGAGGCGCTGAAGATCGACAACCCGCCCGCGCCGATGCTGATGGTCGGCCTTCAGGGTTCGGGCAAGACCACGACGACGGCGAAGCTGGCCAAGCGGCTGAAGGAAAAGAACGGCAAGCGGGTGCTGATGGCCTCGCTCGACACGAACCGCCCGGCGGCGATGGAGCAGTTGCAGATCCTGGGCCGGCAGGTCGGCGTCGATACCCTGCCGATCGTCAAGGGCGAATCGGCGGTGCAGATCGCCAGGCGCGCCAAACAGCAGGCGACGCTGGGCGGCTATGACGTCTACATGCTGGATACCGCGGGCCGCCTTCACATCGACGAAGTGCTGATGGACGAGGTGCAGGCGGTGCGCGATGCCGTCAGCCCGCGCGAGACGCTTCTGGTCGTTGATGGCCTGACCGGCCAGGACGCGGTCAACGTCGCCACCGAATTCGATGGCAAGGTCGGCATTTCAGGCGTGGTGCTGACGCGGATGGACGGCGACGGGCGCGGCGGCGCGGCGCTGTCGATGCGCGCCGTCACCGGCAAGCCGATCCGCTTTGTCGGCCTTGGCGAAAAGATGGACGCCATCGAGACCTTCGAACCCGCCCGCGTGGCGGGGCGCATCCTTGGCATGGGCGACATCGTGGCGCTGGTCGAGAAGGCGCAGGAAACGCTGGAACTGGAACAGGCCGAGCGCATGATGAAGCGCTTCCAGAAGGGCCTGTTCAACATGAACGACCTCAGGGGCCAGCTGGAACAGATGCTGAAGATGGGCGGGATGCAGGGCATGATGGGCATGCTTCCCGGCATGGGCAAGATGGCCAAGCAGGCCGAGGACGCGGGCTTTGACGACCGGATGCTGCGCCGCCAGATCGCGCTGATCCAGTCGATGACCAAGAAGGAACGCGCCAACCCCGACCTGCTGCAGGCCAGCCGCAAGAAACGCATCGCCGCCGGCGCGGGTCTGGACGTGTCCGAACTGAACAAGCTTCTGAAGATGCATCGCGGCATGGCCGACATGATGAAGAAGATGGGCAAGGGCGGCATGATGAAGCAGGCCATGCGCGCCATGATGGGCAAGGGCGGCGGCATGCCCGACATGGCCGGGATGGACCCGGCCAGGATGGAAGAAGCCGCGCGCGCCCTGGGGGCCAAGGGCCTGCCCGGCGGTCTTCCGGGTGGGCTTGGCGGGCTGGGGGGAGGGCTTGGCGGGTTGAAACTGCCGGGCGGGCTTTCGGGCCTGGGCGGCTTTGGCAAGAAGAAGTGACACCCCTTGGCCTCAGACCAGACCATGCAGCAGCCACCGCACGCCAGACCGCCGAAGGGAGAGCCCGCCGTGAGCAACCTCGTGACCGACCCCGTCGCCCGCGCTGCGGACCTTCTGCGCGAACACCGCGAATCGATCGACCGGCTGGATGCGATCCTTGTCTACACGCTGGCCGAACGGTTCAAGCACACGCAGTCCGTCGGGCGGCTGAAGGCGGAACACGACCTGCCGCCATCGGATCCCGCGCGCGAAGCCGCGCAGATCGACCGGCTGGGCCGGCTGGCCCGCGAGGCCGATCTTGATCCCGAATTTGCCCGGAAGTTCCTTGCCTTCATCATCTCGGAAGTGATCCGGCACCACGAGACTTTCCAGAAATAACCACGAATGACAGGCCCCTCGCCTGTTACACAGCCAGATAAAGGAGAAACTCACATGGCTATGAAAATCCGTCTCGCCCGCGGCGGCTCGAAAAAGCGCCCGCACTACTCGATCGTCGCCTCCGATTCGCGCATGCCGCGCGACGGCCGCTTCATCGAGAAGCTGGGCACCTACAACCCGCTGCTGGCCAAAGACAGCGAAGAGCGCGTGAAGATGGACATGGAGCGCGTGCAATACTGGCTGGGGCAAGGCGCGCAGCCGACCGACCGGATCGCGCGGATGCTGGAAGCCGCCGGCGTTCGGGAAAAGGCCGTCCGCAACAACCCGAAATCGGCCGAGCCGGGCAAGCGCGCCAAGGAACGCGCCGCCGCGAAGGCCGCGAAGGCTGCCGCTCCGGCCGAAGAATAAGCGATGCTGTTCTTCCTCGCCCGCCGGATCGTCACCATCGGCCTTTGCGCCGGTTCGTTCTGGCTGGGGATGAAGACCGAAAGCATCTTCGATCCTGTCACCGCCCTTGACGGGGCGGTGGCCGAATGCCCACCGCAGGAGGCCCCCAATGGCAACTGACCGAGTCTGCGTCGGCGTCATCGCGGGGGCCTTCGGCGTGCGGGGCGAAGTGCGGCTGAAAAGCTTCTGCGCCCAGCCCGAAGCGATTGCCGCCTATGCGCCCTTGTTCACCGAGGACGGAGCGCGCAGCTTTACCGTCCGGCTGACCCGGCCGGTGACCGGGGCGCTTGGCGCCCGGCTGTCCGGCGTCTCGACCAAGGAAGAGGCCGATGCCCTGAAAGGCGTCACCCTCTGGGTCGACCGGAGCCGTTTGCCGAACCTGCCCGACGACGAATTCTACCACGCCGACCTGATCGGCCTGCCGGTCTATGACACGGGGGGCGCGCTTCTGGGCCATGTCCGCGCCGTTCACAACCACGGCGCCGGCGATATCCTTGAAATTCTGGGTGCTGGCCGCAAGGCTGCCTTACTTCTGCCCTTCACCCGCGCCATCGTTCCGACAGTCGATCTCACGGCTGGCCGTATTGTGGCCGATCCCCCTGACGAGATCGAAGCGAAGGAAGAGTGACGAAGGGAAGGCCCATGGACCTGCGATCCAAGCTCTATTCACTGCTGGCCGCGATGCTCTATGCCGGCCCCTTGCTGGCCGGTCTGACGGGCGCGCCGGAAGCGCTGGTTGCCGTCTTTGTCGGCATTTTCACGCTCTGGATCGTCGTCATGCGCCCCGCAATCTGGAAGGCAATCAGCACCGAAGGCACGCCGGTCGCGCTGGCGCTTCACCTTGGGTCCGTCACGCTTCTGCAATCGCTTCTGGTCGTTCTCTGCTTTGCCATGGGCCGGGGGGTTGCTGTCCTGATGGGCGCAACGCTGGATATTCCGGCAATCCTGCCGGTTCTGCTTTCGGCCGCCGCGCTCGTCGCTGCGCGGCTGGTCTGGCAACCACAGACCAGCCGGGACGACTGCTTCCTTGACGAAGCGATCCAAACCCGGAATGACATTGCACGGGATGGCGCACCGCGCTGATCCCTTTCGAGGGACCAGCGCCGACCATGACCGATCCTGAAAATCCGGCCTTTGCCACGAAATCCCACGGCAATAAATCTCATGGCCGGCTGTCGATCTCGGCCTCGGCGAAACCGCGCGACCTGATGGCCGACCCGCGGGTGCGCGGGGCCTGGTGCGCGCGGATCATCACGCTGTTCCCCGAAGCCTTTCCCGGCATCCTTGGCTTGTCGCTGACGGGAAAGGCGCTGGCCGAAGGCCTCTGGTCGCTGCAAACCATCGACCTGCGCCTGTTCGGCGACGGCAGGCACCGCAACGTCGATGACAACCCCGCTGGTGGCGGTGCTGGCATGGTGCTGCGCGCCGATGTGGTCGCGCGGGCGCTGGACGAAGCCGCGCCCGGCACGTCAGGGGATCGGGGGCGCTGGCCGTTGGTCTATCTTTCCCCCCGGGGCCGGCCCTTCGACCAGGCCACTGCCCGGCGGCTGGCGGCGGCCGAGGGCATCACCTTGCTTTGCGGTCGGTTCGAAGGCGTGGACCAGCGGGTGCTGGACCATTACGCGATCGAGGAAATCAGCTTGGGCGATTTCGTCCTGACCGGGGGTGAAATCGCCGCGCAGGCGCTGATCGACGCCACCGTGCGGCTGCTGCCCGGCGTTCTGGGCAACGCGAGTTCCACCGAAGAGGAAAGCTTTTCTTCGGGCCTGCTGGAATATCCGCAATACACCCGGCCCCAGGTCTGGCAGGGGCGCGAGATCCCGGCGGTGCTGACATCGGGCCACCACGGCGACATCGCCAGATGGCGCAAGGAACAGTCCGAACGGGTCACGCAAGAGCGGCGTCCCGATATCTGGGCGGCCTACGAAGCCGCCCACCCGCCCGCGCCACCAAAGCGAAAGCGCAAGCCCGCCCCGCCGGGCGACGCCAACTGACCCGCCCCCCCACCGCAGCCCCCCCCCCCGCAGGGCCGCTTGACCGAAGCCCCCTTCCCCCCTATACCCCGCCCGTCCGGGACTCGCATGAGTCGTGCGGACCTGTGCCTTATGGCTGATGCGCCCTTTTCTTCGATAGGGTCCGGGCCAAGGCGCGGTGACGATAAAACGACCTGACCTCTGGCGGGCTGGCGCGGCAAAGCGACGGGACCCGGACGAAGACCAAGAGCTATCGGGGCGTGGCAACACCTTCGCGGGACAGAACCGCGAGCAACCATAGGAGCGTGCGATGGACCTGATCGCGCAACTCGAGGCTGAGCAGATTGCCAGCCTTGGCAAGAAGATCCCCGATTTCAAGGCTGGCGACACCGTGCGCGTCGGCTACAAGGTGACCGAAGGCACCCGCACCCGGGTGCAGAACTACGAAGGCGTCGTGATCGGCCGCAAGGGCGGCGCCACGCTGTCGGCGTCGTTCACCGTCCGCAAGATTTCCTTCGGCGAAGGCGTGGAACGTGTGTTCCCGCTCTATTCGACCAACATCGACTCGATCGAAGTGGTCCGCCGTGGCCGCGTGCGCCGCGCGAAACTCTACTACCTGCGCGACCGTCGCGGCAAATCGGCCCGTATCGCCGAAGTCACCAACTACAAACCCAAAGCCGAGTAAGGATCGCTGCCATGAAAAGCGGTATTCATCCCGATTATCACATGATCGACGTCAAGATGACCGACGGCACCGTGTTCCAGATCCGCTCGACCTGGGGCAAGCCCGGCGACCAGATGTCGCTGGACATCGACCCGCTGGCCCACCCGGCCTGGACGGGCGGTTCGGCCAAGCTGATGGACACCGGCGGTCGCGTGTCGAAGTTCAAGAACAAATACGCCGGTCTGGGTTTCTGAGAACGGCAGAAAGGCCGGAACGGCTTTTCGGGAAAGATGGGCGCACCTTCCGGGGTGCGCCTTTTTCATGGGCCTTACGCAGCCCCGGTCGTCACATTCGACGCCTTCGGCCCCTTCCCTGCCCCGCCCCCGCCGCTTATAGGAATGCGACGCCCCCAGAGGCGAAGGGACGGCAAGCAAGGCAGGTTGAAGTGGCGCATATCATCGTCGTGGGCAATGAAAAGGGCGGTTCGGGCAAATCCACGACCTGCATGCATGTGGCGACCTCGCTGGTCCGCATGGGCCACAAGGTCGGCGCGCTGGACCTGGACCTGCGCCAACGCAGCTTTGGCCGCTATATTGAAAACCGGCTGACCTTCGCCCGCAAACAGGGGCTGGACCTGCCGACCCCGGATTACCGCGAACTGCCCGAAGCCGATCAGGCAACGGTCGAACCGGGCGAGAACGTCTTTGACCACCGCCTTTCCGCTGCGGTGGCGGCGCTGGAACAGGACGCCGAGTTCATCATCATCGACTGTCCCGGCAGCCATACCCGGCTTAGCCAGGTGGCGCATTCGCTGGCCGATACGCTGATCACGCCGCTGAACGACAGCTTCATCGACTTTGACCTGCTGGCCCGGATCGACCCGGACACCAGCCGTGTGACCGGGCCATCGATCTATTCGGAAATGGTCTGGAACGCCCGGCAGTTGCGGGCCCGGGCAGGCCTGAAGCCCATCGACTGGATCGTGCTGCGCAACCGCCTGGGCGCGCAACAGATGCACAACAAGAAAAAGGTCGGGGCTGCACTGGAACAGTTGTCGAAGCGGATCGGCTTCCGCGTGGCGCCGGGCTTTTCCGAACGCGTGATCTTTCGGGAACTGTTTCCACGGGGCCTGACGCTGCTGGACCTGCGCGATATCGGCGTGGAAAACCTGAACCTCTCGAACGTCGCCGCGCGTCAGGAGGTTCGGGATCTGATGCGGGAACTCAAACTGCCCGGCGTCAGCGTCAATTTCTGACCTGCCCTGCCCGGCGCTTGCGCCGACAGGGCAGCCGCGACAGGCGGACTTAGTGCGCCAGGGCAGCCCGGCCCGAACGGAACGCCGACGGCGCCTGAATGCTGCGGGCGCGGCGGTTGCGCGCAGCCGGCGCCGGCGCGATCATCTTGGTCAGTCGCTTGTCAAAGATGTCGACCTGTTCATCGGCGCCCTTGGCGGAAAACCTGTGCAGGAGAGAAGCGACGAATTTCATGGCGTTTGCTCCGATCTGGGTGGCGGGGTGCTGGGCTGTGGCAGTCTGTCTGTTTGTCGTTGAAGCCAGAGTGCTGCCGGGCCGCGGCGAAAAAATGGCGGGCACCGGGTCATTCTCGGGTCAATTCAGGTTCAAATTCGGCCCGGATTTCCGCTTCAGGAGACAGTTCGCCCGATGGCCGCAAATTTGCCCCGCCCGGGGATGGTCATGCTGTCGGACCGGATTCGTTACCGTGTATCGGCGATGAAGCGCGCGAAGGCTTCGGTGGCGGGGGCAGTGAACATGCGTTCCGGCGCCCCCTGCTCGCAGATCTGGCCCTTGTGCATGAAGACCACCTCGGTCGAGACGTTGCGCGCAAACCCCATCTCGTGCGTGACGACAATCATCGTGCGGCCTTCGGCGGCCAGGCCTTGCATGACCTTCAGGACCTCTCCCACCAGTTCCGGGTCAAGCGCGCTGGTCGGTTCATCAAACAGGATCGCATCAGGCTCCATCGCCAGCGCCCGCGCGATGGCGACCCGCTGCTGCTGCCCGCCAGACAGCTGCGCGGGATAGACGTCGGCGCGCTGTGTCAGCCCCACCCGTTCCAGAAGCGCCCGCGCCTTCTCCCGCGCCTCGGCCCTAGGCTTCTTCAGCACCTGCACCGGGCCTTCCATGACGTTTTCCAGAACCGTGCGGTGCGACCACAGGTTGAACTGCTGGAACACCATCCCCAGATGCCGGCGCAGCTTTTCCACCTGGGCCATGCTGGCGGGCCGGCCATTGCGCAGGACGATTTCCTCGCCATGCACGACGACGCGGCCGGCATCGGGGGTTTCAAGGAAATTCAGGCAGCGCAGGAAGGTCGACTTGCCCGACCCCGATGATCCAAGGATCGAGATCACGTCGCCCTTGCGCGCCGTCAGGTCGATGCCTTTCAGAACATGCAGGTCACCAAAGCTTTTCTGGATGCCTTCCGCCAGCAGCACGGGTTGGTCGGTCATCTGCGCCCCCTTTTCTCCATCGCCAGGACATGGGGCGAAAGCCACCGTTCCGATTGCCGCCACAGCGTCACGAAGGTGGCCGTGATCAGCAGGTAGATCACCGCCGCCCAAAGCAGGGCGGAAAAGTCGAATGTCTTCTGGTAGACCTGCCGCGCCACGCCCATCACATCATAGACCGTGACGACCGAGGCCAGCGCCGAGGCCTTCATCAGCAGGATGATTTCATTGCCCAGCGCCGGCCAGGCGATGCGGTAGGCATGCGGAAACACCACCCGCCGCAGCAGCGTTCCGCGCGACATGCCGATGGCACGCGAGGCCTCGATCTCGCCCCGCGGCACGCCCATGATGCCGCCGCGCAGGATCTCGGTCTGATAGGCGGTCGAGTTCAGTGCAAAGGTCAGGATCGCGCAGTTCAAGGGTTCGCGGAAGAACCACCACAGGCCGATGGCCTGCAATTCCGGCCGGAACTGGCCCGAGCCGTAGTAGATCAGGAACAGCTGCGCCAGAAGCGGCGTTCCGCGCATCATCGAGATATAGGGCCTGAGGGCCGATTGCGCGACGATCCCCCCCTGCGCCCGCCAGAGCGCAAGCCAGGGCGCGAAAAGACCGGCGATCATCGCGCCAAGCCCGGTGATCAGCAAGGTCATGCCCATGCCATGCAGGAAGCGCGGGCCGTGGGCGGCAAGGATTTCCATCGGGTTCATGCGCGCGCCCTGATGATGCCGCGGTTGGCGCGCATCTCCATCCGCGCAAGGATCACTTCGGACAGGACACACATCACCCAATAGATCGCGCAGGCAACAAGGAAGAAGAAGAACGGCTCTTTCGTGGTGCGGACGGCAACCTGGCTCATCCGCATGAGTTCCCCGAGCGTGATCACGGAAACCAGCGACGTGTCCTTCAGGAGGTTCACCCACAGGTTCCCAAGGCCAGGGAGCGCGAACCGCCAGAGTTGTGGCAGCCTGATCCGCCAGAAGATCTGCCGCCGCGTCATGCCGATGGCCAGCCCCGCCTCGGCCTGGCCGGGGCTGAGCGACTGGAAGGCGCCCCGCAGCACCTCACCGGCATAGGCCCCGAAGACAAGGCCCAATGCGACGACACCGGCAAGGAAGGGGCTGATTTCGAAGGATGCACCGGCAGAAATCCGGTTCAGCCCGGCATTGAGCAAGAGCCCCCCGCCATAATAGACGATGAACAGCGTCAGAAGCTCGGGCATCCCGCGCATTGCGGTCGAATATCCCCAGCCCAGCGCCCGCAGGAGCCTGCTGTCGGACAGCGACAGAAAGGCCGAAAGGAACCCCAGCACCATGCCCACCGGCAATGTTACCGCCGCCAGTTGCAGCGTCAGCAATGTTCCAGACAGGATTTCATCGCCCCAGCCGGCGTCGCCGAAGGCCAGTAGCCGTTCCATCTTCCCCCCTGCATCCGGCCATCCCTGTGCGGCCACTTGTTCTTTCAACGCGGGTTCTCTGCCCACCGCCTGGGTGCTGCGGGGCCGGCCCGACCGGCCCCGCAGCGTTGACTTATTTCATCGTGTAGACGTCGATGGGGAAGTATTTGTCGTTGATCGCCTTGTAGCTGCCATCAGCGCGGATTTCCTTCAGCGCCGCGTTCATCTTGGCCAGAAGCTCGGTATCTTCCTTGCGGATCGCGATGCCCACGCCATCGCCGACGAAGGCCGGATCGGTGATCGGTTCGCCCTTCAGTTCGCAGCAGGCACCGTCTTCGGTTTTGGTGACCCAGTCGAGCACCGGCAGCATGTCACCCACCTGCGCGTCGATCCGGCCGGCGGCGAGGTCAAGGTTCACCTCGTCCTGCGTCGGATATTCGCGGACCTCGGACTTGGTGAAGACCTTGTGCGCGTAATCTGCCTGCGTCGTTCCGACCTGCACGCCCACCACCTTGCCTTCCAGACCGTCGACGGTGAAATCCTTGATGTCGGTTTCCTTCGGCGCAGCCACGGTCATTGCTGCCAGATAATAGGGGTCACTGAAATTGACCTGCTTCTTGCGCTCTTCGGTGATGAACATCGACGCAATGATGAAGTCGTATTTCTTGGCCAGCAACCCGGGGATGATGCCGTCCCAGTCCTGGGCCACGACGTCGCATTTCACGTTCATCTTGGCACAAAGCGCCTGCCCGATCTCGACGTCGAAGCCCGTGACATTGCCGGCCGAGTCGATGAAGTTGAACGGCGGATAGGCACCTTCGGTGCCCAGTTTCAGGGTTTCCTGCGCCTGCACGGCACCGGCAGCAAGCCCGATCAAAAGCGCCGCGGTAACGGATCTGAAGAACATGAAGCATCTCCTGTTGGTGGTGCGCGTGGAGTCGCGCCCAGATGTTGTTGCGCCAACATCGCATTGCCGGCGACGAAATTGCAAGCAACCGCACGCCGGAGTGCCGCGCCAACACTCCGCATTGCCGATGGTCATCGGTTATTTCGCAGCTTTCAGGGCTGCCAGATAGATCCGCACGGCTTCGGTCACATGACGGAACCGGTCACCGCCCAGCTTGGTGCCGCCATACCATCGCGTCACGACGATCAGGTGGTCGTGCAGCGCCTCGCGTTCCAGCATGCGCAACATCACGGTCCCCGCGCCGCTTTCGCCATCGTCGTTTTTCACCGGGACAGGCACCCCGCACTCGGTCAGGATCGCGGCCCAGCTGTTGTGCGTGGCCTTTGCAAACCGCTTCTCGCGCTTGAGCCCGGCCAGTGCCGCATCAATCCCGGCGCGGCCAGCAACGGGGCCGCCCGAGACGGCATAGCGCGAGCCGCGGTCGGATATCACCTGGTCGAGGACAAGAAAGGTCATGCCGCCTGATAGCGCAGCGGCGGAACGAATCCGAGGGGTCTTCGCAGGGTCAGACGCCGCCCCCGGCTTGCAGGCGATCCACCGTCGCGCGGATCACCGCGATGCGCTGGCTGTTGCCCGGGTGGCTTCCCAGGAAGCGGTTGCCCGGATCGGGGATGCGGGCGAAGAACTGTGCACCACGGTTAGGGTCATAACCCGAAACCCAGGCGATATAGGTGCCAAGGCTGTCGGCCTCGAGCTCCATGTCCTTGGAATAGGCGCGGCTGCCGACACTGGCACCGATGTTGCGCAGCGCGTCCACCGTCGGGGTATCCGCCCCCAGCGCCGCCCCCAGCCCACCGGCAAAGACCCCGCCCAGCGTGGCCGTCTGCGCCTGCCGCGGCAGATGGCCCAGGATGTGGTGCGCCGCCTCGTGCCCCATGACAAACCCGAGTTCATCGGTGTTGCGCGCTTCTGCGATCAGCGCCAGCGTGAAGATGATGATCGGGCGGCCGTTGCGGTCAAGCGTCTGCGCCGCATTGGGCGGCAGGTCCAGCCGTTCATCGACCACGATCTGGAAATCGCAGTTCGCATCGGGCCTGCGCGCACGGCATTCGCGTTCGGCCACGGGTTCGATCCGGTGCAGCACGCTGACAAAGTTCCGCGCCGCTTCCTGCGGTGAAACGACAGGGCCAGAGTCCACCGCATCAACCGGCAGCGGCTGGGCGCGCGGGATCGGCGGTGCACTGTCGTAGGGCATGGGCGCCTCGGCACAGGCCGCCAGAAGAAACGGGGCAATAAGCCCGAACCGCAAGACCAAGCGCCGCATCCTCTCCACCCGATGGTTCCGCTTTTGCGGAGTCTTCACTGCCTCGGAGACAAGATTACCGCTTTGTCCCCCGGCCGGGAAGGCCACGCCGCGTGACCGGCTGCGGATCACGCGGATGTGTGCGGACCCGGCCCGGCCCATCGGCGATTGGCAAGCGGAACATTCCGCGCTAGCCTTTCCCCATGTTCACCATCGAGCACGAATTTGATGCGACGGTCATCACCCTTGTCGACGAGGGGCAGCCGCATCTGGAAGAAGATGTGACGATCCAGGGCTTCGAGGAATGCGTCACCATCGAGCAATACGACCCCCGGCTCGACATGGTCGTGAAGATCGTGCTCTCCATGACCCAGGTGCAGGATCTGGCGGCGGCGCTCAACCTGCCCGAAGGCGTCTACCGCCGCGTGAAGAAACCCTAGCCTTCAGTCCAGGCGGAAAAGCTTGTCGCGCGACTTCGCTCCGCGCACCAGCGTCAGGCGCGATTTCGCCACGCCCAGCACCCGCGCCAGTGCCTTCTGGACCTCTGCATTGGCCTTGCCGTTCTCGGGCACCGTGGTGACAAGCACCCGGACCAGACCATCTTCGAACAACACGGCATTGCGCGAGGCTTTCGGCGTTACCCGGACGGCGATTTCAGCCCCCGGAATCGCAAGCTGGGTCAGGTCGGTCATCGCCTTGCCTCTGGTCAATCCTGCCCGTCACGCTACTGTCGGGCAGAGCGATAAGGAATGCCCCATGTCCGCGCAAGCGATGTCCGCCCCGGCGATCCCGTCCCGCACGGCCTTCTTCACCGACGAACGCTGCTTCTGGCATGGCGGCGGCAACTACGCGCTGACCCTGCCGGTGGGCGGACTGGTCCAGCCCGGCGGTGGCCTGCCCGAAAACCCCGAAACCAAGCGCCGGCTGAAGAACCTGACCGAGGTGACGGGCCTGATCCGCGATCTTGACCTCCGCAGCGCGCCCGAGGCCTGCCGCGAAGATCTGTTGCGCGTCCATCCGGCAAGCTATCTTGATGCCTTCAAGACGGCATCGGATGCAGGCGGCGGGGAACTTGGCCTGCGCACCCCCTTCGGTCGCGGCGGCTACGAAATCGCCGCCCTTTCGGCAGGCCTTGCCATCGGCGCGGTCATGGCCGTCTTGCGCGGGCAGGCGCGAAACGCCTATGCCCTGACGCGCCCCCCCGGCCACCATGCCCTGCCCGACTGGCCGAACGGCTTTTGCCTGATGAACAACATCGCCATTGCCGTGCGCGCGGCGCAGGCGCATGGCTTGGCGCGGCGCATCGCCATCGTCGATTGGGACGTGCATCACGGCAACGGCACCGAGGCGATCTTTCTAAGCGACCCCGAAGTGCTGACGATCTCACTTCATCAGGACCGGAACTATCCGCTGGACACGGGCGGGGCGAATGTGCGTGGGCAAGGCAAGGGCTTCGGCTTCAACCTGAACATCCCCCTGCCTCCCGGCACCGGCCATGACAGCTATCTGGAGGCGATGGAGCGGCTGGTCCTGCCCGCGCTTCGCCGCTTCCGCCCCGATGCGATCATCGTCGCCTGCGGCTTTGACGCGGCAGCCCTTGATCCCCTGGGCCGGATGCTGGCCAGCGCCGACACTTTCCGCCAGATGACGCAGATGGTGATGCAGGCGGCCGACACGCTTTGCGACGGCAAACTGATCCTTGTCCACGAAGGCGGCTACTCCGAAGTCTATGTTCCCTTCTGCGGCCATGCGGTGATCGAGGAACTGTCGGGAAGCCAGACCCGGGCCCCCGACCCGCTGGCCGAAACACTTGCCCGCCGCCAGCCCGGACCCGAATGGCGCGCCCCGGTTTCCGACCACATCGGGCGTCTGGCCGATCTGTTCTTCGGCCATTAGGTCGTTCACGGACGCGGGCGCGCCCTTGTGACCGAGGCGCTTTGCCCTCATGTTCCCGCACGAAACAACGACAGGTCACGCCATGCCCACGCCGAACCCCGCCGCCCTTGATTTCCTGCTGACCCGCCGATCGCGCCCCGCCAAGACGCTGACCACCCCGGCACCCGACCGCGCCGCACTGGCGCCAATCCTGACGGCGGGCGTCCGCGTGCCCGACCACGGCAAGCTGGAGCCCTGGCGGCTGGTGGTGCTGGAACGCGGCGCGATGGCGCGCGTGGCCGCCGTCGCCGAAGCCCGCGCCGATGCGCTGGGGCTGGACCCGGACAAGGCCCGGAAGGGCATCACCCAGTTTTCCGAAAGCCCGCTCTGCGTCGCGGTGATCCATGTCCCGCGCAGCACCGAAAAGGTCCCTGCCCGCGAACAGGAGCTTTCCGTCGCAAACGTCGCCCTTTCGATCCTCAACGCCGCTCTGGCGGCCGGATGGGGGGCTTGCTGGCTGACCGGCTGGCCCGCCTATGACGACGGGTTCTGCAAGGATGCATTGGGCTTGCAACCCGGCGAATGGGTCGCGGGGTTTGTCCACATCGGAACCGAAACCTCCACCCCGCCTGATCGCCCGCGCCCCGACCTTGCGGCGATCACCACCTGGATTTCCGAATGATATTCGCCGCCTTCAGGGATGCGCTGGCGCAACTGGGCGACGGGCGCTTCCTGCGCGTGACGCTTCTGGGGATCGCGCTGGCGTTCCTGCTGCTGATTGGTTTCTCGGTCGGCGCGATCTGGCTTCTGGACCAGCTTCTGCCGCAGACCATCACGCTGCCCTGGATCGGCGGAGTCGACTGGATCGGCACCGTGCTGAACTGGGGCGCCGCCGTCGCGCTGTCGGTGCTGTCGGTCTTCCTGATGGTCCCCGTGGCCTCGGCCTTTTCCGGCCTTTTCCTCGACCGGGTGGCCGAAGCCGTCGAGGCCCGACACTACCCCGCCCTGCCACCCGCGCAGCTGCAATCGCTATGGGACACCCTGATCGGCAGCGTGAATTTCCTGGGCGTGCTGATCCTTGTGAACCTGCTGGCGCTGATCCTGTGGCCGCTGGCCGGACCTTTCGTGCCGGTGCTGTTCTGGGCGGTGAACGGCTATCTGCTGGGGCGCGAATATTTCGAACTTGCCGCCCAGCGCCGGATGACACGGGCCGAGGCAAGGGCGCTGCGCCGCGCCAATGGCGGGCGGATCTGGCTGGCGGGCGGGCTGATGGCGGTGCCGTTGACGATTCCGGTGGTGAACCTGCTCGTGCCGGTTCTGGGGGCGGCAACCTTCACGCACCTGCTCCACCGGATGCAGGGCCGGGGACCGGTGCGCTAGTTTCCGGCAGGGGTGGCGGTCGCGGCGGGTGTGGCGGCAGGAATTTCGCGCGGTTCCAGCCGGCCGAACCAGTCGACATCCTCCATCGATATCCAGCCCGAGATCAACACCACCGCGCAGATCGCCCAGATCACGATCGTGACCAGCGTGGTGATCACGACCTTGCGGCGCATGTTCAGTTCGGCCGGGGCCGACGCGGGCGTGCCGGGCACGACATGGCCGGCGTCCGACTGGCTTTTGTGCCCGATCGGCAGGATCGTCAGGAATGCCATGAACCAGATCGTCAGGAACAGGACAAGGCCACCGGTCAGGTTCATCAGACCTGCTCCAGCTCGACCAGACAGCCGTTGAAGTCCTTCGGATGCAGGAACAGCACCGGCTTGCCATGCGCGCCGATCTTCGGCTCGCCACTGCCCAGCACCCGCGCGCCCGCTGCCTTCAGCCGGTCACGCGCGGCAAGGATGTCCTCGACCTCGTAGCAGATGTGATGGATGCCGCCCGCAGGGTTCTTTTCCAGAAAGCCCGCGATGGGGGAGTTTTCGCCCAAGGGATACAGAAGCTCGATCTTGGTGTTGGGCAGTTCGATGAACACCACCGTCACGCCGTGATCGGGTTCGTCCTGCGGGGCGCGCACGACGGCACCCAGGGTGTTGCGATACTGATCCGCCGCAGCAGTCAGATCGGGCACGGCGATTGCGACATGGTTCAAGCGTCCGATCATGGCGGGCTCCTTTTCCGGGGTTACCGGTTTATGTCGCGCAAGGAGCGCCAGTGCAAGTGAGGCGGGGCTTCATTTACCAAGCGTTAGGCACTCCGCGGCTAGGGTCGATTCGACGGGCAGAAGGCCCCGGCTTTCAGGAGGTCCGAATGGACGACGATCTTTCCCGCTTCTTGGCCCGCCGCCCGCCGACCGCAGCGCATCCGCTTCTGGGCCTGACGGTGCTCCTGGTCGAAGACAGCCGCTTCGCATCCGAGGCGATGCGGCTGTTGTGCCTTCGCTCCGGCGCCCGGATCCGGCGCGCGGATTGCCTGCGTTCGGCGCACCGCCACCTTCAGGCCTATCGCCCGACGGCGGTGATCGTCGACGTCGGCCTGCCGGATGGCTCGGGCCTTGATCTGATCCGCGAACTCGCGGCGGCGACCCCTCGCGTCCCGGTGCTGCTTGGCACCAGCGGCGATCCGGATGTGGCGCAGGCGGCGAAGGATGCCGGCGCTTCGGGGTTTCTGGAAAAGCCGGTCGAACGGCTGGCAGTCTTTCAGCAGGCGATCCTGTCGGCCCTGCCCGCCGACGCATCGCCGCGAATGCTTGCGCTGGTGACCGATGAACAGGTCAGCCCCGATCCGATGGCGCTGCGCGACGATCTGGCACTGGCCGCGGACCTTCTGGGAAGCAGCCCTGACGCCGATGCCATTTCCTATGTGGCGCATTTCCTGACCGGCGTGGCGCGCGTGGCCCATGACGCCACGCTCGCCACGGCTGCGGCTGGTCTTGCCCGTCCCGGCGGGCGTCCCACGGACGCGGGCCTGCGACACGTGAGCGGCCTTGTCCGCGAAAGACTGTCTGCCGGGGCCGGGGCGCTCTGATCAGCCGGCCCCCGGATCGCGGCTGACCAGATGCGGCGCCGTCAGGTCCGACAGGCGCCGAATCTGCTTGCCGCCCTCGAAATTACCCGGGGCGAACCAGGTCTGGAAGGCCGCACGCAACGCCGGCCAGTTGCGGTCCGTAATGGCGAACCAGGCGGTGTCGCGGTTGCGGCCCTTGTAGATCATGTGCTGCCGGAATGTGCCCTCGTAGGAAAATCCAAGCCGCTGCGCCGCGCGGCGCGAGGGCTGGTTCAGCGCATCACATTTCCATTCATACCGGCGATAGCCGGCGCCAAAGGCCCAGTCCATCATCAGGAACATCGCCTCCGTCGCCGCCGGGGTGCGCTGCAGGGCGGGCGAAAGGCAGATGTGCCCCACCTCGATGACCCCCTGCGCAGGGGTGATCCGCAGATAGCTGGCCACACCCGCCGGTTTCCTGGTCGCCTGGTCGATGATCGCCCAGAACCACGGGTCGCGTTCGGCCGCCATGGCGTCAGCCCAGGCGCGATAGTCGGCTGCGGCGGCAAAGGGACCGTAGCCCAGGTAATCCCAGATCGAATCGTCAGCCAGGTTGGCTTCGTGCAGGTCGGCCGCGTGCCGCGCCGGGTCCAGCCGTTCCAGCCGCGCAAAGCGGCCCGACAGCGGTTCCGTCCCGGGCCAGGGCGGTGGTGTCCAGTCTGGTATCGGTTCACCGAATCTCGGCATGGCTCCTCCTTCCGTCCGCGGCGGGACTTGTTTCGCGCGATCTAAACACGGAACGCCCTGCGCGGAAAAGGTGCCGAAAATGCCCGAAGCGCGGCGCAGACCTACCGCATTCACGCCGCAATCCGCAGACACCCTTGGACCAGGACGAGTTTTATCATGGTAGCAGGAGTAACAGACGTGAAAGCAGGACTTCATCGCCTGGTGACAAATGATCGCCTGACCCGCGCGGCACATTGGACCATGTTCGGCGTCGGCGCGCTGTCGTTGGCCTTTTCCGTCATTGCAACGGCAGCCCGCGCACTCTGACCGACGAAATCCGGATGCGCGCATCGCTCGCACGGCCCCCTCGCGGTGCCGCCCAAAGCAAAAGGCGCAGGTCGATCCTGCGCCTTTTGCTTTTTCCGACAGCGGCCCGGATCACTCCTTTGGCATCGCCCTGAGCCGCAATTCGCGCAGCTGTTCGTTCGTGGGTTCCGACGGCGCACCCATCATCAGGTCTTCCGCGCGCTGGTTCATCGGGAACATGATCACCTGCCGAATGTTCGCCTCGTCCGCCAAAAGCATCACGATCCGGTCGATCCCGGCAGCGCAACCCCCGTGCGGCGGCGCGCCATAGCGGAAGGCCTTGACCATGCCGCCGAAGCGCTTTTCGACCTCGTCCCGGCCATAACCGGCGATCTCGAAGGCCTTGAACATGATGTCCGGCGTATGGTTGCGGATCCCGCCCGAAATCAGCTCATAGCCGTTGCAGGCCAGATCGTATTGCCAGGCGTGAACCTTCAGCGGATCGCCGTTCAGCGCCTCAAGCCCGCCCTGCGGCATCGAGAACGGGTTGTGGCTGAAGTCGATCTTGCCGTCGGCGTCCTTTTCATACATCGGGAAATCGACGATCCAGGCAAAGCGGAAGCAGTTTTCTTCGGTCAGGCCCAGTTCGCGGCCAATCTCGTTCCTTGCCCGTCCGGCGATCGCCTCGAAGGTTTCGGGCTTGCCGCCAAGGAAGAACGCCGCATCGCCCGACTTCAGGCCAAGCTGCTGGCGGATCGCCTCAGTCCGCTCGGGTCCGATATTCTTGGCCAGCGGGCCTGCGGCCTCCATCCCCGATCCATCCTCGGCTTCCCGCCAGAAGATGTAGCCCATCCCCGGCAGGCCTTCCTTCTGCGCAAACGCGTTCATCCGGTCGCAGAACTTGCGGCTGCCCCCCGTCGGCGCCGGGATGGCACGGATTTCGTGGCCCGGCGCTTCCAGAAGCTTGGCAAAGATCGCAAAGCCCGAACCGGCGAAATGTTCGGACACGACCTGCATCCGGATCGGGTTGCGCAGGTCCGGCTTGTCCGAGCCGTACCACATCAGCGCGTCCTTGTAGGCGATGCGCGGCCAGTCGGTATCCACCTTGCGCCCGCCGCCGAATTCCTCGAACAGGCCCTGGATCACCGGCTGGACGGTCTGGAACACGTCTTCCTGTTCCACGAAGGACATCTCGATATCCAACTGGTAGAAATCGGTCGGGCTGCGGTCGGCGCGCGGGTCTTCGTCGCGGAAGCAGGGCGCGATCTGGAAATAGCGGTCAAAGCCCGCGACCATGATCAGCTGCTTGAACTGCTGCGGCGCCTGCGGCAGGGCGTAGAACTTGCCCGGATGCAGCCGCGACGGCACGAGGAAGTCGCGCGCGCCCTCGGGGCTGCTGGCGGTGATGATCGGGGTCTGGAATTCGGTGAAGCCCTGGCCCCACATCCGGTTGCGCAAGGACCGCACCACGTTTGACCGCAGCATCATGTTCTGGTGCAGACCTTCGCGGCGCAGGTCGAGGAAACGGTAGGTCAGGCGGGTTTCTTCCGGGTATTCGACATCGCCGAAGACCGGCAGCGGCAGTTCGTCGGCCGCGCCCAGAACGGTCACGTCGCGCGCGTAAACCTCGATCTCTCCTGTCGGGATCCTGGGGTTCACCAGGCTTTCGTCGCGCAGCTTCACGGTGCCGTCGATGCGGATGACGAATTCGGCCCGAACCGCCTCCAGCGCCCTGAAGGCCGGGCTGTCGCCATCGCACAGGATCTGCGTCATGCCGTAATGGTCGCGCAGGTCGATGAACAGCACCCCGCCATGATCGCGCACCCGATGCACCCAGCCCGACAGGCGCACATCCTGGCCCGCATGGGACGTGTTCAGATCGGCGCAGGTATGGCTGCGATAGGCGTGCATCATGGATCCCCTTTCCGGAGGCAAAGCAGTCGCGCCGATACAGCGTGACAGGGGCGGGAAGTCAAGGCCGCTGCCGGGTCACTTGGCGCGCAAAATGGGGTGATTTCAGGCATGGACAGAAACAATTCCTACTTTGGCCGCTTTTCTTCACTAGCCAGACGCTGTTCAACGCAAGGGCATTTTCCTGGGCAATGTCATTCAGAATTGAAAACGATGGCTGGCTGCCTGCCGTATCGCCGCCTTCACCGGCGCAGGAAGGTACATCCCGCGCGCATCCCGGACTTGACCGGGCCGTGACCGTCGCGCTTCTGCTGGTCTTCCTGCTGGTGCTTGCCCCCGCCTTCCGCATCGGCGGTTCCGCCGACTTTCTGGCGCTGTGGAACGCGGGGATTGCCCTTTCCAGCGGTGAGCTGTCCCAGGTTTACCCAACCGCGGACCGACCGTTCACAATGCTGATCCCGCAATCCTGGCAGCAAGCCCCCTATGTTCCCGGCGCGAAGGGCGAAGCCTATCCCTTCCTCTATCCACCACTCTGGGCCTGGGCGATGGGGCATCTGACCAGGATCGCCGATTTCGGAGCGGTCGTCTGGGTGGTCAGCACGATCAACGCCATTCTTGTGCCGGCCATGGTCCTTCTGGCGCACAGGATCGCAGCGCCTGCAATGAAACAATGGCTGTTTCTTCTGCTGGGCCTGGCGTTCGTGCTGCTGCCGCCTGTCGGCATCGTGGCGCTTCTGCAGAACCAGCCGCAAATCCTTGTGTCCTTCCTGACGGTGCTTGCCATCGAAAGGGCGATCAAGGGCAAGGAGGTCGCCGCCGGGGTCGCACTTGGCCTGGCTGCGGCGCTGAAGGTCTATCCGGTGCTGTTTGTCGTCCTCTGGCTTGCCTCGGGGCGCTACCGGGCCGTGGCAAGCTTCGCCCTTGTCGGCGGCCTGCTAGGCCTCCTTTCGGTGGCCGTGGCCGGCTGGCCGCTGCATGAAACCTTCCTGGCCCTGCTGTCAAGCATCAGCCACAGCGTCCTGCTGACCGCGCTGTCGTTCAATCTCGATGCAAGCCTCACGCAATTGCTCATGCCAGAGCGGCTGGCGACCATAGTCGTGCCGGTTAATTCCGCAGCTCCCGAAGAGGTATTCGGTTGGTATGTGACGACGAAGCCGTGGTTGATGGCGCTGGCAGGGCAGATAGCCCAGATCGGCGCGCTGGTTGCATTCGGTTGGATGCTTCATCGCCGTCCGGGTCTGTCCGCAGAGGCCGCGATCTGGCCGTTGGCAATGGTGACCCTGACGTTGCTGGGCCCTGTGGCCTGGGGGTATCACTACATGGCGCCGCTGGCCTTTGCGCCGATGGCATTCGAACGCTTCGGCAGGTCCGGGCTCTTGATGGGTATGGGAGCATTTTTCATCCTGGGCTTGCGGCCCGTTGCCAGGGACCTTGACTGGCTCTTGAACGGGCCGCAGCTTGTCGGCACATTCGGCACTATCCTGATCGCGGCGGGCTTCGCCCTTGCCCGCCCGATCTGGGGCCGCGATCCCGCCCGGAGGCCGACTTCCTGACCGCTGGCCCCTTGCGCGCCCGCCCGCGACGGCTATAACCCCGACAGTTTGCACGAAGGGGTCCGAGATGCCGAAAAGAACCGATATCAAGTCCATCATGATCATCGGCGCCGGACCCATCGTCATCGGTCAGGCCTGCGAATTCGACTACTCGGGCGCCCAGGCCTGCAAGGCGCTGCGCGAGGAAGGCTACCGGGTCATCCTCGTGAACTCGAACCCCGCCACGATCATGACCGATCCGGGCATGGCCGATGCCACCTATATCGAGCCGATCACCCCCGAAATCGTCGCCAAGATCATCGAGAAGGAACGCCCCGACGCACTGCTGCCGACGATGGGCGGGCAGACGGGGCTGAACACCTCGCTGGCGCTGGCGGACATGGGGGTGCTGGACAAGTTTGGCGTGCAACTGATCGGCGCCAACCGCGAAGCCATTGAAATGGCGGAAGACCGCAAGCTGTTTCGTGAGGCGATGGACCGCATCGGGCTGGAAAACCCGCGCGCGGCCATCGTGTCCTCGCCCAAGCTGGCGACCGGCAAATACGACACCAAGGCCGGACTGGCCGAGGCGATGTCGGTCATCGACGAAGTCGGCCTGCCCGCCATCATCCGCCCCGCCTTCACGCTGGGCGGCACCGGCGGCGGCATCGCCTACAACCGCGACGATTACGAAGCGATCTGCCGCTCGGGGCTGGAGGCCTCGCCCGTCGGCCAGATCCTCGTCGATGAATCGCTCCTGGGTTGGAAGGAATTCGAGATGGAAGTCGTGCGCGACCGCGCCGACAACGCCATCATCGTCTGCGCCATCGAGAACGTCGATCCGATGGGCGTGCACACCGGTGATTCCATCACCGTCGCCCCGGCCCTGACGCTGACCGACAAGGAATACCAGATCATGCGCAACGGCTCGATCGCCGTGCTGCGCGAGATCGGGGTGGAAACCGGCGGCTCGAACGTGCAATGGGCGATCAACCCGGAAGACGGCCGCATGGTCGTGATCGAGATGAACCCGCGGGTCAGCCGGTCCTCGGCGCTGGCGTCCAAGGCCACCGGCTTCCCCATCGCCAAGATCGCCGCGAAACTGGCCGTGGGCTATACGCTGGACGAGCTGGACAACGACATCACCAAGGTCACGCCCGCAAGCTTCGAACCGACCATCGACTATGTCGTGACCAAGATCCCGCGCTTCGCCTTCGAGAAATTCCCCGGATCGAAGCCAGAACTGACCACCGCGATGAAGTCGGTGGGCGAGGCGATGGCGATTGGCCGCACCATCCACGAATCGCTGCAAAAGGCGCTGGCGAGCCTTGAGACCGGGCTGACCGGGTTTGATGAAATCGCCATCGAAGGCGCGCCCGACAAGGCCGCGATCATCAAGGCGCTGTCGCAGCGCACTCCCGACCGCATCCGCCTGATCGCGCAAGCCATGCGTCATGGCCTGTCGGACCGTGAAATCCAGGCGGCCACGGCTTTCGATCCCTGGTTCCTGGCCCGGATCCGCGAAATCGTCGAGACCGAAGCCGAGGTTCGCCGCGACGGGCTGCCGACCTCGGCCGAAGGGCTGCGCAAGCTCAAGATGATGGGCTTCACCGACGCCCGGCTGGCAAGCCTGACTGGCCGCGACGAAGCGCAGGTGCGCCGCGCCCGGATCGGTCTGGGCGTCACCGCGGTGTTCAAGCGGATCGACACCTGCGGCGCCGAGTTCGAGGCGCAGACCCCCTACATGTATTCGACCTATGAAGCCCCCGCGATGGGCGATGTCGAATGCGAAGCCCGGCCTTCGGATGCGAAGAAGGTCGTGATCCTTGGCGGCGGGCCGAACCGGATCGGTCAGGGCATCGAATTCGACTACTGCTGCTGTCACGCCTGCTTTGCGCTGACCGAACGCGGCTATGAAACCATCATGATCAACTGCAACCCGGAAACCGTGTCGACCGACTACGACACCTCGGACCGGCTGTATTTCGAACCGCTGACGCTGGAACATGTGCTGGAAATCCTGCGGGTCGAACGCGAAAACGGCACACTGCATGGCGTGATCGTGCAGTTCGGCGGCCAGACGCCGCTGAAACTGGCCAATGCCTTGCATGACGAAGGCATCCCGATCCTGGGCACCACCCCCGATGCCATCGACCTGGCCGAAGACCGAGAACGGTTCCAGAAGCTATTGAATGACCTGAACCTGCGCCAGCCGATCAACGGCATCGCCGCGTCCGACGAACAGGCGCTGGAGATTGCCGGGCGCATCGGCTTCCCGCTGGTGATCCGGCCCTCTTACGTTCTGGGCGGGCGCGCGATGGAAATCGTGCGCGACATGGATCAGTTGCGGCGTTACATCACCACTGCCGTCACCGTTTCGGGCAAAAGCCCGGTGCTGCTTGACAGCTACCTGTCCGGCGCCATCGAAGTGGATGTGGATGCGCTTTGCGATGGCCGCGCCGTGCATGTCGCCGGGATCATGGAACATATCGAGGAAGCGGGCGTGCACTCGGGAGACAGCGCCTGCTGCCTGCCGCCGCACAGCCTGACCGACGCAACGGTGGCCGAACTGAAGCGCCAGACCGAAAAGATGGCGCTGGCCCTGGGCGTGGTCGGGCTGATGAACGTGCAGTTCGCCATCAAGGACGGCGACATCTTCGTGCTGGAAGTGAACCCACGCGCCAGCCGCACCGTGCCCTTCGTCGCCAAGGCCACCGACAGCGCCATCGCCTCGATCGCCGCACGGCTGATGGCGGGTGAGCCGCTGTCGAACTTCCCGATGCGCGCCGCTTACCCGGCGGGTATCGGCGCCGACACGCCCCTGCCCTATGCCGATCCGCTGACGCTGGCCGATCCGAAGACGCCGTGGTTCTCGGTCAAGGAGGCGGTGCTGCCCTTCGCGCGCTTCCCCGGCGTCGATACGATCCTTGGGCCGGAAATGCGTTCCACCGGGGAAGTAATGGGGTGGGACCGCACCTTCCCACTTGCCTTCCTCAAGGCGCAGATCGGTGCCGGGACGCATCTGCCGGAATCGGGCCGCGCCTTCCTGTCGGTCAAGGACGCCGACAAGACCGAAGCGTTGGCCGAGGCCGCGCGCGACCTGATCGCCATGGGGTTCGAGATCGTCGCCACGCGCGGAACCGCCGCTTGGCTGGCGGAACAGGGCATTGCGGCCACGCAGGTGGCCAAGGTCTATGAAGGCCGCCCGAACATCGTCGACCGCCTGAAGAACGATGACATCGCCCTGGTGATGAATACCACCGATGGCAGCCAGGCGATCAGCGACAGCCGCGACATCCGCGCCGTGGCCCTGATGGACAAGATCCCCTATTTCACCACCGCAGCCGCCAGCATCTCGGCCGTCCAGGCCATGCGCGCGCGCAGCGAGGGGATCGGGGTGCGCACGCTTCAGGGGTAAGGCCTGGTCGGGCGACCGAAGGGACAGGGAAAGAGGGTCTGAGGAAAATGTCGGGAACCTATCTGAAGCGCCACACCGAAGCCCTGGTCAAGGAAATCGGCATCGAGGCGGCGGCGAGGATTTCGGGAAAGTCCAAGGCGACGCTCGGGCGCTATTACTCGGATGATCCCGAACATGCCGATCGTTTCATGCCGATCGACGTGGTCGCTGCGATCGAGGCGGCGGCACGCTTCCCCCATGTCACGGCGGCACTGGCCGATTTGCGGGGCATCACGCTTTCACATGCCG
This sequence comes from Paracoccaceae bacterium, assembly GCA_020622085.1. Lineage (GTDB taxonomy): Bacteria > Pseudomonadota > Alphaproteobacteria > Rhodobacterales > Rhodobacteraceae > QY30. The sequence goes on along the minus strand of JAHRYM010000001.1, from coordinate 394,567 downwards.
ACGACCACGCCAGCAATACCGCAAAAGGTGGCGTGAACGCCGATGTCGTCACGCTGTCACAACGCTTCGCCATGTTGATGGGCGAGTACAACCTGTCGATCGAGGATGGCAAGATCTCGATCAACGAGGCCAAGCGGCTGCTGAACGAGACGCTTGCGATCCAGCAGGTGCTGATCGACATGAAGCTGCATCTGGAACAGGAAGCAGTCTGAAACGGCAAGGGCGCCACCCCTCAGGTGGCGCCCCCCGCTCATCCGGTCGCGGACCGGGCGACGTTCACGCCGCCTGTTCGCGCTTGGGCCGGCGCGACGGACGCCGTGTGGGGCGTTTCTTGCCCTCGCCGGCTGGCTGGGCCTTGGGCGCGCCACGCTGCGGTTGCGGCCCGCGTTTCGCCATCGGCCCCAGTTCGATAGGGGCCTCGCCGCCGATGACCGGAATAACCGCCTTCATCGTCTTTTCGATGTCGCGCAGTTCGCCGATCTCATCAGGCGAACAGAAGGCCACCGCGCGGCCATCGCGCCCTGCACGGGCCGTCCGGCCGATGCGGTGAACGTAGTTGTCGGGAACGTTCGGCAGGTCGTAGTTGTAGACGTGCCGCACCTCGGGGATGTCGATGCCGCGCGCGGCGACGTCGGTGGCGACCAGCACCTTGATTTCACCCGTGCGGAACGAATGCAGCATCCGTTCCCGCTGTCCCTGGCTTTTGTTGCCGTGGATCGCGCCCACCGAAAAGCCCCAGCTTTCCAGAAGTCGCGTCAGCTTGTCCGACCCATGCTTGGTCCGGTTGAACACCAGCGCCAGTTCGCCCGGATGCTTGGCAACGTAATCGGCCAGCAGCTTCGCCTTGTCGCCCTGACGGACGAAATGCACGCCCTGTTCGATCCTCTCGACCGCCTTGCCCGGCGGCGAGACCTGCACGCGCACCGGATCGTTGAGGTAGGACGTCGCGATTTCTTCCATCAGCTTCGGCATCGTGGCCGAGAACAGCAGCGTCTGGCGGCGGCGCGGCAGCAGTTTGGCGATCTGGCGCAACGCATGGATGAAGCCGATGTCAAGCATCTGGTCGGCCTCGTCCAGAACAAGGCACAGAACCTCGTTCAGGGTCAGCGCCTTGCGGTCCAGAAGGTCGATCAGGCGGCCGGGCGTGGCAACAAGGATATCGACGCCGCGCGCCATCCGGTCGGACTGCGTGTTGAGCGACGCGCCCCCCACCACCCGGAAGACCTTGATCGGCGTCCCGGCGGCGAAAGCGGTCAGGTTGTCGGTGATCTGCGTCGCCAGTTCGCGCGTCGGCGCCAGGATCAGCGCCCGGCAGGATTTCGGCGCCGGACGGGTGCCGATCTTCAGCAGGCGGTTGATGATCGGCAGGCCGAAGGCCGCCGTCTTGCCAGTGCCGGTCTGCGCCAGCCCCAGAAGGTCTTTTCCCGCCACGATATGCGGGATGCCCTGCGCCTGGATCGGCGTGGGCGTGGTCAGCCCCTTCAGGGCCGCATTCTTCACGAGGCGCGTGTCGAGCCCCAGTTGGTCAAAATTGGTCAATGGTCTTCCTGTTGCGCATCTTGGGCGCCATTCAAACGTCTGGTTCCGGGCACACCAAGGGGCGTGTCCGTCGATTGCGGGGCGCGGCCTGAACAGGCCGCCGGACCCCTGCGTGACGTGGGAACCAGTCCTGACCTGCGCCCTGTTCCCACGCGGGGAACGGCTGCTCACGCGGCAGCGGCGGCAGGTCAGCCAATGACATGGCGCTTCATCGGCGCCAAGTCAAGCTGCATCGCGGCACAAAGGTGATGGCGCATCCCGCATCCTGCCCTTGTCCAGGCGGAGCGGAGGGTAACGGCAAGGCGGCGCAAGGCACGGCCGGTTGCCATTGCCTCAGAAAAGGCGCCCGCCCTCGGGCACGTCATGGCCCGGGGAAATCAGCACCACCTCACCATCCGCATCGGGCACGCCCAGGGTCAGCACCTCGGAACGGACCTTGCCGATCTGACGCGGCGGAAAGTTGATCACCGCCAGAACCTGCCGCCCGACCAGCCCTTCTGGCGTGTAGTGCCGGGTAATCTGGGCCGAGGATCGCTTTTCCCCGATGCCGGGGCCGAAATCGATCCAGAGTTTGTAGGCCGGCTTGCGCGCCTCGGGGAACGGCTCGGCCCGCGTGATCCGCCCGACGCGGATATCGACCCTGAGGAAATCATCGAACCCGATGGTCGGGGCGGCCTCATCCATGGCATCCGTCATTTGCCAAGCTCCCGCCCGCGCTCGGCCGCGGCATGGACAGCCCGCCGCAACAGCGCCGGGAACCCCGTTTCGGCGTTCATCAGCACATCAAGCGCCGCCGCCGTCGTGCCGCCCGGCGAGGTGACATTGACCCGCAACTGCCCAGGCGCCTGATCCGATTTCTCGGCCAGGGCCCCTGCCCCGGCCACCGTGGCCCGGGCCAGCCGCAGCGCCAGATCGGCCGGCAGCCCCTCGGCCACTCCAGCGGCGGCCAGCGTCTCGATCAGGTGGAAGACATAGGCCGGGCCGGAACCCGAGACCGCCGTAACGGCATCCATCTGGTGTTCGCCCTCGAGCCGCTCAACCAGCCCCACGGCCGACAGAAGCCCCTCTGCAAGATCCAGATGCAAGCCCGAGGCATTTGCATTGCCGATGATTGCGGTGATCCCCCGGCCGATGGCGGCGGGCGTATTCGGCATCGCGCGGATGATCGGCGTCCCCGCCCCAAGAACCGCCTCATAGGTGGCGATGGTGGTTCCCGCCGCAACGGTCAGGAACAGCGTGCGCCCGTTCCCCAGCGCCTTCAGCACCGGAAGCGCTTCCCCCATCATCTGCGGCTTGACCGCAATCAGCACGATGGCAGGCGAGGCAGGCAGCGGCTCGTTCAGGTGCACGCCCGCCCCCTTCAGCCAGTCCGAGGGGCGCGGCTCGACCACCCAAACCTGTGATGGCGCCAGACCGCCGTTCAGCCAGCCGGCCAGCATCGCCGACCCCATCTGCCCGCACCCCAGAAGGACCAGCCCGCCACCGGCAGTGATCGCTTCGTGCATCGTCTTGATTTCCATGAAATCCCTCCGTTGTCTGACGGCAGAGATTAGCCGGCGCCCCGGAAAGGGAAAGGGCTTCCGGCCTCAGGCGCGGCCGTAGCAGTCACTTAGCGCCACGCCCAAAGCACGCTCGGCCGTTTCCCGGCCCCAGGTCGCCAGCTGAAAGGCCGGGTAGAACCGTTCCGCCGCCGTAACCGCACCGCTGATCAACCGGTCCACCTGTTCGGGTGCCGCAATCTGGCCCCCCGACAGCAAGAGGCCATAGCGCCAGGCCATCAGCTTCTGTTCGCTCCACCAGGTGAAGGCACCGGTCCAGACCATGTCATTGGCGCGGCTCAGCAGTTCGTAAAGCGCGGCAATGCGGTCCTCGGGCGGCTCCATCTCGAAGGTGCAGATCAGCCGCAGCGTCTCTTCGCGCGCGCACCAAGCCAGCGTGATCGAATAGGTCCGCCACTGGCCTTGAACCGACATGGCAATCTGATCGTCGGTGACGCGGTCGAAATCCCATTCGTTATGTTCGGCCAGCGACTCGACAACGTCGATCGGATGGATGTCGCCCTGATCCAGGAACAGTTCCGACAGCGCCATATCGCCCCCTTGTCCGCAACGGACCTGACGCGCCAATGACTGGTCTGCCCAAACCAGACACGGCACACACCTGCATTTTCCACACAATATATGGTGGAAGCAAAGCGCAAATCTGTAAAGCAGTTTCTTGGGGATAAGTTACCGGATTTCAACCGCCGCGCTTTTCGCGCAAGCGGGCGAACCATTCCACGCGCTTCTTCAACTCACGTTCAAAGCCACGCTCGACCGGCTGATACAGGACCGGGCGCTTCATGCCGTCGGGGAAATAGTTCTGGCCCGAAAATCCGTCGTCGGCATCGTGGTCATAGGCATAGCCTTCGCCGTAGCCCTGCTCTTTCATCATCCGGGTCGGCGCGTTGAGAATATGCCGCGGCGGCGGTTCAGATCCGGTCCGCCGGGCGGCCTCGCGCGCGGCCTTGTAGGCGACGTATCCCGCGTTCGACTTCGGAGCCAGCGCCAGATAGATCACGGCCTGCGCCAGCGCGAGCTCTCCTTCGGGGCTGCCCAGCCGCTCATAGGTGTTCCAGGCATCCAGACAAAAGGCCTGCGCCTGCGGATCGCCAAGGCCGATATCCTCGACCGCCATCCGCGTGAGGCGCCGGGCAAGGAAGCGGGGATCCTCGCCGCCTTCCAGCATCCGCGCATACCAGTAAAGCGCCGCGTCGGGGTCGGACCCGCGCACCGACTTGTGCAGCGCCGAAATCAGGTTGTAGTGCTCGTCCCCCGACTTGTCGTATTTCGCCGCCCGCCGCATCAGCCGGGTTCCCAGCCCCTCGGGGGTCAGCGGCGCGGTCAGCTTCCAGCCCGAGGCCTGCTCGATCAGGTTCAAGAGCGCCCGGCCGTCGCCATCGGCCATTTCCAGCAATTGTTCGCGCGCCGCCCCTGTCAGCGGCAGGGCCCGTCCCAACGCCTTTTCCGCCCGCTGCGCCAGCCGTTCCAGATCGGCCAGCGACAGTCGTTGCAGCACGATCACCTGCGCGCGGCTGAGAAGGGCTGCGTTCAGTTCGAACGAGGGATTTTCCGTCGTCGCGCCAACCAGAAGGATCGTGCCATCCTCCATGTGCGGCAGAAAACTGTCCTGCTGCGCCTTGTTGAATCGGTGGATCTCGTCAACGAACAAGAGCGTGCCACCACCCTGCCCCCGGCGCAGGCGCGCAGCCTCGAACACCTTGCGCAGCTCCGGCACGCCCGAAAAGATGGCGCTGATCTGAACAAAACTCAGGTCGGTTTCATGCGCCAGAAGCCGCGCGATGGTGGTCTTGCCGACGCCGGGCGGCCCCCAGAGGATCAGCGATGTGAGAGTCCCCGAAGCGAGCATGGCGCCCAAGGGGCCTTCGGGGCCAAGAACATGTTCCTGACCGATGACTTCGCCAAGGGTCGCGGGGCGAATCCGATCGGCCAGCGGCCGCGGGCCACCGGGATTTTTCGGTTCGGACTGATCGAAAAGGTCGGCCATCCGCGCAAGCTAACGCCTTGGCACGGGCGATGGAAGGGCCACCCGCCGGGTGGCCCGAGGGTGCCGGCGCTAGTGGAACTGCTTGGCGAAGTTCATGGCGACGACCTGGTTCTCGATCCCGTCGATTACCATGACCGGACCCATCGCCGTCATGTCCACGCCGACCCGCCCCGCCCAGCGCGGCCAGTTCGCCGCCAAAAGCGTCAGGCAGATCCGCGCGCCAAACCCTCGCGAGGCGGTTGCGATTTCCTTGATCAGGCGCGCATGAACCTTGCGGCGGATCCCGGCGGGCACATCGTGTGCGACAAACAGGCGCGAACTTTCCCAGATGTCGTCTGCCACGGGCGCTTCGTCGTAAAGCAGGTTCGACGGGATCGTGTCCAGCAGTCCGCGCTGCGCGTCACGGATCATGTAGCTGTAGATCCCGCATTTCGCCGTCGTGGGCGTCAGTCGGTTCGATGCCAGCACATGGCCGGTCTCGTCATGCACGACAACCCAGCGACTGGCCGGAGTGTCATACTGGTCGTATTCCATGCCGTTCGCTTCGGGAAGATCCCATTGCGCGCGGACGATGAACGTCTCTCGCCGCGCGCGAAGCATGTTTGCGAAAAGCTCTCCGTGGTTATGAAGATTCTCGAATGAAAGTGTTGTTGCGAACATGTCTGCCCCTCATGTCTCGTCCCCGTTTCTTACCTGCCCCACCCAAAGGCAGTGTCACTCGTCAAATGAACCGGTAATCCTTTGCCCGCTGTATTGCTTCGGCCGTTGTCCGTGCCATCAGTCGCACTCGCGCCGAGTTCAGCCGCGCCTTGAGCGCACTTTCCGAAATGCCCAGCCGATTCGCAGCCGCCGCGTGGCGTTCTCCGGCCGCGATGCATTTCAACGCCTCGACCTGCGCCTTGGTCAGGTCGGGGGTTTCGGTCATGTCATGCAGTTGATGCACGATTCGCTCTGCGGCACGGATTTCGTCGTCGTTGAACTCCCTGTCGTCGCGCGCGATGCTCGAGATGGTCCGCGAGGCGATCGGCCCACAGGAAAACGTCACCCCATAGCGCAGCCCGAAGCTCGCCGCTTCGTCGAACAGGCCGAACGGATCGGGAAGGCGCGGGTCGCTCCAGCGGATCCAGCCGGTGGTCGAGAACCCCCAGGCGGTCATCGGATCGCGCAGGACATAGCCGTTGTTGGTGTAATGGTCGGTCCAGACCGGATCATAGGTCTGGAAGGACATCAGCGGTGATGTAAAACGGATGTGCAGCCCGACAAAGTAGCCCTTCGGGGCCAGTGCGTCGAGCTGCTTGAGTTCTTTATCAAAGTTTGTCTTTTCGAACATGTCTTTATTGATAATCAGTTTTAGGAGGGGTCAACCGGAAATTGTGCAATCTCATACGGAATTATGCCGGGTGTCTCCTGAAAATACGTAACCGGGGCTGCGATATTTTCGCGCATGTGGCCGCGTTGCTGTCTGTCGCACATCTCTCCATCCACGAGAGCCTCCGGGCATGAGCCAGACACCGCCATCGCTTCGACAACCGCCGCGATATCGCCGTGCCCACGTCTGCCACCTGTAGCACTGGCATGGCAAAACGGCCAGAACATGAAAAAACCCCGCCGACGCTGCGGCGGGGTTCGAATGTTCGGCCTGTGGACGATCTCAGTCGTTGGCGGCTTCTGCTTCAAGGCGAGCCTTGTCGGCGGCGCCCTTGGCCGAAGGATCGCGGTCGACCAGCTCGATGATCGCCATCGGCGCCATGTCGCCATAACGGAAGCCGGCCTTCAGGATGCGGACGTAGCCGCCCTGGCGGTCCTTGTAGCGGGCGCCCAGCACGTCGAACAGTTTCTTGACGTGGATATCCTGCTTCAGCTGCGAATCGGCCTGGCGGCGGGCGTGCAGGTCGCCGCGCTTCGCAAGCGTGATCAGCTTTTCGACGATCGGGCGCAGTTCCTTCGCCTTCGGCAGGGTCGTCTTGATCTGCTCATGCTCGATCAGCGATCCGGCCATGTTGGCGAACAGCGCCTTGCGGTGCTCGTGGGTACGGTTCAGGCGGCGATAGCCGGCTCCGTGGTTCATGGTGTTTCTCCTTCGGGTTTTGCTTTGTCCGGGGCCGGTGGGCTGGCCCTCTCCTTGGTGGGGCAGGATGCCCGGTCGTCTGGCGGGCGGGGTCGCCCCCCGCCTGCCCTAAAAATCAGAACTGGTCTTCGAAACGCTTGGCCAGGTCTTCGATGTTCTCTGGCGGCCAATCCTCGACATCCATGCCAAGGTGCAGCCCCATGCCCGACAGCACTTCCTTGATCTCGTTCAGCGACTTGCGTCCGAAGTTCGGGGTGCGCAGCATCTCGGCTTCGGTCTTCTGGATCAGGTCGCCGATATAAACGATATTGTCGTTCTTCAGGCAGTTGGCCGAACGGACCGAAAGCTCCAGCTCGTCGACCTTCTTGAGAAGCAGCGGGTTGAATTCCAGCCCGTCTTCCGCATCTTGCTTCAGCGCCGATTCCGGTTCGTCGAAGTTGACGAAGATGGACAGCTGGTCCTGAAGGATGCGTGCCGCATAGGCCACCGCGTCTTCCGGCGTCAGCGAGCCGTCGGTTTCGATCTTCATCGTCAGCTTGTCATAGTCCAGCACCTGGCCCTCGCGCGTGGGCTGCACTTCGTAGCTGACCTTCTTGACCGGCGAATAGATCGCGTCGATCGGGATCAGGCCGATGGGCGCGTCTTCGGGGCGGTTCTTGTCGGCCGCCACATAACCCTTGCCGGTGCTGACCGTCAGTTCCATGAACAGATCGGCGCCGTCGTCCAGATGGCAGATCACATGGTCCTTGTTCAGAACCTCGATGCCGTTCGATTCGGAAATGTCGCCGGCGGTCACGATGCCCGGCCCCTTGGCCGAGATCGACAGGCGCTTCGGCCCATCGACTTCCATCTTCAGCGCGACGCCCTTGAGGTTCAGCACGATGTCGGTGACATCTTCGCGCACCCCGGCGACGGACGAGAATTCATGCAGGACATTGTCGATCTGCACGCTGGTGATGGCCGCGCCTTGCAGCGACGACATCAGCACGCGCCGCAGGGCATTGCCCAGCGTCAGGCCGAAGCCGCGATCCAGCGGTTCGGCGACGACGGTGGCCTGACGCGCGGGATCATTGCCGGCCCTCACGTCAAGCTGCTGCGGCTTGATGAGCTCGGCCCAGTTCTTGTGGATCATGCGATCTGCCTCCATACCTGTTCCCGGCCCATGTCCGACATCCGGAAACTCCCGAGGATAAAAACGAACGCGACCGGGCCGCGGGAATCCGCACGGCCCGATCGCTGCAATTGGTCTCAGACCCGGCGGCGTTTCGGCGGGCGGCAGCCGTTGTGGGCGATCGGCGTCACGTCACGGATCGACGTGATGTTGAAGCCGACGGCGGCCAGCGCACGCAGCGCCGATTCGCGACCCGAACCGGGGCCCTGCACTTCGACTTCCAGCGTCTTCACGCCATGTTCCTGCGCCTTGCGGCCCGCGTCTTCGGCGGCCATCTGGGCGGCATAAGGGGTCGACTTGCGCGAACCCTTGAAGCCCATGGTGCCCGAAGACGACCATGCAATCGCGTTGCCCTGAACGTCCGAGATCAGGATCTTGGTGTTGTTGAAGGACGAGTTCACATGAGCAACGCCGGCGGCGATGTTCTTGCGTTCCTTTTTCTTCATACGGGTCTTGTCGCGTGCCATATCGGAACCCTCCCCTTACTTCTTCTTGCCGGCGATCGGCTTCGCCGGGCCCTTGCGGGTGCGGGCGTTGGTGTGGGTCCGCTGGCCGCGGACGGGCAGGTTGCGACGATGACGCAGGCCGCGATAGCAGCCAAGGTCCATCAGGCGCTTGATGTTCATCGAGACTTCACGGCGCAGGTCGCCTTCGACAGTGAAGTTCGCGTCGATGAATTCACGGATCGCCAGAACTTCGGCGTCGGTCAGTTCATTGACGCGACGGGCGCGGTCGATGCCGACGGCTTCGCAGATCTGTTCTGCGAACATCGGCCCGATGCCGTGGATATACTGGAGCGAAATAGGCACCCGTTTCGCGGTCGGGATGTTGACGCCAGCAATACGTGCCACGTCGTTTCCTTTCGTTGCGGTTCCGTAATGCCGGAACCTTTTTTCACAACAGACCGGCGCAGGGCGCCGATCCAGCGGTCTCCGCGAAGGCAACCGGCAAATGCCCGCTGACTGCGGCGATTCTCGGATGAGACAGTTGCGGATAGGCGCTTCCGCCCCCGGCGTCAAGCGGGCCCGAGAATTTTTGCGATCTCGGCTGCGACAACCTCGGGTTCGGCCATGCCGTCGACCGGGCGCAAGGCTCCCTTGGCGTAGTAATAGCCGATCAGCGGCGAGGTCTTCTGGTAATACTCGAACAGCCGCTTGCGCAGGCTTTCCTCGTTGTCGTCGGCGCGCCGCCGCAGGTCGGTCGATCCGCAGACATCGCACACGCCCGGCCTGGCCGTGGGCTTCGTCTGGTCATGGTAAACCTCGCCGCAGTTGCCGCAGGTGAAGCGACCGGTGATGCGGGCGACCAGCGCATCGGGGTCGACCTTCATTTCGATGACGGCATCCAGCCTGTCGCCGCGCCCTTCCAGCAGGGCCCCCAGCGCATCTGCCTGCGGCAGCGTGCGGGGAAATCCGTCGAAGATGAAGCCGGACCCACCCTTGGCCAATTGCTCCTCGATCAGGCCGATCACGATGTCATCCGTGACAAGCTGCCCTGCCGCCATGACCGCTGCGACCTTCAGCCCCATCTCGGTCCCCGAGGACTGTGCCGCACGCAGCATGTCCCCGGTCGAAAGCTGCACCATCCCGCGCCGTTCCACCAGAATACGGGCCTGCGTTCCCTTGCCCGCACCCGGCGGTCCCAACAGGATGATGTTCGTCATGGTGATTATCTCCGTGCAGGCGCCTTCTTGGTGGTCGCGCCACGCTTCTTGCCGCGAAGCTGCGACTTCTCGATCAGGCCTTCGTATTGATGCGCCAGCAGGTGCGACTGGATCTGGTTGATCGTGTCCATGGTGACGCTGACCACGATCAGAACCGAGGTGCCGCCGAAATAGAACGGGATTGCCATTTCACGGCGCAGGATCTCGGGCAGAAGGCAGACCGCAGCCAGATAGCCTGAGCCGACAACCAGAACGCGCGCAACAACGTAGTCGAGGTAATCCTCGGTTTTCTTGCCCGGGCGGATGCCAGGAATGAAGCCACCCTGGTTCTTCAGGTTGTCGGCCACCTCGTCGGATTTGAATGCAACGTTGGCCGTATAGAAGTAGGTGAAGAACACGATCATCAGTGTGAAGAATGCCAGATAAAGCGGCTGACCCGGGCCGAACATGGCCAAGACATAGGACATGATCTGGCCCGTCTGGTTGCCCGAGAAGGTTGCCACGGTGGTTGGCAGCATCAGGAGCGACGAGGCAAAGATCGCCGGGATGACACCGGCCGGGTTGACCTTGATCGGCAGGTGCGACGACGAACCGTCATAGATCTTCATGCCCACCTGACGGCGCGGATACTGGATGTGGATCTTGCGCAGGGCCCGCTCCATGAACACCACGAAGGCGATGACAACCACGACCATCAGCATGACGCCGACGATGACCGCAGGCGACAGGCTGCCGCTGCGACCCTGGGCAAAGAACGCCGCCAGGGCATGCGGGATGTTGGCGATGATGCCGACGAAGATGATCAGCGATATCCCGTTGCCGATCCCGCGCGAGGTGATCTGTTCGCCCACCCACATCAGGAACATCGTGCCGCCAACCAGCGTGATCACGCAGGCCAGCCGGAAGAACATCCCCGGATCCTGCACCAGACTGCCATGCTCAAGGCTGACGGCAAGCCCCCATGCCTGCACCGTGGCCAGCGCAACCGTGCCGTAGCGGGTATACTGGTTGATCTTCTTGCGGCCCTGCTCGCCTTCCTTCTTCAGCTGTTCAAGCGTGGGCACCATCGCCGTCAGCAGCTGCACGATGATCGAGGCCGAGATGTAGGGCATGATGCCCAGGGCAAAGATCCCCATCCGCCCCAGCGCGCCGCCTGTGAACATCTGCAACATGCCGCCGATGCCCTGGTTCGCCTGATCCATGAACTTGCGCAAGGCTTCGGCGTCGATCCCCGGAACCGGAATATAGGTGCCAAGGCGATAGACGATCAACAGCCCGAGGGTGAAGAAGATGCGTTGGCGAAGGTCCGAAGCCTTGCCCAAGGCGCCCCAGCTGAGGTTCGCCGCCATTTGCTCTGCAGCAGATGCCATTCCTGTCTCTTCCATGAGAAGCGCCGCCTACCGTTTTCCGGTCGGCGGCGCTGGGAAAACTTGGCTGACTATGTAAGCGGCACTGCGGCCGCCCACAAGCTTATTCGGTCGCGGCCTCGGCAGCCTTGACCGCCAGCGACCCGCCCGCCTTCTCGACAATGCCGATCGCGGACTTCGAAGCGCCGGTCACCGAAAGCTTGACCGCACCCTTCAGCTCGCCCTTGGCAAGCACGCGCACACCGTCCAGCTTGCGGCGGATCACGCCGGCGGCCAGCAGCGCGTCTTCGGTGATCTCGGCCTTGCCATCAAGCTTGCCCGCGTCGATGAAGGCCTGGATGATGCCCAGGTTCACCACCGCGAAGGACAGGCGGTTCGGTTTGCTGAAGCCGCGCTTCGGCAGGCGGCGGTAGAGCGGCATCTGGCCGCCTTCGTAACCACCGATGGCCACGCCTGAACGCGATTTCTGGCCCTTGATCCCGCGGCCAGCGGTCTTGCCCTTGCCCGAACCAGGGCCACGCGCCACGCGTTTCTTCTTGCGGGCGGCACCTTCGTTGTCACGAAGTTCATTCAGTTTCATGTCGCTTCTCCTCGCCGGAACTGGCCCCCAGCGACGGGAGCGGCCAGACACGGCATTTCTTGGTTGTGACTCGCGGCGCGCAACGCGCCACCCGCGGCGTATAGCCGGAGGAGCCACCCCGATCAAGGGCGTTGTCGGAATGGCAGAACCCCGGGCGGGTCCGGAGACTCAGGATCCTTTCGGCATCGCAAACTCGGGCCGCAGGCCTTCATAAACCGGACGGCCATCATTGGGCTTGGCGTAGCCCTTCGATTCATCCCAGAACGCATGATAGGTCGGCTGCGGGAAGCTCGATACATCATAGCCCATGACATTCGGCACCGCGACGCGGATCCGATGTTGCTTGTCGTCCAGCATGATCGCCGCCCCGCAGTCCTTGCAGGTGCACAGCTCCAGCGGGCCGTTCGGATTGTCCTTGTTGAAGGGCTGGCGATTCAGCCTTTCAGGGTGGTCGACCTGAAGATCGGCATGGCTGAAGAAGGCAACATGAGTGCTTTGCTGCCCCGTGACGGCCTTGCAGACGTTGCAGTGGCACACGTGGTTGTCGATCGGGCCGTGCAACGCCTTGACATGGACATGGGCACAGCCGCCGGACAGTTCACCAGACATCGAATGCTTCCTCCGCTGAGTGCCCGCCCCTCCCCCGGGGCGCGGCATGGGTCAGAGCCTAGCACGCAGAACCGGAATCGCAAAAGCTAGCTTGCGGCGCCGACTCCGCTGCAGGCTCGGGCGCTGGATGGGTACGAGGATTAATCTCGTCCTGCCAGGCGGCAATTGCCGGGATGGGGTGGATCAACTGCACCGTCGTCAGGATCAGGCTGTCCCGTGCCGTCAGTGCCGAACCGATCTCGAGCATTGCCACCAGCAGGGCTCCGGCCCAGATCGGCAAGACCCAGGCGGCAAAGAATCCGGCAAGCATGAACAGGTAGTCGCAGACCGCGTTCAGGACGGTGTCCCCGACATACCCCTGATAGACGGTTGCGGCGCGGAAGCGGTGCAGCACCCAGTCGGTGTGTTCGACTATCTCCCAACCGGCTCCGATGATCAGGGCAATGCCGAAGATCACCGGAAACCCGATCAAGCGCTGCAAAGCCCGGCCCGCAAGTCCGACCACCATCCCCTGCACGGCATGGGAAAGGCTGTACCAATCGGCAACCTGCTGGGAATTTTCGCCTGACCAGATGGAGCCGACCCAAAGCCGGATCTGTCCGGATTTGCTGATGAGAGGCTGGCCCCAGGCCCAGAGCGTCACGCCGATGATCAGCGCGCCCATGATGCTCAATCCGGAAATGACGGTCCTGGACATGAGAAATGGCCCGCTGAAATCGCTGCTTCACCCGCCGCTTAGCGACCACCCGCGTGTCGGGTCAAGAACGGCAAACGCCCCGTCCTTCCGGAACGGGGCGCTTGTGGCATTCGTGAAGCGGACAGTGTCAGCCGCGTTCTTCGATGATCCGCACCAGGTGCGGGATCGCGTTCACCATGCCGCGAACCGAAGGCGTATCTTCCAGTTCACGGGTGCGGTTGATCTTGTTCAGACCCAGACCGATCAGCGTGCGGCGTTGCACGTCCGGGCGGCGGGAGGGCGAAGCGATCTGCTTCACCACGATGGTTTTCTTGGCCATGTTTCCCGCTCCTTACGCTTCCGCCACTTCGGCTTCGGGCTTCCGCAGGATATCGGCCACCTTCTTGCCGCGACGCTGCGCGATCTGGCGGGGGCTCGATTCATACTTCAGACCGTCGATCGTGGCGCGGATCATGTTGTAGGGGTTCTGGCTGCCGAGCGATTTCGCCACGACGTCCTGAACACCCAGCATCTCGAACACGGCGCGCATCGGACCGCCGGCGATGATGCCGGTGCCCGGAACGGCCGTCCGCATCACGACCTTGCCGGCGCCATGACGGCCTTCGACGTCGTGGTGCAGGGTGCGGCCGTCACGCAGCGGCACGCGGATCAGGCTGCGCTTGGCCTGTTCGGTCGCCTTGCGGATCGCTTCGGGCACTTCCTTGGCCTTGCCCTTGCCAAAGCCGACACGACCGCGCTGGTCACCGACCACCACGAGCGCGGCGAAGCCAAAGCGCTTGCCGCCCTTCACCGTTTTCGACACACGGTTGATCGCGACAAGACGATCAGCGAATTCCGGGGTTTCTTCGCGTTCGCGACGGTCATCGCGACGGCCTTCCCGGCGATTATCACGTTCTGCCATTCGGCATTCCTTGCATGGTGGCGCGGGTTGCGCGCCGTTTCGGCCGATCCTGGTTGGGTGGGCCCTGCCCGTCCACCGGATCATCGGGGCGGCGCGAACGCCGCCCTCAGGTCATCAGAACTTCAGGCCGCCTTCACGGGCAGCATCGGCCAAAGCCTTGATCTTGCCGTGAAAGAGGAAGCCGCCACGATCGAAGTAGCATTCTTCGACCCCGGCCTTTTTCGCCCGCTCGGCGATGGCCTGGCCGACCTTCGCCGCTGCTTCGACGTTGTTCTTGCCGACCACGCCCAGATCCTTCTCGAGCGAGGAGGCCGCGGCGAGGGTCACGCCCTTCACATCGTCGATCAGCTGAACGCTGATGTTCTTGCTGGAGCGATGCACCGACAGGCGCAGGCGCCCGCCGGACAGTTTCCGCAGTTTGTTCCGAACGCGCAGGCGGCGTTTCAGAAACAGGTCTCGTTTGCTGTTTGCCATATCCCCGGTCCTTACTTCTTCTTGCCTTCCTTGCGGAAGATGAACTCGCCTTTGTACTTGATCCCCTTGCCCTTGTAGGGCTCGGGACCACGCCATTCGCGGATGTTGGCCGCAACCTGGCCGACGAGTTGGGCATCAATGCCCTCGATGATGATTTCGGTCTGCTTCGGGGTCGTGACGGTCACGCCCTTCGGCACATCGAAGTTCACTTCGTGGCTGTAGCCAAGCTGGAGTTTCAGGATGTTGCCCTGAATCGCGGCGCGGTAACCCACACCGTTGATTTCAAGCTCTTTCCTGAAGCCCTTGCTCACACCCGTCACGAGGTTCTCGATCATCGAGCGGGACAGACCCCACTGCTGACGGGCACGCTTCGAGAGGCTGCGCGGCTGGACAGCGATCTTGCCTGCATCCTGCGTGATGGTCACATCGTCGGTCGCCTTGAAGGAAAGGGTGCCTTTCGGGCCCTTCACCTCGATGGTCTGGCCATTGATGCTGGCGGTGACGCCCGAAGGCACCTCGACCGGTTTCTTGCCAATACGTGACATCGGCCCCTCCTTAGAACACGGTGCAGAGCACTTCGCCGCCGACGTTGGCGGTTCGTGCTGCTGCATCGGACATTACGCCTTTCGGCGTGGAGACGATCGACAGGCCCAGGCCGTTGCGGACGCTCGGGATGTCCTGGACGCTCGCGTAGACGCGGCGGCCGGGCTTCGAGACCCGCTTCAGTTCCCGGATCACCGGGGTGCCTTCAAAGTATTTCAGGCTGATTTCCAGTTCCGGGTGGCCATTGGCCGCCGCAACCTTGTCGTAGCCACGGATGTAGCCTTCGTCTTTCAGCACATCCAGAACCCAGGCGCGAAGTTTCGAGGCCGGCGTGCGGACGGTCGATTTGCCACGCATCTGCGCGTTGCGGATGCGGGTCAGCATATCGCCGAGAGGATCGTTCATCATCATTCGACCTCCTTACCAGCTCGACTTCACCATGCCGGGGATCTGGCCGAACGAGGCCAGGTCACGCAGCATGATCCGCGAGAGTTTCAGCTTACGGTAGTAAGCGTGGGGACGGCCGGTCAGCTGGCAACGGTTGTGCAGGCGGACGGCCGAGGAGTTACGGGGCAGTTCCGCCAGCTTCAGGGTCGCGTTGAAACGCTCTTCCATCGGCAGCGACTGGTTTTCGATGACCGCCTTCAGTTCGGCGCGCTTGGCAGCATATTGCTTGACCAGACGGGCGCGCTTCACTTCGCGGTTCACCATGGATTTCTTCGCCATTCGTCGTTCCTCCGCGATCAGCTGTTGAAGGGCATGTTGAATTGCTTCAACAGCGCCTTCGCTTCCGCGTCGGTCGGCGCGGTGGTGCAGATGATGATATCCATGCCCAGAACCTCGTCGACCTTGTCGAACTCGATTTCCGGGAACACGATCTGTTCTTTCAGGCCCATGGCATAGTTGCCGCGGCCATCGAACGACGAACCCTTGACGCCGCGGAAGTCGCGGACGCGGGGCAGCGCGATGGTGATCAGACGGTCGAGGAATTCGTACATGCGGTCGCCGCGCAGGGTCACCTTGACGCCCAGCGGCATTTCTTCCCGGACGCGGAAGCCGGCGATCGACTTCTTGGCCTTGGTGATGACCGCTTTCTGGCCGGCGATCAGCGTCAGTTCTTCCTGCGCGCTTTTCACCTTCTTGGTGTCCTTGACGGCTTCGCCGACGCCCATGTTCAGGACGATCTTGTCCAGACGCGGGATCTGCATGTCGTTCTTGTAGCCGAATTCTTCTTTCAGCGCGGCGCGCACCTGGTCCTTGAAAAGGGCCTTCAGGCGCGGGGTATAGGTGGCTTGGTCAAGCATCAGATCGCCTCCCCGGTGGTCTTGGCGAAACGCACCTTCTTGCCCTCTTCCAAGCGGAAGCCGACGCGGGTGGCCTTGCCGTCCTTGTCCATCAGCGCAAGGTTCGACAGGTCGATCGGCATCGCCTTCGGCTGGCGACCGCCCTGGTTCGTCTGCGTCTGGCGCTGGTGGCGGATGGCGACGTTCACGCCTTCGACCACGGCCTTGTTGGCCTTGGGATCGACCGAAGCGATCGCGCCCTGCTTGCCCTTGTCCTTGCCGGCAAGGACAACGACCTTGTCACCTTTACGGAGTTTCGCAGCCATCACAGCACCTCCGGCGCCAGCGAGATGATCTTCATGAAGTTCTTCGCACGCAGCTCACGAACCACCGGCCCGAAGATGCGGGTGCCGACCGGTTCGCCCTGGTTGTTCAGGATGACGGCGGCATTGCGATCGAAACGGATGGTGGTGCCATCTTCGCGGCGAACTTCCTTGGCGGTGCGCACGACGACGGCCTTGCGGACGTCGCCTTTCTTCACGCGACCGCGCGGGATGGCTTCCTTGACCGACACCACGATGATGTCGCCGACGCTGGCGTAGCGGCGGTGGGAACCACCCAGAACCTTGATGCACTGAACCCGGCGAGCGCCGGAGTTGTCAGCAACATCCAGATTGGTCTGCATCTGGATCATTTGGTTTCTCCCGACCTATGGGCGCGAAGCCCAGGGTTTCGTTCAGAAGGGGGATGTGGGGTAAACCCTCAGGCTTCCGTCACAACCGTCCAACGTTTCGTCTTCGAGATCGGCGCGCATTCTTCGATGCGAACCGAGTCACCGACCTTGAACTTGTTTTCCGCGTCATGGGCGCGGTATTTCTTCGACTTCCGCACGGTCTTTTGCAGAAGCGGGTGCTTGAAGCGGCGCTCGACAAGAACGGTGATGGTCTGCTCGTTCTTGTCCGAGGTCACGACGCCCTGCAGGATACGTTTCGGCATGGCTGTTCCCTCTTACTTCGCAGCGTCTGCGGCTTTGGCGTTCAGCACCGTCTTGATGCGGGCAACGTCACGGCGGACGGTGCGCACCCGGGCGGTGTTCTCCAGCTGGCCGGTGGCCTGCTGGAAGCGCAGATTGAAGGCTTCCTTCTTCAGCGCCAGAAGATCGTCGCGGAGCTGGTCCGGCGTCTTCGTGTTCAGTTCCTTGGCGTTCATGCGCCTTTTCCTTTTCACAATCACCAGCGGGCCCCTGCGAACGGCAAGGTCACCTTGAACCTGGTGGATCAATGACAAACCACCGATTCCGAGTCACCCCGGAGCCGTGGATGCGCCTCCATACAGGGGGATGCGCCGGGGGGCAAGGGGAGTTCCTACCAATTCGCGATTCCAACCGAGACCGATTAGGAAGCGGATGCCTGCTGGCCAGTCTGCGCCACTCGGTCAGAAAGGGAATGGCCAACAATCGCGGCAGCGGCACTCAGGACCGCGAAGACAACCCCGGTAGACACATAGGCTGTCCCCCGCGCTGCATAGATGATGAAGTTGTAAGCATCTCCACCCACAACCTTGTTCGAATAGGAGTCGTCATACATCAAGTTCAAACCATAATAGGCAAAGCCCAAGGCGATCGCAGCCAGAGTTGCCGAAACCCAATACATCGAAACCATCCTTTACTGACGTGGCGCATTCATTCGCATCTAAGTCATGCACTAACCGGTCGTAGCCAATCAATGGTGTCGTCCCTACCGATTGGTGCATCGGACAGACGAAAGATCAAAGAGCCAAGCCCTTCACTCAGGCGAAAGGCCCCGCCGTTCCCGGCGGAGCCCCAAAAAGCAGATCGGCAGGTAAACCCTGATTACCAGTCTTCGCGCACGACGATGCGGGTCAGGACCGGCAGTTTCATCGCACCCAAGCGCAGGGCTTCGCGGGCGATCGGTTCGGCAACGCCGTCGATCTCGAACATCACGCGGCCCGGCTTGACCTTGGCCGCCCAGAAGTCGACCGAGCCTTTGCCTTTACCCATCCGCACTTCGGTGGGCTTGCCGGTAACGGGAACGTCCGGGAAAATACGGATCCAGACGCGGCCCTGACGCTTCATGTGGCGGGTGATCGCGCGGCGGGCCGCTTCGATCTGCCGCGCGGTGACGCGCTCGGGTTCGGTGGCTTTCAGGCCGTAGCCGCCAAAGTTAAGGTCGAACCCGCCCTTGGCTTCGCCGTGGATCCGGCCCTTGTGCTGTTTGCGGAACTTTGTCCGTTTTGGTTGCAGCATTGTCCTTACTCCTTACCGGGCGTCGCGGCGGTCATCGCGCCGCGGCCCGCGCGGCGCCGGCCCATCCTGGGCTTCGGCAGCACGGCGGTCGCGGGCCTGCGGATCGTGTTCCATGATCTCGCCTTTGAAGATCCAGACCTTTACGCCGATGATGCCGTAAGGGGTCGTGGCTTCCGAGAGAGCATAGTCGATGTCGGCACGAAGGGTGTGCAGCGGCACGCGGCCTTCGCGGTACCATTCGGTCCGCGCGATTTCGGCACCACCAAGGCGGCCACCGACATTGACGCGGATGCCCAGGGCACCCATGCGCATGGCGTTCTGCACGGCGCGCTTCATGGCGCGGCGGAAGGACACCCGGCGTTCCAGTTGCTGGGCGATCGATTCGGCCACCAGCTGCGCATCCAGTTCGGGCTTGCGGACTTCAACGATGTTGAGGTGCAGTTCCGATTTGGTGAACGCGGCCAGCTTCTTGCGCAGGGTCTCGATATCGGCGCCTTTCTTGCCGATGATGACACCCGGACGCGCGGTGTGGATCGTCACGCGGCACTTCTTGTGCGGGCGTTCGATGATCACCTTGCTGACACCGGCCTGCTTGGCATCCTGGTGGATGAACTCGCGCATGCGGAGGTCTTCCAGAAGCAGGTTGCCGTAGTCCTTGCTTTCGGCGAACCAGCGGCTGTCCCAGGTCCGGTTGACCTGGAGGCGCATCCCGATGGGGTTGACCTTCTGTCCCATTACGCTTGCTCCCCAGCTGCTTCTTCGACCTGCCGGACCTTGATCGTCAGTTCGCTGAACGGTTTCATGATCTTGCCGAACCGGCCACGCGCCCGCGGACGACCGCGCTTCATCACCAGGTTCTTGCCAACCCAGGCTTCCGCGACAACCAGGTTGTCCACGTCGAGGCTGTGGTTGTTTTCAGCGTTGGCGATGGCCGATTGCAGGCACTTCTTCACGTCGATGGCGATGCGCTTCTTCGAGAAGGTCAGGTCGGACAGGGCCTTTTCCACCTTCTTGCCGCGGATCAGCTGGGCGACGAGGTTCAGTTTCTGCGGCGAGGTGCGCAGCATCTTCGCCTTGGCGAAGGCTTCGTTATCGGCCACGCGGCGCGGATTCTTTTCCTTGCTCATGGCTTATTTCCTCTTGGCTTTTTTATCGGCCGCATGGCCGTAATACGTGCGGGTCGGCGAATATTCACCGAACTTCTGGCCGATCATCTCCTCGGTGACGTTCACCGGGATATGCTTCTGGCCATTGTAGACCGCAAAGGTCAGACCCACGAATTGCGGCAGGATCGTCGAACGGCGCGACCAGATCTTGATCACGTCGCTTTTGCCCGATGCGCGCGCCTTCTCTGCCTTCTTCAGCAGGTAGGCGTCGACAAAGGGGCCCTTCCAGATAGAACGTGCCATAAATTAACGCCCCTTCTTCGCGCTGCGCGACCGGACGATGTACTTGTCGGTCGATTTGTTCGAGCGGGTTTTCTTGCCCTTGGTGTCCTTGCCCCACGGAGTAACCGGGGTCCGGCCACCCGAGGTGCGGCCTTCACCACCACCATGCGGGTGGTCGATCGGGTTCATCGACACGCCGCGAACGGTCGGGCGGATGCCCATGTGACGACGACGACCGGCCTTGCCGAGGTTCTGGTTCGAGTTGTCGGGGTTCGACACCGCGCCAACGGTCGCGATGCATTCCTGGCGCACCATCCGCAGTTCGCCCGAGGACAGGCGGATCTGCGCATAGCCACCGTCACGGCCGACGAACTGGGCATAGGTCCCGGCAGCGCGGGCCAGCTGGCCGCCCTTGCCCGGTTTCAGCTCGACGTTGTGGACGATCGTGCCGATCGGCATGCCCGAGAAGGGCATCGCGTTGCCCGGCTTCACGTCGGTCTTGGTGCCAGCGATCACGCTGTCGCCGACGGCCAGACGCTGCGGCGCAAGGATATAGGTCTGTTCGCCGTCCTGATAGCGGATCAGGGCGATGAAGGCGGTCCGGTTCGGATCGTATTCGATCCGCTCGACGGTCGCCGGAACGTCGAACTTGCGACGCTTGAAGTCCACGATGCGGTAAAGACGCTTCGCGCCGCCGCCCTTGTGGAACGAGGTAATACGTCCGGTGTTGTTCCGGCCGCCCGACTTGGTCAAACCCTCAGTAAGGGCTTTGACCGGGCGTCCTTTCCAAAGCTCCGAACGGTCGATCAGAACCAGCCCACGCTGGCCAGGCGTCGTCGGCTTATACGACTTGAGTGCCATGCTCTCTGTCTTCCGTAGCTTTGGACCTTTCGGTCCGTTTCGATATAGGGCCCCGCAGGTCCCCGTCGTGAAATTCAGGAAATGCCGAAGCACGATTCCCGAAAAGGCACGCGGCCCCGATTACCCGGGGCCGCGAGATTCGTGGTTCTCTATCAGAGGCCCGTGGAGACGTCGATAGTATTTCCCTCTTCGAGGGTGACGTAGGCCTTCTTGACGTTGTTCCGCACGCCGGTCTTGCCGCGGAACTTCTTGACCTTGCCCTTGGTGATGGTGGTGTTGACCGCCTTCACCTTGACGCCGAACAGCGTTTCCACCGCTTCCTTGATCTGCGGCTTGTTCGCGTCCATCGCCACCTGGAACACGACGGCGCCGTTTTCCGAAGCCATGGTCGCCTTTTCGGTGATCACCGGCTTGCGAATGACGTCGTAGTGTTCGGGCTTCAGGGCCACGTCCTGGGATTTGGGAGCCTTGCTCATTTCAGGCGCGCCTCCAGCGCTTCGACACCCGCCTTGGTGATGACAAGAACATCACGCTTGAGGATGTCATAGACATTGGCACCGATCGACGGCAGCACATCGATACCTTCGATGTTGCGTGCGGCGAGAGCGAAGTTCTCGTTCACCTCGGCACCGTCGATGATCAGGACGCGCTTCCAACCCAGCTCCTTGGCGGTTTTCGCCAGCAACGAGGTCTTGGCTTCCGTCATCTCGAGGTTCTCGAGGATGACGAGGTTGCCGGTCGTGGCTTTCGCCGACAGCGCGTGGCGAAGACCCAGGGCGCGGAACTTCTTGGTCAGATCATGCGCATGGCTGCGCGGAGTCGGACCCTTGTAGACGCCACCCTTCCGGAAGATCGGCGCCTTGCGCGACCCGTGACGGGCCCCGCCGGTGCCTTTCTGGCGGTAGATCTTCTTGGTCGAATAGCTGACATCCGACTTGCCCAGCACCGAATGGGTGCCGGCCTGCGCCTTGGCGCGCTGCCAGCGGACCAGACGATGCAGGATGTCGGCGCGCGGCTCGAGGCCGAAGATCGCGTCGTCCAGGTCGACCGTGCCCGACTTCGTCGCGTCAAGGCTGATCACATCGAGTTTCATGCTTCACCCCCTTCGGCGGGCGCTTCGGCGGCCGAAGCGGCGCCCGCAGCCGATTTCAGGGCCGCCGGCAACGGCAGGTCCTTCGGCAGCGGCTTCTTGACCGCATCCTTGATCGTGACCCAGCCGCCCTTGTTGCCCGGCACCGAACCCTTGACCATGATCAGGCCGCGGTCGGCGTCCGTGCGGACGACCTGGATGTTTTGCGTGGTCACACGCACGGAACCCAGATGGCCGGCCATCTTCTTGCCCTTGAACACCTTGCCGGGGTCCTGGCACTGGCCGGTCGAGCCGTGCGAACGGTGGCTGACCGACACGCCGTGCGAGGCGCGCAGACCACCGAAGTTGTGACGCTTCATCGCACCGGCAAAGCCTTTGCCGATCGAGGTGCCGGCGATGTCGACGAACTGGCCTTCGGCGTAGTGGGCGGCCGAGATCTCGGCCCCGACTTCGATCAGGTTTTCCGGCGACACGCGGAATTCCGCGATCTTGCGCTTCGGCGCCACGTTCGCTTTCGCGAAGTGGCCGCGCATGGCGGCGGTGGTGCGCTTGGCCTTGGCGGCACCGGCACCAAGCTGGACGGCGGTGTAGCCGTCACGCTCGGCGGTGCGCTGCGCCACGACCTGCAGGTTGTCGAGTTGGAGAACGGTCACAGGAACCTGCTTGCCGTCTTCCAGGAACAGCCGGGTCATGCCCAGCTTCTTGGCGATTACACCGGAACGAAGCATTCGGGTGCCCTCCTCAGACCTTGATCTCGACGTCGACACCGGCAGCCAGGTCGAGCTTCATCAGCGCGTCCACGGTCTGAGGGGTCGGATCGACGATGTCGAGAAGACGCTTGTGCGTGCGGATTTCCCACTGGTCGCGCGACTTCTTGTCGATGTGCGGGCCGCGCAGAACGGTGAACTTCTCGATCTTGTTGGGCAGCGGAATCGGTCCACGAACGGTGGCGCCGGTCCGCTTGGCCGTGTTCACGATTTCCTGGGTGCTGGCATCCAGCACGCGGTAATCGAAAGCCTTGAGCCGGATACGGATATTCTGACCTTGCATAGTCATCTGCCTTTTCGGGGCTGAAGGTTGAGAGGCAGACCGCGCCTCATTGCGCGGCCTGCGTCGAACCAAAGTCTTACTTCAGGATCTTCGACACCACGCCGGCGCCGACGGTGCGGCCGCCTTCGCGGATGGCGAAGCGCAGCTTTTCTTCCATGGCGATCGGCGCGATCAGTTCGACCACGAACTTCAGGTTGTCGCCCGGCATCACCATCTCGGTGCCTTCCGGCAGCTGCACCGTCCCGGTCACGTCCGTCGTGCGGAAGTAGAACTGCGGCCGGTAGTTCGCAAAGAACGGCGTGTGCCGGCCGCCTTCTTCCTTGGTCAGGATATAGGCCTCGGCCTCGAAGGTCGTGTGCGGGTTCACCGATTTCGGCTTGCACAGCACCTGGCCACGCTCCACGCCCTCGCGGTCGATGCCGCGCAGCAGGATGCCGACGTTGTCGCCCGCCTCACCACGATCCAGAAGCTTGCGGAACATCTCGACGCCCGTGCAGGTCGATTTCTGCGTCGCGCGGATCCCCACGATCTCGACTTCGTCGCCGACGTTGATCACGCCACGCTCGACACGCCCCGTCACCACCGTGCCGCGGCCCGAAATCGAGAACACGTCCTCGATCGGCATCAGGAACGGCTGGTCGACGGCGCGAACCGGCGTCGGGATATAGTCGTCCACCGCCTTCAGAAGCGCACGGATCGAGCTCTCGCCGATCTCGGGATCGCGGCCCTCAAGCGCCGCAAGCGCCGAGCCCTTCACGATCGGAATGTCGTCGCCCGGATAATCGTAGGACGACAGAAGCTCGCGCACTTCCATCTCCACCAGTTCCAGAAGCTCGGCGTCATCCACCTGGTCGACCTTGTTCATGTAGACGACCATGTAGGGAATGCCCACCTGGCGGCCCAGCAGGATGTGCTCGCGCGTTTGCGGCATCGGGCCGTCAGCCGCGTTCACCACAAGGATCGCCCCGTCCATCTGCGCCGCACCCGTGATCATGTTCTTCACATAGTCGGCGTGGCCCGGGCAGTCGACGTGCGCGTAGTGGCGGGCTTCGGTTTCATATTCCACATGCGTCGTCGAAATCGTGATCCCCCGCGCCTTCTCCTCAGGCGCGTTGTCAATCTGGTCGTAACCACGGAAATCACCAAAATACTTCGTGATCGCCGCCGTCAGCGTCGTCTTGCCGTGGTCAACGTGACCAATCGTCCCGATGTTCACGTGCGGTTTGGAACGTTCAAACTTTGCCTTTGCCATGCTGGCCTCCTGTTTCGGTGTCGGTGCGTGACGCCACGCACCCTACGGGTTGGGTAGGGTGCGCCCCGAAAGGGGCGCGACCCGAAAATCAAGCGTATTTCTTCTGGATCTCGTCCGAGATGTTCTGCGGCACGGCCTCGTAATGGTCGAACTGCATCGTGAACACCGCGCGA
This sequence comes from Paracoccaceae bacterium, assembly GCA_020622085.1. Lineage (GTDB taxonomy): Bacteria > Pseudomonadota > Alphaproteobacteria > Rhodobacterales > Rhodobacteraceae > QY30. Next base: position 370,046 of record JAHRYM010000001.1, on the reverse strand, counting down.
CCCGAGGACATCGAGCGCAGGTTGTTGATGTAGCCGAACATGTTGGCAAGCGGCACCATGCAGTTGATCACGTTGGCGTTGCCGCGCGTGTCCTGGCCCTGCACCATTCCCCGGCGCGACGTGAGGTCGCCGATGATGCCACCGGTGTATTCTTCCGGCGTCACGACTTCGACCTTCATGATCGGTTCCAGCAGTTTCGCCCCGGCCTTTTTCAGACCGTCGCGCATGGCTGCCCGGGACGCGATTTCGAACGCCAGCACCGAGGAGTCGACGTCATGGAAGGCACCGTCGATCAGCGCCACCTTGAAGTCGATGACCGGGAAGCCGGCAAGCGGACCCGAATCCATGACCGACTTGATGCCCTTCTCGACGCCGGGGATGTATTCCTTCGGCACAGTGCCACCCACGATCTTCGATTCGAACGAATAACCTTCGCCCGGCTCGGTCGGGGTGATGACGAGCTTCACGCGTGCGAACTGGCCGGTACCGCCGGTCTGTTTCTTGTGCGTGTAGTCGATCTCGGCTTCGCGCGAGATGGTCTCGCGGTAGGCCACCTGCGGCGCACCGATGTTCGCCTCGACCTTGAATTCGCGACGCATGCGGTCAACGAGGATGTCGAGGTGAAGTTCGCCCATGCCCTTCATGATCGTCTGGCCCGATTCGAAATCGGTTTCCACACGGAAGGACGGATCTTCGGCCGCCAGACGCGCCAGTGCGAGGCCCATCTTTTCCTGGTCGGCCTTCGACTTCGGCTCGACGGCGATCTCGATCACCGGCTCGGGGAAGGTCATGGTTTCCAGGACGACCGGTTTCGCCGGATCGCAAAGCGTGTCGCCGGTGGTCGTTTCCTTCAGGCCCGCCAGGGCGATGATGTCGCCCGCGAAGGCTTCGTCGATTTCCTCGCGGTTGACGGCATGCATCATCATCATCCGGCCGACGCGCTCGCGCTTGCCCTTGGTCGCGTTCAGCATCTGGTCGCCCTTTTTCAGGACACCGGAATAGAGCCGCGTGAAGGTCAGCGATCCCACGAAGGGGTCGTTCATGATCTTGAACGCCAGACCCGAGAAGGGCTCGGCATCATCGGGCTTGCGCTCGATGTTACGGGATTCGGTCTCGTCACCCGGTGCAAAGCCCACGTAGGGCGGGATGTCGAGCGGCGAGGGCAGGTAGTCGACCACGGCGTTCAGGAGCGGTTGCACACCCTTGTTCTTGAAGGCGGATCCGGCCAGGACCGGCACGAAGGCCATGGCCAGCGTGCCCTTGCGGATCAGGGCGCGCAGGGTGTCCACGTCCGGCTCGGTGCCTTCCAGATAGGCTTCCATCGCGGCATCGTCCTGCTCGACTGCAAGCTCGATCAGCGTCGCGCGACGGCGGTCGGCTTCGTCCTTCAGTTCGTCGCGGATCGGGCGATGTTTCCAGGTGGCCCCGACATCGTCGCCGTCCCAGACCCATTCTTCCATCGTCACCAGATCGACAATGCCTTCCAGCTTGTCCTCGGCACCGATCGGGAATGCGATCGGGGCCGGGGTGGCGCCGGTGCGATCCTTGATCATGGTCAGGCATTTCTGGTAGTCGGCGCCGATCTTGTCCATCTTGTTGACGAACACGATCCGCGGCACGCCATAGCGGTCAGCCTGGCGCCAGACAGTTTCGGTCTGCGGCTCGACGCCGGCGTTGCCGTCCAGAAGGCACACCGCACCGTCAAGCACCGCCAGCGAACGCTCGACTTCGATGGTGAAGTCGACGTGACCCGGGGTGTCGATGATGTTGAAGCGGTGCTTGGGCGAGATCGGCGAGGAACCGTCGTAGGTCTTTTCCCAGAAGGTCGTGGTCGCAGCCGAGGTGATGGTGATCCCCCGTTCCTGCTCCTGTTCCATCCAGTCCATCGTCGCCGAACCGTCGTGGGTCTCGCCCATCTTGTGGTTCTTGCCGGTGTAGAACAGGATCCGCTCGGTCGTGGTGGTCTTGCCCGCGTCGATGTGGGCCATGATCCCGAAATTGCGGTAGAGGTTCAGCGGATAGTCGCGTGCCATGATGAGGGTGTCCTCTTACCAGCGATAGTGGCTGAACGCTTTGTTGGCGTCGGCCATCTTGTGAGTGTCTTCACGCTTCTTGACCGCAGTTCCGCGCCCGTTCACGGCATCGGCCAGTTCGCCGGCCAGACGCTCTTCCATGGTGTTCTCGTTGCGTTTCTTCGACGCGTCGATCAGCCAGCGGATCGCCAGCGCCTCGCGGCGGATGGGACGCACCTCGACCGGGACCTGGTAGGTCGCACCGCCGACGCGGCGCGAACGCACTTCGACCGAGGGCTTCACGTTGTCGAGCGCTTCGTGGAAGATCTCGATCGGCTCGCGCTTGAGACGGGTCTTCACCCGGTCCAGCGCCGAATAGACGATGGTTTCGGCGACCGATTTCTTGCCGTCGACCATCAGGTTGTTCATGAATTTCGTGACGACCCGATCACCATACTTGGCATCGGGAAGGACTTCGCGCTTTTCAGCGGCGTGACGACGCGACATGGCTCAGCTCCTCACTTCGGACGCTTCGCGCCGTATTTCGAACGGCGTTGACGACGATCTTTGACGCCCTGGGTATCCAGAACACCGCGCAGGATGTGATAGCGCACGCCCGGAAGGTCTTTCACCCGGCCGCCACGGATCAGGACCACCGAGTGCTCCTGAAGGTTGTGCTTTTCACCGGGAATGTAGCTGATCACCTCGAAACCGTTGGTCAGGCGCACCTTGGCGACCTTCCGCATGGCCGAGTTCGGCTTCTTCGGCGTCGTCGTGTAGACGCGCGTGCAGACGCCCCGCTTTTGCGGGCAGGATTGCAGGTGCTGCGACTTCGACCGCTGCACGATGGGCTGCCGCGGCTTGCGGATCAGCTGTTGGATAGTCGGCATTCACGTTCCCCGTGTTGCTCTGTCAATACTCGCACCCGACCGGGTGCGCCGCTTCTCGACGACATCTTGCGACCCTTGCAAAATGCCAAAACCGCCGACGCCCCCTGCGCAGGGGCGGTGCGGTGGAATTTCAGAGGATCGGGGCTTGCGCCCGGATCTTGACCACATCAATCTCTGATGCCCGACCTCAGGCAGAACCCTGCCCACACTTCGGGTGGGCGCGGTATAGGGGGAATCACCGGGGGTGTCAACAAGCCCCCGTCAACGTGGCCCCGGCGGAACGGGCCGGCCAGAAATCGCGCGCAGCAGAAGAGCGATCAGCGCGACGAAAAGAACCGAAAACACCACATCCGACGCATAGTGCCTCCCCGCCAACAGACGCTGGAGTGCCCCGGTCAGCGGCAGAAGAACCGCCACCAGCCGGTAGCCGATACGGCCAGCCCGCGTCCAGCCGCGGGTCAGATGCGGCATCAGCGCTAAAAGCGCGATCGCAAGAGCAGCGGCCGAGGCGGCCTCGCCGGAGGTGAAGGAGCAGTTGCGAAGGCATTGCGTGCCCGGCTGCCAGAAGGGTGTGAAATCCCAGGTGCCGCCGAAATCCACTGTGGTGTCCGGCCGTGCCCTGCCCCAGTGCGCCTTGAGGATCCCGTTCACCAGAAGCGCCGGGCCAAGCAGGTAGACCGCGCTGATGAAGGCCCAGACCCTGGCGGGGATGCTCCAGAACCCTCGGCCCACGAGGCCCAGCGTCGCCATAACCATCGCCAGAAGCGCCATGGCGATGCTCAGATCCCAGACCAGCAGGCGCAGTCCCTGGCTCAGCGCCGATTTTTCGGCGGGAAAGCCTGCCCCATCGAAGAACCGGGCCGAGATCCAGCGATCCAGCCCGGGCCAGAAACCAAAGAGCGCCCCCGCCAGAAGCATAAGCCCCAGCACCCCGGCAACGGCGGTCCAGCGGCTAGCGGAGCGCACGGGCACACTCTGCCGTGATCACATAGCCGGCAAGCCGGGTCTTGTGCCAGGCGCCGATGCGGGTGTCGAACTGGCTCAGCGGAAATTGCTCGAACCCCTCGCAGACCGGTGGTGCGGGCAGGACGGCCAGCACCGGGCCTTGGTCTGCGGGACCGATGGCGAAGCTCTGTTCGAAATAATTTCCCGGCCGGCCCTCGGGCTGCACCGCGCGGATCGCAAGGCCCGCATCGCGGCCCGAATAGGCCAGATCGGCAAGGATCGCCCGATCCCTGGCCAGCACTGTCGCAGCGCCGGACCGGCTCGCCGCATCAAGGATCTGGGCCGACAAGGCCGCCTGCCCCAGATAGCGCTGCAAGAGCGGCTGGTCGTCACGCTGCGGCCAGGGCGCAAGAACCGTCAGCGCCGGCAACAGGACGGAGATCATCGCATTGATCACAAGCGAGGCCGCAAGAAGCTTCGGCGCCCGCTCAAGCAGGAAAGGCACGGCGACCAGTATCCCCGCGTAATAGGCAACGACCGCCCAGTTGGCATAGGCGCGATCCAGCAGGGCCTGCACACAGACGACCAGCAGGATCGGAAGGGAAAACGCCAGAAGCACCCGGCGCAGCGGTGGGCGGGGGTTGGCGGCCACCCAGAGCAATGCCGTGAAAAGCACCGGCCCGAAGACCGCGAACTGTGATCCGAAAAACTCTGCCAGCGACCCGAAATCCAGCGAGGGCCCGGAGGCGCTGCGAACCCAGCCGACATTGTCCATCGTATGTTCGACCGTGCTCAGGTCATGGGTCAGGTTCCACACCACATTGGGCAGGATCGTGACCGCAAATCCCAGGCCCAGGGCCAGCCAGAGCCGGACAGTCCCGCGCAGCGGTGCGGCAAGAGCCGCCGCCAGCACCGCGCAGGGAAAGAAGTAGATCGCCGCATATTTCGCCAGCGCCGCAAGCCCGATCATCACCCCCGACAGTGCCGCAAGGGGTGCTCGGCCTTCCCTGGCGGCGCGGAACCAGAACAGAAGCCCCGCCGCGAAGAATGGCGCAAGGATCGTGTCGGTCGAGATCAACAGGCTGCCCAGGGCCACGAAGGGAAGCGTGATGTAGCTTGCCGCGACCCAAAGCGCCGCGCGGCCCGAATGCAGGCGCGCAGCCAGCGCCGCCAGGACCAGCGCGGTTGCTGCATGGAGCAGCGCCCCCGGCAGGCGGATCGCAAAACGCCCGTCGCCCAGCACCTCGGTGAAGGCCCGGATCACCCAGGCGATCAGCGGCGGTTTCGAATAGTAGCCGAAATCGAGGTTCTGGCCCCAGAACCAGTATTGCGCCTCGTCGACGAAGAGATCGGTTCGGTCGAAGGCCAGCGCAAGGATGCGCAGCGCCGTGACGATGCCGACAACAATCAGCGCCGGACCCAGCCAGCCCCGCGCCTCAGGCATCCGGCGCCTCGGCATCACGCTTGACCTTGTGGATCAACCACAGGTTCCGACTGTAGATGATGACGCCCGGCAACTGCCCGAGGATGATGACCGGGTCCACCCGGTGCACCCCGTAGGCCAGCACGATCAACCCGCCCATGATCGAGAAATACCAGAAGGCTTCGGGCACGATCGACCGCCCGGCGCGCTCGGACGCGATCCACTGCACGATGAAGCGGCCGGTGAACATCAGCTGCCCCATCAGCCCGAACATCACCCACCAGACGCCGGCAGGACTGTCAGCGTGCAGCGTCTGCATCAGCCAGGTCATCGCGTTACTCCTTCCCGCCGATCTCGGTCGGGCGTGATTTCTTGCGGCGCCTCAGAAGCCAGGCGACGCCCATCAGGTCGACGATGCCCACCAGCCCGCGCTGCAGGTTGTTGTAGTTCGACCGCCCTGCCCCGCGCGGGCGGTGACTGACATCGACATGCGCGACATGCCAGCCATCGCGCGCGAACAGCGCGGGCAGATAGCGGTGCATGTGGTCAAAATACGGAAGCGCCAGGAAAGCCTCGCGCCGGAACCCCTTCAGCCCGCAGCCGGTGTCGCGGGTTCCGTCCTTCAGGATCGCCGAGCGGACGCCGTTGGCGAATTTCGAGGCCAGCTTCTTCGACAACGTGTCCTGCCGCCCGACACGCTGCCCGGCCACGATGCCAATGGCGTCGGACCCCGTCGCCAGCAGCGGGCGGTAAAGCTTCGGCAATTCCTCGGGCGGGTTCTGGCCGTCACCGTCCAGCGTGCAGCAGATCGGTGATCGTGCCGCCCGCACCCCGGAATGAACCGCAGCCGATTGCCCGCCCGAGCGGTCATTGCGCAACAGCCGCAAGCCCGGCACTGTCGCCATCAGGCCCTGCACCACCCTCGCCGTGTCATCCGTCGAGGCATCGTCCACGACGATGATTTCATGGTCCTGGTCAGCGCAGGCTGCGCGGATCCCGGCGATCAGCGCGCCGATATTGTCGGCCTCGTTCTTCGCCGGAATGACGATCGAGACAGTGGTCATCTTGCCCGCACCTCTTGGGGCCCGCCCGCCCCGTTTCCTCCGCGCTCATAAAGCAGCGCCCCGTTGTTGGCAATTGTCGCGCCCTTTGACGTTGCCGGGGTCAGCGCCGTGCCGCCAAGCGTTCCCGATGGAAGGTATAGACACCGGTCGCCATGATGATGACGGCGCCAAGCAGGGTCCATTCATCGGGGAACTGGTCGAAGACCAGCCAGCCCAGGACAAGCGCGAACACAAGGGCCGTATACCGGAACGGGGCAACGATGGCGATGTCGCCCACCCGCATCGTCATCACCACGGTCAGATAGCCGACGATCAGGAACCCGGCCGCAGCCCCGATCTTGGCCCAGGCCAGGGGGGTGACCGGTTCCCAGCCATCGAACGGCACGGCAAGGGCCGCAGTCACCGTGACCGAGGTCGCCGCCAACAGGGCGACCCCCGCCGAAGGCACCGCCGGCGACAGACCCCGCGTCGCCAGGTCACGCAGGACGACGAAGCCGACCGAAGCGATCCCCAGAAGCGCCCAGTGGTCGAAGCCTTCGGTTCCGGGCCGGACAATCAGGATCACGCCGCAGAACCCGATCAGGATGGCGCCCAGCCGCCGCCAGCCGACCGGGCTGCGCAGGACCACCGCCGCCGCCAGCGTGACCGCAAGCGGCAGCGACTGCATGATCGCCGACAGGTTCGCAAGGGGCATCTGCCGCAGGGCCAGAAGGAAGGTCACGGTGCTGGCCACCTCTCCCAAGGCCCGCCAGATCACCAGTTTCCAGTCGCGCCGGGGTATGCGGATCGGCAGGGCACCGGCGCGCCAGGCGATGATACCCAGTGCGGTTGTCGTCAGCACGCCGCGAAGGAAGATTGCCTGAAACAGCGGCAGGTCCGCATTCACCGACTTCATGCAGGCGTCATTGAAGGTGAATGCCGCCATCGCAACCACCATCAGCACGATCCCGCGATGATTTTCGCTGGCGGTGTGAACGGTGGCGTTATGTGTCATTCGATCACGCTTTCCCTGCTGCGGGAAGGACCGATCCGCCCCGGAATCCGGTCTTGGCATGATGCGCATTCCCCTGATGGCGCACAATGGCTGCGGCCCTGGACAGAGACAAGCAAAAACCCCCGGCGCGATGGCGCCGGGGGTTTGTCTTGTCGTGCGTCCGTTCAGGTCAATCGCGGCTTTCGGGCGTCTCGATGAACAGATCTTCGTCCAGCGACACGGTCTCGGCCAACGGCGCAACCAGGGCCGCGGCTGTTTCCGCCTCGGCGCGGCGGGCCTCGATCACCACCTGATCGCGCTCGGCTGCGATCTTGCGGACCCGCTGGGTCGCCCCGCCGGTGCCCGCCGGGATCAGCCGGCCGACGATGACGTTTTCCTTCAGGCCAACCAGCTTGTCGCGCTTGCCCTGCACTGCGGCCTCGGTAAGGACGCGCGTGGTTTCCTGGAAGGACGCCGCCGAGATGAACGAGCGGGTCTGAAGCGACGCCTTGGTGATGCCCAGGAGCACGGGTTCCCCCGTTGCCGGACGGCCACCGCGCGCAAGAACCTTGTCGTTTTCCTCGTCGAACTCGGCCTTGTCGACGTTCTCGCCCTTCAGCAGCGTGGTTTCGCCGCCATCAAGGATCTCGATCTTCTGCAGCATCTGCCGCACGATCACCTCGATGTGCTTGTCGTTGATCTTCACGCCCTGCAGTCGATAGACGTCCTGCACTTCGTCGATCAGGTAGTCGGCCAGCGCCTCGACACCGAGGATCCGCAGGATGTCATGCGGGGCGGGGTTGCCGTCCATGATGTAGTCACCCTTCTGCACGAAGTCGCCTTCCTGCACCGGGATGTGCTTGCCTTTCGGCACCATGTATTCGACGGGCAGCACGGTCTCGTCCGCAGACTCGATCGTGATGCGGCGCTTGTTCTTGTAGTCCTTGCCAAAGCGGACATAGCCATCGATCTCGGCGATGATCGCGTGATCCTTCGGACGACGCGCCTCGAACAGTTCCGCCACGCGGGGAAGACCCCCGGTGATGTCCTTGGTCTTGGCGCCTTCGCGCGGGATACGGGCCACCACGTCGCCGGCCTTGACCTCTTGCCCGTCCTCGACCGACAGGATCGCGTCCACCGACATCTGGTAGCTGACCGGGTTGCCGCTATCTCCACGCATCGGATCCCCGGTTTCGGGGTCCATGATGATGATTTCCGGCTTCAGGTCGTTGCCGCGCGGCGCGGTGCGCCAGTCGGTGACGATCTTCTGGGTCATGCCCGTCGCCTCGTCGGTGTCCTCGCGCACGGCGATCCCCGAGATGAGGTCGACGAACTTCGCCACACCGGCCTTTTCGGCGATGATCGGCAGGGTGTAGGGATCCCATTCGAACAGCTTGGCGCCGCGCTTGACCATGTCGCCGTCCTTGACATGGATCTTCGCGCCATAGCTGACCTTGTGGCTCGCCCGTTCCTGGCCTTGTTCGTCAAGGATGGCGATCTGCATGTTCCGGCCCATGACGATCTGTTCACCATTGGCATTGGTCAGGAGCATCGGGTTGCGGAACTCGATCCGGCCCTCCTGCGAGGATTCCTGGAACGACTGCTGCCCACCCTGCGCGATGCCGCCGATGTGGAACGTCCGCATCGTGAGCTGGGTGCCCGGTTCACCGATCGACTGCGCGGCGATGATGCCGACAGCTTCCCCGATGTTGACCAGCGTGCCGCGGGCAAGATCGCGCCCGTAGCACATGGCGCAGACGCCCTCTTCGGCTTCGCAGGTCAGCGCCGAACGGATGCGGATCGAGGAAACCCCGGCCGCTTCCACGGCATCGGCCTTGCGCTCGTCGATCAGTTCGTTCTTGCGGACGATCACCTCGTCGGTGCCCGGAACCATCACATCATCCGCGGCCACACGGCCAAGGATCCGTTCCGAAAGCGGGCTGACCACTTCGCCATCGTTGACTGCGGCCGAAGCCGTGATCGCACGCTCGGTGCCACAGTCCGTCAGGCGGATGATGCAGTCCTGCGCCACGTCGACCAGACGGCGGGTCAGGTAACCCGAGTTCGCCGTCTTGAGCGCCGTATCCGCCAGACCCTTCCGCGCGCCATGCGTCGAGTTGAAGTATTCAAGAACGGTCAGACCTTCCTTGAAGTTCGAGATGATCGGCGTCTCGATGATTTCGCCCGAGGGCTTGGCCATCAGGCCGCGCATCCCGCCAAGCTGCTTCATCTGCGCGGGCGAACCCCGCGCACCCGAGTGCGACATCATGTAGACCGAGTTCGGCTCCTTCTCGGCCCCGGCGTCGTCCTTTCGGACGGCCGAGATTTCGCCCATCATCGCGGCAGCCACCGCGTCCGAGCATTTCGACCAGGCATCGACAACCTTGTTGTACTTTTCGCCCTGGGTAATCAGGCCGTCCATGTACTGCTGTTCGAATTCCTTGACCTGGTCCTGGACCTCGCCGACGATCTTCCACTTGGCGTCCGGGATGACCATGTCATCCTTGCCAAAGGAAATCCCCGCCTTGAAGGCTTCGCGGAAGCCAAGCGTCATGATCTGGTCGCAGAAGATCACCGATTCCTTCTGCCCGCAGTAACGGTAGACGGTGTCGATGACGTTCTGCACGTCCTTCTTGCGCAGCAGTCGGTTCACCAGTTCGAAGGGCGCCTTGGCGTTCTTCGGCAGCAGCGCACCCAGACGGACGCGGCCCGGCGTGGTCTCATAACGCTTGATGACCTCGTTGCCTTCGGCATCGATCTGCGAAACCCGCGCGGTGATCCTGGCGTGCAGGTGCACGGCGCCGGCGTCCAGCGCGTGCTGAACCTCGTCGACCGAGGCGAAGACCATGCCTTCGCCCTGCATGCCTTCACGCTGCATCGAGACGTAGTAAAGCCCCAGAACCATGTCCTGCGACGGAACGATGATCGGCGCGCCGTTGGCGGGCGACAGAACGTTGTTCGTCGACATCATCAGCACGCGTGCTTCCAGCTGGGCCTCAAGGCTCAGCGGAACGTGCACGGCCATCTGGTCGCCGTCGAAGTCGGCGTTGAAGGCCGAGCAGACCAGCGGGTGAAGCTGGATCGCCTTGCCTTCGATCAGAACCGGTTCGAACGCCTGGATGCCCAGACGGTGCAGCGTGGGCGCGCGGTTCAGCATCACCGGATGTTCGCGGATCACCTCGTCGAGGATATCCCAGACCTCGGGACGCTCTTTCTCGACCAGCTTCTTCGCCTGCTTGACGGTAGACGAGAGCCCCTTCGCCTCAAGCCGCGAATAGATGAACGGCTTGAACAGTTCCAAGGCCATCTTCTTCGGCAAGCCGCACTGGTGCAGCTTCAGTTCCGGCCCGGTCACGATGACCGAGCGGCCCGAGAAGTCGACCCGCTTGCCCAGAAGGTTCTGGCGGAAACGGCCCTGCTTGCCCTTCAGCATGTCCGACAGCGACTTCAGCGGGCGCTTGTTGGCGCCCGTGATGACGCGGCCGCGACGCCCGTTGTCGAACAGCGCATCGACCGATTCCTGCAACATCCGCTTTTCGTTGCGCACGATGATGTCGGGCGCGCGCAGTTCGATCAGCCGCTTGAGGCGGTTGTTCCGGTTGATGACCCGGCGATACAGGTCGTTCAGGTCCGAGGTCGCAAAGCGGCCGCCGTCCAGAGGCACCAGCGGGCGCAGTTCCGGCGGGATGACCGGGATCACGGTCAGGACCATCCATTCGGGACGGTTGCCCGATTCCAGGAACGATTCGACGATCTTCAGCCGCTTGATGATCTTCTTCGGCTTCAGCTCGCCGGTGGCTTCCTTCAGTTCTTCGCGCAGTTGTTCGGCAGTCGCCTCAAGGTCGATCGCCGCCAGCATTTCGCGGATCGCCTCGGCGCCGATATTGGCGGTGAAGGCGTCGGCGCCATACTGGTCCTGCGCATCAAGGAATTCTTCCTCGGTCAGCAACTGGCCATAGCTGAGGTCAGTCAGCCCCGGCTCGATCACGACATAGTTTTCGAAATACAGGATGCGTTCCAGATCGCGCAACGTCATGTCGAGCATCAGACCGATCCGCGACGGCAGCGACTTCAGGAACCAGATATGCGCAACCGGCGCCGCCAGTTCGATATGGCCCATGCGTTCGCGGCGCACCTTTTGCAGCGTGACTTCAACGCCGCATTTCTCGCAGACGACGCCGCGATACTTCATGCGCTTGTATTTGCCGCAGAGGCATTCGTAGTCCTTGATCGGCCCGAAGATGCGGGCGCAGAACAACCCGTCACGTTCCGGCTTGAACGTGCGGTAGTTGATGGTTTCGGGCTTCTTGATCTCGCCATAGGACCACGACAGGATCCGTTCCGGCGAGGCGAGCGAGATCTTGATCTCGTCGAACTGCTTCGGCGCGGCCAGCGGGTTCAGCGGATTGTTGGTCAGTTCCTGGTTCATCTTCAAATCCTTGAAAGGGGGCGGTGGGAAAGACGGTCAGCCCTGCCCCGCGCGGCTTGTGGCGCGGGGCGCAGGAGAAGGTCCGTTATTCCTCTCCCTCCGCATCCAGGAGTTCCATGTTGAGGCCGAGGCCCCTGACTTCCTTGACGAGAACGTTGAACGATTCCGGCACGCCGGCCTCGAAGTTGTCCTCGCCCTTGACGATGCTTTCGTAGACCTTGGTCCGGCCCGCCACGTCGTCCGACTTGACGGTGAGCATCTCTTGCAGGGTGTAGGCGGCGCCGTAGGCTTCCAGTGCCCAGACCTCCATCTCCCCGAAGCGCTGGCCACCGAACTGGGCCTTGCCGCCCAGCGGTTGCTGCGTAACAAGGCTGTAGGGTCCGGTCGAACGCGCGTGGATCTTGTCGTCGACCAGGTGGTGCAGCTTCAGCAGATACTTCACGCCCACCGTGACCTTCCGCGCGAACTTCTCGCCGGTGCGGCCATCGAACAGATCGGACTGGCCCGACTGGTCAAAGCCCGCACGCGACAGCGCGTCGTTCACGTCGGCTTCCTTGGCACCGTCGAAGACCGGGGTCGCGATCGGAACGCCGCGGCGCACCGTCTCGGCCCGCTGGATGAGCGTTTCGTCGTCCAGATCCGCGAAGGCTTCCTCGAAGGCATCCGCGCCGTAACCGTGGCGCAGCGCGTCCTTGACCGGGGTCATGTCACCCGACCGGCGATAGCCTTGCAGCGCATCGTCGATCCGAAGGCCAAGGCCGCGCGCGGCCCAGCCCATGTGGGTTTCCAGGATCTGGCCCACGTTCATGCGCGACGGCACGCCCAGCGGGTTCAGAACCATGTCGACCGGCGTGCCATCGGCGAGGAACGGCATGTCCTCCATCGGCACCACCTTCGACACGACACCCTTGTTGCCGTGACGACCGGCCATCTTGTCGCCCGGCTGCAGCTTGCGCTTCACCGCGACAAAGACCTTGACCATCTTCATCACGCCCGGCGGCAGGTCGTCGCCACGGCGGACCTTCTCGACCTTGTCCCCGAACCGATGTTCCAGGGCCCGCTTCTGCGCGTCGAACTGGGTGTTCAGCGCTTCCACGTTCTGGGCGTCGGCTTCTTCGGCCAGCGCCAGCTGCCACCACTGGCCGCGGCTCAGGCTGTCCAGCAGGTCCTGGTCGATCTCGGCCCCCGCGCGGATGCCCTTCGGCCCCTTCACGGCGGTCTTGCCCAGGATCATCGACTTCAGGCGCGCGTAGATGTTGCGTTCCAGGATCGCCATTTCGTCGTCGCGGTCACGCGCCAGACGTTCGACCTCTTCCCGCTCGATCTGCAGCGCGCGTTCGTCCTTGTCGACGCCGTGGCGGTTGAAGACCCGCACTTCGACGACCGTGCCGAAATCACCCGGCGGCAGGCGCAGCGAGGTGTCGCGCACGTCAGAGGCCTTTTCCCCGAAGATGGCGCGCAGAAGCTTTTCTTCCGGCGTCATCGGGCTTTCGCCCTTGGGGGTGATCTTGCCCACCAGAATGTCGCCCGGCCCCACTTCGGCGCCGATATAGACAATCCCCGCCTCGTCAAGGTTGCGGAGCGCCTCTTCTCCGACGTTCGGGATGTCGCGGGTGATTTCCTCAGGCCCCAGCTTCGTGTCGCGGGCGGCGACTTCGTATTCCTCGATGTGGATCGAGGTGAAGACGTCGTCGCGCACGATCCGTTCCGAAATCAGGATCGAGTCTTCGTAGTTGTAGCCGTTCCACGGCATGAAGGCGACGATGACGTTCTTGCCAAGCGCCAGTTCCCCCATGTCGGTCGAGGGACCATCCGCGATGACCTCGTTGGTGCGGACACGATCTCCAACCTTCACCAGCGGTTTCTGGTTGATGCAGGTGTTCTGGTTCGAACGCTGGAACTTGCGCAGACGGTAGATGTCGACGCCGGCATCGCCGATTTCCAGGTTCTCGGTCGCGCGGATAACGATCCGGGTGGCGTCCACCTGGTCGATGATCCCGCCGCGGCGCGCCATGATCGCAGCACCCGAATCCTCGGCCACGACGGCCTCGATCCCGGTGCCGACGAAGGGCGCATCCGCCTGCAGAAGCGGCACGGCCTGACGCTGCATGTTCGAACCCATCAGCGCGCGGTTGGCGTCGTCATTTTCCAGGAACGGGATGAGCGAGGCCGCAACCGAAACAAGCTGCTTCGGCGACACGTCGATCAGACTGATCGCCTCGGGCGGGTTCAGCATGAATTCACCCGCCTGACGGGTCGAAACCAGATCCGAGGCAAACCGACCCTCGCCATCCAGTTCGGCGTTCGCCTGGGCGACGGTGTGGCGCATCTCTTCGGTCGCGGACATGTACTGGACTTCGTCCGTCACCACCCCGTCCTTCACCTTGCGGTAGGGGGTTTCGATGAAGCCGTACTTGTTCACGCGCGCATAGGTCGCAAGGCTGTTGATCAGACCGATGTTCGGGCCTTCCGGCGTCTCGATCGGGCACATCCGGCCGTAGTGGGTGGCGTGGACGTCGCGCACCTCGAACCCGGCGCGCTCGCGGGTCAGACCGCCCGGCCCGAGGGCCGACAGACGCCGCTTGTGCGTCACTTCCGACAGCGGGTTGGTCTGGTCCATGAACTGCGACAACTGGCTGGAACCGAAGAATTCCCGCACCGCCGCCGCCGCCGGTTTGGCGTTGATCAGGTCTTGCGGCATGACCGTGTCGATCTCGACGCTGGACATGCGTTCCTTGATCGCCCGCTCCATCCGCAACAGGCCGACGCGATACTGGTTCTCCATCAGCTCGCCGACCGAACGCACCCGGCGGTTGCCAAGGTGGTCAATGTCGTCGATCTCGCCCTTGCCGTCGCGCAGTTCCACCAGCGCCTTGATGCAGGCGATGATGTCGTCACGATCCAGCGTGCGCTGGGTGTCCGGCCGGCCCAGATCAAGGCGCATGTTCATCTTGACCCGACCCACGGCCGACAGGTCATAGCGTTCCTTGTCGAAGAACAGCGTGTCGAACAGCGCGCTTGCCGCTTCCACGGTGGGCGGCTCGCCCGGGCGCATGACGCGGTAGATGTCCATCAGCGCGCCGTCGCGACCCATGTTCTTGTCAGCAGCCATGGTGTTGCGGATGTAGGGACCGACGTTGATGTTGTCGATGTCCAGAACCGGAATCGTGGTGATGCCGTTGTCCAGAAGCACCTTCAGCGTGCCGCCCGACACTTCGCCGTCGCGGTCCAGCGTCTGGGTCAGTTCATCACCGGCCTCGACATAGATCGCGCCGGTGTCTTCGTTGATGATGTCCTTGGCGACAAAGCGGCCGAGGATATGGTCGAAGGGCACCAGAAGCTCGGTGACCTTGCCCTCGTCGATCAGCTTCTTGACCATCCGCGGCGTCATCTTTTCGCCGGCCTTGCAGATCACCTCGCCCGAAGCGGCGTCGATCAGGTCATAGGTCGGACGGGTGCCGCGCACGCGTTCGGGGAAGAACTTCGTGACCCAGCCACGGTTCTTTTCCAGACGGTAGTCGACGGTGTTGTAATAGGCATCCATGATGCCTTCCTGGTCCAGACCCAGCGCGTAAAGCAGGGTCGTGACCGGCAGCTTGCGGCGGCGGTCGATGCGCGAGAAGACGATGTCCTTCGCGTCGAATTCGAAATCGAGCCACGACCCGCGGTAGGGAATGATCCGGCAGGCAAACAGAAGCTTGCCCGAGGAATGGGTCTTGCCCTTGTCATGGTCAAAGAACACGCCGGGCGACCGGTGCATCTGGCTGACGATCACGCGTTCGGTGCCGTTGACGATGAAGGTGCCGTTCGGCGTCATCAGGGGCATGTCGCCCATGTAGACGTCCTGTTCCTTGATGTCCTTCACGGACTTGGCGCCGGTGTTTTCATCGATATCGAACACGATCAGTCGCAGCGTCACCTTCAGTGGCGCGCTGTAGGTCATGTCGCGCGACTGGCATTCATCCACGTCGTATTTGGGCTTTTCCAGCTCGTAGCGGACGAATTCGAGGATCGCGTTCTCGTTGAAGTCCTTGATCGGGAAGACCGACTGGAAGACGCCCTGGATGCCTTCGCCATCGGCCGGCCGCTCGCCGTCGCCCGACCTCAGGAACAGATCGTAGGAAGATTTCTGAACCTCGATGAGGTTCGGCATTTCAAGAACTTCGCGGATCTTGCCAAAATACCTGCGGATGCGCTTCTGGCCAACGGTCGCTTGCGACATGCTCGTCGTCACCTTTCGTCTATCGCCTGCACACTGCGTCTGGGTTCCGCAGTGGCCGCTTGCGAATGAAGGAGGTCAGGTTCCATTCACGCCATCCGTCCCACCGGATGGCTCCCGAACCTTGAACGCCGCCTTGGAAGGAGCCCCGGACACCTAGGTGCTGTTGTCCGATTGCGCAAGCCCCCGGGAAGGAGGCTCCTGCCAAGACAGGTTCGGCAGGGTCGGGAAAATCCCGGCCCTGCCTTCTGTCTTCAGACCGGATGCGGGTGCATCCGACCGGATTACTTGAGCTCGACCTTGGCGCCAGCCTCTTCGAGCTTTTTCTTGACGTCCTCGGCTTCGGCCTTGGAAGCGCCTTCCTTGACCTTGCCGCCGGCTTCCACCAGATCCTTGGCTTCTTTCAGGCCCAGGCCGGTGATCGCGCGGACTTCCTTGATCACGTTGATCTTGTTGGCACCGGCTTCAACCAGGACGACGTCGAATTCGGTCTTTTCTTCAACGGCTTCGGCAGCGGCCGCCGGGCCGGCAACCATCACGGCGCCGCCAGCGGCGGGCTCGATGCCGTATTTGTCTTTCAGGATCGTTTTCAGTTCCTGGGCTTGCAGCAGGGTCAGACCGACGATTTCTTCGGCCAGTTTGTTCAGATCAGCCATTTTTCTCATCCAATTCTAAGGGTTTCCAACGTCTGGGCTTGGCCCCACGATGGCATTCGTTGCTCAGGCGGCTTCCCGCTCCTCAAGAGTCTTGAGGATGCCGGCGATGTTGGAAGCAGGTGCGCCAATGGCCCCGGCGATGTTCGAAGCGGGCGCGCCGATGCAGGACACGATCTGAGCGATGAGCTCTTCGCGCGACGGCATCTGGGCGACGGCTTTCACACCGGCCTGGTCCAGGAACGTGTCGCCCATGGTGCCGCCAAGGATCACGAACTTGTCGTTGGTCTTGGCATAGGCATCCGAGACCTTCGCCGCAGCGACGGGGTCTTCGGAATAGGCGAACACGGTCATCCCCGTGAGCAGCTTGCCCATGCTTGCGCCGGACTTGCCTTCAAGGGCGATCTTGGCGAGCCTGTTCTTGGCAACACGCACCGACCCGCCGACAGCGCGCATCTGCGCCCGGAGGGTCTGCATCTGGGCAACCGTCATGCCTTCGTAGCGGGCTACCACCACGACGCCAGAGCTTGCGAAGATCTGGCCGAGTTCCTCGACCACTTTCTCTTTCTGGGCTCTATCCACGGTTACACTCCAAGTGTGGGGGTTTCCCCCCGGCTCTCGTTTCCCTGCTACGGAGGCTCCGCGCAGGGGTCGGGTCCGTGATGGTCCCGAGGCCAGATCGCCCGAGGCGAGCCCCGGAATTCTGTCTCGTTTCCCATCTCGGGAAGGATGATTAAGGACTTTCGCCCACCCTCCGTCTCGGACAGGACAGGGCCGTTTCCGGCCCCGCCATTCGCCGGGCAAGCCCGGCAAATTCAATGTCAGGCGCCCGTCGACGACGCGAGGTCAAGCGACACGCCCGGCCCCATGGTCGAGCTGAGCGACACCTTTTTCAGATAGGCGCCCTTGGCACCCGAAGGCTTCGCGCGGCTGACGGCATCGACGAAGGCGCGGACGTTCTCGGCCAGCTTGGCCTCGTCGAACGACACCTTGCCAATCCCGGCATGGATGACGCCGGCCTTTTCGACCTTGAACTGGACTTCGCCGCCCTTCGCCGCATCGACAGCCGCCTTCACGTCCATCGTCACGGTGCCGACCTTGGGGTTCGGCATCAGGTTGCGCGGGCCCAGGATCTTGCCCAGACGACCAACCAGCGGCATCATGTCCGGCGTCGCGATGCAGCGATCGAATTCGATCTTGCCCGACTGGATCGTTTCCATCAGGTCTTCGGCGCCCACGATATCGGCGCCGGCGACCTTGGCCTCATCGGCCTTCGGACCACGGGCGAACACCGCGACGCGGACGGTCTTGCCCGTGCCGTTCGGCAGGGTCACGACGCCACGAACCATCTGGTCGGCATGACGCGGGTCGACGCCCAGGTTCATGGCGATTTCCAGCGTCTCGTCGAACTTGGCCGAAGCCGCCTGCTTGATCAGCTTGACGGCGTCTTCAACCGACAGGTTTTCCTTGCCGTTGAACTGGGCGCGGGCAGCCTGGGTGCGTTTTGCGATCTTGGCCATGACTTACCCCTTGACCTCGATACCCATCGACTTGGCCGACCCGAGGATGATCTGCATCGCAGCCTCGATGTCGTTCGCGGACAGGTCTTTCATCTTGGCTTCGGCGATCTGGCGCACCTGCGCGACCGTCACCGTGCCTGCCACTTCGCGGCCCGGCTTGACCGAGGCTTTCGGACGGTTGCGCTTGCCCACCGGCTTCAGGCCCGCGGCCTTCTTCAGGTAGAAGGACGCCGGCGAGGTCTTCATCTCGAAGGTGAAGGACTTGTCGGCATAATAGGTGATCACGGTCGGAATCGGCGAACCCGGCTCCATTTCCTGCGTCCTGGCGTTGAACGCCTTGCAGAATTCCATGATGTTGATCCCGCGCTGACCCAGCGCCGGACCGATGGGGGGCGACGGGTTGGCTTGCCCCGCCTTCACTTGCAGCTTGAGCTGCCCGATTACTTTCTTGGCCATCTGGCCGTCTCCTTCATCATCATCCGCCCCGCACGGGGCTTTGACTTAGTGGTGCGGTCCGACCCCTTCACAGGGCCTCGCCTCCCACGGCTCGCACGTCAGGCGCCCTTGGACACCTGCGTGAATTCCAGTTCGACCGGCGTCGGGCGGCCAAAGATCGAGACCGTCACCTTGAGGCGGTTCGCGTGTTCGTCCACTTCCTCGACCATGCCGGTGAAGCCCTCGAAGGGCCCGTCGGCAACCTTGACCTGTTCGCCAATCTCGAACCGGATCAGGTTGCGCGGCTGCGCTTCGCCTTCTTCGGCGCGCTTGAGGATGCCGTTCACTTCGCCATCGCGCATCGGCATCGGCTTACCCTGGGGTCCAAGAAAGCCGGTGACGCGGTTGATCGAGGTGATCAGGTGATAGCCCCGGTCGGTCATGTCCATGTGCACCAGCACATAACCCGGCATGAAGCGGCGTTCCGACGTGACCTTCTTGCCACGACGGATCTCGATGACCTCTTCCGTCGGCACGAGGACTTCGTCGATCTCGTCCTGAAGGCCCTTCTCGGCCACGGTCTGACGAATCTGTTCGGCGATCTTCTTCTCGAAGTTCGAGAGGACGCTCACCGAATACCAACGCTTCGCCATCTGCCAAGCCCCCATTCCGACTGCGGTCACCCGCCAATTCCCTGCCTTCAGATCCGGCGACAACCCGCCTTCACAGCTTTCGCCGAACAAAAAACAGCGCGCTCGAGCGAATCGTTGCGCGCCGATGTCGGTGAAGTCTGGCCCCAATACCGCCTATGGCCACGACAGGCAAGGCGAAAGCTCCAGCATTCAGCGGATCAGGCGCAAGCCGACCGATGTCCGGCCCGCGTCAGGCGCCGATGATCGCGCCGACGCCCCACTGGATCAGCAGGTCGACGATGGCGAAGAAGGCCGCCGCCAGTGCCGCCATGATGAAGACCATGATCGTGGTGGTCACGACTTCCTTGCGGGTCGGCCAGATGACCTTTCCGGTCTCGGACCGGACCTGCTGAAGGAACTGGAGGGGATTGGCCATCTGTCTTGCCTTCGCATAACCGCGCTTGTTCGCGCCCCAGATACAGGCCCCCAAGACCGAACACAAGCGCGAAGCCCGCCCCGCTGCGGTCTGTCCCGCCGGGCTGGCCAATTGTTCAGGCGAAAAAACTGGCAGGAGTTGGGGGACTCGAACCCACGACCCTCGGTTTTGGAGACCGATGCTCTACCAACTGAGCTAAACTCCTGTGTCGGGACTGCAGATACGACAGGCAGCTCCGAAGATCAAGAGCACCGCGCAGAGATGTTTGCGCTTCCGCCTGCACACCGGTTCCGGCTCCGTTGGGCCGGATGCATCAACGCGGGCCGGCCGCATCGCGCAAGGCGCGCGCCTCGGCCTCGTCAAGGTCCAGGGCCCGCGCCAACCGGGCAAGATAGTCTTGCGCATCCGGGCTGCCCACCGCGCAAAGCAGTGCCGAAACCGCATAGACCTCGCGCCGGATCAGCGGTTCCTCGACCAGCCCCGCCAAGCCTTCCGCATCGGGTATCTGGCCGATGGTTCGGGCCAGCAGGGCAGCGCGCTGCGCCTCTGGCATGGCCTCGAGGCGGGCATCGATCCGGTGCATTTCCTCTTGGGTCACTTCCCGTCCGGGAGTCGCGGCTGCAATGACCACGGCCAGCAGAGAAACCTTGCGCGGACCGGTCTGGCCCTGATGACCGATCACGGCCACGCCGGCATCGACAACCGCCTTTCCCAACATCGCGGCGCCGCCCAGAATTGCCAGATCATAAACCACCGAACGGCCGGTGCGGGTGCCGAACAGGAACCCAAGCCCGAACAGGCCGGCGGCACCCACGACCGTGGTCCGCCGCATCTGCTGGCGGCTGTCGGCATCCGACGCATCATATCCCAGCCAGTCGGCCAGCAGATCCTCGCCCATCCGGAACGCGCTCTGGCTGCTTTCACAAATCGACCCGATGAAGCTTCTTGCCAGACTGTCCATCGCAGTCCCGCCATCGGCTCTGTGATCTTCGGCAGAGTGGTTCATGGGCAGACCCCCTTGTTTGCAACCCGACCGTCCCGTGGGCGGCGATCCCGATGAAATCACCACGCCGGCAGGCAGTGTCAAAATGCGCACCCCACGCCTTTTGTTCCGGCGTTCCGCAGCACTGCACCGACCAATCGAAAAAGGGCCACCCTCACGGGCGGCCCTTCCGGATTGCGGCCAGAATACTGGCCCGATGCTTACTTCAGGATCTTCGACACCACGCCGGCGCCGCCACGATCTGCGGTTTCCGCGGGCGGTGTCGTGTCCAAGATCACTTCAGGATCTTCGACACCACGCCGGCGCCGACGGTGCGGCCGCCTTCGCGGATGGCGAAGCGCAGCTTTTCTTCCATGGCGATCGGCGCGATCAGTTCGACCACGAACTTCAGGTTGTCGCCCGGCATCACCATCTCGGTGCCTTCCGGCAGCTGCACCGTCCCGGTCACGTCCGTCGTGCGGAAGTAGAACTGCGGCCGGTAGTTCGCAAAGAACGGCGTGTGCCGGCCGCCTTCTTCCTTGGTCAGGATATAGGCCTCGGCCTCGAAGGTCGTGTGCGGGTTCACCGATTTCGGCTTGCACAGCACCTGGCCACGCTCCACGCCCTCGCGGTCGATGCCGCGCAGCAGGATGCCGACGTTGTCGCCCGCCTCACCACGATCCAGAAGCTTGCGGAACATCTCGACGCCCGTGCAGGTCGATTTCTGCGTCGCGCGGATCCCCACGATCTCGACTTCGTCGCCGACGTTGATCACGCCACGCTCGACACGCCCCGTCACCACCGTGCCGCGGCCCGAAATCGAGAACACGTCCTCGATCGGCATCAGGAACGGCTGGTCGACGGCGCGAACCGGCGTCGGGATATAGTCGTCCACCGCCTTCAGAAGCGCACGGATCGAGCTCTCGCCGATCTCGGGATCGCGGCCCTCAAGCGCCGCAAGCGCCGAGCCCTTCACGATCGGAATGTCGTCGCCCGGATAATCGTAGGACGACAGAAGCTCGCGCACTTCCATCTCCACCAGTTCCAGAAGCTCGGCGTCATCCACCTGGTCGACCTTGTTCATGTAGACGACCATGTAGGGAATGCCCACCTGGCGGCCCAGCAGGATGTGCTCGCGCGTTTGCGGCATCGGGCCGTCAGCCGCGTTCACCACAAGGATCGCCCCGTCCATCTGCGCCGCACCCGTGATCATGTTCTTCACATAGTCGGCGTGGCCCGGGCAGTCGACGTGCGCGTAGTGGCGGGCTTCGGTTTCATATTCCACATGCGTCGTCGAAATCGTGATCCCCCGCGCCTTCTCCTCAGGCGCGTTGTCAATCTGGTCGTAACCACGGAAATCACCAAAATACTTCGTGATCGCCGCCGTCAGCGTCGTCTTGCCGTGGTCAACGTGACCAATCGTCCCGATGTTCACGTGCGGTTTGGAACGTTCAAACTTTGCCTTTGCCATGCTGGCGCCTCATGGGTTCGTGGCCCTTGCGGACCGGGGGATTAACACAGGGCGGAGTGGCCGCGCACCCCGAGCAACGCGGGCTGACTATTCGCCCACGCCAGAAAAATCAAGCGGCAGAAAAGCCACGCGGCTGAATGCGCAACGCGACCGCCCTGCACAGGCAATGGAAGGTCGGGAAAGGGCCGGCCGGGCCGTCAGCCGCCGGTCTTTTTCGCGGCCGGTGCCGCCGCTGCGTCGGGAGCGACAGGCGCCATGCTTGCGTCAAGCTTGCGCCCGGCCTTTCCCTCGGCGCGCTTTGCCACCTCTTCGGGCGTGAACCATGCCTTGTTTTCCACCAGCCAGGCATTGATCCGCCGCGCGGCCTGTTCCGATAGCCCCGTGATCTGTTCCTCGCGCGTCATGGTCAGGCCCGATCCGACAACCGACTTGTCACTGAGCTGTTCGATAATGGTGAACTGCTTGGGCGCCGGGTTGATCATCACGCCGGCCGCATCGTCCCAGACGTTGACGGTGATCACCAGCGCCGACTTGGGTGCCAGCAGGACCGGGATGCCCGGCACCGCCAGCGCATAGGCATCAACGCCGGTCGCCAGGTGATAAAGCTTGTCGCCTTGATATGTTCCGGTCCGCTTGGCGATTTCGTCCTTGATGGCCTTTTCCCATTCGGCAGGCTCGGCCTTGCGCGAGGGGCCCACGGGCTGCGCGTTCTTGGCCACGACGATATTGTAACCCAGACGGAAGTCACCGATGTCCGCTTGCGGCTTCGACAGGTCTTCGCGCGCGCAGGCACCGAGAATCACCACGGCACAAATGGCAGCGAGGCGGGAAAAGACGGACATGGGCATCCCCTGACAATGATCGGCCGAGGGATAACCGAGCCGCGCCTTTGGCGCAACGGAAGACGCGACACGACTCGCGGAAGGTGTCGGAACTCCGCCACAAGCGCAGATGCTGCGGAGGTCCGGGCGGCGCTTTTGCCGGTTGCAGAACCTGGCCCTCCTTGTCGGCGTTCCTCTGTCGCGCGCGGCATTTCTTGCGATGCTGCACGGATTGATCATCCCACTGGGGGGATTCATGAGTCGGATGGGAATTCTGGCGAAGGCCACCGTCGGTGCCGCTGTCGCCAAGAGCGACCGAAGGCGCCGGGCGCGATGCTTACGCCGAGGCCCGGCAACCTGTCCCCCCCCCCTGCGTCAGTTGAACTTGTTGTCGCGCGGGAAGCCGCGCGGCGCCATCCGACCTGCGGTCGCGCGCTTGCCCAGCCATTCGCCCAGATCGGTTTCCGTCCGGGTGCGGCCGGCAGGGTCTTTCCACGACAGGCCATTGGCAAGGGTGAAGGTCGTCGCATCCGACAACCCGCCATCCTTGTAGCGTTGCAGGCGCACGCCCTTGCCGCGCGCCATTTCCGGCAGCTCTTCCAGCGGGAAAACCAGAACCTTGCGGTTTTCGCCAACCACCGCGACATGATCGCCAGCGATCTTGCGCACCACCGCCGTAACGGCTCCTTCGCCGAGATTCAGCACCTGCTTGCCCGCCTTGGTCTGGGCCAGCATCTCGTCCGAGGTGACAACGAACCCGTCGCCATCGGACGAAGCAACAAGATATTTCTCGGCCGGGCGGTAGATCAGCAAGTCGGTGATGTCGGCATCGTTTGGCAGGTCGACCATCAGCCGGATCGGCTCTCCCATGCCGCGCCCACCGGGCAGGTTGGCGCCCAGCATGGTGTAGAACCGGCCATTCGCCCCGGCAATCAGGATCCGGTCGGTGGTTTCGGCATGCAGCACGAACCGACCCGTATCCCCGTCCTTGAACTTCACCTCGGCGTCCAGCGGCTGATGCCCCTTCATCGCCCGGACCCAGCCCATCTTCGACAGGATCACGGTGATCGGCTCGCGGTCGATCATCGCCTCGATCGGCACTTCGGCCACTTCGACCGCATCGGCGAAATCGGTGCGGCGCTTGCCGAATTCGGTGCCCTTGCCGAACTTCTTCTGGACATCGGCCAGTTCCTTGCCGATCGACTTCCATTGCAGCGCCTCGCTGCCCAGCAGATCCTCAAGCCCGGCGCGTTCCTTGATCAGGTCGTCGCGTTCGCGGCGCAGCTCCATTTCCTCAAGCTTGCGCAGATTGCGCAGGCGCATGTTCAGGATCGCTTCGGCCTGCACATCGGTCAGGTCGAACTCCTCGATCAGCCTGGCCTTCGGTTCGTCCTCGTAGCGGATGATCTCGATCACCCGGTCAAGGTTCAGATAGGCGATGATGTAGCCTTCCAGAACCTCAAGGCGCGCGTCGATCTTGCCGATCCGGTGCTGGCTGCGGCGCAAAAGCACGTCGCGGCGATGATCAAGGAAAGCGCGCAGCACTTCGGGCAGCGAACAGACCTTCGGCACCCGTCCGTCGATCAGCACGTTCATGTTGAGGCTGAACCGGGTTTCCAGTTCCGAATTGCGAAACAGCATCCCCATCAGCATGTCGGGGTCCACGGTGCGCGACCGCGGCTCCAGCACGATCCGCACGTCTTCGGCCGATTCGTCGCGGACATCCGCAAGCGCCGGCACCTTCTTCAGCTGGATCAGCTCGGCCAGGCGTTCGATCAGCTTCGACTTCTGCACCTGATAGGGGATCTCGGTCACGACGATCTGCCAGGTGCCGCGGCCCAGATCCTCGGCCTGCCAACGGGCGCGCAGGCGGAAGGCGCCCCGCCCGGTGCTGTAGGCGTCAAGGATGTTTTCACGCGGCTCGACCAGCACACCGCCGGTCGGGAAATCGGGGCCGGGAACGAAGGCCATCAGGTCCGAAGCCGTCACCTCGGGGTGGCGGATCATGTGCTGGCAGGCGTCGATCAGTTCATGCAGGTTGTGGGGCGGGATATTCGTCGCCATCCCCACCGCGATGCCGCTGGCGCCATTGGCCAGCAGGTTCGGGATGGCAGCGGGCAGCACGACCGGTTCCTGAAGCGTGCCGTCGTAGTTCGGGCGCATCTCGACCGCGTCTTCGGCCAGCCCCTCCAGCAGCACCTCGGTGACGGCGGTCATCCGCGCTTCGGTGTAACGGCTGGCGGCCGGGCTGTCGCCGTCGATATTGCCGAAGTTCCCCTGACCATCGACCAGCGGGTAGCGGATCACGAAATCCTGCGCCAGACGCGCCATCGCGTCATAGATCGCGCTGTCGCCATGCGGGTGGTAGTTCCCCATCACGTCGCCGACGATCTTGGCCGATTTGCGGAAGCCGCCCGTGGGTGACAGCCGAAGTTCCCGCATCGCGTAAAGGATGCGCCGATGCACCGGCTTCAGCCCGTCGCGCGCATCGGGCAGCGCCCGGTGCATGATGGTTGACAGCGCATAGGTCAGATACCGCTCGCCGATGGCGCGGCTCAGCGGTTCGGACGTGGTCAGGCCGGTTTCCGGCAGGTCGTCGGGCACATCGTCGGGCGTATCGGTCATGGCCGGGGTTTAGAGGGTCGTCCCCTCGCGGTCCAGCCGGAAATCCTTTTGGCGAAGGTTGCGAAACGCACCAAACCACCTTAGCCGTTCCGGGGAACGGGATGGATTGGCCGCAAGCGGCGCAAAGTGGATTCCAGATGACGCGCACGATTCTTGTCACCGGATGTTCCTCCGGCATCGGATACGACGCCGCCCACGGGTTGAAGCGCGCCGGCTGGCGGGTCTTTGCCACCTGCCGGTCCGAGGCAGACTGCGAACGCCTGCGCAGCGAGGGGCTGGAAAGCTTTCCGCTGGATTATGCCGATGAAGCCAGCATCGAGGCCGCCGTGGCCGAAACCTTGCGCCGCACCGGCGGCACGCTGGATGCGCTGTTCAACAACGGTGCTTTCGGCTGCCCCGGCGCGACCGAAGACCTGCCCCGCGGCGCGCTGCGCGAGATCTTCGAAACCAACCTTTTCGGCGTCCACGACCTGACGCGCCGGATCATCCCCGTCATGCGCGCGCAGGGCCATGGCCGGATCGTCAACTGCTCCTCCGTTCTTGGCCTCGTCGGCATCCGCTGGCGCGGCGCCTATGTCGCCACCAAGTTCGCGCTGGAAGGGCTGACGGATGTTCTGCGCCTTGAAATGCGCGACACGGCGATCCGTGTGGTCCTGATCGTTCCGGGTCCGATCACATCGAAGATCCGCGTGAATTCGATCCCGCATTTCGAACGCTGGGTCGACTGGCGCCAAAGCCCTCGCCGCCCACAATACGAAGCAACGCTCTTGAAGCGGCTTTACGAAAAGCGCGGCCCCGATCCCTTCGAACTTCCGCCCGCCGCCGTGACGGACAAGCTGATCCGCGCGCTTGAGGCGCGAACGCCCAAGACGCGCTATTATGTGACGAAGCCGGCGTATTTCACCGCCTTCATGCGCCGCTTCCTGCCCACCGCCCTGATCGATCATCTGGTCGCACGAACCTGAACGACCCCGGGTGCGATCGGGATGGCGCAGCCCTTCGCATGGCTGTATGACATGACGACGCGCGAAAGGACCGGACAATGACCCGCGATCCCCTCTTCCTGATAGCGGCCCTGGCCTGCCTTGCTGTCGTGGTCATCCTGTTGATCGGCATCGGCGGTTTCGCCAAGGGCGGCGCGTTCAACCGCAAACATGCCAATCGCATCATGCGATACCGGATCGTGGCGCAGGCCATCGCCGTCGCGCTGATCCTGGCATTCGTGACACTCCGGAGATATGGCTGATGGTCGTCCTGAACCGCATCTACACCCGCACAGGCGATGCCGGCGAAACCGCTCTTTCCGACGGCAGCCGCGTCTCCAAGGCCGATGCCCGCGTCTCGGCCTATGGCACGGTCGATGAAACCAACGCCGTCGTCGGGCTGGCGCGCCTTCATGCCACGGGTGATCTGGATGAGGCGCTCGCCCGCATCCAGAACGATCTTTTCGACCTGGGCGCGGACCTTGCGCGACCGGCTCCGGAAAAAGACAACGAGGCCGGCTATCCGGTGCTGCGGATCGTAGCCTCGCAGGTCGACCGGCTTGAATCCGAGATCGACGCGTTGAACGCCCGGCTTTCACCCCTGCGCAGCTTCGTGCTTCCGGGCGGCACCGCGCTGGCGGCAAACCTGCACCTTTGCCGCACGGTATCGCGCCGGGCGGAACGCTGCGCGGTCGATCTTGCGGCCCGAGACGGTGTCAATCCCGCCGCCGTGCGCTATCTGAACCGGCTGTCCGACTGGTTCTTCGTCGCGGCGCGCATCGCAAATGACGAGGGCCGCGACGACGTGCTCTGGGTGCCGGGCAAGAATCGCTGACCATCGCTGATTTCGGCCCTTCGCGGGCGCGGCAAAAGGTTTGCGCTATCATTGCTTCCGCCTGCGGAATTGGCGCTGCAAGACACGGGCGTGTCGGTTTTCCTCTGTTGTCGGTCGGCCAGAGACGCTAGGACGTTGGCCGAACATTCTTCCGCCCCCCGCTGCAAGCGAGGCGGCACTGTCTGCACAGGAGACACATCGATGAAGGTATTGGTGCCCGTGAAGCGGGTGATTGACTACAACGTGAAGGTTCGCGTCAAGGCGGACGGAACGGGTGTCGATCTGGCAAACGTGAAGATGTCGATGAACCCATTCGACGAAATCGCGGTCGAAGAGGCGATCCGGCTGAAGGAAAAGGGCGTTGCTTCGGAAATCGTGGTGGTGTCGATCGGCGTGAAGCAGGCGGCCGAGACGCTGCGCACCGCGCTTGCCATGGGCGCCGACCGGGCGATCCTGATCGAGGCGGCCTCGGACGTGCATACCGACATCGAGCCACTGGCCGTAGCGAAACTTCTGGCCGCGGTGGTCAAGGACGAACAGCCGGGTCTGGTGCTTGCGGGCAAGCAGGCGATCGACAATGACATGAACGCCACCGGCCAGATGCTTTCGGCGCTCTTGGGCTGGTCGCAGGCAACCTTTGTGTCGGAACTGGCGATCGAGGGCGATTGTGCAACGGTCACGCGCGAAGTCGACGGCGGGTTGCAGACGATCAAGGTGAAGATGCCGGCGATCGTCACGGTCGACCTGCGCCTGAACGAGCCGCGCTATGCGAG
Organism: Paracoccaceae bacterium; assembly: GCA_020622085.1. Classification (GTDB taxonomy): domain Bacteria; phylum Pseudomonadota; class Alphaproteobacteria; order Rhodobacterales; family Rhodobacteraceae; genus QY30. The sequence goes on along the minus strand of JAHRYM010000001.1, from coordinate 341,925 downwards.
CCTGCCCAACATCATGAAGGCCAAGAAAAAGCCGCTCGATGAAAAGACCGCGGCCGATTACGGCATCGATGTGAGCCCGCGCCTGACGGTGGTCAAGACGACCGAACCTGCGGGCCGCAAGGCCGGTGTGAAGGTTGGCTCGGTCGATGAGCTGATTGCGAAACTGAAAGACGAAGCGGGGGTGATCTGATGGCTGTTCTTCTGCTGGCGGATGTGAATGGTGGCCAACTGGCGACGGACGCGGTGGCCAAGACGGTCGCGGCGGTCAAGCCCCTGGGCGAGGTGCATGTGCTGGTCGCCGGACAGGGTGGCGACGCTGCTGCAGCCGAAGCGGCAAAGCTTGACGGCGTGGCAAAGGTGCTGTTCGCCGATGGCCATGACTATTGCCACGGCATGGCCGAGGCGACTGCGGCGCTGATCGTCGGCCTTGCGGGCGGCTACAGCCATATCGCCGGGGCCTCGACGGCCTATTCCAAGAACGTCCTGCCGCGCGTTGCTGCGCTTCTGGATGTTATGGTGATGTCGGATGTGACGGCCGTCATTGATGTCGACACCTTCGAACGCCCGATCTATGCCGGCAACGCCATCCAGACGGTGAAATCGGCCGACAAGGTCAAGGTGTTCACCGTGCGCACGGCCAACTTCACGGCTGTCGGCACTGGCGGTTCGGCTTCAGTCGAAAAGGTCTCGGGCGCGAGTGCTGCGGACCTGTCGTCCTGGGTTGCGGACAAGGTGGCCTCCAGCGACCGCCCCGAACTGACCTCGGCCAAGATCGTCGTCTCGGGCGGCCGCGGTGTGGGCTCGGAAGCCGACTTCAAGCTGATCGAGGCACTGGCTGACAAGCTCGGCGCGGCGGTTGGCGCATCGCGCGCGGCGGTGGACAGCGGCTATGCCCCCAACGACTGGCAGGTGGGCCAGACCGGAAAGGTCGTCGCCCCGGCGCTTTATGTCGCGGTGGGCATCTCGGGTGCGATCCAACATCTGGCGGGGATGAAGGATTCGAAGGTCATTGTTGCCATCAACAAGGACGAAGAGGCGCCGATCTTCCAGGTGGCCGACTACGGGCTTGTGGGTGACCTCTTCACCCTGGTGCCTGAACTGACCGCAAAGCTCTGATCCACCCGACACAGGGCAATTGTCGCAACGGTCGCCCCTTGGGGCAATCATGGCAACAACTGTGATAGGAGCAGCCTCCCGCTCAGCGCGTGACGCATCCTCCGTTGCAGGACATGGGCGGCGAAATCTCGCCGTCCGCTACCTCCGCCGGGTCACAACTCAGGCTCGTTCTTCTGTCTCCCTGTCGTGGCTAAGGCAGGTCGAAAACGAAACCGGCGGAGCGATCACTCGCTCCGCCGGTTTGTCGTTATATCCTGAAGGTGCGGGGCGTCAGGCATGTGCCCTGCTGTGACCCCGTTGCACATCCGTCCGAGACCGGAGTCCTTTGCCGAACTTGGCGCGGTTGCGCCGACGGAGCAATGGGCTGCGCTTTGCCGGACTTCTTCTCGGCAAGGTGTCCTGCCCCCGCCCAGGACATTCGCGTAACGCGCTGCTGCTTTGCGAACAGGACGTCAACATTAGTCGTAATGGCCGGGCCCCTTCCGGCGCCCGTCTGCTATTCGAGAAGGCCACGCAGCTCCGGCTCCATGGCATGGGCAATTTCTGCATGGCAGGCAGGCCCCGGCATTCCATGGGTCTGCGGCTCCTCCAGATCGGAAAATATCATCCCCGACGATCCACCCGCCCCCGGAAGATCGCATGCCGGAAGGCGCACGAGCCCGGCAGCAAGAGGCCGGACCCTTGCAACAAGATCGGCATCGACCAGAAACGGATCCCGCCCCGGTTCTTGGCTGGCGGGCGCAAGGGCGGGCGGTTCGATCCACAAGAGCACGACCTTGCCCTCGATCCGCTGCAGCAGCAGCTTCATGCGTGCAAGCCAGGCCGCGCGCAATTCCTCCACCAGGATAGGAAACTTGTCGGGCGCCTGCACCCTGAGCGTCGTCAGCATGTGCCGGGTAAAATTGAACTCGGTGAAGTCCACTTCGCGGAAAATCGTCTTCATCAGAGGCGAGGCACGCAGGAAGCGGTCATTGCGGCGTGGATGAACGGCGTAGAAGCGATTCGAGGTGTTCTGCGCGCCCATCAGTTGCACCACCGTCACCAGCGCCTTCGAGCAGATATCGATCACCGTCGGCTCATTCACGAAGACATCGATGCCCGCGTTCATGTAGCCGAAATTGACGACCGGCTGGCCCAGGCCCTGTTCCAGCAGCGCGGGATAAGGGTCGGCCACGAACTTCCCATAGGTCTCCGACCCGCCGATGACGGCAAGGTAGTCACCGTCGATACGCCGGCGCGGCCCCCGGAACAGGAGCTTCGATTTCCCGTAGCGACAGGGAAAGTAGTCAAGGCCGCCCTGGGCCGGATATTCGTAAGCCATTTCCCCACCTTCCATCTTGCGACTCGCACGCGATCATTTTCCTCGGCAGTCCTTGCAAAACCGCTAAGGCCATCCTTTCGCGCTGCCTTCCCCGTGCCCTTCGGCCTTGCGTCTTCCAAGGTGCGGCGAATATGGTCCCGGCGGAAAATGATGGGAAGGGACGGGCAGATGGACGTGACCTTGGTTGGTGTCGTTGGCGCGGGGCAGATGGGGAACGGTATCGCGCATATCTTTGCGCTGGCCGGCTATGATGTCCTTTTGAACGACATTTCGCAGGAGTCCCTCGACAAGGCGCTGGACGTGATCGGCAGGAATCTTGACCGCCAGGTTTCACGCGGCAAGATCACGCCCGAGGCCAGGATGGAGGCACTGGGCCGCATCCGCACCACACCGAATCTGGCCGAACTGGGCCAGACCGATCTGGTGATCGAAGCCGCAACCGAACGCGAAACCGTCAAGCAGGCGATCTTCCAGGAACTTCAGCCGCATCTGAAGCCGACGACGATCCTCACGTCGAACACTTCGTCGATCTCGATTACCCGACTGGCTAGCCGCACCGACCGCCCCGAGCGGTTCATGGGCTTCCATTTCATGAATCCGGTTCCGGTCATGCAGTTGGTCGAACTGATCCGCGGCATCGCCACCAACGAGGAAACCTACCAGACATTGCTGGCAGTCGTGCAAAAGCTGGGCAAGACCGCCGCCACCGCCGAGGATTTCCCGGCCTTCATCGTCAACCGCATCCTCATGCCGATGATCAACGAGGCGGTCTATACCCTTTACGAAGGCGTGGGGTCGGTGCAGTCGATCGACGAAAGCCTGAAGCTCGGGGCAAACCATCCGATGGGGCCGCTTGAACTTGCGGATTTCATCGGGCTCGACACCTGCCTTGCGATCATGAACGTGCTGCACGACGGCCTGGCCGACACGAAATACCGCCCTTGCCCGCTGTTGACCAAATATGTCGAAGCCGGCTGGCTCGGACGCAAGACCCAGCGCGGGTTTTATGACTACCGGGGGGAAAGACCGGTTCCGACGCGCTGATGGCGAAATCGGCCGGAGTGGCGTTGCGCGAAGGCGACATTTCCTGTCGGAAAACGGTCAGACGTTATCCAGTGATTGCGTCTTCCTGATCGCCAGACATGGCAAACCGCATTCTTCCAGAACCTGTCCTGCCGATAACCCCAGGCAGCGTGCCTGCCCCGGGGTTTCGTGATTTTGCGATCCTGGGCGGGCTGGAATCCTCGATGCGGGGCATCCTCGTCTCGGTCTGGCCACTGGTGATGTATCAGGCGCTTGGCGATGCCGGCGCCGTGAGCTGGGTCTATACGCTGATCGGCGCGGCCTCGCTGTGCTTTGGAATGCTGGTGCCCTGGTTCAGCCGGCTGGTCCCGCGCCGCTGGCTCTATACGGCGGGGGCGGGCTTTTACCTGACGGCGGCGGCACTGGGGATCGTGGGCGGCAGCCTGGTAACGCCCCTTGCCTATCTTTTCATGGCCTGGGGCACGGTGACGGTCCAGATCTGCGTCGCCGCCTACCTGATGGACTACATCGCCCGCGAAGACCTGGGCAAAAGCGAAACCCTGCGCCTGTTCTACAGTGCCGCACCCTGGGCTGTGGGGCCGGTCATCGGCGTGACGTTCTGGAAAATCTGGCCGCCGTTGCCGTTTCTGGTGGGCATGGTCGGCACGCTGGCGATGCTCGGCTATTTCTGGCAACTGCGGATGGGCAACGGCAAGACCATTACCCGTGCGCGCGGGCCGGCGCCGAATCCTCTGGCCTATGTGGGGCGTTTTATCCAGCAACCGCGCCTTGTGGCGGGTTGGATCTTTGCGGTGCTGCGCTCGGCGGCATGGTGGGTCTATATCGTCTACCTGCCGATCTTCTGCATCCAGAACGGGCTGGGCGACCGGGTGGCGAGCTACGCCTTCTCGGTCTCGAACCTGTTCCTGTTCCTCGCGCCCTTCATGCTGCGCTGGATGCAGCGCATGACACTGCGCAGGGCCGTGCGCATTTCCTTCGCCAGCGCTGGCACCTGTTTCGTGATCGCCGCATTCGGGGGCGTCTGGCCGCCGCTCTCGGTTCTGATGATCCTCGTCGGCTCGTTCTTCCTGGTGATGCTCGACACCTTCGGAAGCCTGCCCTTCCTGATGGCTGTCCGGCCCGCCGAACGCACCGAGATGTCGGCGATCTACACGAGTTTCCGCGATGTCTCGGGCATTCTCACGCCCGGCGTTGCCTGGCTTGTGCTACTGGTGGCACCGGTTGCCGGGGTGTTTGCGGTTTGCGGCGCCGGCCTTGGGGTCGCCTGGGCCATCGCCGCTCGGCTGCATCCCCGACTGGGGCGCGCTCGGGGATAGCGAAATCCGATCCGTCGGGCGGTTGGACGGGCGGTCGGCCCGGTCGCCGCATACCAGCTTGATCCATCCGCCGCGACTGCCGGTTCAGCCTAACGCCGGCACGAATTCAAGCCGGCGCCCCGAGGTGCTGGAAAAGACGATGATATCATCGCGGGTGATCTGGCCGGTAACGGCGCCCAGCGCCTGCAGGAAGTCGTGTTCCTTGCCGCTTAGCGCGCAGGTGGTGTCCGAGGACTGGATGTTGACGATACGCACCGCCGGATAGTGCTTGTTCACGATGTCGCCGCTGAAGGCGCTGCAGGGGCCTTGGCCGCTGATCTGCTTGCCGTCCTTCGACAGCGACATGGTGATCTCGCCGCCGTTGAAGGGCATGTTGTCGACGGTGTTCAGCCGCCAGACCTTGCCGGATTCCGCCGGGGTTGAGCCGCCCGTAGGCGCGCCGCAGCCCGAAGCCGCAAGGACAGCAGTCAAGGCGGAAATGATCGCGATCTGGCGCATGGTTGTCCCTCTGGTTTTCTTGCCCGATCCCTTGCACAAGACAGGGGATCGGGCAAGCATCAATGGTCAGTTGGCACTGTCGAGCAGCCGCCGCGCAATGACCTGCGCCTGGATTTCCGCAGCGCCTTCAAAGATGTTGAGGATGCGGGCATCGCAAAGAATCCGGCTGATCCGGTATTCCAGCGCAAAGCCGTTGCCGCCGTGGATCTGCAGCGCATTGTCCGCCGCCGCCCAGGCGACGCGGGCGCCCAGAAGCTTGGCCATCCCCGCTTCCAGATCGCAGCGCTTGTCGTGATCCTTCTGCCAGGCGCTGAAATAGGTCAGTTGCCGCGCGACCATGATCTCGACCGCCATCATCGCCAGCTTGCCGGAAACGCGCGGGAATTCGATCAGCGACTTGCCGAACTGCTTGCGGTCGATGGCATATTGCATCCCCGTCTCAAGCGCCGCCTGCGCCACGCCCACGGCGCGCGCCGCGGTCTGGATGCGGGCGGATTCGAAGGTCTGCATCAACTGCTTGAAGCCCTGGCCCGGCACGCCGCCCAGAAGGTTCTCGCCCTTGACCTTGAAGCCGTCGAAGCCCAGTTCGTATTCCTTCATGCCGCGATAGCCCAGCACCTCGATCTCGCCGCCGGTCATTCCGGGGGTTGGGAAGGGGTTTTCGTCGGTGCCGGGCGTCTTTTCCGCCAGGAACATCGACAGGCCGCGGTAATCGGTCGTGTCCGGTTCGGTCCGGGCCAGCAGCGTCATCACATGGGTGCGCGCGGCATGGGTGATCCAGGTCTTGTTGCCGGTCACTTCCCAGTCGTCGCCCACCTTCGCAGCACGCGTGCGCAGCGACCCAAGGTCGGACCCGGTGTTGGGTTCGGTGAAGACCGCCGTCGGCAGGATCTCTCCGCTGGCAAGCTTCGGCAGCCACTGCGCCTTCTGCTCCGGCGTGCCACCGCAAAGGATCAGTTCGGCCGCGATTTCACTGCGCGTCCCAAGGCTGCCCACGCCGATATAGCCGCGCGAAAGCTCCTCGGACACGACAACCATCGAGGCCTTCGACAGGCCAAGCCCACCAAATTCTTCCGGGATCGTCAGGCCGAACACGCCCAGTTCGGCAAGCTCGTTTATGATCTCCATCGGGATCAGTTCGTCCTTCAGGTGCCAGTCATGGGCGTTCGGCACCACGCGGTCATCGGCATAGCGGCGGAACTGGTCGCGGATCATCTCCAGATCCTCGTCCAGGCCGGTGGCGCCAAAGGTGGCGCGGCCGTGGTTCTCGCGCATCAGGGCGACCAGCGCGCTGCGGGCGGCGGGCGTGTTGCCGCTGGCGATCAGGTCTCGGGCGGCGGCACCCGGCGTCCAGTCAAGGCCAAGGTCCGAAAGGCGGGCGGTTTCCCCCTGGCTCATCGGGATGCCGCCTTGCAGTTGCGCAAGGTATTCCCCGAAGCCGATCTGCAGGATCAGCGCCTCCATCTCTCCGAACCGGCCCGCCTCTTCCAGACGGGCGGCCCAGGCGCGCATCTGCCGCAGCGCTTCGACGTAGGTCGCAAGCCAGGACAAGGCATGGGCCGCGAACTGGTCGGCCTCAAGTGCCGCGCCGCTGATCTTCCCCTCGACGGACACGCGGCCGCGCAAGGCGCGGGCGGCGGCGGGGGCAAGGGCCTCGACCTCGGGCAGGGCCTCGGCGGTCAGGGCAAGAAGGTTGGAAACAACTGCGGGCTGGCCCATCAAAGCAACATCCTTCGGCATCGGAATCGTCCCTTTCTGCATCTGCAATGGGTTACGGCCTTTGCAGTCGCAGCGCAATAATAAATCGCGAACGCCTATGCGCGCGAAAGGAAATGTCCGAAGGGTCAACCCCGCAGGGCGAGCGTATGGTCCCTGAGCCAGGCGAGGAAACCGCGCGGATCGGAGGCCCATTTCCGCAATTCCTGCGGCGGAAGCGGCTGGCCGATCACCGGCGCCTGCGGCTTGCTCAGCGCGCATTTTATCTCGTGCAGCAAGAGCCCCTGCCGCAGCGTGGCCGACAGCTTGTTGGCGATCAGGTAGGCGCGGGTGTTGTGGCCGGGGAACATGATCGGCAGCACGGTGGCGCCCGATCGCATCACCATCTTGGCGGTGAAGGGGTTCCATTCCGGCTCGATCGCGGGGCCGAAATAGGTCTCTGACGAGGCGACCTTGCCCGCCGGGAACAGGATGATGACACCGCCGTTCTTCAGTTGCCGCATCGCGTCTTCGCGCATCTTCAGCCCCAGCTCGCGCGAGTTCTCCTCGTGCGGGAAGGGAACCGGGATCATGAACTCCTCGATCTCGGGGATGCCGGTCAGAAGCGAACGGGTCAGGATCTTGTAGTCGCTGCGCACGCGCCCGATCAGGGTTGCCATCACCATCCCGTCGACGAGCCCATGCGGATGGTTGGCCACGACAACCAACGGGCCGGTCGGTGGAATGCGCGCCACCTGTTCCTCGGGCGTCAGGATGTCGATGCCCATGGTCTTCATCGCCTTGGGCCAGAACGGCTGTCCGGTGGGCGCGCCCGAACGTTCGAACTGCCGGATCAGGCGCAAGAGCGTCACCTTGCCCGTCATCCATTCGATGGTGCGGATCGTCCCGGCCTTGAAAGGGTTGCGGAAGGTGCCGGCATAGGACAGCCGGCCCATCTCATAAGGTCGGCTTTCGGAGGGCGGCGCGGGGGGCGGCGTCTCGGTCATGCTCCGGCGGCCATGCCTCAGTAATCTTCGCCAAATCGGTTCCGCACCAGATCGGCCAGCGCATCCGCCAGGGCCGAAGCCTGTGCCCCGCTGGTGCGGACCGTGATCGCGGTGCCCTTCGATGCCCCAAGCATCAAGAGGCCCATGATCGAATCGCCCGAGACGCTCATCCCGTCCTTCTCGACTTCGGCGCGGGCGTCAAAACCTTCCACCACCTCCACGAACCGGGCCGAGGCGCGGGCGTGAAGTCCCTTTTCGTTCACGATATTCAGGGACTGTTCATTCACGGCCTGATCCTTCATCGCTGCCCCCTCACTGCTGGCCATGTCCGGCACCGACATAGGCGTTGATGTATTTCCGCCCTGCTTCCAGCGCCGTCGAAACCGCCTCGGGCACTGTCAGGTCGCGCGATTTGGCAAGTTTGATCAGCATGGGCAGGTTTGCCCCATAAAGGATCTGTCGGCCCGTCGGCGTGCAGGCCCGCAGCGAAAGGTTCGAGGGCGATCCGCCGAACATGTCGGTGACAACGACAACGCCGTTGCCCTGATCGACCTCATCAGCTGCCGCACAGATCTCGGCCTGCTTTTCGGCACGGTCGTGATCCTCCTCGATCGCGATTGCACGTATGCCAGACTGTTTGCCGACGACATGTTCGACTGCGGCGAGATACTCCCTTGCCAGTCCACCATGCGCGACGATCACGATGCCGATCAAGCCTTGAACCCTATCAAACGCCCGAATCCGCCGGACCAACAGCCCGGCGTTCAAGCTCACGATGCCTTATAGACACTTGCAAACCCGCCTCTGCAAGCAGATTGGCCATGTTTTCGACCACGGCAACCGAACGATGCTGCCCGCCCGTGCAACCGATACCGATTGTCAGGTGGGTCTTGCCCTCCTGCACGTGGGCCGGGATCACGAAGGCCAGCAGGTCGCGCAGCCGTTCGAGAAACGGATCGAAGCGCGGATCGGCCGCCACGAAATCGGCCACGCGCCGGTCGCGGCCATCCAGCGGGCGCAGCCGCGCATCCCAGTGCGGATTGCGCAGGAAGCGGCAGTCGAACATCATGTCAAGCCCGCGCGGCACCCCACGCTTGTAGGAAAACGACTGAAGCGCGATCGCCATGCCGTTGCCCGCGGTCCGGTCGAACCAGCGCGCCAGTTCCGCGCGCAGATCATGCGGCGAAAGCTCGCTCGTGTCGATCAGCACATCGGCCCGCGCCCGGATCGGCGCCAGCAGGTCGGTTTCGGCAAGCGCCCCCTGTTCCGGTGGGGCGTCGGGCCGCAGCGGATGGCGCCGCCGCGTCTCGCCATAGCGGCGCACCAGTTCGCCTACCGCGCAATCCAGATACAGAACCTCGGCCTGCACCTGCGGATCGCGTGTCAGCGCATCGATCAGCGCGATCAGCGCATTGGCCGAAAAGTCGCGGTTGCGCACGTCGATGCCCAGCGCCACGGGCCGGTCCATCGGCGGGCCGTCCAGCAGGCGCGGGATCAGGCTCAGCGGCAGGTTGTCGATCGGCTCGTATCCCAGATCCTCAAGCACGTGAATCGCGGTCGAGCGACCGGCCCCCGAAGGGCCGGTCACAAGCACGATGTGCTGGGCTCCGTCGCGTGAGGCGGTGTTCTGGGCCAAGTGGATTTCTTCTGTCATGCGGCGCGTCCTGCCTTCAGATAATGCAGAAGTGCGGCCGGAAAAGCCGAAGATGCGACATTGTGAAGGACCGGAAGCGGCACGCCCATGATCTGCATTTGCCGTTCGGGCGGAAGACGCTGCGTTTCGGCGACCCCCAGATCGACGGCGGCGACGAGGGGAACCGGACCATCGGGCCGGGCCGGCAGAATACCCAGGCCCCAGGCCTCGATCCGGCCCGCTATCCGGGCGGGGCAGCTTGCAACCAGATGACCGGCCTCGGCCCGCAGCAACGTCCTGTCATCGGCCACAAGCCCGCAGCCAAACGCCATAAGTTGCAGCGCCAGCGACGACTTTCCCGCACCCGAAGGGCCAAGGATCAGCAGCCCGCGCCCGCCCAGCACCACGCAACTGGCATGAAGGATCGTCTCTGGCGCGGCGGCCGGCGTCACACCGGCAGGCCCACGACGAACCGCGCCCCCAGCGGGTCAGATGTGATGTCGGCATCCGTCGGGCGGATGTTCTCGGCCCAGATCACGCCGCCATGCGCCTCGACGATCTGCTTGGAAATCGCCAGTCCCAGGCCCGAATGTTCGCCAAACTGGCCCGGCGGGCGTTCGGAATAGAACCGCTTGAATATCTTCTGCAACGCCTGGTCGGGGATGCCCGGCCCGGTATCCTCGACCACGACCAGCACGCGGTTTTCGCGCTTGCGGGCCCAGACGCGCACCGCATCGCCATCCTCGCAGAAGGACACCGCGTTGGTGATGAGGTTGACGAACACCTGCGCCAGCCGGCCTTCCAGCCCGGTGAACATGATCGGCTCGGGCGGCAGGTCGGCGATGAAGTCGACGCCCTTCTGCCGTGCTTCCTGTCCAAGATATTCGGTGATATTGCCAAGCATCTTCAGAAGGTTGAAGGTTTCTTCCTCTTCCTTCACCAGCTCGCTGTCCAGCCGCGAGGCGTTCGAGATGTCGCTGACCAGACGATCCAGCCGCCGCACATCATGCTCGATCACGTCCAGAAGCTTGTCGCGCTGGTCGTCGCGTTTGGCCACCCTGAGCGTCCCCACCGCAGAGCGCAAGCTGGCCAGCGGGTTCTTGATTTCATGCGCCACGTCGGCGGCGAACTGTTCGTTCGATTCGATTCGGTCGTAAAGCGCCGCCACCATGCCGCGCATCGCCCCCGACAGCCGCCCGATTTCGTCGGGCCGCGCCGTGAGGTCGGGAATGCGGACACGGTTGGGCGACATCTTGCGGGCGTTCTTGTCGCGGCCAAGCTCCGCCGCCGCCGCCAGATCCGACAGCGGGTTGGCGATCGTCGAGGCCAGCACGAGGCTCAGGCCGATCGAGACAACGATGGCGATCAGAAACATCTGGAGCACCTGTTCCCGCTCGATCCGCACCAACTGGTCGATTTCACTGGCCTTCACGTTCAGCGCGATGGCGCCCAGCACCAGCCCCCCCTGCCGGATCGGTGCCGTCACGATGAACTGGGTGTCGCCACGGGCACCGCGCCCGCCACGGATATGGGTCTCGCCCTTCAGCGTGCCCGACAAGAGCTCGCGGATCGCGGCTTCGCTCTGGTTGGGGTCAACCTGCTTTGCACCGGGAGAGATCAGCGCCGACAGGCCTTCCCAGAGCTTCTTGAGCATCTCGGTGATGATGACCGCGCGATCGTCTTCGCCTTGGCGGCCGATCACGCCCTCGGTCCGCGCCACACCCTGCGCCTGGGCGATCTTGGCGCCCGTGGTATCGAAGACCAGAAGCTCCATCCCGTCGGGCAGGTTCAGGTTGCGCACGATCGACGGCACGTCCAGCACCGCAGGATCCGCGACATCGCCCAGCCCGCCCTGCAGGAGCCCCGCTTCGAAGACATCCGCAACCAGCCGGGCTTCGGCGACCAACCCGGTTTCGCGTTGCGCCACAAGACTGTTGCGGAACGGGTTCAGGTAAAGGACTCCCGCCACCAGAACCAGCATCGCCACCAGATTGAAGGTGATGATCTTGCGGGCGAGCGGCGAGCGGTTGAGCGAGATCAGGCCGCGGCGTTCCCGCCCGGCCTTGAGCTCGCTGTCAACAAGCCCGTCGGCGGCCAGCCAGTCCTCGCCAAGAACCAGCTCCGCCTTCCGCGATCCCTTGCGTTCGCGCACGCCGTTCCCCGTGGTGGGCGTCATTCTTCGTTGTAACGATAGCCAATCCCGTAAAGGGTTTCGATGGCCGAGAAATCATCATCCACGGTGCGCATCTTCTTGCGCAGTCGCTTGATGTGGCTGTCGATGGTGCGGTCGTCGACATAGACCTGGTCATCATAGGCGACATCCATCAGCTGGTCGCGGCTTTTCACAAAGCCGGGGCGCTGCGCAAGTGCCTGAAGAAGCAGGAATTCCGTCACCGTCAGGGCGACATCCCTGCCCTTCCAGCTGACCGAGTGGCGCAGCGGGTCCATCGTCAGCGATCCCCGCGTCATGATCTTGGTTTCCTCGGTCGTGGCGACCTCACCGGTGGCGATGGCGTCCTGCCGGCGCAGCAGCGCCCGGATCCGCTCAACCAGCAGCCGCTGCGAGAACGGCTTTTTCACATAGTCGTCCGCGCCCATCCGAAGGCCCAGAACCTCGTCGATCTCGTCGTCCTTCGACGTCAGGAAAATCACCGGCATCGAGGTCTTCTGCCGCAACCGCTGCAAAAGCTCCATCCCGTCCATCCGGGGCATCTTGATATCGAGAACCGCCATGTCCGGCAGACGTTTGTTGAAGGCGTCAAGCGCCGCCTGGCCGTCATTATAGGTTTCGACGTCGTAGCCCTCGGCCTCGAGCGTCATGGAGACCGAGGTCAGGATGTTCCTGTCATCGTCAACCAGTGCAATCCGCGACATATCTGCTGTCCCTTGTATGCTCTCGTCGTTTTCCGCTGATTTTCAGCCCCTTTTGGGTGTTCGGGCGGGGTGAATCAACCAGTAACTACGAATCACTTGAATGAACTTATTCAGAACATGCAAAAAAGCCGATTTCTTGGCCGATTTGTCGCTCGAACGTCCACAGTTGCCACAATCTTGCCGCACGGCCCCGTGATGGTTGCGCTAAATGTGGCGTGATTGCGCTAACGTCAAAAAAGCCTTCTGGTTCAAGGCTCTGGCTACATGTTATAGCCTTCCCCAGGCGCGTTCATGGTGCCAGAAGGGCCTTGAGGCCCACCCCTCGGACAATTTGCGATAGCTGCGGCAGCTGCGATACGGGAGCGAAACAATGATCATTGGACGGGTTAATCCTGCGAACCGCCTGGAAGACCAAGGGATCACGGGGCTCGGCCGCGTCTGCTACAACCTGATCGAACCCGCCCTGATCGAACACGCGCTCCAGCACGGCGAAGGCAACCTCGGCAAGGGCGGGGCTTTCCTTGTCTCGACAGGCAAGCACACCGGCCGGTCGCCCAAGGACAAGTTCGTTGTCCGCACGCCGTCGGTCGAAAACACGATCTGGTGGGAAAACAACAAGCCCATGGATCCTTCCGCCTTTGACCGGCTGCACGCCGACATGCTCGAGCACATGAAGGGCCGCGACTACTTCGTGCAGGATCTGTTCGGTGGCGCCGACCCCGAGCACCGCCTTGACGTGCGCGTGGTGACGGAACTGGCCTGGCACGGGTTGTTCATCCGCCACCTGCTGCGCCGCCCGACCCGCGATGAACTGAACGACTTCATCCCCGAATTCACCATCATCAACTGCCCCAGCTTCAAGGCGAACCCCGCCCTGCACGGCTGCCGCAGCGAAACCGTGATCGCGCTGAACTTCGACAAGAAGCTCATCCTGATCGCGAACACCGCCTATGCCGGTGAAAACAAGAAGGCCGTCTTCACCCTTCTGAACTACATCCTTCCCGGCAAGGGCATCATGGCGATGCACTGCTCGGCCAACCATGCCATCGGCAACACCGATGAAACTGCCGTGTTCTTCGGCCTCTCCGGCACCGGCAAGACCACGCTTTCGGCCGACCCCTCGCGCACCCTGATCGGCGACGACGAACACGGCTGGTCGGACAAGGGCACCTTCAACTTCGAAGGCGGTTGCTATGCCAAGACGATCAACCTCTCGCGCGAGGCCGAGCCCGAGATCTATGCCACGACCGAGAAGTTCGGCACCGTGATCGAGAACATGATCTTCGATCCCGAAACGCTCGACCTTGATTTTGCCGACAACAGCCTGACCGACAACATGCGCTGTGCCTACCCGCTTGACTATATCTCCAACGCGTCGGCAACCTCGCTGGGCGGCCACCCCAAGAACGTGATCATGCTGACCTGCGATGCCTATGGCGTGCTGCCGCCGATCGCGCGGCTGACCCCGGCGCAGGCGATGTATCACTTCCTGTCGGGCTTCACCTCGAAGACCCCGGGCACCGAAGTCGGCGTGGTCGAACCGATCCCGACCTTCTCGACCTGCTTTGGCGCGCCGTTCATGCCGCGCCGGCCGGAAGTCTACGGCAAGCTTCTGCAACAGAAGATCGCCCAGACCGGCGCGACCTGCTGGCTGGTCAACACCGGCTGGACCGGCGGCGCCTTCGGCGTGGGCAAGCGGATGCCGATCCGCGCGACCCGCGCCCTGCTGACCGCGGCGCTCGACGGATCGCTGGCCAAGGTAACCTTCCGCAAGGATCCGAACTTCGGTTTCGAAGTGCCGGTCGAAGTGCCGGGCGTCGATTCAACCCTGCTGGACCCCCGCGCGACCTGGGCCGACAAGGCCGCCTTCGACGCGCAGGTGAAGAAGCTGGTCGGCATGTTCTCGGAGAACTTTGCCCAGTATGTGCCCTATATCGACGCCGACGTGAAAGCGGCCGTCATCGGCGGCGCGGCCTGATCTACGCGATATTCCGAAGGAACCGGCGCACCGAAACGGGCGCCGGTTTCTTTTTGGCACCTATCCCGCCGCCCGCGCCAGCGCCTCGACCAGCCGACGCCGGGCTTCGGGCAACGGCCGGTGACCAAGATCGCCCATCAGCCGTTCCAGAAAATGCCCGGTGGTGCGCAGACCCGCGACCACCTCGGCCGGCTGGCCCGGCCCCTGCCCCAGCATCACCGCCGGCAAGGGCAACAGCCGGTCGGCCCATTCCCCCGCGCCGGCCTTCGACACCGCGCGCCCGGTGCGCGGGCTGACGAACATCAGATCGTCGCGCGATCCGGTCACCGCGCAGCGACCCAGATCAAGACCATAGCCCAGATCCTCAAGCAGCTTCGCTTCCCAGCGCAGGTAGTCGGTGGGCCAGTCCGCCCCCTGCCCCAGCCGATCCATCAGCGCGATGGAGGCCGCATAAAGCGCCCCATGCGGTTCGCGTTCGGGCAGCATCACATGCAACAGCGCACAGACCGCATTCAGCCCCATCAGCGCCAGCCGGTCCGACAGGATCACGGCACGGCTGGCGATCGGTTCCACCGTGAAGGTGCCGATATGCTGGTCCAGCCGCGCCCGCCAGGCCAGCGCCACCTGCGCCCCCGGCATCAGCATCGGCGCAATCCTGCGCGACGCGCCGCCCCGCACCACGCCCGCATGGCGGCCATGCCCGGCCGTGAATGCCTCGACGATGGCCGAGCTTTCGCCATGCGGGCGCACGGAAAGGATCGCGCCTTCATCCTGCCAGTCCATCGGTCTTCCTGTGCCCTGCGGGTCTGCCTTTCAAGGATAATCCGGGTTTCGCCGCAAAGCATCCTTGATCGCCCGCCAGCAAGGCGGGAAAGTCATCGCCAGACCAGACCACGGAGCAGCGAATGTCCATCCATATCGGCGCCAAACCCGGCGAGATCGCCGAAACCGTCCTGATGCCGGGCGACCCCTACCGCGCCCGCTGGGCCGCCGAAACCTTTCTGACGGGCGCCACCTGCATCAACCAGGTGCGCGGGATGCTGGGCTACACCGGCACCTGGAACGGCCACCGGGTCACGATCCAGGGTTCGGGGATGGGGATGGCGTCGCTGTCGATCTATGCCAACGAGCTGATCCGCGACTACGGCGCCAAGACGCTTATCCGCATCGGATCGGCCGGTGCAATGCAACCCCATGTGCAGATCCGCGACGTGGTGGTGGCGATGTCGGCCACCACGATCTCCACCCCCTCGCGCGGCTTCTTCCGCGAAGTGAACTTCGCCCCCACCGCCGATTTCGGCCTGCTGCGCGCCGCCGTCGCGGCGGGCGAGGCGAAGGGCACGCCGCTCCATGTCGGCGGCATCTATTCGGCCGATATCTTCTACGACGAACGCCCCGACCTGAACGAGGTGATGCAGCGCCACGGCATCCTCTGCGTCGAAATGGAGGCGGCCGAACTTTACACCGTTGCCGCCCGTCTGGGGGCGCGGGCGCTGGCGATCCTGACCATTTCCGACCACCTGCTGACGCATGAGGCGCTGCCCGCCCTCGACCGCGAGCGAAGTTTTGGCGAGATGGTCGAGATGGCGCTTGCCGCCGCCTTTGCCTGAGGTCGCCGCGATGCAAGGCCCGGGGCCACGATGACGCGCTACATCCTGCACCAGACGCTGCCCCTGTTCCTGAGCCTGATCGTGGCAAGCCTCGTGATCTTTGCGATGTTCGAGGTGATCCCCGGCGATCCGGCCAGTTTCATGCTTGGCCTGGATGCACGGCCCGAAACCATCGCGGCGCTGCGCGACCAGATGGGGCTGAACGACCCGCTGCCACTCCGTTATCTGCACTGGATCGGCGGGATGCTGAGGGGGGATTTTGGCACCTCCTATACCTACAAGGTGCCGGTATACCTACAAGGTGCCGGTGGCCGATCTGGTCGCGGCGCGGATCGGCGTCTCTTTGCCGCTGGCGGTCTATGCCCTGGTGCTTTCCACGCTGATCGCCCTGCCCGTCGGGCTTCTGGCGGCGGCGCGGCGGGGACGGCCGGCTGACCTTGCGGTGATGGGCGCAGCACAGATCGGCATTGCGCTGCCAAATTTCTGGTTTGCGATGCTTCTGGTGCTGGCGGTGCGGCTGCAATGGTTCCCGGCCGGTGGCTTTCCCGGCCGGGAGTCACCACTTGCCGCCCCGAAGGCGCTGACCCTGCCCGCGACCGCGCTGGCCCTGCCGCAGACCGCCATCCTTGCTCGCGTGCTGCGTTCCGCCCTGATCGAGACGCTGGACCAGGATTACATCCGCACCGCCCGCGCCAAGGGCCTGACCCTCGGCCAGACCATCCTGCGCCATGCCTTCCGCAATGCGCTGATCCCGGTTCTGACCATTCTGGGGATGCAGTTTTCCTTCCTGCTGGCTGGCGCCATCATCATCGAAAACGTCTTCTACCTGCCCGGCCTTGGTCGGCTGACCTATGCGCTGGTCGACCCAAGGCTGAGGCAGCGCGGATGAGGCCTGCGCTGGTCCTTGGCCTTTCTCTTGCCGGGCTTGCGCTGGCGGTGGCGTTGCTGTCGCTGGTCTGGACCCCGCACGTCATCGAAGCGCTGGCGATTGCCGACAAGCTGAAACCGCCCACGGCCGCGCATTGGCTGGGCACCGACCACTTCGGCCGCGACATCCTGTCGATGCTCATGGTCGGCGCGCGGACGACCATCGCCGTGGCACTGGTCGCCGTGGGGATCGGCCTGGCGCTTGGCGTTCCGCTCGGGCTCTGGGCGGCGGCGACCGGCGGCACGGTGCTGGATCATGCGATCACGCGCGGCAATGATCTGATCCTCGCCTTCCCCTCGCTGGTCATCGCCATCCTGATCACCGCCGTCTTCGGACCCTCCGCCACCAACGCGATCCTTGCCATCGGCGTCTTCAACATTCCGGTCTTTGCCCGCATCACCCGCGCGGGCGCGCTGCCGCTCTGGACGCTCGACTATGTCCGCGCGGCCCGGATCGCCGGCAAGGGTCGGGCGCGGATTTCGCTGGAACACCTGCTGCCGAACCTGATGAACCTGCTGATCGTTCAGGGCACCATCCAGTTCAGCCTCGGCATCCTGGCAGAGGCGGGGCTCAGCTATGTGGGCCTTGGCGCGCAGCCTCCCACACCCAGCTGGGGCCGGATGCTGGCCGAGGCGCAGACGCTGGCCACCATCGCGCCACATGTGGCGATCTTTCCGGGCCTTGCCATCGTGCTGACGGTCATGGGGCTGAATCTTGCGGGGGACGGGCTGCGCGATGCGCTGGACCCTAGGCTGAGGCCCGGGCGATGAAGCTTTTGTCGGTCCGCAACCTGTCCGTAACGATCCGCGGCATTCCGATCCTGTCGGAGCTGTCCTTCGACATGGCGCCGGGGCGGGTCTTCGGCCTGGTGGGGGAAAGCGGTTCCGGCAAGTCGATGACGGCGCTGGCGCTGATGGGCCTTCTGCCACACGGCGCGCGCAGGACAGGTTCGGCGCTGTTTCAGGGTCAGGATCTGCTGAGGATGGCCGAAGCCGGGCTGTGCCGTCTGCGCGGCAATAAGATCGGCATGATCTTTCAGGAACCGATGACCGCGCTCAACCCCCCTTGTGACCATCGGCGACCAGGTGGCCGAGACGGTGCGCCTTCACGAAAACCTGTCTCGCCGCGAAGCCCGTGCCATTGCCCGCGACAGGCTTGATCGCGTCGGCCTGCCCGCCGACCGCTTCAGCCCTGGCCGGTATCCGCATGAACTCTCGGGCGGCCAGCGCCAGCGTGTGGCCATCGCCATGGCCATAGCGCTGCGGCCCCGCCCTGCTGATCGCGGATGAACCGACCACGGCGCTTGACGTGACCACCCAGGCCCAGATCCTCGACCTTCTGGGCAGCCTGTCCGATGAACAGGGCATGAGCCTGATGCTGATCACCCACGACCTTGCCGTGGTGGCCGAACGCAGCGACGAGGTGGCCGTGATGCACCGCGGCCGGATCGTCGAACAGGGGGGCACGGAAGCCGGCTTTCGCACCCGCGCACATGACTACACCCGCCGCCTGTTCGCCAGCACCGCCATCACACCCGCTCGCAAGCCACCGGCAGCAGATGCCCCCTTGTTGACGGTGCGGGGGGGCGGTCAGGGAATATGTCCTGCCCCGTCCGTCATTCCTTGCGCCACATCCGCGCCTGCGCGCCGTCGATGATGTGACGTTGACCATCGCCCGGGGCGAAAGCCTCGGGCTGGTGGGGGAAAGCGGCTGCGGCAAGTCCACGCTGACCCGGGCCATCCTGGGGCTGGAGCCCTTGCAGGCTGGCGAGATCCGGCTGGATGGCCAATCCGTCGAACCACAGATGCCGCGCGCGTTGCGCGCAGGCCTGCAGGCGGTCTTTCAGGATCCGCATGGCAGCTTCGACCCGCGCTGGACGGTCGCGCGGCTGATCAGCGCGCCGTTCCACCTGACAGGCCGGCCCGCCAACGCGGCCGACCAGGTGGCCGCCGCGCTGCTTGAGGTCGGGCTGGCACCCGAAGACGCAGGCAAATTCATCCACGAGTTTTCGGGCGGCCAGCGCCAGCGCATAGCCATCGCCCGCGCCCTTATCACCCGGCCCCGCCTGATCATTCTGGATGAACCCGTTTCCGCGCTGGACCTGCGGGTGCAAGCACAGGTGCTTGACCTGTTGGCGCAGTTGCGGATGGATCACGGCCTTGCATATCTTTTCATCAGCCATGACCTGTCGGTTGTTCGCCGCATCACCGACCGGGTGCTGATCATGCAGGCGGGGCGCATCGTCGAGCATGGGCTCACGGCGCAGGTATTCGACGCACCGCAGAAAGACTGCACGCGCCGCCTGATCGCCGCAGCACCCCGGATACCCGCCGCCTGGAAGGAGACCGACGCATGACCGTGGACCGGCTATGGTTCGACCCATCCGAAATCCTGATCGACGGCCACTGGCGCATCCTGCGGGATCGTTTGCCGGTCGAGGATCCCTCGCGTGGCCAGCAGGTCGGCGAGATTTCCGCCGGCGGCGCAGCCGATATCGACGCGGCTGTTGCCGCCGCCCGCAAGGCGCGCGCAGGCGAGTGGGGACGGATGGCCGCAGCCGACCGGGGCCGGATCCTCATGCGCATGGCGCGTGTCGTGCTTGAGCAGATCGACGACCTTGCCCTGATCGAGGCGCAAGACGTGGGCAAGCCGCTCCGGCAGGCACGCGCCGATGTGACGGCGCTTGCGCGCTATCTGGAATTCTACGGGGGCGCTGCCGACAAGCTCATGGGCGAAACCATCCCCTTCCAGCCCGGCTATACCGTCTACACCCTGCGCGAGCCGCATGGCGTGACCGGCCATATCGTGCCCTGGAACTATCCGATGCAGATCATCGGCCGGTCGGTCGGCGCATCACTCGCGGCCGGGAATGCCTGTGTTCTCAAACCCGCCGAAGAGGCAAGCCTGACCGCGCTTGCCTTCGGGCGCATCGCGCTTGCCGCCGGCCTGCCGGCAGGTGCGCTGAATATCGTGACAGGTCCTGGGGAAACGGCCGGGGCGGCACGGCCAGCCACGCCGGCATACAGCACCTGTCATTCACCGGATCGGTCCCGGTGGGCATCGCGGTGCAGGCGGCGGCCCGCAACGTCGTGCCCGTGACGCTGGAACTGGGCGGCAAGAGCCCGCAGCTGGTCTTTGCCGATGCCGATCTGGAGCGCGCGCTGCCCTTCCTTGTCAATGCCGGCATCCAGAACGCCGGCCAGACCTGTTCGGCAGCGTCGCGCATCCTTGTGGAAAAGCCGCGTTCTGACGAAGTGGCAGAACGCATGTCTGATCGCCATTCCCGGCTCCGGGTCGGTCCGGCGCGCAAAGATCTGGATCTGGGGCCACTGATTTCGGCTCGGCAAAAGGCGGCGGTCGAAAGCTTCATCGCGCAGGCCGATCCTGCAAGCATCATCGCCCGCGGCCGGATCGAGAAGCAGGCACCGGGCGGCCATTACGTTGCACCCGCGCTGATCGCGGGTCTATCGGCGGATCATCCGCTGTCGCAGGACGAAATCTTCGGCCCGGTCCAGGTCATCCTTCCCTTCGAGGATGAGGACGAAGCCATCGCCATCGCCAACGGCACCGATTATGGCCTTGTCGCCGGGGTCTGGACGGCAAATGGCGCAAGGGCGATGCGCATGGCCCGCGACCTGCGCGCAGGCCAGGTCTTCCTCAACGACTACGGCGCCGCGGGCGGGGTCGAGCTGCCCTTCGGTGGTGTCGGCAAATCGGGTCATGGCCACGAAAACGGGATCGAGGCACTCTATGGATTTTCCGTTCTCAAGACCGTGGTGGCCTGGCACGGCTAGGCTTGTGCCGGGATGAAGCCGTGCCCATCTCATACCGGCAACGGTAACGGAGAACTGTAATGAAATGCCCGATAGACGGCGAGACGCTTGTGATGACGGATCGCAGCGGGGTCGAGATCGATTATTGCCCGAAATGCCGCGGCGTCTGGCTTGACCGTGGCGAACTGGACAAGATCATCGAACGCGCCGCCCCGGCACCGGCGCACGCCCCCCGTGGCGAAACACCTCGTGCCGAAGCTTCGCGTGACGACTATCGCCCGCGGCAGGTTCTCGACGACCGTTATGAGAAGCCGCGTTACAAGAAGCGCGAATCGTTCCTGTCCGATCTGTTCGACTTCTAGACTGCACTTGCCTGATCCACCGGTTCTGCCACTCTGCCCATGACACGACAGCAGGGGGCGTGGACGCGGCTTGACGGCAAGACGGCGATCATCACCGGGGCGGGATCGGGCTTTGGCGCCGGCATCGCCCGGCGCTTTGCAGCCGAGGGTGCGCGGGTGATGGTGGCCGATATCAACGCCGGGGCGGCCGCCGCGATCGCCGCCGCGATAGGCGGAATCGCGCAGAAGGTGGACGTGAGCCGCGACGACAGCGTGGGCGCGATGGCAATAGCCGCGCGCGATGCCTTCGGGCGGATCGAAATTCTGGTGAACAACGCTGGCATCACCCATCTGCCGCAACCGCTGGAAGACCCGCCCGAGGCAGAGTTCGACCACATCCTTGCCGTCAATGCCAAGTCGGTCTTCCTGACCGCGCGCCACCTGCCGCCGCCGATGAAGGCCGCAGGCACGGGTGTGATTCTCAATGTTGCGTCGACGGCGGGGCTGTCGCCGCGCCCGAGGCTGAGCTGGTATAACGCCAGCAAGGGCTGGATGATCACCGCGACGAAGTCGATGCCGGTCGAGCTCGCGTCCTCCGGCATCCGGGTCAACGCGATCTGCCCGGTAGCGGGGGAAACGCCGCTCTTGAAAAGCTTCATGGGCGAGGACACGCCCGGGATGCGGACGAAATTCCTGGCGACCATTCCGATCGGACGCTTCTCGACGCCCGAGGACATGGGCAATGCCGCCTGTTTCCTGTGTTCGGACGAGGCGTCGATGATCACCGGCGTGGCGCTTGAAGTCGACGGCGGGCGTTGCATCTGACGCCCGGGGGCGCTGCCCCCGGACCCCCGGAGTATTTTCCCAAAGAAGAAGATCAGCGCCCGTGGGTCCGGTCATATCCGTTCGAACGGGGCGACGACCAGCCGGAAAGGGCGCCCTCGACAGGCTTCAGGACTTCGACGAGCAGCGGATGGCAGGCGGCGACATCGCTGGAATGTTCCGCCGAGCAATCTCCGCCCGGGCAGGCCGAAAGCGCGCCCACGAGGTCGATTTCGGCGAAGAATTCCAGATAGTCGCCCGGGCGCACCGGGCTTGCCTTCATGAAATATTGCCCGGTGTCGCGGGTGAAGCCGGTGCACATGAAGACGTTCAGAACATCATGGACATGCTGTTCTGCCACATGCAGCGGCAGGTTTGCGGCATCCGACAGCGCCCGCGTCAGGTTCGAATGGCAGCAGTGGTGATACTGGCCGCCGTGGCTGAGCAGGTTGTGGGTATAGGGATCGCAGCGGGTGCCGATCACGTCATGGACCGAACCGCCGTATTGATCAAAACCATACCAGTCGAGCGTGTCGTGGATCACCGTCGCCATCGGTCGCAGATGCGGAAAGGACGACCACATCCGGTCGCCCGTCGACAGGTGTGTGCCATGCAGCGCCCGGGTCTTGCCGGAATAGAACCTCTCGGACAGATCATGGGCGTTCCAGAGGTTCAGGTCTCCGACCTGCGGCCCTTCGACCGAATGGATACGGAAGACGTGCCCGGCGGGAACGTGGAAACAGCGAGCCTCGCGCGCAGGAACCAGGGTGGTGGAAACGCGCGTCAGCCCCGGCAGCAGCGCGCGGTAGCGGTCCATGTCGGCAGGCGGCAGGGTTTCCACCGGGTAGCAGATCACCGGCCGGATCTCGCGGCGGGCGGCGGCATCGGCGGGTTGGGCGGTTTCAGGATGCGTCAGTTTCATGGCAGCGTGCTCCGATCGGGGCGCAGGCAGTCGCGCGGGGGGCGGCCGTCGGTCCGGGTGGTGGCTCCGCAGGCGGCACAGCGATAACCACCGCTCCCGAGGCTTGTGTCAAGTCGCCAGCAACAGGTGCGGGTCAGGGTCGAATGGCGCCGCGATACCCAGAGATAGAGCAGCACCGACAGGCCAAGGATGGCGAGGAGGATCGGCATGGGTCATCTGTGGCACGGACGGCACGCGAGGGGAAGGTGGGGCGCAGATCCCAGACAGGAGAAAGCCCCGAATTGCTTCGGGGCATTGTCAGTCGTGGGGCAGGACGGCACGCCGATCAGGCAATCCGTTCGACCATCAGCTTCTTGATCTCGGCAATGGCTATAGGTGGTGCATTATCGTGGCGGGCGCAAATTCTAGAGCACTTACCGCTTCAGCTGTCAGACTTACCGCGATTGCAGTCAAAGCACAGCGTTTGCAGGTTCTGGATTTCATCCGCTCCACCCTTTGCGATGGGTACGATGCGATCTACCTCCAGTTGCGCTCCGGCCTGAGCAGACGCACCGCAGGCTACGCAACGCCGCCCATCACGCTCCAGCACTTTCCAACGCAATTTCGGTGGAAGCCCAGATCGGCGAAGGGTTGTCCGAATCTGGCAAGAGTGGTCCGGCTCTACAAATCCACCCCATACAATGGAATCACGCTCATGAAGTCGAGCCTTTCTCCAACGATCAATCCGCCTTTCTTCAATTGCGACTGGATGATCGGCATCGTACGCAAGGCCCATGGTCTGTCGAACATGCGCTATCCCGTGACTAACCCCTCGGCGATACGCCTGCTCAATCGCTGGGGTGTTCGAAGTAGCACAGTCTGGATGATATTCCGGATGGCAACTATCAAGCAAACATGCCCGAAAGGTAAGACGTCTTTCGTTAACTTCCCAAGGTATTGTCCAGTTGGCAATACGACAGGCCTCCGACAAAATGTCCTCGAGGGAGTCTTCATCCTCAAAACTGCTGTTGACTTCCGTCAGACGATCAAACTTCTGCAGCACTTCCGATGGGGGATTAAGGTCTACCAACCGCGATCGAAAGCGCGAAACCTGAACAGAGGTGTATTTCATCACACGACGCGTTCGACCATCAGCTTCTTGATCTCGGCAATGGCCTTGGCCGGGTTCAGGCCCTTGGGGCAGGTCTTGGTGCAGTTCATGATCGTGTGGCAGCGGTAGAGCTTGAACGGGTCTTCCAGCTGGTCCAGACGTTCGCCCGTCGCTTCATCGCGCGAATCGATGATCCAGCGGTAGGCGTGCAGCAGTGCGGCCGGGCCGAGGTAGCGGTCGCTGTTCCACCAGTAGCTCGGACAGGCGGTCGAACACGAGGCGCACATCACGCATTCATAAAGACCGTCAAGCTTCTTGCGATCCTCGATCGACTGGCGCCATTCCTTGGCCGGGCGGTTGGTCCTGGTTTCCAGCCATGGCATGATCGAGGCGTGCTGCGCATAGAACAGCGTCAGGTCGGGGATCAGATCCTTGACCACCGGCATATGCGGCAGAGGATAGATCCGCACATCGCCCTTCACCTCGTCCAGGCCATAGATGCAGGCCAGCGTGTTGATCCCGTCGATGTTCATGGCGCAGGATCCGCAGATGCCTTCGCGGCAGGACCGGCGGAACGTCAGCGTCGGGTCGATCTCGTTCTTGATCTTGATCAGCGCGTCCAGGATCATCGGGCCGCACTTGTCCATGTCGATGAAATAGGTGTCGACGCGCGGGTTTTCCCCGGTGTCGGGATCCCAGCGATAGATCTTGAACTTGCGGACGTTCTTGCCGTCCGGCTTCGGCCAGGTCTTGCCGACGCGGACCTGCGAGTTCTTGGGAAGCGAAAACTGGACCATGGCTATTCCTCGGCTCTGATCTGCTGTGCGCAGTTGTTCGGTGATCCGGCCCTGCGTCGGATCTGCGGGTGCCCGTTCTTCGGGGGTTCGTTGAACGGCATGGCCATCCATCAGCCCTTCCAGTCGGGGATCATGTAAAGAGGCTGGCGCGGCGCCAGACCGGTCTTGCGGATCACGCAGCCCTCATAGACCGCCGAAGGATCGCGCCCGGCCAGAAAATCGGACGATACATCCAGATCGACTCGCGCCACGGCACCGGTGGTCGATCCGCCCAGCGCGACCGTGCCGCGCGGATGGACAGTCCCGCGCGCCCGCTCGAGACATTCGCGTTCGGCCTGCTCGACCGACACAGGGCCACAGGCGGCCAGGGCCACCGCGATCCCGGCCAGTGCTGCAAGCCCCGCGCGCATCTCAGTAGACGCGGGCCTTGGGGGCGATCTTCTTCAGGTCGATGCCGCCCTGATCTTCGGTCGTCAGCGGGTCCAGATGCACGGGGCGGTAGTCCAGATGCACCTGGTTGCCTTCGACCCAGGACAGGCTGTGCTTGCGCCAGTTGGCATCGTCCCGGTCGGGATAATCCTCATGCGCGTGGGCGCCACGGCTTTCCTTGCGGGCTTCGGCCGCAACGATGGTGGCCAGCGCGTTCGGCATCAGGTTCGCCAGTTCCAGCGTTTCCATCAGATCGCTGTTCCAGATCAGCGACCGGTCGGTGACCTTCAGATTCTTCATCTTGGCCGCAACCGCTTTCATCTTCTCGACGCCTTCGGCCAGCGTCTTGTCGGTGCGGAACACCGCCGCGTCGGCTTGCATGGTCTTTTGCATTTCCAGCCGCAGGTCAGCGGTGGAGATGTTGCCATCGGCGTTGCGGAAGCTGTCGAAGCGGTCAAGGATCGCATCGACGGCCGGCTTGTTGACCGGCGCGTTGCGTTCCTTCGGGTTGACGATCTCGCCCGCGCGCAGTGCCGCGGCGCGACCGAACACCACGAGGTCGATCAGGCTGTTCGAACCCAGACGGTTCGCCCCGTGCACGCTGGCGCAGCCCGCCTCGCCCACCGCCATCAGGCCGGGGAAAGTGTTGTCGGGATTGCCTGGCTGCGGGTTCAGCACTTCGCCCCAATAGTTCGTCGGGATGCCGCCCATGTTGTAGTGCACCGTCGGCAGGATCGGGATCGGTTCTTTGGTGACGTCCACGCCCGCGAAGATCCGCGCCGATTCCGAAATGCCCGGCAGACGTTCGTGCAGGGTTTCCGGCGGAATATGCGACAGGTTCAGGTGCATGTGGTCCTTGTTTTCGCCCACACCCCGGCCTTCGCGGATCTCGATGGTGATGCAGCGCGACACCACGTCGCGCGACGCCAGATCCTTGTAGGTCGGCGCGTAGCGTTCCATGAACCGCTCGCCGTTCGAGTTGGTCAGGTATCCGCCCTCGCCGCGCGCGCCTTCGGTGATCAGGCAGCCGGAGCCATAGATGCCGGTCGGGTGGAACTGCACGAATTCCATGTCCTGAAGCGGCAGGCCGGCGCGGGCAACCATCCCGCCGCCGTCGCCGGTGCAGGTATGGGCCGAAGTGGCGCTGAAATAGGCGCGGCCATAGCCGCCGGTGGCCAGAACGACCATCTTGGCGTTGAAGACGTGGATGGTGCCATCATCCAGTTTCCACGCCACGACGCCGGTGCAGCGCCCGTCGGTGATGATCAGGTCAAGCGCGAAATATTCGATGTAGAATTCGGCGTTGTGCTTCAGGCTCTGGCCGTAAAGCGTGTGCAGGATCGCGTGGCCGGTGCGGTCGGCCGCGGCGCAGGTGCGCTGCACGGGGGGGCCTTCGCCGAATTCGGTGGTGTGGCCGCCGAAGGGACGCTGGTAGATCTTGCCCTCTTCGGTGCGCGAAAACGGCACGCCGTAATGTTCCAGTTCATAGACCGCCTTGGGCGCTTCACGGGCGAGGTATTCCATCGCGTCCGTGTCACCCAGCCAGTCCGAGCCCTTGACGGTGTCATACATGTGCCACTGCCAGTTGTCCGGCCCCATGTTCGAGAGGCTGGCGGCGATGCCGCCCTGGGCTGCCACGGTGTGGCTGCGGGTCGGGAACACCTTGGTGACGCAGGCGGTCTTCAGACCCTGTTCGGCCATCCCGAGGGTCGCCCGCAGGCCCGAGCCCCCGGCGCCGACCACGACAACGTCGTATTCATGCGTTTCGTAAGCGTAGCTTGCCATGATGGGGCCTCAGACAGCGAAGGACAAAAGCGAAATGCGGACAAGGGCGAAAAGCCCCGCCGCGATCAGCACATAGGCGATGGCGGCGGCGACGAAGATCAGGCCCTTGCGCGTGGCGCCATGGGTGTAATCCTCGATCATCACGCGGGCGCCGTTCTTGAAGTGGATCAGGCCGACAACCAGCAGCAGTCCTGTGATCACAGCACGGCCCGGATGGCCCAGGCTGCGCAGCACCACATCATGGGGCGCACCGATCAGCGGGGCGACAAAGACGAAGAACAGTGGCACGAGAATCGCCAGCGCCGCGCCACTGGTCTGCATCCCGTAGAAATGCTCCGTCCCCGACCTGGCAGAGCCAAGGGCGGTGGCGCGCTTGCGGTCGGTCAGGTATCGCATGGCGTCCTCTTACAGGAAAATGACGGTAAGGATGGTCAGCACGACCGACCCGATGATGATCACCCAGCCAAGCCGTTCGGCGGTTTCGATCTCGAGCCCGCGGCCCGAGTCGAACCAGAGGTGCCGCAACCCGGCCAGGAAGTGATACCAGATCCCGAGGATCGACAGCAGCATCACCAGCTTGCCGAACCACGAGGTCAGCACATGGCTGACGAAGTTGAAGTATTGCGTCCCCGTCGCGGCAGCGAGCAGCCACCAGACGATCAGGGCAAAGGTGACGATCAGGGCATTGCCGGTGATCCGGGTCAGGATCGAACTGATCGAGGTCATCTGCGGGCGGTAGTAGGGCCCGATCATGAAAGGCGACAGCGGGCGCTTGCCCGGATCTAGGTCAGACATGCTGGATCCCTTTGCGCTGGCGGGTCCGTTTCAGACGGACAGCTTCGGTCTGCGCGACCTGAATAACGCGTTTTTCGACCAAGTCACCCCTGACCATCAAATTCGTTCTCCACTGGCCGCAGTTTTCCCAATTTGTGATCACGGTTTTTGTTGCCGTGATCACAAGCGTCGATCAGAGAGGCATCAAAGCCCAGTAGTCCAGGTCCAGAAGCACTTCGGGCTGGTATTTCCCGTCCACGCCCTTCAGCGCGAACTGCGCCGCCCCCTGCCGGACGGCCACAAGGCGCAGCCGGATCGCGCCCACGCCGGGGGCGGCGGTCGGCGCCTTGTCCAGAACCTCGGACCAGGCCTTGACGGTGTCGCCCGAGAAACAGGGGTTGGCATGGGCACCCGCGTTCAGCGCCACGATCATCTGCGCGTTGGCCAACCCGTTGAAAGACAGCGCCCGCGCCATGCTGATCACATGCCCGCCATAGATCAGCCGCTTGCCGTCGTCGCGGAAGGTTGCGTCGAAATGGACCTTGGCGGTGTTCTGCCACAGGCGCGTGGCGATCATGTGTTCGGCTTCCTCGATCGTCACGCCATCGACATGGTCGATCTTTTCGCCGATCTCGTAATCACCCCAGCGATGCGCCTCGCCGGCCAGCTCGAAATCGTAGGTATCGAAGCGCAACCCCCGGGGCACCACCAGGTCCGAGGCCGCGACCGCCTTTGCCAGGTCGGGCACCACGGTTTCGGGCGCGGGCGTTTCGCGGTTCTTGCGCACCATCACCCAGCGGACATATTCCAGCACTGCCTCGTCTCGCTGGTTCAGCCCACGGGTGCGGACATAGACCACGCCCGATTTGCCGTTCGAGTTTTCCTTGAGCCCGATCACCGTCGATTCCGAACGGATCGTGTCGCCCGGCAGGATCGGCGCCAGCCAGCGGCCTTCGGCATAGCCAAGGTTGGCGATGGCGTTCAGGCTGATGTCGGGAACGGTCTTGCCGAAAACAGTATGGAAGCCGATCAGATCATCCATCGGCGCGACTTGCAGCCCGCAGGACCGCGCGAATTCGTCCGAGGAATAAAGCGCGTGTCGCGCCGGATAGAGCGCGTGATACAGCGCCCGTTCACCGCCCGAAAGCGTGCGCGGCACCGCATGGCGGATCACCTCGCCCACGCGATAATCCTCGAAGTAGCGTCCGGGATTGGTCTTCATTGCTCGCTCAACTTCATCTCGGGCGAATAGCTGCCCGGTTTTTCCTTCACCACCGCCTGCGCACAGCGCATCACCCCCCGGGCGGCATCGAAAGCATAGGCGGGGCCGCCATGCAGTTCCCATCCCTGGTTCAGGGCCGCCGTCACCTTGTGGCAGAAGGCCGATGTGTCGTCGTCACTCAGAAGCCGATAGAGTTTCATCCGTAGGTTCCCAGGAAAGGATTGTGGCCAAGCCAGATGTGAATGCCCGCAATCAGCCCGTAAAGCACGACGGTTCCCACAAGGTTCATGGCATCGCCCTTGAACCCGCGCCCTGCGGCCGGAGGTGACCAGGGGCCAGCAGCGTTGATCAGCCCCATTTCCACGAGCGCCCACAGCCCAAGGCCGCCGAACAGCACCAGAGAGGCGATATCGCCATTGACGAGCAGATGCCCGATCGCCCAGATCACCGTGCCCCAAAGCATCGGGTGGCGCATTCGGCTGTAAAGCGTGCCCTTGGTGCCACCAACGCCGAACAGGAAAATTGCCACCAGCATCAGCGTATTGTTCAGATGCCCCATCCCCGGCAGCGGCGTATAGACCGGCGTGAAAGGTGCGGCGCGATAGCCCCAGACCATCAGGATCACCGAGATCACAAGCAGCGCAGCCACTCCACCCTTGCCAAGCGCATCACGCAGGCCTGGGGCCAGCCGCTTCGACATATGTGCCGCAATGAACAGCGCGACGCCCGCCACCAGGATGATCATGGAAAATTCCCTCAACTTGCCAGTGCCGCGATCGCGGCGCTCCGGGCCAGAATGGCCTTTGCCGTGACGATATGCAGGTTTTCCACGATCTTGCCATCCACAACCGCAACGCCCTGCCCTGCGGCGGTAGCGGTGTCGAAGGCCGCGATCTGGCGGCGGGCGAGGTCTATTTCCGCATCCGCGGGCGCAAAACCCGCGTTGGCGATCTCAAGCTGCGCGGGATGGATCAGCGTCTTGCCGTCAAAGCCCATGTCGCGGCCCTGCTGGCATTCGGCGCGCAGTCCTTCGTCATCCTTGAAGGCATTGTAGACGCCATCGACAATCACCCGGCCATGCGCCCTGGCGGCCAGGAGGCAAA
Organism: Paracoccaceae bacterium; assembly: GCA_020622085.1. Lineage (GTDB taxonomy): Bacteria > Pseudomonadota > Alphaproteobacteria > Rhodobacterales > Rhodobacteraceae > QY30. The sequence continues at coordinate 311,847 of JAHRYM010000001.1, read as the reverse complement.
GGCCCAAGCCCGCCTGCATCGGCAGCCGGTCGGCGCGGAAGCGGCTGCCCAGTTCCTTCGCCAGGTCGTTGGTACCCATGACCATGCCCTGAAGACGCGGGTTCCCGGCGATTTCCGCAGCATTGAGCATCCCGAGCGCGGTTTCCATCATCGCCCAAAGCGGCTTGTCGCCCGTGACGGCGGCCACAGCGTCCAGATCGGCGGTGCGGCTGACCTTCGGGACAAGGATCGCATCGACATTCGGGTGGTCGGCAAAAGCCGCCGCATCGGCGCGGCCCCATTCGGTATCGAAGCCGTTGATGCGCACGATCCGCGCCCGATGGCCGTAATCCTGCGAAGCCAGCACCTTCACCAGCAGATCGCGCGCCGAGGCTTTTTCATCGGGTGCAACCGCGTCTTCCAGATCGAAGATGATCGCATCGGCGGCAAGCCCGGTGGCCTTTTCCAGCGCCCGTTCCTTCGAGCCGGGAATATAGAGCACCGAGCGATAGGGGCGCTGAGCCGCTTCCATGATTCTCTCCTCGCAACTTTATTGCGTCAGGGACTACGAAATCGGCACATTCTTCAAGTGGAGAATTGCCGCGATGCAGAAAACAGCGGTATTTTTCACATGATCGCCTTGCGGACAAGCTCGATCGAGATGGCAAGCAAGGCCCAGGTAACGGCAGTGAAGAACGCCTTCTGCGGGATGATCCGCACCAGCCACACCCCAAGCCAGACGGCCGCAACCGCAGGCAGCGCCAGAATGGCAGCAACGTGCAGGTTCCGGGCCGACAACTGCCCCAGCGCGTAATAGGGGACCAGCTTCATCGCATTGACGGCTGCAAAGGTGATGGTCGATGTGCCCGCGAAGGTCAGCTTGTCCAGCCCCAGCGGCAGGACATAGACCTGATAGGGCGGCGCCCCGGCGTGGCTGACGAAGCTGGTGAACCCGGTCAGGATTCCCCAGAACACGCCCGGCGCAACCTCGGGGTTCTTCGTGACCACGGCAGGTGCGCGGCGCAACAGAAGGTTGATGGCAAAGGCCGCACCGATCAGGCCCACCAGTCCGCCCACCACCCAGTCCGGCACCCGGCTTGCCGTCGCCCAGCCCACCGCGATGCCAAAGGCCGCCGCCGGAATCAGGATCGCCAGCACCCGCCGGTCATAGGAATGGCGGTAGGCGTAAAGCCCGAACATGTCGGAAAGCACATAGATCGGAAGCAGGATCCCCGCCGCCGCCACCGGTGAAACCACAAGTGAAAACACGGGAACCGACAGCATCCCCACGACCGGCAGGCCACCCTTGGACAGGCCCACCAGAATCGCCGCGATCACGGCGGCTGCCCAGAAAATCACATCTTCCAAAACGCGTCCTCGCCAGCCGAGCCGCCCGCCGTCCTAGCTGCCCGGGCAGGCAGCACAAGCCAAACTTCGCATTCCATGCAAATTGCCGCAGCGCGGCAGGCTTGCGTAAATCCGGCCGTGGCATTAGGCATCGCAGCAATTTCCACCCTCATCCCGGAGTTTTTCCATGGCCAGACCCAAGATCGCGCTGATCGGCGCCGGGCAGATTGGCGGCACGCTCGCCCATCTCGCCGCGATGAAGGAACTGGGCGATGTCGTCCTGTTCGACATTGCCGAAGGAACGCCGCAGGGCAAATCGCTTGATATCGCGCAGTCGGGGCCGTCCGAAGGCTTCGATGCCGTGATGAAGGGCACCAACTCCTATGCCGACATCGCAGGCGCCGATGTCTGCATCGTCACCGCCGGTGTGCCGCGCAAACCGGGGATGAGCCGCGATGACCTCTTGGGCATCAACCTCAAGGTGATGAAGTCGGTCGGCGAAGGCATCAGGCACCATGCCCCGAACGCCTTCGTCATCTGCATCACCAACCCGCTGGATGCGATGGTCTGGGCGCTGCGCGAGTTTTCCGGCCTGCCCCACAACAAGGTCGTCGGCATGGCCGGCGTTCTGGACAGCGCGCGCTTCCGCCATTTCCTGAGCGTCGAATTCAACGTCTCGATGCGCGACGTCACCGCCTTCGTGCTGGGCGGCCATGGCGACACGATGGTTCCGCTGGCCCGCTATTCGACCGTGGGCGGCATCCCGCTGCCCGATCTGGTCGCAATGGGTTGGACCACGCAGGAAAAGCTCGACGGCATCATCCAGCGCACCCGTGACGGCGGCGCCGAAATCGTCGGCCTGCTGAAAACCGGCTCGGCCTTCTACGCGCCCGCGACCAGCGCAATCGAGATGGCGGAAGCCTATCTGAAAGACCAGAAGCGCCTGCTGCCCTGCGCGGCTTACGTCAAGGGCGCGCTCGGCCTCGACGGCATGTATGTCGGCGTGCCGACGATCATCGGCGCCGGTGGTGTCGAACGTGTCGTGAACATCAAGCTGAACGCCGACGAACAGGCGATGTTCGACAAGTCGGTGGACGCGGTGAACGGCCTTGTCGCCGCCTGCAAGGGCATCGATCCGACGCTGGCCTGAAACCGCGACACTTCCGCACAGGATTTCGGAAAAGGGGCTGCTGCGGCAGCCCCTTTTGCATTAATCTTTCAGAAATTTGCGACGGAGAATTTGATGTATAGACTGCTTCCAGCCACGTTCCTTGCCCTGCTGTCCACGCCGCTTGCCGCCGCGCCAACCCAGGACTGGTCCGCGATGATCGGCAAGGACGGCCTCGCGCGGACCGAAGCCGCGCTTGCCGCCCTGCCCGACCCTTCCGCCGACGACCTGTTTGCGCTGGGCATGACCCGGTTCCTGGGCGGGGTCGAACAGGGGTTGCAGGCGCGCTGGCGGATGGGCCAGTCAGAGGAAGGCTTTCTTCCGGTCTTCCGCCTGCCGGTGACACCCAACCCGCACCCCGCGCCCTTTGATCCCGCCCTGATCGAGACGGTCTTCAAGACCCTCGACACCCGGATGGACGATGCCAGGGAGGCCCTCGCCGGCATTCCGGTGGGCGGCGATGTCGCGCTGCCCCTGCACCCCGATGACCTCTGGTTCGACATCAACGGCTCGGGCGCCCGCGACGAGGGCGAGGCGATCGTGACCGTCGGCGCAAGCTTCCTCGCGCAACCGCGCTGGAACCCTGACACAGGCGAGTTCGCTACCCCGGAATTGCCGAAGTTCACCGACATCAGGTTCGACACGGCCGACGTCGCATGGCTGACGGCCTATACGCATCTTCTGTCCGGCACCGCCGACATGGTGCGTGCCTTCCAGCCGACCCCGGTGATCGAGAGGGTAATGAAGGGGCGGATGGCGATGCTGGAAAAGGGCATTGCCGGGCCTTTGGACGGCGTGATGCCCGGAACCGTCTCCTACCCCAATGAAATCGACCTGATCGCCATATCGCTTCTGTCCTTGCGCCAGCAGCCGTTGCCCGAACACACCCGCGCGGCGCGCGACCACTTTCTGGCGATGGTGGCCGAGAATCGCCGTTTCTGGACCGAAGTGGCAGCAGAAGCCGACAACGACGGGGAATGGATCCCGAACAAACACCAGACTTCGGCCTTGGGGCCGGCCTTCCCCGAAGGAACCGATCTGGCCTGGCTTGCAGTGCTGGACGACGGGGAAAAGCTGCTCAAGGGCGAACTGCTGGCGCCCTACTTCGATCTTGTGACCGGCTCTTCGGCGAATGACGCGAACATCGGCTTCGATCTGGCCGCCTGGCTGCACGACCCGGCCCCCGTGGACTTGGTCGAATGGTTGCATGGCATGGGGATCACCCCTTGGCTGAAGTCTGGCCCCCTTGCCACATCCAGCAACATGAGAGCCTTCGAAGAGCTTGTCAGCGGTAACGGCGTGCTGTTCGCCATCTGGTTCAACTGACCCAAAGTCTCTGCGCCGCAGCGCCGGAAACCGAGTCCTTCTGTGCTACGATTATATTTGTGATCACACTGTCAAAACGTGTGATCACAAAGGTTGGATTTTTCCGCAAGGAACAGTGCAAAGACCCATTTAGCATTTTGTCACCAGCGCCAGCTATGGCATCAGGGCAACGAAATGCATCGGATGAGGATTTCCCATGAACATCCACGAATACCAGGCCAAGGCCCTGCTGCGCAGCTACGGCGCGCCGGTTTCCGATGGCCGCCCCGTCCTGCGCGCCGAAGAAGCCAAAACCGCTGCGGGCGAGCTTGATGGTCCGCTGTGGGTGGTGAAGGCGCAGATCCACGCCGGTGGTCGCGGCAAAGGCAAGTTCGTCGAACCCGAAGCCGGTGAAAAGGGCGGTGTCCGCCTGGCCCGATCGGTGAGCGAAGCGGCCGAACTGGCCAAGCAGATGCTCGGCCGCACCCTTGTCACGCACCAGACCGGCCCGATCGGCAAGCAGGTCAACCGCATCTACATCGAAGCGGGCAGCGACATCGCGCGCGAACTCTATCTCGCGTTGCTGGTCGATCGCCAGACCTCGCGCATCTCCTTCGTGGTCTCGACCGAAGGCGGCATGGACATCGAGGAGGTTGCAGCGAAGACCCCCGAAAAGATCCTGACTTTCTCGGTCGATCCGGCCACCGGCCTTTCCGATTTCCACGGCCGCCGCATCGCCTATGCGCTGAAACTGGAAGGCCAGGCGGTCAAGCAGTGCGTGCAACTGGTCAAGACGCTCTACCGGGCCTTCCTCGAGAAGGACATGGAGATGCTGGAGATCAATCCGCTGGTCGTCACGCCCGAAGGCACCCTCAAGGTGCTGGACGCGAAAGTGTCCTTCGACAACAACGCGATCTACCGCCACCCCGACATCCTCGCGCTCCGCGATGAGACCGAGGAAGACCCGAAGGAACTGGCCGCGTCGAAGTTCGACCTGAACTACATCGCGCTGGACGGTGAAATCGGCTGCATGGTCAACGGCGCGGGACTGGCCATGGCGACGATGGACATCATCAAGCTGTACGGCGCCGAACCGGCCAACTTCCTTGACGTCGGCGGCGGCGCGACCAAGGAAAAGGTCACCGAAGCCTTCAAGATCATCACCTCGGACCCGAACGTGAAAGGCATCCTCGTCAATATCTTCGGCGGCATCATGCGCTGCGACATCATCGCCGAGGGCATCATCGCTGCGGTGAAGGAAGTCGGCCTGCAGGTTCCGCTGGTCGTGCGCCTCGAAGGCACCAACGTCGAAAAGGGCAAGGAGATCATTGCGAACTCCGGCCTCAACGTGATCGCGGGCGACAACCTCAGCGACGCGGCGCAGAAGATCGTCAAGGCGGTGAAGGGCTGATCAGAATGGAACGGCAGGCCATGGAACTGGCAACGAGGATCGGAGGGGCTGCCTCGGTCCTTGCCGCCATCCTCGTGCTGGTCGCGGCCTGTCAGGCCGGACCTACCTATGGTCCCGATGCCTATGAGCTTGGGAACATCGATCCCTCAAACGAGATTCCGAAGGCCTCGCCCGCACAACTGGCCGACACATTCGAGCGGTTCTGCATCGACGGCCCCCGGCAGTTCGACGCCGCGGAAAGCGGGTTGCGGAAGGCCGGCTTCGTTCCGCGGCCCACACGCGGCGATTATGTAACCTTTGTCTCGGATGACCGTCGCCCGGCCGTCAAGGTCTCGGCGCGGGGTGCCGCCTGTATGGTCGAATCCCTTTCACGGACCGGGCAATCCGAACGGCTGGCTGATCTCGTGCGCCGCCGCTTTCCGGAAGCCCGGCCGCTGGAGGCCCTGCAAGGCCGACGCGATCTCGAACGGGTCTGGCAGCTGGACAGCGGGATTGTCTTCCTGATGCGCTCCGGCTCTCCCTATGCAACTTCGCGTCTGATGTTCGGCATCTGGCACGGCTCCCCCGCTTCCCGGCAGGCCGCAGACCACAGGCTGCCAGCAATATGACAGATGCGATCGTTCACATCGGCTTCAACAAATGCGGCTCAACAGCGCTGCAAGCTTGGCTGGCCAAGAACATCGACGCGCTCGCGCGGTCGGGATTTGCCTACCGGCGCACCGATCCGCGGAGCGACGTGATCTGTTCAAATCCGCAGTTCTTCGAACTGGCGTATCATCTTGCCGACGCAGACCGCATTCCCCGCAGAGAGTTCGCAGAAATCGCGGGTTTCGACCCCTGGGACAAGGTCGCCCGGTCTTCCTACCTGGATGCCTTCACGTCAGACTACGATCACTGGCTCTCGCATCAGCGCGACAAGACGGTGATCATTTCGAACGAATGGCTTGGCCCCTATCTTGGCTCGACCGCGCTGATCTCGGGATTTGACACCTGGCTGACGAAACGCTTCGACAACGTTCGATACCTGGCCTACATCCGTTCACCCATCGCCTGGACGCTGAGCGCCTGGTCCCAGCACCGCGACGCGCCGGGCCGCGAAGAGGCGGCGCTGCAGGATTTCATCGCTGCCGACATGCCCGACCTGCTCACCAGCTTCAGCCGCACGCTCCCCGCGTGGGAAACAACGATTGGCCGCAGCCGGCTGGACCTGCGGCTGTTCGACGAGGCGTGGCGAAAGACCGGCGGTCTCTTGGCAGATTTCATGCAGGCATGCCGGATTCCGGCAACTGCCGACCTGTCGACCGCACCACATGTGAATGCAAGTCAACCCCGGTCGGCGGATCGCGCCAGTGCTGGCGCTGATCTTGACCTGCTCCGATCCATTCATGTGGCAAATGCGCCGACAATGCACTGGATCGGAACGACACTCTTCAACGACAGCCAGGCCTTCGACCTCTGGCGTTCAGATGATCAGAAATACTCCCTCAAGGAAGGATAACAATGTCAGTCCTCGTCAACAAAGACACCAAGGTGATCTGCCAGGGCATCACCGGCAGCCAGGGCACCTTCCACACCGAACAGGCCATCGCCTATGGCACCCGCATGGTCGGCGGCGTGACGCCGGGCAAGGGCGGGACCGAACATCTCGGCATCCCGGTCTTCAATTCGGTGCATGAAGCGCGCGCGATCACCGGCGCCAACGCCAGTGCCATCTATGTGCCGCCCCCCTTCGCGGCGGATTCGATCCTGGAAGCCATCGACGCGGAAATGCCGCTGATCGTCTGCATCACCGAAGGCATCCCGGTCCTTGACATGATGAAGGTCAAGCGCGCGCTCGAAGGTTCGAAGTCGCGGCTGATCGGGCCGAACTGTCCGGGCATCATCACGCCGGGCGAATGCAAGATCGGCATCATGCCCGGCCACATCCACAAGAAGGGCTCGGTCGGCGTCGTCTCGCGTTCGGGCACGCTGACCTATGAGGCGGTCAAGCAGACATCGGACCTTGGCCTTGGCCAGTCCTCGGCCGTCGGCATCGGCGGTGACCCGATCAAGGGCACCGAACATATCGACGTGCTGGAAATGTTCCTTGCCGACCCCCAAACCACCTCGATCATCATGATCGGTGAAATCGGCGGTTCGGCCGAAGAAGAAGCCGCGCAGTTCCTGGCCGACGAAAAGAAGCGCGGCCGCTGGAAACCCACTGCGGGCTTCATCGCCGGCCGCACCGCGCCGAAAGGTCGCCGCATGGGCCACGCGGGCGCCATCGTCTCGGGCGGCAAAGGCGACGCGGAATCGAAGATCGAGGCCATGCGCAGCGCGGGCATCATCGTCGCCGACAGCCCCGCCGGGCTGGGCGAAGCCGTGATGAAGGCGATCAACGCCTGAGGCGCGAAAAACCCGTTCCGCGGGGAACCGGGCGGCAGCCGGCGCGAACCGGCACTGCCCTGGCCCTGCGGGATGCAGCATCAGGCACAGATTTTTTCGGTCCCAATCCATCCGAGGTGACCCCATGACCGACCAGTCCCCCAACGACCAGTTCCGCGCCTCCAGCTTCCTGCAGGGCGGCAACGCCGAATATGTCGAACAGATGTATGCCCGCTATGCGGCCGACCCGACGGCCGTGGACGATGGCTGGGCCGCGTTCTTCCGTTCGCTCGGCGATACGGAAATCGACGTCAAGCGCGAGGCGCAGGGCGCATCCTGGGACCGCCCCGACTGGCCCTTGCAACCCAGCGATGACCTGACCGCCGCGCTGACGGGCGAATGGCCGTTGCTGCCGGCCGAGGCGAAGGGCGCGGGCGAAAAGATCCGCACCAGGGCGGCCGAGGCCGGAGTCCAGGTCAGCGAGGAACAGATCAAGCGCGCGGTGCTCGATTCCGTTCGCGCGATCATGCTGATCCGCGCCTATCGCATCCGCGGGCATCTGGCGGCCGACCTCGATCCGCTGGGGATGCAGGAAGTGACCCCGCAGCCGGAGCTGGACCCGAAATCCTACGGCTTCACCGATGCCGACATGGATCGCCCGATCTTCATCGACAACGTCCTCGGCCTTCAACACGCCTCGGTGCGCGAAATCGTCGATATCGTCCGGCGCACCTATTGCGGCACCTTCGCGCTGCAGTTCATGCATATCTCGGACCCGGAACAGGCAAGCTGGCTGAAGGAACGGATCGAAGGCTACGGCAAGGAAATCACCTTCACCCGCGAAGGCCGCAAGGCGATCCTGAACAAACTGGTCGAGGCAGAGGGCTTCGAGAAGTTCTGCCACGTCAAGTTCATGGGCACCAAGCGCTTCGGCCTTGATGGCGGCGAAAGCCTGATCCCGGCGATGGAGCAGATCATCAAGCGTGGCGGCAGCCTGGGCGTGAAGGACATCGTCATCGGCATGCCGCACCGTGGCCGCCTTTCGGTGCTGGCCAATGTGCTGGCCAAGCCCTACCGCGCGATCTTCAACGAATTCCAGGGCGGCAGCTTCAAGCCGGAAGAAGTCGAAGGTTCGGGCGACGTGAAATACCACCTCGGCGCCTCATCCGACCGCACCTTCGACGGCAACACCGTCCATCTGTCCCTGACCGCGAACCCCAGCCACCTCGAGGCGGTCGACCCCGTCGTTCTGGGAAAGGTGCGCGCCAAGCAGGACCAGTATGGCGACACCGACCGTCATCAGGTGCTGCCGATCCTGCTGCACGGCGACGCGGCCTTTGCCGGTCAGGGCGTAGTGGCCGAATGCTTCGGGCTTTCCGGCCTGAAGGGCCACCGCACCGGCGGCACCATCCACATCGTCGTCAACAACCAGATCGGCTTCACCACCGCGCCCAGCTACAGCCGGTCCTCGCCCTATCCGACCGATATCGCGCTGATGGTCGAGGCGCCGATCTTCCACGTGAACGGTGACGATCCCGAAGCCGTGGTCCACGCCGCCAAGGTGGCGACCGAGTTCCGCCAGAAGTTCCACAAGGACGCGGTCATCGACATCTTCTGCTATCGCCGCTTCGGTCACAACGAAGGCGACGAGCCGATGTTCACCAATCCGGCGATGTATACCCGGATCAAGCGCCAGAAGACCACGCTGCAGCTTTACACCGAACGCCTCGTTGCCGACGGCCTGATCCCCGAAGGCGAGATCGAAGACATGAAGACCGCCTTTCAGGCCCGTCTCAACACCGATTTCGAGGCCGGCAGGGACTATCGCCCCAACCGGGCCGACTGGCTTGACGGACGCTGGAAGCACCTTGGCACCAAGGACATGGAAAACTACCAGGCCGGCGAAACCGCGATCAAGCCGGAAACCATGGCCGAAGTCGGCGCCGCGCTGACCCGTGTTCCGCCGGACTTCGACATCCACAAGACCGTGACCCGCCTGCTGGACGCCAAGGCCAGGATGTTCGAGACCGGCGAGGGCTTCGACTGGGCCACGGCCGAGGCGCTGGCCTTCGGCTCGCTCCAGGTCGAGGGTTTCCCGGTGCGCCTTTCCGGCCAGGACTGCACCCGCGGCACCTTCAGCCAGCGCCATTCGGCCTTCGTCGACCAGACGACCGAGGAACGCTACTATCCGCTGAACAACATCCGCGCCGGCCAGGCCCGTTACGAAGTCATCGACTCGATGCTTTCGGAATATGCGGTGCTGGGGTTCGAATACGGCTATTCGCTGTCGGAACCGAATGCGCTGGTGGCCTGGGAAGCCCAGTTCGGCGATTTCGCCAATGGCGCGCAGATCATGTTCGACCAGTTCATCAACTCGGGCGAATCCAAGTGGCTGCGGATGTCAGGGCTTGTGATGCTGCTGCCCCACGGGTTCGAGGGCCAGGGCCCCGAACATTCCTCGGCGCGGCTCGAACGCTTCCTGCAGCTTTCCGCGCATGACAACTGGATCGTCGCCAACTGCTCGACGCCGGCGAACTACTTCCACATCCTGCGTCGACAGATCTACCGCAACTTCCGCAAGCCGCTGGTGCTGATGACCCCCAAATCGCTGCTGCGCCATCCGATGTGCATCTCCGACGCGGCCGACTTCACCACCGGCTCGGGCTTCCACCGGGTGCTCTGGGACGATGCCCAGAAGGGCCGCTCGGCTCTGAAGCTGAAGGACGACGCCGATATCCGGCGCGTGGTCATCTGCTCGGGCAAGGTCTATTATGACCTTCTGGCCGAACGCGATGCGCGCGGGCTGGATGATGTCTACCTGCTGCGGCTCGAACAGATCTACCCCGTTCCGACCCAGTCTTTGCGCCGGGAACTCGGGCGCTTCCTGCAGGCCGAAATCGTCTGGTGCCAGGAAGAGCCCAAGAACCAGGGCGCCTGGAACTTCATCGAGCCGAACCTCGAATGGGTTCTGACCCAGATCGGCGCCCGCCAGACACGCCCGGCCTATGCCGGACGCACTGCCTCCGCCTCGCCGGCAACCGGCCTTGCCAGCAAGCACAAGGCCGAACAGGAGGCGCTGGTCAGCGAAGCGCTCGCCGTGGGAGGGAAGACGTGATGACAACCGAAGTCCGCGTTCCGACTCTCGGCGAAAGCGTCTCCGAGGCGACGGTGGCCACCTGGTTCAAGAAACCCGGTGACCGCGTCGCCGTCGATGACATGCTGTGCGAGCTGGAAACCGACAAGGTCACGGTCGAGGTTCACGCCCCCGTCGCGGGGACCCTTGCCGAAATTGTCGCCCCCGAAGGGACGACGGTCGGCGTGAATGCACTTCTTGCGCAGATCGCCGAACGGGCGGATGCCGCAACCGAAATGAAACCGCAGGCTGACGGCAAGGCCGCAGCCCCTGCCAACGAGGGCAAGATGACAGATGTGATGGTCCCGACACTGGGCGAAAGCGTGGCCGAAGCGACAGTCTCGACCTGGTTCAAGAAGGTGGGCGATACGGTCGCGCAGGACGAGATGCTGTGCGAGCTGGAAACCGACAAGGTCTCGGTCGAGGTGCCCTCGCCTGTCGCCGGCGTCCTGTCCGAAATCCTCGCCCCCGAAGGATCGACCGTCAGCGCCAAGGGCAGGCTGGCGGTCATCGCCGAAGGCGCGGCCGGTGCCCGCCAGCTACAGCCGAAGGTCGCGCAGGCCGGGGCCGTCGGATCCTCCGGCGCCGGCCCGGAACTGGTCGTCGAACGCAAGGATGTCGAAAACGCCCCGTCGGCAAACAAGGCTATGGCCGAGGCCGGTCTGTCGCCCGAACAGGTGCAGGGCACGGGCCGCGACGGCCGCATCATGAAGGAAGATGTCGCTCGCGCGGCTGCCGCACCTGCCGCAACGACTGCCGCCAGTGCCGCAGCGCCCGCCGTCAGCATCGCACCGGCCCCCGTCCCCGCCCCCCGCGCCGCCGTCCCGGCCACAGATGCCGCGCGCGAGGAACGCGTCAAGATGACTCGCCTGCGCGCCACCATCGCGCGCCGCCTGAAGGAAGCGCAGAACACCGCCGCGATCCTGACGACCTACAACGAGGTCGACATGTCTGGCGTGATGGATCTGCGCAACAGCTTCAAGGACCAGTTCGAGAAGAAGCACGGCGTGAAGCTTGGCTTCATGTCCTTCTTCGTGAAGGCCTGCGTCCAAGCCCTCCGCGAGGTGCCCGAGGTCAACGCCGAGATCGACGGCGGCGATGTCGTCTACAAGAACTACGTCCACATGGGCGTGGCCGTCGGCACGCCGGCGGGCCTTGTGGTGCCGGTCGTGCGCGACGCCGACCAGATGAGCTTCGCCGAGATCGAGAAGCGGATCGCCGAACTGGGCCTGCGCGCCCGCGACGGCAAGCTTTCGATGGCTGAACTTCAGGGCGGTTCCTTCACCATCTCGAACGGCGGCGTCTACGGCTCGCTGATGTCGTCGCCGATCCTGAACCCCCCGCAGTCCGGCATCCTCGGCATGCACAAGATCCAGGACCGCCCGGTGGCGGTGGCAGGCCAGATCGTCATCCGCCCGATGATGTATCTGGCGCTGAGCTACGACCACCGCATCGTCGACGGCAAGGGGGCGGTGACGTTCCTCGTGCGGGTGAAAGAGGCGCTGGAGGATCCGCGCCGGCTCCTGATGGATCTGTGAGGATGGGAGGTTTGAATACGGCAACGATTGTAAGTGCGCGCGTTCTGACTGTCCTTTGCACCACACTGATCCCTGTTGAGGCGGTCTTCGCACAATTGAAGGTGAGCCGGTACATCGAATTGGCCGCAGTCATGAATGTTGCGGAAAACGTGTGCAGCCTAAGCTTCGGCCCACAGGTTGCCTTTGCTGCTATGGATGCAGCACGAGAAATGGGAATTTCAGTAGAAGCGGCCGCCGCGCTTGCCGACGCAAGGCATTCAGAAATTCTAACTTACCTAAACCACCAAGGAAAATTGGACGAGTTTTGCGCTAATGCTCGAGCGGGAAGACTGGAGTGATCCTCCATTGCCCCTGGAGTACTTTGCGAGAAACTGCAGTTCTCATTTCCTGGCGGAGATTGGGCCTACGTCGCCACCCGTATCCATTGTGCCCCGACCTATGGCTCAGCCTTACCCCTTGGCGCTCGGCCATCTGGTCCCTAGGCTTTCTCGCCACAACCGTCATGATCGTGGCAAACCCAACCTGACCCCTTCATCTTGGTTCAAATATCCCCGGGGGTCCGGGGGCAGGCAGCCCCCGGTCCCGGCCACCTACAGGAGACAACGATGCCCAGCTTTGATCTCATCGTCATCGGCGCCGGCCCCGGCGGCTATGTCTGCGCCATCCGCGCCGCGCAGCTGGGGCTAAAGGTCGCCTGCGTCGAGGGGCGAGAGACCTTGGGCGGCACCTGCCTGAACGTCGGCTGCATCCCGTCCAAGGCGATGCTCCACGCCAGCCACATGCTGCACGAAACCCATGAGAACTTCGAAAAGATGGGCCTGATGGGCGCCCGTCCGACCGTCGATTGGGCGAAGATGCAGGGCTACAAGCAGGATGTCGTCAACGGCAACACCAAGGGCATCGAATTCCTGTTCAAGAAGAACAAGGTCACCTGGCTTAAGGGCTGGGCCTCGATCCCGGCGCCTGGTCAGGTCAAGGTCGGCGACGATGTGCATGAGGCGAAGCACATCGTCATCGCCACCGGCTCCGAACCCGCCAGCCTGCCGGGCGTCACGGTTGACGAAAAGACCGTCGTCACCTCGACCGGGGCGCTGGCCCTGCCCACCATCCCCAAATCCATGGTGGTGATCGGTGCGGGCGTCATCGGGCTTGAACTCGGCTCGGTCTACGCGCGGCTGGGCACGGCGGTCACGGTCGTCGAATACCTTGACGCGATCACGCCGGGGATGGACGGCGAAGTTGCCAAGAACCTGCAACGCATCCTGGGCAAGCAGGGGCTGAAATTCGTCATGGGCGCGGCGGTGCAGGGCGTCGATGTCGCCAAGGGCGCGGCAAGCGTGCGCTACAAGCTGCGCAAGACCGAAGCCGACGCGGCGATCGAGGCGGAAACCGTGCTGGTCGCCACGGGCCGCAAGCCCTATACCACCGGCCTCGGGCTTGAGGCGCTCGGCGTCGAGATGGAACCGCGCGGCCAGATCCGTATCAATGACCACTGGGCGACGAACATCCCCGGCATCCATGCCATCGGCGATGCCGTCACCGGTCCGATGCTGGCCCACAAGGCCGAGGATGAAGGCATGGCGGTCGCCGAGGTCATCGCCGGCAAGCATGGCCATGTGAACTATGGCGTGATCCCCGGGGTCATCTACACCACGCCCGAAGTGGCCAGCGTCGGCCAGACCGAAGAACAGCTGAAGGCAGAAGGCCGCGCCTACAAGGTCGGCAAGTTCCCCTTCATGGGCAATGCCCGCGCCAAGGCCGTGTTCCAGGCGGAAGGCTTCGTCAAGATGCTGGCCTGCAAGGAAACCGACCGCATCCTTGGCTGCCACATCATCGGGCCGGGCGCGGGCGACCTGATCCATGAAATCTGCGTGGCGATGGAATTCGGCGCCAGCGCGCAGGACGTGGCGCTGACCTGCCACGCCCATCCGACCTACAGCGAAGCGGTGCGCGAAGCGGCACTCGCCTGCGGCGACGGCGCGATCCACGCCTGACCGGGCCAAAGACCCGGGGCCGACGGACCCGCCCCCTCTTTCAGGCGGGTCCGAACCCGAGCGCTGCAAGGATTGCCGCCGCATGGTCCCCGCCCGGGACATGCGGCACCGCAATTCCGTTTGGCGCGGACCGGACTGCCGCCCCCTGTGCGCCAAGATCCAGCGCCAGCACCGGCAGCCCGGTCGCCAGCGTCTCGTGGGTGGTAAAGGAGAATGTCTCGGGCCAGACCGAGGGCACCAGCCAGTGGGTGATCCCCCGCAGCCGCGCCAGATCGGCAAGATCGGCACGATCATACCGACCCGTAACCGTCACCCCGGCCATGCGCCCGGCCAAAGGATCAAGCGTCCCGCAGACCACAAGCCGCAGGCCCGGGGCGCCAGACCGCGCCAGCGCGGCCACGACAGCGGCCCCCTTGTGTGCAAGGATATTGCCCGGAACACCAAGGACGATTTCACCCCTGCCGCGCGCAATCGCTGGCTGCGCCGGGGCAGGTTGCGGCGGAAAGGGCGGCACAAGGTGGGGCACGACCCGGATAAGGCCAGCGACCTGCGGATGCGCCGCCACCATCTTGTCGCGCCCATCCTCAGAGAAACAGGTGACATGATCGCAGCCCGACAGGAACCGGCCCCATGCCCCCTGCCACTCCGCAAGCCCCATCACGCGGCCATCGTGCCTGCGGAACAGATGCGCCGGATCGGTCGATGCCGTATCCGGCAGGCCACGATAGGCGCCGCTTCCATCCAGAAGCGTGAAAGAAGGGCTGATCGGGTAATGATCGTGGATCACCGCTTCCAGCCGGTCTCCCTGCCCGGCCCGCACCACCAGCCAGTCAAGGATGCCGGCAGGGTCGGCGTCGCCGACAAGGCTTGACAGGATCAGCCGCCTGCGCGGAGTGAACTCCAGCAGCCGGGAAACCAGATCCAGATCATCGGTGCGGCCGCAGGTTACGCCCCATGGGGTTGAAAACTCGATCTGGCACCGGCTCTGCCCCCCCAGTCGCAAGACCACCGCATAGGGTTGCCCGGCGATCTGGTCGCGCAACCAGTGTTCGGCCCCGCCGCCCAGGGCATGCGCCAGATAGACCGGCACCGGCGTGTCAGCCCCGGTCTGGGCCAACCCCGCCGCCAGACGCAGCGCCACGGCGGGATCATCGGCAAGGGCACGCTGCACCCTGGTGTCGAAATCCGGGTAGCGCCTCGACAGGATCGCGGCGCTTTCGGCAATCCGCTGCACCTTTTCGGCGGCACCGAAGCTTTCGCCCCCCATATGCGCCACCATCACCGCCCCGCTCAGCAGGTGGCGCCCCCCCATGGCCCGCGTCCGCTGACACCAGTCGACCTCTTCGCCGTAGCCACGGCCGAACCGCGTGTCGAACCCTGGCGCCCGTTCAAGCCAGTCGCGCGACAGCGCCATGCAGAAGCCGACGCCTGTCGGCATCTCGGCGACAGCCCCTGCCGGATCAAGACCCGACAGCGCGGCATCCACAGCCGCCAGCACCGGCAGATCGGCCGTCGCCTCGCCCCCCATCACCGGCACCGACATCAGCGCCGCCGCATTGGACAGGGGCGTGACGCTGGCCACCAGTGCGTCCTGCAACGGTGCGACCAGCCGGCTTGCCCAGCCGGGCGGGACCAGCGCGTCCGAATTGATCAGGATGCAGGGTCCGCGCCCATCGCCGGGACCGGGCCGCGCAAGGGCTGCGGCCAGACCGCGATTGGCACTTGCGACAAAGCCCTGATTGCTGGCGTGCTCGATCAGCGTGGCGCGCGCGCCCATCAGGGCAAGCCGGTCACGCAGCCAGGGCCTGAGGGTCGCATCCGTCGATGCGTCCTCGACCACGATCAGATGCCAGTCCAGATCGGTATGCGCGGCAATCCGGTCAAGGCACTGCGCAAGCAACCCACGCGCATTGAAGACCGGCAGGATCAGCGTGATCCCGGGCGTCCAGCGATCACCCCGCGCCGCAGGCGCAAGCTGTTCTGCCCTGATCATCGGCGCCTGCCGCAGCCGCCCGAGCCCCAACGCCTGCCGAACCCTGCTGCGCGCCAGTGGATCACCGCTCCCGAGCCAGCGCAGCCCATGCGGCAGCGCCGCGACAAGATCCCCCAGAAACCGCGCCCGAAGGCGGAATCGCTGCAGCCGCGCGCGGGGGGATCCACCGATTGCGACCGGCGCCCCCATCTCGACATGGGCTTCGGCATAGACGGCAAAGACACCGCGCAGAACCGCCGGCAGCCGCAGCACCTTGGTCGCCGCCGGGCGGATAAGTGGCATGGGCGTGGGTCGGGGCATCGTTCAATCCGTTTCTGCCCGCAGCATAAGCCCGGTTTGCGGCATCTGCCAGATGCCGGCCCTAGGATTGGCCCGGCCTTGTCCTGTCCATGCCCTTCTGTGCCGTCCAGCGATTGAGCCAGGCCAGCCCCGCGAGCGACAGGCCAAGCCCCAGGAAGGAGGCCACCCGCATGAGCCCCGTCAGCCCGGCAGCGTCGATCAGGAACACCTTCGCCACCGTCAGCGCGATCAGACCCATCGCCACCCGCCGCAACAGGTCCGACCCACGCGAGATCGCCAGATACAGAACCACCGCCCCCGCAAGCAACAGCGCAACCGTGTAGCTGTAGAGCTCGCCCTGCAGCATCGCCCCGGCCAGGTCGGACCCGTGCCAGAAGTGCCGGATCTCGAGCGCGACCCACAGCGCCATGAAGGCTCCGCCAAATCCCAGAAGTGCAAGAGAAAGCACGCGCGGCATGGCGATCCTGCGCGCACCGAAGATCAGCAGCGCCCCTGGAAGGGCATAGGCAATCGTCAGGGAGCTGAGCAAGACAGGACCAAGGACATCGCTGCCAAGCCATCCAGCCTGCACCGGATTGAGGACGAGCGCCGCCACCAGAACCCCGCCTATGCCGATCACCCCGGCAACAAGCGCCAGCACCATGCGCAGCCGCCACATCCAGCCGGTATTCGCCGCACTCCGGTAAAGCTGCGCGAACATGACCAGTATCCACGGCAGCGCCACAATCGTCACTCCGGCATGTTCGGGAAGTCGATCCTGCGTCTCGAGCCAGCGGAGAAGCAGGACATCGGCCAGCAGCGCCGCCGCGACGATCGCCGTCGATTCAAGCGCGAGCTGCGCCGGGGGCCGATGCAGATCCGCAAGCAGCGCGCGGCCCGCGGCGGCCCCCAGGATGGCGCTGCCATAGCTGAGCCACACCTCCCACAGGGGGGCTTCGGTGGCCCAGGCAAAGCCGGGAACGACGATCAGCCGCCAGCCGATCACGGCAACCGCCGCCTGGATGAACCAACCCATTTCCGGCAGCCGCAACCGCCGGTCCAGCGCTGCGGCCACCACCAGAAGCACCGCCAGCGCCAGCGTCAGCGCCGCCTTTGTCAGGATCACGAACAGCGCAAGCGCGATCAGCGACAGTGCCGCCAGGATGGCATAGGCACTGCGCGCGCCCGGACCGCCGTCGGCGCGAGCGAAGCGTTCCGACAAGGCCACCATGACCGCCGCAAGGGCGATCACATGCCCGGCCCACAATCCGGGCCCCAGAACCAGAACCGGCTGCCAGAGCAACTCGAGCACAAGCAGCGTGACCGGCGCAAATAGCGCCGCCAGTGCCGCCCAGCCCTTCGGATAGTCGCCCCCCCGCAGGCTGCGCACCGCCGCAGCCAACGACCCCGCCAGCGCCAGGGCGACAACCAAGCTGAGCGCAGGCGGCGCCGATGTCTCGGGCGCGCGCCGAAGGATGTCACCGGCGCGCACCTGCTGCCAAAGCGGCCAGCCCTGCGTCTCGGCAACCAGCCTCAGAACGAACCCCACCGCCGAGGCGCCCGCCAGATCGGCCAATGCCGGCGCCCCCGCCGCCCAGAGCGAGACAAGAACGACCAGGGCCGCCAGACAGGCCAGGGCGACAATGCCAGCGTCGGACAAGAGCACCAGTTTCGCCACCGCAACCAGAACTGCGCAACCCGCCAGCAGGGTCGGGAAACCGGGGTGCCGACGGCGCAGCACGGCCGCCACCAGCGTTGATCCCTGTTCATCGGGCCAGAGCGAGCGCGCAGGGATCGCCATCGCCAGAAGCGGGATGATCGTCACCGCCAGTGCCAGCGCAATGTGATTCACCCCGGCCAGTTCAAGCAGCATCAGGCCACCAAATCCGATGACCAGCGCCAGCACCGATACCCAGGCCCAGCGCCTCAGTGTGTCGATGCCAAGCCCCACCGCCGTCAGCAGCGCATAATAGAAAGGCAGCCAGACCGGCGCCTCGGCGCCGCCGCCCACCACGAAGGGCGTGGCGCCTGCCCCGATCAACCCGATGGCGGCAAGAAAGGGTCCATGGAACCAGCCCAGCAACAGCGCCACGACCGCGACGGCAAGAAAGCCCGCAAAGGCCGCCTCGACCCCGATCAGGCCGTAAAGCTGGCGCGCGGCAAACACCCCGATGAACAGCGCAACGATCCCAGCGCCCGAAAATGTCGATGGCAGGTAGGCCGTGCTGCGGTCGGGGCTGTCGCCCCAGCGGCGGCGGATCGCCTCGCCGCCCGCAATCAGCGCAAAACCCAGCACCAGCGCCGCAATCACCCGCGCCGCGGGCGGCAGCAGCCCTTGTTCGACCCCGTATTGCACCAGGAAGACCCCAGCAAGGATCAGCGATACCGCCGCAACCGCATAGACCCAGTTCGATACCAGCCAGCGGGCAAGTGCAGCCATCCGCAGGCCCAACGGCGAGGGCGCCCTGGGGCGCACGATCGGCAGCGGCGGCAGGATCTCGGTGCCATCAAGATCCCAGGGGCCGCTGTGTTCAGGCTCGGGCGCAGGGCCGGGCTTCGGCAAGGTTTCGTCGACGGGGCCGGATACCGGCTCGCCTTCAGGCACGACCACAGGCGGGGAATCACCCCCCGAGGGAACATCCGCCTTGGCAGCGGCTGGCGGAATGGCCCGGGGCATCTGGAGCACCGCAAGCAGCTTTTCCAACTGCGCAATGCGTTGCGACATCTTGCGTAACTGCCAGAACAGCACCGCCACCGCGACAAGAAGCAGAAATTCCATCAAGAATGCCATCCCGATCCTCCGATCCGCCGGAAGACGTCAAATTTGCGCGAGCCTAGCGCGCGCCGGTGAAATGGCAAAGTCAGTTGTTGCCGTCATCAGCGGGCACCTCGGGCCGCCCGAACAGGCCAGAGAGCGCCCGTCCGACAAGATTGGTGACGCGGGGTTTCGGCAGGCGTGCGAACGGCAGCGGCCGGCAGACCTCCATCGCGGCCACGCCGACGCGTGCGGTAAGTGCGCCGTTGACCACGCCTTCGCCGAACCGCCGCGAGAGCTTCGACAGAAGCCCGCCCCCCGCGACCGTCTCGATCAGATCATCGCCCACCGCCAGCGCCCCCGTCGCCACCAGATGCGTGAGCACCGTGCGCATCAGGCGCCAGCCGCCAAAAGCCCCCGCGCGACCACCGTAAATTTCGGCGATGCGCCGGATCATCCGCATGTTCGCGGTCAGCGCCGCCGCGACATCGGCCAGCGCCAGCGGCACCAGCGCGGTGACGGTTGCCACCTGCCGCGCCGCAGCCTCGATTTCGCGCCGCGCGACCTGATCCAGCGGCGTCAGCAACTCGGTTTCCACCATCTGGAGGATGGTGTCAGCGTCAAAGGCTTCGGCCGCACGCTCGGCAATCCGGCTCCGGCCCCACTCCGTCTCGGGGCGGTCGGCATACAGGGCCAGCAACCGCTCGGCCACCTTGCGCGCCGCCGCGGCGTCATTGTCCGCCAGCGCCGCCACCGCTGCCCTGTGCACGCCATCAAGCCGCGCAAGGCGGGCGTAAGCCGCAAGTTCGCGCAAGCTGACCAGCGCAAGCGCCAGAAGGAAGGCCGCAAACAGCGCCGCAGCCATCCAGCCAAGGATCGGGTTGGTCGCCAGAAGCCCCGTGACGAACCGCCAGGCCGCGACCGAGGCGAGGAATCCCACCAGCGTCGTCGTCGCCCACCAGAAGAAACGCCAAAGCGGCGAGGCGCGGCGTGCCCCCCATGCGGCGAGGCTCTGCATCGCGCGCCCCTGCGGCAGGGCATCGGGAACCACCGGCGCCCGGGACGGGTCAGGGCGGTCCGCGCCCTCGATCTCGATCAGCACCGGGCCCTTCAGCGGATCAGGCGCTGTGTCATCCTTCGGAAACTGCATCAGCATCTCCATTCCAGGCGGATGTCGGGCAGGCCGGCATCGTTTTCAGCCCCTTCCGAACCCTCGACCTCGGAAAAACCGGCGCGGGAATAGAAACGACGCGCGCCTGTAGCCTGCCGGAAGGCCCGCAGGGCCAATATGCCGGGGGCATCGGCCTTGGCCCGGTCCAGAAGCCGCGCGCCCAGGCCCTGCCCGCAGGCGTCATCCCGCAGGTAGAGTGCATCGACGTAACCGCCCCTGTCCACCGCGACAAAGCCCAGGGTCAGCCCGTCGCGCCGCGCTACCCAGACCGCGCGGGTGGCGATCATTTGGTCGAAAAGGGCTTCGGTTTCCGCGCGGGGATACACGTCGGGCATCCATGGTGTCTTGTCCGCCCAGTCGATCAGGATCGCGGCAAGCACAGGCGCGTCGTCCGGCGCTGCGGGGATGATGTCGACACTCACAGACGGTCCCCGATCAGGAACTCGGCCGCCTTGTCCAGCCGGATATGCGGCGGCCCTTCGCCCGGGCGCAGCGACAGGCGGGCGGGGGCGAAGGTCATCACCCGGTAATCCGCATCAAGCCACTTCTGCACCCCTTCCCGCGCCGGGGCCAGCAGCCGCGCCGGATTGTCGGGCAGTTCGCCGGGGTAGAAGGCCGCCTGCCGCCCGCTGCCCAGAAGCGTGCCGCGCACGCAGTCAAGGCTCTGGCCGTTGTGGGCCACCGCCTCTTCGACCGTGGCGCGGACGGCGGCGATCGACAGGGCCGAGGTCGCGGCACCGGCGAAATCGGCGCGATCCTTCGCCTCGCGCATCAGCGCGGCGGTGATCGCGGTCAGGCGGCCATGCTGGCTGTGGTGCAGGTGGTCGGCCTTGGTCGCGGCAAAAAGGATCTTCTCGACCCGCTTGCCGCCAAGGATCGAGGTCAGCCAGCCGTTCCGCCCCGGACGGAAGGCCGCCAGAATATCGGCCATCGCGGCCCTCATGTCCTCGACCGCCGCGGGGCCGGAATGGATCGCGCCCAGCACATCGGCCAGAACCACCTGGCGGTCGATCCGGGCGAAATGGTCGCGGAAGAAGGGCTTCACGACCTGCGCCTTGTAGGCCTCGAACCGGCGGTCCATCTCGCGCCAGAGGCTGCCGCGCCGGTCGGCCTCGGGTCGCGGCAAGGGCGCGAAGGTCAGCGCCGGCGATCCGGCCAGATCGCCGGGCAAGAGGAAGCGCCCCGGCGTGCAATCGGAAAACCCCGCCGCCCGCGCCGCTTGCAGGTAATCGGCAAAGCGCCCCGCCAGCGCCTTGGCCTGCACCTCGTCCAGTGCCGCGCTGGCATCTGTGGCCCGCGCCATCGCCATGAACCCGGCCGCCATCGGCCGATCGTTGATGCGGGCCAGCGTCGCCTCGGCCCAGTCGGGATAGCTGCGGTCCAGGAGGCCAAGATCCAGCAGCCATTCGCCGGGATAATCGACGATATCCAGATGCAGCGTCCGTTCGCCTTTGAGCGGCCCCAGCAGGCCCGAGGGTTGCAGCCGGAACGACAACCGCAATTCGCTGATCGACCGGGTGCTTTCCGGCCAGTGCGGATCGGGCCCGGTCAGGGCGGCAAGGTGGGTTTCGTAGTCGAAGCGCGGCACGGTGTCGTCGGGCTGGGGTTGCAGCCAGGCGGCGCGGATCGTCCCGTCAGACGCGGCACGCAGCCCCGGCATACGCGCCCGGTCCATCAGGTTCGCCACCAGCGAGGTGATGAACACGGTCTTGCCCGCCCGGCTAAGACCCGTGACCCCCAGCCGGATCACCCGGTCCGAGAACAGATCGCCGATCCCTGCGCCAAGATCGCCAACGCCCCGGATCAGACCCCCTGCGATATCGCCAATGCCCAAAGCGCGCGTTCCCTGCCCTCATCTCACGCTGGAAGATAGGCAGTGGCGCGGGGGACGAACAGGGGAAAAGGCAGCGATCCTTGCCAGAGCCTGCTGCCCCCGCTATGGGGCGGGCATGCCCAGATATGCCCTGAAGATCGAATACCACGGCGCCGCCTTCGCAGGCTGGCAAAGGCAATCCGGCCAGCTTTCAGTGCAGGAGGCGGTCGAAACCGCGCTGCGGAAGCTGGAACCCGATGCCCCGGGGATCGCGGCGGCGGGCCGCACCGATGCGGGCGTCCATGCCACGGGGCAGGTCGCGCATTGCGATCTGGCGAAGGATTGGGATCCGTTCCGCCTGTCAGAGGCGCTGAACTGGCACCTGAAACCAAACCGGGTTGCGATCCTGACCGCGGCGACCGTTCCCGATGACTTCCACGCCCGATTCTCGGCCGTCGAACGGCGCTACCTGTTCCGCCTGCTGTCGCGCCGCGCCCCCGCAACGCATGAAGCGGGGCTGGTCTGGCAGGTGCAGCACCCGCTTGATACGGACGCGATGCGCAAGGGGGCGGCGCATCTGGTGGGGCGGCATGATTTCACCACGTTTCGTTCCGCCATGTGCCAGTCGGCCTCGCCGGTGAAGACGCTTGACGAGATATCGGTCGAGGCGATCCCCGTGCCGCATGGCGTGGAATACCGGTTCCGGTTGCGGGCAAGGAGTTTCCTGCACAATCAGGTGCGTTCGATCGTCGGCACGCTGGAACGGGTGGGCGCCGGCGCCTGGGGTCCGCGCGATGTGGCGGGCGCGCTGGCAGCGGCCAGCCGCGCCGCCTGCGGCCCGGTCGCCCCGCCGCAGGGGCTTTATCTGACTTCGGTTGGCTATCCCGAAGACCCCTTCGACAGATGAGGGCAGGCCGGGTTTCCCCGGCCTGCCCTCTTGTGTTGTCATGCATCTTGTCGCCGGCCTGACCTTTCGGGATCAATTGTCGGCAAAGATGTCCTTCTTGTGGGTGCCGCCTGGCACGAAGATCACCCCGACGACCACCGTCATCACCGCGATCACGATCGCATACCACAGGCCCGAGTAGATGTTGCCGGTCTGGGCCGAGATCGCCAGTGCGGTCGCGGGAAGAAGGCCACCGAACCAGCCGTTGCCGATGTGATAGGGCAGCGACATGCCGGAATAGCGGATCCGGGTCGGGAACATTTCGACCAGCGCCGCCGCAATCGGGCCATAGACCATCGTCACAAGGATGATGAGGTAGGTCAGCGTCAGCACGATGGTCAGCTTCTGCACGGTGAAGATGTCAAGGAAGCCGTCCGTCTTGGCAATGCCCACGGCCTTGTCTGCCGAGACCGGATAGCCCGCCGCATCAAGCGCCGCCGCCAGGTCCTTGTCGAAGGTGGTCTTGAGGGCGTTGGCTGCATCAAGCTCGGCCTGTGCCGCGTCGATCGCCGCCTGGTCGGTGCCGGTCTTCGCGGTCACGAGCGCGGCTTTGGCAGCGGCCACGGCCTTGCCCTGTGCAGCGGCGTCATAGGCGTTCACCACCGTGTCGCCGACCTTGACGCTGGCGATGGTCCCTGCCGGCGCATCCACCGTCACCGAGTTGGCCGAAGCCTTGTTCAGTGCCGATTTCAGAACATCGCAGGAATGGGTGAACTTGGCCGTGCCGACCGGGTTGAACTGGAACGAACAGTCGGCCGGATCCGCCGTCACGACGATTTCGGTTTGCTGGGCTGCGTAAAGCGTGGGGTTCGCGGTCTTGGCCAAGAAGTGGAACACCGGGAAGTAGGTGATCGCGGCCAGGAGGCAACCCGCCAGGATGATCGGCTTGCGGCCGATCCGGTCGGACAGGCGCCCGAAGAAGATGAACCCGTAGGTGCCCAGGATCAGTGACCAGGCAACGAAGACGTTCGACGAGAAGAAGTCGACCTTGATCACGTTCTGCAAGAAGAACAGTGCATAGAACTGGCCCGAATACCAGACCACCGCCTGCCCCGCCGTCAGGCCCAGAAGGGCGATGACCGCAAACTTGGCGTTCTTCCACTGGCCGAAGGCCTCGCGCAGCGGTGCCTTCGACGCAGCGCCTTCCTCCTTCATCTTCTTGAAGGCCGGGCTCTCGCTCAGCGTCAGGCGGATATAGAGCGAGATCAGCAGCAGGAACAGCGATCCGATGAACGGAATCCGCCAGCCCCAGGCTTTCCACGGCTCCAGCATCACCTGTTCACCGGTTTTCGCATCAAGCAGCGGCGATCCGTCAAGGCCGAACTGGGCCACGGGCGCGTAGTTGTTGTTGACGTAATGCTGGAACACCAGGATCACGACCAGCGACAGCAGCAGGCCCAGCGTGGCCGTGGTCTGGATGAAGGCGGTGAAGTAGCCGCGCTGGTTCTGGGGCGCATGTTCGGCGACATAGGTTGCCGCGCCACCATATTCCCCGCCAAGCGCCAGCCCCTGCAGCATGCGCAGGGCAATCAGGATATAGGGCGCGGCAATGCCCCACTGCTGATAGCCGGGCAGGATGCCGACGAGGAAGGTCGACAGGCCCATGATCATGATGGTGGCAAGGAAGGTGTATTTCCGACCGATCAGGTCACCGAGCGAACCGAAGACCAGCGCCCCGAAGGGACGCACCAGAAAGCCCGCGGCGAAGGCCAGCAGCGCAAAGATGTTGCGCGTGGCTTCGGGGAAGGGCGTGAAGAACTGCGCGCCGATGATCGCGGCAAGCGAGCCATAGAGATAGAAGTCATACCATTCGAAGACCGTTCCCGCCGAGGAGGCAAGAATGACCTTCTTCTCCTCTCGGGTCATGGGCCGGGCCCGGTCGGATTCCCAGCTTGTGGTGGTTTCTGCCATTTTGCTCTTCCTTGTGTCGGGCCGTCATTGCGGCCCGTGCTCCCCCGGAATTTCCTCCGCCTGACCATCGGCAAGGCGGGGCCGTTCCCGCGCTTTCAGGCGCAGGCCTTCACCGGACTGGAAAGCCAGCCCTGTCGATTTTCCTGAATGCACCACGTCGCATCAGGCGGTGCGCCGGACCCTCAGGCCCTGGCGGTGGTCTCGGTCACAACGCGTTCCAGATCACGGGCGACGGCGTCGATCTCCTGCATGGCATCAACCCGCGCCAGCAACCCCAGCGCATCGTAATGCGCGATCAGGGGTGCCGTCTGGGCGTGATAGGCGCCCAGACGGTCCCGGACGGTGGTTTCATTGTCATCGGCGCGGCGGGTGAACTCGGTCCCGCCGCACTTGTCGCAGGTGCCGGCGCGGGTCGGTTGCTTGAAGCGGTCATGCCAGCCTTCGCCGCAAGAGGCGCAGGTGTAGCGGCCGGAAACCCGGTCGACCATCGCCTCGTCGTCGACATCCAGGCTGACCGCCGCGCTGACTTGACCGCCAGAGCCCGCAAGAAGCCGGTCCAGCGCCGCCGCCTGCCCCGCCGTGCGCGGAAACCCGTCAAGGATAGCGCCCCGCGCCACGTCCGGCTGGGTCATGCGTTCCTTAAGGATGGCGAGCACGATCTCGTCGCTGACCAGCCCGCCCGCCTCCATCACCGCCTTGGCCGCCAGACCGGCCGGCGTGCCAGCCCTGACTGCACCGCGCAGCATGTCGCCCGTGGACAGCTGCACCAGTCCGTGGCGTTCCTCAAGCATCCGGGCCTGGGTGCCCTTGCCAGCCCCCGGTGGCCCAAGAAGAATGACGATCTGTCCTGTCATGCGTCTCAGCCCCGGTTCATGCGGTTGTCGATCAGATCCTGCACAACCCCCGGATCGGCCAGGGTCGAGATATCGCCCAGCGCGCCATAGTCGTTTTCGGCGATCTTGCGCAGGATGCGGCGCATGATCTTGCCCGATCGGGTCTTGGGCAGGCCGGGCGCCCACTGGATCAGGTCGGGGCTGGCGATCGGCCCGATCTCGGTCCGGACCCATTTCACCAGATCCTTGCGCAGATCCTCGGATGGTTCGATCCCGTTCATCAGGGTCACATAGGCATAGATCCCCTGCCCCTTGATGTCGTGCGGATAGCCGACCACCGCCGCCTCGGCGACATCGGGATGGGCGACGAGCGCGCTTTCCACCTCGGCCGTGCCCATGCGGTGGCCAGAGACGTTGATGACGTCATCGACACGGCCGGTGATCCAGTAATAGCCATCCTGATCGCGGCGGCAGCCGTCACCGGTGAAGTAGTATCCGCGATACTGGCTGAAATAGGCTTCCTGGAAGCGGTCGTGATCGCCCCAGAGGGTGCGCATCTGGCCCGGCCAGCTATCCGCGATGCAGAGCACGCCCTCGCATTCCACTTCGCTGATGCGGCGGCCCGTCTGCGGGTCCAGCACCACCGGTTTCACCCCGAAGAAGGGCAAGGTGGCCGAACCGGGCTTCGTCGGCGTGGCACCCGGCAGCGGCGTGATCATGTGCCCGCCGGTTTCGGTCTGCCACCAGGTGTCGACGATCGGGCAGCGCCCCTTGCCAACATGCTTGTCATACCAGGTCCAGGCTTCGGGGTTGATCGGCTCACCGACCGTTCCCAGCAGCCGCAGCGACGACAGGTCGTATTTCTCGACCCATTCGGCGCCCATGCCCATCAGCGACCGGATCGCGGTCGGCGCGGTGTAGAACTGCGTGACCTTGTGCTTTTCGCAGACTTCCCAGAACCGTCCCGCATCGGGGAAGGTCGGAACCCCCTCGAACATGATGGTCGTGGCACCGTTCGCCAGCGGACCATACAGGATATAGCTATGCCCCGTGACCCAGCCCACATCGGCCGTGCACCAGAACACGTCGCCATCGCGGTAATCGAAGGTGTATTGGTGGGTCATCGCCGCAAAGGCGAGATAGCCGCCGGAAGTATGGACGACCCCCTTCGGCTTGCCGGTCGAGCCCGAGGTGTAAAGGATGAACAGCGGGTCTTCGGCGTTCATCGGCCGCGGCGGGCATTCGGGGCTGACCATGTCCATCATCGCCAGAACGTCGACGTCGCGGCCCTGGACCCAGCTGATCTGGTCGCCGGTGTGCTTGACCACCAGGCAGCGCACCTTGTCGGAACAATGCAGAAGCGCCGCATCGGTATTGGCTTTCAGCGGCGTGCGCCGTCCGCCGCGGGGCGCGGTGTCCGCGGTGATCACCAGCTTTGCGCCGCAATCGTTGATGCGGTTCGACAGGGCATCGGGCGAGAACCCCGCGAAGACCACGGAATGGATGGCGCCGATCCGGGCGCAGGCCAGCATCGCATAGGCGGCTTCGGGGATCATCGGCAGGTAGATCACCACGCGGTCGCCGCGCATCACGCCCTGGCTCAGCAGGACGTTGGCCATCTGGTTCACCTTGCGCGACAGCTCCTTGTAGGTGATGTGCAGCGCCGGGGTCTTGGGATCATCGGGTTCCCAGATGATCGCGGTTTGCAGCGCGCGATCCTTCAGGTGCCGGTCGATGCAGTTGACCGAAACGTTGAGAACCCCATCCTCGAACCACTTGATCGAAACCTTGCCGAAGGTAAAATCGCTGTCCTTCACCTTGGTATAAGGCTTGATCCAGTCCAGCCGCTTGCCTTCGCGGGCCCAGAACCCTTCCGGATCGGAAATGCTTTCGCTGTACAGGGCCTGATATCTGGCCTGATCGGCATGCGCCGCGTGGAACCCTTCGGGCACCGGACGGACAAGTTGCGCCAGAGTATCTTCAGCCATGCAATCCCCCTCGCAGACAATCCAGCGGCGCGAATACACCCGCACCCCATGCGCAAAGGTAAACATACTTGAAATGATAATGTAACCCGCTTTTTTTAAATGATTTTCCTGTTAATTAATTCACAGTGAAACTTCGCGGATTGTAAAACAACTTCCCTTGAAAATAAGAAAAACGTTATATCACTTGGATTTGCCTGTTTATCCCGGGCCTGCCGGTTCCGCCGGCCTTGGCGTGGCATCTTCACGCGGGGTCCGGTTCACTCCGGGGTGATTCGCACCTCATTGCGCACTTCGGCCAGCGCATCCTCGATCGTCGCGCGATAGTGGGCGTGCGGCTCTCGCAGACCCAGCGACAGCAGCGCCTGGCGAACCTCGCGTCTTGCACCGGTCAGGTAAAGGCTGCCCCCGCGCCGCGCCATCTTGCGGCCCAGCATCTCGATCGTATGCGCGGCGGAGCTGTCCAGAAGCGGCACTTCGCTCAGATCCAGGACGAAGGCCCGCGGCCGGTCGGCAAGACGGTCAAGCGTCGTTCCGATGGCCGAAGCCGCGCCAAAGAAGAAGGCCCCCGCGATCCGGTAGACCAGCACATCGTGATCCTGCCGCCCCTCGTAGCCGTTACCCGCATCGGCATGATCCTCGACCGCCAGCGGCAAGCCTTCGCGCAGTTCCGCCGTCTGGGACATGCGGTGAATGAATAGAAGCGAGCCGATGGCAAAGCCCACGACGATGCCTTCGGAAAGGTCGCGGAAGATCACAAGCAGGAAGGTCGACAGAAGCACCAGCGCATCGCCCGGCGAACTGCGCAAAAGCGTCCAGAACTCGGCTTTTTCGGCCATGTTCCAGGCGACGACCGCCAGCACCCCGGCCAGTGCGGCAAGCGGGATGTAGCCCGCAAGCGGCGCGGCCACGAGCAGGAACAGCAAGACGAACAGCGCATGGAGAATCCCGGCCACCGGCCCGCGCGCGCCCGCGCGGACGTTGGTCGCCGTGCGCGCGATGGTGCCCGTCACCGGAACGCCGCCGAACAGGGCCGAGCCGATATTGGCCACGCCCTGCGCCACCAGCTCGGCGTTCGAGCGATGGTGGCGACCGCTCATCCCGTCGGCAACCACGGCGGAAAGCAACGATTCGATCGAGCCTAGCAGCGTGAACGACAGGGCGAACGGCAGGGCGGCCATGACGCTGCTGGCCGAAAGGTCGGGCAAGGCCGGTGCAAGCAGCGTCCGCGGCAGGGCACCGAACTTCGTGCCGATGGTCTCGACGGGCAGGTGCAGGAAAAAAGCCGCCAGCGCCGCCAGGGTGACGGCGATCAGCAGGCTGGGAAGCTGTGGACGCCAGGACTTGATGCCTTGAATCACCGCAATGGTCAGGACCGCCAGTCCGACCGCAGGCCAGGTCACGCTGCCCCGCGCATCCCAAAGCGCGGCAAGGCGCGGCGCCAGTGCCGATGGCTCCCCCCCGGGCAGGCTCAGCCCGAACAGATCCTTGATCTGGCTGGAAAAGATGATGACCGCAATCCCGGCAGTGAACCCCACAGTCACCGGATAGGGAATGAACTTCACATATTGCCCCAGCCGCAGGAACCCCGCCGCCATCAACAGGAGCCCGGAGATCAGGGTCGCGGTCAGCAACCCGGGCACACCCAGCGTCTGGACGCAGGCCGCAACGAGGATGATGAAGGCCCCCGCCGGCCCGCCGATCTGGAATCGGCTTCCGCCCAGAGCCGAGACCAGGAACCCGCCGATGATCGCCGTGTAAAGCCCGCGTTCGGGCCCGACACCAGACGCGATGGCGATCGCCATCGACAAGGGCAGCGCGACAATGGCGACGGTCAGCCCGGCAAGGGCATCCGCGCGCAAGGCGGCAATGCCATAACCTTCCCGCAGGACGGTCAGGAGCTTGGGTGCGAATTGCTCGGAAAAGCGCGGCCGGGCCGCAGGGGTTCTTGCATGCGTCATGGCTTTGAGCTTAGCGGTTTGGACAAGACCTCTGCTCCGGATCAAGGAAAGTCAAGAATACTCATGCAAGAAACCGCATCACCTATCCGTCCGACAGATGACGCCGCACGCGACCTTGCGCGACGCCTGTTGCATCAGGTCCGGACGGCGGCCCTGGCTACGGTTTCCGCCGACGGTTTTCCCAATGCCACCCGCATTGCCTTTCTGGACATGAACGGCGCGGGACTGACGCTCGTCTCATCACTCTCGGCTCATGCGCAGGCTATAATGGCCGATCCGCGCTGCGCGGTTCTGGTGGGCGAGCTCCCCGGAAAGGGCGATCCGCTGGCGGGGCCGCGCCTGTCATTGCGTGCCCTGGCCCATCAGGTGCCGCGCGACAGCGAGGATCATCGCCACCTGGAATCGCTGTGGCTGGCCGCGCATCCCAAGGCGCGGCTTTACGCAGGCTTTGCCGACTTCCACTTTCTTCGGCTTGAATGGCGCGATGCCAGCCTCAACGGCGGCTTCGGCAAGGCTTTCGAACTTGTGCCGGCCGACCTTCACCAGGGCCACGCCAAGGATTGATGCGGCAGTCATTGGGGGGCCGGCGCCCCCCATGGCGACGGATCAGTTCGGATTGTCCATGCGCAGCCGCACCGACACCTTGCCCCTGGATGCGGCAAGCCAGTTCAGCGTCACGTCCATTTTGGTGGGCCCCTGTGCAGTTGCCACCCAGGGCATGTCGCTGCGCCTTTCGCCCGCCGACCCGGTAATCGCCGACCGCGTGGCCAGGGCCTCGATGTTGCGGGCCCAGCCGCCAAAGGGCAGGAACCCTGCCGATGGCACCGTCCAGACCGTCTGTGCCGTTGCCTGGTCGTGTTCGAGCGTAACCGGATTGACGGTGATCTGCGTGACGGCGTTGAAGATGTTGCCCTCGAAGGTGATGTTGCGCATCCGGCTCATGTCGAGAGGCGCGAATGTGGTATCCACCTTGTCAACTCTGTCCACCGACCCGTTCAACGCCTTGAACACATTACCAGAAATGTTCAGCCCATGGATGAAGTGGCCGGCACCGTAGGGCTTGACCACCAGCCAGGAAAACCACGGGGCGACACTGCCGCACAGGAAGGTATTGCCCTGCACCGTCAGCCCGCCAAAGGAATACCGCGCCCCGAAGGCCGGGTCTGCCTCGTATTCATTCGTCCATTCCAGCGCGGCATTGTCTATATAGTTTGCGATGACGGCCGTCAGCACATTGGTTGTCGCAAACACGATTCCCGCTCCGCGAAGGCCTGCGGTTTCGTCATCTCCGTTGTAGACATGGTTGCCCGTGACCAGGTGATTGGCCCCGCCCAGCACGGCAAAGTGCCGGAAACGCGCCACGCGGTTGTCGCGCAGCTTCACGTCATTGGCGTTGACGTTCATCCCGACGCTCACCCGGTCCTGCCAGCGCAGCGACATCTCGTCCGACAGGAAATGGCAGCGATCGACCAGCATCCCCTGGCACCCCGTCCCGATCGAGCTCAGGCCCCGGTCCTTCGGGCGGGTGATGTAGCAATCGCGCAGCTGGAATACCTCGCCGGCCGGGGCCAGAAGGATGCCGCTCGCCACGCCGTTGCACTGGAACTCGATGTCATCGAAGTTCATCTTGTCGAGTTGCGCGAAGCCCGAGAAATCCAGCAGGTATTTGAAGCGGGTGAAGGTGAAGGTCTGCGTGACCGCGCCGCCATGCAGCGGCTGGCTGAGCGTGATCGTTCCGGTGCCAAGATTGACGGTCGTCACATAGACCTCGCGCCCGACGCCCGCCCCGGTCACAAGCGAACCCACGGCGACGTTTGCGGCATTGACGACCCCGGTCAGCGCCTTGGGGTTGGCGGGCGAATAGCTCGCCTGTGACGTAACCGCCGTCGGTGCCCAGGCCGGCCCGGCCACTGCATTGAACTGGCCGTTTCGGATCACGCGACGGGTTGAAAACGTCGTCTTGTTGGCGACAGCCGCCTGCAGGTCGATGGGGGCCGTCACTTCGATCCGGCGGCCGCCCAGATCCAGCGCCTCGTGGTCGGCAAAGTTCAGCAACGCCTGGAATGCCTTGCGGAACCCCAGCTCTTCGGAGCCGAAGGCAGCCGCATAGCTTGCCAGATCGAAGCTGCGGGTCATCGACAGGCGGCGGCTGGCGGGCATGGTCAGGGTGCCTTCGAACCGGGCCGGCGCATCCAGCGTCAGGTCGGCATCCAGAAAATACACGCCCCGCGATACGAAAATGCTGCGCCCGCTGGCCGCCGCCGCCGCGTCGGCCGCAGCAAAGGCCGGAGCGTCATTGGTCACGCCATCGCCGTGCGCGCCATAGTCGCGGACATCGACCCAATCCATCATGTCGCGCAGGAAGGCATCGGTCACATCCTCGACCACCAGATCGTCGATCCGCACCACGCCGCCGTTCGGGCCGGTCAGGTCCAGCCCGACATGGGCATAAAGCGCCTCTGTGCCCCAGCGCATGTCAACGCCCGATTTCCAGCCCGACCCGATGATCGCCTGAACAGTGACCACCTCGCCATAAGCCGTCAGCGAAACACCAGGCCCGGTTTCCACAAGCCCCGGCACATGGGCATCACCGGCCCCACCGGCCCAGGCCGCAACACGCACCGACGGCAGATTGCCGCTGATCGCCTTGACCCGCGCCGTCACCCGCAGATAACAGCCGGGCAGGATCGGCGTCTGGACCATGTAGCGCAGCTTGGTCGTGGCCTGCTGTTTCTGCAGTTCAAGGCAGCCGCCGAAATCCTGATCGTTCGAGACAAGCGCCGCCTCGGCCGCACCCTGATAGGTGGTCGACCCGATGGTGCCGTCACCGCTCGACCACTGGCTCAGGCCCACCGCAAAGGGGGCGGGCATCAGAACCAGCCCGTCGGTTATCGCCTTGTTCATCGAAGCCTCCCGCTGATGCCGCAGACCGCTGGCCGCGGCGGTTGATGCGCGAGGCTCTAGCCTGGCCGGCTGAAGGCGGGGCAAACCCGGCGCGCGGGTCTGACGCTGGCCGCGCAACGCCCGGAAACGGAAGCGGCTCCGCCAATGACGGGGCCACGATCAGAAATCCCGTCTGTTTTCAGGCGGCGAGTTCGCCCTTCAGGGCCCGTTCGATCAGGGCGATGGTCTCATCGACCCCGTAAAGCGCGATGAAACCGCCGAAACGCGGACCCTGGCTTGCGCCCAGCAGCACCTCGTAAAGCGCCGTGAACCAGTCGCGCAGCGGCTCGAACCCGTGTTCGGTGCCGACGGCAAAGACCATGGTCTGCAACGCCTCGGCATCCAGACCGCCGGTCCAGCCCTTCAGCCGCGCCACCAGATCGTCCAGCGCGGCGCGTTCCTTGTCGCTGGGCAGGCGGAAGGTCCGGGTCGGAGCCACGAAGGCATTGAAATAACGCACCGCGAATTCGGCCGCCTGATCCATCTGCGGGTTATGTTCAGGACTGGCATCCGGGGCATAGCGGCGGATGAAGCCCCAAAGCCCGGTCTTGTCCTTGGCCCCGGCCACACTTGCCAGGTTCAGAAGCATCGCAAACGGCACCACCATGTCCGACACGGGCGGCTTGCCGCCGTGGATGTGCCAGACCGGGTTGTTAAGCTGCCCCGCCGCATCCTGCCCAGGAAACGCCTTCAACTGCTGGTGGTATTCGTCCACCGCCTTCGGGATCACGTCAAAATGCATCCGCTTTGCAGTCTTGGGCTTTTGATACATGAAATAACCCAAGCTTTCCGACGCGGCATAGGTCAGCCACTCGTCGATGGTCAGGCCATTGCCCTTGGATTTCGAGATCTTCTGGCCACCTTCGTCCAGGAACAGTTCATAGGTGAAATGCTCGGGCTTGCGGCCGCCCAGCACTTCGCAGATGCCGTCATAGATCGGCGTATTGGTGCTGTGGTCCTTGCCATACATCTCGAAATCGACGCCCAGCGCCGCCCAGCGCGCGCCGAAATCGGGTTTCCATTGCAGCTTCACGTTGCCGCCCGTCACCGGCAGCGTCCATTCACGGCCCGTCTCGTCGTCGAAGGTGATGGTGGCGTTCCTGGCGTCCACATTCTTGATCGGCACGTAAAGCACCCGGCCGGTTTCGGGATGGATCGGCAGGAAGCAGGAATAGGTCTGCTGGCGTTCCTCGCGCAAGCTGGCCAGCATGATCGCCATGATGCCGTCATAGCGTTCCGCCGCCAGCCTGAGCGTGTCGTCGAACCGGCCCGACCTGTAGAATTCGGTCGCGCTGATGAATTCATATTCGAACCCGAAGGTATCGAGGAACCGGCGCAGCATGGCGTTGTTGTGGTCGCCAAAGCTTGGGTATTCGCCAAAGGGATCGGGAACGCTGGTCAGCGGGCGCTGAAGGTTTTCGCGCAGCATCTCGGGATGCGGGACGTTGTCGGGCACCTTGCGCATCCCGTCCAGATCGTCCGAGAAGCAGAACAGCCGCGTCGGGATGTCGCTGATGATCTCGAAGGCGCGGCGGATCATCGTGGTGCGCTGCACCTCGCCGAAGGTGCCGATATGCGGCAGGCCCGACGGGCCATAGCCGGTTTCAAACAGCACATAGCCTTTTTCCGGGGCCTTCTTCTCATAGCGTTTGAGCACGCGGCGCGCTTCCTCGAAAGGCCAGGCTTTGGAGTTCATCGCAGCATCGCGCAACGTGGTCATGGTGGATCATCCGGTCAAAAAGGCGCGCCTTGAAGGCCCGCGCCCCGGTCCTATTGAACGGGGGGGACATCGTCAATAATCTCTGCCGAAAGCCCAAGCCCAGCCGGAGAAACCGATGTCCCAGACCTTGCCTTCCTTCACCGTCCAGGACGCGCTGGTTGCCGTCATGGTCGCGGTCTCGGCCTCGGATGAAACGATCCGCACGGCCGAGCTTCTGGCGATCGAACGTCAGGTGAACCACCTGCCGGTCTTCGCGGGCTATGACACCGACCGCATTCTTGCCGTGGCGCAGACGGTCTACACGCTTTTTGAAGAAGAAGACGGGCTCGATACCCTTCTGGCGATGGTGCGACACGCCCTGCCGCAGAAGCTTCAGGAAACCGCCTATGCGCTGGCCTGCGACGTGGCCGCCGCCGATGTGCGGCTTGGCCAGTCCGAACTTCGGTTGCTGGAAGAGCTGCGCGAAGAGCTGTCCATCGAACACCTGCAGGCCGCCGCCATCGAATATGGCGTGCGCGCCCGTCACCGCACGATCTGACCCTCAGGCCCCGTAGACCGCGCCCCAGCGTTCGATCAGCTGCTGTTGCAACCGCTTCGACCGCCTGATCCACACAGCCCCGCCTTCGGGCGATTCGCGCGCATCAAGCGGCACGGCGTCACGTCGCGCCAGATCGCCGGTGAAGATCGCAAAGATCAGCTCCCGGCCATCGGGCGCCACCATGAACCCGGTCAGCGCAGATACGAAGTTGAGCGTCCCGGTCTTGGCTTCGACCAGAATCGGGCTCGCGGCTTTCCTGCCTTTTTCGTCCCTGAAGGCCACGGGCTTCATCAACCCGCGCAACCCCGCCTTCGGACCAAGCGCGCGCAGGGTGCGCACCATGTCCTCGGCGGTGATCCGGGTTGTCGCGCCCAGGCCCGAATGATCGTGCAGCACCGCATCCGCGACGCCCACCCGCGCCTTCAGCCAGCCGGTCATCGCCCGCGCCGATGCCTCGTGATCGCCCAGCGCCCCGATCCGCGCCGACGCCGCCATCCCTACCGCTTCGGCCGTAAGGTTTGTCGAATGCTTCAGCATGTCCTTCAGAACCATGCGCAATCCGTCGCTGGAATGCCGGACCAGAACCGCGCCCTGCGGTTCCCGATGGCTGATCTGCGGTGTGGGCAGGCGGATGCCCTGCGCCTTGGCCAATGTGCGGAACACATCGCCCGCATAGGCATCGGGCCTGCGCACCGGCAACCAGCGGCTGCCGCCCTTGCCCAGCGCCTTGCGCGCCACCGACCAGACCTCGGCCTGATCGTTATCCGAATAGGAAAATAGCGGCCTTTCACGGTCGGCAATCGTCACCCGCGCGCTGGACACGGTAGGAACGAAGCGTTCCGCGCGCGCATCCAGCCCGATCTGGTATTCGCCATTCACCCGCCGCCATTCGCAATTGACGCGGTTGTAATTGAGGTTGAGCCCCGAAACCGCCGGGTTGTAGCCCAGATATTCGGGCTGGCCCTCGTCTATCGCGCGCAGATAGGGCAAGGCCCCGCCCCAGACCAGAAGTGCGCCTGTGACGCCGATAACGCCCGCCGCCTTCAGCGCCGCGGCCATGTCGCCCAGGCCGTCGGTAGAAAGCGTCGGATCGCCACCGCCGGCCAGCACCAGATCGCCCTGCACGATCCCGCCCGAAACCGGCCCCGTTGCCACCAGCCGCGTGGCAAAGCGATGGTCGCCACCCAGACATTCCAGCGCATAAAGCGCCGTGACGGCCTTGAGCGTGCTTGCGGGGGACATCAGCCTGTCCGCGCCACGCGCCTCGAGCCCCAGTCCGGTTTCGGCGTCGATGACCGCATAGGTCACGTCGCCACCCAGCTTCGCCGCCGCAATCAGATCCTCGGCTGCAGGCGCCAGAACCTTGATCGCGCCCTGCCGGATCGCCGGAGAACCAGGCGGGCGCGCTGCGGGGCGAAGCGACCGTTGCGGTGCCTCGGCCAGGGCAGGCATTCCACCCGCCACCATCAGCCCCCCCAGGAAAGCCCGCCGTGTCCACATCCCGCCCATCCTCGACCTGTCAATCCGCAATCACCCCGGTGCTGCCCCACTCGCCCCGCGCACGGATCGCCGATGATGACGATTTGATCATGGGTGCATCAAGGAAGCACCATGCCGGCGGCACCGCGCGCGGTAACATTTGCGAGTGTTCCGGCGCGATACGACAGCGCGCGTATTCCTCGACCGCACGCGATCCCCGCGCCGCAAGCCGGTATCCGGGCCGTGCAATGACCCCGATGGGCACGTTGTGCACGATCCATTCCCACTGCTGCCAACGGTCGAACTGCGCCAGGTTGTCCGCTCCCATCAGCCAGACGAACCGCACGCCGGGATAAAGCGCCTTGAGCCGCCGCAGCGTCTGCGCGGTATAGCGGGTGCCCAGATGCTCCTCGATATCGGTGACAATGACCCGCGGATCGTTCATCACCGCCCGCGCCCGCGCGATGCGGTCGGCCATCGGCGCGGGCGGATTGGCCTTCAGGGGATTGCCGGGGCTGACCAGCCACCAGACCCGGTTCAGCCCGAAACGCTTCAACGCCTCTCGCGTGATATGGGCGTGCCCGTCATGCGCGGGGTCGAACGATCCTCCCAGAAGGCCTACGGTCATGCCCCGCACCGCTATCGGAAACCCCTGCAAAACGTGCTCCTTGCACCGCAATCGTCGCCTGCCCCTGCGCACCGTT
The DNA here is from genome assembly GCA_020622085.1 of Paracoccaceae bacterium. GTDB lineage: Bacteria > Pseudomonadota > Alphaproteobacteria > Rhodobacterales > Rhodobacteraceae > QY30. The sequence goes on along the minus strand of JAHRYM010000001.1, from coordinate 274,577 downwards.
TGCGGACGGGCGCCCTTTCCCCGCTTCTAGCGCAAGTGCCGGGCACTTGCGACGCCCAGTTCTTCGCGGTCACATGCCCAAGGAAATGGCCTGCGCGACAAGGGGCAGACGCCTCTTAAGGAAAAAGGTCATGCCTGCCGATCAGATCGCCATTGCCGAAGCCGACCCCCGCAGCGGCGATGCGCGCGGCGCTCTTGCGGCCTGTTACGCCGGGCTTGCGCAACGCTTTCCCGGTGGCTTCGATGTGACGCTTTCGCGCAATCCCGATGCGCAGGACATGATCCGCCCCGGGGGCATCTTCCTGATTGCCCGGTCCGAACACCGCCCCGTCGCCTGCGTCGGGCTGAAAGGCCGCAACAACTGGGGCGAGGTGAAGCGACTCTGGGTTGCCCCCGAAGCGCGCGGAAAGGGCCTTGCGACCCGCCTCATGGAACAGATCGAAAGAACAGCCCGCGACCTTGGCATGATCCTCTTCCGGCTCGACACCAATTCGGCCCTGCCCGAGGCTGCGGCGATGTATCGCCGTTCGGGCTGGGTCGAAATCAAGCGGTTCAACGACGACCCCTACGCCCACCTGTTCTTCGAGAAGCGCCTGTAGCTGCCCCTCTGGTTGCCCCTCTGGCCCGCCTTCTGTATGGAAGGCGCAACCCCGTTTCCCGAAGGACTTCCCTCATGGCCTCCTACCAGTATGTCTATCACATGGATGGTGTCTCCAAGACCTATCCCGGCGGCAAGAAATGCTTTGAGAACATCCGCCTGAACTTCCTGCCCGGCGTCAAGATCGGCGTTGTCGGTGTGAACGGTGCGGGTAAATCGACGCTGCTGCGCATCATGGCAGGCATCGACAAGGACTTCACTGGCGAGGCCTGGGCTGCCAAGGGCGCCCGCGTCGGCTACCTGCCGCAGGAACCGCAACTGGACGAATCCCTTAACGTCCGCGGCAACGTCATGCAGGGCGTGGCGGCCAAGCAGGCGATCCTTGACCGCTACAACGAACTGGCCATGAACTACTCGGACGAGACCGCCGACGAGATGGCTCAGTTGCAGGACACCATCGACAGCCAGAACCTGTGGGATCTGGACAGCCAGGTGGACGTGGCGATGGAGGCCCTGCGCTGCCCGCCCGACGATGCCGATGTCGCCTCGCTTTCGGGCGGTGAAAAGCGCCGCGTCGCGCTCTGCCAGCTGCTGCTGGAAGCACCCGACATGCTGCTTCTGGACGAACCGACCAACCACCTTGACGCCGAAACCATCGCCTGGCTGCAAAAGCACCTGATCGAATATCAGGGCACTATCCTGATCGTTACCCACGACCGCTATTTCCTGGACGACATTACAAGCTGGATCCTTGAACTGGAGCGTGGGCGCGGCATCCCCTACGAAGGCAACTATTCGGCCTGGCTGGAACAGAAGGCCAAGCGGATGGAACAGGAAGCCCGCGAGGACAAGGCCAAGCAGAAGGTTCTGGAAAAGGAACTCGAATGGATCCGCGCCGGCGCCAAGGCGCGGCAGGCCAAGTCCAAGGCCCGGATTTCCGCCTACAACAAGCTTGCCGACGAAGGCGTCAAGGAACGGGTGGGCAAGGCCCAGATCATCATCCCGAACGGCCCGCGCCTGGGCGGCAAGGTGATCGAGGTCGAAAACCTGTCCAAGCACATGGGCGACAAGCAACTGATCGAGGATCTGAGCTTCTCGCTGCCCCCCGGGGGCATCATGGGCATCATCGGGCCGAACGGCGCCGGCAAGTCGACGCTTCTGCGGATGATCATCGGGGCCGAGAAACCCGATGCGGGCAGCATCACCCTGGGCGACACCGTGAAACTGGCCTACGTCGACCAGTCGCGCGATGCGCTCGACCCCAACAAGACCGTCTGGGAAGAAGTCTCGGGCGGGGCCGAGGTGATCGAACTGGGCGATGCGCAGGTGAACAGCCGCAACTACACCGGCGCCTTCAACTTCAAGGGCGGCGACCAGCAGAAGAAGGTCGGCCTGCTGTCGGGCGGCGAACGCAACCGCGTCCACATGGCCAAGCTGCTGAAATCCGGCGGCAACGTCCTGCTGCTTGACGAACCGACCAACGACCTGGACGTGGAAACCCTGCAGGCGCTGGAAGCCGCGATCGAGGACTTTGCCGGCTGCGCGGTGATCATCTCGCACGACCGCTTCTTCCTTGACCGGCTTTGCACCCACATCCTGGCCTTCGAGGGCGATGCGCATGTGGAATTCTTCGAAGGCAACTTCGAAGAATACGAACAGGACAAGGTCCGTCGCCTGGGCGCCGACAGCATCCAGCCCAAGCGCGTGAAGTACAAGAAGTTCACCCGCTGAACCATTGCCGAAATGTCACTTGCACCTGGCCGCCTTCGGGCGGCCTTGTTGCATCTTGCGACCAGCGGGCCGAACCCATAGCCTGTTGCCAATGTATATCTTCTCGCAGTCAATCCAGGCTCCCATGACCTACAAATCCCTCATCGCCTTCGGAGTAGTCTTCACCCTTGCCGCCCCCGCGCAGGCCCAGGAATTTGTTGCCAGCCTTTCAGGCTGGGACCTGCGCTCGGGCGCCAACGCTGCGCTGCTGCTGGAGGTCCATGGCAAGCCGCGCTGGGATTACGGCTGGGTGCAACTGGGGCTGGGTGCGGCCGCCGGCGCAGACACCGAAGGCTCGGCCTGGATCGGTGGCGGGGTGGTGGCCGAAGCGCCGCTGTCGAACCGCTGGTTCGTCGAAGCCAGCGTCATGCCGGGCTATTATCACCCGGGCACGCCGCAGGCCGACCTTGGCAGCGATTTCGAGGTGCGCAGCCTTCTTGGCCTTGGTTATCGCTTCGACAACGGCAATGCGCTTTCGGTTGCCGCCGGGCATCTGTCGAACGCCAGTATCAGCAACCTCAATCCCGGGGCGAATGGCATCCTGCTGAGATACCACCGCAGCTTCTGATCCGGCCCGCCTACTTCCGCTTCACGAATTCGGTCAGGATCACGATCCTCTGGCCCTCCACCCGGCCTTCGATCTGCCCGGGGTTGTCTGGCACCAGTGATATGCCCCGCACGGCCGTCCCGCGCTTGGCGGTGAAGCCTGCGCCCTTGACCACAAGATCCTTGATCAGGACAACCGTATCGCCTTGCGTCAGTCGCGCACCGTGGCAATCCTTGTGTTCGACAACCGGGATCGCCGCCCACCCTTCGGCCTCGGGGGAAAGAACCATTCCCTGCCGCGTCTCTGCCGCCCAGGGTTCTGAAATCTCGCCAAGCTTGCGCCAGACGGCGAACTGGACGACCGGCTCCGCCGACCATGCCGCGCCCTCCAGGCACCGCCAGTGCCCGGCGCCGGCATCCTCTTCGCCCCTGCAGACCGGGCACAGCACGACTTCCCCCGCCGGTGCCAAGGCTACCGGACCAAGAGATCCACTGGCACCGCAGAATTCGCACTGGCTGTTCGACCGCATCATCGCATCCATCCCTGCATCCTCTCGCAATCTTTCGGGCGTCCCGCCTGCCCGGGGCCTATCCCAGGCTGTCAGCCAAGGCAAACCCGGTCGCCGTGACGGTGCCGCTTTTTCCGAAAACCTTGCATTTTGCCCGATTCTCCCGCATAGGAGCCACGCGACGTTATCTTTTCGACCGCTGTTATCCGTCACCGGCCACAGTCATTCGATCCGCTCTGACTTTGCCGGGCTGCCGCATTTCGCGGGCAGCAACATGACAGGAGTATTCACGATGGCCAATGGCACCGTGAAATGGTTCAATGCCACCAAGGGCTTCGGCTTCATCGAGCCGGAAGGCGGCCGCAAGGACGTGTTCGTTCACATCTCGGCGCTCGAGCGTTCGGGCATCCGCTCGCTGGCTGATGGCGCCAAGGTCACCTTCGATATCGAAGCTGGCCGCGACGGCCGCGAAAGCGCGATCAATCTCGCGCTGGTCTGATCAACGGACCGGATATTTCAGGGGCGTGCCGGATCGGCGCGCCCCTTTCTGTTTGTCTGTGCCCAGGCTCAGAAAGCGCAGCCGGACTTGAAACCAAGGCGGCGAAACACTTTCGCGGCGGGGCAGAATCCGGTGAAACTTGACTGGATCAGGTTTGCACCGATGAACACCGTCAGCCAGACGAAACCGGGGTGGACGAATTGCGTCAGCACCACCGACAGCAGCACCATGATTCCCGCGAACAACATAACGGTGCGATCAAGCGTCATGGACAAGGCTCCTCTCTATGTCCCGGCGGGCCAGTTCCCGCGCATTGACCAGAGAATAACAACGCAGCACAACAAATTCAAGTTCTTGAATAAGTAATGCCCTGTCCGTCAGGATGGTCAGGTGGCCATCATCCTGCGATGGCCACCATCGGATACCTACCTGGCAATGGTCACCGTGCAGTGCGCCCGACCCGCCACATCGGCCGCGACCGACCCCAGCACCAGACGCGACAGGCCACGTTTGTCGCCCGTGCCCATAACGATGTGGTCAAATCCCTCGGTTTCCGCGTAGGCGACGATGCCGGCCGAGGCTTCGCGGCTGTTGATCACCGCGCGGTGAACATCCTTCACGCCAGCGCCGCGTGCATCCGCTTCGGCCTTGCGCAGGATCGCCGCCACTTCCTCTTCCGTCCAATGTGGGATGGTGACACCACGGCCACCGCCATGTGCGACATTCACCGTGCAGAGCGTCAGCGAGGCGCCGAGTTTCAGCGCCAGTTCTGCTGCGATGCCGATGGCTTGTTCCGCATGTTCGGTGCCGTCGACGGGGCAAAGGATCTTCATCGTCATGTCTGTCTCCCTGATGTCAAGCTTGTTCTGGTTAGACGTTGGGCACTGGGTCCGCGTTGATATGTATCAACAAGTTTGCCCATGAGTGAAAACTTATTATCAAGAGTATCGCATCGCCACGAAAACGCCACCATTGGATTGTGGCAAGAAATACGAAAGGTGCGTGTCGCCACGCACCCTTCCAGTCATGCCAGACCCTGTCGCACCGTTCAGCGGCACGTGAAGGGTGGAAATTCGCTTACAGCAGCGTCGCGTTAGCCTTCTGGCGCGCGCGGCTCGAGATGAATGTGATCAGTTCGCGGCGATCCGATGTCCGGATGCGGGCGTCTGCGGCAGCGCGCAGCGCAAGGGCGTTCATGCGGCCTTGGCGGGCTTTTTCAATAAGATCAGTCATTTGCAGGCTCCCTATGTGTGTGTGCAAGTCTCGGGATCGGTTCAGCGGGGGCGGTGTGTGCGGCGCCTCTGCCTTATTACCGGCGTAGTTAAGACTTTCTACCGCATGTGTGTCCGAACCTTGGCGCAATCCCGGTTACCAGACGGCAAATACAAGACTTTCCTGCGGCGCAGCATCTCGGCCAGAAACAAAATTTTACTGCCGGACAAGCGGCGCGAAAGCCGCAACAGTCATCTTTGCAGGCGATACGCGCAAAGGCCGATTCTCCCGCAAATTGCAACGAATCGCCCGTCCGATTCCCGAATCAGAATGCAGGCCTGCCATCGCTGCGCGCATCACCTGCCGCGCAGGATCAGATTACCGCGAATTGCCTCCGCATTGCCCATTGTGGCTTGCCGCGATCAAGCGGGCCCATGCCGAAGGCGCCCCGTCCCGAGCGGCCGCCGATGTCCCTTCGCACTTTGCGCGGTGACAGCACGCACGCCAGCGTCTACAAATCGGTAATGCGGAAATCGGGGGACGGCAGGATGGGCAGGGTCGGTATCACGCTGGCAACGGGGCTGATTCTGGCGCTTGTCGCCTGCGGGCGCCCGGCCACGCGGCTTGAAGGCGGGCCGGCGCTGACCGCCCTTCCGGGGCGCATCAACTTCGACGATGCCAAGCCCCACGACTTCGGGCGCCACGGGCCGCACCGCTACCCGGTGCATGGCATCGACGTGTCGCGCTACCAGACGCAGATCGACTGGCCGGTGGCGCGCGACAATGGCGTGGGCTTTGCCTTCATCAAGGCGACCGAAGGCGGCGAGAACCTCGATCCGATGTTCCGCGATCACTGGTCGGGCGCAGCCGCCGCCGGCGTGCCGCGCGGCGCCTATCATTTCTACTATCACTGTCGCCCGGCGGCCGAACAGGCACGCTGGTTCATCAACAACGTGCCGCGCGTCGCGGGCGCCCTGCCCCCGGTGCTGGATATCGAATGGACGCCGTTTTCGCCGACCTGCACCCTGCGCCCGCCCGCAGCGGAAGTCAGGGCCGAGGCGCAGACCTTCCTTGCCATCGTCGCCCGCCACTACGGACAGCGGCCGATCATCTACACCTCGATCGACTTCTACCGCGACAACCAGCTTTGGAAGGTCAAAGGGGCGGATTTCTGGCTCCGTTCGGTCGCCGGTCATCCCGACAAGATCTATGACGGCCAGAACTGGACCTTCTGGCAGTATACCGGCACCGGCCTTGTGCCGGGCATCCCGGGAAAAGCCGACATCAACACCTTCGCCGGATCGCGTGGCGAATGGGCTTCCTGGCTGCAGAACCGCCAGCTTTAGACCCCATGATCGTGCCCTGAGCTGACTTGGGTTGTTGGCCTCTCCCGCGGCATTCTCGGTTCGAGGGTTACGCCCGGCTGGCGGGCGCCGAGCCTCAAGAATGGGGGGAGAGACCAGATGCAGGGTAGCACGTTTATCGGACTTGATGTCCACAAGGCGACGCTCTCGGTTGCGATTGCGCAAGGTGAACGCGGCGGCGAGGTTCGACACTTGGGGACGGTGCCGCACCGCCCTGATCATGTGTGCAAGCTGGTTGAGAAACTGGCGGCAGGCGGGGCGCGGCTGCATTTCTGCTATGAGGCGGGCCCTTGCGGCTACGGCCTCTATCGCCAACTTGCCGAGATGGGACATGACTGCATCGTGGTGGCACCTTCGTTGATCCCGGTGAAGGCGGGCGACCGGGTAAAGACCGACCGTCGTGACGCGGTGATGCTGGCGAAGTTGCATCGGGCTGGAGAATTGACAGCGGTCTGGGTGCCGGATGCTGCGCATGAGGCGATGCGCGATCTGGTCCGGGCAAGGGCGACAGCGATGCGGGTGGCGGGCAAGGCGCGCCAGCATCTTCAGGGCTTTCTGCTGCGACACAGCCGGATCCATCCCGGCAAGAAGGGTTGGACGGGTGCCTGTCGGCGCTGGCTCGCGATGGTGCGGTTTACGCATCCGGCGCAACAGATCGTCCTTCAGGATTACATCGATGCCGTTGCGGAAGCGGAGGCAAGGGTGGAGCGTCTGACGGGCCAGATCGCGGCTCTGCTGCCGAGCTGGAGCCTCGCACCGGTCGTTGACGCCGTTCAGGCAATGCGCGGTGTCGGATTTATCGTCGCGGTGACGGTGGTGGCCGAGGTCGGGGACTTCCAGCGTTTCGACAATCCGCGGCAGCTGATGGCCTACCTCGGCCTGACGCCGTCGGAGCATTCCAGCGGTGCAAGTGTCCGGCGGGGCGGGATCACCAAGGCGGGCAGCGGTCTTGCCCGGCGCGCATTGGTCGAGGGCGCCTGGAGTTACCGCATGCAGGCCCGCGTCAGCCCCAAGCTCCTTGCCAGGCTGGAGGCACTGCCGCAGGCCGTCCGCGACATCGCCTGGAAAGGGCAACTGCGGATGTGCCAGCGCTATCGGCATCTGGTTGCGGCCGGAAAGGCCAAGGTGGTGGTCATCACGGCTATCGCGCGCGAGATGACAGGCTTCATCTGGGCGATTGCCCGCACCACCACGCCAGCCGCGGCCTGAGAGGACAAGGAACAACAGCGCCCGACCCATGCCGATGCGCAGGGTTGGGGGCGGAACGCGGTGGGGAACCCTCGTGCCCTGTTATGGGCCGACAACGTCGATGCCCGATCCCTAGACCGAGGCAGCCCCAGGACGAAACCACGGTCATGCGGCAACCAACCCGCGCATGAGAGCTTGCTCAACCGTCGTCTCAGTTCCGTCTCCTACCCTGCGCATCTATATCACGCCCCGCCCGGCCCGCCGGATTACTTGCCATGAAACAAGGGGTTGACAGCGATCATGAGAGCAGGCCGCTGAAATAGTCGGCGCTCGACGCGGTTTGCGGAACGTGATTCACCCTCGTCACGACAACGGCGGGGGCGAAGATGCGTGGTTCGGACGAGACGAGCGGGTCGCTGTTCAGCTATGTCGATCTTGAGGGGCGCATCCCCGTGCGGCATCTGCTTCGCAAGATCAGGCAGGTGGTGAACGAAGCCCTTGCCAGCCTCGATGCCGACTTCGAGGCGCTCTACACCGATTTCGGCCGTCCCTCGATCGCGCCGGAACGGCTGATCCGGGCCAGCCTGATCCAGATCCTGTTCTTGGTCCGGTCCGAGCGGCAGTTGATGGAACAACTGCAGTATAACCTGCTGTTCCGCTGGTTTGTGGGCCTTGGCATCGACGATGCCGTGTGGGTGCCGACCCGTGTTCACGAAGAACCGCGACCGGCTGCTGACGACGGAGATGTCGCGGCAGCGGTGATGGCGGCGATCCTGGCGCACCGCAAGGTGGCGCCGCTTCTGTCGGACGACCACTTCTCGGTCGACGGCACGCTGGTCAAGGCCTGGGCCTCGATGAAGAGTTTCCAGCCGAAGGTTGAGGGCACGCCGCCCGACAACACTGGGCCGGGCGATCCGCCCACACCGAACGCCGCCACCGAAGACCAGCCCGAAGACCAGCCCGAAGAGACCCGATCCGAGACCGCCCCCATGCCCCGCCCCACCCGCCAGAACCACAATGCCGAGGTCGATTTCAAGGGCGGGTAGCGTTCGAACGCCACCCATGCCTCGACCACCGATCCGGACGCCCGTCTTTGCAGGAAGTCGCCCGGCACCGGGGCAATGCTCTGTTTCATCGGCCATGCGCTGATGGAGAACCGTTCCGGGCTGATCGTGCAAGGTGACCTGACCCAGGCTGATGGCCATGCCGAACGCCGCGCCGCGGTGGATATGGTTCACAGGCATTCCCCAGGGTCGACCCGGCGACTGACGCTGGGCGCGGACAAAGGCTTCGACGCGGCCTCTTTCGTGGCCGACCTGCGCCAAGCCTGCGTCACCCCGCATGTCGCTCGCAAGGCCCGCCACTCTGCCATCGACGGTCGCACCACCCGCCACGACGGCTATGAGCTGTCCCTGAAACACCGCAAACGGATCGAGGAGGCGTTTGGTTGGGCCAAAACCGTCGGACGCATGGCGCAGACTGTGTATCGAGGCATCGAAAAGGTGCGGTCGCGCTTCATCCTGACGACGGCCGCCAACAATCTGGCCAGACTGCCCCGGTTGCTGACCGCATGAGGCAAACGAACTTCGTCCAAAGCGGGCAAGTTCCCTCATCACCCACCCGGCTGGCGAGCCTCCCGCTGAAGGTGATGGGAAACCCTTCCGACGCAGCGACTATTTCAGCGGCCTGTTAATGCTTGGCAGCTCGATGTTCAGTCCAATGGACCGCCTCGAATGATCTGTATCTCAAGACGATAGCGAATCCGGCATCGTGTCGTGTTCCTGCCCGTCGGGCCAACCTAAAGGTGAAGGGCATGGGAGGCAGCGGCCGCCTCCTTTGAACGCTTGACGCGATGGGCGGAAAGCAGACCGTCGCTGGCTTAGTGAAAAGAGTCAGCGATGCCCTGCGTGGCGATCAAGGATAGGGCCATCTTACGCCTGCGGCCGCGTCTTTTTCGGGTCGTAATGCGACAGGCCGACGATGGTCGCCGGAAGCCGCTTCTGGTGACCGTCAAGTTTGCCGACTTCGACCGCCGTTCCCACATCGGCATGGGCCACGTCGACCCGAGCCAGCGCTATGTTCTTGCCCAGAAGCGGAGAGCGCATCGAGGAGGTGACTTCGCCCACCTGCGCGCGGCCCACATGGATGCAGTCGCCGTGGCCCACGTCGACGTTGGCGTCGATGTCGAGGCCGACGAACTTCCAGCGCGGGTGCTCCTTGCGGCGGATCAGGGCGTCACGGCCGATGAAATCGTCGGTCTTCGATTTCAGCGGCACGGTGAAGCCGATGCCCGCTTCGAAGGGGTCGGTCTGGTCGCTGAAGTCGTAACCCGCAAAGATCAGCCCCGCCTCGATCCGCACCATGTCAAGTGCTGCGAGGCCCATCGGGCGCAGGCCGAGGTCGCGGCCATGTTCCCAGACCGCATCGTAAACGGCGTTGCCGTCCTTGGGGTGGCAGAAGATCTCGTAGCCGAGTTCGCCGGTATAGCCCGTGCGCGACACGACGACCGGCGCGCCTTCCGGTCCGCCGATGCGCGCCACGGTGAAGCGGAACCAGCCCAGTTCCTCGATGCTTGGCTGATGCGGCGCGGTCCAGATCATGTGGCGCAGAATCTCGCGGCTGTTCGGCCCTTGCACGGCGAGATTATGGAGCTGGTCGGTCGAGGACCGCACCATCACCTTCAGCCCCAGCTTTTCCGCCTGTTCGCGCAGCCAGATGCCGCCGTAATCATCCCCGCCGATCCAGCGGAAATTGTCGCGGCCCAGCCGGAAGAGCGTGCCATCGTCGATCATCCCGCCGTGTTCGTAGCACATGGCGGAATAGACCACCTGCCCCACCGACAGCTTCTTCACATCGCGCGTCAGGGTCCATTGCATCAGCGCCTCGGCATCCGGCCCCGTCACCTCGAACTTGCGCAACGGTGAGAGGTCGAGCACCACCGCCTTCTCGCGGCAGGCCCAATACTCCTCGATCGCGCCATTGGACGAATAGACCTGCGGCAGCCAATAGCCCTTGTATTCCACCACGTTGCGCGTCAGCGCCCCCGTCTTTGCGGCAAAGGCGGTGTCCTTGGTCATCTTGGGCTCCGAATTGGGCGTGGGGCGATAGGCAATGGCGCGGCTGAAGCTTTCGGCACCGGAATAGGTGCGGACATGGATGTCCGACAGATACCAGCCATTCGAGGGCGAAGTGTCGTCGGGACAGGCCGAGTTCACGCAGATGAGGTCGGTGAGCGCGCGGAACAGCACATAGTCGCCGGGCCGCGACCACGGCTCGTCGGAATACATCACGCCATGCGCGTCGATGCCGGTGTTGAAGAACAGGTTGACCGCCATCCAGCCCGGCCGTGCCGTGACGCCATGCGGGGTCAGCGCGCCGTTGAAGTTGTCGGAGCAGTTGGCATGGCCGGGATAGCCGATGTCGTCGTAATATTTGGCGGCACAGGCCATGGCAAAGGCGTCATGGCGACCCACGGTATCTTGCACCACCTCGACCAGCGGCAGCATGTCCTGATCGTAGTATTTGGAGTGGAGACCGGGCATGGAATAGGCATGCCCCATCAGCGTGCGCGAGGTGGTGACGTCAAGCGCGTGTTCGATCCCCTTGTCGAGCTTGCGGGCGGCGAAGCACTGGAAATCGGTGCATTGGCGGCCATCGACATCGATGACTTGGATGTAATCGCCCGCCTTGACGAAATAGGCCTGCGCGGTCGCGGATTTGACGCGCAGGTCGAGCACGGGTTCGGCCAAGGGGTCGGGCAGGTCGAAGCTGCCGACCAGTTTGACCGTGGCCCGCCTGATCCTGAGCGTCAGGGGTGTCGCCGTATCCTGCCCGTCGGGGTCCATCTGCCCCGGTGCCGCGACGACCAGCACCCCGTCGCGCGTGACGGTAAAGCTTTCCTCGCACCCCGCGGGCGTTTCGGTCCCGAACAGCACCACCGCCCCCGACGTGGCAAGGTCGATCCGCCGCCGCTCGAGCCCCAGCCGCAGCCCGCCAAGGCCCGCGCCCTGCCCGCCCGCCAGAAGCGCCTTGAGCCCCCGTGCATCGCCATTCGCGGCAGCCGCCAGAATCCCCGCATCGATCCGCCCGCCCTTGTCGGCGGCGACAAGCTCCGCGACCTGCCCGCCTTCGGCATTCACCACGGTCACCACGTCGCCCGCCGACACGGGCACAAGGATCGCGCCGGCACCTGCAACCTCATACCGCTCCTGCCCCAAATGGGGGAGCATGCCGGCAGGGGTCACGATACGGCTCGGACGCGGCGCGCCGGGGGTCACGACGGGGTAGTCAAGCATGGCACGGCCCTTATGATGAACGGCTCGAGAGGAGGGCCACGCGGTCGCGTGACCATGTCAGCAGGATGTGGTCCGCCAGCAAACCGATGAAGGCCACCGCGAAGCCGAGCACCAGACCCTTGCCCACATCGGCGGCGGACAGCGCGCGCTGCATTTCCTGACCCAGATCCTGCGTGCCGATGAAAGCCGCGATGATGACCATGAACAAGGAGAACATGATCGACTGGTTCGCGCCCACCAGGAGCGTCGGGACGGCGAGGGGCAGCTTCACATGCCGCAACATCTGGCCACGGCTCGCCCCAGACATCTCGGCCGCTTCGACGAGTTCGGGCGGAACGCCGCGCAGCCCCTCGATCGTGTAGCGCAGGATCGGCACGGTGGCGAAGACCACCACCGCCGCGATCACCGCGACATCATTCACGCCGAACAGCATGATCACGGGGATCAGGTAGATGAAACTCGGAAAGGTCTGCATGGTGTCGCAGAGCAGCAGCATCCTCTCCGCGCGTTTGGGTTTCGCCGCCGCGATCAGACCAAGCGGCACTCCGATCAGGATGGCGAGCACGACCGAGACGGTGACCATGTAGACCGTGATCATGGCGCGGTCCCACCAGCCGGAGAGCGCGATGGGCATTGCGAAAGACAGGCAGACCAGCGCCGAGCGCCGTCCCCCAACGCGCCAGCCGATGGCCGCGACGAAGACTAGCACCGCGCTTGTCGGCAGCCAGAGGAAGGCATCGCGCAGCGGGATCAGCACCCAAGTGATCAGGAACCAGCGCAACCATTCTGCAACGGGCGCGATCACGGTCAGGAGTGCATCGACGCCCGCGTCAATCGGTCCGGCAAGGCTGAGCGCCTGCTTGCGTTCGACTTCTGTAAAGTAGGGATGAAGGGCCGAAAGCACGAAGCCGAAAACGGTCAGGACGATCCACGCCGCCAGATGCGGATGACGCTTGAGCCATGACGCATCGGTCGCATGGTGCACCGGTTGGCGGTGCGCCCATGCCTTGGACATACGGTCGAGGAGGATGGCGAGGAGGACGATGGTCAGGCCGATCTCGAACGAAAGTCCGATCTTCAGCGCCTGCAAGAGCTGCAAGAGCTTCTGCCCCAGCCCGGGCATGCCGATGAACGACGCGAGGACCACCATCGCAAGGCTTTGCATGATGACCTGATTGACACCGATAAGCAGTTCGGTGCGTGCCGCAGGAAGGCGGACACGGGTCATCAGCTGCCAGCGGGTCGCGCCCGACATCTTGCCGCTTTCGATGATCTCGGGCGGGACCGAACGCAGGCCCAGCAGCGTGAGGCGGATCATGGGCGGAACCGAAAAGATGATCGTGACGATGGCCCCCGCCTTGGGCCCCACGCCAATGAACACCACAACGGGGATCATATAGGCGAAATGCGGCAGGGATTGTGCGATGTTCAGAAGCGGGTTGAGGATCTGCTCTGCCGCGCGGAAACGCCACGCCAGCGTGCCAAGCGCAAGCCCCAGCAGCACCGAAAACGGCGCCGCCACCACGATCACGGATAGCGTCTCCATCGCCCATTGCCACTGGCCCATCAAGGCGATCCAGACGAAGGTGCCCCCCGCAAGCACCGACAGCCTGCGCCCCCCAAGGGCATGGCCCACGGTGGCAGCGGTGGCGGCGATCACCACCCACGGGATCGGGCCGACTCGGGGCCAACGGGCCTTGCCGTAAAGCAGGTTCGCGGTCACATCGAGGCAGAACTCCACCACATCCGAAAAGGTACGGGTCAGCGTCATGAGGCCAAGATCGTCGCGTAGAAAGGCGAAGACCGCATTGATCCAATGCGCAAACGGAATGACCATCGCCTCGGGCAGACGCACCAACTGTTCGGGCAGGACGTTCCGCCCCACCGTCAGCAGGGCGGCGAGCAAAAGCAGCGCCTGCGCCGTGCGGCGCTGGTCAAAGGCTGCGGGAGCGGGGTGCAGGCTGACCACGGTCATGCCGCAGGCCCAAGAATGATATCAAGCGCCTCGGCCCGATCCATCAGCCCCAAAAACCCGCCATCCGCCGCCGTCACCGGCAGATGCGGTCGCGGGTCGCTGACGACCTGACGCGCGATCTCGTGCAAGGTGGCCTGCGCGGGCAGCGCCGCACCGTCGACCGACTGCCCACGCGACGGACGGGCAAGGGCACCCGCACGGACCACACGCGCGCGGTCGATGGCCGAGGTGAATTTGGCGACATACCCCGTCGCGGGGGCCATCACGATGCGTTCGGGCGTGTCGCATTGCTCGACCGCGCCGTCCTTCATGATGGCAATGCGGTCGGCAAGGCGGATCGCCTCGTCGAAGTCATGGGTGATGAAGACGATGGTTTTTGCAACCATCGCTTTCAGGCGCAGGAATTCGTCCTGCATCTCGCGGCGGATCAGCGGGTCAAGCGCGGAGAAGGGCTCGTCAAGGAACCAGATATCCGGTTCGACTGCCAACGAGCGCGCGATGCCGACACGCTGCTGCTGCCCGCCCGAAAGTTCGCGCGGGAAATACCCCTCGCGACCATTCAACCCGACGAGCGAGAGCATCTCCGTCGCTCGCGCAATGCGCGAGCTTCGGTCCTGTCCGCGCATCTCCAGCGGAAAGGCCACGTTCTCCAGCGCCGTGCGATGCGGCAAAAGGCCGAAGCTCTGGAACACCATGCCCATCTTGCGGCGGCGCAGGTCGATCAGTTCCGGCTCGGTCATCGCGCCGATATCACGTCCTTCGACCATGACGGCACCGCTCGTCGCGTCTAGCAGCCGGGCGAAACACCGGACCAATGTCGACTTGCCGGAACCGGACAGGCCCATCACCACCAGCATCTCGCCCCGCTTGATGCTGAGCGAGACATTGCGGACCGCGGCGATATGACCGCTGGCGCGCAAATCCTCGGTCGTGGTGGTCGGGGTGAGTTCGGGCATTCGGCCCGGGCCGAACACCTTCCAGAGGTTATGGCACGAGATGACGCTGTCTTGATCGGACACGGGCAGGACTCCGGTGGAAAAGACCACCCGACGCAAAGCCGGGTGGCGAGTCAGGGCAAGGCTGCGCGTCTTCTTCGCGGCCTTGGGGTTCAAAGAGACAGGATCACTGGATCCACGTCTTCCAGACCGCCTCGTTCGCGGCAAGCCAAGTCGTTGCGGCTTCCTCGGGTTCCATGCCGTCGACGTCGACCAGTTTCGCCATCTCGGCGATCTGCGCGTTGGTGAAGCTGACCTTCTGCAACGTGGCGAAAGCCTTGGGCCATTTCTCGGCCATGCCGTCCCATGCCGCGATCTTCAGGTAGCCGTTGGCCGGGTTGCCACAATCATAGGTCTTATCCGGCACCGGTCCGACGGCGGGATCCTTGTCGCAGCCTTCTTCCCATTTGGGGAATTCGACGAATTCGCCCGGCCAGACCGCTTCGGCGAAGTTCGGAGTCCAGTTGAAAACGACGATCGGAGTCTTGGTCTTTTCAGCGGCGGCAATTTCGGCCCAGATGGCGGCGGCCGAACCTGCGTTCACCACGGCGAAGTTCATTCCCAAGGCATCGACCTTTTCCTGATCGTGCTTCAGCCAGTCCACCGGACCGCCAAGGAACCGCCCCTTGGTGCCGGTTTCGGGCGTTGCGAATTTGGCGGCGCAGTCGTTCAGTGCTTTCCAGTCGGGCAGGCCGGGGCAGGCCTCTTTAGTCCACATCGGATACCACCAGTCTTCGCGGGTCACCGCGTTATGCGTGGCCACATCGACGATCCCGCCCTTTTCGACGGCGGCCCGGAAAGACGCGCCAAACGCCCCTTCCCAGACTTCGAGTTCGAGCGTCGCATCGCCAAGCCGCACGGCCTCGTAGACCGCCTGACTGTCGGTTGAGACATATTCGACCGAATTCCCTTCGGCTTCGAAAATCTGGCCGACCACGTTGCTCATGACGATCTGGCTCGACCAGTTGTGGATCGGAATGGTGATCGGATCGGACGAATCTTCGGCAAGCGCCCCGCTCGCGGCCAAGGCAAGGCCTGCCGCAGTCATCAGCAGTCTGGTCTGTCTCTGCATGGTTTCCGTTCCCTGTTGCTGCCGCGTCCTGTCGGCGCGGGTTTTTCCCGGAAAGTCACAAGCTTTCCTGTAAGAAAAGTTATGAAGCGGATGTGAACGCGTCAGGCCCTTTGCATGAATGGCTTGGAGAAAGTTGTGACAAGATGTTAACAGATGCGGAGTGTCTTATCGGCGAGCGGACTCCATGAATGTCAGGCCGGCCCATATCGTGGTGATCGAGGACGAGCCGGTGACGCGCACCGCGCTTGCCGGCTATCTGGAATCCTTCGGCTACCGCGTCACCGACTGCGCCAGCGGCGAGGCTGCGGAGCGTGTCCTCTCCACCGAAAACGCCGACCTGCTGATCGTCGACATCAACCTGACGGGCAAGGACGGGCTGGAAATCACGCGCGAACAACGCGCAAGGTCCGAGTTCGGGATCATCCTCCTGTCGGGCCGGACCGACGATGTGGACAGGATCGTCGGTCTGGAACTGGGCGCGGATGACTATGTCTGCAAACCCTTCAATCGCCGCGAATTACTGGCGCGGGTAAAGAACCTGCTGCGGCGCACGGCAGCGATGCGGCAATTGACGCGGCGCGTGGTGCATTTCGCGGGTTTCTCCTTCGACTCGAGCACCCGCCATCTGACGGATGCCGACGGCAAGACCATCCAGTTGACTCGCGCGGAATATGAACTGCTGCGCGCCTTCGTCCTCAACCCCGGTATCGTAATGGACCGCGACCGCTTGCTTGCCACGATCACGCACCGCCAGAACGGGACCAACACCCGCACTGTCGATGTGATGGTGAAACGCCTGCGAGCGAAACTGGGCGATGACCCGAAGGTGCCACGCATTTTCGGCACCTCACATGGCGAAGGCTACGTCTTCACTGCGCCGCTTGCCTAACGCCCTCGGTCAGCTGGATCAGCGCCGAACGGAGCGCGGCCTCGGCCTGGTTTGAGAGCTGCGCCAGAACGGACAGCGCCGCCGCGTTTGGCTTGGCTCCCTGCGCGAAGCCCTCCAGACAAGCCACGAGGTCGGGCAGGTGGAAGTTTCCGGCCGCACCCTTCAACTGATGGGCGCGGCGGGCCATTACGTCCAGATTTCCGTCACGGGCAGCGTCGAGCACCGCTCGCGTTTCGGCAGGCAGCCGGTCGAGCATCAGCGCCAAAAGATCGCGCGTGCGCCTTTGGCCAAGGTCGGCGAGCGTGGTCTGAGCGACAGCGCCGACGGACGGCGGACAAAGACGGTTCAGACAGCCGCCAAGCCGCTCGGGCGTGATGGGTTTCGACACCATCTCGTCCATCCCTGCCGCCAGCCCCGCGGCCACATCCTCGGGCTGGACATGGGCCGATACCCCGATGACCGGAACCCTCCGTCGCTCTTGCGCCCGGATGCGCCGCGTGGCTTCGATCCCGGAAATGTCGGGAAGGCTGACATCCATCAGCACCGCGTCGAAGTCCTGACGCGAACATAGGTCGACCGCCTCTTCCCCCTTCGCCACCGTGACCCAGTCATGGCCGAGCGAGTCGAGGAAATTTTCGGCGACCTGCTGGTTCACAGGATGATCCTCGACGATCAGGACCCGCAGACGCCGCATCGGACTGACAGGTAGCACATCCGCTTCGGCCAGCACCGCATCCGATGATGCGAAAGGAACACTCAGGGTAAAGGTAGCGCCCTTGCCGGCTATCGACTGCGCGGTCAGCGTGCCGCCCATCGCTTCGGCCAAGCGACGCGAGATGGTGAGGCCAAGCCCCGTCCCGCCGTGCATGCGGGCGGTCTGGACATTCTCTTGCTGGAACGGCGCGAAAATCCGCTCCAGCGCCTCAAACGCGATCCCGCGACCCGTGTCTTCGACCGCAAAGTCGTAGATCGGCACCGGCGCGCCGGACCGGACAGTGACGCGCAGCGTGACGCTACCCTGTTCGGTGAACTTCACCGCATTCGAGACAAGGTTGAACAGAACCTGCCGCAACTTGTCGAGATCCCCGGCAAGGGTCAGTTCCGGCACCACCGGCAGGTCAAGACGCAGACGAAGCCCCTTTTCCTCGGCCACCGGCGCCATCAGCAGTGCGATGTCGCGCATCGCCTCGTCCAGCCGGAACGGCACGATCTCGGACTCAGCGCCTCCGCTGTCGAGCTTCGAATAATCGAGAATGCTGTTCAAAAGCCCCATCAGCCCCTTGCCCGACCCGAGCGCCGCGTCAAGCTGTGCCTTTTGCTGCGCGTTCAGGTTCCCACGGCCAAGGCTTCGCAGCATGCCGAGCACGCCGTTCATGGCGGTGCGGATCTCGTGGCTCATCATCGCAAGGAATTCCGACTTCGCCTTGTCGGCGGCCTCGGCACGGTCACGGGCGGCGTCATGCGCCAGCACCTCGCCCCGCAACTGCTCGGTCTGCTCCGCAACGAGCCGCTGCAAGTCGTTGCGATGCGCCTGCAATTCGGCAAGGTGACGCTCGCGCTCGGTCTCGTAATCGCGGTTTGCGATGGCCTGCTTGCGGAACACCTCCACCGCTCCCTCCATCGCCGCGATCTCGTCCCGCCCCGACGGCACGACAGCCGCCCCAAGATTGCCCGAGGCAAGGCGGGTCATCGTTTCGGACAGCGTATTCAGCCGGCGGATCACATTGCCACGCACATAGACCCACAGGATCGCCAGCGAAATCAGCAGCGCAAAGATCGTCGAGGCAGCATACAATTGCTGCGTGGCGCGGATCGCTTGTTCCGCGGCACTTCCCGCCGCGACCGCCCGCGCCTCGATGCGGTCGGCAAGGTCGGCCGCACTGCGTTCGAGAGCCAGCGCGGCGATCCTGACCTGCCGTTCCGACGCGTCGATCCGCGCCGAAAGGCCGAGAGATTGCGCCGTAAGTTCGAACAGACCGCTGACATCAGGCGGGTTCGCCCCGCCCGCGCTGATCGCCTTCAGCAGCTCCAGCGCCCGCTGGGCGCGACGCGGATCGTCGATGGCGACGATGCGGCGCGTGACGATCCGTACCCGCTCTTCCAGATCGGACCGCAGCTTGCCCAGATCCTGCTGCTCCCGCGCCGGCACGACCCGGTTGAGAAGCAACCCGATCTCTGACGCATGGGCGCGCAATTCGAACATCAGGCCAAGCTGGAATAGATCGACTTCGATCAGCCGGTCCAACGCATCGAACCGCGCCCGCCTGTCGCCTGGCGAATCCGTCTCGAGGTCATAAAGCGTCGAAATCACCGCCGAGGTGCCCATTTCGGCATTGGCGACAAGCGTGTCGGCGATTCCCGTCAACTCTGCCGTAGCCTCGAGCCCGCGCGCCAATGCGACATCGCGTTCGGCCGTGACACTAATCCGCTTCCGCACGAGCTCGTCCAGCGACTTGATCGCCTTTCGCATCTCGGCCTCGGCGGCCAGCGCCTCGGTCGGAGCGGGGCTGTGCGGGGTTCTGGCGAGGCGTTCGTGCAGCGCATCCACTTGTTGCATCAAAAATTCCGCCCGCTCGGCCCTCTGCGCCTCGCTCTTCACGGCGGCAAGTTCGGGGGCGACGGCAACGACGCGGCTCGTTTCTTCCGCCACGCCCCGCACTTCGGAAATGGCGGGAATTGCTTCGGTCACGACCCGCGACTGATTCCGCGCCACGTCCTGCAATTCGAACCAGCCCAAGACTCCGGTCGCCGCGGGAAACCCGGCGATCACAAGGATGGCGAGAAGCAGCCTTCGGCCGAGACTCGACTTGTAGACAAAATTCCGCAAAGCTTGCCCCCGGCGCGTTAGGATCGGACGCGAGGCCAAGGCTACCATCGAATGCAGGCATTGTGGAACGTCCGTTGATCCTCCGTCTCGCCGCGCTGTTTCTGGCCCTGACCGGACCCGCTGTCGCACAGGATGTCTGGCCTTTGCAGGAACGGGTCATCCCCTTCGACGACACCAGCGCGGGCCGCTCCATCGACTACCGACCGCTCCAGCACGCCACGCGCCCTTGGCGGCTCTGCGTCCTTTATCCCCATCTGAAAGACGCCTACTGGCTCAGCGTGAATTTCGGAATGGCGGAAGAGGCGCGCAGGCTCGGCGTCGGTTTCGACGTGTTCGAGGCCGGGGGCTATCCGAATGTCGCGCGCCAGATCGAGCAGTTGAAGGCATGCGCGGCCAAGGACTTCGACGCGGTCATTCTGGGCACAGTCTCCTATGAAGGACTGACCCCTCTTGTCGAAGATATCGCGAAGACGAAACCCGTGATCGCCGCGGTGAACGACATCGACGATGCGGGCATCACCGCCAAAGCGAGCGTTCCGTGGCGCGAGATGGGGGCGGCGGCAGGGCGGGTCATCTCGGCCCGTCATCCCAAGGGAAGCGAACCGGTGCGCGTGGCGTGGTTTCCTGGAC
Organism: Paracoccaceae bacterium; assembly: GCA_020622085.1. Classification (GTDB taxonomy): domain Bacteria; phylum Pseudomonadota; class Alphaproteobacteria; order Rhodobacterales; family Rhodobacteraceae; genus QY30. Next base: position 254,209 of record JAHRYM010000001.1, on the reverse strand, counting down.
CAGAGGGTGCAGGCTGGGTGCGTTTCGTGGAAGAGGGCTTCCGCGCCGAGATCGCCAAGAGCTCGGCCGAAATCGTCACAACGCGCTTCGGTGACACGGGCCTTGAGCAACAGGTTCTGCTGGTCGAAGACGTGCTCGATGAAATGCCCGATGTCGATTACCTGATCGGCAGCGGTCCGATGGCAGAGGCCGCCGTTTCGATCCTCCGGGAACGTGGCCTGACCGGAAAGGTGCAGATCGTCTCGACCTATATGAGTCACGCCGTCTACCGTGGCATCAAGCGGGGCAAAATCCTTGCCGCGCCGACCGATTTCCCGGCATTGCAGGGAAGGCTCTCGGTCGAAATGGCCGTTCGCGCGCTGGAAGGGAGTCTGACCATACGCCACGCGGGCCCCCTGATCGCGGTCGCGGATGCCGGATCGATCGATGCGGCAGGCGGGCAGGATTCCCTCGCCCCCGCCAATTTCGCGCCCGTTTTTTCGCAACGGCCGGATGGCTAGCGAAGTCGATCCTTCATAACTGTCAACGCCGGAGCAAAATTGGGCCACGGGGCGGCGCAAAAGTGGGCCACTTTGGGTCTGTGCGAAACGCGCGCTGTGTGCCGCGGCCAGTCAGCCGCGCTCTGCATGTAGCTGGCGGATGACTGGCCGCCTTGGCCCGTTGGGGCCAAGTCTGTTTGGTTTGGATCAGGTGATGTCGCCTGCCTTGCGGGCGCGACCTTGAGCTAGGCGATAGCTCTCGCCATTCATCTCAAGGATACCATCCGGCTGGATCTTCGAGACCAGGCAGCGGTCGTTGTCGTAGAGCACCGACTGCGGCACCCCACCGAAGAAGGCGAAGGCGCGGACATGCCCGTCCATCCAGGCTTCTGCCGTCGCCGCTGGATAGGCCTGCACGAAACAGGCATCGCTGTGCGGCAGGTCCATGACGAAGAAATGCGCCTTCTGCTCGACACCGGCGATGACGATAACGGCTTCGCCAAAATCTGCCTGCGCATGGCCCGGCGGATGGGTCAGCGGCACGAAGATCTCCAGGGTCCGCCGCTCGCGCTCACGCACGTAATCCTTGATGATCGTATAGCCGCCGGTGAAGCCATGTTCAGCCTGAAGGCGTTCCCATATCCGCTTGGCAGTATGACGCTGCTTGCGATGCACGGCCTTGTCCGCCTCCAGCTGTCAATCGGCACGCAAAACTGACCCCCTATCGGCGTCCAAAATTGACCCCCCTATGCTGCGTCGAGATCAGGGCCTGAGCCGACGGAACTGATCACAGAGTGGAGGCGGGTCAGGCCCTGATCGGGGTCAGGCGCGGTTTTTGAAGCGCCAGGACTCGTTGCCGGTTTCGATGATCTCGCAGTGATGGGTCAGGCGGTCGAGGAGCGCCGTGGTCATCTTGGCATCGCCGAAGACGGTCGGCCATTCGCCGAAGGCGAGGTTGGTGGTGACGATGATCGAGGTGCGCTCGTAGAGGCGGCTGATGAGGTGGAACAGGAGCTGCCCGCCGGACTGCGCGAAGGGCAGATAGCCGAGCTCGTCGAGAATGACGAAGTCGAGGCGGGTCATGTAATCGGCGAGCCGTCCTTGTTTGCCGCCACGGGTCTCGGTCTCGAGACGGTTCACCAGATCGACAACGTTGTAGAAGCGGCCACGGGTGCCGCTGCGGATGAGCGCTCGGGCAATGGCGATGGCGAGGTGGGTCTTGCCGGTTCCGGTGCCGCCGATGAGGACCACGTTGCGCTGGTCGGCGACGAAGCTGCCATTGGCAAGTTCCCTGACCAGCCCTTCGTTGATCGGCGTGCCGGTGAAGTCGAACTCTTCGATGTCCTTGGCCAGCGGCAGCTTGGCGACCGTCATCTGGTAGCGGATGGATCTGGCCTGCTTCTCGGCAATCTCGGACCGCAAGAGATCACCGACGATGCGGGGCGGTTCATGCTGGCGCTTGATGCCTGCGGCCATGACCTCGTCATAGGCGCTGCGCATCCCGTAAAGCTTGAGGCTGCCCATCAGGTCTAAGATTTGGGTGCGTTCCATGTCGGCTGGTCCTCCTGAGGCTGTCGTAGCGGGCGCAATCGGCCACGGGTTCGTGGGTCAGGCGCAGCGCGGTTGGGGTCAGTAGAAGTGGTGGCGGGGTCGGATCGCGTCGTCGGGCGAGGATGTTGATGACGACAGGGGCGGAATGGACGCCCTGATCGACGGCTTCCCGGCAGGCGGCCTCGACGGCCTGCAGCCCGTCATCGGGCACGCAGCTCAGGATCTGAACCATCTGCCGGTCGCCGTCATCGCTGCCCTTCAGCTTGCGCCGGATCGCGGCCATGGCGGGCGGGAGCACCCAGTCCCTGAACGGAGCCCCATTGCGCAGTGCCCCCGGTTTGCGCGCCAGAACAGGCACATAGTGCCACGGATCATAGACGGTCTGGCCGCGGCCGAAGGCGCGGGCATGTTCGCCGACGATGACGCCATCCTGCCGGATGACGATGCGTTCGGCATAGGCGTGCACATCAACGGGACGTCCGACCGCCGTGGCCAAGACCGAGTATTTGTTGTTGTCGAACCGCACCGTGCAGGTCTTCGAGACGGAAGCGGGCACGCTGTGGAAGCCGTCGAAGTGGCCAACATAGGGCACCAGATGCGGCCGCTCGGCCTCGAACATCTCCCAGATCGTCTTGTCGGTCTTTTCCACATGGCGATGCGCCTTGGCATAGGCCACGCACTTGTCCAGCAGCCAAGCGTTCAGCTCGTCGAGGCTCTTCACCCGCAGCCGCGGTGTGAAGAACCGCTCCCGCACCAGCCCGACCTGGTTCTCGACTTGGCCCTTCTCCCAGCCAGAGGCGGGCGTGCAAGCGACGGGTTGGACAAGGTAATGGCTGCACATCTGCAGGAAGCGGCGGTTGTAATGCCGTTCCTTGCCGGTGAAGACCGCCTCCACCGCCGTCTTCCCTCGCCATGGCCTCGAACCAGTGGCGGCTCATGGCTCGATGTCGTAAATCCCGCGCGTGCAGGTGCCCTTGAAGAAGGCGAAGGCCCGGTCGTGCGCGTCAAAAACCATCTCCTGGCTCTCGCGCATGTAGGCCCGAGCGAACATCATCCGGCTGTGGCAAAGCCGGACATGCGCAACCTTCACCGTCACCGTGACACCCGAGATCACCACGACCTCGTGGCTCCAGTCGAACTGGTAAGCCTCGCCAGGTGCATAATAGAGCGGCACATAGGCTTCCGCCGTCACCGCGCCACGGCTCTGTGACCAGCTCTTCGCGAACCGGCGCACGGCATCATAGCCGCCCTCGTATCCGAGCCCGCGCCGTCGGGGCATCCCTCGGACCAGTGGCGGGATGCCCCTCCACCTCGAAGATGCGGATCAGCGTCAGCCGTTCCCGCGACGGCTTACCCGCATTGGACGACAGGAACTGTTCAAGATGTCCCTGCCACGGCCCGATCCGCGGCATCGGTTGCCGCTCGCGCTCGTAGCTGAAGTCCGTCTCATCCGTTCGCAGGATCTTCCGGACGGTATTCCGCGACACGTGCAGTTCCCGCACGATCTTCTTCATCGACCAGCCCTGAACGTAGAAGGCCCGCCGCACCCGCGCGATCGTATCCACCCGCTTCATCCCTCCCTCCGTTCGCTGCCTCGCAACGAACGGTCTGACAGAACGTCAGGGGGGTCAAAATTGGACGCCGATACCCCGCCTTAGGGGGTCAAAATTGGGGGTCTATATACTTAACTAGCCAGATTTCGCTTGACGTCGGTTCCGTCATTGGCTAGTTATGTTCGTGAGCGATGGAGTTCACGATGCCCCAGAAGATCGAAACCCTCAGCACCTTCCAGTTCTTCCAGCGGTTTCCGAACGAGGAATCTGCGCGGGAGTTCTTCGAAAACCGCCGCTGGGCTGGTGAGCCGGTCTGCGGTCATTGTGGCAGCTTCTCCGTGACCGAGTGCAAAGACCAAAAGCCGATGCCCTACCGCTGCAAGCGCTGCCGCAAGCATTTCAGCGTCCGCACTGGCACTGTGCTGGCAGAAAGCCGCCTCCCGTTGATCAAGTGGCTTCTGGCTATCTTCATGCTTACCAGCGCGCGCAAGGGTATCCCCAGCACGCAGATGGCGCGCGAACTTGGCGTGACTCAGAAAACTGCATGGTTCCTTGCCCAGCGTATCCGCGAGACGTGGCTGAAAGACCGCGACGACCATATGGGCGGTCAGATGCAGGTGGATGAAACATATTTTGGTGGCCGCGAGAAGAACAAGCACGCCAACAAGAAGCTTCATGCCGGTCGTGGCGCAGTTGGCAAGACTGCCGTGGTTGGCGTCCGCGACGAAAATGGCGAGGTCCGCGCCGTAGTGGTCGAGAACACCAAGGCCGCGACCCTTGAGCGCTTCGTCCGCGAGCATTGCGAGGCTGGCGCAACCATCGTGACCGATACCCACGGTGGCTACATCAACCTTAAGGCCCGTGGCTACAACCACATCACCGTCAATCACTCTGCTGGGGAATACGTCCGTGACATGGCGCACACCAACGGCATCGAAAGCTTCTGGTCCCTGCTCAAGCGCGGCTACATCGGCATTTATCACTACATGAGCGCCAAGCATCTGCACCGCTACGTGAAGGAGTTCTCCTTCCGCCACAACACTGCGCAGATTGGCACCATGGGCTTCATCGGAATGACTATCGACCGCATGGCTGACAAGCGGCTAACCTACAAAGGGCTGATCAATGGCTGACAACAAGAAAGACATAATCGAACCTATCGACGCAGGCTTTGATGATGTGGTCGGTAAGATCGTCGCATTTGGCGATTCCGCAGTCCAAGGACCTGGGAAGGGTAATAAGGAAGTTGCGGAGCCAGACCTGCCACAAGCCCAGTGGAAGGGGCAGATCGACTTGGGTGGGGCAAAGATTGACTGCTATGTCCTTGACGATGGAACACGCCTCTTGGCTTCCAGTTCTGCCGCGATGGCAATTTCGGAAGTTGATCGGGCGAACCTGAAGGACTACGCAGGACAGAAAGCACTTAACCCATTCATTGATATAGAGAAAATCCTGAAGGAAACTCGCAGTTTTGCCATCCCCGGAACCCAATGGCCAGCGTCTGGGATCACCACAGAGCACTTTGAGTTGATTTGTCGTGGGTATGTGCAAGCGTTGTACGAAAATGCCCCGCTCACGGACAGACAGAGGCAAATTGCTATCCGCTGCGCCGTACTCACGGCTGGCCTCACACGAACCGGTCTTGATGCTCTGGTTGATGAGGCCACTGGCTACCAATATGAGCGCGCAGAAGATGCCCTTCAGGTAAAGTTGCGGGCGTTTATCGCTGAAGAACTGAGGGATTGGGAAAAAACGTTCCCTGACGAACTTTGGAAAGAGTTTGGCCGGTTGACGAATTGGCAAGGGTCGCTTCACTCACGCCCGAAATGGTGGGGCAAGCTGGTGATTGAGTTAATCTACGACACGCTGGACCCTGACGTTGCAGAGTATCTCAAAACGCACAAGCCGGAGCCTGGCGTACACTGGCACCGCCAGTTGACTGAGAACCTTGGTGTGAGACAACTAGTGTCGAGGTGCTATGAGGTAATCGGTATGGCCAAGGATTGCCACGACATGCGCGAACTTCGGGACAAGGTTGCGCGGCACTACGGGAAGAGGTTGGTTCAATTGACGTTGGCCTTGCCCATCACCACCAAGAAATAGAGGAGAAAACCGCGTGCAAGTCGCACGCGGTAATTTCCACGGCTAGTTAGGTATATAGACCCCCAAAATTGCACGCCGAAACACACGAAGCCAGGCGTCGATGATCTCGGTGAACCCGTCGAGCTTCGGGCGCATGATCGGCTTCTCGCGCCGATAGCCAGGCGGCAGCGAGAAGGCCAACATCTTCTCAACCGTCCCGCGCGAAACGTTGAAATGCTTCGCAGCCGCACGCGCACTCATGCCCTCGGCGCACGCCAGACGGACCTTCTTGTAAAGCTCCACGGTATAGATCTCCCCACCCTCCCTGCTGCCGCAAGAAGGGAAAAGTGGCCGGATTTTACTCCGCCCGCAGCGAGACTATCCCGCCGCCACCGTGGACCAATTTTGCACCGCCGTTTCCAAGCGGTGGCGTCGGCGATATAGGCGCCCACGCGTCTGCTGATGACGGCGCCCGGCGTCGGCGTGGTGGTTGCCCTTGGCTTCCGGAGCGCCGTCGATGATCCTGTCCGCTTCCGGCGAACGCGCAACGTCGGATCGTGGCTGGGGCTGACACCGCGCCGATGGCAGTCGGGAAAGACCGACATCGCCGGCCGGATCACCAAGGGCGGCGACCGGCGCGGTTGAGTGGCGGCATGAGCTAGCCCCGGCTACTGCCTGCTGGCGGAAAAGAGATAACGGGTCGCACGCGAGGACGTGCAACCCGTAAGACGAATGTGCGTTCCGCTACTCGGCTACGATGCCCTCCCGAATGTCTGAGCCGCTGGAGGTGCGGGCTTCAGCGCGGGCTGCCATTAGGAACTGAGCGCTGTCCGACGCGCATGCCAGACAGATCGGCTCGTGGTTGGACGAGGGATCTCGGTCCATCTCATGCGCAATATAGGCTTGGTTGCAGTGATGACAGCGAATGCGCGCCGACCAAGGATCATCGACCTCCTTGCGAGGGTCGTGGGGACGCTCTTCGACGAACCAACTGCGGCGCGCGACCATCAGCGACGCGACATAGATCCCGACGGCGATCACCAGCGTTGCGGGGGGTGCCCAGATCGCGCCGAAGCTGCCGCCAAAGATCATCATCAGGCAGCCGACGACCGAAGCGATGATCCAGGCCCCAAGGCCGCCAGGATTGATCATCGGCACGCGGCCGGGACGGAACTCCAGCGAGTCTGGTTTAATGCCGCGTATGTAACACCAAGCGATGTGGGTCAGCGCGACGCCGACCCAAGCAACGATGATAACGCCTTGGAATTGCAGCGTCAGAAGAAGGTAGCTAAAAACATTGGTCAACATGACAAGGAATATCACCACTGTCATTATGATCACCCAAACCGTGCGCGGCCATGAGATCTTGAAGGCTCGAGCAAAGAAATTCTGCATATTAGTGGAAGATAGATAGAAGTTGATAGTGTTGATCCGGGTCTGGCTGGCCCAGACAAGAAGTACGCCGAATGGTCCCATCAACGCTACGATGCCGATGATTGCCGAGGTTTCCGACAATTGCCCTTCGATCGGGATTGTGAAGGTGATAAACATTCCCACGGCGCCGTTAACCAGCAGAGTCACAATATAGAAGGGGATACCAAAAGTGATGTTGCCGTTAAAGGCCGAATCCTCCTTGCGACCAAAGCGGGCGACATCCCAAGTCATCATCACAACCACCCAGACACCCATGTAAACCGTAAAGGCAAACCACCAGCCAGGCACACCCAAAGCGACTGTGCCCGTAGGAAGCTGGGTCAGCCATGCGCCCGAATAGCCATGATCCACAATGGCCCAGACGACGCAGGCTAGGAGGCCGAATACGTAAAGCGGCAAAAGGATGCCATTAATCCGGTCCAGCCATGTCCGTACGCCGCGCATCACCAGAGGTGCACTGTAGAGGCACACGATGAAATACCACATGCTTATCGGGCCGCCGAAATAGTCCTGAAGTGCTATGGCGACGATCGACCCTTCGGCGATGGCATAATAGGTAATCGTCACGCCGAACAGGAGGGCGGCGAAAGTAGCGCCCACCTGCCCGAAGACCGCGCGCGAGAATAGCGCCACGCTGGTGCCGCTGCGGGCGGCGAAGCGCGCCGCAACGTTGCACATAATCCCATAGACGACTGAGGACAGCGCGATGCCGATTAGCGTGTTGATCGTGCCAACCGTCAACGCGACGGTGCTGCCGACGACGACCCAGAACATGGCGCTCATGAGGCCGAACCAAGCCATCGAGAGCGAAAAACGGGTGCTGCGCCATGTGGGCGGAACAATATGAAGAGAGAAATCCTCAGCCGCGGCTTGGCGGAGGACTTCGGGTTCGTCGTGATAGATGATCTCGGGGCGAGGAATCGTCCGGGATGCAGTCATGACTCCAACTCCTGTTGTTTGAATTTCTGCCGAAGTCGGAAAACCGGGAGTTACAGGCGGTCGGAAGGCCGGCTTTTCAGCACGAGCCTTCATGACGCTGTCACTCGTGACCTGTCTGAACGCTTCAAGCTCACTTGTCACACCGAAGGCCGGGTTCGGAGAGACCTTAGAGCTGGCGACGGGCAGAAACAGAGGCCGGCGTCCGTTTGATTTCATTGAATCTTGATCGAAGGGGTCGAAAGAAGGGCGGCGGTAGCCTCGCCGCCCTCTCAGATGGGGAGCATGCCGTCAGGCCGCGGCCCGAAGCCTTTCTGTTGCTTCTTGGCTCAGGACGTTAAGGGTCTTGCCCCAGTAAGGGACAACCCGGCGTTTCATCATCTCGCGGAAAGTATGTGTCGTATTTGACAGGAGGTTCCCGTTGCCCCAGTCAAGAATGACGCCATATTGGCGGACGCAATCCATGGCGTTGTATGTGCCCGCACGATAGCCCGCCGCAATGGTTTCCGGGTCCACGTCCAGCCAGCCCATACGGGCATCAGCGATACGCTTACGCTCGGCCAAAGTCGCGGCCTCGTCCACTTCGTAATGGGCAAGGTCTTCGTCCACCACCCGGATAACGACGCCGTAGTCGATCCGTGCACGCTCCACGCTGACATATTCGTCGGCAACGTCCTCGCAAACCAATTTCGGATCGCGCATCAAAGGGTCTCCTACCCCGCCCCCACCGGCTGACGGGCGCGTGAATACGTCGTCCAACTCGATCGGGAGGTTCGAGAAGATCGAGCCGAGGTAACGCTCCCTCTCGGTGCCCTTGTTAAGCCATACGCCATGCGGGATCGAGGGCAGTCCGCCCCACATGCCCCATGTGACGGACCGCTCGCGGTCACAGCAGTAGGAGACCACGATCCGTTCGCCCTCGAAGACGGAACCGCCCTTTTCAGCGCCAAGACCGCCGCGGGCCTCGCCGGGACCTGCGGAGTCCTGCACAAAGTCGTGGCATTTGGTCAGGACAGGCGCGAGCCGCTCCTGTCCTTCAAGGGGCTGGATCCCATATTGGGCGCCGAATACGGGAGCAGTGGCGTTGAAGCCGTCGCGTCCGTTGCGCCCACCCCAGCCGCCAGCCATCCAATCATACCACATGAAGTAGGGGCGGCCTTGAACCCGTGTGTCACGGCCGCCGACCAGAAGGTATTCCAAGTTGAAGGCGCAGCCCATCGTCCTTTCGGGTAGAATGTCCGCCCAGAGGCCGAAGACAGAGTTCATCAACTTCTCGAAGGGGCCTGAGCAAAAGCCAGCGCAAGGGCTTGGCCATTCGGCGTTTACTACGGTCCCTGGCTCGCCCACGTTCACCGTGACTGCCCGGTACAGGCCCGAGTTCAGCGGAAGATCCGGGAACTGATACTTGGTTCCCGCAACGATTCCGGCGAAAGATCCCCCATAGGCGGCATTTAGGAAGGTAGAGATTTGGGGATGCGATCCGGACAGATCGTAATGGGCGTGATTGCCGTCGATAGTGAACTTGATTTTGATGGGGATCAGGCCCTCTTCGAGCTTCGGATCCTGATCGATGTAGTCCTCAGCATACCAGGTACCGTTTGGCAATTCGGCCAGACGGTTGCGCATCAGAACTTCGACCCAATCCTGCACTTCGCGGAACGCCGTCTTGATGGTCTCAACGCCGTATTTGTCACAAAGGCGCTGGATCTCGCGCTCAGCAACGGCCGTGGCTTCGGCCTGAGCCTGCATGTCGCCGATTACATCGCCCGGATTGCGGGTATTCGATGCGATCATCCGCGCCACATCACCCAGCCAGACCCCTTTGCTCCAGACACGCGTAGGCGTGATGCGCAGACCCTCGCCCATATGGTCCAGCGCCGTGATATTGAACGAGCCGGGCGTGGCGCCCCCCATGTCCGCCCAGTGACCATTGGCCTGCGACCAGCCGATCAACTCACCCTTATAGAACATGGGCCGCAGGATGCGCGTGTCGTTGAAGTGGCTGCCGCCGCGGAACGGATCATTGATGATAAAGACGTCGCCGGGGTGGATATCGCCTTCGAACTCTTCGATGACCGCCTTGCAGGTATAGTGCAGCGTGCCCACATGCGCCGCGATGTCGCCGGTGCCCTGCATCACCAGGTTGCCCTGCGGATCGCTGAGTCCGGATGAGAAGTCGCGGCAGTAGATCACGAAGGAGTAGCAGGTCCGCAGCAGCTGCTCGGCCATCTGGTCGACGATGTTAACAAAGGCATTGCGCAGCACCTCGAAAGTTATTGGGTCAAGCTCGGACTTGAACACCGTCATGCGTTCGGACGGGGGCGGGGGGAATTGAATGCCTTTGTCGGACAGTCCGATGATTTGTTTCTTGCCGGTCATGCCGGTCGTCCTCCTTGTTGATGGTTAAACGCGCTTACGCCGCGCCAAGCCGGATCTGGATGTTCAGCCACTCGTCGATGTAGCCCACGTCGCCGGGCGGAATGACGGTGGTGGAGTCGAGTTGGTCGATAACGGCAGGACCGTTAATCGTGACGCCAGCCGGGAGGGTTTCGCGGTCGTAGAGGTTGGTGGTCACGGCCTTGGAATGACCGTGGAACCACGCCTCGCGGGTCCCCTTCGGAACGGCTTTGGCGTTCTTGTCGATGGTGATCTTCGGGAAGGACGGCTTCGGAGTCACGCCGATGGCGCGCACGGTTAACCGATAGATTTCCACAGGGAAATCCTCGCGGCGGAAATTGTGGGCCTTTTCATATTCGTTGTGGAAGATGCTCAGCGCCTCATCCATGGACTTGATCTGCCCCGGCACTGGCACGGCGAGTGAACGCCACTGACCGCGATAGCGCATGTCCACGAACCGCTGGAAGGTCATGTCCTTGTCGGCCACTCCGTCACGTTGCAGACGGTCCCGTCCCTCGGTCTCCAGTTTCTTAAAGGCGGCCTCAACATCGGCCGGTTTGGCCGAGGCCGCGTCCTCGAAAAACATCTGGGTCACATCGTGCTGTACATCGACCAACATGCAGCCCACCGCCGACGTCACGCCTGGATTTGGAGGAACGATGACGACCGGAATGTTCAACTCGCGTGCGATGTCGACCCCGTGCAAGGGACCTGCCCCCCCGAAGGCAACCAGCGCAAAGTCGCGCGGGTCATGACCACGGGCGATCGAAATCAACCGCACCGCATCGGCCATGTTGGCGTTGGCGACGCGCAAGGTTGCAAGCGATGCTTCGATTATGTCGAAGTTTAGCGGCTTGGCGATCTTTTCCATCGCGACTTGGGCGGCATCACGATCCAGCGATTTCTTACCACCGGCAAGTGTGGTCCCAATCCGGCCAAGGATGATGTTTGCATCAGTATTGGTCGGTTCCGTGCCGCCCGCCTTGTAGCAGGCCGGCCCCGGCGCCGAACCTGCTGATTGCGGTCCGTTACGCAGTGATCCTGCCTTGTCCAGCCAGGAAATCGAGCCGCCGCCCGCGCCAATCGTCAGGACCTCGATCGATGGGAAACAGATCGGATGGCCCCAGTCCACCTCCCATTTGTCGGTTGTCCGGAGATGACCATTCTCCGCAAGGGAAATATCCGCCGAAGTGCCGCCCATATCCAGGCCAATGGAGTTCTTGAAGCCGCAAAGTTCGGCAAAGTACTTGCTGGCGATGGCACCCGCCGCGATTCCCGATGCGGCCAGGCGCGCCGCGTATTTTTCGGCCGTCGCTGGTGTCATGACCCCGCCGCCCGAATGAAGCAGCAAAACGTCGGGCTCGTATCCCGCCTCCGTCGTCCTGCGGTCAATATCGCGGGCGTAGGGACGGATGATTGGCGCGAGGATCGTATTCGCGACCGTGGTAGAGAAACGATCATCCTCGAAGATCTCAGGATGGGTTTCGTGCGAGGTCGAAATGGCGATATCCGCCCCAAGTACCTCGGCAAGTATTTCCGCCATTCGCTGTTCGTGGGCACCATTGACATATGCGTTGATGAAGCAAACAGCGACGGCGTGCACATTGCGCTTCTTCAGAATGCGCGCGATTTCACGCGCCCGCGCCTCGTCCAGAGGTTCGATGATTTCGCCGCGATAATTGATGCGCTCACGGACGGCAAAACGGTCGCGCCGCCGTACATAGGGCGGCGTGCCTTCCTTATAGGCATCCCAAGGATCCTCACGGGTGCCACGACCGATTTCGAGAACGTCGCGGAAGCCCTCGGTGGTCACCATGGCAACAGGCTTGAAATTACGGGTGATCAGCGCGTTGGTCGCGACAGTGGTTCCATGTGTGAAAAGGTCGACATCATGCCAGTCGATATCGGCAGCTGCGGCACCATTCATGATGGCGTCGATCGGATTGGCCGTACTGGGAACCTTCGCAACGGTCTGGATTCCGTTTGAGTCTAGAACGAATACGTCGGTGAACGTTCCGCCAACGTCAATTGCCAATCGAGTTCGCGCCCGCATCGGGGCCGAACCTATGCTCGCTCCATCCATGCTCATCCTGTAATTCCTTTCGAGCTGCGCTTAGCAACGTGATGCACAATGGGCGAATTGGCCCAGTGATCGATTGCATCGGCATTTCATTTGAGAGGGGGAGAGTGGCATCACCTGATGCACGCGGCATCCAGCGATGGTTTTGCATTCTTTGTTGAATGCGCCTCACAATATTACGCGATGGTTATCCAAAATGGCAAACCTTTTTTGAACCGCTGAAGTGGCAAAACTGCGCTCAGAAGTTGTTTGAAAAACAATTAGATGGCTGGAGAGGCTTTATGCTGCATAGCAGAATTTTCTGCGCTGCGATCCAGTCCTGTGGATTGCATAACCTCATTCTGCTCCGCTCCCTGGGCGGCTTCCGGATCAGCGAATCGCCCCCAATCTGCAGCAGGAATGACTTCATCTCTGGACTCTGTTGCACAAATCCCATGATGGATTCATCTCGTGAATCCAGCGTGGTATCTGGGCGGCATGAGCAGACCCACGCCCCCCGCCTACAAAACCTGGAACTGGCCCGCATATGACAAGGCGCTGAAGCGCCGTGGCTCTCTGACGATCTGGTTCGATCCCGCCATGACCTGTGAGGCCGCGCCGACTGGCAAGCGCGGTCGCCAGCCCGCCTGCAGCGACGCAGCGATCCAGACCTGCCTGACGATGAAGGTGCTGTTTGGCATGGCGCTGCGGCAAACGACCGGGTTCGTCGAGAGCCTGCTGCGCCTGACCGGCCTGGACTGGGCCGTGCCTGACTTCAGCACGCTGTCACGGCGCCAGAAGTCCCTGAAGGTCAACATCCCCTACCGCGGCTCGGACGGTCCGCTCCACCTGCTGGTCGACAGCACCGGGATCAAGGTCGAGGGCGAAGGGGAGTGGAACGCCCGCAAGCATGGCGGCACGAAACGGCGCGTCTGGCGGAAGATCCACATCGGGATCGACGAGAAATCCCTGGAAATCCGGGCCGCAGAGTTCACCACCAGCGACGTGGGCGATGCGCCCATGCTGCCCGAACTTCTCGACCAGATACCATCCGAGCAGGAGATCGCCACCGTCACAGCCGATGGCGCTTTCGACACGCGCAAGTGCCATGACGCCATCGCTGCCCGTGGTGCAACCGCGATCATCCCGCCCCGCAAGAACGCCAAACCGTGGAAGCCCGACACCGCCGGGGCGGTCGCCCGCAACGAGATTCTGCGCACATCGAAGCGTGTCGGTCGAACCATCTGGCGACGATGGAGCGGCTATCACCGCCGAAGCCGCGTCGAGGCCAAGATGCACTGTGTGAAGCTGCTCGGCCAGCGCCTGACTGCCCGGGACTTCGACCGTCAGGTCGCAGAGTTCCAGGTTCGTGTCGCCGTTCTGAACGGCTTCACCGCGCTCGGAACACCCGTCACGGAAGCCGTAGGATAAGTCTGTCCGGGGAAAGGGGTAGTCCGGGCTGCAAATGATCTGTGCAACAGAGCCTCATCTCTGCAATCGGTATGCGTCATGCCGTGGCGGCCGTTTGGCGTCGACCAAATTCTTGCTGAGCCGCGCGCGACGGAGCGAGGAAGTTGGAGGGGCATTTCTCGAAGCGTGGGGCGATGGGCAGGAACTACTTGAGCTTACAAAAGAACCGCTCGACCAAGAGGCGGCACCGCTTGTGGTCGGTCGGGACGGTCCTTTGCTTGCACACGCGGCTCCAGGTCTGAATAGATGCTTCTCCGCCGCGCGACTCCCGCTCGGCCAATGCCATTCCGTCATATCCGCAATCCGCAAAAAAATCCTGACAGGCAATGCGTCCTGATCGACCACCACGTGGATCTTGGTGCTCAGTCCTCCACTGGTCCTTTCGGTCCGCGGCGGGGCTATGGGCGCGCACGATGGAGCTGTCGATCAGTTGTTGTAACAACGGTTCTAACCGCCATTTCCCGTCGATCAAGGCGCGCCGCGTCATCACTCCGGTCTGCCATTGGGGAAAGGTGAATCAAGCCACCGCGCAGTCCCGATGCCGTATTGAGTGCATCTTTTATTCGCCCCTTGGCAACGCCTCGTCCTCGTGCCACTTTAGCCCCGATAGAAGCTCGTTGGAGACGGCATCCACTGTGGTGCGCCGCTTCATCGCCAGTTGGCGCAGCAACCGGTAAGCTTCCTTCTCCGAATGGCTGTCGGTCAACATAATCGCTAACTTGGCCCGTTCGACCAGCCGGCTGGTCTCAAGCTTGGCCTGCAATCGTTCTAAATTTAGCCGCAATCTTTGTTCCCGGCGGTAATTATTTACTGCAGCCAGCAGGTTGGTCAGGATTCCGAAAGGGCGGATCGGGAGACCGATTACGGCATTGACCCGCATGTTCAATAACCGGTCGATGGACAACGGGTTTTCATAGTCGATTACCGCGATCAGCACGGCCGACGGATTCTCGGCCTCCCAATGAAAGGCCAGTTTACCTTCAATTACCCTGTCGACCATCACGAAAATTTTGTCGATATCCGCTTGGTAAAAAAGCGGTGGTGGCCAAGACTCCTGCACCTCGCAGCCGATCCGCTCCAAATGGGAGCGCAGCGCCACACCCTCGCCATCCTCCGGCTGAACAAGAAGGAACTTCAGAGTCCGCAGATCCTTGATCAGGAACGGCTGCTCCCTCTCGCTGGCAAAAGGTTCGCCTCGTCCTAGCCGCATTTTCGATCCTTCGGCCGAGAATGATCACTGAATAGGATTTAGTACGATTAGCGACCGCGCACCATAATGACCGCAAGCTGAGCAGCCGTGCAAACTGCGTCACAAAGAAGTATCAGGTGGAAACTCTTCTTCAGGGACGAGCGAGTATGTAGTCCGATAGGGATCCGGCAAGACGGACTGGCTCGTCTTCGCAACGATTTCGAATTGCCCATCGCTGCGCGCCACTCCGATCTTTGGCCAGACATGGCAATGAGAATTTAATTCGTCAATCTTGATCAATCCCTGCGGTGCATCGAAGGACGCGCCGAGCATTCCGGCCCGGACCGCACCGATACTGTCGGAACTCTGGCGCATTGCCTGCGCAACTACGTGGGCCTGCGTGTATGCCGCATCCCAGCACATGTTTGCGTGCGGATCTTCGCCTTTAATCTCCCTATAACGCGCAAGGCAAGATATATTGGCCGAATTTGTTTGCGACGCGAAGTAGGTCGCAGCGGTAATGTGCCCGGCAGTGGCCGATGCACCGATTTCTTGTATGTCTGCTTCACTGGTGGTCAAGCTTGCCACCAGCATCCGATTTGCATCCAGGCCGTTCTCAACATAGGCTCTATAGAACTTCAGGTTTGATAGACCAACGAAATTATTAAAGATGATATCCGGGCTGCGCCGCTTGATGTCCTTTATCATGGCGTCGAAATCCTTGTCGGTCGCGCTCTCGCCAAGATAACACTGTCCCAAAATCTCTCCACCACCGGATCGAATAAGATCGCCCATGATCCTTCCCGATTCCCGAGGCCAGACATAATCCGATCCAACAACATATAGCCGCGGTGAGTAATTCTGCAGGAGAAATACCGCAAGGAACAAGCTATTCTGGTTCGGCACTGCGCCGAAATACATGGCGTTGTCTGAGTATTCGAAACCTTCATATTGCGCGGGGTAGCAAAAAAGTCCAGTTTCCCGATCAAGAACACTTAGAACTGCCTTGCGTTGGCTAGAAGTATAACCACCGAGGATGACCTTGACCTGGCCATCTGACAGAAGGCTTGCGGTCATCGTTTGATAGACCGCAGGTACGCCCATTGGGTCGCGGTAGACGGGAATCAACTCCCGTCCATTGATGCCCCCGGCCGCATTAATCTCCGCTATGGCGAACTCGGTCGCCGATAGCATGCTGCGCTCCGTTACGGCTGTTCGACCTGTCGTGGAAAACAGGACCCCGATATGAATAGGTTGGTCGCTTCTCATATTTGCGCAACTCTTCCTAAAGGTCCGGGCGGTCGATCTAGACCGGCAACTATCCCAGAATCCGGGTGCTTTCTACCAAGCTGCTCCGACAGTAGGCGGGCCCAAGGGTCAGGTCAACGTGCACTGCCGCTATAGACAGTCCTCGCGTTGCCTACGGCCTGAGACCTATCGTTGGATTGCTCGGTGCTGGAGCTTCCGGGGAACTCGTGAAGCGAGACCGAAATCTGTGGAACGTCTGAAAAACCTCGTTCTCTGAGCGGATTGGGGTAGACTGGGCGGGACGACGAAGGACGCTCCCGATGCCCAAGCAGCCTGCCTTTCCCGGCCTCCGCCACGCGATGAAGAAGAAGCAGACGCGGCGGGAGAAGTTTCTCGCCGAGATGGAAGCGGTGGTGCCATGGGGCCGGCTCCTCGTGCTGATCGAGCCGCACTATCCCAAAGCCGGGCCACGGGGCGGGCGTCCGCCGATGCCGATGGAGACCATGCTGCGGGTGTACTTCCTCCAGCAGTGGTATGCCCTGAGCGATCCGATGGCCGAGGAGATGCTCTACGACAGCGACGCCATGCGGCACTTCGCGGGCATCGAGTTCGGCGACGACCGGATTCCCGACGAGACGACCATCCTCAATTTCCGCCACCTGCTGGAGACGCACGAGCTGACCGAGAAGCTGTTCGCCGAGGTGAACAGCCACCTCGCCGATCAGGGCATGACGCTGCGCTCGGGCGCGCTGGTGGATGCGACGATCATCGATGCCCGTCATCGACGAAGAACGAGGCCAGGGCCCGCGATCCCGAGATGTCGTCTACGAAGAAGGGCAATGACTGGTTCTTTGGCATGAAGGCGCATGTCGGCGTGGATGCCGGCAGCGGGATCGTGCACAGCCTCGAGACCACCACGGCCAAAGGTCCATGACAGCCAGGTCTGGGACGAGCTCCTGCATGGCGCGGAGCGGTCGGTCTGGGCCGACAAGGGCTATGTCAGCGCCGCGCGGGAGGCGGCATTTTCCGGACCGGGCAAGTTCTGGGGCGTGATGCGCAAGGCCCCGAAGGGCAGCGCGCCGCATCCCGTCGACGAGGACATCACCTAGTCGTTGTCGCTCACCGCCGCGCCCGCATCCGCGCGCGAGATTTCCGAAGCGGGCACCATCGTGCGCAGCGCAAGCCCGGCAAGGGTCTTCATCAAGGCCACCGTCACCACGGGGCGCGGTGTCAGTCTGCCGGGGGCCGCAGGCGGGGCGTCATCGCGCCAAAGGGACCAGCCCCGCGCCACGCCGGCCCATCCCGGGCCAAAGGTCACTTCGCCCATGGCATCCACACGCGCCGCCAGGCCCTCGGGTCCGCGCAACGCAATGGTCCCGCCCCCGGATGCGCAGCGCCACATGAAGGGCAGCAACAAGCCGGGTGCCGGAAGGTCCGCCGGTACAGTCGGAAGACCCGACGCCGGATCGCCCGCGCAGCAGTCGGACAGGCCGACACCGAAAGCAACCGGACAGGTTGGGCCGCCGACGCCGCCGCGCAACCAGGTGGCAACCCAGTCTGCCGCCGGCAGCCCACGATGCACCAACCAGTCCGCAGCCCAGCCCGCCTCCTCGGCGTGGCCCCAGGGAAGGCCCGCACCGCGCGCCGCCTTGGCGACCTGTGCGCGCCATTCGAAGAAGGAAAGCTCGATCACCTGTGAGTCAGATTGGGTCATTGCGGCAGATCTCGTCGGGATGGGGGAAATCCTGGAACAGGTTGATCCGCACCCAGCGGTCGGATCGCGGGTCGAAGCGGCTGGCGCCGAAGAAGGCCAGCTTGCAGCGCAGGATGTCGATGGGCATCGTATCCGCACTCAGGATGTTGTCGTGCATCTCGGCGTAGGGCAGGCCCGCCAACGCCTGCACGCGCCGGACGATATGACGGTGTTCCGGCGCGGCGGCGAGGAAGTCGGCCACCGTCTCCTCGGCGGGTCGCGGGGCCAGCGCCGCACCAAGCCGCGCCACCTCGCGGGCAATTCCCAGTGGCTGCTCCAGATCCGCACCGGCATCGGCCCGGCGGTCGCCAAGGCGGGGTTCCAGCTTCTCGACCGAAACATACCAGAAGCGGGCGGTCTCCTCCGGGCGGTTGAAATCATGGCGGCGGATCCAGCCATAGTCGCGCTCGAGCCTGTTTTGCAGATCGGCTACCGTCATGCGGCCATCAATGGCAAAGCGCGCATCTTCATCGGCATGCAAGGTGGCGGCCAGGTCGTCGACCTCCGCGCCATGCGGCTCTAGCAGCAGGGCCAGCAGCGCCTCCTGCCCCTCTTCCGACAGTTGTGCCTCTCCCCAGCGCCAGAGTGCGTCCCAGGGGCATTCGCCGCGCACGTCCCAGCCGCTTTCTGCATGGCGGCCGATCGCCGCAAGATCGCGGCGCAGATCGGCCAGCCGGGATTGCTGCACGGGATGGTCGCTTGCCCACAGGCGGGCATTCTGCTCCGCCTCGGCCAGCGCGGTGCGCAATCCGGCGAGGGTCGCGTCACTGGCCACCGGCAGGGCGCGGACCCGCGCCAGCGCCCGCTCGCGCGCTGTCATCCAGCTGTTCAGCAACGCCGGGTGACGCACGAGGAAGGGCGCGAGCCCGAGGCCGGTCGAATTGCCTACCCCCAGCCGGCGGCGCCAGGCCGGGTCGAGCCGGACGGCCTTTGCCCCGCCCCTGGCCCGCGCGACATGTTCGGCAAGGTCGATGGTGAAGGTGCGCGTCAGCCAGACCGACAGCATCTCGGCCTGAAAGGGCGCCCTCATCTCGGGACGGTCGGCGATTTCGGCGCGGTCAGCCGCCCCGAACTTGCCCGAACCGTATACTGCGGTCGTGCGCATCAGATAGCCGACCGCCTCGATCTGCGCCGCATCCGGCTGACTGCCGGCGGCGAGGCGTTCGACCACATGACCAAAGAGGCGCACCGACCGGTTCGCCCGACTGAGCGACAGTTCCCGACGACTGACGCGCCCGGCCTCCTGCAGCGGCACGTTGGCCTGGAGCCGATCGAGGTCTTCGGATGTGGGTTCGCCATCCATCAGCGCGAAGGTCGCATCCCAGGCGGTGGCGATCACGCGGTCGGTGCGCTGGTCATCGGGCAGGTTCTGTGCAAAGGCCACAAGGCTGTAGGTGCGTTCGGGGCCACGCACCCGATAGACGGCGCGCCCGACACCGTCGGAGTCCATCTCCCATAGGGTGCGGGCGTAGTGCCAGCCTTCGGCCTCGACCCGCCGCAGAAGCACGCGCAGGAACGACAACCGCATCGGATGGGCCGAGCCCAGACGCGAAAGCCGCATGACCACGTCGGGGTCTCGCAATGCCACCTCGGCCGCCTCGCCCGTCGGCTCACGGCGAACCCCGCCGCTCATTCCGCAGCCCTCCCCGTTGCCGCCATCTCTGGTCGAGCGCCAAACGACCGGCGGAAGAAGCGTTCCCAGTTGCCTCCAAGGATCGCGGCCACCTCGACCGCCGCGAACCCCACCGCGTGGAGCCCTGCGCCCAGATGGGCGAAATCGCGGTTGTCGCGGAACCACTCCGGCATCGGTGGAAAGCCCGGGGCGGCGGCGCTGCCCTCGCCGTAGTCGACGCGCTTGGACCAGCGCCCGGTGCGCATCCACTCCACCACGCTGTCGGGCTGGTCCTGGCAAAGGTCGGTCCCGATGCCAAGAAATTCCGTTCCCCAGCGTTCGGCCACGCGGGCGATCATTGCGCAATAGTCCTGAAGCGTGCAGGCACCCGCCCCCTTCAGGTGATGGGGGTAGAGCGAGAAACCCAGCATCCCGCCCGTTTCGGCCAACGCCCCGATCACGGCGTCGGACTTGTTGCGCAGTGCGGGATGCCAGTGCGCCGGGTTCGCATGGGTGACGGCGACGGGCCGGCAGCTCAGCTCTACCGCCTGCAGGGTGGAACGCTCGGCAGAATGGCTCATGTCGATCACAAGTCCCACGCGGTTCATCTCGGCGATCACCTCGCGGCCCATGCGCGTCAGGCCAGGGTCTTCAGCTTCGTAACAACCGGTGGCCAGCAGCGACTGGTTGTTGTAGCTCAGCTGCATGAAGCGCAGGCCAAGCCGGTGCAGAACCTCGACAAGGCCGATGTCGTCCTCGATGCAGCTGGGGTTCTGGGCGCCAAAGAAGATGGCCGTCCGCCCTGTCCGGCGTGCCTCTGCCAGATCGTCGGCGGTGAAGCCCTGGAAGATCAGGTCGGGGAACTGCTCGAACCAGCGGTTCCAGCGTTCGATGTTGGTCACCGTCTCGCGGAAGGTCTCGTGATAGACGATAGTCACGTGGACTCCGTCGACACCGCCTGCGCGCAACTGGCGGAAAATCTCCTCCGACCAGTTGGAATACTGAAGACCGTCAACGAGGAGGTTCATTGCGGCACGCCCCCGGCGACATAGGAAGTCTTGATCGTGGTGAAGAACTCGATCGCCTGATGCCCCTGTTCGCGCGGCCCGAACGAGGACAGGCCGCGCCCGCCGAACGGAACATGGTAGTCGGTCCCCGCTGTGGGCAGGTTCACCATCACGCATCCCGAACGCATGTTGGCACGGAAATGAGTGGCGCGGGCCAGGCTTTTCGTCATGATGCCTGCCGTCAGGCCGAAGGGGCTGTCATTGGCGATGGCAAGCGCCTCGTCATAGCTGTCGGCGGCGATCAGGCAGGTGATGGGCGCGAACATCTCCTCGCGGTTCACATCCATCGCATTCGTCGTGCCGGCAAAGATGGTGGGCGCCATGAAGTAACCCGGCGTCGGCCGCTCCAGCCGCTGGCCGCCGGTCAGAAGGTTTGCGCCCCCGGCCTTGCCGCGCTCGATCCAGCGCAGGTTCTCGGCCAGTTGGCCCTCGCTGACGACCGGGCCGATCTGGGTGCCTTCGGCCAGCGCATGGCCGACCTGCAACGCCCCGGCCGCGCAAACCAGCCTGTCGGCAAACTGGTCCAGTACGCTCCGGTGCACGATCAGTCGCGAGGCGGCAGTGCATTTCTGCCCGGTCCCGCCGAAGGCCGCATTGGCGGCATGAGCAACCGCAAGATCGAGGTCGCAGTCGTCCATGATCAGCATGGGGTTCTTCGACCCCATCTCCATCTGCAGCCGCGCGCGGTTGCCAAGCGTGCGCGTGGCGATGGAGCGACCCACCTCGACCGAGCCGGTGAAGGTGACGGCATCGACACCGGGATGCCCCGCCAGATGGTCGCCCACCTCCCGGCCCGAACCCATGACCAGGTTGAAGGCGCCGGGTGGCAAGTCCTGGCGGGCAATGATCCCGGCCAGCGCCACGGCCGAGGCCGGGGTCAGGTTCGCGGGTTTCCAGACCACGGTATTGCCGTAGGCAAGCGCCGGCGCGATCTTCCAGGCCGGCGTCGCCACCGGAAAGTTCCAGGGCGTGACGATGGCCACCACGCCCGCCGGTTCGCGGCGTGTGTCGATCTCGATCCCGGGGCGGACGCTGTCCACCCGCTCGCCGGACTGGCGCAATGCCTCGGCGGCGAACCAGGTGAAGAACTGGCCGGCGCGGTAGACCTCGCCCTTGCCTTCGGCCAGCGGCTTGCCTTCCTCGCGCGACAGCAGCGCGCCGATCTCGGCCGCGCGCGCCATCAGCTCGGTGCCGATCGTCATCAGAACGTCATGTCGGCGCTGGACCCCGGCGGCCCACCACTGCGGAAGCGCCGCCCGCGCTGCGGCGACGGCGTCGTCGACATCGACCGCGCGGCCTTGGGCGAACTCGCCAATCACGTCGCGCGTGTCCGAGGGGCTGCGGTTCTCGATCCGGTGCGCGCCGTCGCGCCAGTTTCCGGCGATGTAGTTGCGGGTCTCGATGGCCATGGTGGCGAACCTGTCCTTTCTGTTTTTGTTTTGGGCGTTCATCGTCCTGCCAGCGCCTGCATGACGCGCTGCCATGTGATGGCCCCGATCGGCTGGCCGTTGCCATTGACGACGGCGATGGCCTGTTCGCCCTGGGCGAAGGCGGCGAAGGCGGTCTCGATCGGGGCCCTGGCATCGACGCTGCCCGGGGTGTCGACGCGGATGGCGCGGTCGGTGATCTGGCCGCAGGTCAGGATGCGGGCGCGGTTCACGTCATGGACGAAGCGGGCAACGTAATCGTCGGCCGGCCGTGTCAGGATCTCGGCCCCGGTGCCGGCCTGCCGCACCGTGCCGTCCTTGAGGATCGCGATGTGATCGCCCAGAAGCAGGGCCTCGTCCAGGTCATGCGTGATGAAGATGATGGTCTTTTGCAGCTTCGCCTGCAGCGCCTTGAGCTGTAGCTGCATGTCATGGCGGATCAGCGGGTCGAGCGCCGAGAAGGCCTCGTCCATCAGCAGGATCCCGGCGTCCGTCGCCAGCGCCCGGGCCAGCCCGACCCGCTGCTGCATCCCGCCCGAGAGCTGCGCGGGAAAGCGGGTCTCGAACCCCGCGAGCCCGACCAGCGCCAGTTGCTCGCGCGCCCTCTCCTCGGCCTTGCGCCGCGTCACTCCGTCGATCAGAAGGCCATACATCACGTTGTCGAGCACGTTGCGGTGCGGCAGCAGCCCGAACCGCTGGAAGACCATGGCGATCTTGCGGCGGCGGAAGTTGCGCAGGCCCGGCTCGTCAAGGCGCAGGATATCCTCGCCATCGACCAGGATGCGCCCGGCCGTCGGCTCGATCAGCCGGTTGAAGTGGCGGATCAGCGTCGACTTGCCCGAACCGGACAGGCCCATGATGACAAAGATCTCGCCGGCGCCGATCGTCAGGTTGATGTCATGAAGGCCAAGGGCATGGCCGGTCTTCTCCAGCAACTCCGCCTTGCCCATGCCCGAGCGGACAAGCTCGAGGGCTTTCGCCGGTGTCTTGCCGAAGACCTTCGAGATGCCTTCGACACGGATTCCCGGGTCACCCATTCAACCCTCCTGATGCAGACTGGTCTGCATGCGTCGGCCGAGCGCCTGCGCGATGCGGTCGAAGATGACGGCCAGGAACACGATGCCGAGCCCCGCCATGAGACCGCGGCTGACCTCGAGCCGCTGGATGCCCTGCAGCACCTGGTAGCCAAGCCCCCCGGCCCCGATCATCGAGGCGATCACCACCATCGACAGCGCCATCATCGTCGTCTGGTTCACCCCGGCCATCACCGAGGGCAGCGCCAGCGGCAGCTGCACAGAGAAGAGCTGCTGACGCGGCGAGGCCCCGAAGGCGCGCGAGGCCTCCAGGATCTCGGCGTCGACCTGGCGGATGCCAAGGTCGGTCAGCCGCACCGCCGGCGGCACCGCAAAGACGATCGTCGCCAGCAGCGCCGGGATCTTGCCCGGCCCGAACAGCATCACGAAGGGGATCAGATAGACGAAGATCGGCATCGTCTGCATGATGTCGAGAACCGGCATGGCGACGGTGCGCAACCGGTCCGAACGCGACATGAGGATCCCGGTCGGCACCCCGATGGCGATCGACAGCAGCGTGGCGACCACCATCAGCGCGATCGTCGCCATCGCCTCGTTCCAGATGCCCAGAAGACCCAGCGCCACCGTCAGCACCCCGACAAGTGCCGTGGTCCCCCAGTTGCGCGAAGCCCAGAACGTCAGACCCGCCAGCCCGGCCAGCACGACCCACCAGGGCAGCGTCTGCAACCCCTGTTCCATCAGGCGCAGCAGGCGCAGGACCGGCATGAAGAACCATTCGAGCGTCTCACCCCAGGCCGCAACCAGCGCATTGAACGCCGCATCAAGGGCCTGGCCGAAGCTGCGGCTGTCCCACAGGGTCGGGAATCCGGATGTCATGGAGGTATCCTTTCTGGCGAAAGTTGCCTTTCCACGGCCGCGGCTGCAGAAAGGCGTTCGATCAGAGCCCGGCCTTCACCTTCTCGGCGACATCGGCGGGCACCCAGGCCGTCCAGACCTTCGGATAGTCCTTCAGGAAGTGAACCGCCGTCTCCTCGGGCGTGGCGCCGTTGTCATCACCCCAGGCCAGCACGGTCGAGATCTCGTCGTTCTTCACCTGGAACTTCGACAGGAACTCGGCCACGTCGGGGGCCTCCTCCTTCAGCTTCGCCACAACCGCCACCGCCACTTCGCCCGTGGGCCAGCCGGTCACCTGCGGATCGGCGCAGTTGGCATCGGTCATGCAGGTGAACTTTGCCCTGTCGACCTCGGGCGTGCCCAGCCGGACCATGTGGAACTTGCCCACCACGTCCGACGGGCTCCAGTAATAGCCGACCCATGGCTGCTTGCGCGCGACCTGCCGCGCGATCGAGGCCTTGAGGTTCTCGCCCGAACCCGGCGAGAACAGCTCGTAGGTATCTTCAAGCCCGAGCGCCTTGTAGTAGTTGGTGATGATCACCTCGCTCGCCCAGCCCGGCGGGCCGTTGTATATCCGTCCCTTGCCGGGGTTCGAGGCATCCTCGAACACCTTCCAGTTCGCCTTCAGATCCTCGATCGTCCTGATCTCGGGATGCTCGGCCAGCACATAGTCGGGCACCCAGAACCCGTCCTCGCCGCCCGCGGCGAAGATGTCGGAGGCCTTGTAGACGTTGCCCTTCTCCTGCATCTGGTCCCAGGCCGCCTGCACCGTCGAAACCCAGAGCTCGGGCGCGATCGTCGGCTCCGAACGGGTCAGCATCGAGGTCGCCGTCGGCACCGTGTCGCCCGGCACGATCTGCGCGTCGCAGCCGTAGCCGTCCTTCAGGATGTGCTGCGTCACATAGGCCAGCGTCGATGCCGAAAGCCACGTCATCTCCGCAATCGTCACCGGCCCGGCCGTGCCGCAATCAGCCGCCCGGGCCGACTGCGGAAGGGCGATGGCGGCCGTCAGGGCACAAAGGGCGAAAGTCAGCTGGTGTTTCATGGATCCTCCTGTCGGGTCTTGTGGGGCTGTGGTTGCAGCGAGCGTCGGCGCAAGATCGACATCAGTCAAACGCAAACAATTTCATCTTACTTCAATATTATTGAACTTCCTGCCTGATCCGCTCCAGAAGCTCCTGCTCGACCGCCACCCCTTCGGAAAGTGTCCTTTGCCGCGCCTGCTGCCTTCGGCTTCCGGGCAGGCGCGCCCCGGCCTGATCCGAGATTGCCGTCACAAGCGCAGATATCCGCGCGGAAAACCCGGAGGCAAAGGCGCCGGGATCGAAGGCGATCAGGCACTGGCCGGTGGCGGGCGGAACCGGATCGGCGCCGGAAAACGGGCTGGCCTCGCGGCTGGAAACCGCGCCGGCAAGGCAGGAGGCAAGCACCTCGGCCACCAATCCGAGGCCGAAACCCTTTGCCCCGCCGGCCGGCCGCATCGACCCGGCAAGATCCGCCTGCGGATCGGTCGTCGGCTGGCCCGCGGCGTCAAGCGCCCAGCCCTCCTCCAGTGGCTCACCCCGGCGCGCCCGCAGCATCACTTCGGATTTCGCCACCACACTGGCCGACTGGTCGAGAACAAAACCCACCCCGCCAGCACCATCGGGCACGGCCAGCGCGACCGGATTGGTCCCGACCACCGGGGTGCGCCCGCCCACCGGCGCAATCGAGGCCGGCGCATGGGTGAAGCACAGGGCCAGCAATCCCTCGCGCGCCAGATCCTCGGCATGATGGCCAAGCACGCCGCAGTTGTAGGAGCGATGCACCGTCATCGCGGCCACGCCCCCCTCGCGTGCGGCTTGCGCAAGCACCGGCAGGCCCGCGGCGATCGCCGGATGGGCGAAGCCGTGGGCGGCGTCCACCGTCACCGCGCCGGCCCTTGGCCGGGCGACCGTCGGCCGTGCCCGTCCATCCACCTTTCCTGACCGCAGATGGGCCGCATAGATCGGCAGGTAGAGCAACCCGTGCGAGCGCACCCCGTCGGCCTCGGCCCGCCGGATCGAGCAGGCCACCGGGCCGGCCTGTCGCTCATCCGCCCCGGCACGGGTCAGCGTGCGGAAGGACAATTCCTCGATTTCATTCAGGCTCAGACGTGCCGGCATGTTTTTCCTCCTGGCTTTCGGGCAGGATGGGAATTGCCGACAACAGAGCAATCGATTAATTCTGTCCTGAATTTCAATATTTCTGAAGCTGTCATGATTCGCATCGAGGCCCTGCGCGTCTTCGTCGAGGTTGCCGAACACGGCAACATCCGCGATGCGGCCGACCGGCTGGGGCGCACGCCCTCGGCCCTCTCCATGACGCTGAAGCAGATCGAGGATCATCTGGGCACGCCGCTGTTCCAGACCGATCGTAAGTCGGCAATGACCGAGACGGGGCAGTTTCTTCTTGATACGGCCCGGCTTCTGCTGCGCGACTATGACCGGTCCATGGAGTTGATCCTCGACCACGCAAGGGCCAAGCGCGGGCGGCTGCGGCTTGCATCGGTGCCGTCGGTCGCGGTGACGCTGATGCCGGCGGCGCTCCAGTCCTTTCTGCGCGACCGGCCCGGGGTGCAGATCGACCTGGTGGACACCAACAGCACCAACGTCTGCCATCTGGTTGAGACCGGGCAGGCCGACCTGGGCATCGCAGGCGCGATGGAGCCGACGGCCGGTCTCAGTTTCACACCACTGTTCAGCGACCCGATGGCGCTGGTCTGCAGCGTCGACAGACTTGCAGCCCCGCCCGGCAGTGGCGTTCGGTGGAAGGATCTCGAGGGCGTCAACATCATCCTCAACGAAACCACCCGCAACCTGCGCAGCGAAGTATTCCAACGGCTTGCCCGGCAGTCGAGGCTCACGGTGCGCAATGTCACCTCGCTTCTGGCGATGGTGCAGGCAGGGATGGGAGTGACGCTGCTTCCCGCACTTGCAACCACGAACCTGCCGAGCACACTGGCCGCATTGCAGATTGACGATCCCGCCTGCCGCCGCCTTGTGGGGATATGGCGGCGAACCGGTCATGTCGAAAGCCCGCTGACCAACGCATTTGCCGACCAGTTCGCACGGACCGCATGGCAACTTGCGGAATCGCATGGGCTTGACCGCCCCTGATTCCCCGCCACCGTCATGGCCATGATCGCTGAATGCGTCCATCCAGGAGTGTCCACTCTTCGTCGCCTTGCGCAACTGGGGCTGTATGGTCGTGGGAACCACGTGCCATCGCGCTGAAGAGCCATGAGCGAAACAAGCCCCAAAGCCTGGCGACCGCTTCCGGTCGGGGGGGGGCATACCGTCGGCCTCTTGACGTCCCGCTCAGACGCCGTCGCCGACGAAGGCCTTTTCGACGACATATTCCAGCGGCTCGGAATTTGCACCTTCACGCAGTCCAAAGCCTTCCAGCACCGCCTTCACATCGATGTTGAAGGCCAGCGAGCCACAGACCATCGCGCGGTCGGTTGCGCGGTCCATCGGCGGAATGCCGAGGTCGGCAAAGACCTTGCCGCTGGTCAGGTTGTCGGTGATGCGGCCCATGCGATGCGAGGCTTCGCGCGTGGTGGTGGCGTAATATTTCAGCTTGTGGGCATATTCCCCGATCAGCGGATCATCGCGCAGTCCGTCCACCAGTTGCCGGCCGTATTCCAGTTCGGCCACCGTGCGGCAGGTATGCATCATCACGACCGATTCGTAGCGTTCATAGGTCTCGGGGTCGCGCATCAGGCTGGCGAAGGGGGCAATGCCGGTGCCGGTGGCCAGGAACCACAGCCTTTCGCCCGGCAACAGCGCGTCCAGAACCAGCGTTCCCACCGGCTTGGGGCGCAGGATGATCTGGTCGCCGGGCTGGATGTGTTGCAGACGGCTGGTCAGCGGGCCGTTCGGCACCTTGATCGAATAGAATTCAAGCTCCTCGTCCCAGCTGGGCGAGGCGATGGAATAGGCGCGCAGAAGCGGCTTGCCGTTGTCGTCCAGGAGCCCGATCATCACGAATTCTCCCGAACGGAAGCGCAGCGTGCGCGGACGGGTGACGCGGAAGGAAAACAGGCTGTCGGTCCAGTGCCGGACAGCGGTCACGATCTGGGCATCGGGGGTGACTGGAACCGGAGCCATGGCATTGGCGCCGAAATGGATGTGTTCGGTCATCAAGCTCTTCCTTCCGTTGCCGGTTGATTGATGTGATTTGCAAACCCGGCGCCGCCCGGACGGGGGTCAAGCAGGGCCAGCTTGTCAGGTTTTGCGTTCCACATGTCCGCATCCAAGGGGGGAACGCCCTGACTGGTAATCACGGGCCATGACTCGGCATAACGCCGGTTGAGGGCGATCCAGTCCGCGTAGTCGCCAGCATCATCAGCGAAGATCGCATCCGCGGGGCATTCCGGTTGGCACACGCCGCAGTCGATGCATTCATCCGGATGGATTACCAGGAAGTTCACGCCTTCATAGAAGCAATCCACCGGACAAACCGTGACGCAGTCCGTATATTTACAGTTGATGCAGTTTTCCGTGACGACGAATGTCATGGCAGCTCCTTTCTACTGACGGGCCAATCGCTATTCGGCGGCAAGGCGCTTTTCACGCTCGGCCTTCGGCACCATCCTGATCGCATCGAAAGGGCAGACATTGTAGCAAAGCTCGCAGCCGATGCAGGTATCGGGCTTGGTGATTACCCGGTCCTCGCCGAAGTGCAGCGAGTCGTAGAAGCACATGCGCACGCAGATGTCGCAGGTTGGATACTTGCACTTGTTGCGGTCGATCTCGCAGTAGAGCGGCTCCATCGACAACATTTCGGCCGGGGTCTTCAGCGCCTGCTTGGAAGCAAGTCCGTGGATCGCGGCGAGGTCGGGATAACCGTGCTCGTCAAGAAAGCGCTCGATCCCGTCGATAACCTTGGGCAGCCATTCGATGCCCTTGAGCATCAAGACCGAGCCGACCTGCATCACCTTTGCGCCCGACATGATGAACTCGATTGCGTCGCGCGCGTCGAAGATGCCGTTCGAGCCCGAGATGTCGCAGCCGAACCTGTCGAATATCTCGTTGACCCAGCGCTGGGTAATGTATTTGACCCAAGGCCCGCCGACCCCGGCCGGCCCGCCGATGTAGGGTTCGGCCTTGTCGATGTCGACGGCGAAGCCGACGAAGCGGCTGTTGACCGCGACCGAGGCGGCGCCGGCATCGAGCGCGGCTTTGGCGATCTCGGTAATACGGTTCGACTCCGGGGTCAGCTTCACCATGACCGGAATGTCCACGGCGTCGACGATCTGGCGGGTCACTTCGGCGGTTACCTTGGGATCCTGGGCCAGCCAGACGCCCTCGGCGCCCGCAGCCAGTTCGGTCGGGTGCGGGCACTGGTAGTTGACCTCAAGCATCGGGATGCCGCAATCCTCAACCATTCGCGCCAGCCCCCGCCAGCCTGCCACGGTGCCCGAGGTGATGTTTCCGATGATGTGCGAGCCGTTTGCCGCCGCATAGGCTTGGGTTTCCTTGAGGTAGGAAATCCAGTTCTGCTCCGGTTCGGTGACATAACCCGAGCGACTGTAGAACACGAACGACCGCGGCACCTTGCCACGGATCAGTGAGCCCTTGTCGTTGAGGATCGCGTATTTCGAGTTCTCGGTCAGCTTCCGCATGCCCGGGATGTCGCCGATGGTCTTGGTGATGACAGCGGCTGCTCCGTGGTCGATGCATTTTTTGATGTTCTCGACGCTGTTGCTGGGTTCGGCCGAGGCTACGATGATCGGGTTTTTCAATTTCAGGCCCGAGAATTCGACACTCAGATCCGCCATGGATTTCTCCTTTCCGGCTCGACTATGTTTCCTTTGCCAAGCATGCCGGTCCGAGCTTGATCTTTTAAATGAAAAAGTTGATGTTATTTATTGGTTTCGATTATCAATGGGGGCTCACCTATGAGGTCGGCTGTCGGGCTGCGACACCTGCGCGCTTTTGTTGCGGTCGCGCGCGATGCGAGCTTCTCGCGTGCGGCCGAGAAATTGCTGCTGTCGCAGTCGGCGCTGACAGTAACCGTGCGCCAGTTCGAGGATCACCTCGGCGTCACCCTGTTCGACCGCACCACACGGCGGGTGGCGCTGACGGCACAGGGCGAGGGCCTGCTGCCGGCAGCCGAGCAAATCATCCATGACTTCGACCAGACTCTTGCCGGCGTGCGCATGGCTGCGGCACAAAGCCGAGGCCGGGTAGCGATTGCTGTGGTGCCGTCGGTGGCTACGCGGATGATGCCCGCGATCGTGCGTGCCTTCCACGACAGTCATCCCGACATTCGCATCACGCTACGCGATGACAACGGTCGTGGCGTCCACCGCCAGGTTCTCGAGCGCGACTCGGCATTCGGCATCTGCAACATCTGGCGCGACTCGCCAGAACTAGAGTTCACGCCACTGGTGTCCGACCGTTTCGGCTTGGTCTGCCGTCGCGACGACCCTCTTGCTGTTGGCGAGGGCCCCCTGTCACTGGCACAGGTGGACCAGAAGCGGCTGTTCGTGATGGCGAGCGATACGGGCATCTATACCGCACTTCAGGATTGCCCGGAATTCGTCGCCCATTGCCCGACCCCAGCTGGTGAGGTTCTGGTCATGGTCACGATGATCGAAATGGTGCGCGCAGGCCTCGGCGTCACGCTGCTTCCTGCGCTTGCGCGGCCGGCATCGGTCGAGACCGACCTGGTGTTCCGACCAATCAAAGACCCTGTAATCCGGCGCCAGCTGCACTTGATCCGCCGCAGCAAGGAGACCTTATCGCCGGCGGCGCGGAGAGTCTGGGATTATATCCGCTCTGCGGTTCCACGCGAGGTCGATGACTGAGGGCCTTGGATTGCAACTCAAACTTATAGTTTTTGTTTATCAATCACGGCTTCGTTTTAATTTGTCAGAACAATCCTCCACCTCTTACCCTGAGCCGATGACAATGCATGGCAAGGACGCGGCGCTAGCAGCAGTGGAGGGAAGGCGATGGCCGGAAGAATCGAGGCTCGACTTGCGCAATTAGGAATTTCCCTTCCGGAACCACCAGTTCCGGTTGCCAGCTACCAGCCCTATGTGCTGACGGGCAATCATGTGGTCGTCGCCGGACAAGTGACCTTCCTAGACGGCAAGCTCCGCTATGTCGGGCGGATCGGTGAAACTGTATCAGTCGAGGAGGCCGAGGCGGCAACGCGCCTTTGCGCGCTGAACGTGCTGGCGCAGTTGCGCGCGGCCTGCGACGGCGATCTTGACCGCGTCCGCAAGGTGGTCCGGTTGAATGCCTTCTTCAACTGTACCCCGGCGTTTCTCGATCATTCGCGGGTGATGAATGCCGCCTCGGACCTGATGGCCGAGATTTTCGGCGAGGACGGGTGTCATACGCGCGTCGGCGTCGGAGTGAACTCATTGCCGCTCAACGTGCCAGTCGAGATCGACGGCACTTTCGAGATCGCCTGACAGGGAGGAAAATCGCCATGCTCACGCTCTGCGCCTACTACGAGGGCGATGTGCCCGAAGCCGACCGGCGGCGCTTCGACGACCATGTGAAGAACGTCCACCTGCCGCTGGTCGCCCGCTATCCGGGCTTGCACTCGCTGCGCCATCACCGTGGCATTGCCTGGAATGGCGCCAGGCCGGACCACTACCTGACCTTCGAGCTGGGCTTCGCCAGCCACGCCGATTTCGACCTTGCGATGGCCTCGGACATCCGCCGGCAGGCACGCGAGGACGTGGGCAACTTCCTGCCCCTCTTCCACGGCACGGTGCGTCATGTCTTGAACGAGTCCGATGATATCCCGGTTCCGGGCTGAGACCCGGGCGGGACGGAAAGCAAGCCGCATAAGACGGCAACCACAGCCCCACAAGACCCGACAGGAGGATCCATGAAACACCAGCTGACTTTCGCCCTTTGTGCCCTGACGGCCGCCATCGCCCTTCCGCAGTCGGCCCGGGCGGCTGATTGCGGCACGGCCGGGCCGGTGACGATTGCGGAGATGACGTGGCTTTCGGCATCGACGCTGGCCTATGTGACGCAGCACATCCTGAAGGACGGCTACGGCTGCGACGCGCAGATCGTGCCGGGCGACACGGTGCCGACGGCGACCTCGATGCTGACCCGTTCGGAGCCGACGATCGCGCCCGAGCTCTGGGTTTCGACGGTGCAGGCGGCCTGGGACCAGATGCAGGAGAAGGGCAACGTCTACAAGGCCTCCGACATCTTCGCCGCGGGCGGCGAGGACGGGTTCTGGGTGCCCGACTATGTGCTGGCCGAGCATCCCGAGATCAGGACGATCGAGGATCTGAAGGCGAACTGGAAGGTGTTCGAGGATGCCTCGAACCCCGGCAAGGGACGGATATACAACGGCCCGCCGGGCTGGGCGAGCGAGGTGATCATCACCAACTACTACAAGGCGCTCGGGCTTGAAGATACCTACGAGCTGTTCTCGCCGGGTTCGGGCGAGAACCTCAAGGCCTCGATCGCGCGGCAGGTCGCGCGCAAGCAGCCATGGGTCGGCTATTACTGGAGCCCGTCGGACGTGGTGGGCAAGTTCCACATGGTCCGGCTGGGCACGCCCGAGGTCGACAGGGCAAAGTTCACCTGCATGACCGATGCCAACTGCGCCGATCCGCAGGTGACCGGCTGGCCCACGGGCGAAGTGGCGGTGGCGGTTGTGGCGAAGCTGAAGGAGGAGGCCCCCGACGTGGCCGAGTTCCTGTCGAAGTTCCAGGTGAAGAACGACGAGATCTCGACCGTGCTGGCCTGGGGTGATGACAACGGCGCCACGCCCGAGGAGACGGCGGTTCACTTCCTGAAGGACTATCCGAAGGTCTGGACGGCCTGGGTGCCCGCCGATGTCGCCGAGAAGGTGAAGGCCGGGCTCTGATCGAACGCCTTTCTGCAGCCGCGGCCGTGGAAAGGCAACTTTCGCCAGAAAGGATACCTCCATGACATCCGGATTCCCGACCCTGTGGGACAGCCGCAGCTTCGGCCAGGCCCTTGATGCGGCGTTCAATGCGCTGGTTGCGGCCTGGGGTGAGACGCTCGAATGGTTCTTCATGCCGGTCCTGCGCCTGCTGCGCCTGATGGAACAGGGGTTGCAGACGCTGCCCTGGTGGGTCGTGCTGGCCGGGCTGGCGGGTCTGACGTTCTGGGCTTCGCGCAACTGGGGGACCACGGCACTTGTCGGGGTGCTGACGGTGGCGCTGGGTCTTCTGGGCATCTGGAACGAGGCGATGGCGACGATCGCGCTGATGGTGGTCGCCACGCTGCTGTCGATCGCCATCGGGGTGCCGACCGGGATCCTCATGTCGCGTTCGGACCGGTTGCGCACCGTCGCCATGCCGGTTCTCGACATCATGCAGACGATGCCGATCTTCGTCTATCTGATCCCCTTCGTGATGCTGTTCGGGCCGGGCAAGATCCCGGCGCTGCTGGCGACGATCGTCTTTGCGGTGCCGCCGGCGGTGCGGCTGACCGACCTTGGCATCCGCCAGGTCGACGCCGAGATCCTGGAGGCCTCGCGCGCCTTCGGGGCCTCGCCGCGTCAGCAGCTCTTCTCTGTGCAGCTGCCGCTGGCGCTGCCCTCGGTGATGGCCGGGGTGAACCAGACGACGATGATGGCGCTGTCGATGGTGGTGATCGCCTCGATGATCGGGGCCGGGGGGCTTGGCTACCAGGTGCTGCAGGGCATCCAGCGGCTCGAGGTCAGCCGCGGTCTCATGGCGGGGCTCGGCATCGTGTTCCTGGCCGTCATCTTCGACCGCATCGCGCAGGCGCTCGGCCGACGCATGCAGACCAGTCTGCATCAGGAGGGTTGAATGGGTGACCCGGGAATCCGTGTCGAAGGCATCTCGAAGGTCTTCGGCAAGACACCGGCGAAAGCCCTCGAGCTTGTCCGCTCGGGCATGGGCAAGGCGGAGTTGCTGGAGAAGACCGGCCATGCCCTTGGCCTTCATGACATCAACCTGACGATCGGCGCCGGCGAGATCTTTGTCATCATGGGCCTGTCCGGTTCGGGCAAGTCGACGCTGATCCGCCACTTCAACCGGCTGATCGAGCCGACGGCCGGGCGCATCCTGGTCGATGGCGAGGATATCCTGCGCCTTGACGAGCCGGGCCTGCGCAACTTCCGCCGCCGCAAGATCGCCATGGTCTTCCAGCGGTTCGGGCTGCTGCCGCACCGCAACGTGCTCGACAACGTGATGTATGGCCTTCTGATCGACGGAGTGACGCGGCGCAAGGCCGAGGAGAGGGCGCGCGAGCAACTGGCGCTGGTCGGGCTCGCGGGGTTCGAGACCCGCTTTCCCGCGCAGCTCTCGGGCGGGATGCAGCAGCGGGTCGGGCTGGCCCGGGCGCTGGCGACGGACGCCGGGATCCTGCTGATGGACGAGGCCTTCTCGGCGCTCGACCCGCTGATCCGCCATGACATGCAGCTACAGCTCAAGGCGCTGCAGGCGAAGCTGCAAAAGACCATCATCTTCATCACGCATGACCTGGACGAGGCCCTGCTTCTGGGCGATCACATCGCGATCCTCAAGGACGGCACGGTGCGGCAGGCCGGCACCGGGGCCGAGATCCTGACACGGCCGGCCGACGATTACGTTGCCCGCTTCGTCCATGACGTGAACCGCGCCCGCATCCTGACCTGCGGCCAGATCACCGACCGCGCCATCCGCGTCGACACCCCGGGCAGCGTCGATGCCAGGGCCCCGATCGAGACCGCCTTCGCCGCCTTCGCCCAGGGCGAACAGGCCATCGCCGTCGTCAATGGCAACGGCCAGCCGATCGGGGCCATCACATGGCAGCGCGTCATGCAGGCGCTGGCAGGACGATGAACGCCCAAAACAAAAACAGAAAGGACAGGTTCGCCACCATGGCCATCGAGACCCGCACCGGCACGGTGATTTCCGCCAAGGGATTGGCCGAACACCATGATTTCCCCGGCTTGAAGGCGTTCGGGCGCATCTCGACCAGACGCGAGGCGGATGGCAGCGTGCAAACCGAAACACGCCATTTCGCGCTGTCCTGGATGCCTGCACCAGAGGTCTTTATGGCCGCCGTCCGCGCCCATTGGGGGATCGAGAACGCCCTGCACTGGCAGCTTGACGTCTCGTTCCGCGAGGATGCCGCCCGCAACCGCAAGGATAACGGCCCCGCCAACATCGCCATCCTGCGCCGCCGCGCCCTCGACCTCGCGCGCAGGGACACATCCAAGGGGACGCTCTCGATCAAACTGAAGCGGGCGGGTTGGAGCGATGCGTTTCTTCTCAGCCTTCTCAAACAGTTAGAAGACACGTAGGCCAAACGCGATTGCCCTGGGAAGCGTTGGAGGATGAAGGGCCGGGGTTTTAGCTCGTTCGATTGCTTTGGCATTTTGATCTATGATGACATAATTTTTTTGATAGTATGAAGATCAGATGACTACCTGCGGAGAAGAAGATGCAATTGTGGAAAATTGAAGTGTTCGAAAACACTTCGGATGCAGACCCGATAAAAATTGGTTTTTTCTACGCTAAATCGGAAAGCGAGGCCTCTACTATGGCAAAGTCGGCTATGGGTGATGCATGGCGAGTTGATCTTTGTACGACAATCACTGGTCCGAGTGAAATCCCTGAAGGTTTTGTCGCATGGGTCGGAAATGTGGCGCAAATCGGCTAGAGGATTAATCTTATGCTTTGCGAAAATTCTGCGTGACCCCGAATGTCGCGCAGAAACCCGATATTCAACGATTAACGCTGGGCGTAGGGGTCAAAAAATTTATACAACAAAACTATTTCAGTTCAATCAAACGGAAACCTTCCTTTGTAACTTGGATAGTCGGCGCGACATTCGCTGGTACTTGCGTTTAGCCCCATAGTGTTCTGCACCTGACATAGGATTCCCTAGGGCGCCCCGCTGTGGCATGGTCAGCGGATGAGACGCTCCGACATCTGCCTTCGCCTTGGCCCCGCCGACCGCGCTGAGCTTCAAGCTTTGCTGAGTAACCGCAACACGCCGCGCAAGCTTGCCTGGCGGGCCGAGATCGTGCTGGCGACGGCGGATGGTCAAGGCACCGTCGAGATCATGCGGCGGACGGGCATGTCGAAGCCGACTGTCTGGCGCTGGCAGGAGCGGTATCTTGATGAAGGCGTGCCGGGGCTCAAGAGGGACAAGACGCGGCCCTCGCGGGTGCCACCCCTGCCCAGAGACGTCCGACTGAAGGTGATCGCGAAGACCGTGCAGGAAACGCCCCGCAATGCCACCCACTGGAGCCGCGCGACGATGGCCGAAGCGGTGGGCATATCGCCCTCGAGCGTGGGGCGCATATGGGCGGATGCAGGGCTGAAGCCGCATATCACGAAGGGATTCAAGGTCTCGAACGACCCGATGTTCGAGGCGAAGGTCACCGAGATCGCAGGCCTCTATCTCGACCCGCCGGACCGGGCAGTGGTGCTGTGCGTCGACGAGAAATCCCAGATCCAGGCACTTGACCGCACCCAGCCCGGGCTGCCCCTCAAGAAGGGGCGCGCCGCCACCATAACCCACGACTACAAGCGCCATGGCACCACCACGCTGTTCGCCGCGCTGGACGTCAAGTCGGGTCTGGTCATCGGAGAGTGCATGCCACGCCACCGCGCCAGGGAGTTCCTGAGCTTCCTTCGGCGCATCGACCGGGCAGTGAAGAAACCCCGCGACATCCACGTCGTGCTCGACAACTACGCGACCCACAAGACGCCCGACGTGCTTGCCTGGCTGGAGAAACATCCGCGCTTCAAGCTGCATTTCACGCCCACCAGCGCGTCCTGGATGAACCTGGTCGAGCGCTTCTTCGCAGAGATCACCACCAAGCGCATCCGACGTGGCAGCTACTCCAGCGTCGACGACCTCGAGGGCGCGATCTACGACTACCTTCTGCAGCACAACACCAAGCCGAAGCCCTTCGTCTGGAGCAAGACCGCCGAAGACATCCTCTCCCGCGAACGCCGCGCACTTGATGCCGTCGATGAAATCAGAGGAAATCGGTAGCAACCGTCAGACTCGGAACAATAGCATATATCGATCCAAAAATAGGTAAGTTGTACATAGTACCTTTTTTTAGATCCCAGGCATGATCTGTGTAAAATACGCTATGTGAATCGCTACCATAAGACCGAGGATCGGGGCACAATTCAGATCCAGTGTTATAACCAAAAAAAATACTCCCACCGCACCCAAAAACAACACCGAAACTGCGGACATCTGTATGTTCATAATTAAGGGCCCTAAGCATATAGACATATTGTCTATATAACTTCCCTAAACGCCAAACATGTTAAGATTATCTTTAGACCCCATGATCGTGCCCTGAGCTGACTGGGTTGGTGGCCTCTCCCGCGGCATTCTCCGTTCGAGGGTTACGCCCGGCTGGCGGGCCCCGAGCCTCAAGAATGGGGGGAGAGGCCAACAACCCAGTCAGCTCAGGGCACGATCATGGAGTCTAATGAAAAAGGGGGCCGCGAACGGCCCCCTTTCTGTTATCTGACAGGCAGCATCAGTCGTTGCTGCGGATCTTGGCGTTCTGCGGGTCGAAGGGGCTGTCTTCCGTCACGACCGCGTCGAACAGCTGGCGCAGCATCCGCACCTGCAGCTTCGTTCCCGGCTTCGCCAGATCGGGGCGGACATAGCCCATTCCGATCTGCTTGCCGAAGGCCACCGAATAGCCGCCCGAGGTCAGGCGTCCGACCTTTTCGCCGTCAAGGATCAGGGCTTCCTTGCCCCAGGGATCGGTGTCCGACGGCCCGTCGATCAGCAGCGTGACGCACATGGCGCGCACACCGGTGTCCTGCATCGCCTGCTTGCCCTGGAAGTCCTTCGACAGATCGACGAAGCGATCCAGCCCGGCTTCCAGCGGGGTCGCGTCACGGCCCAGTTCGGTGCCGAAGGCGCGGTAGGATTTTTCCTGACGCAGCCAGTTCTGCGCCCGGGCGCCGACCAGCTTCATCCCGTGCTTTTCGCCCGCCGCCATCAACTGGTCGAACAGGTAGTTCTGCATCTCGATCGGGTGATGCAGTTCCCAGCCCAATTCGCCGGTATAGGCGACGCGGATCGCGTTCACCGGGCACATGCCCAGTTCGATCTTGCGCGCCGACAGCCAGGGGAAGCGCTTGTTGCCAAGCACCGTGTCGGGATCGGCGTCCTTGACGATCTCGCGCAGGATGCGGCGCGCGTTCGGACCGGCGATGGCGAAGACGCCCCACTGGGTCGTCACATCGTGGATCTCGATGTAGCCGAATTCGGGCGCCTTGTCCTCGGCGCATTTGCGGAGGTAGTCGGCGTCATAGGCCGTCCAGGCACCGGCAGAGACGAGGTAGTAGTCGTCCTCGCCATTGCGGACGATGGTGTATTCCGTCCGCGTCGTGCCCGCAGGCGTCAGCGCATAGGTCAGGTTGATGCGCCCGACCTTCGGCAGCGCGTTGCAGGTGAACCAATCGAGGAACGCCGTCGCACCGGGGCCGCGCACCACATGCTTGGTGAAGGCGGTGGCGTCGATCAGGCCGGCGGTGTCACGGATGGCCTTCGCCTCTTCCACCGCATATTGCCACCAGCCGCCGCGACGGAAGCTGCGGGAATTGTGGTCGAAGTCGGCGGGCGCATCGAGGGGGCCATAGTAGTTCGGGCGATCCCAGCCGTTCACCTGGCCGAACTGCGCGCCGCGCTTCTTCTGCCGGTCATAGGCAGGCGAGGTGCGCAAGCCGCGGCAGGCTTCGCGTTCTTCGTCCGGGTGATGCAGGATGAAGACGTGCTCGTAGCATTCCTCGTTCTTGCGCGCGGCATATTCGGTGGTCATCCAGGCGCCGTAGCGCCGCGGATCAAGGCTCGCCATGTCGATCTCGGCCTCGCCGTTGACCATCATCTGCGCCATGTAATAGCCGGTGCCGCCCGCCGCGGTGATCCCGAACGAGAAGCCTTCGGCGATCCACATGTTGCGCAGGCCCGGAACCGGACCGACCAGCGGGTTGCCATCGGGGGTGTAGCAGATCGGGCCGTTGAAATCGTCCTTGAGGCCCACCGATTCCGACGACGGAATCCGGTGGATCATCGACATGTATTCGGCTTCGATCCGTTCCAGATCCAGCGGGAACAGGTCGGCGCGGAAGGTCTCCGGCACGTCATAGAGGAACCGGGCCGGGGCGTTGCGCTCATAGGGGCCAAGGATCCAGCCGCCGCGTTCCTCGCGGACATACCACTTGGCATCGGCATCGCGCAGAACGGGGTGTTCGGCATTGCCGGCCTTGCGCCATGCAACCAGCGCCGGATCGGGCTCGGTCACGACAAACTGGTGCTCGACCGGGATCGCCGGGATCTTGACGCCCAGAAGCCGCGCGGTGCGCTGCGCGTGGTTGCCGGTCGCGGTGACGACATGTTCGGCCCGGATCTCGGCCTTTTCGTCCGAGGGCACAAGGTTGCCGCCCTGCTCGACCATCTTCGTCACGCTGACAATCCATTCCGAACCGGTCCAGCGGTAGCCATCGACCTGCCACTTGCGTTCGATCGTCGCGCCGTGCTGGCGTGCGCCCTTGGCCATCGCCTGCGTCACGTCGGCGGGGTTGATGTAGCCGTCCTGCGGGTGGAACAATGCGCCCTTCAGGTCTTCGGTGCGGACCAGCGGCCAGCGTTCCTTGATCTGCGACGGCGTCAGGAATTCGTGATAGACATCGGCGGTTTCCGCGACCGACGAATAGAGCATGTATTCGTCCATCCGCGCATCGGTCTGCGCCATGCGCAGGTTGCCGCAGATCGAGAAGCCGGCGTTCAGGCCGGTCTCGGCCTCGAGCGACTTGTAGAAGTCGACCGAATACTTGTGGATGTGGGTCGTCGCATAGGACATGTTGAACAGCGGCAGCAGGCCCGCCGCGTGCCAGGTCGAACCGGATGTCAGTTCGTCCCGCTCCAGCAGCATGGTGTCCCAGCCTGCCTTGGCCAGGTGATAGGCAATCCCCGTTCCGACGGCACCGCCGCCGACAACCAGGGCCTTGACGTGCGTTTTCATCGGCGGCCTCCTTTGCCTCGCATTTGCGACCCTATCTGCCAGAGACGCGATTTTCCAGAACAGCCCTCCCGACCTGTTCCGTTTCAAATGCGACATCGGAAAGCGTCTTGCGCGACCCGGGCGACCTTCCGTCGCTCAGTCCTCGGGCTTCGATACCTTGCATGATTTCCGCCCACCCATGGCGGAACATCCAGAACTGGCGAAAGGAACCGCCGACTTCAGGCCGACACCGGGTCTTTCGGGCTTTTGGGGCTGAGTCTCGGCGCCTCCCCGCAAGACAGGCAAATAGGTCTTCACGCCGTATGCCGTGCCCAGAACGACAACTGCAAAGATTGCGGCAAGGATGCGGCTCATCTGAACTCTCACCTTATGGTTCTTCTGCCCGATGCCAGCACGGGATGGCGATGCGATGGAAGAAAAAAGGCACTTCTGCGGGAACCCGCCTCCGGGCCGACAGGGATGCGCCGATGTTTCCGCCCGGGCACCGGCCAGCAACGGATGGCTGCGGACCTGACCGGAACCAGCGCTCGTCCGCGTCGTTTCGATCCCGGGCAGCCAGACGCCGCCGCGGTCGTCGGCTCGAATTTTCGACAGACCGTATTCTGTCGCAAACAGAGGAGCCCACCATGAAGCGCATTCCGGCAACGACCCTGAACAGGTTCTTATGACCTTCGGCCCGGCGACCGCACAAACCGCCACGGCCACCTCCACGGCCACGGCCACGGAGAGCACGGCAGACGCAAACCACGCCGGGCGGTGTATTCCTGACCACGATCAAACATGGCATCCGCGCATCGCACTTCATCGGCAAGCGTGTCCACACGGCAGAAAACGACGTCGGCACCGATGCGGTTACGAGGCGGTCGCCAGACTGGGACGACATTGGCGAGGTCCCGGATGTGATCCTGTCGCCATCGGGCGGGGTTGACGCCGTTCTGGTCGTTGACGGCAGCCTCCCTGGCACCGGCACCCATATCCAGGTCAACGCGACCGAGGATCAGCCCAGGGCGCTGCCGAAATACGAAGGCTGAGCCTCCGGCTTGCGCACACGGACAGGCCCGGAACTCTCCGGGCATGTCGCGTTTTCGCCTGCAATGGTCAGAGCATCCCCGGCACCACCAGATCGGGCGGGCGGTGGCCATCTGCGAATGTCTTGATGTTGATGATCACCTTTTCACCCATCTCGATTCGGCCTTCGACAGTGGCCGACCCCATATGCGGCAACAACACCACATTTGGGAGTTCCCGCAGCCGGGGGTTGATCTCGGTTCCATGCTCATAGACATCAAGACCCGCACCGGCGATCTCACCGGCGCGCAGCATCCGCGTCAGCGCGTTCTCGTCGATGACCTCCCCGCGCGATGTGTTCACGATCACCGCGGTCGGTTTCAGGAGCTTGAGCCGCCGCGCGTTCATCAGATGGAATGTCGATGGCGTGTGCGGGCAGTTGACCGAAATCACGTCCATGCGGCTGACCATCTGATCAAGGCTCTCCCAGTAGGTCGCCTGAAGCTCTGCCTCTGTTTCGGGGCGAAGTCGCTTGCGGTTGTGATAATGCACCTGCATCCCGAAGGCATTGGCGCGGCGCGCCACAGCCTGCCCGATCCGCCCCATTCCGATGATCCCCAGCCGGCGTCCGCCGACGCGGCCGCCCAGGAATGCAGTCGGCGCCCAGCCCTCCCAGGCCCCCGCCTGCATTACCGCCTGCCCCTCGGGGATCCGGCGCGTGATGCTCAGGATCAGCGCCATCGTCATGTCGGCCGTGTCTTCGGTAACGACTCCGGGCGTGTTCGACACCAGAATCCCCCGCTGCCGCGCCGAGGATACATCGATATGGTCGACGCCCGCACCATAATTGGCGATCAGCTTCAGCCTTTCACCGGCCTGTGCCAGCAGGTTCGCATCAATGTGATCGGAAAGCGTCGGGACAAGGACATCCGCGCGCCGCATCGCCACGGCCAGTTCCTCGCGCGACATTCGCGTGTCGGGTTCGCGCAATTCGATGTCGAACAGCTCTTTCATGCGCGTCTCGACGGCGGGCGGAAGACGTCGCGTGACGACAACACTCAGGGGTTCGGATCGCTTCATGGTGCGTAACTCCTTTTCTGCGGTCGCTCACAATGTCAAAGTGCAATGCAACGGAGCAACCCACAAGCCCCGAAAAT
This sequence comes from Paracoccaceae bacterium, assembly GCA_020622085.1. Classification (GTDB taxonomy): domain Bacteria; phylum Pseudomonadota; class Alphaproteobacteria; order Rhodobacterales; family Rhodobacteraceae; genus QY30. The sequence continues at coordinate 211,857 of JAHRYM010000001.1, read as the reverse complement.
CGCGGCGGTTTGGCCGCCCGTGGCAGGAACGGGCCCCGCGCCCACGAATGAAGCAGGCAACAGCGACATGACCCTTCGCAAACGCCATATCCGGGCGATCCTCGTCGCCGTTCACCTGACGGGCGCGATGCTTGTCGGTGGGTGGCCCGCCTTGGCACAAGACCCCGCATCCGACCCGGAATTGACCGGCGAGGAAGCCGCGGACGGCACCACGCCCCTGCCCGGCCGCGGCTCCGTAACAAACATGCCGCTTCCCCGCTTCGTCTCGCTCAAGGGCAGCGAAGGCAATGCACGGCGCGGGCCGAGCCTTTCGCACCGTATCGACTGGGTCTTTCGCCACCGCGACATGCCGCTGATGGTGACGGCCGAATTCGGACACTGGCGCCGGGTCGAGGATCGTGACGGACAGGGTGGCTGGATCCACTATTCGCTTCTGTCGGGCGTGCGCACCGCAATGATCACCGTCGATCTTGCCGAATTGCGCGCCAGCCCCCGCCTGGATGCCGGCGTCGTAGCCAAGGCCGAGAACGGCGCCATCGTCCGGCTGGAAGACTGCGGCATCGACTGGTGCCGGGTCTCGGCCGAAGGCGAACGCGGCTGGCTGCCCAAGACCGAGATCTGGGGTGTCGGCAAGGACGAGATCCGCGAGTGATCCGGCGATTTCGCCTTTGAGTTTCCGCTTGGTCGGGTGTATGCCGGCGCTCCACCCAGCACAGCGATCCCGATGGCCGCCCGTTCCGCCGACCACAGCAGCAAGCTCAACATCTCCGCTGCCCTCGCCTCGGTCAGCGTGGCACTGATCCTTGTGCTGCTGAAGGTCTGGGCCCTGGGCGCCACACAGTCTCTGTCGGTCGCCGCCTCGCTTGCGGACAGCGCGCTCGACATGATGATGTCGCTCGCTGGGCTGATGGCGGTGATCTACGCCGCCCGTCCGGCAGACGAGGACCACGCCTTCGGCCATACCTCAGTCGAGGATCTGACCGCGCTGGCGCAATCCTTGTTCATCCTGATCTCGGCCGGCGTCATTGCCTGGGCGGCCGTCGGGCGACTGCAATCCGACGCCCCCACGCCCCTGATGGCCCAGGGTCGCGGCATCATGGTGATGGCCGTCTCGATCATGCTGACGATCGCGCTTGTCCTCTGGCAACGGCGGGTGGCCCGCCGGACCCGCAGCAAGGTCGTGGCCGCCGACAGCCTGCACTACCTTTCCGACCTGCTGCCCAATCTCGGCGCCATCGCCGCGCTCTGGATCTCGCACCAGTTCGGCATCGGTCAGGTGGACAGCATCATCGCGCTTGCCGCCGCCGCCATGCTGGCCTTCGGCGCCACGACCATAGGCAAGGGTGCCTGGGACGCGCTGATGGATCGTTCTGCGGATACGACGCTTCTTTCCGGGATCGCCGCCATCACCGGGGGCTTCCCCGGCATTCGTGGCTTCCACGACCTCAAGACCCGCACCGCCGGCAGCCGGGTCTTCGTCCACCTGCATATCGAGCTCGACGGCGACCAGTCCCTGCGCGAAGCCCATGCCATCGGTGCCGCCCTGCGACGCCGGATCATCGAGACCTATCCGCAGTGCGACGTGATCATCCACAAGGACGTGGCGGGCGAAACCTGACCCCGCTCACGCCGGATCGAGCAGCCCGCGCCCGCGCAGCATCGCCTCCACCCCCGGCAGCCGCCCCCTGAACGCGATGTAGAGCGCCTCCGCCTCCTGCGTGCCGCCCGCCGACAGGATATTGGCTTCCAGCCGCCGCGCGGTCTCGTGGTCGAACGGGCCCCCCGCCTCGCGGAAGGCGTCAAAAGCATCGGCGTCCAGCACCTCTGACCACATGTAGCTGTAGTAGCCCGCCGAATAGCCGTCGCCCGAAAACACATGGGTAAAATGCGGCGTCGCATGGCGCATCCGGATCGCATGCGGCATTCCCAGATCGGCCAGCACCTTGTCCTGCATTGCCATCGGATCGTCCGGCGCCACACCTTCGTGGAAGGCCAGATCGACCAGCGCCGAGGCAAGGTATTCCACCGTCGCGAATCCCTGATCATAGGTCGAAGCCGCCAGAAGCCGCTCCATCAGATCCTGCGGCATCGGAGCACCGGTTTCGGCGTGGCGTGCAAATTTCTGCAAGACCTCCGGCACCTCCAGCCAATGCTCGAACAACTGGCTCGGCAATTCGACGAAATCCCGCGTAACCGCCGTTCCCGCCACGAAGCCGTAGGTCACATCCGACAGCATTCCGTGCAGCGCATGGCCGAATTCGTGAAACAGCGTTCGGGCATCGTCAAAGGACAAAAGCGCGGGCTGGCCCTCGACCGGCCGGGCAAAGTTGCAGGTGTTGACGATCACCGGCCGCCGATCGCCCCCCAGCTTGCGCTGCCCCCGGAAAGCCGACATCCAGGCCCCCGACCGCTTGGACGGCCGCGCGAAGTAATCACCGATGAAGACCGCGATGTGCCGCCCCTGCCGCGTCACTTCCCAGGCGCGCGCCTCGGGGTGGTAAAGCGCCACCTCCAGCGGCCGGAACTCCAGCCCGAACAGGCGATACGCCGTGTCAAAGGCCGCAGCAATCATGCCGTCCAGCGGCAGATAGGGCTTCAGCGCCGCTTCATCCAGATCATGCTCGGCCTTGCGCCGCCGCTCGGAATAGTAGCGCCAGTCCCAGGGCTCCAACTGGCCGTTGATGCCGTCTTCGTGCATCAGCCGCGCCAGAACCTCGGCATCGGCTTCGGCCTTCGCCCGCGCCGGGGCCCAGACCCGCATCAGCAGATCCCGCACTGCGGCGGGGGTGCGCGCCATTTCGGGTTCCAGCTTGTAGGCCGCAAAGCTCTCATATCCCAGCAGCCGCGCCCGTTCTTCCCGCAGTCGCAGGATCTCGGCCGCGATCGCACGGTTGTCGGTCGCACCACCATTCGCGCCCCGCGCCACCCAGGCGGCATAGGCCCGCTCGCGCAACTCGCGCCGGGTGGAAAACTGCAGGAACGGCACGATCAGCGACCGGTTCAGCGTCAGGACATGGCCATCGCGCCCCCGCCCTGCCGCCGCCTCGGCCAGACCACCCCGGACGAACTCCGGCAGGCCCGCCAGATCGCCGTCTTCCAGCGGCATCCACCAGTCGCGTTCCTCGGCCAGCACGTTCTGCGTGAACCCGGTCGTCAGCACCGCCAGACGCCCGGTCACCTCGGCCATTCGCGCGCGGCCCTCCTCGGACAGCGCCGCCCCCGCGCGCAGGAACATGCGATGGTAAAGCTCCAGCACCCGCGCCTGTTCGGGGCTCAGCCCCAATGTGTCGCACCGTCCCCACAGATCGTCGATCCGCCGCCACAGGTCCGGGTTCGTCGTCACCTCGGACGAAAACGCCGCCAGCTTCGGCGCAAGTTCCTGCTGAAGTGCCAGCCGCGCCTCCGTTGCATCCGACGACACAAGGTTGAAGAATACCCCCGACACCCGGTCAAGCATTTCCTCCGCCAGTTCCAGCGCCTCGATCGTATTGGCAAAGCCCACAGGGCGCGGATCTGCAGAAATCGCGGCGATATTGGCCCGCGCCTCTGTCAGGGCGGTGTCAAGGGCTGGCGCGAAATCCGCATCCGTGATGTCGGCGAAGGGCGGCAAGGCGAAGGCGCCGCCCCAGTCACCCAGCAAGGGATTGGTCATCGTGTCTCCTGTCGCGGCTTCTTCTTTGCCAAAATACTCATGCCCCCCGCGCCGTCTCGTGCCGCCCACCGCAAACCGGGCAACCGTCCTGCGGCTTCAGTGAAACAACCCGGTTCTCGCCATAAAGTGCGTCGTAAATCAGCATCCGCCCCCGAAGCGGCTCACCCGCCCCGGCAATGATCTTGATCGCTTCCAGCGCCATCATCGACCCGATCACGCCCGGAAGCGCCCCGACAACTCCCGCAATGGAACAATCCGGCGCAAGCCCCGCCGCCGGGGCCTCGGGGAAGATGCAGGCAAGGCAGGGCCCACCCCGTGCCGGGTCATAGACCGAGAGCTGCCCCTCCCACTGTGTGATCGCCCCCGAAACCAGCGGCTTGCCCAGCGCAACCGCCAGCCGGTTGGCTAGCGCCCGTGTCTCGAAATTGTCGGTCCCGTCCAGGATCAGGTCATATTCGGCAAACAGTGCCGCGCCCGTTCCGGCGTCAAGCCGGCGGTTGTAGGGCCGGAGGGTCACATGCGGGTTGATCGCCTTCAGGGCGATTTCGGCAGAAAAGACCTTGGGCATTCCCAGCCGATCGTCCGCATGCAGGATCTGGCGTTGCAGGTTCGACAGCGACACCGTGTCATCATCCACCACTCCCAGCGTCCCGACCCCTGCCGCCGCCAGATACATCAGCACCGGCGACCCCAGCCCGCCAGCGCCAAGCACGAGCACCCGCGCCGACCGAAGCCGCCGCTGACCCGGCCCCCCCAGTTCCCGCAATACGATATGGCGCGCGTAGCGTTCGAGCTCGGCCGCCGAAAACGCCCCGCCCGGCGCCGCGCCCCCCACCCCATCCGCAGGCACTGCCCCGGCCCTCTGGCGCAGCCGTCCCAGCACCGCCCGATATCCGATGGCCAGCGCCACTGCCGCCCCTGCCACCAGCCAGCTCTGCCAGCTGCCTCCTGCCGCGCGCAGAATTGCATGCCCCTCGGGCAAGAGCAGATGCGCAAGCACCACCCCGGCCCAGAGAATGGCCAGCATCGCAACCACGACCCGCCAGGGCATCCGCAGCACGGCCGCCAGCGCCACCAGCGCCACCATTGCCACAAATGCGATCATGTCCGCCCGGTCGACCCGAAGCCGCCCTCGCCCCGCGCCGTTTCTCCCAGTTGCCCGACCATGTCGAAACGCGCCTGCACCACCGGCGCCACGATCATCTGCGCGACCCGCTCGCCATGCCGGATCACGAAGGGCTCGGGCCCAAGGTTGACCAGCACCACCCCCAATGGCCCGCGATAGTCGCTGTCGATGGTTCCCGGCGCATTCAGGACAGTGACGCCGGACTTCAGCGCAAGGCCCGAGCGCGGCCGGATCTGGACCTCATGCCCGCAAGGAATCTCGATCCGCAACCCGGTCGGGACCAACATCCGCTGCAATGATGCAAGGCTGAGGCCCCTTTCCCTGTCCTCGGGACGCAGGTTGGCCCGCAGGTCGGCCCCCGCCGCCCCCGCAGTCTCGTAGGACGGCAGGGGCACCGCCGGATCGGCCCAGGCATCGCGCAGGACGCGGATCACAGCTTCCATGGCCTTGTCTTCTTCCTTGCCAAAACACTCATCCCGCCGCTGCAGATGCGGCCTCATGCCAGGGCCGCGGCGATTCTCCCTGCCAGCCGCGCAGCAACGGCTTCCTTGCTCATCCGCGGCCAGGTTTCCGCACCGGCAGCCGACAGGATCGTGACGGCATTCTCGGTGCCCCCCATGATCCCGGACGCGGGGCTGACATCATTGGCCACGATCCAGTCGCAGCCCTTGCGCGTGCGCTTGGCCTCGGCATTGGCTATCACGTCATGCGTTTCGGCCGCAAAGCCCACGATGAGCCGCGGCCGCCCCTTGGTCATCTGCGCGACACTGGCCAGGATGTCGGGGTTCTCCGTGAAATCGAGCTTCGGCGCCTTGCCCGTCGCATCCTTCTTCAGCTTCCTCTCTGCGGCATTTGACACCCGCCAGTCGGCGACCGCCGCCGCGAACACCGCCGCGTCCGCCGGCAGATGGTCCAGAACCGCCTCGTGCATCTCGCGCGCCGTCTCGATGCGCGTCACGTCCACGCCCTGCGGCGGTGGAACGCTCGCCGGGCCGGTAATGAAACTGACCCGCGCCCCAAGATCACGCAGCGCCGCCGCCAGCGCCGCGCCCTGCGTCCCCGAGGAGCGGTTGGCAATATAGCGCACCGGGTCGATCGGTTCGTGCGTCGGCCCCGAAGTGATGATCACATGACGGCCGGTCAGTGGCCCCACAGCCAGCGCCGCCTCGATCGCGGCAACAATCTCCAGCGGCTCGGCCATCCGGCCGGGTCCGAATTCCCCGCAGGCCATCTCGCCGTCATTCGGCCCGACGAAGTGGATGCCACCGCCGCGCAGGGTCGCCAGATTGCGTTCTGTCGCGGGATGCCGCCACATGCGGACATTCATCGCGGGCGCAAGCAACACCTGCTTGTCGGTCGCCAGCAGCAGCGTCGTCGCCAGATCGTTCGCCATCCCGCCCGCCATCCTGGCCATCATGTCGGCAGTAGCCGGCGCCACCACCAGAAGATCCGCCGCACGCGACAACTGGATATGGCCCATCTCGGCCTCGTCCGTCAGGTCGAACAGGTCGCGGTAAACCCTGCTGCCGGCCAACGCGCCAACCGACAGCGGCGTGATGAACTCCTCGCCCGATGCCGTCAGGACCGGTGTCACATGGACACCGCGCTCCCTCAGCCGCCGGATCAGGTCCAGCACCTTGTAGGCTGCAATGCCTCCGCCGATGATCAGAAGGATGCGTTTTCCCGACAGCATGGCCCTGCCCTTTCCCGCTCTGGCCCAAGGATTAGGGACGCCGGCCGGCGATGGCAAGAGCGGGGCCGTCATCGGCCGTGAAACCGCGCCGCACAATTCATCGCGTGACCATCCGGACCGCCCCGGTTAGTGTCGCCGCAGGAAATGCGGAGGCCAGGATGGCTTATGAACTCGCGATCGGGGATCGCAGCTATTCCAGCTGGTCGCTTCGGGGTTGGCTGCTGTTCGATGCCTTCGGCCTGCCGGTCACGCTGCGGCGCTACAGGTTGTATTCGCCCGAAATGGACGATCTGCATCGCGATTTCGCGCCCGCCCTGCTGCTGCCGGCACTGCGCCTTCCCGAAGGCATCGTGACCGGCGAGACGCTCGCCATTGCCGAAACGCTTGCCGAACGCCATCCCGGGGCGGGTTTGTGGCCGGAACAGGCCGAGGCGCGCGCGGCTGCACGCTACCTTGCGGCCGAAATGCATTCGGGCTTTGCCGCCCTGCGCGGCCATTGCGCGATGAACCTGTTGAAAAGCTATTCCGATTGCGCGCCCGATGCCGCCGTGCTGGCCGATCTGGCCCGGATCGAATCCCGCTGGTCCGGAGCGCGCGCGCGTTACGGCGCGGGCGGCCCGTGGCTTTTTGGCCGCTACAGCATCGCGGATGCCTTCTTCGCGCCGGTGGCAGCCCGGATCGCCGGCCACAACCTGCCTGTCGGACCTGACGCCACCGCCTATGTGGCCGCGCATTTGGCCCATCCGTCGTTCCGGCGCTGGCGTGCGATGGGCTGGGCCGAGCATGTCGAGCAGCCGTTCTATCGCCGCCCCTGGCCGGAACGCCCCTGGCCGGGGAGTGTTCCGCGCCAGGCCGAGCCCGCCGAAGGGCCGTCGCTGAACGTCAGCTGCCCCTGTTCCGGCAAGCCCGTCACCGATTTTCTGCGGCTCGATGGTCGGGTCTGGGGCTTCTGCAATCGTTTCTGCCGCGACAAGACCATGGCCGACCCCGACGCCTGGCCCGCCTTCCTGGCGATGGAGGCGAACCTCGAGGCCGTTAACCATTCCTAAACAGCTTCGCCCCTAACCGTTAACCAACGGTTTGCGGAGGTGGAATGATCGCGCGCACCTATACGGTGGCTTTCGAAGGGGTCGAGGCACGGATGGTCGAGGTGCAATGCGCCGTCTCGGCGGGGATGCCGGCGTTTTCAATCGTGGGTCTGCCAGACAAGGCTGTGTCCGAGGCGCGCGAACGGGTCCGCGCGGCGCTGACGGCGCTCGCCATCGCCCTGCCGTCAAAGCGCATCACCGTGAACCTCTCACCCGCCGACCTGCCCAAGGAAGGATCCCATTTCGACCTGCCGATCGCGCTCGCACTTCTGGCCGCGATCGAGATCCTGCCGGTGGATGCGGTGGAAGGCACGGTTGCATTGGGCGAATTGTCGCTGGACGGGCGGATGGTGCCGGTGATCGGCGCGCTGCCCGCCGCCATGGCCGCCGCCGCCGAAGGCCGCAGCCTGCTTTGCCCGGCCGCCTGCGGACCCGAAGCCGCCTGGGTCGGCGCCACTCCGGTTCTTGCCGCCGCGACCCTCGCCGAAGTGGTCCGGCACTTCACGGGCGCGGCACCGCTTGCGGCCGCGCGCCCGGGCGAGGTGCGCCATGATCCCCCTGCGCGCGACCTGCGCGACGTCAAGGGACAGGAACGGGCCAAGCGCGCACTGGAAATCGCAGCCGCCGGGCGCCACCACTTTCTGATGGTCGGCACGCCAGGGTCGGGCAAGTCGATGCTGGCCGCTCGCCTGCCCGGAATCCTGCCGCCGCTGACGGCGGCCGAGGCGCTGGAAACCTCGATGATCCACTCGCTCTCGGGTCTTCTGGATGCCGGCGGCATCAGCCGCACGCGCCCGTTCCGCGAACCGCACCACACCGCATCCATGGCGGCGATTGTGGGAGGGGGGCGCGGCGCCAGGCCCGGCGAAATATCATTGGCGCATAATGGCGTGCTGTTTCTTGACGAATTTCCCGAATTTCCGCGCGCCGTTCTTGAAACCCTGCGCCAGCCCATCGAAACCGGCGAGGTGGTCGTCGCCCGCGCCAATGCCCATGTCCGCTACCCCAGTCGGTTCCTGCTGATCGCCGCCGCCAACCCCTGCAAATGCGGCTACATGACCGATCCATCCCGCGCCTGCGCCCGCGCCACCAGTTGCGGCGACGACTACTTGGGCCGCATCTCGGGCCCGCTGATGGACCGGATCGACTTGCGTGTTGAAGTGCCGCCCGTCGCCTACCGCGACCTCGACCTTCCCGACGGAGGCGAAAGCTCCGCCACGGTCGCGGCCCGGGTGGCTGCTGCACGCGATCGGCAGGCCGCACGTTTTGCCACACACCCCGAGGTGCGGGTGAATGCCGATGCCGAGGGACGGCTTCTGGAGGAGATCGCCACCCCCGATGCCGAGGGCCGCACCTTGCTGGCACAGGTCGCGGAACGGTTCCAGCTATCTGCACGCGGCTATCACCGGGTTCTGCGAGTCGCGCGCACCATCGCCGATCTGGCCGGATCAGAGTCCGTGCGCCAGCCGCATGTGGCCGAAGCCGTCAGTTTCCGCCTGGCCTCACAAATCTCGCGCTAACCCTTTGCTGGCGCGCTGACGCCGGGTCCGCTTGGCCAGCGCCGGGCCGCTCTCGCCAAAGCTGTCAGGGACGGAGGCCGGGCACCCACACCTGCCGCGCAAACCTCCATCGACAGGCCGGCGTATCTGTTCCGCCTGTCCAGCCCCCTCATACCGCCCGTCTTGCCTCGATCGCCTGCCAGATACGTTCGGCGGCATTGGTGCCGTCGAACCGCTCCAGTTCCTGGATGCCGGTGGGCGAGGTCACGTTGATTTCCGTCAGCCAGTTGCCGATCACGTCGATGCCGACGAAGATCTGGCCCTTTTCGCGCAAAGTCGGCCCGATCGCCGCGCAGATTTCCAGGTCACGCTCGGTCAGGCCCACCTTTTCCGGCCGCCCGCCGACATGCATGTTCGACCGCGTCTCGCCTTCGGCTGGCACGCGGTTGATGGCGCCCACGGGTTCCCCATCCACCAGGATGATCCGCTTGTCGCCGCGCACCACATCGGGGACGTATTTCTGCGCGATCAGGGGTTCGCGCGAAATTCCGGTGAAAAGCTCATGCAGCGAGGCAAGGTTGCGGTCGTTCGGGTCCAGCCGGAAGACCCCCGCGCCGCCATTGCCATAAAGCGGCTTCAGGATGATATCGCCGTGTTCGTGCTTGAAGGCACGGATCGTGGCCAGATCGCGCGCCACCAGTGTCGGCGGAGTGAGCGTCGGGAAATCCAGTACCAGAAGCTTTTCGGGGAAGTTGCGCACCCAGAACGGATCGTTGACGACAAGCGTCTTCGGATGGATCCGCTCCAGCAGATGCGTCGTGGTGATGTAACCCATGTCGAAGGGCGGATCCTGACGCAGCCAGACCACGTCGAATGTGCCAAGATCGACCTCGGTTTCCGCACCCAGCGTGAAAAAGTTTCCTTTCTCGCGCCGCAACTCGATCGGCCATCCGCGCGCGACGATGCGGCCCTCGCGATAGGCCAGCCGGTCGGGCGTGTAGTAGAACAGGCTGTGCCCGCGCAACTGCGCCTCGATCCCGATGCGGAAGGTGCTGTCGGCGTCGATATTGACCGGACCGATCGGATCCATCTGCAAGGCGACCTTCAGGCCCATCTCATCCTCCGGCGTGACATTTCGACCTTTGATGGCGGAACCCTGCGCGGGATGCAATGCGCCTCAGCACCCGATGGCGTTCGCCACAACTTCGATCCGGCCGAGCGAATCCATCAACGCAACATCGAAACGCACTTCGGTATCCTGGCCCATCGGTTCACCGCCGATGAATTCACTGGCGGCCCGCCAGATCCGGTCCTGCTGCCGCGCCCCCAGCCGTTCTGCTGCGGCGGCATGGGTGTCGGCCTTCTTCACTTCGACAAAGACGACCCGCGACCCTTCGCGCAGGATCAGGTCGATTTCGCCCGCACGGCCACGCCAGCGCCGTGCTGCGATTCGCGCGCCACGGGATTCGTAATACCGCGCGGTCGCTTCTTCGGCGGCATTGCCCGAATGCCATGCCAAAGCCCCGCGCCGGGACCGCTCGGAAGGTCTTTTCATTCTTCACCACCGATCTTCAGGGCCAGTTGATAGGCAGCCCGCTTCTGCAAGCCGTAGGCTTCGGCGACCGCCTGCGCGGCATCCTTGACCGACATCTGCATCAGCGCCTTGCGCATTGCTTCATCCACCGTCTCCTCATCGGCGATCTGTTCTTCGCCGCGGTCGACAAGAACGACGATTTCACCCTTCACATCCCGATCCGCAAAGCCGCCCGCCAAGTCCGAAAGCGAACCGCGCGTCACTTCTTCGAAGCGTTTCGTCAGTTCCCGGCACACGACAGCCTGCCGGTTCCCCAAGCTTGACAGCAAATCCCCTAACAATTCGCCAACGCGCTTCGGAGATTCGTAGAAGATCAAGGTTGCGCGGACCGCCGCCAGATCCGCCAGCCATTTTCGGCGCCCTCCGCCGGTCGGCGGAAAGCCTGCGAACAGAAAGCGGTCGGACGGCAGCCCCGCCACCGTCAGCGCCGCGATGGCCGCCGAAGGCCCGGGCGCGGTGCGGACGGGATAGCCTGCCGCGATCGCCGCGCGCGAAAGCTGGAAGCCGGGGTCTGCGACCAAAGGCGTTCCGGCCTCGGAGGCATAGGCGACCGACTTTCCCTCGGCCAGCGCCCGCAGAAGGCGGGGCCTGATTCGTTCGCCGTTGTGATCGTGATAGGCCACCAGCGGCCGATCCCCGAGCGCAACCCCGTGAATGTCCATCAGGTGCCGCAGCGTCCGCGTATCCTCGGCGGCAATCACGTCGGCATCGCGCAGGATGTCGAGCGCGCGCAGCGTGATGTCGCGCGCCGAACCGATCGGAGTCGCCACAAAATAAAGGCCCGGGTCCAGGGTGCCCCTACCGCCCTTGGCTGTGAATTGCGACATCTGCTCTACCTGCCGGAAACTGCCTGTCGGGCCTTGCGAAAGTTTACTTCGTGGCGCCAAGGCTTTAGGGTCGGCCCCATCGTCTGCCCGATGAGGATTTCAGAATGTTCGCCGTTTTATCGACCGCCCGCAAGGTGTGGAGCCTTGTCACCATGACTGTCGCCGCCGCTGCCCTTTCGGGCTGCGAACCCGTGGCCACCAGCCGGGCGCCGGCCGTCGCCTCCGGCGAGGCGGTTCAGGTCGCGCTCCTGCTGCCCTCGGGCAGCGCGGGCGACGACGTTCTTGCCCGCAGCCTCCAGCAGGCGGCAGAGCTGGCGGTCCGCGACCTGAGCGGCGCCAAGATCACCCTTCGCGTCTATGATGCGGGTGCGGGCGCCGGGTCGGGCGCGGCCGCAGCCAACCGGGCAGTGGCAGAAGGCGCCAAGATCATCCTTGGTCCCGTCTATGCCGAAACGGCCAATGCGGCGGGGCTTGCCGTGGCGTCGAAAGGCGTCAATGTCCTGTCCTTCTCGAACAATACCGACATTGCCGGGGGCAACGTCTTTGTCCTGGGGCCCACCTTCCAGAACACCGCCAACCGGCTGGTCGGCTATGGCGCGACGCAGGGCAAGCGCAACATCCTGATCGTCCATGAAAACAACCCCGCCGGGAATCTTGGCAGCCGGGCGATCGCCAATGCGGCGCGCAAGAGTTCGGTCCAGGTCGCAGGCACCGTCGGCTATGACTTTTCGCAACAGGGCGTGATGCAGACGGTCCCCGGCATCGTGGCGCAGCAGCGCGCCACAGGCGCCAATGCCGTCTTCTTCACGGCGGATACCGCAGGTGCCCTGCCGCTGCTGACACAGCTTCTGCCCGAACAGGGCCTGTCGAATGTCACTGCCCAGTTCGTCGGCCTGACACGCTGGGATCTGCCCTCGGCCACGCTGGCCCTTCCCGGCGTTCAGGGCGGATGGTTTGCCATGCCCGATCCGGGGCTGACCAACCAGTTCAACGCCCGTTACCAGCAAGCCTATGGCCAGCCGCCGCACCCGATCGCCGGGCTTGCCTATGACGGGATCGCGGCCATCGGCGCCCTTGTCCGTTCCGGACGCAAGGACGCGCTGAGCCGCGCTGCGCTGACGCAAGGATCGGGCTTTGCCGGCGTGAATGGCGTATTCCGCCTGTTGCCCGACGGATCCAACGAACGCGGCCTGGCCGTCGCCACCATCCGCAACAACCAGGTCGTCGTGATCGACGCCGCGCCGAGAAGCTTCGGTGGCACCGGTCTCTGACGGCGCGGCATCTGCCCCGCAACTGGCACCCGCAGCCCCACCACTGCCCGCAGCGGTCGGGGCCGCAGCGCTGTTTGACACGCAAGCCATGGTCGAACGCCTTGGCGCCGCTCTGGCGCAAGTGGCCCCGAATGATGCAAAGGCCATGCGCAATGCGGCGGCGCCGGTCCTGCGCGAGGCCCGGGCCGAGGCTCTGGCCCGGATTGCCGCAGATCTGGCCGATCATCCGCGCGCCGCTGCCGCGACGACCGCGGCCTATGCGGCCGCGACCGATGCGCTGATTGCACTGATCTTCCAGCTTGCCTCGCAGAAGTTCCATCCGCAGGCCAACCCGACCGAATCCGAGCGTATCGCGGTTCTGGCGGTGGGTGGGTTTGGCCGCGCCGAAATGGCGCCGTTTTCGGATGTGGACCTGCTGTTCCTGACGCCATGGAAGGAAACCGCCTGGACCGAAAGCATCATCGAGACGATGCTTTACCTGATGTGGGATCTGAAGCTGAAAGTCGGCCACGCCAGCCGCACCGTCGATGATTGCCTGCGTCTGGGGCGCGAGGATTTCACCATCCGCACGGCGCTTCTGGAACACCGATTCCTTGTTGGCCACGAACCACTGGCCACGGAATTGCGCGACCGGCTCCGCGCCGAACTCTTCGATGGCACCGCCACCGAGTTTGTCGAGGCCAAGCTTGCCGAACGGGCCGAACGTCACAAGCGGCAGGGCCAGCGCTACGTTCTGGAACCCAACGTGAAAGAGGGCAAGGGCGGCCTGCGTGATCTTCAGACGCTCTACTGGCTTGCGAAATACCTCCATCCCGTCGAAACCCGCGGCGCGCTGGTCGATGTCGGCGTCTTCACCCACGACGAATACCATGCCTTCGAGGCAGCGGCTGATTTCCTCTGGGCGGTCAGGTGCCACCTGCACCTGATCGCAGGCCGCATGATGGACCAGCTGACCTTCGATCTGCAGGTCGAGGTGGCGGCGCGCATGGGTTATCAGGACAGCGCCGGTCGTCGCGGGGTCGAAATCTTCATGCAGGACTATTTCCGTCACGCCACCCATGTGGGCGAACTCACGCGGGTTTTCCTCACGGCGATGGAAGGACGCCACGCCAAGCCGGTGCCGGTGCTGCAACGCCTGCTGCGCCGCAAGCCGAAGCTGCGCGCGGGATTCCGCGAAGACCGGGGGCGGCTCAACTTTAACACACCTGCCGTGCTGACCGACAATCCGCTGAACATGCTGCGTCTTTTCGAAGAGGCGTTGCGGACGGGCATGCTGATCCACCCCGATGCGATGCGGGTTGTCACCTCGCAGCTTTCGCTGATCGACGACACCTTGCGCGACAACCCCGAAGCCAACCGGATTTTCCTTGACCTGCTGCTCAAGCACGGGAACCCCGAACGATCGCTGCGGCGCATGAACGAACTGGGCGTGCTGGGCGCCTTCATCCCGGAATTCGGCACCATCGTCGCCATGATGCAGTTCAACGTCTACCACCACTACACGGTCGACGAACACACCATCCAGTGCATCCGCAACCTGGCGCAGATCGAACGCGGCGAGCTGGTTGAGGAACTGCCGGTCGCCTCGGGGATACTCAAGGAAGGCGTCAACCGCCGGGTGCTTTATGTGGCGCTGCTCCTGCATGACATCGGCAAGGGCCGCCCCGAGGACCATTCGATACTGGGCGCACAGATGGCACGCCGGATCGCCCCCCGGCTCGGCCTGAGCACCGAGGAATGCGAAACCGTCGAATGGCTGATCCGATATCACCTGCTCATGTCCGACGTGGCGCAGAAACGCGACCTGTCCGACCCCCGCACGGTGCGCGACTTTGCCAAGGCGGTGAAATCCCGCAAGCGTCTTGACTTGCTGACGGTGCTGACGGTCTGCGACATCCGCGGCGTCGGCCCGACCACATGGAACAACTGGAAGGCCATGCTGCTGCGACGCCTGCACGGTGAAACCGTCGCCATGCTGGAAGGCGGGATCGAGGAAGCGCGCCGCGAACGTGGCATCGAGGAAGCCCGCCGCGCCGTGCGCACTGCGCTGGCGAACTGGGATCCGAAGGATCTCAGGACCGAACTGGGGCGCCATTACCTGCCCTACTGGCAGGGGCTTTCGACCGAAACGCAGATCGTCTTTGCCGAGCTCCTGCGCGACATCCCGGAGGATGAAATCCGCCTTGACCTTAAACCCGACGCCAACCACGACGCGACGCGCGCCTGTTTCGCGCTGGCCGATCACCCCGGCATCTTCTCGCGTCTGGCGGGCGCGCTGGCGCTGGTCGGTGCCAATGTCGTCGATGCGCGCACCTATACATCGAAGGACGGCTACGCGACGGCCGTCTTCTGGATACAGGACGACGACGGCGCTCCTTATGAGGTTGAGCGCCTGCCCCGCCTGCGCCAGATGATCGAGAAGACGCTCAAGGGCGAGGTTGTGACCCGCGACGCGATGCGCAGCCGCGACAAGGTGAAGAAACGCGAACGCGAATTCCGCTTTCCGACCACGATCAGCTTCGACAACGAAGGATCGGAAATCTACACCATCATCGAGGTCGATACCCGCGACCGCCCCGGCCTGCTTTACGACCTGACGCGGACGCTCGCCGCCAACAACATCTACATCGCCAGCGCCGTGATCGCGACTTTTGGCGCGCAGGTCGTCGACAGCTTCTATGTGAAGGACATGTTCGGCTTGAAGCTGCACACCAAATCGCGCCAAGAGGCGCTGGAAAAGAAACTGCGCCAGGCCATCACCGAAGGGGCCGAGCGCGCCCGGACCTGACAGATGAAACCGATCCGATTGATGCGGGGCTTCCTGACCGTTGGTGCCTGGACGCTTCTGAGCCGCATCGCAGGCTTTGCCCGCGACGTGCAGACCGCCAGCTTCCTGGGCACCGGCCCGGTGGCCGAGGCGTTCCTGGTAGCCTTTTCGCTGCCGAACATGTTCCGCCGCTTTTTCGCTGAAGGGGCCTTCAACACCGCCTTCGTGCCGATCTTTTCAAAAAAGCTCGAATCCGACGATGACGCCGACGCCCACCGTTTTGCCGAGGATGCCTTCACGGGCCTCGCGCTGGTGGTGGCGGTGTTTTCGGTCTTTGCCATGATCGGCATGCGGTGGCTGGTGCTGGCCATGGCCTCGGGCTTTGCCGGGGACGAACGGTTGGAGCTGGCGATCCAGTATGGCAACATCTGCTTTCCCTATATCTTCTTCATCTCGCTCACCGCGCTGCTCTCGGGCCTTCTGAACGCGGGGGGCCGTTTCGCCGCAGCGGCGGGCGCGCCGGTGATGCTCAACATCGTGTTCCTGGTGGCGATGGCGCTGGCCTACCGGCTGGGCTGGGACATGGGGCTGACGCTGGCCTGGTCGACGCCGCTGATCGGGTTTTTGCAACTGGCGATCGTCTGGATTGCCGCGGCGCGCATGGGCTATCCGCTGCGCTTCCGCCGCCCGCGCTTCACGACCGACCTGCGTCGGCTGCTGATGATTGCCGGGCCATCGGTGCTGGCGGGCGGCGTGGTGCAGATCAACCTTCTGGTCGGGCGGCAGGTCGGCAGCCATTTCGAAGGCGCCATCGCCTGGCTGAACTACGCCGACCGGCTTTATCAACTGCCCCTGGGGGTCGTGGGCATTGCCATCGGCATCGTGCTTCTGCCCGACATCTCGCGCCGGCTGAAGGCCGAAGACATCGCGGGCAGCCGCTACGCCCTGTCGCGCGCCACCGAATTCGCGCTGTTCCTGACCGTTCCGGCCGCCGTCGCGCTGATGGTCATTCCGGTGCCGCTGATTTCCGTCCTGTTCGAACGCGGCGAATTCACCGCTGCCGATACGATCCCCACGGCGCTGACGCTTGCCGTCTATGGCGCGGGCTTGCCGGCCTTCGTGATGCAGAAGGTGCTGCAACCCTTGTATTTCGCCCGCGAAGACACCCGGACTCCGTTCCGTTTTGCCATCCATTCGATGATCGTGAACGTCGCCCTGGCCGTGGGCCTGATGTATCCGCTTGGCTTCATCGCCGCTGCTCTTGGCACCACCATTTCCGGCTGGACGATGATGCTTCAGCTTTGGTGGGGCAGCCGCAAGATGGGCGAAGCCGCGCGCGCCGATGACCGGCTGCGGTCCCGACTGCCGCGGATCGTGCTGGCCTCGGCCTTGATGGGCGCGGGGCTGTGGTGGCTGGCGGGGCGGATGCACGACATGCTTCAGCCGACGGGGCACCGCTACATCGGGCTCATGCTGCTGTGCACGGCCGGATTTGCCCTGTACCTCGCGCTGGCCGCGCTGGTGGGGGCCTTCAGGGTTTCCGACTTCCGGGCCAGCTTCCGCCGCTCGGCCTAACGCTGGCGGATCAGGCGCAGAAAATGCGCCGGCCCACCCGGCGCCACCAGGAACGACAGCGCGAAGCCCGCGGCAAAACCTGTCAGTTCCGCCACCCAGTCCCAGCCGGTGCCGAACAGCAGCCCGTAGACCAGCTGGATCCCCAGCAGGAAGCCGATCAGCGTGAAGGCGCGATACTGGTTGGCATGCGCCGCCCCCAGGCGCGACCACAGGATCGCCGTGAACCCACCGATAAGGCCGTAGACGCCCGGATAACCGCCGATCAGCCCGGCCTGCGCCATCGGAACCAGCGAATAGGCGATGGCGCCCACCACCGTCGCCACGAAAAAGATCGCCAGCATCGCCAGCGCACCAAAGCCTTCGACCACGAACTTACCCAGCGCCAACACGAAGACGATGACCATGACTGCGTGCAGGAAGTTCACATGGAAGAACCCGTAGGTGACGAAGCGCATCAGGTAATCGGCGGGCCAGATGCCAGACTCCCACATCCGCCCCAGCATGTCGGGCGCCAGCGCGAATTTCTGCACCATCGCCATCCGCCAGCCGGTGCCGCGACTTCCGTCGATGAACCCATAGGACGCGGCCTGCGCCATCAGCTCGATGATCGCCATCGGCACCGCGATCAGCCAGACAACAGGCGGCAGGTCATGCAAAAGCCCCTCGGCCACCGGATGCGCATCCTCGTCCAGCGCCTGTGCGCGCGGACGGAAGTCGTGCACGTTGCCGTTCCGCTTCGGTTGCTGATCGGTCATCTGGTTCTGCCCCCTCGTTCCGGGCGCCCGCCCCGCAGTTGACGCCCCACGCCCCCTGCGATACGCGAACACAGATCTTTTTTCCAGCAGATGCGCGCTGAAGGAACCCCAGATGACCGATGCAGCCCCGCAAAAGACCACCTTCAAGCCCCGGATCTTCTCGGGCATCCAGCCTTCGGGCGGGTTGACGCTGGGCAACTACCTTGGCGCGCTGAAGCGCTTCGCCGAAAAGCAGAATGAGGGGATCGAGACGATCTACTGCCTTGTCGACCTGCACGCGATCACCGTCTGGCAGGATCCCGACCGCCTGCGCCAGCAGACCTACGAGGCGGCGGCAGCCTTCATCGCCTCGGGAGTCGATCCCAGACGGTCGATCCTCTTCAACCAGAGCCAGGTTTCCGCCCATGCCGAACTGGGCTGGATCTTCAATTGCGTCGCGCGTCTGGGCTGGATGAACCGAATGACCCAGTTCAAGGACAAGGCAGGCAAGCATACCGAACAGGTAAGCCTTGGCCTTTACGCCTATCCCTCGCTGATGGCCGCCGACATTCTGGCCTATCACGCCACCATGGTCCCGGTGGGCGAGGACCAGAAGCAGCATGTAGAATTGACCCGCGACATCGCGCAGAAATTCAACCATGACTACGGCGTGGACTTCTTCCCGGTGACCGAACCGCTGATCGAAGGTGCTGCAACGCGGGTCATGTCCTTGCGCGACGGCACCAGGAAGATGTCGAAGTCCGACCCCTCGGATGCCAGCCGGATCAACCTGACCGACGATGCCGACACCATTGCCACCAAGTTCCGCAAGGCCAAGACCGACCCGGAACCCCTGCCGGACTCGGTCGAAGGGTTGCAGGACCGTCCCGACGCCCGCAATCTGGTGAACATCTACGCCGCGCTGGCCGATCTGACCCCGGCTGAGGTCATCGCGCAATATGGTGGCCAGGGCTTTGGCGCCTTCAAACCGGCCCTGGCTGACCTTGCCGTGGCAAAGCTGGAACCGATCTCGGCCGAGATGAAGCGCCTGATGGCCGACACGGCCGAACTTGACCGGATCCTGGGCGACGGTGCCGACCGCGCCGATGCCATCGCCCAGCCGATCCTTGACCGGGCCTATGACATCGTCGGCATGATCCGGTCGCGTGCCCGTGCGCGCTGACCGGGCCGGCCGGTCATGCCTGCATCCTGATCGAATCGCTGTAGGCGCGGATCGCGTCCTCCAGCACCGGGAAATAGGTCGCCTGCCCCTCGTCCAGCAAAAGCCCGCTTGAACAGAAATCGCGCAGCGTGGGCATGGCGTGCGACACCATGAACAGCCCCGCCCGATCCAGCTTGCGGCGGAAGGCCCCCATGGATTTCTCGCGGAAGGCGGCGTCGCCCACGGCGGTGATCTCGTCGACCAGATACCAGTCGAAATTGATGCCCATCGACAGCCCGAAGGCCAGCCGTGCCCGCATCCCCGAGGAATAGACCCGCACCGGCATGTTGATGAAGTCGCCCAGTTCGGCGAATTCCTCGACATATTCCAGCAATTCGTCGGTATCCATCCCGTAGATCCGCGCGACGAACCGAGTGTTCTGGGCGCCCGTCATTTCCGGGGCGAAACTGCCCGAAAAACCCAATGGCCAGGAGACGCTGCCCCGCCGCAGGATCTGGCCCCTGTCCTGCCGCACGGTGCCCGCAACCATGCCGATCATGGTCGACTTGCCAGCCCCATTTCGCCCCAGAAGCGCCACCCGCGTGCCTGTGGGGATGGACAGCGAAAACCGGTCCAGAACCACCTTGCGGCTGTTTGGCGTGCGAAAGACCTTGGAGACGTCGCGGAATTCGATCATCGCCGATCTCAGCGCAGGTCGCGCATGTTGTAATAGACCACGAAGCCGATCCCCCAGGCGAACAGCAGCGTCATCGCCGCAAGCAAGGTCAGCAGGCCGCGTTCGGGAAAGCGCGATTCAGCCGCCAATGTCGGCTCCACATGAGACACCAGGTATCGCGCCTGCCGCCTAGCCTCGGCACGGGCAACGGCGACGTTGGCCAAGGCCTGCGTATAGGCTGCGTTGGCGAATTCCAGATCGACCTTCAGTTCCTCATAGCGCCCAAGCAGTTCGGATGGCGTGACGTCCGAGCCGCCGTTCATGCCAAGGTTCGTCCTTTCCTCGTTGATCCGGGCGCGGATCGCGTCGATCTTGCGGTCAGCCTGCTGCACCCGCTGGTCGCCCTTGTCGGCATAACTCAGCAGCATGTCACGCTCGACCATCGCCTGCGCCATCTGGCCCTGCAGGGCATTGAGCACCCCCGCCTGCCCCACGATGTCGGCCTGCGGGTCGATCATCTGGTTTTCGCGGCGGAACTCGGCCATCTTCTGGCGCTGCATCCGCAGGTTCTGCTCGGCCTCGCCAAGATCGGCGGCGGCGTTGTGGATTGCGTCCTCGCGCGCCTGGTCGGACAGGGCATTCACCAGATTGCTGCTTTCGGTCAGGATTTCCCGGACCACCGCCTGCGCCGCGTCGGGGCTGAAGGCGCGCGCGGCGACCGTCAGGATATTGGTCGAAGTGTCATAGGACACATCAACCATCCGGTGCCAGTAATCCAGCTTGCCCTCGATGGTCTCATCGCGCCGCAGTGCAAACCAGGGGTCGCCCTCCTGCCCGTAGATCCGCTCCAGCCCCAGCTTGCCGTCGATGGTCTCGACCATCTTCTGGCTTCGGATGTAATCGAACAGCACATCCCCATCCGCAGCGCCGCCCGATGTCCCGAATTGCGACGTCAGCGCGCCAAGGATCCCGCCACCGCCGCCACCCAGCTTTTCGGTGCGCACCGAGAAGGCCGCATGCGACTGGTATTGGTCCCGGGCAACAAACCAGAGGTAATGGACCACCCCGGTCAGCGGCAGGAAAACCATCAGCAGGAAAGATACAAGCGCCAGCACATGCCGCGGCCGCATCCGTGCGGGGCGTGGCACCGCGCCCGCCGGGCCGGTCAGCATCAGGCGCGGTCCGGCGCCGCCCAGCGCGCCCGCATCGGGCGACGGGGCAGCCTTGACGGGTGGGGCCGCATTGGCGGGCGCAGCATTGGCCGGCGCGGGGCGACGGGGTCCGGGGGCGATGCCCGGGCCACCGGCAGCCCCCATGGCGGCAGGCGCCCGGCCCGGCGCGGCACTGGCCGCCACAGGCCCGGGCACGGCCTGCGCGCCCTCGGGTTTCGGACTGCTCGTCATGCTTGCCCTTTCCGCTCCCGCGTCACCGCTTCGGGGTCAGCTTGTTTCGTGACGGACGATAATCTACGGTCGGCCTTGCGGAAAGGCAAACGGAGCGCAGAACATATGGCAATGGCGGTCACAAATCCCGGCCGCGTTCCGTTCCAGCGCCTGAGGATCATCTTTGCGCTGATCCTGCGTGAAATGGGGGCCAAAACCGGCGAATCGCGCTGGTCATACCTCTGGGCGGTGGCCGAGCCTCTGGGCGGAATCGTGCTCTTGACCATCGCCTTCGGCATCATGCTGGTGCGCCCGCCGATCGGGCACAATTTCGCGCTGTTCTACGCAACGGGCGTGATGCCCTTCAGCCTTTACAGCGCGGTGGCGGCGACGGTCGCCAATTCGCTGCAAGCCAACAGGGGCTTGCTGACCTATCCGGTGGTGACGATCCTCGATACCATCCTTGCGCGCTGGATTCTTGAAACACTGACCAACATCGTCATCGCGCTCGTGCTCTTCACCGGAATCTTCTGGATCTACGACCTGCACCTGATCCTGCGCTATGACCGGCTGATCCAGGCCTTCGGCGTGGCGTCGCTGCTGGGGCTGGGAGTGGGCACGCTGAACTGCGTGCTGTTCTTCTACTTCCCGATATGGCGCAATATCTGGTCGATCCTGAACCGGCCGATGTTCCTGATTTCGGCCGTGATGTTCACCTTCGAATCCCTGCCGCCGGACGTGCGTGCCTGGATGCATTACAATCCGCTGATCCATGTGGTCGGCGAAGCACGCGTCGGCTTTTTCGGCACCTATCGCGGCGATTACGTCAACTTGCCCTATGTCCTGGGGTTTTCGGCGGCGCTGTTCCTGCTGGGCGCCATCCTGATCCAGCGCAACCACGCCCGGCTGATCCAGAACTAGCCCCGTTGCCATGCGCGCCTGCCGCGCCTAAGGCTCAGGCAGATCCAGCCCAAGGAGGCCAGCTTGCCCGATCCTGTCCATGCTCCGGTCGATCCCGTTGCCCTGTCTGCCGACCTGATCCGCTGCCCCTCGGTCACGCCTGCCGAAGGCGGTGCGCTGTCGCTTCTGGAGCAGCTTCTGGCGGGCGCGGGGTTTGATTGCACCCGGGTTGACCGCAACGGCACGCCGAACCTTTTCGCCCGCTGGGGCCGGCAAGGCGCGAACCGCAGCTTCGGCTTCAACGGCCATACCGATGTCGTGCCGGTGGGCGATGCCGAAGCCTGGACGCAAGGCCCGTTTTCCGGCGTGGTCATCGACGGTATCCTCTGGGGTCGCGGTGCCACCGACATGAAGACGGGCGTGGCCGCCTTTGCCGCTGCTGCGGTGGATTTCGTGCGGACAACGCCCCCCGACGGCGCCATCATCCTGACCATCACCGGCGACGAGGAAGGCCCGGGCCTTGATGGCACCACCGCGATCCTCGACTGGATGAAAGGGGCGGGCGAGGCGATGAGCGTCTGCCTTGTGGGCGAGCCCACCTGCCCCGACCACATGGGCGAGATGATGAAGATCGGCCGACGCGGGTCGATGAACTGCGAATTCGTGGCCAAGGGGGTGCAGGGCCATTCCGCTTATCCGCACCGTGCCCGCAACCCGCTGCACGCGATGGTGCGGCTTCTGGACCGGCTGACAAGCCATGAACTCGATCAAGGCACCGACCATTTCGATGCCTCGACGCTGGCCATCACCCGGTTCGACACCGGCAACACGGCGACGAACGTCATCCCCGCCAGCACCCGCGCCACCGTCAACATCCGCTTCAACGATGCCCACAGCGGCCCCGGCCTTGCCGACTGGCTGCGGGCCGAGGCCGCGCGGGTCCAGGCGGAAACCGGCGTCAGCTTCGACTGCCGGATCGAGATTTCGGGCGAAAGCTTCCTGACGCCCCCGGGCGATTTCGTGAACCTCGTCGCGGCCTCGGTCCGGGCCGAGACCGGCGTGACGCCGGTGCTGTCCACTTCGGGCGGCACGTCGGATGCGCGCTTCGTGAAGGATCACTGCCCGGTGGTTGAATTCGGGCTGGTGGGCAAGACCATGCACCAGGTCGACGAACGGATCGAGGTCGAACAGATCCACCAGCTGAAGGCCGTCTATGCGCGGATCCTGCGGGATTATTTC
The DNA here is from genome assembly GCA_020622085.1 of Paracoccaceae bacterium. Lineage (GTDB taxonomy): Bacteria > Pseudomonadota > Alphaproteobacteria > Rhodobacterales > Rhodobacteraceae > QY30. Next base: position 188,672 of record JAHRYM010000001.1, on the reverse strand, counting down.
GCCTGATCCCGGTCAGGGTGGCCGATGCAGCCACCTGCGACCCGGAATATGGGTCCGAATGCCCGCCCGCTACAGGCTGTCTTCGACCCGGAACCCCTCGGGGATCGCATCCCGACCGGAAAGCACCAGATCGGCCATCACTTCGGCCACTTTCGGGGCCATGCCGAAACCGATCTTGAAGCCGCCATTGGCGATATAATGGCCCGTCCGCCCCGGCCATGCACCCAGCATCGGCGCGCGCGACCGGGCGCGGGGGCGCAAGCCCGCCCAGCGCTCGATCACCGGGGCGCCCGTAAGCATCGGGCAGACCAGCCGGGCTCGGTCGATCAGCGCCTGAAGCTGGTCATCGGTCGCATGCGCCTCCTGCCACTGGTTTTCACTGGTCGACCCGATCGCCACCGTGCCGTCACCATGCGGCACGATGTGCAGGCCGTCGGCAAAGATCTGCGGCTGGTCGCGGGCGTCAAACCGCAGGACCGCCGCCTGTCCCTTGACCGCGCCGCCCACCGGATGGCCCAGCGCCGCCGAAAGCTCTGCCAGGCCCTCGACCCCCGTCGCATGGACCACTGCGCCTTCCACCGGCGCATCGCCCACCACGACCTCGCCGCCCAGAGCCCGGATCGCCGCGACCAAGGCCACGGCGGCGTGACGCGGGGAAAGCCGCGCCGTCAGCGTGTCATGGATCACATGGCCCGTCGGGCTGACCGGCCCCCAGCCTTCGCGCACGGGTTCCACCTGCCAGAGCGCCCGGCCCTGCCAGAGCGCCCCGGCGCCTTCGGCCCGTGCCCGCGCCAGATCCATCGCCGCCGCATCGGCAAGCGGTTGCAGCCGTCCAAGCCGCGCATAGCCGGGATCTTCGCCGCCCGCCGCCGCGACATCGGCCCAGAATTCCTTGGCCATCAGCAGGCTTTCCAGCTGGAACTGCTTCTTCGGGTTCCACTGTTCGGGCACATGCGGCGCGAGCGCCCCCACGACCCCGCCCGAAGACCCGGCGCCGATCCGCACCGCCTCGATCACCCGGACGCGCGCCCCGGACCGGGCGCAGGCGAAGGCCGTCGTCAGCCCGAAAATCCCCGCCCCAAGAACCGTCACCTCAGCCGTTGCCATTCCCCTCGCCCTTCGTCATGGTCCGCCCACCCCGAAAGGACTATGCCAGATGGACGCCAAGGACCAGATGGAGCGAACCGAGTGGCGCGACGGCCTGATCCCCGTCTCGACCCTGTTCGACGATCCCTATTTCAGCCTTGCGGGCGGGCTTGCGGAAACCCGGCATGTGTTTCTGGCGGGCAACGACCTGCCTGCGCGGCTGCGCCCCGGCTTTCGGATCGCCGAACTGGGCTTCGGCACCGGGTTGAACCTGATCGCAACGGCGCTGGCCGCAGGCAGCACGGGCCCCATCCGTTACACCAGTTTCGAAGCCTTCCCCATGCCGCCCGAGGACATGGCCCGCGCGCTGTCGGCCTTCCCGGAAATCGCGGCCCCCGCCCGTGCGCTGATCAACGCCTGGTCCACCGGCGCCCGGCGCTTCACACTTGGCGCGATCGAAATCGAGGTGATCGAAGGCGACGTCCGCCAGACCCTTGCCGCTTGGGCAGGCCGGGCAGATGCCTGGTATCTGGACGGATTTTCCCCCGCCAAGAACCCCGAGATGTGGGGCGACGACCTGATGGCCGAGGTCGGGCGCCACACCGCGCCCGGCGGCACATTCGCCACCTATACCGCCGCGGGCTTTGTCCGGCGCGCCTTGCAGGCGGCGGGGTTTGAGGTAGACCGCGTGGCAGGCTACGGCAGCAAACGCCACATGACGAACGGAAGGATGCCCAAGGGATGAAGACCGAACAGAACACCCGGCTGGGCATCATCCTGATGTCGCTGACGAGCCTGGTCTTTTCCATACAGGACGGCATCTCGCGCCACCTTGGCGGCGAATACAACGTCTACATGGTCGTGATGATCCGCTTCTGGTTCTTCGCTGTTTTCGTGATGTTTCTGGCCTCGCGCCAGCCCGGCGGCCTGCGGGCCGCCATCGCCACGCGGCAGCCGCTGGTCCAGATAATCCGCGGCATTCTGCTGATCGCCGAGGTTTGCGTGATGGTCTTTGCCTTCATAAATCTGGGCCTGGTCGAGACCCACGCCGTGTTCAGCTGCTATCCGCTGATGGTGGCGGCGCTGTCCGGGCCGGTGCTGGGCGAAAAGGTCGGCTGGCGGCGCTGGACCGCCATTGGCATCGGCTTTGTCGGCATCCTCATCGTGCTGAAACCGGGAATGACCGTGTTTTCGCCCTATGCGCTCTTTCCGCTGATCTCTGCCCTGATGTTCGGGTTCTATGGCCTGCTGACCCGCTTCGTGGCCCGCAAGGACAGCGCCAACGTCAGCTTCTTCTGGACCGGAGTCGTGGGGGCCATCGCCATCACCCCCTTCGGCCTGACCCATTGGCAACCGATGACAGCGCCCGACTGGGGCTGGATGCTGGCGCTTTGCGTCACCTCTGTCACGGCACATTTCCTGATGATCAAGGCCTATGCGGTGGCCGAAGCGGGCGCGATCCAGCCCTTCGCCTATCTGCAACTGGTGTTCATCGCGATCCTCGGCGTCACGGTCTTTGGCGAAACGCTGCACACCAACGTCGCCATCGGCGCCATGGTCGTGGTGGGCGCCGGGGTCTTCACCCTGATCCGCACCCGGCAGAAAGAAAAAGCGGCAGCGTGACGCTGCCCCTCCTGTTCCTCAGTTCCGCCCCTTCAGCTCGGACGTGAAGCTGACGGTTTCGGTCTTGCCGGTGATCCGCGCCCGGTAGATCGGCAGGCTTTCCGACACCCGCATCACATAGTTCTGCGTTTCGCGGAACGGGATGTGTTCGACCCAGTCCACCACATCCACCTGATCGCTGCGCGGATCGCCCAAGTCGCGGATCCAGTTCCGCGACCGCCCCGGCCCGGCGTTGTAGCCCGATGCAACCAGCACCGGCGACGATCCGAATTCATCGACCAGCCCCGCAAGATAGGCGCTGCCCAGCGCCACGTTGTATTTCCAGTCCCCCGTCAGGCGCGAGGGTTCGTAGGCAAGGCCCACCTTCGGCGCCATCATCTTGGCGGTTCCCGGCATGACCTGCATCAGCCCCAGCGCCCCCACGGGCGACACCACCTTGGGGTCGAATTCGCTTTCACGCCGGGCAATGGCCAGCGCCAGCGATTGCTTGACCGGCAGGCGCATGTCCTCGATCCCGTTCAGGGGGAAATAGGCGGTGGGCCAGACGGTGCCCTTGTCGGCGGCCACCTTGGCAAGGCTCAGCGCCATCTTGGGTTCCTTCCAGCGCAGTGCCAGCCCCGCCAGCGCGCCGATCTGGCGGCCGTCCAGCGTGCTGGCCAGATGCAGCGCAAAGCGCGAGGCCAGATCGTCGGCGCCTGCCTCGTGCAGTGCGACCATCGCGTGAAAGACAGAAGACTTTGCAAAGGATTGGGCCTTCCAGTCGGGATAGCTTTCGCCCCCGGCCAGCGCCGGGTCCATCGGCAGGCCCAGCCGTTCGGCCGACAGAAGACCGTAAAACGCGGTCTGGTTCATAGCAGATTCGCCATAGGCGGCACGAGCCATGTCATCACGGCCAAGCGCCTCATAGGCGCGGCCTTCCCAATAACCGGCGCGGGCCATGCTGATCGGCCCCTTGGCGACGGTGCGTATCCGCTTGAAGTGCTTCAGTGCGGTTTCCGGATCATTCAGCTTGCGCAGCGCGATATAGCCCGACAGCCATTCCAGGTCGGCGTAATCATCGGCCTCGGTTCCCGGGGCTTCCGGGTCCAGATGATGGCGCGAGGCAAGTCTGTAGGCATTGGTCGCATCCCCCAGCCGCATTTCCCGCCGCGCGAGCTTGCGCCGCCAGTCGGCCCAGGCATCCGGCACTCCCAACAGTTCGGCACTGGCCGACCGTTCCAGAAGCAGCGCGATAGCCTCGTCATACTTGTCCTTCTTGATTCGCCACAGGAACCGGTCAAGCGCCAGCCCCGGCGATCCGGCCAGCCGCGCCGGCACCTCGGCCAGCGCCGCGTCGATGCCCTTGGCATCGGTCTGCAGCGCGATCCGCGCGGTGGCTATGGCCCGCGTGCCGGACCCGACCAGCGGCAGCATCCGCCGCGCCTCGGTGACGTTTCGCGCCTCAAGCAGCGCCGCCATCCGACCGCCGTGATGTTCCTTCAGCACCTCGCCATACCGGGACAGGAACTCGGCCTCGTCCGCCTTCGACAGCGACAGCGTCCGCCAGCCACGGATCGCCTCGGCCTCGGCGGCAGAAAAATCGCCGGTCTGGGCATAGGCGGTGGCCAGTGCCAGACATCCCGCCCCGGTCTGTGGCGCCTGACGCGAGAAATACCCGATCACCGCATCTGAGGGCTGGCCGGTGCCGATCTTGGCTTCGCCCTGCTTGCGCAGAAGCTTGATCCCCGGCCAGTCGGGATAATCCCGAACAAAGCCGAAATATTCACCAAACGTCCCGTCGCCACCGCGCAGGCGTTGCCATTCGACCACCGCCGCCGAAACCGGCCCCGCCTGCCGCGCGAACGCCATTGCCCCGGCCCAGTCGCCCCCCTCCGCAAGCGACAGCGCCTTTGAGAAAGCCACCGGATCACCCGCCCTTGCCGGTGCGGGCTGGATTGCGGACAGGGCAGCGCACACCGTCGCCGACAAAAGCAAACTGCGGATCATCAAGTGGGCCTGTGACTGGATTGCTGCGTCTTTTCCGCGATCTTTACTGCGACCGGGCCCTTCTTCACAACACACAAACTTGGCAAGCGCGTGGCCCCCAACTATGGTCCGCGCGATTCCAACAGGGCCAAGCCCAAATCACAGACAAGGAGCGTGTCATGTTCAAAGGGTCTTTCCCTGCCCTGGTCACGCCGTTCAAGGACGGCGAACTGGATCTGGACACGCTGAAGAAACTTGTCGAATGGCACATCGCCGAAGGCTCGCACGGCCTTGTTCCGGTGGGAACGACCGGTGAAAGCCCGACGCTAAGCCACGCCGAACATGGCCGCGTCATCGAAGAGGTGGTGAAAGCCGCGGCGGGCCGCATCCCGGTGATCGCGGGCGCCGGGTCGAACAACACGACCGAAGGCATCGGCCTGATCCGCCACGCCGAAGCCGCCGGCGCCAAAGCCGCGCTGGTGGTGACGCCCTATTACAACAAGCCCACGCAGCGCGGCCTGATCGCGCATTTCACCGCGCTGCATGATTGCTGCAGCCTGCCGATCATCATCTACAACATCCCCGGCCGTTCGGTCGTGGACATGCTGCCCGAGACGATGGGTGAACTGGCGAAGCTGCCGCGGATCATCGGCGTCAAGGATGCGACCGGCAAGATCGAACGCGTCAGCCAGCAGCGCATCACCTGCGGCGCCGATTTCATCCAGCTGTCGGGCGAAGACGCGACCGCGCTTGGCTTCAACGCGCACGGCGGCGTCGGCTGCATCAGCGTGACGGCCAACGTCGCCCCGCGCCTTTGCGCCGAGTTTCAAAACGCGACCCTCGGCGGCGACTACGCCAAGGCGCTGGAGTATCAGGACCGCCTCATGCCGCTGCACGAAGCGATCTTCATCGAACCGGGGCTGGCGGGCGCGAAATACGGCCTGTCGAAACTGGGTCTGTGCCGCGAAGAAGTGCGTCTGCCGCTGACCACGCTGACCGAAGGAACCAAGGCCCGGATCGACGCGGCGATGCGCCATGCCGGTCTGATCTGAGCCGGTTCGATCTGATCGACGCAGGAAACTGACCGAAGGCCGGGCTAGCGCCCGGTCTTTTTCGTTTCAGAACCGGTCAAGCAGGCGTTTCAGGTAATCAAGCTCCGGCACCGGGCGGGTGCGTTCGCCGGCGCGACGGCGGATATCGTCCAGAAGGTCGCGGGCGCGGCGATAGATGTCCTGCCCCTGCAGCATGTCGGCATCGGTGCCGAACTGCCCGGTTCGTCCCGCCGCGCGACCCAGTGGGTCACGGGGCACCAGCCGGTCGGGATCGCCTTCCGCCGATTGCTGCCCGGCGCCCGGCTGGCCCTGCTGCGGCTGGTTTTGCGCAAGCGCCCGGCCCAGAGATTTCAGCCCTTCGCGCAGGTTCTGGATCGCCTCGGCCTGCCGGTCGATGGCCCGACCGGTATCGCCCTCGCGCAGCGCCTGTTCGGCTTCGTCCATTGCGCGGGCGGCATCGTCAAGCGCCTGGCGCGCCGCATCGCCATCCTCGGTCCCCGCACCGGGAAGCGCCTGGCGCTGGCGGTCCAGTTCGCGGCGAAGCTGTTCCTGCCGTTCGGCCAGCGATTGCTGGCTGCCCTGCCCGCCGGCACCTTCCTGCTGGCCGGGATCCTGACCGCTCTGACCGGGCTGTTGCTGTCCCGGTTGCTGGCCCTGTCCTTGTTGGCCCTGCCCCTGCTGCTCCATGCCCTGCTGGCCCGGTCCTTGCTGTTCTTGCCCCGGCTGCCCCTGCCCGGGCTGCGACTGGCCCTGTTCGGATTGCCGCTCGCCGGGGTTCTGGCCCTGCCGGAAGGTGTCGTCGGAAAGCCCCTGCTGCCCCTTCAGCGTATCCTGAAGGTCTCGCATGGATTTCTGCTGGCCGCCCTGCCTCCCCGGCATCGGCATCCCTTCGCCGCCGCTGCCTTCGGTGATCTTCAGGTTCTCCATCATCCGCGCCAACTGGTCCAGAAGCTCCTGCGCCTCGGCCATGCGACCCTGTTCCATCAGCTTCTGGATCTCGTCCATCATCTGCTGGATCTGGTTGCCGGTCACCTTCTGGCGTTCCCCTTCCGCCTGGCGGTCGGGCTCGTCGGTCGAGTTCTCCATGTTCTCGGCCAGCTTGCGCATATAGTCATCCGTCGCGGCCTTCAGATCGTTCATCAGCTTCTGGATTTCCTCGGGCGAGGCGCCGTTGCGCATCGCTTCCGATAGCCGTTCCTGCGCCTGGCGCATCCTTTCCAGCGCGTCCGACAGCCCGCCATCCTCGATCAGAAGCGCGATTTCCCACAGCGCCCTGGCGATGTCGTCCCGCGCTTCCGGGGTGAAGTCCTTAAGCGCGACGTCCAGGCGATCCATCACCACGCGCAGCATCAGATAGGCGCGTTCGTTGCGGACCAGCCCTTCGGGGCGATTGGTGATGGCCCGCAGGATCTGCAGGCTGCGGGCGCCGTTCCCGCGATTCCAGAGCAGGTCGCGGCGCAACTCGATCACTGCGGCCGCGACCGGATCAAAGAACCGCCGCCCCGGAAGCGTCAGGTGCAAAGGCTCGGCCACGCCCACTTGCGCGCGGCCATCCTTCACCGAAAGCGCGATCACCACCGGGAGGTTGGCCCAGGGGTGTTCCGAGGCGTTTTCGGCGAGCGCCTCAGTAAACTGCGTGCGCTTGCCGGTCAGCGGCATCGGCAGGTCATAGACCAGCGGCTCGCGCGGTTCGGGGTCCGTGACCAGCCCATGGCGACGATCCACCGCCGCCATGTCCAGCGTGATCACCGCCGTGCCGCCAATGACGCCGTAATCATCGCTTGCCGTGAAGGGCAGCGCCATCCGGCCATCGGCCTTGCGCCCGATCTCGGCCTTGGCCGTCACGGTCGGATCGGCGTCGGGCTGAACCACCAGATCAAATCGCCGCCCACCGGCACCGCCGATTTCCAGCACGCCCGAGCGGATGGCAACGAAGCTTTGCGATCCGGTCGCGGCCGGATCATCCGTCTTGCCGCCGGCCTTCGCCGGCACCGGCGCCGCCGGATCGGAAACCGACTCGGACACGGCCACATCGCCATAAAGGCGGAACTGGATGGTGCTGCCTTCCGGAATGGTCAGCGAAGCCTGATCGACCTTGTTGAGGTAAAGCGTCGGCCGCCCGGTATAGGCGGGGGGTTCGATCCAGGCCTCCCATTTCGGCCCGCTGGCGGCGTTGGCCACCGGCACAGGCGTGCCGGACATGACGGCGGCAATCTCGGCGCCCCGCCAGACCGACCCGAACAACAGCGCCATCGCCAGCGCCGTCGCCCCCAGATAACGCAGCGCAAAGGGATCATGGCTTGCCAGTTGCAGGTCGGGTTCCACCGGGCGGGCCTTGCCGGCACGGTCTGCCATCCGTTCCCGATGCGCCTGCCAGACGGCGATCGTGCCGAAATCGGCCCCCTGATCGGCCGGCTGATCGGCCAGCGTGGCGATGGGCCGCCCCGGCAGCGATGCGTCAAGCCGCGCCAGCACCTCGGCGCGGCCCGGCCAGCGGAACCGCCATGCCCCCCGCGCGACCAGCCCCAGCAACACCAGCACAGCCCCCACCGACAGGGGCCAGAGCGCCTCGACCGGCAGATGGTCCTGCAGGCCGAAGGCAAAGGCCGCGACCATCAGGAACAGGATCGTCCAGGCCGGCCAGAACAGCCGCACCAGACGCTCGGATGCCATTCCCAGCCGCGTCAGGCGCAAGGGCCAGAGCAGACGGGCGCGAACCAGCTGCGGGATACGGTCTGGATCTGTCATTCCACCCTGAGGTCAGGCATCCTTCCTGCTGTCGTCAAGCCATGCCGGCAGCCTATCGCGGCCAAGGATCTCCTCATAGGACGGCCGTTCCCGGATGACGGCATAGTGATCCCCATGGACCAGCACCTCGGGCACCAGCGGACGGGTGTTGTATTCCGATGCCATCACGGCACCGTAAGCCCCCGCCGACCTGAAAGCGACCAGATCCCCGGCATCCAGAAGTGGCAAGGCCCGGCCGCGCGCGAAGGTGTCGCCGGTTTCGCAAACCGGGCCGACCACGTCATAGCTGTGCCGCTCGGACGCCGGCGCCGGTTCGATCACCGGCACCACGTCGTGGTGGGCGTCATACATCGAGGGTCGCACCAGATCGTTCATCGCCGCGTCAAGGATCAGGAAATCCCGCTCCTCTCCCGATTTCGCATAGATGACGGATGCGACCAGCAACCCCGCATTGCCGGAAATCAGTCGCCCCGGCTCGATCTCGATCTCGCAGCCCAGATGGCCAAGCTTTTCACGGACCAGCGCGCCGTAGTCCTGCGGCAGCGGCGGCGTGTCGTTGCTTTGGGCATAGGGAATGCCGAGGCCCCCGCCCAGATCCAGCCGCTCGATGCCGTGGCCATCGGCACGAAGCTGCACGACCAGTTCGGCCAGCTTCTCGAAGGCCTGCGCGAAGGGCGCCAGATCGGTCAGCTGGCTGCCGATATGCACGTCGACACCCACGACGCGCAGGCCCGGCAGGCTGGCGGCAAGGGCATAGACCTCGCGCGCGCGGCTGATCGGGATGCCGAACTTGTTTTCCTTTTTTCCGGTCGCAATCTTGGCATGGGTCTTGGCATCGACATCGGGGTTCACCCGCACGGTGATCGGCGCGACCTTGCCCATCGACAGGGCGACGGCGTTCAGCGCCGCCATCTCGGCTTCGCTTTCGACGTTGAACTGACGGATACCGCCGTCAAGCGTCAGGCGCATTTCCTCGACCGTCTTGCCGACGCCGGAAAACACGATATTGTCGCCCGGCACCCCGGCGGCGCGGGCGCGGCGGTATTCCCCGCCCGACACCACGTCCATCCCCGCGCCAAGGCCTGCCAGCGTCTTCAGGACCGCGATGTTCGACAGCGACTTGACTGAAAAGCACACCAGATGCGGCAGATCGCCCAGCGCATCATGGAACAACTGGTAGTGCCGGGTCAGCGTTGCCGTGGAATAGACATAGAAGGGCGTTCCCACGCTTGCGGCGATCTGCGGCAGTGCAACGCCCTCGGCATGCAATACGCCGCCACGATAGAGAAAATGATCCATGCCCCGCCCTTTCGCGCCCTGCCCGAGGCAATAACGCAAGCGACGTTGCGTGGAAAGACAAAGCCTTGCCTGCGCAAGTTTCCCGCCGCGCCCACTTGCGTCTGCCTGCAAGGGGGGTAAGGGCGTTTCGGTCAGCCGATCTGGTAACCCGGCGTCGACTGCGACAGTGCCAGCTCTGCTGCATCCATGTCTTCGGGTATGTCCTGAAAAAGTGGCGTCGACAGGTAACGCTCTCCGGTGTCGGGAAGCATGGCCAGGATCACCGAACCGGGTTCGGCGCCGGCTGCAATGTCCATTGCCGCGGCGAATGTCGATCCGCCGGAAATCCCGGTCAGGATCCCCTCGCCCGCAGCCAGCCTGCGCGCCCAGGCCAGGCCATCGGCTCCTGCCACCCGAACCAGCCGGTCAACCCCGCCCTTGTCCAGCGCCTCTTGCAGGACCAGAGGGATGAAATCCGGCGTCCAGCCCTGGATCGGATGCGGCTGAAAGGCAGGATGGCTGACCGCGGGCGATCCGTCGGCGCCACGGTCCTGTGCGACGCCGCTCGAGACCAGCGCGGCATTCTCCGGCTCGGCAAGGATGATGCGCGTCTCCGGGCGTTCCCGACGCAGCGCCCGCGCAATTCCGGTAACGGTGCCGCCGGTTCCATAGCCCGTCACGACATAATCAAGCCTCTGGCCGCTGAAATCACCAAGGATCTCGCGGGCGGTCGTGCTTTCGTGGATGTCGGCATTCGCCGTCGTCTCGAACTGTCGGGCAAGGAACCAGCCGTGCCGTTCTGCCAGCTCGACCGCCTTCTTGTACATCCCGATGCCTTTTTCGGCGCGCGGGGTCAGCACCACCTTCGCGCCGAACATCCGCATCAGCCGCCGCCGCTCGACCGAGAAGCTTTCGGCCATGGTGACCACCAGCGGATAACCTTTCTGGGCACAGACCATGGCCAGCCCGATGCCGGTATTGCCGCTCGTCGCCTCGACCACCGTCTGGCCGGGCCGGAGCGCCCCCGAGCGTTCCGCCGCCTCGATGATGTTCAGCGCCAGCCGATCCTTGACCGAGGAGGCAGGGTTGAAGAACTCGGCCTTGACGTAGATCTGGACACCCTCGGGCGCCAGCCGGTTGATCCGGATCACCGGCGTATCGCCCACCGCGTCGATGATGCCGTCATAAAGCCGTCCACGGCCACGGGTCGTCCGTATCGTTTGCAACGCCATCTGCCAGTCCTCCGAAACCCGGGTTCAATCTGCCGCCAGGCGCGCAGATCATTGCGATCCGGACACAGGCGGCCTGCCTCCCATGCTGCGCCGTTCGCAAGCCCGCCGCAAGATGACGAATGGATCGGGCCGCCAAAGGATAGCGAAGGCGCACCCGGCCGATCCTGCCCGGCGCCCGCGCAGCACGATCCCCTACGCGACAAGGGCTTCGGCCGACAGCCTTTCGTAATAGGGCAGATGGTGCGCCAGATAGGCGTTCATCTTCGGGTGCAGCAGCGCCAGCGCCTCGAACTTCTGCCGTTGTTCCTGCACTTCGGTCTCGGTCAGCGGCCGGATCCCGCGTGAGGCGCTGACGTCGGTGTGCCATCCCTCGACCTGCGCCCAGTCCTTGGGACGCTCGTTCTGCCACTCGAAGGCGGCCTCGACATCGGGCAGGCCGATGGTTTCCCACATTCGCCGCATCACGCCGCGAGTGTCCTGCCGGACGTCCTCGGCCCGGATCACCACCGGGCGTTCACCGCGATCGCGCAGCGCGGCAAAGTGGCGCCACTGTGCCTCCAGCCCGATTTCCTCGAGCGTCACGTCCGGATCGAGCTTGAAATAGGACGCGATGGCCGCAACCGGATCGCGGATCAGGAAGACATTCGTCAGGGCCGACAGGAACCGCGCATCATCCAGAAGATGCGGCAGCATGTAATAGCTCATGTCCTTGAAGAACACGGGCCCGCTTTCGGCCCGTGCCATCAGGCTGTCGCGGATGTCCTCGTAGCGCACCGGATGGTCCGGCTGCACATCGAAATGCGGCATCCTGCGCACCTGGCGGTGAACATAGTAGTCATACATGAACGGCTCATGCGAACAGTCCAGGTCGCCCCGCTCGCGCATGACACGCTCCATCGCGGTCGACATGGAACGCGGATGGGCCCAAAGGGCATAGATCGGATGCATTCATTCCTCCATTCGTTTGCAGATCACGTCACGCGCGGATCAGGCCCATGGCTTCCAGCTTGAGAATCACCTGATGCGCGCAGCTGTCGACTTCGGTGCCTTCGGTATCGACCCTGAGTTCCGGCCGGTCCGGGACTTCGTAGGGGTCCGAGATGCCGGTGAACTCCTTGATCTTGCCCTCGCGCGCGAGCTTGTAGAGCCCCTTGCGGTCCCGGCGTTCGCATTCCTCGACCGAGGTGGCGACATGAACCTCGACGAAGGCGCCGCACGCCTCGATCATCTCGCGCACAGCACGTCTCGTGGCGGCATAGGGCGCGATCGGCGCACAGATGGCGATCCCACCGTTCTTGGTGATTTCCGACGCAACATAGCCAATGCGCTTGATGTTGATGTCGCGGTGCTCTTTTGAAAAACCCAGTTCCGACGACAGGTGCTTCCTGACCACATCGCCGTCCAGAAGCGTGACCGGACGGCCGCCCATCTCCATCAGCTTGACCATAAGCGCATTGGCGATGGTCGATTTTCCCGAACCCGATAGCCCGGTGAAGAACACGGTGAAGCCCTGCTTGTCACGTGCCGGAGAGGTCTTGCGCAGTTGCGCGACGACATCGGGGAAGGAAAACCACTCGGGAATGTCCAGCCCCTCGCGGAGGCGGCGGCGAAGCTCGGTGCCGGATATGTCCAGCACCGTTGTGCCTTCAGGGATTTCGTTTGACGGAAAATACTGCGCTTTTTCCTGCACATAGACCATATGCTTGAAATCGACCATGGTCACGCCGATCTCGGACTCGTGGGCGCGGAACAGTTCCTGCGCGGCATAGGGGTCGTAGAAATCCTTGCCCTGGCTGTTCTTGCCCGGGCCGGCATGGTCGCGTCCGACGATGAAATGCGTCACACCGTGGTTCTTGCGGATCAGCCCGTGCCAGACCGCTTCGCGCGGACCGGCCATGCGCATCGCAAGGTTGAGAAGCGACAGTGCCGTGGTCTGCGCCGGATACTGGTCCAGCACCGCCTCGTAGCAGCGCACGCGGGTGAAGTGATCCACGTCACCCGGCTTTGTCATGCCGACAACCGGATGGATCAGCAGGTTGGCCTGCGATTCCCGCGCGGCACGGAACGTCAGCTCCTGGTGCGCGCGATGCAGCGGGTTGCGGGTCTGGAACGCCACGACCTTGGCCCAGCCGACCTTGCGGAAGTAGGCGCGCAATTCGTTCGGGGTGTCGCGGCGGGCCTTGAAGTCGTAGTGCACCGGCGGCTGGATGCCAGTGACCGGACCGCCCAGATAGACCTTGCCCGCGACGTTGTGCAGATAGTTCACCGCCGGATGGGCCAGATCGTTGGCGCCAAAGACCATTTCGGCCTCGCGCGCCTTGTCGGGCACCCATTTGTCGGTGACCGACAGGATTGCCAGGATCACCCCTTCGGGATCGCGCAAGGCAATATCCTGCCCAGGTTCGATACCATCGGCGAAGGTCTCGGTCACATCCAGCGTGATCGGCATCGGCCAGAGGGCGCCATCGGCGGTGCGCATGGTTTGAACCACGCTGTCGTAATCTGCCTGTCCAAGGAACCCTTTCAGCGGATGGAACCCGCCATTCATCAGCAGTTCCAGGTCGCAGACCTGGCGCGCCGTCAGATCCCAGGAGGGCAGCGCCGCCGCCTCGTGCTTGAGCTTGCGGGCCGAGTCGGCCGAGACATATAGCTCGGGGATCGGGGTGTGGTTGCAGGGGAACATGCGGGTGGTCCTTCTACAGATCTGGGCGCGTGGTGACGGCCGGTTCATCAGGTCTTTTCGGGGAGTGTGGCGTGTGACGGGGGTGCGCGACGGCGCCGCAAGACCCGGTCGGCAACCAGGGCGATGCAGGCGATGATCCAGCCCGCAACCAGCCCCCGGCCCGCGTCGGCCTTGCTCAGCGCGACATAAACCTCCTGCCCAAGCTCCCGCGTGCCGACAAGCGCCGCGATCACCAGCATGGACACCGCCGCCATCACCGTCTGGTTCAGCGCCAGCCGCACCGCATCCGACGCAAGCGGCAGCTTGACCTGCCACAGCATCTGCCAGGGCGTCGCGCCCATCTGCCGTGAAGCTTCGACCACATCGGGGCGGACAGTGCGCAGGCCATGCTCGACATACCGGATCGGCGGCACGATGGCATAAAGGACGATTGCGATCAGGGCGGTGAACTCGCCCACCTTGAAAAGCATCAGGGCCGGGATCAGGAACACGAACTGCGGCATGGTCTGCAGCGCATCGTTGATCGGCCGCAGGACCGCCGACAGCCGGTCGCTTTGCGCCGCCGCAATGCCCAGAGCACCGCCAAGGGCAAAGCAGATCACCACGGCCACCGCGCACAGGTAGATGGATTGCATCATCGGCACCCACAGGCCTGACACCCCGGCAATCAGCAGCCCCGAGGCAGCAAGGCCCAGAAGCCAGGGCCCGCCGCTCCGCCATGCCGCCGCCCCGACGATTGCCAGCGTGGCGGTCCAGGGAAAGCCCGGCAGGCCGCTCCAGAACAGCAGCGCCGCAAACCCCGTGGCCACCGCCGCCCTCGGGCTGCGCCGCGCCGCCAGCACCACCAGGCCCAGCGCCACCGCCACATAACCCGCCGTCACCGCAGGCGTCAGCGTCAGGCCCCAGACCATCGGGCTGGCCGAGCCCGAAAATCCCAGCCGCATCGGCAGCATCAACCCATAGGTGATCGCATTGCGCAGCAGGGCAAAGGCGGGCGCGCTCCAGGCCACGAAATCCAGCAGCCACAGATCCAGGTGCCGGAACAGGCTGCGCGCGCCGTCTCCGGGCAGAAGCGTCCAGCCGGCAAGCTTGAGCCCCGTGGCAAGCAGCGCCGCAAGCAAAAGCCCGATCACCAGATTGCGCCCGGCGATCGGTGGCGCGCGCCTGAGCCGGCTTTGCCGCGCGATCCCGCTGGTCATCCGGTCCAGAAGCACCGCCAGAAGCACGATCACCAGCCCCGATGCCAGGCTGCGCCCCATCTCGGCCTTGCGCATCGCCGACAGGATTTCCCAGCCGATGTCGTCGAACCCGCCGATGATGGCGACGATGATCACCATGGAAAGCGCCGCCATGGTGGTCTGGTTCAGGCCGATCAGCAGTTGCGGCAGGGCAACCGGAACCCGCGCCTGCCAGAACAGTTGCCCGGGCCGTGCGCCTGCCATGGCCGCGCTTTCGATGATCTCGGCAGGAACCGCGCCCAGGCCCACGATGGTATTGCGCACCATCGGCGGCACCGCGAAGACGACACTGGCCAGAAGCCCCGCCGCCGGACCGAAGCCGAACAGAAGAAGAAGCGGAATCAGATAGGCAAAGGCAGGATAGGTCTGCATCACGTCAAGGAGCGCCTCGATCAAAGGGCGCAGGCGCGGCAGCCGATGCGCAAGCGCCCCCACCCCAAATCCAAGGACCACCGATGTCGGCACCGAAACCAGCACCAGCGCCAGCGTGTTCATCGCCTGCGCCCAGTAGCCGATGCCGACCACCGCCAGAAGGGAAAGCGCGGCAAGGACCATCACCCGCCAACCGCAGGCCCGCAACGCCACAAGACAGATGGCCAGCACCGCGGCCGGCCAGGGAATCCAGACAAGCCCGGCGCGGATCGCGCCCAGCACCGCCTCGATCACCGGGGTCGTGCTGCGGCCGAAGGGGCGCGCGAATTCAAAGATCGGCAGGAAGGCGGCATTTGCCCATTGGCTGACAGGCAGCGTCCAGCCGGTGGGAAATCCGCTCAGCCAGGGGAACCAGCGCCCCGCAATCGTCAGCATCACCGAAAGCACCAGCAGACCCAGCCAGAGCCGGTCGGCAGAGGTCGGATTGCGGCGGTCATTGGTCATGGCAGGGCCGCATGCTGCGCATCACGGCGCAGGACCGCCAGGATCGACTGGGCCGTGACCACCATTTCCGCCGCGCCAGGTGTGCCGCCGGTCACGGCAAATCTCTGCCGGCCCTCGGCGATGGCGGGCAGCAGCGCCTCGATCGGGGTATCGGCCTTCACAGGCATGCCATCCGCGCAGCTCCCCTCTGCCTGCTCCGCCAGGTCGGCCACGCGGATCGCCCGACTCAGCGCCACTTCGGCGGTGAAGTCGGCAACATAGCTATCAGCCGGAGAAAGCAGGATCTGCGCCGGAGTGCCGATCTGGATGATCCGCCCGCCCCGCATCAGGGCGATGCGGTCCGCCAGCCGGCAGGCCTCCATGATGTCATGGGTGATGAAGACGATCGTCTTCTTCAACTGGCGCTGGAGCCTCAGGAATTCATCCTGCATCTGGCGGCGGATCAGCGGATCGAGCGCCGAAAAGGGTTCGTCAAGGAACCACAGGTCGGGGTCGGTGGCGAGGCTTCTGGCGATGCCGACGCGCTGTTGCTGCCCCCCCGACAGCTCGGACGGAAGCGCGCCGGCACGATTGCCCAGCTCGACCAGATCCAGCATCTCCTGCGCCCGGGCCTCGCGCATGGCGCGTCCCACCCCCTGAAGCTTCAGGGGGAAGGCCACGTTTTCAAGCGCGCTCAGATGCGGCAGCAGTCCAAAACTCTGGAACACCATCCCCATCTTGTTGCGGCGGATCTCGATCAAGGTCCGGGCGCCCGCGGTGCGCAGGTTCAGGCCGTCAAAGGCGATGGTGCCATGTTCCGCGTCCTGAAGCCGCGAGAGGCAGCGCACCAGCGTCGACTTGCCCGAACCCGAAAGCCCCATGATGACGAAGATCTCGCCTTCATGCACATCAAAGCTTGCGTCGATCACCGCCGGGATATGACCTTCGGCGCGCAGCCTGTTCGCCAGCGCCTCGGCGTCGATGGAATAGCCGGCGGTGTCGAAGTAATAGCCGGGAACCCGGCCGAAGACCTTCCACAGGTTCCGGCATCCCAGCATCACCTTCGGGGCCGCAGCGATCGGATCGGGCATTTCTGCGCCTCCTGCCCGGGGCCTCAGTTCACGCCCGCATCAATCCAGGGCTTCCAGATCGCCTCGTTTTCCGCGACCCAGGCATCCGTGACCGATTCAAGCGTGCCGCTCTGGTTGTCGAGTGCCAGCATCATCTTCTGCTGGTCTTCGGTCGTCACCCGGAAGGCCTTGAGGATTTCGTAGGCGGCTGGCCATTTCTCTGCGAAGCCCGACCACACCACCTTGTCAACATCGGGCGCCTTGATGCAGTGCTCGTTGGTGTCTTCCGTGCAGGGCGGCATGGCGATCCAGCCCACATCCACCTCGGCCAGGATGAAATGCGGCGCCCAGAACATCATCACCAGCGGTGTCTTCGCGCTGGCGGCGGCGCGCAATTCGGCGATCATCGCCCCTTCCGACCCGGATGGCACAGCAGTCAGCGGCAGGCTGTTGTCGGCGATGATCGTCGCCGCCCGCGAACCCCAGTCGGCCGGATAATCCAGGAAACGGCCGTTGGGCAGGGTGTCGGGCGTCGCCAGCAACCCGACGCAGGCCGGATCCTTCAGCGCTTCCCAGCTTGGCAGCGCGGGGCAGAGATCCTCCATGAACTTCGGATAGATCCAGCCTTCGTTGGTGGTCAGCCCCAGGGTTCCGATATCTTCGATCTTGCCCTCTGCAAGCACCTTGGGAAAGACTTCGCCCACGTTGTTCAGCCAGACTTCGACCGAGGCGCTGATGTCGCCATCGGCAAGTCCCGTGAAATGCGGGTAGTTGCCTGCGGTGACATATTCGACCTTGTAGCCGGCCTTTTCCAGCACCTTGCCGGCGAGCTGCGACGATATCTGCGCCCCCGACCATTCGAGCATCGCCAACCTGATCGGCTCGTTCGCGGCGCCCAGATCGGCGGCAACCGCGGCCGATAGCGTCGAAAGCGCGACAAGCATGGTCGTTCCAAGTGCCAGTGTCCGTGTCATTCTGTCATCTCCCCTGTGTTGACCGGAGTCGCTGTTGGCGCGGTCCGGTTCATGTCTTTCCCGTCAGCCCCCGGCCGCGCCGCACTACCAGAGCGCACCGCCGGTGATCCTGATGTCCTCCATCGTCAGCCCCGGCACCGCATCCCCCGCCAGAAACCCCACAACTGCCGCCACCTCGGCAGGCTGGATGATGCGCCGCTGCGGGTTTTCGGCGGCAATCGCGGCCCGCGCCTCGGCTATGCTTCGACCGCGTCCCTCGCGCGCGACGATCTGCGCCAGATCGGCGTCCATCATCGGTGTGTCGACCCATGTCGGGCTGACCATCACGCAGGACACTCCGCGCACCGCACCCTCCAGCGCCACGCAGCGCGTAAGCCCCAAAAGCCCCGCCTTCGACGCGCAGTAGGCGGGGTTGTCGGCGGCCCCCACCGAAGCGGCGGTGGAGCCGATATTGATGATCCGCCCCCAGCCGCACGTCATCATCGAAGGCAACGTGGCCCGGATCATGCGGAAGGCGCCGGTCAGGTTGGTGTCGATGACATCAGTCCACAGCGCGTCGGGATGGCCGGTCACCGGATGCTCGGCCGTGATCCCGGCCGCATTCACCAGGATGTCGGCGGCGCCAAAGCGGTCTTCGGTCCTTTTGACAAAGGCCGCCACGCTCGCGTCATCGCGCAGATCCAGCACCCCCGCGTCCATTGCGCCCCCGTGGGCATCGGCGGCTTGGGCCAGCACCGCAAGGGCCGCCTGTCGCGGGACGCTCGTCACGTCACGCGCCCCCACCGAAACCCGGTGGCCCGACCGGGCAAGTTCCATGGCAACGGCATGTCCGATGCCCGAAAGCCCGCCCGTCACGATCGCCACCCGCGCCTTTCTGCCCCCCCGCATGTCCCCTCCCCTCAGCCCGGTGCCGTCACGGCGATGCGGCCGGTCACGCGGTGGTTGTCCGGATCGAAGGGCGGGCGCGTCAGGATCCGCGCCCCGCGCCGCTTGCCCAGCACCTCGACCTCCAGCCCCTCGCGCGCGCTGCGGTCGCGCAGATAGGCCAGTGCCAGAAACTTGCCGGTCCGATGTCCATAGGCGGCCGAAGTGACGATCCCGACGCAGCTCTCGCCGTGCCACAGGCTGTGGGAATAATAGGGATCGGTCTCTCCCGGATCGAGTTCCAGGAGCACCATTTCCCAGCGCTTTTCATCGGCCATGCGCCGCAACAGCGCGTCACGGCCGATGAAATCGTGATCGGGCCTGACAAGGAAACCCATGCCGGTCTCTGCGGGTGTCCGCTCGGTGGTGAAGTCGGCCCCCCAGGCGGCATAGCCTTTCTCCAGCCGCATCGCGTTCATGGCATAGGCTCCGAAACAGCCGATACCCTCTGGACGGCCCGCCACCTCAAGTGCGAGGAACAGCTCGGCCGCGCGATCGGCAGCGACGTGAAGCTCCCAGCCGAGTTCGCCAACATAGGACAGCCGCATCGCCCGACCCGGGATGCCCGCGATGGTCATCTGCCGCACCGACATCCACGGCCCGACCGGATCGGACGTCAGCGACTCGAGTATCTCTTGTGACTTGGGGCCCATGAGCCCGATCACCGCAAGCCCGTCGGTCACGCGCGAGATGGTCACGTCAAGACCCGAAGCCCGCGCCCGCAAGAGGTCATCGTCGCGCATCTCGGCCGCTGCAGCCGAGGTCAGGTAGAAATGATCCTCCGCAAGGCAGGCCACGGTGAATTCCGATTCCGTGCCGCCAGCGGGCGACAGGGCATTGGTCAGCGCGATCCGGCCCGGTTTCGACGCGATATTGCAGCCAAGCTGGTCCATGAAGGCGCGGGCATCCTTGCCCTTCACCTCGAATTTCGAGAAAACCGACATGTCGGCAAGGCCGGCGGCATTGGTCACCATCTGGCACTCGCGCGCGACGTCCCCGAACCAGTCGGGCCGTCGGAAGGTCAACGAGGCCGGCGCGCCGAACCAGTTCGGACGTTCCCAGCCATAGGCCGCGCCCATCTGTGCGCCGCGTTCCTGCATCAGACGGTAAAGCGGGGTCAGCCGCTTGCCACGCGCGGCGGGGCGTTCTTCGTGCGGGTAGTGAACGCCGAATTGCAGGCCGAAACACTCGATGGCCTTCTGCACCCGATAATCGCGGTCCGCCCAGGGGCCAAAGCGGCGGCTGTCCACCGCCAGCGCATCCATGGGCGGTGCACCGTGGGTCATCCAGTGGGCCAGGAACCAGCCCGAGCCGCCACCTTCCATCACGCCCATGGAGGAGCCCGTCAGCAGCCAGGCATTCGGCAGCCCCCAGGCCGGACCGATCAGCGGGTTGGCATCGGGCGTGAAGGTGATCGGACCGTTGACCACCGATTTCACGCCCCCCGTTTCCAGCGCGGGGATGCGCGCCATGGCGGCCATCAGGATATGTTCCACCCGGTCAAGGTCTGGCGCCATCAACTCGGCGCCAAACTCGGGTGGCACACCGTCAACCGACCAGACCTGCGCATCCTTTTCATAGGGGCCAAGGATCAGCGCATCGCGTTCCTGCCGGACATACCAGCTTTCCTCGGGATCGCGGATCATCGGCAGTTCCGGCAGGCCCGCGGCAATGCGCGCGGCCACCGCCGGCACGGTATCGGTCACCAGATACTGGTGCAGCACCGGAACCGAGGGCACGTTGACCCCCATCATCTGCCCGATTTCCCACCCCCAGGTGCCGGCAGCGTTGACGATGTGCCGCGCCCGGATCGTGCCCTGTTTCGTGTCCACCAGCCAGTGTCCGCCCTCGCGCCGGATCGCATGCACCGGGTTCCGGCGCAGGATGGTGGCGCCGCGCGCGCGCGCCATTCTGGCCATGGCATTGGTGGCCAGCGTCGGGTCCACATGGCCGTCGTCGGGCTCGAATATGCCACCCAGGATGCCTTCGGCGCGCGCCAGCGGATGCAGTTCGGCCACTTGTTCGGGCGAGGTCAGAAGCCGCAGGTCATAGCCGGTGAATTTCGACAGGCCGACGACATGGGCAAATTCGTCCATCCGGTCGGGGTTCGAGGTGATGCGCATGGCGCCCGAGCGATGAAACCCGCAGGTGTCGCCGGTTTCCTCGGGAAGGATGTCGCGGTAGAGCCGCACGGATGTCGCCCGCAGTTCCTGGATCGTGGCATTGTGCGAGAAATGCGTGCAGAGCCCCGCCGCATGCCAGGTCGAGCCATGGGTCAGGTCGTTCTTTTCGGTCAGCACCACATCGTGCCAGCCGGCCTTGGCCAGATGATAGGCCAGCGACACGCCCATCGCGCCCCCGCCGATGATCAGAACCTGCGCTTCGGTCGTCATGCCTTCATCCGTTCGCCAGAGGGGTCATAGGGCGGGCGCGGCAGCGCCTTCGCCGGATAGATGCGGCCGGCCACCTCGATCTGGAAGCGGCGGGCACAGGTCTGCGCAAGCGTCTCGCCGGGCGCGATCCCGACCAGCCCCAGTGCGAGCGTCAGCCCGCTGCGGGCACCCCTCGCGCCCGATGTGGTCAGCCCGACCACCTTGCCCGCCTCGCGGATCGGCTCGTCATGCAGGATCAGCGGATGGCCTTCGACATCGAACAGAACCAGCCGGCGGCGGATCCCCTGGGCCCGCTGCGCCTCCAGCGCAGACCTGCCGATGAAGTCCTTCGACCAGTCGATCGCGAAACCCAGGCCCGCCTCCAGCGGCGTGATGTCCGGGCCAAGATCATGGCCCATGTGGCGAAAACCCTTCTCGATCCGGCAGGCATCAAGCGCATGGTGGCCCATGGGCCTGCCGCCCGCGCCGATCAGCGCGTCGAAGACCGGCCCGGCTCCCTCGACGGGGATCGACAGTTCCCATCCCAGTTCACCGACGAAGCTGACGCGCGTGGCCATGCAGGCCTGCCCCGCCACGGTGACGGCACGCGCGGTCGAGAAGGGGAAATCCTGCCAGTCATCGGCCGAAAGCCCTGCCAGGATGGCACGCGTGCCCGCCCCCATCACGCCGATCACGGCCTCGGTCTCGGTCACGTCTTCGATGCTGACCCGATGGCCCGCAGCGTGCCGGCGCAGCCAGGCGGCATCGCGCCAGCGGGTTGCCGCGCCACTGGTCAGGCGGAACTGATCGCGCCCGCGCCGCAAGATGGTGACATCCCCTTCGATCCCGCCACGATCGTTCAGCAACGCGGTATAGACCGCGCGCCCCACCGCCACGTCCATGTTGGCGGTGGCCAGATGCTGCACGAAGGCAAGCGCGTCCGCGCCGTGGATTTCGAACTTGGCGAAAGGCGCAAGATCGAGAAGCGTCACGCCATCCGCCATCACGGACGCCTCGCGCCGGGCGATCGGATACCAGGCCTGTGCGCCCACCGAATAGGGCAGGTCGCGTTCGGATGCGTCCTGTGCATACCAGAGGCCGCGCTCCCATCCGGCGGTAAGGCCAAAGACGGCACCCTGCCGCGCCCAGCGGTCATGCAGCGCCGACCGGCGCAACCCGCGCCCGGCCTTCGGTTGCTTGAAAGGCCAATGCAGCGCAAAGACATCCTCGACGGCCTCGGCCATCCGGGCCTGCACATGGGCGTCGGCGGCAGCCAGCGGATCGACGCGGGCAATATCGACTTCCCACATGTCCATCGGCGCATGGCCATCGCGCATCCAGTCGGCCAGCACACGCCCGACCCCGGCCGAGGACATGACGCCCACCGAATTCATCCCCGCCGCGACGAACAGCCCGTCCAGCGCCGGGGACTCTCCGATCAGCGGACGGCTGTCCACGGTGAAGCTTTCCGGCCCGTTCATGAAATGCTGGATGCCGATCCGTTCAAGCCCCGGGATCAGCGCCAGCGCCGCCTCCATGAAGGGGGTGAACTGGTCCCAGTCCTCGGGCAGTTCAAGGAAAGGGCGGTCGCCCTCGGGGCCATGCGCATCCCAGCACTTGGCTCGTGGCTCGAAGCCGCCGATCACCAGCTTGCCCGCATCGCCCTTGACATAGATCCCGCGGTCAAGGTCGCGCAGCACTGGAAAGGGGTGGGGCATCCCAGTCATTGCCTCGGTCACGACATACATGTGCTCGACCGCCTGCAGCGGCAGCGGCACACCGGCCTGATCGGCCAGCCGTTTCGACCATGCCCCGGCGCAAAGCGCCACCATGTCGGCGGAAATCCGGGTGCCGTCCTCCATCACCACGCCGCAAACGCGCCGGCCATCGGTCGCCAGCCGGGCCACGGGGGCATTTTCGCGGATTTCGGCGCCGGCGGCGCGCGCCAGCCGGGCATAGGCCATGCATAGATCGACCGGGTTGACGTTTGCATCTTCCTCGACCCGCATCGCGCCGATGACCCCGGACAGATCCAGCCCCTGCACCGCGACCGCGTCCGGCCCGACGATCGAGGACGTCAGCCCGAAATGCCGGCCCAGCGCCGCGATGCGGTGCAATTCGTCCATGCGCGCGGGATCGCGGGCCAGCCAGTAGCCGCCGGTGCGCCGATAGCCGGTCTTCATGCCGCTTTCGGCTTCCAGCCGGGGAAACAGCTCACCCGCATACATTGCCAGCCGTGTCATGTTGGGCGTTGCGCGAAGCGGTCCGACGATCCCGGCCGCATGCCAGCTTGTTCCCGATGTCAGTGTGTTGCGCTCCAGCACCGTGACCGAGGCGCTGCTCGCGCGGGTCAGGTGATAGGCAAGGCTCAGGCCCAGCGCGCCGCCACCGATGATCACGATTTTCTGCATCCGATCCTGCATGACTGGCTTTGGCTGGTGTCCGACGTCATTCAGACAGGTCGGCCTGCCTTCGGGCAAGGAAGGACTTGCTTCATTAGCAATACTAATCATCATCACAACGACACGCGAAGCAGCGGCAGGAAAGAACGATGACCGATCGCCAGAGGACCGAGCCGGACATCAACCTGTTCCGCGCGATCGAGGTATTCATGGCCGTTGCGGAAATGCGTCAGGTGACATCGGCCGCCAGCGCGCTGAAGATCACGCAGTCGGCCGCATCCCAGCATATCAAGAACCTCGAAACGGTTTTCGGCCAGACCCTGTTTGATCGCCGGATCCGGCCAATCGAGCTGACCTATGCCGGCAAGCAGATGCAAAGGCATGGCTACAGGCTGCTCAACCTGCTGGAAGACCTGCGCCGCGAGATGAACCACCTTGGCGCCACCACGCTGCCCTCGCTCCGGGTCGGGATGCTGGCGTCCATCGCCACCACGCTGACACCGGGGCTTTACGACCTGCTGGGCAAGGAAATGAACGTGCCCGGGCTGATCCTTTCGGCCGGGCTTGCAACCGACCACTTCGCCGCTCTCAAGGATCGGCGGCTGGATATCGCGGTCACGTCCGAACGCCTGCATGCCGGGCCGGGCTACACCTTCACCCCGATCCTGGAAGAGCCCTTCTTCCTGGCTCTTCCCGTCGACTACATCGGCCCGCAGGACGATATCCACGCGATTTGCCAGCACCTGTCGCTGGCGCAGTTCGGATCGTCGACCCCGGTCGGACGCCGGACCGACCAGCATCTGCAGCGCTGCCGGCTGGATCTTCCGCGCGCGATCGAGGCCGACCGCACCGCGATGGTCATGGCGGGCGTGATCACCGGCAAGTGCTTTGCGATCCTGTCGCCATCCCTGATGATCGACGGAATCGCGGAAGGCATGCCGGTGCGTCTGGCACCGCTGCCCTTCCCCTCGCTCAAGCGAACCATCCGTCTTGCCTGCCGGCGCGACGATCTGGGGGACATCCCGCATCGGATTGCGCAGACCAGCCAGCAGATCCTGCAACAGGCGTTCGAGCGGCATTTTCCGGCGATCGCGGGCCAGGTGCTCTATCACGACCTTGCTAATCCGCAACATTAGGATTTCCGATACTGCCGTTTGACCCTGTGCAGGGCCGTTCCGGCGCTTCTATCCTTTCCCTGTCAGGAACGCGCCGTGCAGGTTGCGCACGCATTTTTCGGGAAGGCTTGAGCAATGGCAGAACGGCAGGGCCGCAGCGCCCGCGTGCAGGCAAGAAGCGACCGGCAGGCCATCGCCGCCCCCTTTGTCCTGCGCCGGATCGCCAGCCTCAGCCTGATCGACCCCGAAGCCGTGGCGATCATCGAACGCAACGCAGACCGGATCCTCGACGAGATCGGCATGGATTTCCGCGACGACCCCGAGACGCTGGAAATCTTTCGTCGCGCCGGCGCCCGGGTGGATGGGGAACGGGTGCGCTTCGATCCCGGCTGGTGCCGCGACAAGATCCGCACGGCGCCGCAAGTCTTCACCCAGCACGCGCGCAATCCGGCCCGTTCGGTGCAGATCGGCGGCAATGCGCAACTCTTCTGCCCGAGCTTCGGCCCCCCCTTCGTCCATGACATGGAAAACGGTCGCCGCTACGCAACCATGCACGACTTCCGGCAGATCACCAAACTGCACTATTCACTGAACGCGGTGAACCATTCCGGCGGCGTGGTGGTCGAGCCCGTGGACCTGCCGGTGCCGGTGCGGCACCTGCACATGGCCCACAGCCACCTGACCCTGTCGGACAAGCCCTTCATGGGCGCCGTGACCGCCCCCGAACGCGCCATCGACACCATCGCCATGGCAAAGCTGGCGATGGGCGAACGCTTCGTCGATGAAAACTGTGTTCTTTATTCGGTGGTCAATACCAACGCGCCGCTGGTGATGGACCAGACGATGCTCTGGGCGCTGAAGGAATACGCCCGCGCCGGCCAGTGCACCGTGGTCTCGCCCTTTGTGCTGGGGGGCGCGATGTCGCCGGTCACGGTGGCCGCGACGCTGGCGCAGGTACTGGCCGAAGTGATGGCCAGCGTGGCGCTGATCCAGTTGATCCGACCCGGGGCGCCGGCAGTCTTCGGCACCTTCTTCTCGCCGATTTCGCTGCGGACCGGTGCACCCACCTTCGGCACGCCCGAGGGCACGCAGTTCCAGATGTGCGCCAAGACGCTGGCCGACCGGCTGGGCCTGCCCTTCCATTCGGTGGGGGCGTTGACGGCGTCCAAGGTGCCGGACGCACAGGCAGGCTATGAAAGCCAGTCGCAACTGATGGGGGCGGTGCTGGCAGGCGTGAACTTCATCATCCATGCCACCGGTTGCCTTGAGGGACTGCTGACGACAGGCTACGAAAAGATCATCATGGACGCCGACCGTTGCGCCGCGATGGCGCGCTTTGCCCAGGGCATCGACTTCGGCGAGGCGGCGCAGGCCATGGATGCATTCGCCGAAATCGGGCCGGGCGGGCATTTCCTGGGCGCCCGCCACACCCGCGAGAATTTCCAGAGCGCATTCTGGATGGGCGACATGTCCGACAACGGCACATACGAGCAATGGATCGCCGAGGGTGGCCAGTGGCAGCACGAACGCGCCAGTGCCCGCGTCAGGCAGATCCTGCGTGACTATGAGCCACCGCAGATCGACGTTGCCGTGCGTGAGGCGCTGGACGACTTCGTTGCCCGCCGCAGCCATGAGATCACCGGAGAGAAGGCATGACCCTGCAAACCAACTGGACCCTTCCCGAGATCGCCGCGCTGCGGGACCGTTATTATGCCGCAAGCCAGCGCAAGTTCGTCCCCTCGCGCGAACCCATGGTGTTCCGCAAGGGGCAGATGCAATATCTGTGGGACGAGGCAGGGCGAAAATATACCGATCTTCTGGGGATGAACGTCTGCATCTCGGTCGGGCATTCGCACCCCAAGGTCGTGGGCGCCGCCATGGCACAGGCGCAGGAACTGACCCATTGCACGACGATGTTCTACCACCCGGTGCCGGCGCACTTCGCACAGGAACTGGCCGCGTTGATGCCCAAAGGACCGAAAGGCGACATCGAATGGGTGGTGCATTTCACCAATTCGGGGTCCGAGGCGATCGACCTCGCCATGATCATGGCGCGGGGCTATACCGGCAACCTGGATCTGCTGGCGCTGCGGACCGCCTATCACGGCCCCACCTCGGCCGCGCAATCGGTGACGGGCATCGCCGGCTGGCGTCATCCCGGAATGCCCGGAAATGTCGCCTTCGTCCCCGATCCGAACCAGTATCGCGGCATCTTCGGGCAGGGAGCGGGCGCCGCACCCTATCTTGACGAAATCGAGCGCGTCATCGGCTCGGCCACCACCGGGCGGATTGCCGGCATCCTGGTGGAAAGCGTGCAGGGTTATGGCGGTATCATCGAGATGCCCAAAGGCTACATGTCGGGCGCTGCGGAACGGGTCCGCGCCGCTGGCGGGCTCTACATCGCCGACGAGGTGCAATCAGGCTTTGGCCGCACCGGTGACCACATGTGGGGCTTCGAAGCCGATGGCGTGATCCCCGACATCGTCGTGATGGCCAAGGGCATCTCGAACGGTTTTCCGCTGGGCGCGGTGGTGGCCCGGCGCGAGATCGCCGAACCGATGGCGGAACGGTTCATGTTCCATACCTATGGCGCCAACCCCACATCCTGCGCCGCCGGGCGCGCGGTGCTGGAGGTGATCGCCGAAGACCGGCTGCAACAGAACGCCCGCACCGTGGGCGACGCGCTGCTGGAACGACTGCGGGAACTGCATCAGAAATACCAAGGCATCGGTGACGTGCGCGGACGCGGGCTGATGCTGGCGATTGAAATGGTCCGGGACCGCAAGACCAAGGAACCCGACCCCGATCTTACGGCCGAGGTTTTCGAAGCGGCGCGCGAGGCCGGCCTGATCCTTTCGAAATCCGGGCCATACCGGTCCTGCCTGCGCATGGTTCCGCCTCTCTGCCTGAGCCTTGAGGATGTCGACAGGGTGGCCGAAGGGCTGGACCGCGCCTTCGACCGGGCGACCCGCCGCTGACGCCGGCCGGGGCCGGCGCAATCCGTCCGCCCTGGCCGTGAACAGGCAGTTGCACAAACCTCACGGAAGGTGGAACCTGTCTCTGAACGCAGGCCGATGCGGGACGCGATCATGTGTTGGGGAACAGAAGCGACAGCCGTCATGGTCGCCGCAGGGGTGGCCGGTGCCGCAGTCACCCGGCAACGCGCGGAACGGCCCGCCATCCCGCTGACGCTGCTGTTCTTCGCGGCCATGGAGGCGCTGCAATTCGGCGGCTACCTCGTGATCGACCAATGCGGATCGACACTCAATTCGTGGATAACACGGCTTTCGCTCCTGCACATCGCCTTGCAGCCGGTGGTGATCAACGCCTTCATGCTGGCGCTGATACGGCCCGACATGGGGCGCGCGGGCCGCCATGTCATCCTTGGGCTTGCCGCCGCGGCATCGGCGGTGATCGTGGCGCAGATGGTTTCCTGGCCCGGAGCGCCCGCCTGCACGCCCGGCCGCCCGCTGTGTGGAGATGTGCTTTGCACCGTCAGCGGCTCCTGGCATCTGGCCTGGACGACCCCCTTCGCCGATATCTTCGCTGCCCCCGAACGGCTCTTGAACACGAACTTCGGTTTTCCGACCTATGTTCTGTCGGTTTTCGTCATGCCACTGTTCTGGGGCGCCTGGCGATTTGCGCTGTTTCACGCAGCCGTCGGCCCGGTCGCCGCAGGCCTGCTGACCCGGAACCCCAACGAAGCCCCGGCCGTCTGGTGCCTTGCGTCGATCCTGATCATCGCGGCCTGCCTGATCCCGCCGTTCAGGCGCTTTATTGCCGGCCCTTCCCGTCCGGCCGGAATCGCCGCCGGCTGAGTGGGTCGGGTTTCAGCTTTCCGCCTCGCGGATCAGGCGCTGCACCCAGCGCGTCGCGGCCCATGTCGCCGGAATCCCGACCGGCAGCGACACCACGAGCGCCAGGACCGGCGGCATTGCGGGCAACCCGATCCATGTGCCGATCAGCCCCAGAAGAAACAGGTTGATCGCCGCCGCGCCCGTCGCAAAGGGCCAGAGCATCACCGCAAGTTTCCACGAAAATTCAGTGGCTGGTGCCGTCTTCGAAGGTGATCTTGTTCCAGACATTGTATTTCCCCGAAGGTTTGCGCATCGGCAGGCGTTTCACCTCTTGCAGCGTTGCGGTATCGAAGACGATCACCGCGCCATCGTCCTCCCAGATCGAGACCAGTGCATGGCGCCCGTCGCGGGTGAATTCGGTATGGGCCACGGTCTTTCCCGGCTCGGGCTTCAGCACTCGGACAATCTCAAGGCTCTGCTTGTCGATGATGTGCATTTCGCCCTTGTGCGGTCCGGTGAAGACATCCGCCCAGAAATAGGGGGTGCCCTCGTGGCTGCGCAGGAAAAAGCCCGGGCCCGAGGTTTCGATCGTCTTGACCAGTTGCCAGTCCTTCATGTCGATGATGCTGATGCGGCCCTCGTTCAGATGGGGAACAGCCATGACGGAATGGCCATCGCGTGTCCAGCTGATACCCGATCCCAGATGCGGCATCCCCGGAAGCGGCAGCGAGGCGATTTCCCGCCCGACATCCAGATTGACCACGACACCGGTTTCGCCCTGCCGATTGGCGCCGATCAGGTTGTGGTAACCGGAATCGAAGAAGAAGTCGTCAAGCGGCGCCGACACCTGGATGCGGCGGCGCGCGAAAAGGCCCTTCTGGGTCACCAGAGCCTCGGCCATGCCGGCTTCATAGCTGTGGACGAAACCTTCGGGGAACGGGCCGCCATCGGGGTCGGTGGTGACTTCCCAGATCTCGGGGACATCCTTCAGTGCCAGCACGAAGCTGTTGCGGTCAGGCGCCTGATAGACAGCCGAGACCCGGCTTGGCGTGCCGTCGGCACCATCGACCGGCATCACCCGCGCGACGGTCAGATCGGCCGTGTTGAGGATCGTCAGCGACGATGGCAGGTAATTGGCCACCGCCAGATACTTG
This sequence comes from Paracoccaceae bacterium, assembly GCA_020622085.1. Lineage (GTDB taxonomy): Bacteria > Pseudomonadota > Alphaproteobacteria > Rhodobacterales > Rhodobacteraceae > QY30. The sequence continues at coordinate 159,104 of JAHRYM010000001.1, read as the reverse complement.
CCGTCGGGGCTCATGGCGATGTTGCGGCTGTTCAGCCCGGCACGGACCCGGCCCACCTCTTGCAGCGACCAGATGTCGTATTTCTCGACCCAGCCATCGCGCGACATGACGAAGACGAAGCGCCCGTCAGGGCTGAACTTTGGTCCGCCGTGAACGGCATAGGGCGTGGCGAAGCGATCCAGCACGGCAAAGCTGTCACCATCCAGAACGCTTATGTGGTGGTCGCCGGTTTCGACGACCAGCGTGATGTTCATCGGATCGGCCTTGAATACTGGCGCCACGGCGGGCCGGTAATCGGCGTCCATCCGGCGGGTGGCGGCGATCTCGGCTTCGCTCCAGACAGGCGTGGAGCGCAAGGGTGCCGTGACATGGGCCGCCACCGCCGCGATGTCCTCGGGACTCAGCCGGTCGGCAAAGCCGGGCATCTGCGTCATCGCGCGGCCGTCGGCGATGGTCGCGGCAAGCTTTTCGGGCTTGAGCTTGCCGATCGTCTCGGGGATCAGCGCCGGGCCGGTGCCGCCGAGCCGGCTTTCGGCATGGCATGATGCACAAAGATCGGCATAGATCGTTGCGCCGTCGGGTGCCGCAAGCGCCGCCCCCGCCAGGGCCAGAGCCAGGATTTCAAAGGAAACGATGTGCCGGATCATGGCTCTTTCCGCGGAAGGGGGTAACCGTCAGGCGTTCGGCCTCGGCCGCGCCGATTTCGGCGTTGGACAGATAACAGGCCGGATCCTCGGCCCAGGGGTCGCCCGTGACCTGAAGCGCGCGGATGCGGGTATTGCCACCGCAGACCGACTGGAAGGCACAAAGGCCGCAGCGCCCCTTCAGGGGGCGCGGGCGCTGCCGAAGCTGGGCGAGCATCGGGTCATCCCCGGTCCAGAGCGCGCTGAAGGGCGTGGTCTTGACGTTGCCCACGGTATAGTCGGACCAGTAGGTATCGGGATGCACCCTGCCTTGAGGGTCGATGTTGGCTACACCAAGCCCGCTTGAATTGCCGCCCCAGGTCCGCAGGTGCGATTCGACATGCGCCGCCTGGTCTGCGGCGAAGTTGCGCCTGACCCAGTGCAGGAACCAGACCGCATCGGCATCGTTGTTGCCGGTCACGATTTCCAGCGGCCGGTTCTTGCTGACCGCATCCCAGGCCCGCTCGATCAGCAGGTCCATCGCCCAGCGGGTGCGCGCCAGTGCCGCGTCCTCGCCACGGTTCTTGTCGCCCCGCCCGGCGTAGACAAGGTGGGAAAGATAGAACTTGTCCACCCCCTCGCCTTCGCAAAGCTCGATCATCTGCGGCAGGAAATGGGCGTTGTCTTCCGTCAGGGTAAAGCGGAGCCCCACCTTGACGCCCTTCGCCTTGCAGGCCCGCACCCCGGCCAGCGCCGCGTCATAGGCACCCGGGACACCGCGGAACCAGTCGTTCATTTCACCGATGCCATCAAGCGAGATGCCCACATAGTCAAACCGCAGATCCGCGATCCGGTCGATATTTTCGGCCAGGCGGGTGCCGTTCGTGGACAGCGACAGGTGGCGGAAATCCAGATCGCGCGCCCGCGTCGCCAGATCAAGGAAGTCGAACCGCGACAGGGGCTCCCCGCCCGATAGGATCAGCGCCGGAACGCGGAAGGCCGCAAGGTCGTCAAGCACCGCCATCGCCTGTTCATGGCTCAGTTCCCCCGGAAAGGGGACATCGGCGCTGGTCGTGTAGCAATGCCGGCACCGCAGGTTGCAGGTGCGCGTCAGGTTCCAGATCACCACCGGCTTCACGACGCCCGACCGTCGTGTGGGCATGGTCGGCTGGACAAGCTGTTGCATGTATTGGGTCAGTCGGAACATCAGCCAACTCCGGTCAGGCGCATCCCGGTCTTTTTCAGGATGCGTGTGGAATAGAGGATTTCATTTGCCCGGCAGGCATCGCCAAGCAGGGCCGCGACCTCGCGGCGCTTGGCCTCGACCTCGTCCCGGCTGCCGCCGTGCAGCATCGCAAACAGGTTGTAGCACCAGTCGGGCCGGTGACGCGGCCGGCGGTAGCAGTGGCTGACGAAAGGTAAAGCTCCCACGATGGCGCCCAGATCGTCGACAACATCATCGTCCACGTCCCAGACGCTCATGCCGTTTGCCGTCATCCCCAGCGCATAATGGTTGGGAGCGATGGCGATGCGCCGGACGATTCCCCGCGCCTGCAATGCCGAAAGCCGGTCGATCACCTCGGATTCGGGCAGATCCAGCCGGCGCCCGATCTCGGCATAGGGGTCGACGACCAGGGGCAGGCCCGTCGCGGTGGCGGCGATCAGCCGGCGGTCGATGCTGTCCAGTGTCATGCCCTGATCCTGAAACCGATGAAATATTCCCGTTCCTTCGGGAAGCACCGGACCTGCAGTTTCGTTGCGCCTTCGATCCGCCGTGCGGCCGCCTCGATGCCCTCGGGTTTTTCGCAGGCAAGCACGAACCACATGTTCAGCCGGTGCGCGCGTTCATAATTATGCGCAACCTCGGGCATGTCATTGACCAAAGTCACGACAGCATCGAACCGGCCCTCGGGCACCTCCATCGCGCAAAGGCAAAAGGCGCCGCCCATGGCCTCGGCATCGTAGAACGGGCCAAAGCGCGTGATCGCGCCGATCTCGCGCAGCCGGGCGATCCGGGTGATCAGCCCGTCCTCGGTCAGGCCAAGGGGTGCGGCGGCTGCGGCAAAGGGGCGCGGCGAAAGGGGAAAGCCCTCTTGCAGGGCGTTCAGGATCTTGCGATCCGTTTCGTCGATCATCCCCGGGGCGAGCGCGGCGCGGCTCATGCGGCTTCTCCGATCAGCGCACCGGTCTGCTTGAAGCAGCGGGTCGAAAACAGCGGTCGCGCCTCTGCCCCTGCCAGTTCCGGAAGCGCGCAGGCGCGTTCAAGGATTGCCATTGCCTCGGGCCGGCTCTGCGCGTGGATCATCGAATAAAGCGCGTAGGGCCAAAGCCCGGGACAGGTCCGGCGCTGATAGCAGAGCGTGATGCCCGGCAGGCCCGCCAGCGCCGCCCCGGCTGCGGGAATGTCCGCGTCGGGCAGATTCCAGACCACCATGGCGTTCGCCCTGTAGCCCAGCGGCCGATGCCGGACGATCACGCCCAGCCGGTTGATGACGCGCGCCCGCGACAGACGGTCGATGCGCGAGATGACTTCATCTTCCGCAAGGCCAAGGGTCGCAAAGGGCCGCGGCACCAGCGGCAGGCCTGCCGAAAGCGTGGCAAGGATCTTGCGGTCGGCCCGGGTCAGGGCGACGGGCGCCGCCGCGTCCTGCGGCGCCATGGCCGCGCGCCCCTGCGTCAGCCGGAAGCCGAGGTCGATGTTGAAGGCGCACACCAGAGGAAGGTCCAGCAGCCGAAGCCCCGTGCGGGCGCCAAGCCGCGCCAGCGACGCGGCCAGCGCGCCGGCATCAGGCGCGGTGGCGACGAACCACAGGTTCCACGGATCATCCCGAAGGTAGGAATGATTGACGCCGGGTTCCGCGCCGACCAGTTCCGCGACCTCGTCGATCCGGGCTTCGGGAACGGCCATCGCGCAAAGCGTCGAGGCACCGGCGGTATTGGGGCGCACTGTCGCACCGACCCGCGCGACCTTTCCGACATGCTGCAACCGCACAAGCCGCGCGATGACGTCGGATTCGCTCTCACCCAGCGCTTCGCCGATGGCAGCGAAGGGGCGCGGCACCAGCGCCATGTCGCGCTGGAATTCATCCATCAAGCGCAGGTCGACAAGGTCCGTCATTCTAGAGCCCCGGTTGATGCGCGCGGTTGGTGAAGAAGATGCCCGACGGTGACTGCGCCGGGATCTCGGCCACCTGCTTGCGCGTCGCCGTGTCAATGATCACCAGCTTGTTGTCGTCGCGCGACGACAGCCAGACCTCGGCCCCGCGGGGCGCAAATTCCATGTGCAGGATCGACTTGCCCGGCTTCAGCGTATCGACGACCTGATGCGTGCGGCTGTCCACCACCTGCACCGTGTCATTGTCGGGCAGGGCAAAGTTCACCCAGACATAGGGCGAGGCCGGCTGTTCGATGATGAAGACCGGCTGCCCGGCAACCGGGGTCGCGGCGACCTGTTCAAGGCTGTCGCGGTTCACCCAGAGGATTTCATGCCGGCCGACCGCCGGAAGGGCGAACTGGCCTTCCGCGAAAGCCCAGCCCTGCAGGTGCGGCATCTTGTAGACCGGCATATCCTGCCCTTCCTTGCCGTAGTCGGTCAGGAAGCGCCTGGGCTCGGGCCGGTCGGACCAGAGGTCAAAGGCCGTGACCCCCTTTTCGCCAAACAGACCCACCAGATAGGTATGCGCATCATCGGTCAGCACCGCATCGAAAGGCATCTGGCCGGCATTGCCGATCATCTCGATCCTTGGCTCCGCGCCGGAAAAATCGCCAAGAAACACCTCGCCGGAATCCCAGACGGCCCAGGCAAACCGCCGCCCGGGCACATCGACAAGACCGATGGTCTTGCCGCTCGCCGGGATATCGGCAACCGGCGCCAGCGTGCCGGCGTCAAAGACCTTGACCCCCCCCGGTTCATAATTCGATACGGCCACCAGCTTGCCATCGTCGGAAATCGCACCACCGATGGAATTGCCGGCCTGCACGATGCGGGCGGCAATCTTTCCCTCGACCAGATCGACCTTGGTCAGGCCGCCATCGCGGGCGAACACATAGGCAAAGCGTTCGTCGGGCGAATAGGTCAGCGAGGCATGTGACAGATCGCCCAGACCCTCGATCCTGTTAAGTGCCGCACGGTTGGCCCGGTCGACGACAAGCACCGAACCGGTCGCCCGTTCGATGACGACGCCAAGGCTTCCGGTGGCCTGGATCCGGTCTTCGGCAACCGACACGACCGGCATCGCGGCCAGCCCGAGGAAAACCAGCGCGGCAAATTCGGCGGGGCGCATGGGTCACTCCTTCGTTTTCAGGTAATCGGCAATCCAGGCGGCTTCTTCTTCGGTCAGAAGCGGCCGCCAGGGCGGCATGGCGGTATCGGGAATGCCATCAAGGATGATCGCGACAACCACCTCGGAGGGCATGGTTTCAAGGGCGGACCGCGTCAGCGGCCTGCCCAGGCCACCCTTGCGCGTCAGGCCATGGCACGACCCGCAGTCCTGCAGCAGCATGTGTTCAAGCTCCACCGCCCGATCGGTCGGGATACCCGCCAGCGCGGGCCAGGCCGCAAGCAGCGCCAGCAGGGTCGGGGCACTACGCATAGGCCACCATTCCCGACCCTTCGCAGAGTGCCCCGTCCAGTTCGGCAATCGCGGGATAAAGTCCCGCAACCCGGCCGATGACGAAAAGCACCGGCACCTCGGCCGCCAGCCGGCTCGCTTCGGTTCCGATCGAACCCAACGACGACAGCTTGCGTGTCTCGCGCGGGGTCGTGGCCGATGTGACGGCAAGGACAGGCGTCAGGGGCGCAAGACCGTGGCGCATCAGTTGCAGCGCGATTTCGCGGATGTTTGCCACTCCCATGTAGACAACCAGCGTCGTGTCCGGATCGGCCAGCGACGTCCAGTCAAGATCCAGCGCGGCGTCGCAGGCGCGATGCCCGGTGACATAGCGCACCCCCGAGGCAAGGCCCCGGTGCGTCAGCGGCACGCCGGTCGAGGCGGCGGCGCCCTGCGCCGAGGTGATGCCGGGGATATAGTGGACAGCAATACCCGCAGCACGCGCCGCGTCCGCTTCTTCGCCACCCCGCCCGAAGATCAGCGGGTCGCCGCCCTTGAGCCGCGCGACACGCAGCCCCTGCCGCGCAAGATCGACCAGCAAGGCGTTGATCGCGGGCTGCGGAACCTTGTGGCGCCTTGGCAGCTTTCCCACGTCGATCCGCCGCGTCCCGGCGGGAACCAGCGCCATGATTTCGGGGCTTACAAGCCGGTCATAGACCACGACATCCGCCGACATGATCGCGCGCAGGGCCTTGACGGTCAGCAGGTCGGGATCGCCCGGCCCGGCGCCGATGAGCTGGATCGAGCCCATGGGGAAATCTGAAAGGTTGTCTTTCATGGTCGGATATCCGTCGGGCTGGGGGAAGGCGGCAGGGCGCGGGAGATCGCGCCCTGCCAGGATCGCTCGGGTGCGATCAGTAGACGTCATCACGGGTATTGGTGACGTTGAACTTGCCGGTCGGCGTGATCAGGCGCTTGTCCTTGATCACCGTCTTCAGCTCGAGCGTCTTGTCATCGACCACGACGATCGCGCTTTCCTTGTCCTTCGCGTTCCAGACCGAGAACCAGACTTCGGTCCCGTCCTTGTTGAACTCGGGCTGCACGACGCGCGGCTGGCCGTCCGCAATCCCCGCCCATTCGCCGATCGGCAGCGTCTTGAACTCGGGATCCGCATCGGCCTTCATCCCGTCGATATTGAACACCGCGACCGAGGCAGAGATTTCGGCTTCGGGGTTCAGCGTCGCGTCGACATAGACGTGGTTCGACTTCGGGTGCGTCTTGATGAACAGCGAACCGCCACCCAGCGCGTTGAAGGTATCGACGATCTTCCAGGCGTTGTCGGGATGGCCTTCCGGATCGGTGCCGATCAGGGCCACCGATTCATCGCCCAGGTGCGAGGTCGCCCAGACCGGCCCGAAGACCGGATGGGTGAAGTTCGCGCCACGTCCCGGGTGCGGCGTGGCGCCACCGGTATCGACCACCGCGGTCAGCTTGCCTTCCTTGGTGTCCACGACCGCGATCTTGTTGCGGGCGTTGGCGGCCACCATGAAATAGCGGTGCGTGCTGTCAAGCCCGCCATCATGCAGGAAGCGTTCGGCCTCGATCTCGGTGGTCTTGAGGTTCTTCAGGTCCGAATAGTCGACCATCAGGATCTTGCCGGTTTCCTTCACGTTGACGATGAATTCCGGCTTGTAGTGCGAGGCCAGGATCGAGGCCACGCGCGGTTCCGGGTGGTATTCCTGATCGTCATAGATATTGCCGCGCGTCGAGACGATCTTGAGCGGCTCGAGCGTGTTGCCGTCCATGATCACGTATTGCGGCGGCCAGTAGCTGCCGGCGATGGCGTATTTGTCCTCGAATCCCTCGAACTTCGAGGTTTCGACCGAACGCGCCTCCAGACCGGCGCGGATGACGGCAACCGAGTCGGGCTCCTTCATCCACAGGTCGATCATGTTGACCACGCCATCGCGGCCGATCACGAACAGATAGCGCCCCGATTTCGACATGCGGCTGATGTGCACCGCGTAGCCGGTCTTGATGATGCGGCGGATCTCGTAGCTGTTGCCGTCGATCAGGGCGACTTCACCCGAATCGCGCAGCGTGACCGACATCAGGTTTTCCAGATCCCAGTCGTTTTCCTGGGCCGTGGGGCGCTTGTCCGGCTCGACCAGAACCTTCCAGGACTCCTTCATGTCCTTCATGCCCCATTCGGGCGGCGTCGGGGGTTCAAGCAGCAGGTATTTGGCCATGACGTCGACCTGCGCTTCGGTCAACTGCCCCGAGCTGCCCCAGTTGGGCATGCCGGCGGGCGAGCCATAGGTGATGAAGGCATTGAGCGCATCATAGCCGCGTTCGCGGGTGATGTCGGTGGTCAGCGGCTTGCCCGTGGCCCCCTTGCGCAACACGCCGTGGCAACCGGCGCAGCGTTCGAAATAGATGGTCTTGCCTTCGCTGAACTGCTCGGGGGTCAGAATGGGATCTTCGGGCTTGAGGCCCGGGATTTCCATGTCCAGCGCGCCCAGGGTGGTCATCGAGGCCTGGTAGGAGGCGTCGGGCTTGTCGGCATGGGTTGCGGGCTTGTCTTCGGCGATTGCGGGTGAGGCAATCAATCCAAGAACGAGCGCCGCACTGCCCCACAGGGAGGACTTGGCGGTCTTGGCTCGGGTGATCATCGGAAACTCCGTTAGCTGGTGAGGCCGTGCGGACGTTCTTTCCGTTCCGATCACATTTCCTTGACTTAGGACAAGGCGGGTCGTGGGCGTTTTGTCGCACCTTCGGGCCGGTCTCAGCCAAGGTTCCCCTGATGCGTCTGCTGCGCATGATCCTGTCGATCTGCTTTCTGTTGGTTCCCGGTCTTGCGCGGGCGGGGGGGCTTCTTGCTGTCGATGACATGGCGGTGACCCCGCCAAGTGCATCACAAGCCGCGGCCCTGGTCGGCGTTGCCACGCCTGTCGTCATCCAGCGCATCGACACGGGCGTGCCGGGGTGGGACGTGCGCAAGGATGGCCACATCGCAGGATATGTCGGCTCCACCTGGGAAATCACCGGATCCATCGGCTATTCGGGACGCCCGCTTGACGTTCTTGTGGGAGTGACACCCGAGGCGCGGATCTCGGGCGCCCTTCTGGTGCGGCAAAGCGAACCGGTGCTGACGCTCGGGATTTCCGATGCCGACATATCCGCCTATGTCGCAGGCTTTGCCGGGTATGACCTTCGCGGCGCGGGCGGCAATGCCGGCCTGCCCGACGTGATCGCGCGCGCGACCGTCTCCACCGGCGTGATCCGCGACGACATCCTGCGCGCTGCCCGCACACTGGCCCTGGGGCGCGGTGTTCTGCAGGGCCCGGGCATCGACCGGCTGGCCTATCACCCGGCAACCTGGGCCCGGCTTGTAGAAAGCGGTGCCATCAGTGAACTGCGCGTGGGAATGGATCAGGCCGCAACCGCGCTTGCAGGCGCCGATGTGCCGGTCGAACCCGGTCCGGGCGATTTCCTCCACCTGTGGGCCGGGGTGATCGACCCACCGACCGTCGGGCGCAACCTGCTGGGCCAGAAGGATTTCACCCGCGCGATCGGAAATCTGGGGGATTCGGGCGCCGCGCTGATCGTGATGTCGTCCGGCCTGCAATCGCATCGCGGCACCGAATGGAAGCGGACCGGCATCCTTGAGCGGCTGACTGTCGAACAGGGTGCGACCCGCTGGCAGCCGACCGCCGACCGCTATCAGGCGGTCAGGCGGCTGGCACTGGAGGATGCGCCGGCGATGAAGGAAATCAGCCTTCTGGCGCTGCCACCGGAAATCGACCCGCTCAGCCCGTTCACCCTGCATGTCGCGGCACGGCGCCCCGCCGGAACCGGCGAGGTGGCGATGGACATTTCCCTGCCGGTCACGCTGCCGGCGGCATTCCGGTCGGCCACCTCGTCCGAACCCGAACCATTGTGGCGCCAGGCATGGTCCGAGAAACGCGTGGCCGTCGCCATCGTCGGCGTGATGCTTGCAGTGCTGACGCTGATCCTTTTCGCGCAGGAATGGATCACCCGCCGGCCCCGGCTCTGGCAGCGCGGGCGGGCCGCCTATCTGATGGCCTCCTTCGTCATTCTCGGACTCTGGCTGAACGGGCAGCTTTCGGTCGTGCAGATCATGGCCTTCGTCCATGCCCTGATGACAGGGTTCCGCTGGGAAACCTTCCTTATCGAACCGGTCATCTTCACGCTTTGGGGCTTTGTCGCGCTGGCGATGCTGTTCTGGGGGCGCGGTGTCTGGTGCGGCTGGCTCTGCCCCTTCGGGGCGCTGCAGGAACTGCTCAATATCGCGGCGCAGAAACTGGGCGTTCGCCAGATCGCGGTGCCGCAATCCCTGCACGAACGGCTCTGGGTGATCAAATACACGCTGTTCGTCGCGATTCTGGCCCTGTCGTTCCAGTCGATGCACAACGCCATCGTGCTGGCCGAGGTCGAACCCTTCAAGACGGCGATCAGTCTGCGGATGATGCGCGCCTGGCCCTTCGTCCTGTTTGTCATTGTCCTGCTGGTGGCGGGGCTTTTCATCGAGCGGTTCTATTGCCGCTATCTGTGCCCGATGGGCGCGGGTCTTGCCCTGCCCGCCAAGCTGAAGGTCTTCGACTGGCTGAAGCGACGTCCGCAATGCGGGCGGGAATGCCGGCTTTGCGAAACCCGCTGCACCGTGGGCGCCATCGACCAGATCGGGCGGATCAATGCCAACGAATGCGTTCTCTGCCTGCGCTGCCAGGTCACGATGAACGACCCGGCCCAGTGCCCGGTGCTCAAGCGCCGCCTGCGCACGGAAGGCGGCCCGGGATGACCGGCACGATGCCTGCGGCCCGCCAAGAGCCCGATCACGATGGAGGATGCCTGTGCTGAACCGCCGCCGCTTCCTGATCGTCTCTGCCTTTGCCCTTGCCGCGCCGGGCCGCCGTGCGGAGCCTGCCATCGAATGGCACGGCAAGGGGTTTGGCACTTCGGTGTCGCTGAAACTCTCGGGGCTGGACCGGGCACGGATGGCGCTTCTGGTGCCGAAGATCGAGGCCGAGATCGCCAGGATCGAGGCGGTGGCCTCGCTGCACACCGAATCGGAACTGGTGCGCCTGAATGCGACAGGCAAGCTGAACTGGCCGTCCGACGGGATGGTGGAGCTTCTGACGCTGTCGGACCGGATCCACCAAGCGACGGGAGGCGCCTTCGATCCCACGGTGCAGCCGCTGTGGCTGGCCACGGCGACGGGCGGCGATGCCGAATCGGCGCGCAAGGTCGTGGGCTGGGACAGGCTGCACTTCGACCGGTCGCGGGTCGAACTTGGCCCGGGGCAGGCCCTGACCTTCAACGGCATTGCCCAGGGCTGGGCGGCGGACCGCATCGCGGCACTGCTTGCGGCAGAGGGCCTTGGCACGGCGATGATCGACATGGGAGAAGTCATGGCGCTGGGCCAGAACCCGGCAGGAACCCCCTGGCACGCCGAGATCCGTGGCCCCGATGACGAGCCCCTTGCCGGGGCCGCTCTGGCCGACCGGGCGCTGGCGGTATCTTCGCCCATGGGAACGCGGATCGGCGGGGGCCGGCCCCACATCGTCGGCCCCGCGGGCCAGGCCCCGCGCTGGGAGACCGTTGCGGTGACCGCCCCCCGTGCGGCATGGGCCGATGCGCTGTCCACTGCCTTCTGCCTGATGGATCGCAAGGACTGCGATGTCGCACTTGAGGCATTTCCGGGTGCAAGGATCATCTGGGCCGGCTGATTTCCTCACGTCGAATTGACTTTCGACAAGGCGCCGGGAGGCGGCGCGGGGCATTGCTCGGGCGTCGTAACCGCTCCGGGAAGGATTCCGCCATGCGCGAAGTCATGACCAAGAGCATGGCCCGAAACATCTTCTACGGCGGGTCACTGTTCTTCATCCTGATTTTCGTGGGTCTGACGGCCCATTCACACTTCTACATCCGCAATACCTCGACCGACCGTGCAACGCTGACCGACAGCGTTGCCGCCGGCAAGCACCTGTGGGAAAAGCACGCCTGCATCAACTGCCATACCCTGCTTGGCGAAGGTGCCTATTATGCGCCCGAACTTGGCAACGTGATGACGCGCTGGGGCGTCACGCCGGGCGACCATGAAGGCGCCTTCACCGCGCTGAAGGGCTGGATGGATGCCATGCCCACCGGGATTGAAGGCCGCCGCCAGATGCCGAACTTCGGCCTGACGGATGACGAATACCGCCAGATCGCCGACTTCCTGCTGTGGACGAACACGATCCGCGCGCAGAACTGGCCGCCGAACGATGCGGGCTGAGGAGTGAAACCATGAAATACCAAACGCAGAAGATCGCGCTGGGCTACTTCGCCGTCGCGCTGGCACTTTTTGCCGTGCAGGTCTCGATGGGCCTGATCCTGGGCTGGACCTATGTCAGCCCGAACTTCCTGTCCGACATCATGCCCTTCAACATCGGCCGGATGTTGCACACCAACAGCCTGATCGTCTGGCTGCTGCTCGGCTTCTTCGGTGCCGCCTACTATCTGGTGCCCGAGGAATCGGAACGCGAGATCCATTCGCCCGTGCTGGCCTGGCTGCAACTGGCAATCTTCGTCCTTGGCACCGCCGGGGTCGTGGTGACCTATCTGTTCAACCTCTTTGACGGCAACTGGCTGATGGGCAACGAGGGCCGCGAATTCCTCGAACAGCCGCGCTGGGTAAAGGCGGGCATCGTCGTCGCGGCGCTGATCTTCCTCTACAACATCTCGATGACCGTGCTTGCGGGCAAGAAGACTGCCATCACCAACATCCTGCTTCTGGGTCTCTGGGGGCTGGCGCTGCTGTTCCTCTTTGCCTTCTACAACCCGTCGAACCTGGCGCTCGACAAGATGTACTGGTGGTATGTCGTCCACCTGTGGGTGGAAGGCACCTGGGAACTGGTCATGGCCTCGATCCTTGCCTTCCTGATGCTCAAACTGACGGGTGTGGACCGGGAAGTGGTTGAAAAGTGGCTCTATGTCATTGCGGCGCTGGCGCTGTTCTCGGGCATCCTCGGGACCGGGCACCACTACTTCTGGATCGGCACGCCGGGTTACTGGCAGTGGATCGGCTCGATCTTCTCGAGCTTCGAGGTGGTGCCCTTCTTCGCCATGATGTCCTTCGCCTTCGTCATGGTCTGGAAAGGCCGCCGCGACCACCCGAACAAGGCCGCGCTCCTGTGGTCGCTTGGTTGCGCGACGCTTGCGTTCTTCGGGGCCGGCGTCTGGGGCTTCCTGCACACGCTGCACGGGGTGAACTACTACACCCACGGCACGCAGATCACCGCTGCCCACGGCCACCTTGCCTTCTACGGCGCCTATGTCTGCCTCAACCTGGCGATCATCACCTATGCGATGCCGCACCTGCGGGGCCGCGATCCCTACAACCAGGTGCTCAACATGGCTTCCTTCTGGCTGATGTCGGCGGGCGTGGTGTTCATGACCTTCACCCTGACCTTCGCGGGCACCGTGCAGACGCACCTGCAGCGCGTCAACGGCCAGTTCTTCATGGACGTGCAGGACCAGATCTGGCTCTTCTACGTCATGCGCTTCGGCTCGGGCGTGGCCGTGGTCCTGGGGGCGCTGCTTTTCATCTATGCCATCGCCTTCCCGCGCCGCGAGGTCGTGACCCCCGGCCCGCTGGAACGCGACCGGCTGGAACATGATGCTGACCACGTGGCTGCGGAGTGATGACCATGGACGGTTCCCACATCAAGACGGAGGGGGCGGCGAACGCCCCCTTCTATCTGCCCCAGGGTGACGAGGTTCAGGTCTTCCAGGCCGCTGCCGCCCAGAAGCTTCCGGTCCTGCTGAAGGGGCCCACCGGCTGCGGCAAGACCCGCTTTGTCGCCCATATGGCTGCACGCCTTGGCCGCCCGCTTTACACCGTCGCCTGCCACGATGACCTGTCGGCCGCCGACCTGATCGGCCGCTGGCTGCTGAAGGGCGGCGAAACCGTCTGGGTCGACGGCCCCCTGACCCGCGCCGTCCGCGACGGTGCGATCTGCTATCTTGACGAAGTGGTGGAGGCCCGCAAGGACGTGACCGTGGTCCTGCACCCGCTGACGGATGACCGGCGCATCCTGCCCGTGGACCGCACCGGCGAGGAAATCGAGGCGCATCCCGATTTCCTGCTCGTGGCCTCTTACAACCCTGGCTATCAGAACATTCTGAAAACACTGAAACCGTCAACACGCCAGCGTTTCGTCAGCCTTGAATTCGCCTTCCCGCGCCCCGAACACGAGGTGCCCGTGGTCGCCCGCGAAAGCGGGCTGGCCGAAAACCGTGTGCAACCGCTGGTGCGGCTTGCCAACAAGCTCAGGGCCATGAAGGGCCAGGATCTGGAAGAAGGCGTCTCGACCCGGCTGGTCGTCTATGCGGCCAGCCTGATCGCGGGCGGCATGGCGGTCGGTCGCGCAATCGACATCGCCATGATCGAGCCGCTGACCGACGACGCCGATGTGAAGGCGGGGCTCCGCGATCTGGTGACGGCGGTATTCGGGTGAGGCCCGCCATGAACCGGATCGAATTCGAGCCATGGGAACCCGAAGAAACCATCGGGAAACTGTGGCACGCCTACGCCAGCCGTCTGGACGGAACACCCGTCCACGAAGGAGCCCGTGTGAGCCTCTCGGAGGTCAGCGGACGGCTGGCGGTCCTGTTCCGGGGCCTGGGCGGTGATGGGTCGGTCGAGATACGCGCCGTTGCCGAACAGACCAGCCACCACCGCCTGTCGTGGCTGCGCCGGCTTGGAACCTGGGCCGACCGGATTCCGCGTGCCAGCTATGACGGTGCGGTGCTCAGGTTGCCCGAAAGCCTGGCCGAGTTCCCGCAACGAGAGGCGAATGCCGCCCTCTATGTCTGGCTGGCCACGGCTGCTGCGGGGTTGCGCGGGATGGAGCCCGTCGATGAACCCGATCCGCTGCTGGCTGATCTGGCGGCCATCGACACTGCACGGGAAATGGCCCGCAGGGCGCTTGATGTCGCGCCCGGGTTTGTCGCGTTGCATGCCGATCTGTGCACCGCCACCCTTGCCATGCGCCGCCTGCCCCAGCTTCCACCCGTAGAGGCCGCCGTCGAGGCGCGCGTCCGTGCGGCCCTGGGCGAGGATGTCGTCCTGCCGCCTCTGCCGGCCAGGGCCCCGCGCGGCTATCGCCCCTTCCGGCCTGTTCCGCTCTGGCCCGACCTGCGGCCGCTTTCCCGCAGCGAACACACCGCCGTCGAGAACCGCGCAACCGAAGGCACCCCCGAGGAAGCGGCCGAGGAAAAGACGGCGCGCCGCGCCCGTCGCCGCAAGGCCGATCAGGCCGACCGCAACGACAGCTTCATCCTGCACAAGTTCGAAGCCATCCTGTCGATGACCGAATTTCTCAACCTCAACCGCCGGGTCGAGGATGACGACGAGGACACCGCCAGGAAAGCCGCCGACGACCAGGACGAGATCGGCCTTGCGCAGGTCTCGAAAGCCCCCGCCACCCGCCTGAAACTGCATCTTGACCTTGCCCCCGAGGACGTCGAGCGCGAGGCGATTTCCGGCAAGACCATCTATCCCGAATGGGATGTCCGCACCGCCAGCTACCTGCCCGCCCACGCGCGCGTGCTGGAATCGCGCGCCGAAGCCGATCTGGCGACCTCCCCGTTTCGGGATGACCCGCGCGCAAGCGCCCGCATCCGCGCCGTCCGCCGCCAGTTCGAAGCCTTGCGGCCCAGCCTCGTCTCGACACCCGGCCACCCGGACGGCGATGAGCTGGACACGGAACGCGCAGTTCGCGCGCAGGTCGATCTTTTTGCCAGCGGCGAAGGGTCGGACCGTGTCTGGCGCCAGACCCGCCCCGAACGCCGCGACCTGGCGGTGTCGATCCTTCTGGATGTGTCGCGCTCGACCGAAAGCGCGATTCCCGGTCATGGCCATCAGGGTCGTTCGGTCATCGACATCGAACGCGAGGCGCTGGCTGCCCTGGCCTGGGGGCTGGATGCCTGCGGCGACAGCTTTGCCATCCAGGCCTTTTCCTCGCTGAAACGCCAGCGGGTCTTCGTGCAGAAGATCAAGGATTTCCACGAGCCGATGGGCGCCGACACCGAGGCGCGGATCGCCGCGCTGAAACCGGGCCATTACACCCGGCTCGGGGCGGCGATGCGGCATGCCTCGGCGGGCCTCTCGGCGCAGTCGCGCAAGCGGCGGCTGCTGCTGGTGATCACCGACGGCAAGCCGAACGACCTTGACCACTACGAGGGCCGCCACGGTATCGAGGACAGCCGCATGGCGGTGATCGAGGCGCGGCGGGCCGGGCACGCAGTCTTCGGCATCACCGTCGACAGGGACGGCAAGAGCTGGTTTCCACGCATCTTCGGGCAAGGCGGGTTCGCGGTCATTCCGCATCCCGAAAAGCTGATCCAGACCCTTCCCATGATCTATCGGCAACTGGTGATGACATGAACCGGTCAAGCGCATTGGATGAACTGCCGGGCGAGCTTCTGATGTGGGTTCTGATCCTTTCGGAGCTTGCCGTCTTCGGCGCGGGGCTCGTGGCCTTCCTTGCCGTCCGGCTGACCGATCCGGTGGGGTTCACGGAAGCGCAATCCCACCTCCATCGCGCCGGCGCGGCGGCCAATACGCTGGTCCTTGTCACTTCCGGTTGGCTGGCTGCCCTTGCCACCCGTGCCGCCGAGGCCGGGAAGACACGCAGGCTTCGGCTGCTTCTTGCCCCCGCGATCCTGCTTGGCGGAGTCTTTCTGGTGCTGAAGGCCAGCGAATACGCCGACCTCTTTGCCCAGGGCATCGGCACCGAAACCCATGCCTTCTACACCTTCAGCTTCCTTCTGACCGGCTTTCACGCCGCGCATGTGCTGGCGGGGATGATCCTGCTGGCGCTGGTCGGCTGGTTGGCCACCCCGCGCGCCGTCGAAACCGGGGCGGCCTTCTGGCACATGGTCGATCTGGTCTGGGTGCTGCTGTTTCCCGTGGTCTATCTGCTATGACACCGACACGCGCATGGATCGCGCTTCTGGCGCTTTCGGCGGCATCGACCGCCATCGCGGTCTTCGGACAGCGGGAATGGGGCTTTGCCCTTGCGATCCTCGTTCTGGCAGGGTCCAAGGCACGACTGATCCTGTCATCCTACCTTGGCCTCCGCGCTGCACCGCGCTGGCAAAGGGGCTTCGATCTGGGGCTGGTGGTCGTGCTTGTCGGGATGGCAGGGCTGGCGCTCGCGGCCTGATGGCCGGCGACGGCAGATACCCGGCCCTCCTTGCGACTGGCCGCTGCGCAGCCATGTAAAAGTCCGGCGCGCGCGACCCAGGGTCTGAAGCGACAGACGGCAGGCGCGGTTGCCGCGCGCGTCGATCGACACGCCGACGATCCGGCCCGGCATGTTGCGCTTCAGCGCGTCCTTGACGGCCATGCAGGCGCCGTGCGGTCCGCCATAACCCATCAGCACGCCGAAGCGCTGGGTGGAGCCGATGGCGATAGACGAGCGCGACGACTTCCCCCCGCTCGGCCATCTCGAACTCCGGCCGCATCGGAGCGCGGCGAAGCCGTCCGAGGCGATTACTCGGCTGGAGGAATACATCACCGGCAGCTTCGCGCGCGCGGGGGTGACAGGGATCGCTGGCGCGAGCCGCGACCTCAAAGCAACGCAGGGCAAGGCGCACGCCGCCCGGGCCAGAGACCCGGGACCGGATCCTTCGGAAATGTTCAGGAATGCCGGATGATTGGTGGAGCCAAGGGGAGTCGAACCCCTGACCTCTTGAATGCCATTCAAGCGCTCTACCAACTGAGCTATGGCCCCACCGGAGGTCCAGGCGCCGTCGGGCGTCGCCTGCGTGGGGGCGATATATGGAAGCCCCACGGGATGCGCAAGCGAAAACTTTGCCTTGTGGCGCGCAAGCCGGCACCCATCCCCAAGGCATGAAAAAAGGCGCGGTCCGCAAACCGCGCCTTGAAGCCTTGGCCCCGTTCAGGCGACGACTCAGCCTTCGTCGTCGCCGGCGCTCACATCCGCGATGTCATCGAGCGAGACGTTGTCATCCTCGTCGTCTTCCAGCAGGTCATCGTCCAGTTCGACCTCGCCGCCCTCATCGTCGAGGACTTCGTCATCCGCCAGATCATCGAGTTCCAGATCCCGTTCCTTGGCGGCGGACTTCTCGACGATCATCACGCGCCCGCGGCTGCTCTGCAGGCTTTCAGCGGTGAAGCTGTGGCCGCATTCGGGGCAGGTCATCGGATCGCGGCGCAGGTCATAGAACCGGCTGGCGCAATGCGGGCAAAGGCGCTTGACGCCCCATTCTTCCTTGGGCACGGAAATCTCCTTCCAATGCACGTCTATCCAGAGTCGGTGCCAACTGCCACAACAGCGCCGGGCTGTCAAAGGCTTTCCATGCGGGCTTTGCCAACAACATTGCAGTCTTTTTCCGGCGGCGTTCACGTCATAGAAAGCGGAAGGGAAAGGGTAGGCATATGACCAGAAGGCTTCTTCGCGGCGATCCACCACTGGAAGTGGTGCTGCGCCGGTCGGCGCGGGCGCGGCGGTTTTCGCTGCGCGTGTCGCGGATCGACGGCCGGGTGACGCTGTCGATGCCCGACCATGCCCGCGAAGCCGAGGCGCTGGCCTTTGCCCAGGGGCATGCCGAGTGGATCCGCCGCGCGCTCGAACGCAACGGCCCACGGGTCGCAGTCGGATTCGGACTGCAGCTTCCGGTGCAGGGGCGGTTGCTGACGCTGACCCCGGCGGGGGTGCGCGCGCCGAAGGTGGAAGGCGACAGGCTGCTCTTGCCCGCTGATCCACAGCGCGCCGCCGTCAGGGCCGCGACCTACCTCAGGCTTCTGGCGCGCCAGCAGCTTCAGTCGGCGTCCGATCACTATGCCGCGCAGATCGGTCGTTCCTTCCGCACGATCACGCTTCGGGACACGCGCTCGCGCTGGGGGTCGTGCACCACCGACGGACGGCTGATGTATTCCTGGCGGCTGATCCTCGCCCCGCCCTCCGTGCTTTCCTACGTCGCGGCGCATGAAGTCGCGCATCTGTCCGAGATGAACCATTCCGACCGCTTCTGGAAGGTCGTCGGGCGCCTGATGCCCGAATTCGAGACCCACCGCCGCTGGCTGCGCTCCGATGGAAACCGCTTGCACCAGTTCGATTTCGGCGGAACACGGCCGGATGCGGCCCAAGACCATTGACGCGCGGCCCCGCATGGTGATGGTGGCGTCATGTTGCCCACGGCACGCCCCTCGGACACGCGGATCGCCGCGCATGACCGGCTTTACCGGACCTTGCGCCAACAGGTCATGCATGGCGAGCTGCGCCCGGGCCAGGCTCTGACACTGCGGGGCCTGGGCAAGCAGCACGACCTGTCTATGACGCCTGTGCGCGAAGCCCTGCGCCGGCTGGTGGCGGAAGGCGCGCTGGTGCTGTCATCCTCGGGGCGCGTCACCACGCCGGAGCTTTCGAACGACCGGATCGAGGAACTGGCGGCCCTTCGCGCCCTGATCGAGCCGGAACTGGCCAGCCGCGCCCTGCCCCGCGCCCACCTGGCGCTGATCGACCGCCTGCAGACGATCAACATGGCCAATGCCGAAGCCGTCGCAAAGCAGGATGCGGTGGCCTATATCCGCACCAACCTCGAATTTCATCGCACTCTTTACCTGCGCGCCCAGGCGCCTGCGATGCTGGCGGTGATCGAGACGATCTGGCTGCAGCTTGGCCCGACGATGCGTGCGCTTTATACCCGGCTGCGCCGCAACGAGCCGCCACAATACCACCGCATGATCATCGCCGCCCTGCGCGCAGGAGACGACCCGGGGCTGAGGCTGGCAATCCGCACCGACGTGACGCAGGGCCTGCGCCACCTCACCGCCTGACGCCCCCGGCCGATCAGCTGCGCCCGCCACCCGGGGTGCGCGGGAAGTGTCGTATCAGCCCCGCCGCCGGGGTTTGCCGGCGCCACCGCCTTGCCGGCGCCGCAGGGATCGCTATCATGGCGGGCACATCGCCTTCAGCACGGAAAGCCAGCCATGACCCGCACCGCCCCGGAAACCCAGATCGTCACCCACTGGAAAGTGGCCTGCGATGGCGGCGAAGGCGCGCTTGGCCATCCGCGCGTCTGGTGGCAGATCCCGCTGGATGCCGGCTGGGTCGAGTGCGGTTACTGCGACAAGCGGTTCGAGATCGACCGCGCCCACGCGCACGACGACCACTGATCCCGCGCCAGCGCCCCCGTTCCGGCTGACTGCCGCTGGCACGGGCGGCGGCACTGGCATGGGCGACCGGCCCGTGGCAGAAGGAAGCAGGCGGCAATCGGGGGGCCTGCGCATGGCGGACGTATTTGACAAGACCACGCATCTGCATCTGATCGACGGTTCGGCCTTCATCTTCCGCGCCTATCACGCGCTGCCGCCGCTCACGCGCAAATCCGACGGCCTGCCGATCGGCGCGGTCGCGGGGTTTTGCAACATGCTGTTCCGCTATGTCGAAAACAACAAGGGCGCGGATGCGCCGACCCATGTCGCGGTGATCTTCGACTATTCGTCCAAGACCTTCCGCAACGACATCTACCCCGAATACAAGGCCCACCGGCCCGATCTGCCCGAGGATCTGAAGCCGCAGTTTCCCCTGACCCGCGAGGCGACCCGCGCCTTCAACATCGCCTGCATCGAGGCGGATGGCTACGAGGCCGACGACATCATCGCGGCCCTGTCCTGCCGGGCGCGGGATGCGGGCGGGCAGGTCACGATCATCTCGTCCGACAAGGATCTGATGCAGTTGATCGGGGATGGCGTCGTCATGTTCGACGCCATGAAGAACAAGACCATCGACCGCGCCGAGGTGATCGAGAAATTCGGCGTCGGCCCCGAACGGGTGGTCGATGTGCAGGCTTTGTGCGGTGACAGTGTCGACAACGTGCCGGGCGCGCCGGGGATCGGGGTGAAGACGGCGGCGCTGCTGATCAACGAATACGGCGATCTGGAAACGCTGCTGGCGCGGGCGGGCGAGATCAAGCAGGCCAAGCGGCGCGAGACGCTGATCGGCTTTGCCGACCAGATCCGCCTGTCGAAGCGGCTGGTGCAACTGGATTGCGACATGCCGCTGGACCTGGCCCCGGATGAGCTTCTGGTGCGCAAGCCCGACCCGGACACGATCCTTGATTTTCTGGGCCGGATGGAATTCCGCACCCTGACCAAGCGCGTCGCCGACAGCCTGAAGGTCGAGGCGCCGACGATCCCCGAACTGCCTCGTCCGGTGGCGGATGAGGTGCATGAACAGGCCGAAGCGCCCGACGACAGCCATCCGCCGTTTGACCATTCCGCCTATGAATGCGTGACGGACATGGCGGCGCTGGAGCGCTGGATCGCGGCGATCCGCGAAAAGGGCCATGTTGCCTTCGACACGGAAACCACCAGCCTTGACGAGATGCGGGCCGAACTTGTGGGGATTTCGCTGGCGACCGATCCGGGGCGGGGCTGCTATATCCCGGTGGGGCATCGGACCGGCTCGGGCGATCTGTTCGGCGGGTCGGCGCTGGCGCCGGATCAGATGCTGCTTGATCAGGTACTGGCGGCGCTGAAGCCGGTGCTTGAGGACGCTTCGATCCTCAAGATCGCGCAGAACATGAAATATGACTGGAAGATCATGGCGCGGAACGGCATCCGCATCACGCCCTTCGATGACACGATGCTGCTGTCCTATGCCATGCACGCCGGAAAGCACCTGCACGGCATGGACGGCCTTTCGGAACGCTATCTGCGCCACAACCCCATCGCCATCAAGACGCTGCTGGGCAGCGGCAAGTCGGCGCGGACCTTCGATCAGGTGCCGATCTGCGATGCGACGCCTTATGCGGGCGAAGATGCGGACGTGACGCTGCGGCTTTGGCAGGCGTTCAAGCCGGCGCTGCACCGCGCGCAGGTGACCACCGTCTATGAAACGCTGGAACGCCCGCTGGTCACCGTCCTGGCTGGGATGGAGATGGCGGGCGTCCGGATCGACACCGCGACCCTTGGGCGGATGTCGAATGCCTTCGCGCAGCAGATGGCGGGTCTGGAGGCCGAGATCACCGGGATCGCCGGACAGCCCTTCAACGTTGGCAGCCCCAAGCAGCTGGGCGAGATCCTGTTTGACCAGATGGGCGTTCAGGGCGGCGAAAAGGGCAAGACCGGCGCCTATGCCACCGGCGCCGATGTGCTGGAGGACGTTGCCGCCCAGCAGGACAACCCCAGGGCGGCCGAGCTTGCGGCGCGGGTGCTGGACTGGCGGCAGATCGCCAAGATGAAGTCGACCTATACCGACGCGCTGCCCACCTACCTGAACCCCGAGACGGGGCGCGTCCATACCTCCTATTCCATCGCCGGGGCGAACACCGGGCGGCTGGCATCGACCGATCCCAACCTTCAGAACATCCCGATCCGCACCGAAGAGGGCCGCAAGATCCGCGAAGCCTTCATCGCCGGACCCGGAATGAAGCTGGTCAGCCTTGACTACAGCCAGATCGAGCTGCGGATCCTGGCGCATGTCGCCGACATTCCGGCGCTGAAAGAAGCATTCAGGCAAGGCATCGACATCCATTCGATGACCGCCAGCCAGATGTTCAACGTGCCCCTTGACCAGATGACCCCCGAAATCCGCCGCCGCGCCAAGGCGATCAACTTCGGGGTGATCTACGGGATTTCAGGCTTCGGTCTGGCGCGGAACCTGCGGATCCCGCGCGCCGAGGCGCAGGCCTTCATCGACACCTATTTCCAGCGTTTCCCCGGCATCCGCGAATACATGGACCGCACCATCGCCTTCGCCAAGGCCAATGGCTTTGTGCAGACGCTGTTCGGGCGGAAGATCCACACGCCCGAGATCAATTCGAAAGGCCCGACAGCAGGCTTTGCCCGCCGCGCGGCGATCAACGCGCCGATCCAGGGGGCGGCGGCGGACGTGATCCGTCGTGCGATGATCCGTATGCCCGCAGCCATCGCGGACCTGCCGGCAAAGATGCTCTTGCAGGTGCATGACGAACTGCTGTTCGAGGTCGAGACGGGCGCGGTTGACGACCTGATCGCCCGGGCACGGGCGGTGATGGAGGCGGCGGATGCGCCCGCCGTCAAGCTGGCCGTTCCGCTGGTGGTCGAGGCGGGCGTGGGGCCGAACTGGGCAGAGGCGCACTGATCCCGACGGCCCGCGCGGGCAGACAGGCAGGGATTTGAGTATTTGGACAAAGAAGAAGGCGCAGGCTCAGTCGAGTTCGCGCGCTTCGTCGACGAGCATGATCGGGATGCCGCCACGGATCGGGAAGGCGAGTTTCGCCGGTTTCGAAATCAGCTCCTGCCGTTCGGCGTCGTAGCTGAGGACCGCATGGGTCAGCGGGCAGACCAGCGCTTCGAGCATGCGGCGGTCGAAGGGGATCGGCGTATCGGTCATTGCAGTCGGTCCTCGGCCTTCTGGCCCCCGTGGAGGGCGAATTCCATCAGCGTCACGAGCGTTTCGCGGCGGTCGGACAGGCAGGGCGCTTCCAGAAGCGCCTGACGGTCGCCGGGTTCGAACGGGCAGAGCATGGCCAGAGAGTTGATCAGCAGTTCGTCGCTGGCGTTGCCCAGGCCCTCCCAGTCGGTGGACAGATCGTTGGCGGCAAAGAACCGGCCCAGCAGGTCCAGGAATGCGGAACGGTCGAAGGAGGGATCATCTTCGGCGGCGCCGACATCGCGGCGAAATTCGGCCCAATCCACCTCGGCCCGCAGGTAAGGGGTGAAGCCGCCGATCTCGCGCCGCAGGCGGAAGCGGGAGATACCGGTGAGGGTGATCATGTAGCGGCCGTCATCGGTTTCCGAAAATCCGGTGACACGGCCCGCGCAGCCGATGGCCGAAAGGCCGGGTTCGGACCCCGATCGGGGCTGGATCATGCCGATCAGGCGCTGCGGGGTCTTCAGCGTGTCCTCGAGCATCGCGAGGTAGCGCGGCTCGAAGATATGGAGCGGCAGCCGGGCACGCGGCAGGACCAGCGCCCCCGGCAGGGGAAACAGGGCGATGGTTTCGGGTAGATCCTTCATCATCTCGCGCGGCCCTTTCGCAGGCGTGCCTGGCCCCGGCCCGGGTCAGGCAAAGATCATCGACGACAGCTTGCGGCGGCCCTTCAGCACGATGGCGTCGGTCGGCTTCAGGGCATCGAAAATGGTGAACAGCTGGGTCTTGGCCGCGCCGTCGTTCCAGTCGCGGTCGCGGCGGAACAGCTCTAGAAGCTGATCAACCGCCGCGTCCACCTGGCCACTGGCATGGAGCGCGAGTGCCAGATCGAAGCGGGCCTGCGGGTCGGCCGGGTTGGCGGCCACGGTCGCTTCAAGTTCGGCCACCGGGCCGGCGTCTGCGGCCTGGCGCGCAAGCTCCAGTTGGGCGCGGGCGGCTTCCAGTTCCTGAGACTTGGCGATGCCGGCCGGGGCCGCGGACAAGAGCCCCTCGGCCTGATCAAGGTTGCCCAGCGCCAGATGCGATCGGACAAGTCCGCTGTAAGCGCGGGCGTTTTCGGGTTCTTCGGCAAGGATCGCAGCAAAGGTTTCGGCGGCATCGGCGACTGCGCCTTCTGCGAGCATCGCATCGGCGGCATCCATCGCTTCGCCCAGGCCGCCGTCACCGGCGAGGGCTGCAAGCTTTTCGACGAAATCCTTTATCTGCGATCCGGGCAGCGCACCCTGGAACGCATCGACGGGGCGGCCCTGCCAGAAGGCATAGACCGTGGGGATCGACTGCACGCGCAGTTGGCCCGCGATCATCTGGTTTTCGTCGACATTGACCTTGGCCATGCGGACCTTGCCCTTGGCGCGGATCACCTCGGCTTCCAGCATCGGGCCCAGCGTCTTGCAGGGGCCGCACCAGGGCGCCCAGAAATCGACGATCACCGGCACGGTCTGGCTGAGGTCGATGACCTCGGCCATGAAGGTGGCTTCCGTCACGTCGCGGATCAGATCCGCTGCTGCGGCACCATTGGCTGCATTCCCCATTTCCAGCATGCTTTCGTCCCCGGAATTTCCTTTGCCCCTATATGGTCCGGCGGGGCTGGCATGCCAAGGGGCGGCAGCTTGTCACAGATCGAAGGTGGCGAAGACCGGAACATGGTCCGAAGGCTGATCCCAGCCGCGCACCTCGCGCAGGATGCGGCTGGAATGCGCGGCATTGGCGATGTCGGGCGTGGCCCAGACATGGTCGAGCCGGCGGCCCTTGTCGGCGGCGTTCCAGTCGGGCGCGCGGTAGGACCACCAGGAATAGAGCGGCCCCGAGGGGATGTCCTTGCGCGTCACGTCCACCCATCCTCCGGCATCCTGCGTGGCGCCCAGGTGTTCGACCTCGATGGGCGTGTGGCTCACGATCTTCAGAAGCGCCTTGTGGTTCCAGACGTCATCCTCGCGCGGGGCGATGTTCAGATCGCCCACCAGGATTGACCGCTCCGGCCGTTCGGCGTGGAAGGCGTCGCGCATGTCGGTCAGGAAATCGAGCTTCTGGCCGAACTTCGGGTTCTGGGCGCGGTCTGGGATGTCGCCACCCGCCGGGACGTAGACGTTGTGGATCACCACGCCGCTTTCCAGTCGCGCCGCGACGTGGCGGGCGTGACCCAGGCGCGCATAATCCCGGTCACCCGCATCTTCGATCGGCAGTTTCGACAGGATGGCAACGCCGTTGTAGCCCTTTTGGCCACGGGCGACGATGTGGTTGTAGCCAAGGGCGCGGAACTGCTCGAGCGGGATCTTGTCGACGGGGCTCTTGCATTCCTGGAGGCAGAGGATGTCGGGCAGCGTCTCGGACATCAGCCGCGCCACCAACCCTTCGCGCAGGCGGACCGAGTTGATGTTCCAGGTGGCAAGGGTGAAGGGCATCGGCGGACTCCGGTCTGGCGGCAACAACGGGTGACTGTAGCGGGGCGTGATCGCGGCGGCAATGCGCCGCCGATTTCCGGGGATCGTGCCACGCGCCAGCGCCACCGCTCCTTGAGGCCGCGCCTGCAACATGCCACATCGCGGGCAGATACCGTCACGCAACAGGAATCGCCGAACATGCGCCGCCTTGTCCTTTCCACCCTTGCCGCCTCGTTCCTTGCGCTGGCCCTTCCGGCCTATGCCCGCGACCTGACCGCCCCCGAGGCGAAGGTGCTGGATGCGGCCGTCACCTCGTATCTGGAGGCGATCGAAAAGGGCGATGCGACGCGGATCGTCGGCGCGATCCCGCCGCGGATCATCCAGCTTTTCGCTGCCCAGTCGGGAACGGACGCGGCGGCGCTGGAAAAGACGCTCGCCCAACAGACCGAAAGCATGCTGAGCGGATCGCGCTTCAGCGATCTTCGCGCCAGTCTCTCGGATCGGGCGGTCACCGATTCGAAGCTGCCGGACGGAACGATTGTGACCTGGGCGGTGATTCCTACCGAATTCACCGTGACGCAGGCCGACACGAAGACCCGCAACCGGCAGTCGATGCTCGCCCTGCGCGAGGGCGACCGCTGGTATTTCATCCGCACCGAAGGTGCCGCACAACAGCAGATGGTGAGCCTCGCCTATCCGTTCCTGGCCGAGGCGAAATATCCCGCGGCCAGCGCAACGCCGCTGGAATGATCCGGATGAAATAGTCGAAAAGAAAGACCCGGACCGCAGCCCGGGCCAGTCAGAAACAGGGCGAGAACAGTCCGCATCGGATCCGGGGGAGGAACCGCTGCAGGCGATGTCAGGATAACCGCCTGACACAGAAACGCCGTCCCGGCCTGCGGGTTCCCGGATACACAGGGGTTTTTCACCTGTTGCGGATCGGGGTCCGAAAAAAGGGCCCGGGCACAAGACCCGGGCCAGTCCAACAGGGAGGATGCCGCCTCATGACCCCGGGGCGGCGAGGGGAGGAGAATGGGGGAGGATCCTCATGCCACCAGCTTGTATCCGCCTGATTCGGTCACAAGAAGGCGGGCATTGGACGGATCGGGTTCGATTTTCTGGCGAAGACGGTAAATATGGGTCTCGAGCGTGTGGGTCGTCACCCCCGCATTGTAGCCCCAGACCTCGTGCAGCAGCACGTCGCGCGGCACCACGCATTCCGATGCCCGGTAAAGGAACTTGAGGATATTGGTTTCCTTTTCCGTCAGCCGGATCTTCTTGTCCTTGCCGTCGATCAGCATCTTCATCGCCGGCTTGAACGTATAGGGCCCAAGCTGGAAGATGGCGTCTTCCGATTGTTCGTGCGTGCGCAGTTGCGCCCGGATCCGCGCCAGAAGCACCGGAAACTTGAAGGGCTTGGTCACATAGTCATTGGCCCCGGCATCAAGGCCCAGGATCGTGTCGGCATCGCTGTCCTGCCCGGTCAGCATCAGGATCGGGCATTTCACCCCGTTCTTCCTCAGCTTGCGGCACAGCTCGCGCCCGTCGGTATCGGGCAGGCCCACGTCAAGGATCACCAGGTCGAAGATCGCGCCGCGGGCCTTCTCGCTGGCCTCGTGGCCCGTGCCGGCTTCGAAGACGTCGAAATCGTCGGTGGCGACCAGTTGTTCGGCCAGCGCCTCGCGCAGGTCGTCGTCATCGTCCACCAGCAGGATCTTCTTCAGGTTGGCCATCATGGTCCTCCGTTTCGTCGACTGACAGATGTTCCCGCGTCACGAAGCCGGCAAGATTTGCGACAATCCCCTCACGCGGACGTGTCGGCCCGTGGGGAAATGTTTCAATTCCATGCCGGAACCTCTATCTGACGGGGATGGAAGAAGGACGCAGCATGACCCTTGGCCCCACCCCCGCCGAACGGCTGAACCGCGCCCGTGCCGACCTGCGCATGGGGCTTCCGGTGGTGCTGTCCTCGCCCGCCGGCGCGGCGCTGGCCTGTGCGGCGGAAACGCTGGGGGCGGATCGGCTGGCGGGGCTTCGGGCCATCGGCACGCTGACGCTGGTGGTGACAAGCCACCGGGCCGAGACGCTGAAGGCCCGCGCCTATGACGGCGACGTGGCGCGGCTGGCGGTGCCCGATGATGCGCCGCTTGGCTGGATCCATGCCGTGGCCGATCCGGCCGATGACCTGACGATGCCGATGAAGGGCCCCTTCCGCAGCCTCCGCGACGGCCCGGCCGATCTGCACCGGGCCGCCGTCGATCTTGCCAAAAGCGCCCATCTTCTGCCCGCTGCCGTGCTGGTGTTGCTTGCGGGCGACGCCCCTGCCGGGCTGACGGCGCTGGCGCTGGATGAACTGCGCCCGCTTCTTGCGGCAGGTGCCGTGCTGGCGCCCGTGGCCAGTGCCCGCGTGCCGATGGCGCTGGCCGAGGCCGGGCGGCTGCATGTCTTTCGCCCCGACGACGGCGGCGAGGAACATTACGCCATCGAGATCGGCAGCCCGCCGCGCGACAAGCCGGTGCTGGCGCGGCTGCATTCGGCCTGTTTCACCGGCGATGTGCTGGGCAGCCTGAAATGCGACTGCGGCCCGCAGCTTCATGCCGCGCTGACGCGGATGAACGACGAAGGCGCGGGCATCCTGCTTTACCTCAACCAGGAAGGCCGCGGAATCGGGCTGGCCAACAAGATGCGGGCCTATTCCTTGCAGGACCAGGGCTTCGACACCGTCGAGGCCAACCACCGGCTGGGGTTCGAGGATGACGAACGCGATTTCCGCATCGGCGCGCGTCTGCTGCGGCGGCTGGGGTTTTCGCAGGTGCGGCTGCTGACGAACAACCCCGCCAAGGTGCGGATGCTGGAAAGCTGCGGCATCACCGTGGCCGAACGCGTGGCGCTGAAGGTCGGCCAAAGCCGCCACAACAGCGCCTATCTGGCCACCAAGGCCGCGAAATCGGGGCATCTGCTTTAGGGACAGGCCCGCCCGCAAGGCGCCGGCGCCACGGTGCGGGCGCGCGGGAACCCGGGTGTCAGAGCTTGCCGTCCTGGATCCGCAACTGCCGGGCGCGGGTCAGGATCGCGTCTTCGACCGCGCGCGCCGTTTCGGCCGGCACCGCGCCGCCGCCGCTGGTCTGCAACGCCACCTTGAGCGACCGCGCATCCAGCGCCGGATCCTGCACATAGACCGTCGCGCGATAGGCGCGGCCCCCGCCCGGCGGCGTGCCATAGCCGGTGACGATCACCCCCGAGAACGGATCGACCGACTGCACCGGCAGGAAATCCAGCACCTGGAGGCTGGCGTTCCACAGATACTTGTTCACGCCCACCGTGGTATTGGCGTCGGGCGAACTGAAAAGCTGGAACAGCGACGATTTCTGCCCGCGGCCCGACTGCCGGTCCTCGCGCGTCATCACCGTTTCGCGCTTGGTGCCATCCGGGTTGGCGCCGCGATTCCCGCCACAGGCGGCCAGCGTGGCCACAAGGCCACCCAGAATCACGACCCGCATCTTGCGTTGGATAGCCATGCCGCCTGCCCCCGAGTTCATTTTTCCTGTCTCTAGCCGAAGGGGCCGGATGCGACAAGGTTTTTCCCCCGTGCCCGCATTTGCGCGCGCGGCACCGAAATCCCGTGGCGACTCGTCCGGGGCGCGCCGCCCACAGCGACTGTGGCAAGACTGCACCATCGGGGCCGATCTTCCCGAAAGCGGCGCCCTTTCGATTGCAAACCGGGCACCGACACCTGACAAAGGGCCATCCCCAATTCGGATTCCCCTGAGTTGGGCACCTTTGATACAACGAGGGAAAACGAAATGAAAAAGCTTCTCATCGCGACGACCGTGCTCGCTTCGATGGCGACCGTCGCTGCCGCTGAAACCGGCGTCAAGATCGGTGGTTACGGCCGCTTCGGTCTGGTCCACTACTCGGGCAAAGCCGCTGGCATCAACGAAACCACCGTGCACACCCGCCTGC
The DNA here is from genome assembly GCA_020622085.1 of Paracoccaceae bacterium. Taxonomy (GTDB): domain Bacteria; phylum Pseudomonadota; class Alphaproteobacteria; order Rhodobacterales; family Rhodobacteraceae; genus QY30. The sequence goes on along the minus strand of JAHRYM010000001.1, from coordinate 130,134 downwards.
GCCTGAACATCGACGCCACCACCGAAACCGATTCGGGCGTGGTCTTCGGTGGCCGGATCCGCATTCAGGACAGCAGCAACCTGAACGGCTACAACTACGGCACCCTGATCGGCAACGCGCTGCTGTTCACCGAATACGAAGGCCTGCGCGTTGAAGTCGGCAACACCAACACCGCCTTCGACTCGGCCGCGCTGGTTTACGACTCGGAAATGGGTCTGCGCGACACCTCGAACGGCGACTCGCGTTCCAGCTACTTCGGCTATGACGACTTCGGCGGCGCTGACCGCATGGGCGTCTATGCGTCCTACTCGATCAACGGCTTCTCGGCCCAGGCGTCGTTCGTGACCCCGGACCAGTATACGTCGACCGGCGTTCAGGAAGAAATGGGCCTCGCCCTGGCCTACTCGACCGACCTCTTCACCGTGTCGGCCGCTGCGGTGCAGGACGGTGCTGGCATCGCCAACAACGACATCTGGTTCATCGGCGGCGCCTACAAGGTCATGCCGGAACTGACCGTCGGCCTGAACTACATCGACGAAGGCACCGCCGCTCTGGGTTCGACCGCCGTTCTCTATGGCAACTACACCATGGGTGCGACCACGCTCAAAGCCTATGTCGCCAACAACGACGCGACTGGCAACCTGACCGACACTTCGTTCGGCATCGGCGCTGACTACGATCTGGGCGGCGCCAAGCTGACCGGCTCGATCCAGCGTGACTACGCCGAAGAAACCTACGCCGACCTCGGCGTTCGCTTCAACTTCTGATCCTTCCGGATCAAGGTTACGGGAAAGAGCGGGCCTTGGCCCGCTCTTTTCTTTTGGTGCCCGATCGGGCAGCTTCGGCCAGATGACAGGACATTCGCCCATGCCGCTTGACGACATCCTTGCCCGCATCCGCACCGCCGAATCTGCGGCCAACCGCGCCGCCGGTTCCGTGACGCTGATCGCCGTATCCAAGCTGCAGCCGCTGGATCGGGTCATGGCGGTGCTGAAGGCGGGCCACAGGGTCTTTGGCGAAAACTACGTGCAGGAAGCGCAGGGCAAATGGCCCGCGTTCCGCGAACGCTTCGGGCCGCTGTCGGTCCACATGATCGGGCCCTTGCAGACCAACAAGGCCAAGCTGGCGATGGACCTGTTCGACGCCATCCATACCGTTGATCGCCCGTCGCTGGCCGAAAAGCTGGCGCGGCTGGCGCAGGACCGGGGCCGCGCGCCAGAAATGTTCGTGCAGGTCAATACCGGGGCCGAACCGCAGAAGGCCGGCATCCTGCCCGGCGACGCCGATGCCTTCATCGCCCGCTGCCGCGATCTGGACCTGCCCATTGCTGGATTGATGTGCATCCCGCCCGAAGGCGAAGACAGCACGCCGCATTTCCGGGCGCTGGCCGAAATGACCGCCCGCAACGGTCTTTCCGGCCTGTCGATGGGGATGAGCGGCGATTTCGAAGCCGCCATCGCCGCCGGCGCCACCCATGTCCGCGTCGGCAGCGCGATCTTTGGCGCCCGCGCCTACGGCTGAAGCCTTGCCCGCAAGGCCCCTGCGGTATATCCCGGCCCGGACCCTTTCCAAGACCGGATGCCCCGCATGTCGCGCTACGATCCCGCCCACAGCGAACCGAAATGGCAAGAAGCCTGGGACAAGGCCGGAGCCTTCCGCGCCACCCGCGACCCGGCCAAGCCGAAATATTACGTGCTTGAGATGTTTCCCTACCCTTCGGGGCGGATCCACATGGGCCATGTGCGCAACTACACGATGGGCGATGTGGTGGCGCGCTACAAATCGTCTTGCGGGTTCAGTGTGTTGCATCCGATGGGCTGGGACGCCTTCGGGATGCCCGCCGAAAACGCCGCGATGGAACGCGGCGGCCATCCGAAGGACTGGACCTACGGCAACATCGCCGACATGCGCGCCCAGATGAAGCCGCTGGGTTTGAGCATCGACTGGAGCCGCGAGTTTGCCACCTGCGACCCGGAATATTACGGCCAGCAGCAGTCGATGTTCATCGACATGATGGAAGCGGGGCTGGTCTACCGCAAGAACGCGGTGGTGAACTGGGATCCGGTCGACATGACGGTTCTGGCCAACGAACAGGTGATCGACGGCAAGGGCTGGCGGTCGGGCGCGCTGGTCGAACGGCGGGAACTGACGCAGTGGTTCTTCCGCATCTCGGACTACGCCGGGGAATTGCTGTCGGCGCTTGACGGGCTGAAGGACTGGCCGGAAAAGGTCCGGCTGATGCAGGCGAACTGGATCGGCCAGTCGCGCGGATTGCAATTTGCATTCCAGACCGTCGGCGCGCCGGACGGGTTTGAGCGGCTCGAGGTCTATACCACCCGCCCCGACACGCTGATGGGCGCAAGCTTTGCCGCGATCAGCCCCGATCACCCGTTGGCGAAAGAGCTGGAGAAATCGAACCCGAAGCTTGCCGAATTCGTGGCCGAATGCCGCCGCACCGGCACCAGCGAAGAGGCGCTGGAAAAGGCCGAAAAGCGCGGCATGGACACCGGCATCCGCGTCCGCCATCCCTTTGATCCGGCGTGGGAACTGCCGGTCTATGTCGCCAACTTCATCCTGATGGATTATGGCACCGGCGCGATCTTCGGCTGCCCGGCGCATGACCAGCGCGACTTTGAATTTGCATCGAAATACCATCTCGCGATCCCGCCGGTCTTCATCCCCGAGGGGACCGAGGACGCGCCGTTGGCCGAGGCCTTCGTGCCGATGAAATCCGAACGCGTGACTTACGTCCGCGGCCTGACTGGCAATGTCACCCAGACCGGCGATGAGGCTGTCACGGCCGCCATTGCGGAATGCGAATCGCGCGGGATCGGCAAGGGCGTCACCAATTACCGCCTGCGCGACTGGGGGATTTCCCGCCAGCGTTACTGGGGTTGCCCGATCCCGGTCGTCCATTGCGCCACCTGCGGCGTGGTGCCCGAGCGCAAGGAAAACCTGCCCGTCCGCCTGCCCGATGACGTGTCCTTCGACCAGCCGGGCAACCCGCTGGACCGTCATTCCACCTGGCGAAACGTGCCCTGCCCGAAATGCGGCCAGGCGGCGCGGCGGGAAACCGACACTATGGACACTTTCGTGGACAGTTCCTGGTATTACGCGCGCTTCACCGCGCCCCGCGCCGATACCCCGACCGTGGCCGAGGATGCCGATTACTGGATGAACGTCGATCAGTATATAGGCGGCATCGAACACGCGATCCTGCACCTGCTTTATTCACGCTTCTTCGCCCGCGCGATGGCCAGGACCGGCCACCTGCCGCAAAAGGCGATCGAGCCGTTCAATGCCCTGTTCACGCAGGGCATGGTCACGCATGAAATCTACCTGACCCGCGACGCGGCGGGCCGCCCGGTCTACCACCTGCCCGAGGATGTGACCGACGGCAAACTGGCCGACGGCACGGCGGTTGACATCATCCCCTCGGCCAAGATGTCGAAGTCGAAGAAGAACGTCGTCGACCCGGTGAACATCATCGGGGCCTTCGGCGCCGATACCGCGCGCTGGTTCATCCTGTCGGACAGCCCGCCCGAACGTGACGTGGAATGGACGGCGGCGGGTGCGGAAGCGGCCTGCAAGCACCTGACGCGGGTCTGGAACCTGGCCGACCGCATCGCCACCCTGCCCGCCGACCGGGCCGGTTCGGGGGATGACGACCTGCTGCGGGCGATGCACCGCGCGATCCATGACGTGACGCAGACCATCGACGGCTTTGCCTTCAACCGCGCCATTGCAAAGCTTTACGAACTGGCGAACGCGATCCAGAAATCCGATGCCAGCCAGCCGGTGCAGAAACAGGCGGCGCTGGTTCTGGCGCAGCTCATGTCGCCGATGACGCCGCATCTGGCCGAAGACATCTGGGCGCATCTGGGCGGGGCGGGCCTTGTCACGCAGGCGCCCTGGCCCAAGGCCGATCCGGCGATGCTGGTCGATACGAACGTGACGCTGCCCATCCAGATCAACGGCAAGCGCCGGGCGGAAATCAGCGTTCCGAAGGACATGGCGGTGTCCGAGATTGAAAAGATCGCGCTGGCGAACGAAGATGTCGTCAAGTTCCTTGCCGGTCAGCCGGTCAGGAAGCTGATTGTCGTTCCGGGGCGCATCATCAATGTGGTTGTCTGACCGCCGCAAGGTTCTTGGCGGGCTGCTGGGGGCCTTGGCCCTGTCGGCCTGTGGCTTCACGCCCGCCTACGGGCCGGGCAGCCCCGCCGCCGGATTGCTGGACCGGGTTGAAATCGACGCCCCTGCCGATCGGCGGGCCTTCGATCTGGTCGAGCGTCTGGAAGAACGGCTGGGTCGCGCGGATAGCCCGGCCTATGGGCTGAGCTACCGCATCGACGTGCAGTCGGAAAACCGCACGATCACGCCGACGAACGCGATCACGCGCTACAACCTGAATGGCCGGGTGCATTATACCCTGCGTGACCTGCAGTCGGACCGGGTTCTGACCGAAGGCGACGTGACCACCTTTACCTCCTATTCCGCGTCGGGCACGCCGGTGGCCACCAATGCCTCGGAAACCGACGCCGGGTTGCGGCTGATGCGGCTTCTGGCGGACCAGATCGTGACCCGGCTGATCGCCAGTTCGGGGGAGTGGGGTGGCACATGAAGCTTGCGGGGGCAGCCGCCGTCCGCTATTTCGCCAAGCCCGAAGCGGACCGGACCGGACTTCTGATCTATGGCAGTGATGCCATGCGGGTGGCGCTGCGGCGGCAAGAGGTGATCGCCGCGCTGGTCGGCCCTGCCGGCGAAGCCGAGATGCGGCTGGCGCGGATGCCGGCATCGGACCTGCGCAAGGATCCGGCCGCGCTGACGGACGCGATCAAGGCGCAAGGGTTCTTTCCGGGTGCACGGGTGGTGTTTCTGGAAGACGCGACCGACACCTCCGCGCCCGCCGTCCGCGCCGCGCTTGAGGAATGGAAGCCGGGCGATGCGGCGATCATCGTCACAGCGGGGTCGCTGACCGCCAAATCGGCGCTCAGGAAGCTGTTCGAAGATCACCCCAACGCCTATGCCGCCGGCATCTATGATGACCCCCCCGGCCACGATGAAGTCGAGGCGGCGCTTCGAACGGCCGGTCTGCGCGACATCGGCCGCGAGGCGATGACCGACCTCATGGCGCTGGCGCGGGAACTCGATCCCGGCGATTTCCGCCAGACGCTGGAAAAGATCGCGCTTTACAAGCACGGCGATCCGGCCCCGCTTGCCCCCGAGGATGTCGATGCCTGCGCACCTGTCACCATCGAGGCCGACGTGGACGATGTGGTACATATCGTCGCCGAGGCGCGGATGCAGGAACTTGGCCCCTTTCTGCGCCGCATCGAGGGGCAGGGGATCAATCCCGTGACCATCTGTATCGGCACGACGCGACATTTCCGCAGCCTGCATGCCGCCGCATCCCATCCGGGCGGGCCGGCATCGGGCATCGGCAGCCTGCGCCCGCCAGTGAACTTCAAGAACCGCGACCGGATGGTGCGGCAGGCGGAAAGCTGGGGGATGCACCGGCTTGAACAGGCGCTGACCATCCTGACGGATACCGACCTGACGCTGCGTTCCTCTTCGCGCGCGCCCACAATGGCGGTGATGGAGCGGGCCTTGATCCGGCTGGCGATGCTGGCGCGGCGATGACCAGAACCGCCCGCGTCCTTCGTGCCCTCGGCCCGGCCGTTGCGCGCCCGTCCCTGCGGGAAATCCTGCGCGCGGCGATCGGGGTCGGCATCGGCCTGATGATCACGGCCGCGCTCGCCGCCGGGCTCAGGGGCAATGCGCCGCTGAGCGGCCTTCTGGTGGCGCCACTGGGCGCCAGCGCCTTCCTGATCTTTGCCGTCCCGAACAGCCCGCTGGCGCAGCCCTGGTCGGTGGTGATGGGCAACTTCGCCTCGGCGGTGGTGGCGATCCTTGTCGTCGATCTGGTTCCCTACGTCTGGCTGGCCCTGCCGCTGGCCGTGGCGGGATCGGCGCTGGCGATGATGGTCCTGCGCGCGATGCACCCGCCCGGCGGCGCCGTGGCCCTGAGCGTCGTGCTGGCGGCACAATCCGGCACGCCCGACTTTTCCTGGGCGATTGTCCCCGTGGCCCTGGACAGCGCGCTGCTGGTGCTGAGCGGGGTTCTCTACACCCGCCCCACAGGCCGGCGCTACCCGTTCCGACAATCCCCCGATGCCAGCATCCACGGCACCCGCGACATGGCGCCCGAACGCCGGCTGGGGCTGACGCCCGATGATCTGGGCGCGCTGCTGGCCCGGATGAACCTGGCCGCGAACATCGGCACCGAAGACCTTGCGCGCGTCCTTGCGGCAGCCGAGGCTGAAGCCGCAGCCCAGCATATCGGCGCGACCACGGCGGCAGACCTCATGTCGCGCGACGTGGTGACATTGCAGCCCGAAGACAGCGCCGAGCGGATCAGCGCGCTCTTTCATATCCACCGCTTCAAGACCCTGCCGGTGGTGGATGCGCTGAACAACTACCTTGGGCTGGTCAATGAACACGACCTGCTTGAATCGCTGCGCGAAGGCGTCGCCGACACCGCCCGCACCATCGCCACGCAGGCCCAATCGGTGAACCTGGACACGCCGCTTGCGGTGCTGCTGCCGCTTTTGTCGGATGGCCATCAACAGGCGGTGCCGGTGGTCGAGAACCGCAAGCTTGTGGGTCTGGTGACGCGAAGCGACCTGATTGCAACGCTGGCGCATGTGGTCGCCACCGCCTGGCCCTCGGCCTGAAGTTTCCCCGACTAATGCAGCCGGACCGAAACACTGGATGACCGGCCTTCGGCGTCGATCACCGAAAGGGTAACGAACCCCGGCGCAAGCGCCAGATCGGTTTCGCGTTCGCCCCTGCCGATGGCGGCGGGGCGGCCATTGGCAAGCCAGGTGAAGGGCGGATGGCCCTCTGCCACCTTGACCGTCAGCGCGCCGGACAGCAGCGCCACTTCCGCGCCGTCGGGCGGGAAGCTGACTTTCGGCGCATCGGCGGGGGCTTCGGCAAAGACGGCGCCGCGTGGGCGGAAGTGCTGAAGCGGCTTCGGCAGGCGGGCGTTCGGCAGGATCAGCGTCGCGGGTGGCGGCGGCGGAAGCTGCGCGAAGGTGGGACCGATCCGCCCGAAGACCTGGAACAGCACCGGCGCGGCCAGATCGCCGCCGAAGGCACCGGGGACCGGACTGCCATCGGGCCGCCCCATCCAGACGCCCGCGACATGCGCGCCGTCATAGCCCAGCGCCCAGGCATCGCGGTGCCCGTAGGAGGTGCCGGTCTTGTAGGCCAGCCGATGCGCGGCGGCACCGGGCGGCGGCGGCAGACCGGCGAGGATGTCGGTGACCATCCACGCCGCCTCGGGCGACAGGATCCTGGCCTCGCCTTCCGCCTTGGGCGCGGTGGCCGACAGCTGGACCGGCCGCCCCAGGCGCGCAAGGGCCGCATAGGCGCCGACCAGATGCTCAAGGCTGATCCCCAGGCCGCCCAGCGCCACCGCCAGACCGGCCTGCCCGCCCGGAAGTTCCACCTTCGCGCCGCTGCGTTCCAGCGTCGACAGCAGCCGTTCCGCCCCCAGCGCATCGGTCAGGCTGACGACGGGGATGTTCAGCGACATCTGCAGCGCTTGGCGGACCGAGACCGTGCCGCGGAAGGTCTTGTCGAAATTCTGCGGCTTGTAGGGGCCAAAGGCGATCGGCCGATCCTCGATCAGGGTTTCGGGGTGGGCAAGGCCCTCGTCAAAGGACAGGGCATAGACAAAGGGCTTCAGCGTCGATCCCGGCGAGCGGAGCGCGCGGGTCATGTCGACAAAGCCCGCCCTGCGGTCGCTGGTCCAGTCGGGGGAGCCGACGCTGGCCAGGATCTCTCCGGTCCGGTGGTCGGCGACGACGATGGCCAGCGACAGCCGGTCGCCTTTCGACCGCACCGAAAGCGCCGCCAGATGTTCAAGCCGAAGTTGCAGACCGGCGTCGATGGTCGTGTCGATGACACCCGCGCCCGGGTGTTCGGCGGCAAGCCGGGCAGCCAGATGAGGCGCCAGCGCGGGGAAGGCTTTGCGGGTCGTTGGAACCGGCTCAGAAAGCGCGGCGACGGCCTGATCGGCGGCAAGCACACCGGCCCCGGTCATGCGGCCAAGCACCCTTGTGCGGGCTTCCGCGGCCCGATCCGGCGCCCGATCGGGCCTGCGGCTTTCGGGCGATTGCGGCAAGGCCACCAGCAGCGCCGCCTGCGCCGGGGTCAGGCGGCGCGGGTCTTTCCCAAGATAGGCGAGGCTTGCGGCACGAAGCCCTTCCAGGTTGCCGCCGTAGGGCGCGATGCGCAGATACAGGTCAAGGATCTGCGCCTTGCTCAGCCGCCGTTCCAGCGCCAGCGCGACCCGCATCTGGCGCAGCTTGCCCGCCATCTTGCCGGTGCCGCTGTCCTCCAGCAGGCGCGCGACCTGCATCGTCAGGGTCGATCCGCCCGAGATGACCCGCCGGTTCCAGACCGCCTGTGCCACGGCACGGGCCAGTGCGACAGGGTCGATGCCGGGGTGGCTGTAAAACCGCTTGTCCTCGTAGGCGACCAGCATCGCCAGAAACAGCGGATCGACCGGCCCCGGTTCCATCCGCCAGTGACCATCGGCGACGGTGAAGGCCCGAAGCAGGCTGCCATCGCGGGCCCGGACTTCAACCGAGGTGGGGCGCAGCAGAACCGGCAGATCGGTTCGGTCGATCCACTGGTCGGCGGCGTCGCGCAGTCCGCCACTGACCAGAAGCGCGCCCGCCAGCAGGAAGGGCCACAGGGCGCGCATCGGTTACTCCGTCACCACCACCCGGCCTGCATCGCTGTGGGCGCGGTAATCGGGGCGATACATGTCCTCGACGCTGGCGGCGGGCAGGTGGAAGCTGCCGGGCGACACCGCGCGGACGATATAGGCCAGCCGGAAGGGATCGCGGCTGGTCCAGTCCACCGCCGCGATGAAGCGGTCCTGCCGGAATTCGGTGCGCCGCGTGTCCTCGACCGTGTCGAGCCAGTCGAGCCCCGCCAGATCGCCTGCCCGGATCAGGTTCGGGTTGTCGATCTCGAACCCGGCGGGAAGCGGATCGTTGACGATCAGCCGCGCCTCGCCGTTCTGCAAGGGTGTGACTTCGACCACGGTGACCAGCCGCGATCCCTGCTTGACGCTTGCCGGATCGACCTCTTCACCCTCCAGCGTGAACCAGCTTCGGGAAATGGCATAGCCATTGCCCGATGCAGGTCCGGGCACCGCAGGCACGCCATAGGTGGTCAGCGTGAGGTCGGATGCTTTGCCCGAGCCATTGCCGATCTCCGTAGGGCCGGCCCCGCCATCGGTCAGCACCTTGACCAGCGGGCCGTCAAAGGCCGTGCCATTCATGGTAAAGCCCTGCGTCGCCGTGCGGTCGATCAGCGCATTGGTGGCCAGAAGCGCCCATGTCGCTTCCTGCGTCGAAAGCGTGCGGCCCGACATGGCGGAAGCGACCGCTTCGCCCAGTGTATCGACCGGCACCGCCTTGGACCCGGCTTCGGACGCCAATGCCAGAAGCGCCGCGCCATCGCGCAGGGTGGTGCCGTAGTCGGCGCGCCACAGCTGCTTTTCGGGCTTGCCCTGCTGTTCCGCCATCAGCTTCGCCGCGCGGGCAAACATCGCATCGGCGCGGGTCTGGTCGCCGTAGCTTGCCAGCGCCGCCGCCAGTTGCGCCGCCGCCATCGGCGTGTCGAAGGCCGCAGCCTTCACATCGGCGTAGTAGCGCAGATCGCCCACCGCCGCCGCGCCTTCGCGCGCCAGCACCATCAGTGCATAGGCGATAGGGCCACCGTCCTTGTCAAAATCGGGGGCGTAGTTCACCTGGTTGCGCAGATTGTCCATCGCATTGCGGAAAGCGGTTTCAGGCACCGCATGGCCCATGGCCCGGGCGCGACTGAGGAAATCAGTGACATAGGCATCCAGCCACAGATCGCCCGATTCCGCATACCATAGCCCGAAAGCGCCGTTCGAAGACTGGTTCAGCAGGATCTCGGTGATCGTCTGGTCGATGCGCTTGCCCAGATCGGCATCGCCCGCAACGCCCAACGCCTTGGCCACCTGATCGAAATACAGAAGCGGCAGCGCCTTCGACGTCAGCTGTTCCGTGCAGCCATAGGGATAGCGGTCAAGCGAGGCCAGAAGCCCCGGCGCATCGAAACGCGCCAGGGGACCGATGGCCAGCGTGGCGCGGCCCGTGCCGGCGCGGTAGTCCGCGAAGACGTCCTGATCCAGCGTGAAGTTGCCCGCCGCCGCCAGATCGAAGCGGCTGCGCTTCATCACCTCGGGGTCGTTGGCCTGCACCGGGATGACCAGCGATTTGGTCAGTTGCTTGCCGTCCGGCGTGGTCAGCGCGATGCGGATGGTGTCGATCCCCTCTGCCTCACCCGCCGTGATCGGGACCGAGACGACAGCCTTGCCCTTTTCCGCCAGATCGAGGCCCGAAGGCGCGGCCCCAAGGCCGAGCCCGTCCGAGGTGACATCAAGACCCATGCGCCCCGCGGGTCCGGTCGCATGGACGATCTCCAGCAGGACGCGGCTGGTATCGCCGGGCGCGAGGAAACGCGGGACCGAGGCGGTGACGACCACCGGATCGCGCACCAGCACGTCGGCCTGGGATTGGCCCACGGCGGCGTTCGACCAGGCCACGGCCATGATCCGCACCGTGCCGTTGAACGAAGGCAGCGTAAATTCGGTGCGGGCGTAACCATCCGTGCCCACCGGAACCGCGCCCGAGAAATAGGCGACCAGCTCCTCGGTCGGCGGGGGGGCCTGCATCTTCAGCCCGGCATTGGCGTCGCCCCCCGAACGGACGATGCCAGCCGCGCCGTTCTGGCTGTCGATCAGGCGGCCATAGATGTCACGCACCGCCATGCCAAGCTTCTGCTGGGCAAAGTAATGCGCTTCGGGATCGGGGGATTTGAAGGCCGTCAGGTTCAGGATGCCCAGATCGACCGCCGCAATGGTGACGAAGGCGCTGTCGCCCGGCGTCGCGCCCTCGACCTTCACCGCCACCGGCAGCGGGCCGCGCGGGGCGGCTTCCGGCGCGACCTCGACCGAGGTCTGAAGCCGCCGCGTGCCGGGATCGACCGTGGCATACGACAGCCCCAGCGCCCGGACGGGGGTGCGGCTGGCATCATTCACCGGGCGGATGACCGAGGCGGTGACATAGGCCCCGGCGCCCCATTCGTCGGTCACGTCGAGGTCGATGGTATTTTCCCCTGCGATGACCGGAACCGCCTTCATGGCGATCAGGTGGTTCGACATGACCGTGACCAGCGCCACGCCATCGGCGCGGGGCACGATCCGCAATGTCGCCGTTTCGCCGGGCTTGTAGGCGGGCTTGTCGAGCGACAGCTCCAGCGTGTCGGGCGAGGCGGCAGTGTCGACGGGCGCATACCAGCCGGCATAGAAGGTCATCGAGCTTGCGGTGCGGCCATCGGCGCCGGTCACCACGATTTCATACTGACCCCAGTCAACCGGGGCCTTCACCGTAAGCCGGCCCGAAGCCGCCAGGGCCACGTCGCCTTCCGCCACGCGGACGCGGCTGGTCGTCACTTCCCAGTTCCAGTTGCCGTAGACGGAATACCATTGGTAGTTCGTCTCCAACCGGTTGATCGTCCAGTGCGCGGCCAGATCGACGGTTTTTTCATCGGGACCGACGGCGATCAGGTCGAAGGCCGCCTCGGCGCCCTGGGGCGCGACGCCATCCTTGAACTGCGGTTTGATCCCGATCACCGGCTGGTCGGGCATGACGCGGCGCGTGACCTGCCGTTCCACCGGCCGGCCCGAGCCTTCGGTCAGGCGCAGGGTCAAGCGCGCGTCCAGGGGCTGGGCCACGCCTTCCGGCGCGGGCAGGCTGATCGTGGCGGAAAGGTTGCCTTCGGCATCGGTCACGTCCAGATCTTCCAGCGCAGTGACCGAGGGCACGAAGGGCGCGTCGTGGCGGCCGAAGACATAGCCCGGGAATGCCTCGATGCCGGTCGCGGCGGAAAGGCGCAGTTCGCCTTCTGCGGCCAACCCGGCGCCCGGCGCGCCGAAAAGGTATTTCGCGGCGACATCCAGCGTGGTTTCCGCCCCCAGTTGCAGGGCTGCGTCGGGAAGCGCCAGCGTGAAGTCGATCCGTTCGGGCAGGAAATCCTCGACCAGGAAGCCTTGCGAGGCAAGCGCGCCCTGCTTTTCATCGACGAAGACATCCAGCCGCCAGGTTCCGCGCGGCGCATTGCCCGCGATGGGCAGCGCCGCCGTATGGCCGCCCGCGCCGGCAGGCAGGGTCAGCGCGCGGGAATATTCCACGCCATCGGGCCGGGTCAGGCGCACAGTCAGCGGCAGCCCGTCGATGGCCTTCATCTGCGGATCGCGGGCCAGGATCGTGGCGTTCACCGTTTCGCCCGCGCGATAGGCGCCACGGTCGGTCGACAGGAACACGTCGATGGGCGGCGCGGCTTCGCGCCCCGCAACACCGCGATCCGACAGGTCGAATTCGGCCTCGGTCAGCGACAGGAAGGCGTAATCTTCGGCCTGTTCGACGCTGACCAGCGCCGGGGCGCCGCCGCCGGTGCCGCTGGTCAGGCCAGCGTCAAGGCGGGCATAGCCCTGAGCATCGGTCCTGGCGGTGGCGATCACCGCATTCGCCCGCGATATCAGCTTTACCACCACCCCTTCGCGGGCTTCGGCATCCGACAGGCCGCGCACGAAGACATGCAGGCCGTCGCTTCCCATCAGCGTCGTCAGCCCAAGGTCCGAGATCACGAACCACTGGCTGGCGGGCGGGTTATCATAGGGATCGACCCCCGGCACCGAGGCTTGCAACGTGTAGATCCCCGGGCCAAGGTCTTTCATCACGCCATCCAGCGGCAGGCGGGTGGTCATGTCGCGGTTGACCTCCATCGCCACTTCGGCGGTGCCGCGCCAGACCTCCTGGGCCATCTGACCGGTGAAATCCTCGTTCGAATAGTAGTCGAGCGGGCGGCCGAAATAATCGTTCTGGATCGCCCGGATCAGGTTCCGGTCCGAGACGCGCTGCAACACCAGATCAAGCTTCTGGGTATTGACGGTTTCGACCGGAATCCCCGCCTCGGTCGCGCGGGGCAGGATATAGGCGCGGCCCGGAAAACGCGCGGCGGGCGCCCGATCGCGGACGTATTGCGTGACCTCGGTCGGCTTGACCAGTTCCTCGCCGCTGGCCGAGGGCAGACCTTCCCGAAGCATGATCGTGTAGCGCTTGCCGTGCTGGAGGCCGGTGACGCAAAGATCGCTGCCGCTGACATCCACGGTCAGGTTCGGTTCCGGCAGCTGGACATAGGTGGCGTAATCGGTGCCGGCGGGCTTCAGCGGCTGGTTGAAGACGGCGCAGATGCGGGGGCGGGGGCCATCGGCTTCGACCCGGGATTCCTGAACGCGGAAGCCATATTTGCCGATCGCATCCTCCAGCGCCGTGGCGGTATCGTCACGGGGCGAAAGATCCTGCGCCAGCTTCAGGGCCGGGATCATCTCGGCCCCGCGCCCGGTGCCTTCAAGACCCTGCGCCATGGTGGCCAGCGCGGTGGCGCGAAGCGGGCGCGACTTGGTCCGCAGATAGCCGTTGATCGCGGAAGACACCGCGCGCTGCATGTTGGTCTGGCGCTGGTTGTCATCCGTGGCCGGAATCTCCAGCAGGATCTGCGCATATTCGACCCAAAGATCCGCCTGATCCGACAGCGAAACCGCGGCCCCCATGGAACCAAGCGCGCCTTGCGGATCCTTGTTGGCCCGCGCCTCGGCTGCCGAATCCACCAGTTCCTGAACCGTCCAGCCATCGGCGACATGATCCCGCCCGATCGAGCGGGCAAGCATCAGCGCCGCGTCCAGATCGTAGCTCTGCAGGAACGAAAGCTCGGCCCGCCGGTCCTTGACGCCTTCCAGAACAGCGGCATCGACTGCATGGACGAAACCGCTGACGGCGCCTTCATAGGTCGAACTGTCGCCCACCGCCGACTTGATGAAGCAGGCGTTCTTGCGGCTGTTGAAGGTGATGGCCCGGCAGTCCTTGTTCGCCAGGCAGGCGTTTTCGCAGGCCTCGATGCTGGTGTCGAAGATCGACTGGATATCCCCGCCCGCCAGATCGGTGTCGCGCATCAGAGAGATATGGCGTTCCGGAACGATCTGCGGTTCCTGCGCCAGAATGCCGGTCGCGGTGAGCAGGGCAAGGGAAAGACCGGCAAGAAATTGGCGCATGGGAATACCTCGGGGCTGCGCCACCATCCTTTCAGAGCGATGGTCGAATCACAAGTTGCGCCCGGGTCGGGTTTGCCAGACCCCGCCGAACATCAGCCGACGGCGATCCGGGGCCGGCCTTGCGCCGTCACCCGCACGGCTGCCTCGATGAACATCGCCTGGCCCTCGACCTCGGCCGCCGAGATTTCGCGCTGGACCGTGATCCGCGGCTCCTCCACCCCCGAGGCAAGGGCTTGTGCGCGGGCCTGCCGGGTCAGTTCGGCGACAAGGGCGGCGAGAGCGTCATCGCGTTCGGAAAACCGCGCGGGCCCGTCGGACAGCAAGGCGACAAAGACGCCCGGGCCGCCTGCGGTGACAAGGCCGCTGGCGTGCATGGCAACCTGCCCCACCACCGCACCGATGGCATTGGCCACACCCGCGTGCCGTGGCAGGATCATGCGCGCCCCGACAAGATCGCCCACGGCGCCGTAATAGCTGCTGGCCGAGGCGCCAAGGCCGATCACCGGCACGCCAAGGCTGGCCTGCAATCGCACCGTCCCGCGATGCCCCGCCATCGCCGCCCGCATCAGCGGATGGCGCGCAAGTGTCTCGGGCGTATCCTGCCAATTGTGATCATCATCGGCAAAGGCCGCTTCCAGCAGGCAGTCGGCGGTCTGGCGGGTCAATTGGTCGATGATCGCCTGGGCCAGAGTTTCCGGCACCGCCGCAATGCGTTCGCCGCGCCCGTTGCGCTTGCGCGCGAGCAGCGTCAGCGCCTTGACCGACGCCGTGCCGTCCCAGGCGTCAAGCCGGCCCAGCACATGGCTGGCGTCTGACGGCGTGACGCCCGCCAGCATCACCACCCCGCGCGCCACCAGCCGCGTGAGCGATGCCACGTCGAGCCGGGTGCGCAAGGTGTCGGCCAGCCTCAGCGGCCCGTCCGCCAGCCGCTGCGCCACCGCAGCTTCGCGGTCGCTCAGGCCCGCCGGAAGGGCGCCCTCCCACATCGGGATGGCGAAGCGCGCGTCATGTTCGTTCACCACATCGGCCTTCAGGCTCGCGTCCAGCGCCGGATGCACAAGGTCGGGCCATTGCCGCGCCGCCAGCGCCACCGGGATCAGCCGCCGCGGACCCAGCCACAGCGCCCCGTCCAGCCCTTCCAGAAGGTGAACCTCGCTGTCGCCGCCAAGGCCGGTGGTGCGCATCGCCACGGCTTCAACCATGGTGCGATACTTGCCGACCTGCGCCCCCATCGGGTCGATGGCGGGCTTGCCGGCGCGCAGCAGGCAGACATCGGTCGTGGTGCCGCCGATGTCGCTGACCAGCGCATCCTGTTCCCCCGTGAGCCAGCTTGCCCCCGCGATCGAGGCGGCGGGGCCGGAAAGGATCGTCTCGATCGGGCGTTCGCGTGCGAGGCGCGCCGAAACAAGCGCCCCGTCGCCGCGCACCACCATCAGGGGCGCGTCGATGCCCAGCACCGCCATATGCGATTCGCAGGCGGAAATCAGGCGGTCGATCATGCCGATCAGCCGCGCGTTCAGCACCGCCGTCAGCGCCCGCTTCGGCCCGTTGAGCGCGGCGGACAGTTCATGCGAACAGGTCACGGGGCGGCCCGTCAGGCGCCGGATCAGATCGCGCGCCGCCACTTCATGCGAGGGGTTGCGCGTGCCGAAGCTTGCACAGACCGCATAGCCCGAGATGCCCTCGCCAAGGTCGCGCACCGCTGTTTCAAGCGCCGCAAGATCAAGCGGCAGCCGTTCGTTGCCCGCATGGTTGTGCCCGCCCGCCAGTGCGATGACCGGATCACCCTTCAGGGCATCCGACAGGCCGGAACGATGCTGCTCGGCCTCGTCAAAGCCGATGAACACCAGCGCCACGCGGCCGCCCTGCCCTTCGACCAGCGCATTGGTGGCCAGTGTCGTCGACAGCGACACCAGCGCCACCTCGGAAGCCCTGATCCCCGCTTCGGCCACGGCGGCGTCGATGGCCCCGGCAATGCCCGGCGCCAGATCCGGCCGCGTCGTCAGAGATTTGGCCGATGCGATGACCCGGCTCGCCTCTTCATCCAGAACGGCGGCATCGGTGTAGGTGCCGCCGGTGTCGATCCCCAGTAGATAGCTCATCTGTCCGCCAAGATCCCTTTCGCGCCCGCCCACCCCGCCAGAATGGACGCGCACCCTCGTGTTTCGGGCCAGTAAGTGTTTGGCCCATCCGGCATAGATGTGGGGGCCTGTCCGCGACAGAAATGGTCGCAATCGCACCGCCCCGGCGCGATATTACCCTGTCGCGGATGCCCGGACCGACTGGCGGCACCTGGCCGCCAGATGCAACAGGGGCGCAAGGGACCGCGTTTCAGGCGCCGTAGCCGATGATGCCCTTCACCTCGCAGAAATCGCGGATGCCCCAGTCGGCATATTCGCGGCCGTTGCCGGATTGCTTGTAACCGCCGAAGGGCGCGAAGATGTCCCAGTCGGGGTAGTTCAGGCTGACCTGCCCGGCGCGCAGACGCCGCGCCACGGCGCGGGCTTCGGGCAGCGCGCCCTGGACATAGGCGGCAAGGCCGTAAACCGTGTCGTTGGCCTGGGCGATGGCGGTTTCCAGATCGTCATAGGGCAGGATCGACAGCACCGGGCCGAAGATTTCCTCGCGCGCAATGGTCATGGCTTGCGTTACCTCGCCAAAGACAGTGGGGCGCACATACCAGCCGCGATTGAGCCCGGCAGGACGGCCCGTGCCCCCGGTGACCAGCGTGGCACCCTCGTCGATGCCCTTCTGGATCAGCCCCTGGATCTTGTCGAACTGGATCTTGCTGATCACCGGGCCAAGGTTCGTCGCCGGATCGCGCGGATCGCCGGTGACCATGCTTTCGGCTTTGGCCTTCGCCACCTCCAGCGCGTCGCGGTGCCATTTGCGCGGCACGAACATCCGCGTCGGCGCATCGCAGCTTTGCCCCGTGTTGCCGAAACACCCCTCGACGCCGCCCGCAACCGCCGCCTCCATGTCGGCGCTGGCAAGGATGATATTGGCCGACTTGCCGCCCAGTTCCTGCGCCACGCGCTTGACCGTCGGCGCGGCATTGGCGGCGACCTGCACCCCCGCCCGGGTCGAACCGGTGAAGGACACCATGTCAACCTCCGGGTGCGAAGACAGCCGGGCCCCCACCGTCGGACCCATGCCGTTCACCAGGTTGAAGACACCCTTCGGCGTGCCGGCAGCCTCCATCACCTCGGCGAACAGCGTGCCCGAGAGCGGCGCGATTTCCGAAGGCTTCAGCACCATGGTGCAACCCGCGACGATGGCCGGGGCCACCTTGCAGGCGATCTGGTTCATCGGCCAGTTCCAGGGCGTGATCAGCCCCGCAACCCCGATCCCTTCGTGAACCACCCGCGTCTGGCCGCGCTGGTGTTCCCATTCGAATTCTTCGCCCGCCTTGATCGTCGCGCCGATGTGCACGTCCCCCGCCCAGACCTGCGCGGAACGGGCAAAGCCCAGCGGCGCACCCATTTCGGTGCTGATGGCTTCGGCAAATTCCTCGGCGCGGCTCAGGTAGATGTCATGGATGCGCTTCAAAAGCGCGATCCGCTCGACCGCCGGCGTATTGGTAAAGCCATCGAAGGCCGCGCGCGCCGCAAGGATCGCGCGGTCCGCGTCCTCCTCGCTGCCCAGCGCCACCTGCGCCACGATTTCCTCGGTGGCCGGGTTCTCCACCCCCATCGACGTGGCCCCGGCAGATGGCTTCACCCACTGGCCGTCGATGTAGAAGTCGCCCATATGTTTCGAGATCGTCATTGGCCTACCCCCTGAAATGGATATTGAAGGCGGCGCGCACCGCTCCGTCGACCCCAGCATCGATCTGGCAGCCAGCCTTGTCCAGTATCGCGTTCTTGCGGGCAATCGCCCGGTCCAGCAACAGGGGCTTCCCGGCCTCGTTCCATTCCTTGGGGCTCATCCGGTTTCCGACGACCGGATAGACATATTCCGTCTGCATCCGCGCCAGCGTCTGCGACGATCCCAGATAATGCCCCGGGCCAAAGCACACCTCTGCCATCGCCTCGATGCTGGTCGATTCGTCATCGACCTCGATCCCGCGCACGCAGCGCATGACCTGACCCAGGATGTCATCGCCCATCACCAGGCTTTCCAGGCAGAACCCCAGAAGCGAGGCATGCATCCCCACCGATTCGTAGCACATGTTCAGGCCCGAAAGCCCGGCCAGCACGTTGGTGATCATCTGTTCCCAGCCCGCCTGCATGTCCGGCAGCTTCGAATCGGAAATGCCGGAAGCCGCGCCGCCCGGCAGATTGTAGAACCGGTGCATCTGCGCGCAGCCCGCCGACAACAGCGCCTGTTCGGCGCTGCCGCCCGACATGGCGCCGGTCCGCAGGTCACTGACGAAAGGCCAGGTGCCAAAGATCGCCGGGGCGCCCTTCTGGATGGCATTGACGTAGACCACCCCCGCCAGACATTCCGCCATGGCCTGCACGATGGCCAGCGCGATCGGCGCCGGCGCGGTAGCGCCCGCCTGCCCCGCCGACAGCAGCAGCACCGGCATCCCGCGCCGCACGCAATCCTCCATCACGATGCAGCTTTCTTCGGCGAACTTCATCGGCGGCACGACAAAGCAGTTCGAGTTCGAGATGAACGGCCGTTCGCGCCACTTGTCCTCGCCGCCCGCGATCATGTGGATGAGGTCGAAACAGCCCTTCACATGGGACGGGTCGCTGAACGAGGTGCCGACATGCTTCTTCGTCCCCGCGCAGCAGGCGTAAAGCGTGTTCACGTCCATGTCGAAGTTGTCCAGAACGTCGCGGCAGACCATGGCACGCTGGAAGAAATGCACGTTGTCCAGATTCTGGACCAGGCGCGCCGCGTCATAAAGATCCTGCGCGGTGGAATCACGATAGGTGTTGGTCACCGGATCGACGATATGCACCGCCGCGCCCGCCGTGCCGAAATGGACATTGCTGCCGCTCAGGTGCAGGTCGAACTTGGGGTCGCGGGCATAAAGCGTGATGTCGCGCGCCGCCACCGCCAGCATGTCCTCGACCAGCGCGCGCGGAAAGCGGATCCGACCGTCATCGCCCTGCACGGCCCCCGCCCCGGTCAGGATGGCAACCCCGGACTTCGGCGCATTGGCCAGACCGATCTGTTCCAGCGCCTGCAAGGCCGCATCATGGATGCGCGCCATCCCCGCGTCGGTCAGCGGCTTGTATTGCCCGCCCGGCATTCCCGCCCGGATCGGGCGCAGGTTCTCGGCCAGGGGCGCGGCCCGGGCCGCCGTCCGTGCTGCCCGTCCACCCGCCCGCGCATTGCGCCGCGGTTCGCAAACTGCCTCCTCCGTCATCGTGCCAGCTCCTTCTTCCTTGCCCAAAATGCTCAAGCCCTTCACATCCGCACACGCTCGGCCCGCGGGTCATACATCGGTGCCAACGAGGCATGGGCCGCGAAGCGTTCCCCCGCGATCTCGATCTCGTAGCGGCTCGCCAGAACCTCTTCGGCAGTCTCGCCCTCGCAGGGCACATAACCCATGCCGATCGCACCGCCCAAGGCGTGGCCATAGTTGCCCGAGGTGATGATCGAGACGATCTTGCCGTCCCTGACCAACGCCTCGTTATGGAACAGGCAGGGCGCCGGATCCTGCAGGCGGAACTGAACCATGCGGCGGGAAAGCCCCGCCTCGCGCTTGCGCAGCACCGCGTCGCGGCCGACGAAATCGCCCTTCCCCGTCTTCACCGCAAAACCAAGCCCTGCCTCCAGCACATGGTCTTCGTCGGTGATGTCATGGCCCCAGTGGCGGAAGGCCTTCTCGATCCGGCAACTGTCCAGCGCATGAAGCCCGCAAAGCTTCAGCCCCAGATCGGCCCCCGCTTCCTCAAGCGCTTCAAAGACGTGGGCCGTCTGGTCGGCGGGGACGTAAAGCTCCCATCCCAGTTCACCCACATAGCTCACGCGGTGCGCACGGCCCATGCCAAGGCCCAGTTCCACCTCGCGGGCAGAGCCGTAAGGGAAAGCTTCATTGCCGAAATCGTCGCCGCTGACGCGGGTGATCAGGTCACGCGCCTTAGGCCCCATGACGCAGAGCACCGATTCCGCCGCCGTCACATCGGTGATGACTGCGAAGGCATCGCCGACATGGCTTCGCAGCCAATGCAGGTCGCGCTGCAGCGTCGCACCGGGCACCACCAGCAGGAAAGCGGTGTCCGAAAGCCGGGTCACGGTCAGGTCGCTTTCGATGCCGCCCTTTTCATTCAGCATCTGGGTATAGACGATCCGTCCCCGGGCCACATCCATGTCGGCGCCGCAAAGCCGCTGCAGGAAGGCCAGCGCATCGCGCCCTTCGACCCGGATCTTGCCAAAGCTCGACATGTCGAACAGCCCGACGCCGGTCCGCACCGCCATGTGCTCGGCCTTCTGGTTCTCGAACCAGTTCTGCCGGTTCCAACCGTAGCGGTATTCGCGCGCCTCGCCCTCGCGGGCGAACCAGTTCGCGCGTTCCCATCCCGCAACCTCGCCAAAGACCGCGCCACGCGCCTTCAGGTGTTCGTGCAGCGGCGTGCGCCGCACCCCGCGCGCGGTTTCCACCTGCCGGTAGGGATAATGGTCGGCGTAAAGCAGGCCCAGCGTTTCGGTCACGCGTTCCTTCAGATAGCGGCGGTTCTTCTGGAAGGGCTGGGCGCGGCGGATATCGACCTCCCACAGATCGAAGGGCGCGGCGCCCGTGTCCATCCATTCGGCCAGCGCCATGCCGGCCCCGCCCGACGACACGATGCCCACCGAGTTGTAGCCCGCCGCCACCCAATAGCCTTTCAGCTCCGGCGCGGGCCCAAGATAATAGCGGTCATCGGGGGTGAAGCTTTCGGGGCCATTGAAGAAGGTATGAATGCCCGCGGTTTCGAACATCGGCATCCGGTTCATCGCCATGGCGAGGATCGGTTCGAAATGGTCGAAATCCTCGGGCAGGCTGTCGAAGCAGAAATCCTCGGGGATGCCGTTCATGCCCCAGGGCTTGGCCTTCGGCTCGAAGGCGCCCAGCATCATCTTGCCGGCATCTTCCTTGTAATAGGCGCATTCGTCCGGCACCCGCAGCACCGGCAGGCGGCTCAGGCCCGCGATCGGCTCCGACACGATGTAGAAATGTTCCGCCGCATGCAGCGGCAGCGTGACACCCGATGCGGCGGCCAGATCGCGCCCCCACATGCCGCCGCAGTTGACGACATGGTCCGCCGCGATCACGCCGCGGTCGCCGCCCGCTTCCCACTCGACCCCTGTGACCTTATCGCCATCATCCAGAACCCGCGTGACCTTCACGCCCTCGACAATCTTCGCGCCCTTCATCCGCGCGCCCTTGGCCAGCGCCATCGCGATATTGGCCGGGTCGCATTGCCCATCCAGCGGCAAATGAACCGCCCCCACCACGTCCGAGACGTTCAGATGCGGATACATCGCCTTCACTTCCGTGGGCGAAACCTCGTTCACATCCACCCCGAAGGCACGCGCCAGCGTCGCCTGCCGGTAAAGCTCGTGCTTGCGATCTTCCGTCAGCGCGACGGAAATCGACCCCACCTGCCGCATACCCGTCGCCACGCCGGTCTCAGCCTCCAGCCGGACGTAAAGATCGGCGGAATACTTCGCCAGCCGCGTCATGTTCTGCGATCCGCGCAACTGCCCGATCAACCCGGCGGCGTGCCAGGTCGTGCCGCTGGTCAACTGCTTGCGTTCCAGCAGAACGATATCGGTCCAGCCCTTCTGCGCCAGGTGATAGGCAACCGAACAGCCGGAAATCCCGCCCCCGATGATGACCACGCGCGCCTGTTTCGGCAGATCCATCTCACTTCGCCTTTTCATCTTGGTCCAAATATCCCGGGGTCCGGGGCAGAGCCCCGGCGCGCCTCAAGCCCGGATGCGTTCGTTCTGCGGATCCCAGGCGGGGGCGTCTGGCAGCACCTCGGCGGCGAAACGCTGCCCGAAGATCTCGACCTCGATCGCCGTTCCCGGCACTGCCAGATCGGCACGGAGCATCCCCAGCGCCAGCGAGGCCCCGACGCGATGCCCCCAGGCGCCGCTGGTGGTTTCGCCCACCACTTCGCCACCGTGCCAAAGCGTCGACATGAAGGGCGCATCCGCCGCCCCCGCCTGAACCTTCAACTGCACGAAGCGCTTCTTCACCCCGCGCTGGCGCTCGGCCAGAAGCGCCGCCTTGCCGATGAAATCGGGCTTGTCCCATTTGATGAACCGATCAAGCCCACCCTCCAGAAGGCTGTAATCGGTGGACAGATCGCCCTTCCAGGCTCGATAGCCTTTCTCGATCCGCAGGTGATCCAGCGCCCACATGCCGAAGGGCTTCGCCCCCTGTTCGCGCACGGCCGCGTAGATCTCAGGGATATCCCCCAGCGCCGCATGGATCTCCCAGCCAAGCTCGCCCGCGAAAGAAGCGCGGACCAGCATCGCGGGACGGTCTGCCACATGGGCTTCCTGCACCGAAAGCCAGGGCAGCGACAGATCGCCATCGCTGATCGCTGTGAACAGCGCGCGCGCCTTCGGGCCAGTGACGATCAGCGTGCCGATCTGGTCGGATCGGTCCACCAGCGTCAGGCCCGGCGCCAGGCGCTTTCGCAGCCATTCGCCGTCATGCCATTGCGCCACGCCTGCCGTGATCAGGGTAAACCGGTCCTGCCCATGGTTGATCACCGACATCTCGGTGAGGATCCGGCCGCGATGGTCGGGGAAATAGGCCAGTGCCATGCGCCCGACCTTGGGCAAGGCCCCGGCGATCAGGCCCAGAAGCCAGTCGCACGCGCCATTCCCCGAAAGCTCGAACCGCGAAAAGCCCGGCAGGTCCAAAACGCCCACGGAATCGCGCACCGCCTCGCATTCCTCGCGGACGCGGATCGCCCAGGGGCCTTCCCGGTCCCAGGTCTGCATCGCCTCCCACGAGGTGTCATCGCCGGGGCTGGCGAACCAGTTCGCCCGTTCCCAGCCGTTATAGGCCCCGAACTGCGCGCCGTCCGACTTCAGCCGCTCGTGCAACGGGCTCAGCCGCTTGCCTTCGCCAGCCGGCCATCGGGCATGGGGGAAGTTCATGGCGTATTCGTGGCCATAGATCTCCATGCCCCTTTGCAGCGAATAATCCGCATCGGCATAGCCGGTGAAGCGGCGCGGATCGCAGGACCACATGTCCCATTCGGTCGCACCTTCGGTCACCCATTCGGCCAGCACCTTGCCCGCGCCACCGCCCTGCGCAATGCCGAAGGTGAAGACGCAGGCCTCGAAGGCATTGGGGACGCCCGGCATCGGTCCGATCAGCGGGTTGCCGTCGGGCGCATAGGGGATCGGCCCGTTGATGACGCTCGACACCCCCACCGAGCCCAGCAGCGGCACACGCGCCATCGCATCCTCGATATACCACTCCAGCCGGTCAAGATCGTCGGGGAAAAGCTGGAAGCTGAAATCCTCGGGCATCGGATCGTCAGGCCGCACCCAATGCGCGCGGCAGTTGCGTTCGTAAGGGCCAAGGTTGAAGCCGAACTTTTCCTGACGCAGGTAATAGCTGCTGTCGACATCACGCAGAAGCGGCAGCTTGTGCCCCGCCTCGCGCGACCATTTCTCGATCTCGGGGATCGGTTCGGACAGAAGATACTGGTGGCTCATCACCATCATCGGCACGGTGCGGCCGCCGTAGGGCCTGAACCATTCGCCGACCCGCTGCGCGTAATAGCCTGCGGCGTTCACCACGATCTCGCAGCGGATGTCGCCGGTGGCTGTATGGACGATCCATTCGCCGTTCTCGCGCGAGACGCCAGTCGCGGGGGTGTGGCGCAGGATCGTCGCGCCCAGATCGCGCGCGCCCTTGGCCAGCGCCTGTGTCAACTGCGCCGGGTCGATGTCGCCATCCGCCGGATCGTAAAGCGCGCCTTGCAGGCCGTGGGTTTCCAGGAACGGATACTTGTCCTGGATCTCGGACGGCGCCAGCACCTCCAGCGCCATGCCCTGGTAGCGACCCATGCCGCGGGCGCGTTCGAATTCCTGCATCCGCTCTCGGCTGTGGCCCAGCCGGATCGAGCCGGTGACGTGATAGTTCATCGGGTAATCGACCGCCTGCCCCAGCCCGCGATAAAGCTCGGTCGAATACCGCTGCATGTTCATCAGGGACCAGCTTGTGGAGAACGTCGGCACGTTGCCCGCCGCGTGCCAGGTCGATCCGGCGGTAAGTTCGTTCTTTTCCAAGAGGATGCAATCGGTCCATCCGGCCTTCGCCAGATGGTAAAGCGACGACACCCCCACCACGCCGCCGCCAATGATGACTACGCGCGCCGTCCGAGTTTCCGTCATGTCGTCCTCCATCTTGCCTGCGCGGAGTATCCACGCAAGTCCGGGTGTTTCAATTCGCAGGGCACTGCGATATTGATCGGAAAACCCGATCAGGAAGCCGATGCAGACCGAGTTGATCGAAACCTTCCTCGACCTTTGCGAGACCCGCAGCTTCAACCAGACGGCGGACCGTCTGGGGGTGATGCAGTCGACCGTCTCGGGGCGTATCCGGGCGCTGGAGGTCGCGGTGGGGCGGCGGCTCTTTACCCGGTCGCGGGCGGGCACGCAGTTGACGACCGAAGGCTTGCGGTTCGAGCCCCACGCCCGCGCCCTGCGGCTGGCCTGGGCCGAGGCGCTGGCGGCAACGCTGGCCGATCCTTCGGCCGCCGTCACGCTGCGGCTTGGCATCCAGCACGACCTGACCAGCCACCAGATCGGCGCCTGGGTGCGGCGGTTCCGCGATGCGTTACCCGGCACGCGGTTCTATATCGAGGCCGACTATTCACCCGCCATGTGCACCGACCTTGCCACCGGCGCGCTCGACCTTGGCGTGATGTATACCCCGCGGATGCATCCCGACCTGTGGTTCGAGACGCTGGGCGAGGTGCCCTACCGCATGATCTCGACCAAAGCCGACCGCCTGTCCGACGTGCAGGCCAGCCGATACATCCTGACCAATTTCTCGCCCGCCTTCGGCCAGACGCATGCCGACCTGCTGCCTGCGCTGTCGGCAGCCGGGGTCGCCACGGGCCAGACCAATGCGGCGGCGGGATTGATCGTCAGCATGGGGGGCGCGGGCTATGTGCTTGAGGAAACCGGCATGGCGCTGGTGGCTTCGGGCGCCGCGCGCTGGGTCGAAGATGCGCCGCTGATGCCGCAGGCGGTGTTTGCGGCCGTGCACATGCGCCACCGGCACCGGCCCATGCACCGGCGGATGCTGACGCTTTTGCGCGGCCATTTCATCGACATGGCGCCCGCCCGGAAAGGCGCGCCGAAAAGGGGGCCAGCGGCCCAAAGGCCCTGACGTCCGGTGCGCGCACGGCGCGCGCGATTGCGGAACATTCCCCCGGAGCCTGCACGGCAGGCCCCCTTGTTGCGGCGGTCGCATCCGACCCCGCGGCCGAAGGGAGCACGGCACCCCCGGCCCTGACCGGCTGGCGCTCTGGCCGATCCGGTCATCGTGGAAGCACACGGTGCGCCCACGGCCTGTGGCCCGCCCCGACGGGCGGCGCCACGGTCAACCCTTCATGCCGTCCCAGAAGTTGCGCACCTTGGAAAAGAACGAACGGCCCTCTGGGTTGTTCTCTTCGCTCAGTTTCTCGAACTCGCGCAACAGTTCTTTTTGCTTCGACGTCAGATTTACCGGCGTTTCGATCGCCAGTTCGATCAGCATGTCGCCCAGGGCCGTGCCGCGGAGCGCCGGCATGCCCTTGCCGCGCAGGCGGAGCTGCTTGCCGGTCTGGCTGCCTTCCGGCACCCGGACACGGCTGCGGCCACCGTCAATCGTCGGCACTTCGACCTCGCCGCCAAGCGCCGCCGTGGTCATCGCAATCGGCACCCGGCAGAACAGGTTCACGCCATCGCGCAGGAAGATCGGGTGTTCCCTGACCTCGATGAAGATATAAAGATCGCCCGAGGGCCCGCCCCGCAGGCCCGCTTCGCCCTCGCCCGCCAGCCGGATCCGCGTTCCGGTTTCCACCCCGGCGGGGATGTTGACCGAAAGTGCGCGGTCCTTTTCCAGCCGCCCGGCACCGTGGCAGACCTTGCAGGGGTTCTTGATCGTCTGGCCGCGTCCGCCGCAGGTGGGGCAGGTGCGCTCGACCGTGAAGAAACCCTGCTGCGCCCGGACCTTGCCCATGCCTGAACAGGTCGGACAGGTAACAGGTTCGGCGCCACCCTCGGCACCGGTGCCATTGCAGGAATTGCACGCGACCGAGGTCGGCACGTTGATCTGCTTCTGCGATCCCTTGAACGCTTCTTCCAGCGTGACGCGCAGGTTGTAGCGCAGGTCCGATCCGCGCTGCGCACGGGCCCGGCCACCGCCCGCGCCACCGCGCCCGCCCATGAAATCACCAAACAGGTCTTCGAACACATCCGAGAAGGACGAGGCGAAATCGCCCTGCTGCGCATGCCCGCCGCGTGGCCCGCCCATGCCTCCGTCAAACGCGGCATGGCCGAAGCGGTCATAGGCGGCCTTCTTGTCGGCATCCTTCAGGATGTCATAGGCCTCGTTCACTTCCTTGAAGCGCGATTCAGACTCGGGGTCGTCCTTGTTGCGATCGGGGTGAAGCTCTTTCGCCTTGGTGCGATAGGCTTTCTTGATATCGGCGGCCGAGGCATCGCGGGCCACGCCAAGCACGTCGTAGAAGTCGCGTTTCGCCATTCCCATTCCCTTCCGGGCATCAACGGGCCGGCCCGACCAAGGTCAGACCGGCCCCTTGATGTGACCAGCGTGTTACCGACGCTTCTTGTCTTCGCCAAGGTCTTCGAAGTCGGCATCGACGATGTCATCATCCACCGACCGGGGGCCTTCGCCGTCTTCGTCCGCGCCTTGCGCGCCGCCTTCGGACTGCTGCGCCTTGTAGATCGCTTCGCCCAGCTTCATCGCGGCATCGGTCAGGTTGTGGATCCCGCCCTTGATCTTGCCGGCGTCGTCGGACTTCAGCGATTCTTCCAGCGCGCCGATGGCCAGTTCGATGACCTCGACCGTCGAGCCGTCGACCTTGTCGCCATGCTCTTCCAGCGATTTCTTCGTCGAATGGATCAGGCTTTCGGCCTGGTTCTTCGCTTCGACCAGTTCCTTGCGCTTCTTGTCGCCTTCGGCATTCGCCTCGGCATCGCGGACCATCTTCTCGATCTCGTCCTCGGACAGACCGCCCGACGCCTGGATCGTGATGGTCTGCGCCTTTCCGGTGCCCTTGTCCTTGGCGCCGACCGACACGATGCCGTTAGCGTCGATGTCGAAGGTCACCTCGATCTGCGGCATGCCGCGCGGCGCGGGCGGGATGTCTTCCAGGTTGAACTGGCCAAGCATCTTGTTGTCCGCCGCCATTTCGCGTTCACCCTGGAACACCCGGATCGTCACGGCGTTCTGGTTGTCTTCGGCGGTCGAGAAGACCTGCGATTTCTTGGTCGGGATGGTGGTGTTGCGGTCGATCAGGCGAGTGAATACGCCACCCAGCGTCTCGATGCCAAGGCTCAGCGGGGTCACGTCCAGAAGGACCACGTCCTTCACGTCACCTTGAAGCACACCGGCCTGGATCGCCGCGCCCAGCGCCACGACTTCGTCCGGGTTCACACCCTTGTGCGGCTCCTTGCCGAAGAAGTTCGTCACTTCTTCCACGACCTTCGGCATCCGCGTCATGCCGCCGACCAGAACCACCTCGTCGATGTCGCCTTTCGACAGGCCCGCATCCTTCAGCGCTGCGGCGCAGGGCTTCAGCGAGGCCTTGATCAGGTCGCCGACCAGGCTTTCCAGCTTCGCACGGGTCAGCTTCATGACCATGTGCAGCGGCGTGCCCGATTTCATGTCCATCGAGATGAACGGCTGGTTGATTTCGGTCTGCTGGCTGGAGGACAGTTCGATCTTGGCCTTTTCCGCCGCCTCTTTCAGGCGCTGGAGGGCCATCTTGTCCCGCGTCAGGTCGACGCCGTGTTCTTTCTTGAACTCGTCCGCCAGGTAATTGACGATCCGCATGTCGAAGTCTTCACCGCCCAGGAACGTATCCCCGTTGGTGGATTTCACTTCGAACAGGCCGTCGTCGATTTCCAGGATGGTGATGTCGAAGGTGCCGCCGCCAAGGTCATAGACGGCGATGGTCTTCGATTCCTTCTTGTCCAGACCATAGGCCAGCGCGGCCGCGGTCGGTTCGTTGATGATGCGCAGGACTTCAAGCCCCGCGATCTTGCCGGCATCCTTGGTCGCCTGACGCTGGGCGTCGTTGAAATAGGCGGGAACCGTGATGACGGCCTGCGTCACCGGCTCACCCAAGTAGGATTCGGCGGTTTCCTTCATCTTCTGCAGCGTCACGGCCGAGATCTGCGCGGGCGAATATTTCTCACCCTTCACTTCGACCCAGGCATCGCCATTGCCGCCGTCGACGATCGAATAAGGAACCAGCTTGCGGTCCTTCTCGACCTCGGCATCGGTGACGCGGCGCCCGATCAGGCGCTTGACGGCGAAGACGGTATTGGTGGGGTTGGTGACCGCTTGGCGTTTCGCCGGCTGGCCGACCAGGCGTTCGGTGTCGGTGAATGCCACGACCGAGGGGGTGGTGCGCGCGCCTTCCGAGTTCTCGATCACCCGGGGTTGCGCGCCGTCCATGATGGCAACGCAGGAGTTCGTGGTCCCGAGGTCGATCCCGATGACTTTGGCCATGTGATAATTCCTTCCTTCGGCGATATTATGGGGCACAGACCCGTAAGCGGCCTCTGGGCCCCGATCCCATAGTTCCGGCTGTCGTCCGCGTCTATCGGTCCGGCAGCGTCGAGGCGTATATAGGGGGGGTAAAATCGCCCTGCAAGCGCCGCACAGGGCCAGACGGATGCTAATTTTCGAAGAAATGGCTGGAAACATGTCCCGCTTTGGAAGCCCTGCGCAGAACGGCCGTCCGGCCCCCGTCACGCTGCGGGGCATGACGCTCTACCCCAACCATCTGGACCGCGGCGCACAAGAGGCGCTGCTGCCCGAACTGCGGCACGTGATCGCAGCCGCGCCGCTGGTCTCGCCGGTCACGCCCTGGGGCAAGCCGATGAGCGTGCGCATGACCTCGGCGGGGCAGTTCGGCTGGGTGTCGGACCGTCGCGGCTACCGCTATGCCGACCACCACCCCTCGGGAACGGAATGGCCGCCGATCCCCGAAAGCGTTCTGGACATCTGGCGCGAGATCGTCGGCACCGCGCGGCTGCCCGACTGCTGCCTGATCAACTTCTACGGCGAAGGCGCGCGCATGGGCCTGCACCAGGACCGCGACGAAGCCGACTTCGGCCAGCCGGTCCTGTCGGTCAGTCTCGGCGACCGGGCGCGTTTCCGGATCGGCGACACCGAAAAGGGCGGGCCGACCGAGAGCCTCTGGCTCGGGTCGGGCGATGTGATGGTGATGGGAGGACCGGCGAGGCTGGCCTACCACGGGATTGACAGGATCGACTTCGGCAGCTCGGACCTTTTGCCGAAGGGAGGGCGGATCAACCTGACCTTGCGCGTCGTGACCTGAGGGGGGGGGCGCTTTTGGGTAAGAACTGAGCGGCGACACTTGAATTGAACATTGACCGTTTCACAGCTTATATTTTTCAATGGGTTACGAGGGAGCGGTGACACATGGTTTGATACATTTCGGCCTAATCGGGGCAATGTCGCCCGCTTTGGCATGTATCAGGTCAGAAATTATTAAATGAAATCAATGTATGAAAAATCTTAGGTGGCCGGGAAAAACCGACCACCGTTCACTTCTTCAGCTCGGGGTGTGCCTTCTCTAGGGTCTGTTGACGTTTAAGGATTCCCAAATCATCGGTTGAGTGATTCAAGGTTGCCAAATGGGAGGCAACCTTGATCCGCACGGCTCTGACTGACACTCAATGGGAAATCATCGCCCCGCACTGTCTTGGCCGGGAATGTGATCCCGGCCGCACCGGGCCCGACCCCCGGTTGTTCGTGGAGGCGGTGCTTTGGATTGCGCGCACGGGCTGCCCCTGGCGGGATCTTCCGGCGGAGTTCGGCGGCTGGAACACGGTATTCAAACGCTTCCGCAGATGGGTCAAGGCGGATGCATTCTATCGTATGTTCAGGGCCTTGGCCGAGGATGCGGATTTCGAATACGTCATGATCGACGGCACCATTACCAAAGTCCACC
Source organism: Paracoccaceae bacterium (assembly GCA_020622085.1). Lineage (GTDB taxonomy): Bacteria > Pseudomonadota > Alphaproteobacteria > Rhodobacterales > Rhodobacteraceae > QY30. The sequence goes on along the minus strand of JAHRYM010000001.1, from coordinate 99,774 downwards.
GGCATGGACAGGGCGCAAAAGGGGGGCTCAAGGCCAGGCCATCGGGCGTTCTCGCGGCGGTATGGCAAGCAAGATCATGGCCTTGACGGATGCTTTGGGCAACCTGATCGACTTTCGGCTTCTGCCCGGACAGGCGCATGATCTACGCGGCACCGCGGCCCTGATCGATGGCTTGTCTTGCCGCCACCTTCTCGCAGACCGCGCCTTTGACGCAAACTGGCTGCGCGAGGCCTTGTCTGCGGCGAAGATCAAGGCGGTCATCCCGCCCAAATCCAACCGTCGGTTTCCAGCCGAATTCGACAAGGAAACCTGCAAATGGCGGCACCTGATTGAGAACTTCTTCCAAAAGATCAAGGAATACAGAGGCATCGCCACCCGATTTTGCAAAACAGACACAAGCTACAACGCTCTCATCTCCATCGCCGCCACCGTCATCCGATTGAAATGAACGTCAACAGGCCCTAGCTCTTCTATCTGAGCCTTCATCTCATCCACTTTCTTTCTCAGCGAGTTCTGCATGTCTTCGCCTGATACTTTGATGAACGCCGCGATCTGCGCCATCGTCAGGCCGCTGCTGACGATGGTCTCGGCAAGCCCAGCAGCATGAGCCCCGATTTCCTGAGCCATGTATTCTGGCTGAGGTATCAAATCGTTGCGCTGTTGCATTTCAATAAGGTTCTTCAGTGTGGGGAGTGCAGCACGTTCAGCCGCAAGGCGAACGAGCAAAACGCCGCCTAGAGCTGCATCAACGTCGCCGAGAACTAACCAGTCTAGGGAAATCCTAAGCCCAAGGGCAATCTGCTTGAGTGCCTCGACTCCCGGCAGCGGCGCGTTCTCGCGCCGCATGTAGCTCTCCAAGGTGCGACGAGAGATGCCAATCATCTTCGCAATATCCGCAACGGTCCAGCCGTTCTGATCCTTAACCTGCCGCAGTCTAGCCGCAATCGTATCGGCGCTCATCTTTCCACCTCGTCAATTACCAATATCATGGTAATCTATACGCATATCAACGTATGGCGCCTGAGCAACGGCATAGATACATCCAATGTTTACAAGGCGGTGTCTGGCAAATGGCGTGGCCCAAAGGCCACCCGTTTGATTGCTTTGCTGGCCGAAGCAGCAGGCGCGTCCCTCACATGATGATACCCGTGCGTTCAGTGCTAGGGATGGGCGATATTCCGTCGCACCGTGCGAGCGCCGTGAGTTGGCTCTGTCGCCACGGTCTTACCATCCACCAGATCAAGGGTAATGGCGGTCTGCGAGATGTAGTCTTACTTTCTGACCTTCCCAAATCTGAACGCCTCGCCTTCCTCGCCCGCCGTGCGGAGGCAATGGGACTGCCAATTGGCACCCATGATGATGCCGCGCATGTGGCGCTGGCGGCGAAGCCGGTGACGATCCAGAACTCTGCCTATGCCCGCGCGGAAACCATGATGTTCGTCGCAAAGCATCGGGCGGCGGGCCTGACGCCGGGCCACATTGCCCGCCTTCTTCGGGCAGAGGCAACCAAGGCTGGGACAAATATACTTGATGCCTCGCGCGTAACGCTAGGCCGTTGGTCTGAAAGGATCGCCGGTATTGATCCGATAAACTGGGCACCGGCGCTAGTGTTCTGCACCTGACATAGGATTCCCTAGGGCGCCCCGCTGTGGCATGGTCAGCGGATGAGACGCTCCGACATCTGCCTTCGCCTTGGCCCCGCCGACCGCGCTGAGCTTCAAGCTTTGCTGAGTAACCGCAACACGCCGCGCAAGCTTGCCTGGCGGGCCGAGATCGTGCTGGCGACGGCGGATGGTCAAGGCACCGTCGAGATCATGCGGCGGACGGGCATGTCGAAGCCGACTGTCTGGCGCTGGCAGGAGCGGTATCTTGATGAAGGCGTGCCGGGGCTCAAGAGGGACAAGACGCGGCCCTCGCGGGTGCCACCCCTGCCCAGAGACGTCCGACTGAAGGTGATCGCGAAGACCGTGCAGGAAACGCCCCGCAATGCCACCCACTGGAGCCGCGCGACGATGGCCGAAGCGGTGGGCATATCGCCCTCGAGCGTGGGGCGCATATGGGCGGATGCAGGGCTGAAGCCGCATATCACGAAGGGATTCAAGGTCTCGAACGACCCGATGTTCGAGGCGAAGGTCACCGAGATCGCAGGCCTCTATCTCGACCCGCCGGACCGGGCAGTGGTGCTGTGCGTCGACGAGAAATCCCAGATCCAGGCACTTGACCGCACCCAGCCCGGGCTGCCCCTCAAGAAGGGGCGCGCCGCCACCATAACCCACGACTACAAGCGCCATGGCACCACCACGCTGTTCGCCGCGCTGGACGTCAAGTCGGGTCTGGTCATCGGAGAGTGCATGCCACGCCACCGCGCCAGGGAGTTCCTGAGCTTCCTTCGGCGCATCGACCGGGCAGTGAAGAAACCCCGCGACATCCACGTCGTGCTCGACAACTACGCGACCCACAAGACGCCCGACGTGCTTGCCTGGCTGGAGAAACATCCGCGCTTCAAGCTGCATTTCACGCCCACCAGCGCGTCCTGGATGAACCTGGTCGAGCGCTTCTTCGCAGAGATCACCACCAAGCGCATCCGACGTGGCAGCTACTCCAGCGTCGACGACCTCGAGGGCGCGATCTACGACTACCTTCTGCAGCACAACACCAAGCCGAAGCCCTTCGTCTGGAGCAAGACCGCCGAAGACATCCTCTCCCGCGAACGCCGCGCACTTGATGCCGTCGATGAAATCAGAGGAAATCGGTAGCAACCGTCAGACTCGGAACACTAGCGCCGGGCCACCAAGGCCGCACAGCCACCGCAGACCTTTCTTCCGAAGCGTGGACCGAGTTCGAAACCCTGCTCGGCCTTGCAGGCAAGAATGGGACCGGTTGGCCGCTGAAAGAGGCATGGCGGCGGATCGAGGATCAGAAGGCAGCACGGGGTTGGGCATGGCCCTGCTATCGCACGGTTATGCGCCGCTGGGATGCTCTGGACGAGGTCCGCAAGCGCGCCCTGCGCATGGGCGCAGACGAGGCGGCGAAATCCCTGATCCAGTATCAGCCGCGCACCGTCGAAGGCATGTTCGCCATGAGCCAGGTCGAGTTGGACGGGCGGGAGTTCAAGGTCAAGGTCCAGTTCCGGTTCCGGTTCCGGTTCCGGTTCCGGGATGGAAAGATCGGCTGTCCCTGGGTGATCGTCTACACAGACCGGGCGTCTTCGCGCATCGTGGGCTATGCGATCTCGGATTCCGAAAATGAGGAGGCCACCGCCGAAGCCACCATCCGGATGTGTGAAGAGAACGACATTCCCGATCTCGTGTATACCGACAATGGATCGGCCTTCAACAGCAAGCGGATGGCGGGTGGCCTCAAGCCGTTGATCCGGCGTAAGGAAACGCGCTCTCCCGATTGGGAAGTGCCGGGTGTCCTGAAACTGTTCGGGATCGAACTCAAGAATGCCGGGCCGAACAAGGCCCGCTCGAAACTGTCGGAAAGCATCTTCTCGGTTTTGCGTCGGTTCGACAACGATCCGGTGTTTCACCATGCACAGCGTTCCGGGCCGAACGATACGCCAAATCCCGATCCGGTGCCGGTCGATATCGAGCTCTTCGAGAGGTTCGTGGCGAAATCCATCCGTGATTTCAACGCCCGGACCGATAGCCGCGCACAAGGCCTTCTGCCTGGTGAGTGCCGGAACGATGCCTTTGCCCGTCTCTCACAAGGCCGGATTTCCCGCCCCGTGACCCCGCTCCAAAGCCGTGGCGTCCGGATGAAGTGGCATGTCAAAACCGTCATGCAGGATGGACGGATCAAGTTCGACCGTGGTCTGTTCGGGGATGCGACCACACAGGATACCATGCTGAAATACGCGGGCAAGAAGGTGCTGATCGGCATTGATCCTAACGATTACCGGTCGCCAGCCATGGTGCGCGGCTGGGAAGATGAGCGACTGCGCGGACGGGTTCTGATCGACTGCCTGCCACTCTACGAGGCCACCCGTCACGGTGACGAGGCCGGACGCCGCAGGGCAATGGCTGAAGATCGCCGGGTGAAGAAACGGCTTGAGCAACATCAGGTTGCCGATGCCGACCGCAAGGTTGCTGAATTGCTTCAGGCGGTTATGGCGGCAGAAGCATCTGCGCCGCCACCCGTGAGGCCAGCCGTGGTCGCGCTCGATACCCGTAATCCATTTTCAGACAAGCCGGTCAACGGGCCGAAAGACCTGCACCCTTTGCAGGCAAGGCTTCGGGCCAATCTGAAGAGAAACCTCGCTGCCGGAAAGGCGGCAGGATGAAGCGGCGTGAGGGGGTAGTTTGGACGCTGCCCCTCACGCCTAAACCGGCGGGTAAAACCCGTCCAGAACGGAGAGGAAGATGGCAGAACATCTGAAACCTGCCAAGCCTTCGCTGCATGATGCACCGGACTTCGTGCGCACCAGCACGGCGAATAACATCCTGCATTCTGTGGACATGATCCGGGCGCAGCCGCGTCCGGCCATGACGATGGTCCGTGGTGTGCCGGGTTGTGGAAAGTCTACGACGCTGGAAATGCTGGCGAAATCCGACCCCGATGCACGGCTCGTGTCCATCGCGCCCGGTGAAGGTGGTGCCTTCGGCGTGGCCGAAATCATCGTGGACAAGTTCAGCCTCGGCATCAGGCCGAAAGGCAGCACCATCGCCACGCTGCGGCGGGAAATCGGCACGTTCCTGCAACATGCGGGCATCTGGCTGATGGTCGATGAGGCCCAGCACCTGACCAAGGAAGGCGCGGACTGGCTCCGAATCCTGTGCGAGGAAAGCCGGACGGACCTCTTGCTTGCCGGTGATCTGCGCCTTGCCCGAATGATCGACGAAATGCCGCAGTTGCAAAGCCGTATGCTGCGGGCGGTGATCGTTGAAGAGGTTACCGAGGGCGATGTGCGCGACCTCGCTCAGGCGTTTGGCGTCCAGCGGAAGGCTTCCTTCACCATGCTGCACCGCGCCGCTCTGGTCAAAGGTGGCCTGCGCACCGTGAACACGGCCCTGCTGATCACTCGGACCGGCTCCGATGCCGAGGGCTTTGACGAAGAGCTTCTACCCGCCGCCCTGATGGAAATGGGCCTGATCAATGAAGGTGGGGGCAAGTGATGAGGAAGCTGACAATTAACGCTGAAGCGTCGGAAGCGTTTGATTTCATTCTGAACTGCCCGAGTGGTGCTGTCATCGTCATTCCGACAACCATCGGCGAAATACAGGCGATCAAGCGAGGAATCGTCGCTGCGAAAGGCTCTTCCCGCGCCCAGGTCAATACTTGGCTCATGATGGCCGAGGCCTTCGCCACCGATGCAGACGCGGCAAAACTGGTTCGCATGTTCAACCGGATGCACGCTGAATCGGTGGATGCCGAACTGCTACTGCATGCTACCTCTTTATTCATGGGGCGCGGCATAGTGAACAACAATTTGGAAACGAACGAAGGCCCGCAATGACGTCTCAAGCCGCAACCGTTGGAACGTCCTTTGCAGAGATGGAAGCGGCCGAAGCGGAGCGCCGCACCCGGCTTTCGTCTCGGTCTGTTGCCCTGACCGATGATGAATGGAGCGTCATTGATACGGCGATCCCCGACGTCCTCGAAATGGTGGGTGATGTGAGGAACGTCTTTCACGACCTCTCTTATCAGTCGGATCTGGATCAGCCCTGGGTCAATTCGATGATGCGCCTCGCCTCCCGCGCCATCGCAAGCATGGAACACAAGGAACTCCGCGTTCTTGATCGTCTCGACGCGGCCATTCGTCATTCGGACAGGAAAGGAGCCAAGCAATGACCATCTCGAAGGCACGGATCACGCTTCTTCATGTGGCGAAGTCCAAACTCGGCTGGGATGATGACCTGTATCGTCAGATCCTGGTGCGGATCGCGGGTGCCACCAGTTCGACCGAGCTTGACCAGGACGGCTTCGCGTCCGTGATGGGCTTCGCCGAATATTGTGGCTTTCGCCCGCTCGGAAAGGGCGCACCGCGTTACGGCAACCGGCCGGGCATGCCGAGCTTCGCGCAGATCGAGTTGATCCGCGAGCTGTGGCGCGAGTTGCACGGTGATCGGGAGTGCAACGACGAGGCGTTGGCCGGTTGGCTGCGCAAATACCAGAAGGTGGACAGCTTGCGGTTCCTGACGCTGGACGGGGCACGCAAGACGATCACCGCATTCAAGGCGTGGAAGGCACGGCCGAGCAAGGCGGCATGATCCGGGCGGGGATCAGTTGCAGGGGCGGGCCGAAAGGTCCGCCCTTAAGCTTTTTGGCAGGACTCCGGCAGACCACAGGAGCGGGCCGCAGAGCGGCCCTTCATGCTTTCGGCCACCTTGGGGGCACCTGAAACCCCTGCACCCCGTTCAAAAAACGCTCTTTGCCCCTTCAATGGACGCCATGAGGCGCAAGCTGGCAAAGCGGTGACTTGTTGATGGCGATTGCCGGGTCCGGTGAGGGTCTGCTATTGGAGATGGTGCAGGCGTGACACGGTAATATTCTCGCGACCGTAGCACGGTCTTCGGACCGGAGCGCCATGCAGGGTTTCCGGGAAACCGGGCAGCGGGGCCCTGCCGCCTGCGCCATCCGTTTCTTTCGCATGTGCACCCCGCAAGATCTTGCGGATGTTTCGCTATTTTCCGTTCGTCTACCCATTTCCCAGAGATTTCCCGCTTCATGGCGGGTCGGACAAAGGGTTCCCCAATGATCATCGACGGCCAGACGCTGGACCTTGCCTTCCGGGGCTTCAAGACGGTCTATTCCGACGCCTTCGGCGCGACCGAAACCCATTACGACAAGATCGCAATGACGGTGCCCAGCCAGTCGCGCGACGAAACCTATGGCTGGATCGGGGCCTTCCCGCAGCTGCGCGAGTGGGTCGGCCCGCGCCATATCCAGAACCTCAGCGCCCACGGTTTCACCATCGTCAACCGGACTTTTGAGAGCACGGTGGCGGTGAAGCGCACCGATATCGAGGACGACCGGCTGGGCATCTTCAAGCCGATGTTCGCCGAGATGGGCACCTTCGCCCGGCGTCATCCCGAGGAACTGGTGTTCGGCCTGCTGAAGGACGGCTTTGTTGCGAAGTCCTATGACGGCACTTCTTTCTTCTCGGAAACCCACGAGTTGGAAATCGACGGTGAATCGGCTTTCGTCAGCAACATGACCGATGGCAGCGGCCCTGCCTGGTTCCTTCTGGATACCTCGCGCGCGGTGCGCCCGATCATCTGGCAGGAACGCCACGCCTACGAGTTCCAGAGCCTGACCGAAAGCAACGACCAGCATGTATTCCTGAACGATCAGTGTCTCTATGGCGTCCGGGCGCGGGTCAATGCGGGTTTCGGTCTCTGGCAGCTGGCCTACGGCTCCAGGGAAACGCTGTCCACCGCCGCATATGCGGCGGCGCGGGCGGCGATGATGGATTTCCGCGCCGATGGCGGACGCATCCTTGGCGTGAAGCCCACCGTCCTGGTCGTTCCGCCGGAACTGGAAGTTGCCGCGCTCCAGATCCTGAATGCGGTCATCAATCCCGATGGCGGATCCAACGTCTGGGCGAATACCGCCCAGTTGATCGTCACACCTTATCTGAAGGGTTGATCCATGACTGCGATGACCACCGAACGCAATACCATCCGACGCCTGGGCGATACGCGGGTCGAACCTCTGGCCGCGGCAATCAAGGTCTGGGCCGGATCGCTCGTGATGCGCAATGCGGCGGGCTTCGTCACCAAGGGTGCGACCGCGACCGGCGGTATCGGTATCGGCCGGGCCGAAGCGACGGCGGACAATTCGGGCGGCACGGCCGGGGCCATGACGGTCGAATACCGGCGCGGGGTCTACGGTTTCGCCAACGCGGCCGGGGCCGATCTGATCGCGCAGGCCGATATCGGCACGCTTTGCTACATCGTGGACGATCAGACTGTGGCCAAGACCGACGGCAGTGCCACCCGCTCACCCGTAGGCATTATCGACGGTGTTGAAGGCTTCACTGTCTGGGTGCTGCTGGACGAAGCTGTGACGCGGGGTGCGCTCTGATGGCGCTGGCAGACGCGATCTGCGACCGCGCACTGGCTCCCGGTGGCGGTGCGCCGGAATGGGTGCATCTGCTCCCGGCCGGACAGATGACCGGTCGCGACGGCCGCCAATTCGAACTGGCCGATCCGGCAGCGCTGTGCATGGACTTCCAGTCGCGGGGCGTGGATTTGCCCATCGACTACGAACACCAGAACGACCGACCGGAAGCGAAGCTCACCGGCCCGGTTCCGGCAGCGGGTTGGATCAAGGAATTGCGCGGCGACGAAACCGGCCTCTGGGGGCGGGTCGAATGGACCACGACGGCGCGTGAGATGATCGGAAAGCGGGAATATCGCTACCTCAGCCCGTCTTTTCTGTTCCATCAGCAGTCACGGCAGATCGTCCGGCTCAAGGGCGCGGGCCTTGTTCACCACCCCAATCTGCACCTGACCGCTTTGGCCAACGAGGAACCGCTCATGCCCGACAACACCGCTCCTGACACGGCAAAACCCGAAAGCGCCGGCCTGCTGACCAGGCTTGCCGCCGCTCTCGACCTGCCGTCCGACAGCAATGCCGCCGCGATCCTGTCGGCCTTCCTTGCGGCACTTCTGCCCGGCCAGAAGATCGCCTCGGCAACGGCAACCGAACGGCCCGATCCGGCGCGTTTCGTGCCTATCGACGCGGTGCGCGACCTGCTGTCCGACCGCAGCACCCGCATAGCGACAATGCGCGAATCCGAGGCCACAGCGCGGGTCGACTCCGCACTTCGGGCTGGGCACATCACGCCTGCGATGCGGGACTGGGCAACGGCACTTTGCATGCAGGACGTGACCAGCTTCGACACCTTCATTTCGAAATCGCCCGCGCCCTTTGCGCATCTGCACCGCGAGTTGCTGTCCGGACTGCTGCCCGGCCATCGCGCGGAAACCGCCATCGCCTCGCAGGACGAGGCCGCCATCTGCGCGCAGCTCGGGCTGAAACCCGACGCCTTGCGCAACTGAACCGGTCGGGACGCCAGACCAGACCGGCACTGCGGCCATGTCCCTCCGCCGCAGTCAGCGCGCGGCCCTGTGATTGGGGCGGGGCCGCGCGCATCCAAAGGAACGGGATCCATGTATACGATCAATTTCGACAACCAGAATTTCTTCAAGTCTTTCGACGATCTTGCGAACTTCATGCAAGATCTTTCGCCTGACATGCAGGAGATCGGTGAGGCACTTATCCAGTCAACCAGGGAACGAATGGTTGCCGGAGAAACCCCGGACGGCACACCATTTGCGCCCCGGTCTCAGACAACACTGGATATCTATGCGCGTTTGCTGGATCCTTTCAGTCAGACACCGCTCTGGCGATCCGGGGATATGCGGACCGGATCGCTGCATACGCGTTTCGGACCGGACTTTCTTGAGTTCGGCTCCAGTGCGGTGCAATCTGCCGTGATGCAGTTCGGCGCGAGCCGGGGCGACTTTGGCACCATGGCGAATGGCAGCCCCATTCCATGGGGTGACATTCCCGCCAGACCGTTCATCGGCCTGTCCCATGACGACGAGATCACCATTATCGATATTCTCTCCGAGAACATCGCCGCTTTTTTCGGAAGCGGTTGAGTGAAGCAGCTTGCTCGCCCCATGCCGCGCCCGACCGCCCAGGTTGCGCCCTTCTTCGAGGTGCTCGGCCTCGATCTGACGGTCGAGTTCATCCTCGCATTCGGCGGGGCCGATCTGAACCTGTCGGAAGATCCGAAAGGGCGCGGCATGGTGGAAACTCTTGTCGGATACGAAAAGGCCAAGACCCTGGGCGAAAGCGCCCACCGCATTCCCAGGCGCATCCCGCTCGCCAAGCGGTGGCTCGCCCATGTGCTGGCATGGAAGGGCTACTCTGCCGCTGCCATCGCACGCACCCTGCGCGTGAGTGAAGTCAGCGTGCGGCAATGGCTCAAGGACGGGCGGCTGGTATGACAGGCCACTGCAAAGCCCGATCCGAGGCGGAACAGATCGTCGGTCTGGCCGAGTCCCTGAAGGCATCGGCGCAGGCTCTTTGCAACACCCTTTCAAGCGACATTGAAGACGCCCTTCAAGCTCCGACCGCAGCCGAGCGCCGCCGACTTCATCTGCCCGGCTCGCCATCGAAACTCGCGACCGATTCAGAACTGCGCGCCTTCGTTTTGGCCCGGATAGAGGTGATGACGTTCGACCAGGTGGTACGGGCCGTCGCAGAATCCTTCCCGCCCGGTCGCCGGATCAGCCGATCCGCCTTGCACCGCTGGTGGCATCGCCGCGGAAAGCACATTCTTCGTGGCCACGCCAAACCGCGAAATATCAGGTAATGCCGGACATTCCCGGTAATCGCCAGCAGTTCAAACCTACTGTCACCCAGAGTTCAGACCATGTGACACCACACAAGAACCGGTGGCTTTCGGTCGCCGGCATCAAGGTGAATTAGACCCCATGATCGTGCCCTGAGCTGACTTGGGTTGTTGGCCTCTCCCGCAGCACTCTCCGTTCGAGGGTTACGCCCGGCTGGCGGGCGCCGAGCCTCAAGAATGGGGGGAGAGACCAGATGCAGGGTAGCACGTTTATCGGACTTGATGTCCACAAGGCGACGCTCTCGGTTGCGATTGCGCAAGGTGAACGCGGCGGCGAGGTTCGACACTTGGGGACGGTGCCGCACCGCCCTGATCATGTGTGCAAGCTGGTTGAGAAACTGGCGGCAGGCGGGGCGCGGCTGCATTTCTGCTATGAGGCGGGCCCTTGCGGCTACGGCCTCTATCGCCAACTTGCCGAGATGGGACATGACTGCATCGTGGTGGCACCTTCGTTGATCCCGGTGAAGGCGGGCGACCGGGTAAAGACCGACCGTCGTGACGCGGTGATGCTGGCGAAGTTGCATCGGGCTGGAGAATTGACAGCGGTCTGGGTGCCGGATGCTGCGCATGAGGCGATGCGCGATCTGGTCCGGGCAAGGGCGACAGCGATGCGGGTGGCGGGCAAGGCGCGCCAGCATCTTCAGGGCTTTCTGCTGCGACACAGCCGGATCCATCCCGGCAAGAAGGGTTGGACGGGTGCCTGTCGGCGCTGGCTCGCGATGGTGCGGTTTACGCATCCGGCGCAACAGATCGTCCTTCAGGATTACATCGATGCCGTTGCGGAAGCGGAGGCAAGGGTGGAGCGTCTGACGGGCCAGATCGCGGCTCTGCTGCCGAGCTGGAGCCTCGCACCGGTCGTTGACGCCGTTCAGGCAATGCGCGGTGTCGGATTTATCGTCGCGGTGACGGTGGTGGCCGAGGTCGGGGACTTCCAGCGTTTCGACAATCCGCGGCAGCTGATGGCCTACCTCGGCCTGACGCCGTCGGAGCATTCCAGCGGTGCAAGTGTCCGGCGGGGCGGGATCACCAAGGCGGGCAGCGGTCTTGCCCGGCGCGCATTGGTCGAGGGCGCCTGGAGTTACCGCATGCAGGCCCGCGTCAGCCCCAAGCTCCTTGCCAGGCTGGAGGCACTGCCGCAGGCCGTCCGCGACATCGCCTGGAAAGGGCAACTGCGGATGTGCCAGCGCTATCGGCATCTGGTTGCGGCCGGAAAGGCCAAGGTGGTGGTCATCACGGCTATCGCGCGCGAGATGACAGGCTTCATCTGGGCGATTGCCCGCACCACCACGCCAGCCGCGGCCTGAGAGGACAAGGAACAACAGCGCCCGACCCATGCCGATGCGCAGGGTTGGGGGCGGAACGCGGTGGGGAACCCTCGTGCCCTGTTATGGGCCGACAACGTCGATGCCCGATCCCTAGACCGAGGCAGCCCCAGGACGAAACCACGGTCATGCGGCAACCAACCCGCGCATGAGAGCTTGCTCAACCGTCGTCTCAGTTCCGTCTCCTACCCTGCGCATCTATATCACGCCCCGCCCGGCCCGCCGGATTACTTGCCATGAAACAAGGGGTTGACAGCGATCATGAGAGCAGGCCGCTGAAATAGTCGGCGCTCGACGCGGTTTGCGGAACGTGATTCACCCTCGTCACGACAACGGCGGGGGCGAAGATGCGTGGTTCGGACGAGACGAGCGGGTCGCTGTTCAGCTATGTCGATCTTGAGGGGCGCATCCCCGTGCGGCATCTGCTTCGCAAGATCAGGCAGGTGGTGAACGAAGCCCTTGCCAGCCTCGATGCCGACTTCGAGGCGCTCTACACCGATTTCGGCCGTCCCTCGATCGCGCCGGAACGGCTGATCCGGGCCAGCCTGATCCAGATCCTGTTCTTGGTCCGGTCCGAGCGGCAGTTGATGGAACAACTGCAGTATAACCTGCTGTTCCGCTGGTTTGTGGGCCTTGGCATCGACGATGCCGTGTGGGTGCCGACCCGTGTTCACGAAGAACCGCGACCGGCTGCTGACGACGGAGATGTCGCGGCAGCGGTGATGGCGGCGATCCTGGCGCACCGCAAGGTGGCGCCGCTTCTGTCGGACGACCACTTCTCGGTCGACGGCACGCTGGTCAAGGCCTGGGCCTCGATGAAGAGTTTCCAGCCGAAGGTTGAGGGCACGCCGCCCGACAACACTGGGCCGGGCGATCCGCCCACACCGAACGCCGCCACCGAAGACCAGCCCGAAGACCAGCCCGAAGAGACCCGATCCGAGACCGCCCCCATGCCCCGCCCCACCCGCCAGAACCACAATGCCGAGGTCGATTTCAAGGGCGGGTAGCGTTCGAACGCCACCCATGCCTCGACCACCGATCCGGACGCCCGTCTTTGCAGGAAGTCGCCCGGCACCGGGGCAATGCTCTGTTTCATCGGCCATGCGCTGATGGAGAACCGTTCCGGGCTGATCGTGCAAGGTGACCTGACCCAGGCTGATGGCCATGCCGAACGCCGCGCCGCGGTGGATATGGTTCACAGGCATTCCCCAGGGTCGACCCGGCGACTGACGCTGGGCGCGGACAAAGGCTTCGACGCGGCCTCTTTCGTGGCCGACCTGCGCCAAGCCTGCGTCACCCCGCATGTCGCTCGCAAGGCCCGCCACTCTGCCATCGACGGTCGCACCACCCGCCACGACGGCTATGAGCTGTCCCTGAAACACCGCAAACGGATCGAGGAGGCGTTTGGTTGGGCCAAAACCGTCGGACGCATGGCGCAGACTGTGTATCGAGGCATCGAAAAGGTGCGGTCGCGCTTCATCCTGACGACGGCCGCCAACAATCTGGCCAGACTGCCCCGGTTGCTGACCGCATGAGGCAAACGAACTTCGTCCAAAGCGGGCAAGTTCCCTCATCACCCACCCGGCTGGCGAGCCTCCCGCTGAAGGTGATGGGAAACCCTTCCGACGCAGCGACTATTTCAGCGGCCTGCTCTCATGATCGCTGTCAACCCCTTGTTTCATGGCAAGTAATCCGGCGGGCCGGGCGGGGCGTGATATAGATGCGCAGGGTAGGAGACGGAACTGAGACGACGGTTGAGCAAGCTCTCATGCGCGGGTTGGTTGCCGCATGACCGTGGTTTCGTCCTGGGGCTGCCTCGGTCTAGGGATCGGGCATCGACGTTGTCGGCCCATAACAGGGCACGAGGGTTCCCCACCGCGTTCCGCCCCCAACCCTGCGCATCGGCATGGGTCGGGCGCTGTTGTTCCTTGTCCTCTCAGGCCGCGGCTGGCGTGGTGGTGCGGGCAATCGCCCAGATGAAGCCTGTCATCTCGCGCGCGATAGCCGTGATGACCACCACCTTGGCCTTTCCGGCCGCAACCAGATGCCGATAGCGCTGGCACATCCGCAGTTGCCCTTTCCAGGCGATGTCGCGGACGGCCTGCGGCAGTGCCTCCAGCCTGGCAAGGAGCTTGGGGCTGACGCGGGCCTGCATGCGGTAACTCCAGGCGCCCTCGACCAATGCGCGCCGGGCAAGACCGCTGCCCGCCTTGGTGATCCCGCCCCGCCGGACACTTGCACCGCTGGAATGCTCCGACGGCGTCAGGCCGAGGTAGGCCATCAGCTGCCGCGGATTGTCGAAACGCTGGAAGTCCCCGACCTCGGCCACCACCGTCACCGCGACGATAAATCCGACACCGCGCATTGCCTGAACGGCGTCAACGACCGGTGCGAGGCTCCAGCTCGGCAGCAGAGCCGCGATCTGGCCCGTCAGACGCTCCACCCTTGCCTCCGCTTCCGCAACGGCATCGATGTAATCCTGAAGGACGATCTGTTGCGCCGGATGCGTAAACCGCACCATCGCGAGCCAGCGCCGACAGGCACCCGTCCAACCCTTCTTGCCGGGATGGATCCGGCTGTGTCGCAGCAGAAAGCCCTGAAGATGCTGGCGCGCCTTGCCCGCCACCCGCATCGCTGTCGCCCTTGCCCGGACCAGATCGCGCATCGCCTCATGCGCAGCATCCGGCACCCAGACCGCTGTCAATTCTCCAGCCCGATGCAACTTCGCCAGCATCACCGCGTCACGACGGTCGGTCTTTACCCGGTCGCCCGCCTTCACCGGGATCAACGAAGGTGCCACCACGATGCAGTCATGTCCCATCTCGGCAAGTTGGCGATAGAGGCCGTAGCCGCAAGGGCCCGCCTCATAGCAGAAATGCAGCCGCGCCCCGCCTGCCGCCAGTTTCTCAACCAGCTTGCACACATGATCAGGGCGGTGCGGCACCGTCCCCAAGTGTCGAACCTCGCCGCCGCGTTCACCTTGCGCAATCGCAACCGAGAGCGTCGCCTTGTGGACATCAAGTCCGATAAACGTGCTACCCTGCATCTGGTCTCTCCCCCCATTCTTGAGGCTCGGCGCCCGCCAGCCGGGCGTAACCCTCGAACCGAGAATGCCGCGGGAGAGGCCAACAACCCAAGTCAGCTCAGGGCACGATCATGGGGTCTAGGCGCCCGCGTGGCAAGGCTAGGCGCCCGCGTGGCAAGGCTGACGATCACGGCGGTGAGGGCGGAGCGGAGCATGGTGTTCATGAGGGGGAATGTAGCGTGGGAGCGGTCGCGTTGCACCCCCCGATGGGTCACGAATGGGTTAGAGCTCTCAAAAAATTGGACAAAGTTTGAATGCATCCCATCAGCTTTCCAAGCGCATTTTAAAGTCAATCACGTTTGGATGCGCGGACGGGGAAAAACGGGAGGCGCGACCATTATCATGGAAGTGTCTTCTTATTTCTGTCACAAGCGCTTGAAATTTTTCTTTCTCACTTGGCTTGATATTCCAGCTTTCATCGAAGTAGCCTATTTTCTTCAGAACACCATTCATTGATTTATCTCGTATATCATCATGGTGCGACTTAACTATTTTAACAGCAGCATCTCCCTTGAATTCCTCGGCTGCATGGGAATACTCTTTATCCGTATCCGCGTCGTATACCGCAGCAACATTTAACCCCAACTCACGTGCGAGCCGGACCCACTTGACAATATGCGGCGCACCACCTGCGCCATATGCGAAGATAGGTAATTCAGCTTCCCCCTCATCCTCCAAGAACCTAGAAATTATATGAACGTCTTCTTGACCCTCAACCAATAGCGCCTCAGAATTAAGGAAAATTTCCTTCCCCAGATAATCAAATAGCTTCCTGTTTTTGAAATCTTTGTAGGCGACCGAATATACATCGCGCAGTGTTTTCTCACTAGCAGAGAACGCACTCGATTGACCCTGCCGATTCTGCGATACTCGATAGACCTTCGCGCCGGATACTAGGTCCTTCCAATGGATGAAATGCGGTGAGTGGGTCGCAATAATAATTTGACGCTTCTTAGCATGCTCCCTGATAACCGCGTAGAGTCTTCGCTGTCCATCTGGATGCAAAGACAGCTCGGGTTCGTCTAACACCAACGGCACTGAGTCGGGATACATGTGAAGAGCAAAACAAAGGCGGAATACACTTACAACTCCATCGCCAGCGTCTCTAATGGCATGCGCGATGCCATTAGATGAAATATACATTATTCGATCTTGACCAGCGACCCGATCTGTCGTCCAATCGTGAAGATCAGGAAGAACAGACTTTAAAATTTCGTCGAAATTTTTCTTGTCGCCAAGCTCAATTATTCTTTTAAGTTGATCCCCTAGGCGCTCGAGTTGTCGATTGCCAAGTCTGGCTTGATCTCCCATTGACTCTCGGGCGCTTTCGAAGCCTTTCAAGTCTGATGCACCGCCTTGCAGAGTGTCCTCCCACGGTCGCCGCGATGGAACATAGGCGACTAGAGGCTGCCCCCCACCTTGAGTGGTGCGATAGTCAATGTACTCTTGACTGTGGCTCAACCTGACGGTTTTCGAGTAATATGCATCCGCAGCCTTCTTCAGGCCAATTGTCTGATCCACCCCACCAAGACAGTACTCGAATTCGAGAGACGGATCATGGTCGGGATGCCGATCCATTCGATCAAAAATATACTCAGACCTAGCGCCAAGCATGGTAGAAATGCAGGTCAGAATGGTCGACTTTCCCGCATTATTCCCCCCCACCAGCAGGGTAAGGCCTAAGCTTCCTTCTTTCGGCGTAGCAAACTTAATTTCACATCGATCATAGTAAGATTTGTAGTGTGCTATTGAGAGGGATTTGAGCATCTCAATCCTTTTCTGAAAGAAGTCCTGTCAGCACCCCGCGTGCACGGATATAATTAAAATCTATGCTCTTCGTTCCCCTCACCCCTCCGGAACCAGGATCTCCCGCTTGCCCACATGGTTGGCGGGGGACACCAGCCCCTCCTGCTCCATCTGCTCGACCAGCCGGGCCGCTTTATTATATCCGATGCCAAGCTTGCGCTGGATGTAGCTGGTGGACACCTTGCGGTCGCGCAGGACGACCTGCACCGCCTGGTCGTACAGCGCATCCTCTCCGTCGGTGTTGCCGCCGGTGTTCAGGCCCAGCACCGCGTCGATGTCGGATGCCGCGTCTTCGTCCGGGCCTTCGACCACGCCCGACATGTATTCCGGCGGCCCGAAGGATTTCAGGTGGTTCACGATCTCCTCGACCTCTTCATCCGACACGAAGGGGCCGTGGATGCGGGTGATGCGCGAACCGCCCGCCATGTACAGCATGTCGCCCATGCCCAGCAGCTGTTCGGCGCCCTGTTCGCCCAGGATCGTGCGGCTGTCGATCTTTGACGTGACCTGGAAGGAAATCCGGGTGGGGAAGTTCGCCTTGATCGTGCCGGTGATCACGTCGACCGAGGGCCGCTGCGTCGCCATGATCAGGTGGATGCCCGATGCCCGCGCCATCTGCGCCAGACGCTGGATGCAGGCCTCGATCTCCTTGCCGGCGACCATCATCAGGTCGGCCATCTCGTCGACGATGACGACGATGTAGGGCAGGGCGACGGGCTTCAGTTCTTCGGTCTCAAAGACCGGATCGCCGGTTTCCTCGTCAAAGCCGGTCTGGACGGTGCGCTTGAACAGCTCGCCCTTGGACAGCGCCTCGCGGACGCGGCCGTTGTAGCCTTCGATGTTGCGCACGCCCATCTTGGACATCTTGCGATAGCGTTCCTCCATCTCCGCCACGACCCATTTCAGCGCGACGACCGCCTTTTTCGGGTCGGTGACGACGGGGGACAGAAGATGCGGGATGCCGTCGTAGACGCTGAGTTCCAGCATCTTCGGGTCGATCATGATCAGGCGGCATTCTTCGGGCGTCAGCTTGTAAAGCAGCGACAGGATCATGGTATTGATGGCGACCGACTTGCCCGAACCGGTGGTGCCCGCGATCAGAAGGTGGGGCATCTTGGCCAGGTTGGCGACCACGGGTTCGCCCGCAATGTCCTTGCCCAGCGCCAGCGGCAGGCGCTGGTTGCCATCGCCGAAATCGCGCGAGGCGAGGATTTCGCGCAGCACGACCTTTTCGCGCATGGCGTTCGGCAGTTCGATCCCGATGACCGAACGGCCCGGAACGGTGGACACACGGGCCGACAGCGCCGACATGCTGCGCGCGATGTCATCGGCCAGACCGATGACGCGGCTGGCCTTCAGACCGGCGGCGGGTTCCAGTTCATACATCGTGACGACCGGGCCGGGGCGGACCGAGACGATTTCGCCCTTCACGCCGTAATCATCCAGCACCGATTCCAGCATCCGCGCGTTTTCTTCCAGCGCATCGTCCGACAGCGTGTGGCGCACGACCGAAGAAGGCGAGGCGAGCAGCGACAGCGGCGGCATCTCGTAGCCGTCGCAAGAGCCCTCCTCGAAACGAAGCGCGGGCTGGGCTTCGGCCTGGGCCTTCTTCGACGGCCCGCTTTTCGTCGAGTGATGGACGACGCGGCGGCTTTCGAACGACGCGCTGGCAACGGGTGATTCCGCCGGAATGGCCACGCGATGCGCCACGGCAGGGCGTCCGACCGGCTCTTGTCCGTCATCTTCGGCCAGATCGGCGAAGGCATTCAGATCAAGATCGTCCTCGATATCCTCGATCGGGTCGGGGTCGGGCAGGAAGGCGTTGTCATCACCGGTTGCGTGGCCCAGCGTGATCCGGCGCGGGGTGGCGATCAGGGGCTCGGGCCCCCGCAACCCGCGAACGGCCAGTGCCGCACGCGCAGCGGCGGCGGTCGCCGTCAGCGGTGGCTCGGCGCGCAGGGCTGCGGTCTGGGCGACGGCGCCACCCTTGGCGCGCACCGCATCCGCGATCCGGGCCGAAACGCGCTCGGCGCTCGGGGCCGGGACCGCCCAGCCGGACTGGGGAATGCCCCGTTCCACCAGTTCCGGCTCAAGCTCCGGATCGACCGGTTCGGTCGTGCGGCGCAGGCTGCTGGTGACACGCGACAGGAAGCCCGCCTTTTCGCGCGGAAGGTCTTCGGGATGATCGGTGGCAAAACGCGGCTCGGCGCGCAGGACTGTGGCGCGGCGCGGGGCCTGCCCCCCGGAGTTTTGCACCAGACGCGACGCCGTCGCATCCGGATCGTCCATCTCGGGGCCTTCGACATGCCAATCGGCAGCGACCGTCTGGGCGGCCTTCGCTTCACGGCGATTGCGGTTCTGTTCGTGCAGCGCGCGTGCACCCCGGGCCGAAGCCTCGGCCCCCTTGCCCAGCATCTGCAGCAGGAAGTCATAGCTGCGGATTGATCCGACCAGCAGGAAGCGGCCGATGGCCCGCAGTTCCTCCCGGTCGAATCCCAGGACGAACAGCAGGACGACCAGCGACGCGATCCCGGTCACCAGCGACAGGATCCGCAGCGCGGTGCCTGCCGTGGCGGGGAAGATGTTCAGTAGCGCGCCCAGCACGGTATCGCCGAACAGGCCACCCAGCCCGAAGCTGTGCACCCAGGTGCCGCCCGGTTCATGCGTCGAGGCAAAGATCGACAGCGCGGCTATGGCGATCGGCGCAAAGATAGCGCGGCTCAGCGCGCGGTCGGCGCCGCGATGGGCCATGAAGCGGCCGCCCCACAGCAGGAAGACCAGCGATACACCCCAGCTTGCATAGCCTGAAATGACATAAAGCGGCGACGCGATCGCCGCCCCGAACCGGCCCAGCGCGTTCTGCGCGGGTTCATTCGTGGCGGCAAGCCAGCTTGGATCGTCAGGCGAATAGGTTCCCACGATCAGTGCCGTGGCAATCCCCAGGGCGATCAGGCACAGGCCGAACAGTTCCTTGCCGCGCCGTTCCAGCGCCGCCTGGGTGTTCTGATCCAGCAGCGGATCGCGCCTTTGCCGTGCCTGGTATGAGGCCATTCCAATTCGTCCTTACGCAAACAGACAGTCGCGCAGCCGGGTCAGGCCTTGCCTTGTCTCGTCTTGGGGGGCGACAAGCGCCACCCGGATATATCCCTTGCCGGGGTTGAAGCCATCGACCTCGCGCGCGAGGTAGGCGCCGGGCAGCACCCGGACCCCGGTTTCCCGCCAAAGCTTCACCGCCGCCGCCTCGCCATCCTCGACCGGCAGCCAGAGGAAAAACCCGCCCTCCGGCAGCTGGAAGCCCTGCATCCCGCCGAAGACTTCGCCGGCAATGCGGTATTTTTCGGAATAGAGCGCCCGGTTCCGGGTCACATGCGCTTCATCGTCCCAGACCCGTTCGCTGACCCGCTGGATGGGCAGCGGCAGCGGCGCGCCGGCATAACTGCGCAGAAGCCGGATGCGGGCGATGGTCTGGGGTCCGGACGCGACGAAGCCAGACCGCAGCCCCGGCAGGTTCGACCGTTTCGACAGCGAATGGAAGATCGCCACACGCTCCGGGTCGGCGCCAAGGCTTGATGCCACCTCCAGCGCGCCTGGGGGCGGTGCATTGCGCCAGATCTCTGAATAGCACTCATCTGCGAAGATCCGGAAATCATGCTTTTCGGCCAGCCGGATCAGGCGTTCCCAATAATCGCGCCCGGCAACCGACCCTTGCGGGTTGGCCGGAGAGCAGAGATAGGCCACCGCCGTCCGGTCAAGGATTTCGGCGGGCAGGCTTTCGTAATCGGGCAGGAAGCCGGTTTCCGCCGTCGCGGGCACAAAGACCGGCTCGGCGCCGATGGCCAGCGCGGCCACGGCATAGACCTGGTAGAAGGGATTGGGCACCAGCACCACCGGCCGCTTTCCGTTCTTCGCTTCCGGGCAGGTGGCAACCAGCGCGTTGAACAGCCCCTCGCGCGTGCCATTCAGCGCCATCACCTGCGATGCGCCATCGACCGAAACGCCATAGCGGCGCCCGATCCAGCGGGCGATCGCGTCCAGCAATTCGGGCGTGCCATCGTTGGGGGGATATTTCCCGAAACCGTCCAGATGGGCGGCCAGCACCTCGCCCACGAAGGCCGGCATCGGGTGGCGCGGCTCTCCGATCGTCATGTCGATCACGGGGCCGCCGGCGGCATGGGCACCAAGCCGCCTCCGCAGCCGCGGAAACGCGTATTCAGGCAGGTTCGAAAACCGCTCTGTAAATGCCATCACTGCCTCAAGTCTCGGGGTCATGTCGCCCCATTGAGGCAACTCTAGCCAAACGATGAGGCCTGGTCCAGAAAAAGCCGTCCTTATCCGGCGCTTGTTGTCGCATTGCTGTGGCTTTTCAGCCAAGCGCCGCCTCGGCCGCCGCACCAATCCGCAAGAGCTTCTCTTCGCCGCCCGGCCTTCCCATCAGGGCAATGCCGCACATCGGATGACCTGTAGGCAGGGTCAGCGCGCAAAGGCCCATCAGGTTGCCGATCCGGGTATTCCTTAGCGCGAGCAGATTCTCGGCGGTGAAATAGGCGCTGTCCGACAAAAGCCGCGCCGCATCGGGGGGAAGGATTGCCGAACTGGGCAGCAGAACGGCATCCAGCGCCGCCGTGCGCTCGGACCAGATGGCGCGGATCTCGCGCAAGCGGCGCCAGGCACGGATCACCTCGCTTGCGGGATAGCCCTCGCCACTGCGGAACCGGTCGCGCACCGGCTGAAACACCAGATCGGGCCGCGCGTCGATTTCTTCGCCCCAGATCGCCCAGGCCTCGGCGGTGAAAAGCGCACCCGCAAGATCCAGCGCGGCCGCGACCTCTGGCACATGCAGCCGCGTGACATGGGCACCCGCACCGGCCAGACGCGCAACGGCATCGTCAAAGGCGGAAAGCGGCGCCGAGCGCACATTTTCAAGCGCCACGGTTTCAAGGACACCCAGCCGCAAGCTGTTGAGGCTTGCGCCCCGCAGATCGGCCGCGCGCCCGCCTTCCAGCGCGGCAAGGCATTCGGTGGCATCCTCGACCGTGCGCGTCAGCGGCCCCACGGTATCGAAACTTTCAACCAGCGGCACCACGCCCTTCAGGGACAGCCGCCCATGCGTGGTCTTGAGACCGACAAGCCCGTTCCAGGCCGCCGGAATCCGCACGGATCCGCCGGTGTCGGACCCGATCCCCGCCGCCGCCAGCCCCAGGGCCACCGACACTGCGGCGCCCGAGGACGACCCCCCCGCCACCAGCGCCGGATCATGGGCATTGGGCGGCGTCGCCGTCATAGGGTTGAGGCCCAGCCCCGAAAAGGCCAGTTCGGTCATGTGGGTCTTGCCCAGGCAGACAAGGCCCTGCGCCGTCGCGGTTTGCAGCACCCTTGCATCACGGCCCGGAACCCGCCCCGCCAGCAGCCGGCATCCAGCCTCGGTGGCGATGCCGGCCGTGTCGAAAAGATCCTTCCATGACACCGGCACACCATCAAGCATCGAAGCGCGCAACCCCGATTTTGCCCGCTCCCGCGCCGCCAGCGCCTCATGCCGGGCACGATCGGGGGTCAGGCGCGCATAGATCCGGTCGCGGAAGGGATGCGCATTCGCGGCCTCCAGATAGGCGTCGGTCAACTCGACCGGATCGATCCGCCCCGCACCGATCCCGCGCCCCAGGTCGCAGGCACTTGCCCTCAGCCAGTCCATTGCCGCCCCTCCCCTCCAATTCCGCGGCCACCCTGCGACAAGGCCCGCCCGCCCGCAAGCACCTCTGTCGGATGGACATTGCCCGCTGCGGCAGAGCATAATGGCGCCATGACTCAGGATACCGATGTTGTGATCGCGGGCGGCGGGCTGAACGGCCCGGCGCTGGCTTTGGCGCTGGCCCGCGCGGGGCTGACGGTGACGGTGGTTGACGCGCAACCGCCCCGCGCCCGCGCCGATGTGGCCTTCGACGGCCGGGCCTATGCGCTGGCCATTGCCTCGCGCCGGTTGCTGTCGGCAATCGGCGTCTGGGACAAGGTCGCCCCCCACAGCCAGCCGATCCTCACCATCAAGACCAGTGACGGGCGCCCCGGCGAAGGCGCCTCGCCCTTCTTCCTGACCTTCGACGCCGCCGAGATCGAAGAAGGCCCGATGGGCTTCATGGTCGAGGACCGCCACCTTTACACGGCCTTCCTCGACGCGATGGAACAGACCCCCGGCCTGACCCATATCCCCGCCACCGCCGTTACCGCGCAGGAGGCGACGGAAAACGGCATCACCGTCACGCTGTCGGATGGTCGCCATGTGTCGGGCAAGGTTCTGGCAGGCTGCGACGGCCGCACCTCGGGCACGGCCCAGCGCGCCGGCATTTCCCGCACAGGATGGAGCTATTGCCAGACCGCCATCGTCTGCGCGGTGGATCACGACCTGCCGCACAATGGCACCGCGCAGCAGTTCTTCATGCCCTCGGGGCCACTGGCGATCCTGCCCTTGCCCGGGAATCGGTCGTCCATCGTCTGGAGCGAGACGGACGACAACGCCCGCACCATCATGGCGCTGGATGACGATGCCTTCCTTGACGCGCTGCGCCCGCGCTTCGGCGATCATCTGGGCGCGATCCGCCTTGCCGGCCCGCGCTTCACCTATCCGCTGTCCCTGACGCTTGCCAACAGCTACACCGCCCCGCGCGTGGCGCTGGTGGGGGATGCGGCGCATGGCGTCCACCCGATCGCCGGACAGGGGCTGAACCTTGGCCTGCGCGACGTGGCGGCGCTGGCGCAGGTGCTGGTCGAGGCGCAGCGGCGCGGCGAGGATATCGGCAATTCTGACGTGCTGGACCGCTATCAAAGCTGGCGACGCTTCGATTCCACCGCGCTGGCCTTGGGGATGGATGCGATCAACCGGCTGTTTTCGAACGATAATCCGCTACTGCGTCTGGGCCGCGATCTTGGCATGGGTGTTGTCGATGCCCTGCCCGGTCTGCGCCGTCGCTTCATCCGGCAGGCTGCCGGATTGAACCAGGAAAAGGCGCGTTTGCTTCTGGGCCAGCCGCTTTAAGCGGTTAGCGCCTGCCACTCCGCCAGCCAGCCCAGACCCGCCTGCGTGGTCGTCGCGGGCCGGTATTCCGCCGCGATCCAAGCGTCGTAGCCTGCCGCCGCAAGCGCGTCGAAAAAGCGCGGCCAGTCGATATCGCCGCCCGTGGGTTCGCCCCGCCCCGGATGACCGCCGATCTGCACATGGCGCACCCGGAGCGCATGGCGCGCGAATGTGCCCGGCGCATCGCCGGTCAGCATCTGCGCGTGATAGGCATCGAACTGCATTCCCAGGTTGGGGGCGCCGACCTCCTCCAGAAGCTCGGTCGCCAGATCGAAATCCGACAGGAAATAGCCGGGCATGTCGATGGGGTTGATCGGCTCGATGGTCAGACTTTGCTTCGGCGCCCGCGCCGCCGCCCAGGCCAGGTTTTCGACAAAGACGGCCCGCGCCTCCGGCCCCTCGGCCTCGCCGGCCATGATGTGGATGTGGCGCGGCTTCAGCACGCCGGCATAGCGCAGCGCCCGGTCGAAATCGCGGCGGAAGCGGTCCTGCCCGCCCGGCAACGCGGCAAAGCCACGGACGCCGCCGGTATAATTGGGCGGCGGCGCGTTCATCGACACGAAATCCAGCCGGTTGAACACAAGCTGGTCGCGCATGTCCTGCGCGGGGGCGTCATAGGGAAACTGCACCTCCACCCCGTCGAACCCGGCGTCACGGGCGGCGGCGAAACGGTCCATCATCGGCAGTTCGGTAAAAAGCCAGGTCAGGTTGGCGGCGAAACGCGGCATCAGGACAGCTCGGCCGATGGGATGATCGGGAAGAACTGCCCGCCCGACCAAATCCCGAACCAGCCGTCGCGGTGCACTCCCAGATCAACCAGCCGGTAGAAGGTCTTGCGGTCGATCCGCGCCTCAAGCCCGCGGCGGACATGGACGTAAGGCGACGGCTCACCGGTCAGCGGGTCACGCTCTACCCGGATCGGATTTTCGGACCCCGCCGTGACGGTGTCGCCGACATTTGTCGAGAAGGTCAACTCCTGCCCCGCACCCACCCCGGTTGCCTCGGCATCCACGGCGATGAAGGGCACATCCTGAACCCGGATGCCGACCTTCTCGACCGGAGTCACCAGGTAATACTTCCCCTCCTCCCGCTTCAGGATCGAGGCAAAAAGCCGGACCAGCGGCTCGCGCCCGATCGGCGTTCCAAGGTAGAACCACAGCCCGTCGCGGCGGATCTCGATATCCAGATCGCCACAATAATCCGGATTCCACAGATGCACCGGCGGCGGGCCTTTCCGCGCCGCCTGTCCGGCTGCCGCCGCCAACCCTTCCGCCGAGGGGACTTCCGGTTTCACGGGGTTTTGTGCCATCTCTGTTCCTCCGGGCGCTTTTGCCATTCCGGCCCGATGCGTTATCTGCCTTATTGGGTCAATATAGATGTCTGATGGGGGTTGTCATGTCCGAGGGTGCCGCATTGCTGGATGAAATCGAGCGCCTCGAGGGCCGTCTGACCGAGGCGCGGGCCCAGATCGCCCGGCGCTTCATCGGGCAGGAAACCGTCGTCGATCTGTCGCTGACGGCGCTTTTGTGCGGGGGCCATGCGCTTCTGGTGGGTCTGCCGGGGCTGGGGAAGACCATGCTCGTCGATACGCTGGGCCGGGTGATGGGCCTTGATACCGGCCGCGTGCAGTTCACGCCCGACCTGATGCCCGCCGACATTCTGGGGTCTGAAGTGCTGGAAACCGGCATGGACGGCAGTCGCGCCTTCCGCTTCATCGAAGGTCCGGTCTTCTGCCAGCTTCTGATGGCGGATGAGATCAACCGCGCCAGCCCGCGCACGCAATCCGCCCTGCTGCAAGCCATGCAGGAAGGCGAGGTGACGGTCGCGGGCCAACACCGCCCGCTGGGCCGCCCGTTCCATGTGCTGGCCACGCAAAACCCGCTGGAACAGGAAGGCACCTATCCCCTGCCCGAGGCGCAGCTTGACCGTTTCCTCGTGCAGATCGACGTAGATTATCCCAGCCGCGACACCGAACGCGCCATCCTTCTGGCCACGACCGGGATCAGCGATGCCGTGGCCCAGCCCGTCTTCACCGCAGCCGAGCTTCTGGCCGCCCAGCAGACCCTGCGCCGGATGCCGGTGGGGGAATCGGTCGTGGACCTGATCCTTGATCTGGTGCGCGCCTGCCGTCCGGGCGAAGGTTCGGCGCAGGTCAATGATGCCATCGCCTGGGGGCCTGGCCCCCGCGCGGCGCAGGCGCTGATGCTGGCCGTTCGCGCCCGGGCGCTTCTGCGCGGGCAGCTTGCACCATCGGTCGAGGATGTCGCAGCACTGGCACGACCGGTTCTGATCCACCGCATGGCGCTGTCCTTCGCCGCCCGCGCACGCGGCGAGGATCTTGCCACGATCATCGACGGCGTCGTGGCCCGCCTGACCCGCGCCGAGGCCGCATGACAGCCGCCGCGCCCCTTGGCCTGCGCCGCGGCGCCGAGGCGCTGGCCGATCCGCTGCCGCCCCTTCTGGCCGAGGCAAGCCATCTGGCGGCCACCGTCCAGCTTGGCGAACATGGCCGCCGCCGCCCGGGGATGGGGAACGAATTCTGGCAATACCGCCCGGCCCATGCCGGTGACAGCGCCCGGATGATCGACTGGCGCCGCTCGGCCCGGACGGATGGCCATTACGTGCGCGAAAAGGAATGGCAGGCGGCGCAATCGGTGCAGATCTGGGTCGACCCGGCGCAGTCGATGGGTTTTCGCGGCGACGACAGCCGCCCGACCAAGCGCGACCGCGCCGCGACACTGGCCCTGGCACTGTCGATCCTGCTGATCCGCGGCGGCGAACGGGTCGGCATGGCCGATGCCTCGATGCCGCCGCGAACGGGCGAGGTGCAACTGAACCGCCTCGCCACCCGGTTGGCGCTTGAGGCGACCGAGGCCGACTACGGCGCCCCCGAGGCGCGGGCCTTCCTGACTGGCGCGCGGGCCCTCTTCCTGTCGGATTTCCTGGGCGACCCGACCGCCATCGAGGCCGCCCTGACCGAAGCCGCCGACCGTGGCGTGCGCGGCGCGCTGGTGCAGGTTCTGGACCCGGTCGAGGAAAGCTTTCCCTTCGACGGCCGCACGATCTTTGAAAGCATGTCCGGCGCGCTGCGCTTTGAATCCCGCAAAGCCGGCAGCCTGCGCGACCGTTATCTGGACCGGCTGGCCGAACGGAAGGACCATCTGGCAACCCTCGCCCGCCGCACCGGCTGGCAGTTTACCACCCACCACACCGACAGCCCCGCGCCTGCCGCGCTTCTGTGGCTTTACCACGCGCTGGGACAGGTCCGCTGATGCTGGTCTTGGGCTCCATCGGATTCATGACGCCCTGGCTTCTCTGGGGGCTTTTCATCCTGCCGGTGCTTTGGCTGTTGCTGCGCGCCGTGCCGCCCGCGCCGATAATCCGACGCTTTCCCGGCATCGCGCTGCTTCTGGGCCTGACCGACCGCGAATCCGAGGCCGACAAGACCCCCTGGTGGCTTCTGCTGCTGCGGCTTCTTGCGGTGGCGGCGCTGATCCTTGGTTTCGCGGGGCCGATCCTGAACCCTGATCCGCCGCAGGCGTCTGAAGGCAGCGGGCCGCTCTTGATCCTGACCGATGGCAGCTGGCCCGAGGCGCGGGACTGGACGGCGCGCACCGAACGGATCACCCGCGCGCTGGCCGACGCCACGACTGCCGGGCGCCCCGTCGCGCTTGTCAGCCTGACCGACACGCAGCCGGGGCCGCTGGTCTTTTTCGCGCCCGATACCGTTGCCGCCACGCTGCCAGGCCTTGCCCCGCAAGCCTGGCGCGCTGGCCTGCCGGACGTTGATCGCCTGATCGCCGCCCTTCCCCCGCGCCTCGATACGCTTTGGCTGTCCGACGGCCTGGCAGGCGATCCGCGCGACCGGCTTCTGGCCGCGCTGTCGTCCCGCGGCTCGGTCCGGGTGTTTGAAAGCGGTCGCCCGGTGTTGGCCCTGGGTCCGGGCGGCTTTGCCGATGGCAAGGTCAACGTCCCGGTCCTGCGCGCCGGAACCGCAGGTGAGACGCAAGTGGAAGTGACCGCCCGTGGCCTTGATCCGGCCGGGGCCGAGACCGAACTGGCCCGCACCACGGTCGCCTTGCCGAACGGACAGGACCGGGCCGAGGCCACATTCGACCTGCCCCCCGAACTTCGCAACCGGCTGACCCGGTTCGAGATCACCGGCGAAGGCACTGCGGGCACCGTCAGCCTGACCGATGACGCGCTGAAGCGGCGCAAGGTCGCCATCGTCTCGGCCTCCTCCACCGCCGAGGGGTTGGAGCTTTTGTCCCCCGACCACTACCTGCGGCAGGCGCTAGAGCCCTCGTCAGACCTCATGGCGGGCACCATCACCGATGTTCTGCAGGCAAGCCCGGATGTGATCATCCTCGCCGATGTCGCCAAGATCCCCGAAACCGATGCGTTGCAGGAATGGGTCGAGGAAGGCGGCCTTCTGGTGCGCTTCGCCGGTCCCCGGCTTGCGGCATCCGACGATGGCCGCGACAGCCCCGACCCGCTCTTGCCGGTGCGCTTGCGGGTGGGCGGCCGGTCGATCGGCGGCGCGATGAGCTGGGGGGAACCGAAGACGCTCGCCCCCTTCCCCGAAGGCACCGCCTTCGCCGGCTTGGCGATCCCCACCGATGTCACGGTCCGCAGCCAGGTCATGGCCGAACCCGACCCGGATCTGGCCGACGCGACCATCGCCGCGCTGGCCGATGGCACGCCGCTCGTCACCGAAAAGCGGCTGGGCCAGGGCCGCGTCGTGCTGTTCCACGTCACAGCCAATGCCGAATGGTCGACCCTGCCGCTGTCGGGTCTTTTCGTGCAGATGATGGAGCGACTGGCAGTGTTCGCAGGCGGCGCGCGCGCCACGCGGCAGGACCTGAAGGGCACCACCTGGACGGTCGAACGGGTGCTGACCGGCGATGGCCGGCTTGAAGATGCGGGCGACCGCCCCGGCGTTCCGGGCGAAGTTCTGGCCCGCGCCCATCCCGGCCCGGACCTGCGCCCCGGTCTTTATTCCGATGGCGACCGACGCATGGCGGTGAACGCCCTGGCCCCCGACGAAACGCTGCGCACTGCCACCTGGCCCGCCAGCGTCATTCGCGAGGCCGCCTCCGACAGCCGCGCGACCGACCTCAAGGGCTGGATCCTGCTGGCGGCGCTTCTGGCGCTGATGCTCGACATCCTCGGCTCGCTTTGGGTGGGCGGGCGTCTGGGCAGCATCCGGCGCGGCGGCGTGCAGGCTGGCATCGTCGCACTGGCGCTGATGCTCCACCCGACCGGAACCCGCGCCGCCGATGAAGCCGCGCTCTTGAAAGCCGCCAACAACGTGGTCCTCGCCTATGTCGAAACCGGCAACCCCGAGGTCGACCGGATTTCCCGCGCCGGGATGGCCGGCCTGTCGCAGGTGCTGTTCGCCCGCACCTCGGTCGAACCCGGCGACCCGCTGCCGGTGGATGTGGAACGCGACGATCTTGCGGTCTTCACCTTCCTTTACTGGCCCGTCACCGCCGACCAGACCCTGCCCACGCCGCAAGCCTATGCGCGGCTGAACCGCTACCTGCGCACCGGCGGCATGATCCTGTTCGACACCCGCGACGGCGATGTGTCCGGCATGGGCAGCGCCACGCCCGAGGCGGAACGCCTGCGCGTGCTGGCCGCGCCGCTGGACATCCCGCCGCTGGAACCTGTGCCCGCCGACCATGTCCTGACGCGCAGCTTCTACCTGATCCAGGATTTCCCCGGCCGCTATCTGGGCGCCCCTGTCTGGGCCGAAGCCGCGCCCCCCGATGCGGTGAAGGCCGAAGGGATGCCGTTCCGAAACCTCAATGACGGGGTGACGCCGGTGCTGATCGGCGGCAACGACTGGGCCGCGGCCTGGGCCGTCGATGATGCGGGCCGTCCGATGTTTCCCGTGGGCCGGGGCGAGGCAGGCGAGCGGCAGCGCGAGATGGCCTATCGTTTCGGCGTCAACCTGATCATGCATGTGCTGACCGGCAACTACAAATCCGACCAGGTCCATGTTCCGGCGCTTCTGGAAAGGCTGGGGCAGTGACCGAAACCATCATCTTCGATCCGCTGGTCCCCTGGCCGATCCTCGCCGCCGCGGCACTGCTGGCGGCGGCCTTTCTGGCGCTGGCGATCTGGCGCGGGCTGACGGGTTGGGCGCTTCGGGCGCTGGCCGCGCTGGTGCTGCTGGCAGCTATCGCCGAACCCGCGCTGCGCGATGAGGTCAAGCGCCCGCTCAGCGATATCGTCGTCATGGTCATCGACCAGAGCGCCAGCCAAAGCCTGTCCGACCGCACCAGCCAGACCGCCGAGGCGGTGGCCCGGATCGAGGCGCAGGTGGCGGCGCTGCCGAACACCGAACTGCGCAAGGTCACCCTGGGCGACGCCGAGGAAGACGCAGGCACGCTTGCCATGACCGCGCTGAAAGAGGCGCTGGCCGAAGAACCCCGCGCCCGGCTGGCGGGCGCCATCCTGATCACCGACGGACAGATCCATGACATCGCCAATGCCCCTGCCCTGCCCGCACCGCTGAACGTGTTTCTGACGGGGCGCAAGAGCGACTGGGACCGCCGCCTTGCGGTGTCGAAGGCCCCCGCTTTCGGGATCATCGGCGAGGAACTGCGCCTGTCGCTGAAGATCGAGGATCTGGGCGCGGTGCCCGCCGATCTGGCGGGCAAGACCGCCGCCGTGTCCATCTCGACCGATGGCGAGCCCCCCGCGACCTATGACGTGCCGGTGGGGATGGACCTGGAACTGCCGGTGATCCTGCAACATAACGGCCAGAACGTGATCCAGATCACTGTCGCCCCTGCCGAAGGCGAACTGACCGACCGCAACAACACCGCCATCATCCAGATCAACGGCGTGCGCGACCGGCTTCGGGTTCTTCTGGTCTCGGGCGAGCCCTATGCGGGCGAACGCACCTGGCGCAACCTGCTGAAATCCGACAGCGCGGTGGATCTTGTCCACTTCACCATCCTGCGCCCACCCGACAAGGAAGACGGTGTGCCGGTCAACGAACTGTCGCTGATCGCCTTCCCGACGCGCGAACTGTTCGTCGACAAGATCCGCGAATTCGACCTGATCATCTTCGACCGTTACCGGATGCGGGGGATTCTTCCGCCCGACTACATGGAAAGCATCCGCAACTACGTCACCGGCGGTGGCGCGGTGCTGATCGCGGCGGGGCCGGATTTCGAAACGGTCGACAGCCTCTATTACTCGGCCCTTGCCGACGTGATCCCCGCGCGGCCGAGTTCGCAAGTGATCGAGAAGGGCTTCACACCCAAAGTCTCGGCGCTGGGCCTGCGCCATCCGGTGACGGAGGGCCTGTCGGACTATGCGCCCGAAGGCGGCAAACCCGGCACGCCGGACAAGCCAGCCTGGGGCCGCTGGATGCGGATAGCGGGGCTGGAAGATCCGCAGGGCCAGGTGGTCATGGAAGGCCCGGACCAGCGCCCGCTTCTGGTGCTGAACCGCGTCAAGGAAGGCCGCGTGGCGCTTCTGGCATCAGATCAGGCCTGGCTTTGGGGCCGGGGGTTCGAAGGCGGCGGGCCGCAGCTGGAACTGCTTCGGCGGCTGGCGCACTGGATGATGAAGGAACCGGAACTGGAGGAGGAATCCTTGTCCGCCAGCGCCAAGGGCCAGGTGCTGACCATCACGCGGCGCACGATGCAGGAACCCGCAAAGCCGGGTGAGGCGCGCCAGATCACCATCACGGCGCCGGATGGGTCGACCACGCCGCTGTCGCTGCCGGAAGAAGACCCGGGCCGCTACAGCGCCGACTGGACTGCGCCGGGGGTCGGGCTTTACCGGCTGAAGGATGGCGATGTCGAACGCGTCGTGGCGCTGGGGCCCGCCAGCCCGCGCGAATTCGAAGCCCCCATCGCCGATGCCACCCTGCTTGCCCCGATCGTCAAACCGACGAATGGCGGCATCCTGCGGATCGAGAACGGGCTGCCCACCCTCCGTCAGGTCAAGGAAGGCCGCCCTGCCTTTGGCCGCGGCTGGATCGGGATCACCCCGCGCGAGGCATCGCAGACCGCCGAAATCCGCATCAGCCCGGCGCTTCCGGCCTGGGCCTTCCTGCTGGTGGCGGCGGCGCTGACGATCCTCGCCTGGCTGATCGAAGGGCGCGGGCGGCGGCTGGCGGGTTAATCGCGGCGCAGGCTGGCTGTGACGTAATTCACGCTCAGATCCCGGTCGGAAACCGACCAGCTCCAGCTGACCGGGTTGAAGACCATGCCCTTGCGATCCACCGCATCAAGTCCCGCGCCGTGGATCAGGGCGTAAAGTTCATCGGGCGTGATGAACTTCGACCAGTCATGGGTGCCCTTGGGCAACCAGCGCATGATCCATTCCGCACCGACGATGGCCATCATGAAGCTTTTCGAATTGCGGTTCAGGGTCGAACAGATCATCAGCCCGCCTGTCACCAGAAGATCGTGGCAGGTTTTCAGAAACGCCTGCGGATCGGCGACATGTTCGATCACCTCCATGTTCAGGATCACGTCGAACCGTTCGCCCTCCGCCGCCAGTGCTTCGGCGGTGATGTGGCGGTAGTCGATCTCCAGCCCCTGTTCCTCGGCGTGAAGACGCGCCACGGGGATGTTGCGTTCCGCTGCGTCAGCGCCAAGAACCGTCGCCCCCAGCCGGGCCATCGGTTCGGACAGAAGCCCGCCCCCGCAGCCGATGTCGAGAAGGCGCAAGCCTTCGAAGGGTCGCGGGCTGCGCAGGTCGCGGCCGAATTCGGCGGCGATCTGGCGGGTGATGTAATCCAGCCGGCAGGGGTTCATCAGGTGGAGCGGTCGGAACTTGCCGTTCGGATCCCACCATTCCGCCGCCATCGCCTGGAACTTTGCGACCTCGGCCTCGTCTATGCTTCCACGGACGGCGGGGCGCGGATCGGTCTGGGTCATGGCGGGAACCTCGGCTGGCAGGCAATTGATTTCGGTATATAGTGCAGCCATGGATCGGATCGCAGAGCAAAAGCGCACCGGCCTGCATCTTTATCCGTCGATCGAGCCCTTCGATCAGCGGCTTATCGACACAGGCGATGGGCACCGGATTTATGTCGAACAATGCGGCCATCCGCAGGGGCGCCCCGTGGTCGTGCTGCATGGCGGGCCGGGCGGCGGCGCCTCGCCCGCGATGCGGCGATTCTTCGATCCGGCACATTACCGGATCATCCTGTTCGACCAGCGCGGCTGCGGACGGTCCCGCCCCCATGCCAGCGTCGAGAACAACACCACCTGGCATCTGGTCGCCGATATCGAGATGATCCGCCAGACGCTGGAGATTGACCGCTGGATCGTCTTCGGCGGCAGCTGGGGGGCAACGCTGGCGCTGTTATACGCCGAGGCGCACCCCGACCGCGTGGCGCATCTGGTGTTGCGCGGCGTCTTCCTGATGATGCAACGCGAAATCGACTGGTTCTACGGCGGCGGCGCGGGAATGTTCTGGCCCGAACGTTGGACATCCTTCACCGAGATGATCCCCGCCGATGAACAGCACGACCTGGTCGCCGCCTATCACCGCCGGCTGTTCTGCGGCGACCCGGCAACCGAAATGCGTTTCGCGCAACGCTGGGCGGCCTGGGAAAACGCGCTGGCCAGCATCGACCACGACGCCCCGGCCGGCCCGCCCCCCGGCGATTACGCCCGCGCTTTTTCCCGGCTGGAAAACCACTATTTCATCAACGACGGCTTCCTTGAGGAAGACGGCCAGATCCTCCGCGACCGCTCAAGGATCGAGCATATCCCCGCCACCATCGTTCAGGGCCGCTACGACATGATCTGCCCGCCACTTTCGGCCTGGATGCTGGCCGAGGGCTGGCGACGCGCGGATCTGCGGATGGTGCCGGTCGCGGGCCATGCCCTGTCCGAACACGGCATCAGCGCCGAGCTTCTGCGGATCATGGACACCCTGCGGGACCAAGCAGAATCCCGGCCGGAGCCCAGGCGATAGCCATCAACCAAACATGCGGAGAGATCATGAACTGGCTGCTGTTCCTTCTTTTCCTTGCGGCAACCGCGGCGGCGGGCGCGACCGGCGTGATGTTCAAGCCCGGCCCCTGGTATGAGGCGCTGCTAAAACCGGACTGGACTCCGCCGAAATGGGCCTTTCCGGTGGCCTGGACCACGCTTTACATCCTGATGGCCTTTGCGGCGAGCCGCGTGGCCCCACTGCCGGGCGCAGGTCTGGCGTTGGCGCTGTTCGCGCTGCAGATCACGCTCAACACCCTTTGGACGCCGACCTTCTTTGGCGCGCACCTGATCGGGCTGGGGGCGGGAATCATCCTTCTGCTCTGGGTCGCGGTGGCCGCGATGATGGTGCAGTTCTGGCGTCTGGATGCCTGGGCGGGCCTGATGATCCTGCCCTACCTTGGCTGGCTGACGGTTGCCGCCTCTCTCAACCTGTGGATCTGGCGGAACAATCCCGCCTTGCCGACCCCCTGGCGTTGACACCCCGCATAAAGCCTTGCGCGAAAGCGGGATTTCCCCTATATCCCCTTTCAACAGAGGTGCTGCGGGGTCCAAACTCGCAGCCCACCGGTAAGTTCGGCGGGCCCTCTGGCCCGCTTTTTTGTTTCTGGATCAACCGAATGACCGACCTGATCGCCAAGACCGCCATCGACCGGCGCCTCGCCGGGATCGTCGGCCCCGTCATCGAGGGGCTGGGGTTTGAACTTGTGCGCATCCGCCTGATGGGCGGCAACACCAAGACGCTGCAGATCATGGCCGACCGCCCCGAAGGCGGCATCGACGTGGAAGATTGCGGCGCGATCTCGACCGCCGTCTCGGCGACGCTCGACGTGGAAGACCCGATCGAGGAAGCCTACAACCTTGAGGTCTCCTCGCCCGGGATCGACCGGCCGCTGACCCGGCTGAAGGACTTCGACCTGTGGCAAGGCTACGAGGCGCGGATCGAGACGTCCGAGCCGATCGACGGACGCAAACGCTTCAAGGGCATGCTGCGCGGCACCGAGGGCGACGAGGCCCTGATCGAGATCGAGGCCGACGGCGAACAGGTCGTCATCGGCCTGAACTTCGACCTGCTGGCCGACGCCAAGCTGATCCTCACGGATGAGTTGATCGCCGAGATGCTGCGCCAGAAGAAGGAGGCCGGAACCATCGACGAGGCCGCCTTCGACGAGATAGAGACCGACGAAACCGACACCGACCAAGAGCCTTCCGAGGAGGACTGACATGGCCATCACCAGCGCAAACCAGCTGGAGCTTCTGCAAACCGCCGAAGCCGTGGCGCGCGAAAAGATGATCGACCCGGATCTGGTGATCCAGGCGATGGAAGAAAGCCTCGCCCGGGCCGCCAAGTCCCGCTACGGGTCCGAGATGGACATCCGCGTGGCGATCGATCGCAAGACCGGTCGCGCCCAGTTCACCCGCGTCCGCACCGTGGTCGAGGACGAGGCGGTGGAAAACTATCAGGCGCAGGTGACGGTCGCGCAGGCACGGCCCTATCTGGCGGATCCCAAGGTCGGCGACGAGATCGTGGATGAAGTGCCGCCCGTCGATCTGGGCCGAATCGCCGCGCAATCGGCCAAGCAGGTCATCTTGCAGAAGGTCCGCGAGGCCGAGCGCGACAAGCAGTATGACGAATTCATCGAGCGCAAGGGCAGCATCATCAACGGTGTCGTCAAGCGCGAGGAATACGGCAACATCATCGTCGATGTCGGCCGTGGCGAAGGCATCCTGCGCCGCAACGAAAAGATCGGCCGCGAAAGCTATCGCCCGAACGACCGGATCCGCTGCTACATCAAGGACGTCCGCCGCGAAGCCCGCGGCCCGCAGATCTTCCTGTCGCGCACCGACCCGATGTTCATGGCCGAGCTCTTCAAGATGGAAGTGCCGGAAATCTATGACAACGTGATCGAAATCAAGGCCGTGGCCCGCGACCCCGGATCGCGCGCGAAGATCGCCGTCATCAGCTACGACAGCTCGATCGACCCGGTCGGCGCCTGCGTCGGCATGCGCGGCAGCCGCGTTCAGGCCGTGGTGAACGAGCTTCAGGGCGAAAAGATCGACATCATTCCGTGGAACGAGGATCAGGCGACGTTCCTGGTGAACGCCCTGCAACCGGCCGAAGTCTCGAAGGTCGTCATCGACGAGGAGGCCGGCAAGATCGAAGTCGTCGTCCCCGACGAACAGCTGTCGCAGGCCATCGGCCGACGCGGCCAGAACGTGCGTCTGGCCAGCCAGCTGACCGGGCTGGACATCGACATCATGACCGAAAGCGACGAAAGCGAACGCCGCCAGGCCGAATTTGCCGAACGCACGAAACTCTTCATGGACACCCTTGATCTGGACGAGTTCTTTGCCCAGCTTCTGGTGTCGGAAGGGTTCACCAACCTGGAAGAAGTCGCCTACGTCGACCTCGACGAACTTTTGGTCATCGAAGGCGTGGACGAAAGCACGGCGCAGGAACTTCAGACCCGCGCCCGGGAATTCATCGAAGAACAGAACCGCAAGGCGCTGGAAACCGCCCGCGCGCTTGGCGCCGAGGACAGCCTGATCGGATTTGATGGCTTGACCCCGCAGATGGTCGAGGCGCTGGCCAAGGACGATGTGAAAACGCTGGAAGACTTCGCCACCTGCGCCGACTGGGAACTGGCCGGTGGCTGGACGACCGTGAACGGCGAACGCGTGAAGGATGAGGGCATCCTTGAAAAGTTCGACATGAGCCTTGAGGAAGCGCAGCATCTGGTGATGACCGCGCGCATCCAGCTGGGCTGGGTCGATCCGTCCGAGCTGAACGCCGGTGCGGAAGACGAGACCGAAGAAGAGGAAGCGGACGAGGCGTAGGCCCGGCTGCCAAGCAGGAGAAGACATGACCCGCGGGGGACAGGACAAGGATCAGGACGAGCCGGAGCGGCGCTGCATCGTCACGGGTGACGTGCAGCCGAAATCCGGGCTGATCCGCTTTGCCCTGTCGCCCGAGGGCATGGTGATTCCCGATCTGGCCGCCAAGCTGCCGGGCCGGGGCATGTGGGTCACGGCCGACCGCGACGTGTTGGCCAAGGCCGCCAAGGGGGCCTTTTCGCGATCCGCGAAGAAACCCGTGACGGTGCCGGACGGACTGCCCGACATCGTCGAAGCCGCGATGGCCCGCCGGGTCGTCGATCTGATTTCGCTGGCCCGCAAGGCCGGCTATGCCGTGGCCGGGTTCGAAAAGGTCAAGGGCTGGCTGGCGGATGGAAAGGCCAAGGTCCTGTTCCAGGCCAGCGACGGATCGGATCGCGGCAAGGGCAAGCTTTGGACCCCCACCGGGGGACGATGGTTCGGTTGCCTGACCTCGAATGAACTCGGGCAGGCCTTTGGACGGGATTATGTCATCCACGCAGCGCTTGCCGCTGGCGGTTTGGGCGCCCGTGTTGTAGAGGAAGCCGCGAAACTGAACGGTTTGCGGAAAGTTGACGGCGGAGCGTCCGCCGGGAAGGAAACGAAGTCGGCATGAGCGATACAGACGGCAAGAAACCCCTCGGCCTTGGTGGCGGCGCCCGTCCCGGCCAGGTGAAGCAGAGCTTCAGCCACGGTCGCACGAAAAGCGTCGTCGTCGAGACGAAGCGCAAGAAGGTCGTCGTGCCGAAACCCGGCGCGCCTACGGCCAAGCCCGGCACGTCCAATCCGGCCCTTGGCGATCCGTCGAAGCGCCCGGCAGGGATTTCCGACGATGAGATGATGCGCCGCCTGAAGGCGCTTCAGGCCGCGAAAGCACGCGAGATCGAGGAGGCCGCAACCCGCGCCGCCGAGGAAAAGGCCCGCGAGGAAGAACGCGAGCGCCGCCGTGCCGAGCTTGAGGCAAAGGAGCGCGAAGAGCGTGAACATGCCGAGGCCCTGCGCCTGAAGGCCGAAGAGGAAGATCGCAAGGCCCGCGAGGCCGAAACCCGCGCCCAGCGCAAGGAAGAGGTGCGCAAGCCCGCCGCCGCGCCCGTCAAGCCCGCCGATCCGGCGGCTGCCGAAGCCGCGGCCACCCGCGCCGCCACCAAGGGCGTGCCGGTTGGCGGCCCGCGCAAGACCGATCGCGAACGCGACGACCGCGGCGCGGCCGACCGTGATGCCCGCAACAAGGGCAAGGGCGGCGACGACAGCCGCCGCACCGGCAAGCTGAGCCTGTCGGATGCGCTCAACAGCGAAGGTGGCCGCCAGCGGTCGCTGGCGGCGATGAAGCGCAAGCAGGAAAAGGCCCGCCAGAAGGCGATGGGCTTCGGCCAGAAGGCCGAGAAGCAGGTGCGCGACGTGCAATTGCCCGAAACCATCGTCGTTCAGGAACTGGCCAACCGGATGGCGGAACGCGCCGCCGACGTGGTCAAGTCCCTGATGAAGATGGGCATGATGGTCACCATGAACCAGACCATCGACGCCGATACCGCCGAACTGGTGATCGAGGAATTCGGCCACAAGGCGGTTCGCGTGTCCGACGCGGACGTTGAACAGGTGATCGACACCGTCGCCGACAGCGATACCGACCTGCGCCCGCGCCCGCCGATCATCACGATCATGGGCCATGTCGACCACGGCAAGACCTCGCTTCTGGATGCCATCCGCCACGCCAGCGTGGTTTCGGGCGAAGCCGGCGGCATTACCCAGCATATCGGCGCCTATCAGGTGACGACGGATTCGGGTGCGCTTCTGACCTTCCTCGATACGCCGGGCCACGCGGCCTTCACCTCGATGCGGGCCCGTGGCGCGCAGGTGACGGATATCGTGGTTCTGGTCGTTGCGGCGGATGATGCCGTGATGCCGCAGACCATCGAGGCCATCAACCACGCCAAGGCGGCGAAGGTGCCGATGATCGTCGCCATCAACAAATGCGACAAATACGACGCCAACCCGCAGAAGGTCCGCACGGACCTGCTGCAGCACGAGGTCGTGGTGGAAGAAATGTCGGGTGACGTGCTGGACGTCGAGGTTTCGGCCAAGACCGGCAAGGGGCTGGACAAGCTTCTGGAAAGCATCGCGCTTCAGGCAGAACTGCTGGACCTGCGCGCCAACCCGGAACGCGCCGCGCAAGGTGCCGTGATCGAAGCCAAGCTCGACGTGGGCCGTGGGCCCGTGGCCACGGTTCTGGTGCAGAACGGCACGCTGAAGAAGGGCGACATCTTCGTTGTCGGCGAAAAGTGGGGCAAGGTCCGCGCGCTGATCAACGACAAGGGTGAAACCGTCACCGAAGCCGCGCCTTCGGTTCCGGTCGAGGTTCTGGGCCTCAACGGCACGCCCGAAGCGGGCGACGTGCTGAACGTCGTCGATACCGAAGCCCAGGCGCGCGAAATCGCCGACTACCGCGAGAAGGCCGCCAAGGACAAGCGCGCCGCAGCCGGTGCCGCGACGACGCTGGAACAGCTGATGGCGAAGGCCAAGGCCGACAAGGACGTGGCGGAACTTCCGGTGGTGGTGAAGGCCGACGTGCAGGGGTCGGCCGAAGCGATCGTTCAGGCGCTGGAAAAGATCGGCAACGAGGAAGTCCGCGTGCGTGTGCTGCACTACGGCGTCGGCGCGATCACCGAATCCGACATCGGCCTTGCCGAAGCCTCGGGCGCGCCGGTCATCGGCTTCAACGTCCGGGCCAATGCGCCCGCACGCGCCGCTGCCAACCAGAAGGGTGTCGAGATCCGTTACTACTCGATCATCTACGACCTGGTCGATGACATCAAAGCCGCTGCCTCGGGCCTGCTCAAGGCCGAAGTGCGCGAGACCTTCATCGGCTATGCCAAGATCCTTGAAGTGTTCAAGGTGTCGAACGTCGGCAAGGTCGCGGGCTGTCTGGTCACGGAAGGCGTTGCCCGCCGTTCGGCCGGCGTGCGCTTGCTGCGCGACAACGTCGTGATCCACGAAGGCACGCTCAAGACGCTCAAGCGCTTCAAGGACGAGGTCAAGGAAGTCCAGTCGGGCCAGGAATGCGGCATGGCCTTCGAGGCCTATGACGACGTGCGCCCGAATGATGTGATCGAGATCTTCGAACGCGAGGAAGTGGAGCGGAAACTGGCCTGACCCGGCCAGGCTTCATCCCTGAAAATGACGAAAGGGCGCCTTTGAAGGGCGCCCTTTTTCACTCTCGGGTGATCCGGGGTGTGTCATCCGACCACCCGAAAGCGGTGGCATCAGGTCGTCTTGGCGTGGATCGGGAAGCCTTCGAACACCCGGGTTCCGACGCGGACAAGGATCCGGCCGTTTTCAAGTTGGCGTTCAAACGTCCCCTGCACTGACACGCAACTACCGAGTAGAATCGTTCGCAGCATCCCTGTTTCCTCCCCAAATTGGGTTGCTGTAGTCTGTAGGGGAAGTCTTTATCTTGTGTGAAGGATTGCAACGCAAATTTTCACAAGTCCCCGATTCCACCCCAAAGACGGCGCTCTTTCGGAAACGATGTTGCGAGAATGTTACGTATGCAGGCGCAGCATTCGTGCCCCCGGTGCAGCGTCTCACAACCAGTCGCGCAAGATCGGGATCAGCGGCACGTCAGCGGGCGGCATCGGGTAATTCCGCAGGTCGGTTGCCCGCACCCATGCCAGCCGCTGGCCTTCACGCGGGCGCGGGGTGCCCTGCCAGCGACGGCAGGCAAAGAGCGGCATCAGCAGGTGGAAATCGTCATAGGCGTGGCTGGCGAAGGTCAGCGGTGCAAGACAGCTTTTCCAGGTGTCGATGCCCAGTTCTTCATGGAGCTCGCGGATCAGCGCCGCTTCGGGCGTTTCACCCGCCTCGACCTTGCCGCCCGGAAACTCCCATAAGCCTGCCATCGGCTTGCCTTCCGGGCGCTGTGCCAGAAGCACGCGCCCGTCCGGATCAATCAGCGCGACGGCGGAAACCAGGACGACCTTCATCGTCAGATCACGATCGGTAATCGGCGTTGATGTCGATATAGCGATGCGTCAGGTCGCAGGTCCACACGGTCCGCGAGGCGCGCCCCAGACCGAGATCAACCTGGATCAACAGCTCCTGCCCCTTCATATGGGCGGCGCCGTCTTCCTCGCGGTAGCCGGGTGCGCGCCAACCATTGGCGGCGACCAGCGTATCGCCAAAGCGGATCGTCAGCTTGTCGCGATCCGCCGCCGCGCCGGACTTGCCGACGGCCGCGACGATCCGGCCCCAGTTCGGATCTTCGCCCGCAATCGCGGTCTTGACCAGCGGCGAATTGGCAATCGCCATCGCCACCTTGTGCGCATCCTCGGGCGAGGCGGCGCGGGTTACGCGGACCTCGACGAACTTCGTCGCACCTTCGCCATCGCGCACGACCTGCTTGGCCAGATCGGCCATCACATCGTGCAGCGCCTGGACAAAGGCCGCCCCAACCCCGCCCCGAAGCGAGGTGATCGGCTCTGCACTCGACTGGCCCGTGGCCGCGAGGATCAGCGCGTCCGACGTGGATGTATCGCTGTCGACGGTGATTGCGTTGAACGTATCGTCGATCTGCGACGACAGCGCCTTTTGCAGAAGCTTCGGCGCGATCTTCGCATCGGTGAAGATGTAGACCAGCATCGTCGCCATGTCCGGCGCGATCATGCCCGAACCCTTGGCGATGCCCGCAATACGGATCTTGCCGCCGGTGCCGTCGACTTCGGCGGCCGCACCTTTGGGGAAAGTATCGGTGGTCATTATGGCGCGGGTCGCCATCTCGATCCCGCCCTCGTCCAGCGCCGCAACCAGATCGGGCACCCGGGCGATGATCCGGTCATGCGGCAGCGGATCGCCGATCACGCCGGTCGAGGACGAGAAGACCCGCGTTCCGGGCACGCCAAGCGCCTTGGCGACGCTGCCGGTCACCAGATCGACCGACCGCTGCCCGGCCTTGCCGGTAAAGGCATTCGCGTTGCCCGAGTTCACGATGATCGCCGCACCAGCCTTGGCGTCGATCGGGCCTGCCAGCTTTTCCTGACAATCCAGAACGCAGGCGGCACGCGTGGAGGACCGCGTGAAGGCACCGGCAATCGCCGTGCCCGGCGCCAGCTTCACCAGCATCACGTCGGTGCGGTTCTGATACTTGACCCCCGCCGCGACGGCGGCGAAGGACACGCCCGCGATCCGGGGCAGCACGGGGAAGGACTTCGGCGCCAGCGGCGAAACCGGCAACGGCGCCTTGGCCTTGGCGGCAGGCGTCGCTCCGGCCAGGGGTTCGGCACCCGCCAGCTTGTCCTTCAGCTTCTTGACCTTGCCGCGCAGGCGCTTGGCTTCGGATTTCCAGTCAGCGTCGTTCTTGGCCATGGCGGCTGCCCTTTTCACTGTCCCTGATCGCCGAAATTGCGATTACTTCGGCAGGATCGTCTCGTCTTTCAGAATCGCCGGATCCACGCCATCGGTCTTGCGCTCGATCTTGGCGGCTTCGGTCAATTCCGTCACCTTGGCCTCGATGGCCTTCTGCTGCAATTCGCCCGCCAGTTCGTCACGCACCTCGTCAAGCTTGGGCGGCGTCGCGTCGCGCACTTCGTCCAGCTTGATGATGTGCCAGCCGAAGTCCGACTTGACCGGCTCTGAAACCTTGCCCGGCTCCAGCGCGACAACGGCATCCTCGAAGGGCTTGACCATCATGCCCAGACCGAACCACCCCAGATCGCCGCCATTCTTGCCCGAGCTGTCCGAGGATTTCTCTTCGGCGAGTTTGGCGAAATCGCCAC
Source organism: Paracoccaceae bacterium (assembly GCA_020622085.1). Classification (GTDB taxonomy): domain Bacteria; phylum Pseudomonadota; class Alphaproteobacteria; order Rhodobacterales; family Rhodobacteraceae; genus QY30. The sequence goes on along the minus strand of JAHRYM010000001.1, from coordinate 57,510 downwards.
CCTTGTCGAGCTCGGCCGCGACCGCCTTGGCCTCATCCTCGGTCGCAACCAGGATGTGGCGGGCGTGGTATTCCTTGGCCGGCGCCGCCTTGGCGTATTTCTCGTCATAGATCTTCTGCAGCGCCTCGTCCGAGACGGCCGCCTTGGCAACGGCATCAAGCGCCCGCGTCGCCAGGAACGAAAGCTTCTGGTTTTCCAGCGTCAGGGTGTCGTGCTGGCTCTGGCTGTCCTTGTAGGTCTGGGCCAGCGCCTGCTGCTGGATCAGTTGTTCGAGAATACCCTTGAACAGCGCGTCATCCGGCATCGCCAGATATTGCGGCGGCAGGCTGTCGCGCATGGCGATCATCTGGCCCAGCGTGATGTCGGTGCCGTTCACCGTCGCCACGACCGTGTCGGCCTTGGGCGTCTCTGCCGCGATCGGCAGCGCCGTCGCCATCATCAGGGCGGCAAGGCCCAGCGCGCCTGCCGAACGTTTCAAGGACACGATCATCTTACCACTCCCATGGGCACAAAGGCCTTGCAGCGTTGACACTGAGTGGCGAGGCCCTTACATCGCCCCTGTCCTGTGACAGACCTTCCACCCTTCTCATCGCAGCCGTTCTAGGCAAGCCGGGGGTGACGGGCAAGGCCGCGTTTCACACGATGCTGTCAGTCCGTGCGGAGAAATTATGCTTGGCTTTGGAACTCTTGCGAAAAAGGTCTTCGGAACCCCGAACGACCGCAAAGTGAAATCCATCCGTCCGCTCGTGGCCCGGATCAACGCGCTGGAGGCGGACGCCCAGGCGCGCAGCGACGACGAGATCAAGGCCAAGACGGCCGAGTTGCAGAAACGCGTCCAGGAAGGCGGCGAAAGCCTTGATGCCATCCTGCCCGAAGCCTTCGCCAACTGCCGCGAAGCCGCCCGCCGGGCGCTGGGCCTGCGCGCCTTCGACGTGCAACTGATGGGCGGCATCTTCCTGCACCAGGGCAACATCGCCGAGATGAAGACCGGCGAAGGCAAGACCCTGATGGCGACCTTCCCCGCCTACCTGAACGCGCTGGCCGGCAAGGGCGTGCATGTCGTCACCGTGAACGACTACCTCGCCCGCCGCGACGCCGAATGGATGAGCAAGGTTTACGGCGCGCTTGGTCTGACCACGGGGGTTGTCGTCCCGTTTCAGGCCGATGCCGACAAGCGCGAAGCCTACCGCGCCGACATCACCTATGCGACGAACAACGAACTGGGCTTCGACTACTTGCGCGACAACATGAAGGCCTCGATCGAGGACATGGCGCAGCGCGGCCATTTCTTCGCCATCGTCGACGAGGTGGACAGCATCCTGGTTGACGAGGCGCGCACGCCGCTGATCATCTCGGGCCCCTCGCAGGACCGGTCGGACCTTTACAAGGTGCTGGATGTCTTCATCCCGCAACTGACGGACGCGCATTACAAGCTGGACGAAAAGACCCGCAACGCCACCTTCACGGAAGACGGCAACGAATTTCTGGAAAAGGCCCTGCAGGAAGCCGGCGTTCTGCCTTCGGACCAGACGCTCTATGATCCGGAATCGACCACCATCGTCCACCACGCCAACCAGGCGCTCCGGGCGTGGAAGCTGTTCCACCGCGACCAGAACTACATCGTGCGCAACAACGAAGTCGTGCTGATCGACGAATTCACCGGCCGCATGATGCCGGGTCGCCGCCTGTCGGACGGCCTGCACCAGGCGATCGAAGCCAAGGAAAACGTGACGATCCAGCCGGAAAACGTCACCCTCGCCTCGGTCACCTTCCAGAACTACTTCCGCCTTTACGCCAAGCTGTCCGGCATGACCGGCACCGCGACGACCGAGGCGGAAGAATTCATGGAGATCTACAAGCTCGGCGTCGTCGAGGTTCCGACGAACCGGCCCATACAGCGGAAAGACGACCACGACCGCGTCTATCGCACCGCCCGCGAAAAATACGACGCGGTGATCGAGGCGATCCGCAAGGCGCATGAAAAGGGCCAGCCGATGCTGGTCGGCACGACCTCGATTGAAAAATCGGAAATGCTGTCCGAGATGCTGAAGAAGGAAGGGCTGCCGCACAACGTGCTGAACGCCCGCCAGCACGAACAGGAAGCCCATATCGTTGCCGAAGCCGGCAAGTTCGGCGCCATCACCATCGCCACCAACATGGCCGGCCGCGGCACCGACATCCAGCTGGGCGGCAACGTCGAAATGAAGGTGCTTGAAGCCATCGCCGCCGACCCGGACCTGAACCCCGACGAGGTCCGCGCCCGGATCGAGGCCGAACATGCCGAGGAAAAGCAGCGCGTGATCGAGGCGGGCGGGCTTTACGTCCTTGCCACCGAACGCCACGAAAGCCGCCGCATCGACAACCAGCTTCGCGGCCGTTCGGGCCGTCAGGGCGACCCCGGCCGGTCGCTGTTCTTCCTCAGCCTCGAAGATGACCTGATGCGGATCTTCGGTTCGGAACGGCTCGACAAGGTTCTGTCATCGCTGGGGATGAAGGAAGGCGAGGCGATCATCCACCCTTGGGTGAACAAGTCGCTGGAACGCGCGCAGGCGAAGGTCGAAGGCCGCAACTTCGACATCCGCAAGCAGCTCCTGAAATTCGACGACGTGATGAACGACCAGCGCAAGGCGATCTTCAGCCAGCGGATGGAGGTCATGGAATCCGAAGATCTTTCGGATGTCGTGGGCGACATGCGCCATCAGGTGATCGAGGATCTGGTCAACGGCCACATGCCGCCCAAGACCTACGCCGACCAATGGGATACCGAAGGTCTGGCCAAGGCGCTGCGCGACCAGCTCTCGCTTGATCTGCCCGTGGCAGACTGGGCCGCCGAGGAAGGCGTCGACCAGGCTGACGTCCAGAGCCGCATCGCCGAAGCCTCCGATCGCCAGATCGCCGACAAGACCGAAGCCTTCGGTGCCGAAACGATGCGCAACATCGAAAAGCAGTTGCTCTTGCAGGCCATTGACACCCGCTGGCGCGAACATCTGGTAACGCTCGAGCACCTCCGCTCGGTCGTTGGCTTCCGCGGCTACGCCCAGCGCGACCCCCTGTCGGAATACAAGACCGAAGCCTTTGCCCTGTTCGAGAACATGCTTGAAGGCCTGCGTGGCGACGTGTCGCAGAAACTGTCCCAGATCCGGCCGCTGACGCAGGACGAGCAGGACGCGATGATGCGCCAGCTGGCCGAACAGCAGGCCGCCCTGCAGGTCGCGGCAACAGCGCCCGAAGCGCCCAAAGCTGCGCCGGAGCCCCTGCTGGCGGGTTTTGACGAAACCGATGCCACCACCTGGGGCAACCCCGGTCGCAACGAGCCCTGCCCCTGTGGCTCGGGCGAAAAGTTCAAGCACTGTCACGGCCGGCTGGTCTGACGCTGGCAATTGCCCGGCATCAGGGAACGCGCCTGCGCGACAGGACCGGTGCAGGCGCCCGCTTGCCTGGCTTGACGACGCCCAAGAAAATTCTGTGTCGGAAAAGTGGCAGCATCGTGGCGCCTTGCTGCCACCAATCAGTATCTCGTGTTGAATGATCGTGTTTTCCACCGATTGTAGATCCGCTCTCATTGGATCGGCGCCATGTGTCGGCCACGCATGCGCCCAGTTTCCCGCGTAGAAAAACCCGGACCATGGCGAAAAGAGGGATTCGGTGAATGTTGCGGCGTCTGGGAACTGCGGGGCTGACCTTTGCGCTGGCCATGGGATGCGGCTATCTGGTTCAGAACGTGAGGATAGCCCCCCGCACAGAAGCCGTAGAGGTGATCACTGATTCCAGCATCACACCACTGGCTGCGGATACGCTCCTCCCGCGCTCCGAAGCGCCGATGGCTACCCGGCCACTCGCCCTGCCGGACCTGCCAGCCACCCCCTCCGCGCTTCCGGCGCCCGGAGCCGGGCTTGCCCGCCGGATTGCCGGCCTTGATCCGGACAAGAGCCTTCCCGACGGCGCATGGAAGACCCGTTTCGATGAATTCGGAATGGCCTGCCCCCGGACCAGCCTTTCGTTGACCCCGGCCGGCGATGGCATGATGACCCTGCTATACGCCAATTCCTGCGATGCCGGCGTCCGGTTGATCGTCGCGCATGACGGTATCGCGGCGGCGCTGGCGGCGGATGCGACGGGTCGCGCGGTCGCCACCCTTCCGGTGCTGGACGCTGCGGGCCGGGTCACAGTCCTGAACGACATGGGCGAAGACCTGAGCATCGCACGCGCCTTCGATGGCGCAACCGGTTCTCCGCGGATCGTGGTAGGTTCCAACATGGCGGCCGCGCTCAGCCTCGGGTCGGGAAAGGCGCTGCCGCTGGGCGACAGGAAAGCGCCGATGGCCTGGACGCAAACCCTCGATGACGCAGCCCCCGTCCTGCGCGCGGCCGTCACCGCTCAGACCTGCGGGCAGGATCTGCTGGCCGATGTCCGGATCACGGACGGAACGGCAGAAAACCGGGCAACCGAAGTCGCCATTGCCATGCCCGACTGTTCACAGACCGGCCAGACGGTCCTCATTCCGCTCTCCGACATGCCCGGCGCCCTTGCCTCAATCAGCGGCTGATCCTACAGATAGCCTTCGCTGCGAAAGCTCACCTCGCGCGACTTCCCGATGATCAGGTGGTCATGCAGCGTCATGCCCATCACCTGCGACGCCTCCTGGATCTGGCCGGTGACCGTCACATCCTGCTGCGACGGCGTCGGATCGCCCGAGGGATGGTTATGCACCAGGATCAGGGCCGATGCATTCAGCTCCAGCCCACGCTTGACCACCTCGCGCGGGTAGACCGGCACATGATCCACCGTCCCGCGCGCCTGTTCCTCATCCGCGATCAGGACATTCTTGCGGTCCAGATACAGCACCCGGAACTGTTCGGTTTCCCGATGCGCCATCGCGGTCCGGCAGTAATCCAGAAGCGCATCCCAGGAAGACAGGACGGGGCGGTGCATCACCTTCGCCCGCGCCAGCCGATGCGCCGCAGCCTCGACAATCTTCAGTTCCTGCACGACCGCCTGGCCCACGCCCGACACTGCTAGCAACCGCTGAACCGGGGCGGAAATCACCCGGTTGAAATCCCCGAAATGGTCGATCAGCAACCGCGCCAGCGGCTTCACGTCCTGCCGCGGCATGGCACGGAACAGCACCAGTTCCAGCAATTCATAATCCGGCAGCGCCGCCGCACCGCCCTCCATGAAGCGTTCACGCAGTCGGGCGCGGTGACCTTCGACATAAGACGGCAAACGCCCCCGGGGCAGGGTAACGGGCACTGCCTCGTCGGGGTCGAACAGCGGAAGCGGGGCTTCCTGAAAGGCGGATTTCGCGGTCATGCCCCGATCTTCGTCACCCCGGGTTAACGAAGCCCTAACGCCTGTCGCGTCTTCTTTGCAAAAATACTCAAATCCGCCCGCGTCACAGGTGCCCCGATTCCGCTTCGTCCGCAATCCGCGCCAGATACTTGCCGTATTGGGTCTTGAGGTAGGGCTTCGCCAGATCGCGCAGCTGACCGGCAGAGATCCAGCCATTCAGAAAGGCGATTTCCTCGGGGCATCCCACCTTCAGGTTCTGGCGGTCCTCGATGGTGCGGATGAACTCGGCCGCTTCCAGAAGGCTTTCGTGTGTTCCGGTATCCAGCCAGGCAAAGCCGCGCCCCAGCCGCTCGACCGAGAGGATACCGTCGGCATGATAGCTGTTGACCAGATCGGTGATCTCAAGCTCGCCGCGGGGCGATGGCCTGATCGCCCTTGCCCGGCGCGGCGCCTCGCCGTCAAGGAAGTAGATCCCGGTCACTGCATAGCTGCTTTTCGGATGCTCGGGCTTTTCGATGATCGACAGCACCTTGCCGTCCCGGTCGAATTCCACCACGCCATAACGCTCCGGGTCTGACACGCGATAGCCGAAGACTGTCCCGCCGCTGGTCCGCGAATCCGCCGATTTCAGCTTGTCCGACAGGCCTTCGCCAAAGAAGACGTTGTCCCCCAGCACCATCGCAGAGGGCGCGCCTTCCAGGAAATCTTCAGCCAGGATATAGGCTTGCGCCAGCCCGTCCGGCGAGGGCTGGACGATATATTCGAACCGCATCCCCCAGGCCGATCCGTCGCCCAGAAGCGCCTGGAATTGCGGCAGGTCGCGCGGGGTTGAGATGATCGCCACCTCGCGGATATGCGACAGCATCAGCGCCGACAGCGGATAGTAGATCATCGGCTTGTCATAAAGCGGCAGCATCTGTTTCGACACCGCATGGGTGATCGGGTAAAGCCGTGTGCCCGATCCGCCCGCCAGAATGATGCCCTTGCGTCCGGTGGTCGTCATGCTTTCGTCTCCAGTTCGTTCACAACGGTTTTCAGCCCCGTGCGCCAGTCGGGCTGGCCGATGCCGTAGATGTCGCGGATTTTCGTGCAGTCCAACACCGAATTGCCGGGCCGCTTCGCAGGGGTCGGATAGGCGGATGTCGGGATGCGCGTGACCACCGGCTTCTTCGGCAAGGATGAACCCGCAAAGACGGCTTCGGCGAAATCCGCCCAGGAACAGTCCGGTTTGCCGGCGAAATGAAAGATGCCCGAGGTGCCGCGACCTTCCGCAAAGGCCATTCCGATGGCGATCAGGGCGCGCGCGATTTCATGGGCCGGAGTCGGCCCGCCGCGCTGGTCGTCGACCACGCTCAGCGCATCGCGTTCGCCGCCCAGCCGCAGCATGGTTTTCACGAAATTCTTGCCATGCGCCGAAAAGACCCAGGCCGTGCGCAGGATCACATGCGGGCCACCGGCCGCCGTTACCTGGCATTCGCCGTCAAGCTTCGTCGCGCCATAAATACCCAGAGGCGCCAGCGGATCATGTTCGCGCCACGGCCGGGCGCCTGATCCATCGAAGACATAATCGGTCGAGACATGCAGGAACGGCAGACCCCGTGCCGCAGCCGCCCGCGCCATGGCGCCCGGCGCATCACCGTTGACGGCTTGCGCCGTGTCGCGGTCGGTTTCAGCGGCGTCCACGGCGGTATAGGCGGCGGCGTTGATGATGAAATCGGCATCCGTCGCCGCAACGATGGCAGCACAGGCGGCGGGATCGGTCAGGTCGGCGCTCTCGCGGCCAAGCTGTTCCAGCGTCAGCCCCACCAGCGGCGCGGCGCGGCCAAGCTCGATGGCCACCTGCCCCGTGGTGCCGAAAACCAGCGCCTTCATGCAGTGCCCAGCCGCTTGCCCACGCCGTCACGATCCTGCAACGCGCGCCACCAGTCTTCGTGCGAAAGGAACCAGTCGATGGTCTGCTCCAGCCCCTGATCCAGCGTCACCGAAGGCCGCCAGCCCAGTTCCTCGCGGATGCGGGACGGGTCGATGGCGTAGCGTTGGTCATGGCCGGGGCGGTCAGTCACATGCGTGATCTGTTCGGCATAGGGCTTGTTGCCCGGCCGTTTGGCATCGAGGATCACGCAGATCTTCCGCACCAGTTCCAGGTTCGTCGCCTCGTTCTCACCGCCGATATTGTAGCTGCGGCCCAGGCGGCCCTTCTGCACCACCGTCAGCAGCGCATCGGCATGGTCCTCGACAAACAGCCAGTCGCGGATGTTGTCGCCCTTGCCGTAGATCGGGATCGGCGCCCCCGCCAGCGCCTTCACGATCACCACCGGGATCAGCTTTTCCGGGAAGTGATAGGGCCCGTAGTTGTTCGAGCAGTTGGTCAGAACTACCGGCAGGCCGTAGGTTTCATGCCAGGCGCGCACCAGATGGTCGGAGGCGGCCTTCGACGCCGAATAGGGGCTTCGCGGGTCATAGGGGGTGTCTTCGGTGAACTTTCCGGTCGGGCCAAGGCTGCCAAACACCTCATCGGTCGAGATGTGGTGGAAGCGGAACCCGTCGGGTTTGCCCTTCGCGGTCCACCAGGCGCGGGCGGCTTCCAGCAGGATGTAGGTGCCGTTGATGTTCGTCTCGATGAAGGCCGCCGGACCGTCGATCGACCGGTCGACGTGGCTTTCGGCCGCCAGGTGCATGATCGCATCCGGCTGGTGTCGCGCAAGGATGTCGTCCACCCGGGCGCGGTCGCAGATATCGGCCTGTTCGAAGGCATAAAGCGGGCTGTCCGAGACTTCGGCCACGTTCGACAGGCTGCCCGCATAGGTCAGCTTGTCCAGATTGACGACCGCCAGGCCCTGCCGGACCGCGCGCCGCACGACCGCAGAGCCGATGAAGCCTGCGCCACCTGTTACAAGTATTTTCATGGTCAGTCGCCGTAAACGAAGGGTGTGGCGAAATTTTGAAACAGCGGCGCGGCCTTGTCCTTGTCGGACAGGATGGCCGAGGACGGTTCGATCCCCCAGTCGATGCCGATGTCCGGGTCATCGAACCGCACCGCGCCGTCGCAATCGGGCGCGTAGACGTCCGAGCATTTGTAAAGGATCTCGGTGTCGGGTTCGCGGGTGACAAAACCGTGCAGGAACCCCGCCGGGATCAGCAGCTGCTTGCCGTTTTCCGCCGAAAGTTCGGCCCCGAACCACTTGCCATAGGTGGGCGAGCCCTTGCGGACGTCAACGGCCACGTCGAAGACCGAACCGCGTCCACAGCGCACAAGCTTCGCCTGGGCATGGGGCGGCCGCTGGTAATGCAACCCGCGCACGGTGCCTGCGTCGCGGGAATAGGAATGGTTGTCCTGCACGAAGGGCGTGGTGATGCCATTCGCGGCGTAGGTCTGCGCATTCCAGACCTCGCTGAACCAGCCGCGGGCATCGCCGAAACGGCGCGGGGTCAGGATCAGGACACCGGAGAGAGGGGTTTGTTCGATCTGCATCGCGGCCCTTCAGGGATAATCAGTCGGCAAGACCCTAGCCTTTTGGCGACTTGGGGAAAAGGCCCGGAAAGCCGCGCCGCGGCATCCTGTCTATCCCGCGGCAAGAATGTCCATGAAGGCGGCGCCGAAGCGTTCAGCCCGCGCCGGGTCCAGATAGCGCGCCAACTGGTCACGCGACTTGGGCCGGGCCTCGGCGATGCGGCGCAAGGCCGGGGGGTCGACAGTCAGGTATTTGCCGGTGCCATCCTCCCCACGGCTAAGCTGCGCCTGCGTTTCCATCAGGCGGTCAAACAGCGCGGCCCCGGGTCGGCCCGCCAGTTTGCGGCGGGCGGGGTGGCTGTCTTGCGGCGCGCCGGTGATGACCTCAAGGAAGATCGCGCCGTAGCTTTCCAGCTTTTTTGCGCCCACGCCGCTGACATGGGCCATCTCGTCCAGGGTCGAAGGCCGCGTTTCGGCCATCTCGATCAGCGTCCGGTCGGTGAAGATCACATAGGCCGGAACCTTTGCCGCCTCGGCCAGCGCGCGACGCCGCGCCTTCAGCGCCGACAGAAGCGGCGCGTCTTCATCGGCCACCAGCGCCCGGACGACCGGCGCGGTGCGGGCGCGCTGGATCGTGTCGCGGCGGAGCGTGATCGTGGCCTCGCCCCGCAGAATCGGGCGCGCAGCTTCCGTCATGCGGAAGGCGCCGTGGCGTTCGAAATCCGGGCGGATCAGGTCATGCCCCATCATCTGCCGAAAGACCGCCGCCCAGGCCGCCTTGCCCAGATCGCGGCCCGCGCCAAAGGTTGGCAGGGCGTCATGGCCGCGCTGGCGGATCTTGTCGGTTGCCACCCCCATCAGGATGTCTGTCAGATGCCCCGCGCCAAAGCTTTCGCCCGTGCGCAGGATCGCCGACAGCGCCTTCCTCACCGCCTCGGTCCCGTCAAAAAGATCGGGGGGCGTGTCGCACAGATCGCAGTTCCCGCAAGGCTCAGCCGCCTCGCCGAAATACGACAGCAGGCGCTGGCGACGGCAGGCGGTCGCCTCGGCCAGACCCAGAAGGGCGTTCAGACGCGCATGATCGGCGGCCTTGCGGTCGGGTGGGGCCAGACCTTCGTCGATCTGGGTGCGGCGCAGGCGAATGTCATCGGGGCCATAAAGCGTCATCGTGTCGGCGGGCGCGCCATCGCGACCGGCGCGGCCGATTTCCTGATAATAGCCCTCGATCGACTTCGGCAGGTCGGCATGCGCCACCCAGCGGATATCAGGCTTGTCGATCCCCATGCCGAAGGCGATGGTCGCCACCACGATCAGCCCGTCATCCTGCTGAAACCGGGTTTCCACCTGCCGGCGGTGATCCGGGTCCATCCCGCCGTGGTAGTGGCAGGCGGCATGGCCCGCCTCGCCCAGCGCCTGAGCCAGCGTTTCGGTCTTGGCGCGGGTGGCGCAATAGACGATCCCCGATTGCCCCCGCCGCGCGCCCGCGAAATCAAGGATCTGGCGCCGGGGCTGGTCCTTCACGGTGAAGGCCAGATGGATGTTCGGCCGGTCAAACCCGCGCAGGAAGGTCTTGGGCGCCTCGCCGTCGAACAGCCGCGTGACGATCTCGGCGCGGGTTTCTTCGTCCGCCGTCGCGGTGAAGGCGGCCAAGGGCACAGCAAGCGCGCGGCGCAGATCGCCGATGCGCAGGTAATCGGGGCGGAAGTCATGGCCCCACTGGCTGACGCAATGCGCCTCGTCCACGGCAATCAACCGGGTGCCGATGCGCCGTAAAAGCGACAGCGTCGCGCCGGATGCCAGACGTTCCGGCGCCATGTAAAGCAGCTTGATCGCCCCTTCATCGAGCGCCGCGAAGATCGCCTCGTTCTCGTCTTCGGTATTGGCCGAGGTCAGCGCCGCCGCGCCTACCCCCGCCTCTCGCAGACCGCGCACCTGATCGCGCATGAGCGCAATCAGCGGCGAGATCACCACCGTCACCCCATCGCCCATCAGCGCCGGAAGCTGGAAACACAGCGACTTGCCCCCGCCCGTCGGCATGATCGCCAGCACGTTTTCGCCCGACGCCACCGCCGCGACGATTTCCGCCTGTCCGGGACGGAAGCCCGGGAATCCATAGACGGAGGAGAGAATCTCCTCGGCGCGCCGCATCATGGGGGATTGTCCGCTGCTCTGTTCGTTGCACCCGTTTTTTCACGGGCCGCCCAGCAGATCAATAGGTAGTGGTCACATACCGTCGAACCAGCCCTGATTGTTGATCAGCACCCGTTGCAGGATGATGATCACGATGAACACCGCCATCGGCGCCAGATCAAGGCCCGGAGTCGAAGGCAGGATCCGCCGGAAGGGGGCATAGATCGGCTCAAGCAGGCGGCTCAGTCCATACCAGAGCTGCGCGATCTGCGGCTGGCGCAGGTTCAGCACCTGGAAATTGATCAGCCACGACATGATGATCTGCACGATCATCACGAACCACAGGATCTGCAGGATCAGCTTCAGGGCATAAAACAGCGACTGCATCGGGAACTCCGGCGAAACGGTTTGCCTCACCTAAGCGCAAGCGCGGCGCGGATCAATGGTGCAGACAGGACGCAGCGTTCGCGGTTGACCCCGTCGCGGCACCGATCTAGCGGAGATCCGTTGTCGGAGGCCTGCACATGTATCCCTTCTTCAGATTGGCCAAGGCCGTGATCCGGTATCGCAACGCCACGCCGCTTGCGCTTCTGGGAACGCATGTCTCGCATCACATCTGCTGGCCCTGGGACATCGACCCGTGGATGGAGCTGAACAACGGCCGGACGCTGACACTGTTCGACATGGGCCGCATTCCACTGGGGATGCGGACCGGCCTTGCCGGGCTGCGGCGGCGGAAGGGCTGGGGCATGGCGGTCGCGGGCGCGACGATCCGTTACCGCCGGCGGGTTCGCATGTTCGACCGGCTGGAAATGCGCAGCCGCTGCATCGGTTGGGATGATCGCTTCCTCTACATCGAGCAGTCGCTATGGCGCCAGGGCGAGTGCACGACGCATTTCCTCATGCGCGGAGCGGTGACATCGGGCGATCGCGGCATCGTGCCCACCGCGGACGTTCTGGCCGCACTGGGCCATCCCGGCCAGGGCCCCGCCCTGCCCGACTGGGTGCAGACATGGATCAAGGCCGAAGGTGGGCGACCCTGGCCGCCGGAAATGCCCGCCCGGTGATCCTGTCCACTCGCCCTCTGCTTGCGCGAGCGGGGAAAATCGGGCTTCATCCGCCGCAACGCGGCACAAGGGACGCGGCGCAGGAACGCGGCGCAGGGCCAGAGGGGCAGACATGACGGTTTCAGCCAGACGGCGGATCTGGGGCTGGTTCTTCTTCGACTGGGCCAGCCAGCCTTACAGCACGCTGCTCTTGACCTTCATCTTCGCCCCCTACTTTTCCGAAGTCGCCCGGGCGCATTTCATGGCCCAGGGCTTTGCCCCCGAAGCGGCGGGCGCGGCGGCGCAATCCTACTGGGGCTTTGGCCAGACAGTTGCCGGCGTGTTGATCGCCCTTCTGGCTCCGATCCTCGGGGCCATCGCCGACGGGACAGGGCGGCGGATGGTCTGGATCTGGCTCTTTTCGGCCTGCTACGTCGTCGGCGCCTGGGGGTTGTGGTTCCTGATGCCTGGCGCGTCGGACCTGCACTGGGCGATGATCGCCTTCGGCCTTGGCCTCGTGGGGATGGAGTTCGCGACGATCTTCACCAATTCCCTGATGCCCAGCCTCGCCACCGAGGAAGAGATGGGCAAGGTCTCGGGTTCGGGCTTTGCCTTCGGCTATCTGGGCGGGATCATTTCGCTGGTGATCATGCTGCTGGTCTTTGCCGAAAGCGCCACCACCGGCCGGACGCTTGCCGGGCAGGAGCCGGGCCTCGGGCTTCTGAACCCGGACCTGCGGGAAGGCACCCGCGCCGTCGGTCCCTTCACCGCGATCTGGTACATGGTCTTCATGATCCCCTTCTTCCTTTGGGTAAAGGAACCGAAATTCACCGGCCAGACGTCGGGGATTTCCGCGTCGCTGGCCGATCTGGGGCGCCTGATCCGCAGCCTGCCGCGCCGGAAAAGCCTTTTTGCCTATCTGATGTCCTCGATGTTCTACCGCGATGCGCTGAACGGCCTTTTCACCTTCGGCGGCATCTATGCGAGCGGCGTTCTGGGCTGGAGCGTGACGCGCATCGGCATCTTCGGCGTGATCGGCGCCGTCGCTGCCGCGCTTGCCACCTGGATCGTCGGCCGGATCGACAGCGCAAAAGGCCCCAAGCCGGTGATCGTCTGGTCGGCCATCGTGCTGATCGCGATCTGCACCGTCATCGTCGGCATGTCGCGCGAGGCGATCTTCGGCATCCCCTTCGCGCCCGGATCACCGGTGCCCGATTACATCTTCTATGCTTGCGGCGCGCTGATCGGCGCGGCGGGCGGAACGATTCAGGCATCGTCCCGGACGCTCATGGTCTTTCACACGACGCCTGACCGCGCGACCGAAGCCTTCGGCCTTTACGCGCTGTCGGGCAAGGCCACGGCCTTCATCGCTCCGGCGCTGATCACGGCGGCGACGGCGGCAAGCGGCAACCAGCGTATCGGAATCGCGCCCCTGATCGGGCTCTTCATCCTCGCACTGATCCTGCTAATCTGGGTCAGACCCAAAGGCGAGAGACAGGTATGAAGCGGATCATCATGCTGGCAGCGGCAACCTTGCTTGCCCTGTCCCTACCGCAGGAAATGCGAGCCGAGAAGCTGGCCAACAAACTGTTCGGCGCCCGGGCCACAGCCTCGCATCAGGCGCCGCAAGCGATCGGCACCTATGCACGTGGCTGCGGCGCGGGCATGGTGCAACTGCCTGAATCCGGCCCCACATGGCAGGTGATGCGCCTGTCGCGGAACCGCAACTGGGGTCAGCCGGAACTGGTGCAATACTTGGTCGACCTGTCGCAAAGGGCCCGCGCCGCCGGATGGCGCGGCATCTATGTGGGCGACATGAGCCAGCCGCGCGGCGGACCAATGACCTCGGGGCACGCCAGCCACCAGATCGGGCTGGATGCCGATATCTGGATGCTGCCGCCCTCGTCGCTGCAACTGTCGGCGGGACAGCGCGAAAAGCTCAGCTCGATCTCGATCCGCACCGACGACCAGACCCGGATCAACGGCAACTGGTCGGCGTCGCACATGGCGCTGATCCGGCTGGCGGCGATGGACCCAAGGGTGGACCGTGTCTTTGTCGCGGCGGCGGCCAAGATCGCCATGTGCAACACCGCCGGCCGCAAGGACCGCGCCTGGCTTCAGAAGGTACGGCCGATCCAGGGGCACAACTTCCACTTCCACGTGCGGCTGAAGTGCCCGGCAGGATCACCGCTGTGCAGGGCGCAAGGTCAAGGTGTGGCCGAACTGTCGAAAGGCGGCGATGGTTGCGACGAAAGCCTGAACTGGTGGGTGACCACTTATCTGGAAGAACTGCGCAATCCGCCGAAACGGGCGAAACCCTCCGGTCCGCGGCCGCGAACGCCGCGCGAATTCACCATGTCCGATCTTCCCAAGCAATGCGCCGCCGTTCTGTCCGCGGGCTGATCACCGGGCTTGCCCTTGCCCTCACCGCGCACCCGGTCGTGGCCTTGCCGCCAACCACTTCATCGGTGGCCGAGGTCATGGGTGTCTATCACTGGACGCTTGATGATCCTGACTTCGGCGGGCTCTCGGGGTTTGACCTTTACCCCGACGGGCGCCGTTTCCGGGCGGTGACGGACCGGGGCCATACGATCAGCGGCACGCTGACACGCGATGCCATCGGTCGGGTCACCGATACGCATGTCGATGCGATGCAGCCCCTGCGCGATGCCACGGGCGCGCCCGTCACCGGTGCCTGGATCGACGCCGAGGGGTTGGCGCTGGGGCCGGGTGACAGCTTCTTCGTCTCGTATGAACTGAAACACCGGGTGGTGCTTTACCCGGATCCGGACAGCCCGGCCGCGCCTTATTCGGCACCGATCGCGCGGGATCTTGCGACACTCTACATCAACGAAGGCATCGAGGCGCTGGCCCGCGACGGGCGGGGCGATCTTTACGCCATCACCGAGCGCCCGCTTGCGCCCGGCTCGGGGCTGTTTCCCGTCCTGCGTCTTCAGGACGGAAGGTGGACGATTCCGTTTCATATCCGCAAGGACGGCAACTGGCAGGTGACCGGTGCCGATTTCGGACCCGACAGCCGCCTTTATGTGCTGGAACGGGACTACTGGGGTTTTGTCGGCTTCAAGACCCGGATCCGGCGCTTCACCATCTCGGGCGACAGCATCGGGCAGGAGCAGATCCTGTTCGCAAGCCTTGCGGGCCAGTATGAGAACCTTGAAGGCCTTGCCGCCTGGCAGGGGCCGGATGGCGCAACATGGCTGACGGCGATATCGGACGACAACTTCAACCCGTTCCAGAAGACCACGCTGGTCGACTTCCGCATCGCGGAATGACTTGACGGGGCGCAGGCCCGGGCGTAAGGCCCGCCCGTTCCGGCCCTGCCGGGCCAAGTCTCCGCGACCTTGTCAAAACGGAATCAGATCATGCGTCTTCTGCCCGGCATCCTTGCCATGGCCGCGATCGTCGTGGCGTCGAACATCCTGGTGCAGCACCTTTTCGGCCAATGGCTGACCTGGGGCGCCTTCACCTACCCCTTCTCGTTCCTGGTGACCGATCTCACCAACCGCTTCCAAGGCCCGCGCGCGGCGCGCAAAGTCGTGGTGACCGGCTTTGTCGTCGGCGTCATCTGTTCGCTGGTCGGTTCGCAGATCATGGGCGAATTCGGCCCTCTGGTCAGCTTCCGTGTGGCGCTCGGGTCGGGGCTGGCCTTCCTTGCGGCGCAACTGACCGACATCGCTGTGTTCAACCGCCTGCGCGCCCAATTCTGGTGGCGCGCGCCGCTGTTTGCGACGCTGGCCGGATCAATCCTCGATACCGGGGTCTTCTTCACCACGGCCTTCTCGGACAGCCTGCGTTTCCTTGAGCCCGGCAATGACGTGACCTGGGCAAACGAGGCCCTTCCGCTTTTGGGTCTGGGCCCGGTCGCGCCGCTCTGGATCTCGCTGGCCACGGCGGATTTGCTGGTGAAACTGACCATCGCCGCGGTAGCTCTTGTGCCCTATCGCGTCGCAATCGCAAGATGGGCGGCCCAGCGCGCATAAAAATTCTTTTGACAAATACCAAATCTGTGGCAGCCTTTCAGTAACGGCAACGTAGCGAAAGGAGGTGGTCCAGTGTCGAGAGTGATATTGGAGAGAGGTGTCGGGACAGTCATGGAGGCCGTGGCCTAAGGGCATCCCCGAGGGCTTTAATCCTTGGCTGGGCCTTGCCGGATCACCGAGATCGAACCGGCACCCTAACTGGCCCATCTCCGTAGATCTCGGAGGGCCGCCCGAATGGGCGGCCCTTTCCGTTTCTGGATGGCTGAACTAGGCTGCGCGTCATGCTCTGGATCAACGATCATCTGTCGATTGCCGACTGGGAACTGACGGAAAGCTTCACCCGGTCGCAAGGGCCGGGCGGGCAGAACGTCAACAAGGTCGAGTCCGCCGTCGAGCTGCGGTTCGAGGCTGATCGCAGCCCGCATCTGGCGCCGGCGGTGAAGGCCCGGCTGAAGCGGCTTGCGGGGCGGCGCTGGACGACGGACGGCGCAATTGTTATCCGGGCCGAGGAAACCCGCAGCCAGACGCGCAACCGCGACCTGGCGCGCGAACGGCTGGTCGAACTGATACGGGCGGCGCTTGTCGCGCCGAAACGGCGAGTGGCCACGAAACCGACGCTTGGCAGCCAGCGGCGGCGAGTGACGGCAAAATTGCAACGCGGCGAGATCAAGGCGCTGCGCGGAAAGGTCGAGGATGAATAGCAAGACGGCGGAACTTCTGGCGCGGCGCGAACGGCTTCTGGGGCCGAACGTACCGACCTTCTACGAAAACCCGGTGCATCTGGTGCGCGGCGAAGGCGTCTGGCTTTGGGATGCGGACGGGCGGCGCTATCTGGACTGCTACAACAACGTGCCGCATGTCGGTCACGGCCATCCCCGGGTCGTCGAGGCCATCGCCCGGCAATCGGCGATCCTGAACACCCATACCCGCTATCTGCACGAGGGCATTCTTGACTATGCCGAACGGCTGACCGGCAAGCTGGGCCATGACCTGCGGCAGATCATCATGGTCTGCACCGGGTCCGAGGCCAACGACATCGCGCTCAGGATGGCGCAGGCGGTGACGGGCAAGACCGGCTATATCGCCACCGACAACACCTATCACGGCAACACGACCGCCGTGGCGCATCTGTCCACCCGCCGCCCGCCGATCGGGGGCTGGCCCTCGAACATCCGCCGGGTTCCGGCGCCCGATGCGCTGACGCCCCTTGGTGGCAGCATTGCCGCGCAACCGCAGGCCTTTGCCGACAACGTCGCCCGCGCCATCGCCGAACTGGAAGCGGCCGGTCATGGCTTTGCGGGGCTGATGCTGTGCCCGATCTTCGCCAACGAAGGCATCGTGCCGGGCGTTGCCCCGGGATTCCTTGATCCGACGGTCGAGGTGATCCGCAAGGCCGGCGGGCTGATCCTGTGCGACGAGGTGCAGCCGGGCTTTGGCCGTGTCGGAGCCAACTGGTGGGGCCACGAATGGCTGGGCTTCGTGCCTGATGTGGTGACGATGGGCAAGCCGATGGGCAATGGCCATCCGGTCGCCGCCGTGGTCGCGCGGCCCGACGTGATGGGCGCCTTCCGCGAGGCTTTCGGCTATTTCAACACCTTCGGCGGCAACCCCGTGGCCTGCGCCGCGGCCATGGCGGTTCTGGACGTCATCGAGGACGAAGACCTGATCGCCAATGCCCGCAAGATGGGCGTGTCGACCCTTGAGGGCCTGCACGGCATCGACCACCCGCTGATCCATGACGCGCGCGGCGCCGGCCTGTTCTTCGGCATCGAACTGGCGCGCGACGGCAAGCCCGCGCCCGATGCGGCGGGACGGGTGGTGGAACGGATGCGCGAGGAAGGCATCCTCATGGGCCGCGGCGGGCGCGAACAGCACATCCTGAAGATCCGTCCGCCGATGGTGTTTGACCAAAGCCATGCCGACCTGCTGATCAGCACCCTTTCCCGCGTGCTGGCCGAGATCCCGGCATGACCACCGACGCCGAGGCGCACCGCATGGCCGACGAGGCCCTGGCGCGGTGGGGCGGATCGGAACGGCCGATACGTCTGGTCAAGAACCGCGAGAACATCGTGTTCGAGGTCTGGCTTCCGGGGGGCCGCCGCGCCGCCCTGCGCCTGCATCGCCCCGGCTATCAAAGTGCTGCGGCAATCAATGCCGAACTGGTCTGGACCATGCGCCTCAAGGAGCATGGCCTTGGCGTGCCCGAACCCCTGCCGATGCTTGATGGCAACCTGCTGGCGACATTGGAAAACGGTCGCCAGGCGTCATGCGTCGGCTGGCTGTCGGGCGACCCCATCGGTTGCGCCGAAGAGAAGCTGACGGGTTCGGCGGCTGACCAGCGCGCGCTGTTCGTCCGGCTGGGCGCGCTGATCGCCCGGCTGCACAACCTGACCGACGCGGGCGCGATCCCGGCCGAGTTTCCCCGCCCGCACTGGAACATCGACGGCCTGCTGGGGACCGACCCCCTCTGGGGCAGATTCTGGGAAAACCCGAGCTTTTCGGAAAGCGACCGCGACCTGATTCAGCGGGCCCGCAGCGCCGCCCGCGAGGATCTGGCGCGGTTCATTGCCGAAGGCGCCGATATCGGCCCGATCCATGCCGATGTGCTGCGCGAGAATGTGCTGGAGGGCGAAGGCAGTCTGCTGCTGATCGACTTCGACGACAGCGGCATCGGGTTTCGGAACTACGATCTGGCGACGGCCATCGTCCAGAGTCTGGAAGAACCCAACCTTCCGCTGATGGTCGAGGGCCTGTTCGAAGGCTATCGCAGCCACCGGGCGCTGGAGGATTTCGCCGCCCGCCGACTTGCACTGTTCATCGGCCTGCGCACCTTTGCATCGGCAGGCTGGATCATCACCCGCGCCGCCCCTGACGATTCCCGCCAGCGTTTCTATGCGGCGCGCGCCATCGGCATGGCGCGCCACATCCTGAAGGGCACAACGCCCTGGACGGCGGAAAAAAGCATCTGACATGCGCGAAATTCCCCCCTTGACGGGGAACGTCACGCTTGCATTGCCCCCCCTTTGCAGGGAAAAGAAGCCGGGGCGCGCGCGCGTGTGAGAATTCGAAAGCGAGTTACTGTCGTTAGATGTTCAGGAAAGCGCTCATGCTCGTTTCGGGCAATGCTTTCGCATCGGCCCTCAGCCTGGTGCGAAACCTGGCCATCGCCCGCCTGATCAGCCCCGAAGACTACGGCATCGCCTCGACCTTTGCGGTCAGCATGTCCATCGTCGAGATGATGTCATACCTCGGCCTTCAGCAACTGATGATCGTGGACAAGGACGGCGACGTTCCGCGTGTCCAGGCGGCCGCGCAAGGCTTCCAGGTGCTGCGCGGCTGCCTGTCCAGTTCGATCCTGTTCCTGATCTCCGGTCTATACGCGTCCTTCCTCGGGATCGAGCAGGTTGCCTGGGCCTTCCAGGTCATCGCGCTTGTCCCCTTCTTCAACGGTTTCCAGCATTTCGACCAGCACCGGCTGAAGCGGCACATGAACTTCCGCCCCTCGGTGCTGACATCGGCGCTGCCGCCGCTGTTTTCAGTCCTGGCGATCTGGCCTGCCTATCTGGTCTGGCCGGATTTCCGCGTGATGCTGGTGTCGATCTTTGTTCAGGCGCTGTCGATGGTCATGGTTTCGCACCTGACCGCGGAACGCCCCTATCAGCTTGCCTGGGACAAATGGCTTGTCCGCCGCGCCATCGAATTCGGCTGGCCGCTGCTGCTGAACGGCGTGCTGCTGTTTGCGATCTTCAACGGCGACCGGCTGATCGTCGGGCGCGAACTGGGGATGACCACGCTCGCCATCTTCTCGATGGGCTTCACGCTGACGCTGACGCCGACGCTGGTGCTGGCCAATTCGATGCAGAGCTTCTTCGTGCCGCTCCTGTCGCGCGAGACCGACAACCCGCCTGCCTTCCAGACCCTGTCCGAAGCGTCGATCGAGGGCGGCATGGTCATCGGCCTGCTGCTGATCCTGGGCACCAGCCTTCTGGGCGGGCCGATCGTCCATATCCTTCTGGGCGCGAAATACGAAGGCCTGCTGCCGTTTCTGGTGCAACTGGGCGTCATGCAGGGCATCCGCGTCGCCAAGAGCGGGCCATCGCTTATCGCCCTGTCGCGCGGGCGCAACGGCCTGTCGATCTGGGCCAATATCCCGCGGATCCTTGCCCTGCCGGTGGCCTGGCTGGTCGTCCTGCGCACCGGCGACATCGAATCCGTGATCGGTGTCGGCATCGCCGCCGAGGCGCTGGGCCTGCTCATTGCGCTCTGGACGACGCGCAGGGTGCTGAGGGTGCGCCTTCGCCACCTGATCCTGCCGCTGGTGCTGTTCTTCGCCTTCTGCCTTGTCACCTACACGGACGCCTGGACCACGGGCCCACGGCCGCTCTTGTCCGATCACATGCACATGGGGCTTGTGCCGGTGCTGGTGCTGGGCCTTTCCGCGATCCTGTCGATGTCGGCGCTGCGCAAGGTGACGCTGCGGCGCCTGCGCAAGACCTGAGGGAGCATGCGCCATGCGCACCCCCCACATCGGCCCGCGCCTTCATGCCCGCACGAACAAGTGGCCCGCCTGCCGAATTATGACCATGTTTGCGGGCTAGGCCGCGAAGGACGAAAACCGGATGATTCATTCTGAAATGCCACAGGACGCCAGGAACTCCTCGATCGGGACCGTGATCGTTGCCTACAACACGGGTGCCGATCTGATTTCCTGTGTCGAAAGCCTGCGGCGGCAAAACGGCGGATCGCCACATATCGTCGTGGTCGACAACCGCTCGACGGATGACACGATGGCGCTGTTCCGCGCCTGGGCCGCACGGGTTGAAGCCGAGACCGGCCAGCCGGTTCTGTCGGATGATCCCGCCGCAGGACCGGGCCGCGTGATCTTGCTGGACAGCGGATTCAACCGGGGATTTGCAGGCGGCGTCAATGTCGGCCTGGCGGCACTGGCATCCATCCCGTCGATCCGCCATTTCTGGATTCTCAATCCCGATGCCTGGGCCGACGAGGGTGCGGCGCAGGCAATCCTGCGCGCCGCCGAAGCGACACCCGGCTACGGACTGATCGGCGGGCGCGTGTGCTATGCCGAAACGCCGCCCCGGATCCAGATGGACGGGGGCACGCTGAACCGCTGGACCGGCGTGACCGGAAACGCGCACCTTGGACTTGCGCCGGAATCAGTCCAGGTTACGGCGGCATCCGATGTGGCCTTCATCAGCGGCGCCAGCATGGTCGCGTCGCGCCGGTTCTATGAACAGGTCGGCCCGATGCGCGAGGATTACTTCCTGTATTACGAAGAAGTCGACTGGGCCATGCGGCGCGGCGACCTGCCCATGGTGGTGGCCGAAGGTTTCCTTGTCTGGCACCACGCCGGCACCGCGATCGGTTCGCCGACGCTGGAACGCCTGGCCTCGCCGTTTTCCTTCTGGTTCAAGTATCGCAGCCGGATGAAGTTCATGTGGCGTTTCAACCCGCTCGGGCTGCCCGTCGCCATCGCCTATGCCACCGCCAAGGCCGGGCAACTGGCGCTGAAGGGTGCCTGGCCGCAGGTTGGTGCGCTGCTCCGGGCAGTCTATGGCCTGCCCGCGCCAAAGCCGGTGCGTGACAGGCTGTCGCCCGAAGCGGCGCGGATGGCCTTCGGGCGCGGGCCGCGCTGAGCCGTGCTGAGGGCCCTTCTGATATCGGTCTGTGTGGCCCTTTCCTGCCCGGCCGCCCTCGCGGCAAGCCTGACCCTGCGCGGCGATTATACATGGGCAGAAAACGACGCGGACTTCGGTGGCCTGTCGGGGCTGATCATGGGTGCGAACGGGGCGTCCCTGACCACCGTAAGCGACGATGGCGTGGTCTTTCAGGCAGCGGTGGCGCGCGATGGGGCCGGAGCGGTCACGGCGATCAACGTCACCTCTTCGCTGCGGCTCCATGACAACAGGAACCGTCCGGTGGCGGGTTTTCATGCCAATGCAGAGGCTCTTGCGCCCGGCCCGCGCAACCGGATCTTCGTGGCATTTGAAGGCTATGCGCGCATCGCGGCCTTTGACTTGCCCGACCCCAAGCCGAAACCCCTGCATGCCTGGAACCTGTTCAAGCCGATCTGGGGCAATGCGGGCTTCGAATCCCTGGCCTGGCTGCCCGATGGCCGGCTGATCGCGGTGGTCGAGACGGCAGTGGATGGCCGCTATCGCGTGCATGTTCAGTCGGGCCGCAGCTTCGTCGAAGTGCCCGGCCTGCCGGCCGATGGCGACTATGCCGCGACCGACGCCGCACTGGAGCCGGACGGCAGGCTATATCTGCTGGAACGCAGGCAGGACTGGCTGATGCGCTTTCAGACCCGCATCCGGCGCTTTGCCGTGCTGCGCGGCAAGGAGCCCGCTTTCGGCGCCGGCGAGACGCTGATCGAGACGCGGCCAGGAGATCTGGACAACATGGAAGGGCTGTCCCTCTGGCACGACGCTGGCCGCAATGTCACGGTCCTGTCGCTGGTGTCGGATGACAACTTCATGCCGTTCCAATCGACGCGCCTGGTGGAATATGACCTGCACGAATGAAGGCCGGGTGACGCCACCCGCAACCGCAAGAGCTGGAGAGCAAGATGGCCGCTGACACCGCCCGAAAGGTGCTGATCGTGGTGGAGAACCTTCCGGTTCCGCTGGATCGCCGCGTCTGGCTGGAAGCGACGACGCTGAAATCGAAGGGCTATGAGGTCAGCGTCATCTGCCCGACGGGCCGTGGCTGGGACAAGTTCCACGAGGAAATCGAGGGTATCCACATCTACCGCTATCCCGAGCCGGTCGAGGCGCATTCGGGCGCTGTGGCCTATGCCAGGGAATACCTGCATTCGCTGTGGCACTGGTTCCGGCTGGCGCGGAAGGTCCGGCGCGAACGGGGCTTTGACGTGATCCACGGCTGCAACCCGCCGGATCTGGTGTTTCTGCTGGCATGGCTCTACCGCCCCTTTGGCGTGCGCTACCTGTTTGACCACCACGACGTCTGCCCCGAATTGTTCGAGGCGAAGTTCGACAAGAAGGGCCTTCTTTACAACGTCATGCTGATCTGGGAACGGATCACCTTCGCCACGGCGAGCGTGTCGATCGCCACCAACGAAAGCTTCCGCGCCATCGCCCTGTCACGCGGCAAGATGAAACCCGAGGACGTTTTCGTGGTGCGCAGCGCGCCCAAGATCGAGAAATTCGAAATCCGCCCCGCGGACCCCGAAATGCGCAAGGGCGCAGGGACGGTGCTGGGCTATGTGGGCGTCATCGGCCAGCAGGAAGGCATGGATCTTCTGGTCGCTGCCGCCGATCACCTGATCCGCGCCATGGGCCGTAGGGACGTGCATTTCATCATTGTGGGCTTCGGTCCCGAAGTGCCGATGGTAGAGGCGGATGTGGCGCAGCGCGGACTTGGGGCGCATTTCACCTTCACCGGCGCGCTTTATGGGGAAGATCTGCTGCGGGCGCTGAACAGCTGCGATATCGGCGTGAGCCCCGATCCGAAGAACGCGATGAACGACATCTCGACCATGAACAAGGTCATGGAATACATGACCCTGGAAAAGCCGGTGGTGCAGTTCGACCTGAAAGAGGGTCGCGCTTCGGCGGGCGAGGCGTCGGTTTATGCCGCCGCTAACGATCCGAAAGACTTCGCCGCCAGGATCGCCGATCTGATGGACGCGCCCGAACGCCGGGCGGAAATGGGCAAGGTCGGCCGCGCCCGCGTGCTGGACAAGCTGTCCTGGGCGCATTCGGTGCCGCATCTTCTGGCCGCCTATGACCGGATCTTTGCCAAGATGGGCCGCTAGTCAAAACCGGACAGAACTTGCGCGATCAAGCGGTCGCGCCACGATCAAGCCGGCGATGAACCCGCCCAGGTGGGTTTCCCAGGCGAGGTGGCCGTTCATCGCCCACCAGAGCAGCAGGTTCAGCCCCGCAAGCAGCAAGAGCGCCCGGCCCACAGGCGCGAGGCTTGCCCCTTCCGCGCGCAGGTCGTCGTACTCCCAGGCGATGGCCGCGCCGATCAGGCCAAAGAGCGCCCCCGAGGCGCCAACCATCGGCGCTATGGCATTCGACAGCAGCGCAAAGCCCGCCGCGCCGCCGATCAGGCTTGCGACATAAAGCGCAAGGAAACGCCCCTGCCCGATGCGTGCGACGATGGGCGGAGCGACCGAGAACAACGTCAGCATGTTCAGGGTGAAATGCGACAGGCTTGCATGGATGAAGCCGTAGCTGGAAAACATCAGCAGCGCCTGGAACGGATAGTTCGGGCGCCAGTTGCCCAGAAGCCCGCTCCAGAATCCGGCATAGGCCCAGGCAGTCTGTCTCCACTCCGGCCGGCCCCAAAGGCCCAGATCCGCCCCGGCAAGGACGGCTTCGGGGATCAGGCACAGAAGAAACAGCGCCCAGTCGACAGCGGCATTTCCCGGCCCCCGGCCCTTGTGGTGGTCAGATCGGGACAAAGCGCGGCAGGGATTTCAGACTTTGTTCCATGAAGCGAAGGATCCTGGCATCGGCATCCGCCTCGGCCTCGTCCGGGCCGATCGGCGTGACGAAACGGACCAGCGCCCCGTCGGTCCGACCGATCGTCAGGCTGTCGCGCAGCACCGACATCTTGGCCTGGAAATCATTCGACATGCGCTTGCCACGGCCCTCGAACCAGTAATAGACCAGTTGTTTCGAGGTGCCCTTCTGGATCACGGCGCGGTTCGCGTCGATCATGCCATAGCCCACGGCGGTCATGTCCACAGGCGTCGCCTCCATGCTGAACACTTCCCAGCCGCCGGTGGGCAGGCAAACCTCGGGCGAATGGATGCCCTGCCCTTCAGTCTGCTTGTTGTAATAGGCCACGAAGAACGACACCAGATCATCCTCGCCCGGCTTCTGGTAGAAGGCGTTCAGGTAATCATCGGCCGCCAGCACCTTTTCGATGTCGGGCGTAAGCTGCGTGGTGTATCCCGACCAGCCATCGACACTGCGCGGATAAAGCGCCAGCGGATCGCGGTTCAGCACCTCGATCTGCCGCGCGGGCAGGAATTGCCAGGCGGCGGACGCGGCCCCCGTCAGCAACACGGCCGCCAGCATCGCCACCGTGGCGCGAACACGGAAGATCCGGGTGAAGATCCGGCCAAAACCCTCGAAATCAAGGTCGATCGCCTCGGTCAGCGACAGGGGATTGGGGGCGAAACGCTGCAAAAGGATCGCCAGCAGGAACAACAGCGCCACGCAGATCAGGAAGACGACCCAGCCCTCGAAGAAATGCAGGAAGCCCTCGGCCTGCTCGATGCCATAGTGATTGACCATCACCCCGATCACGCCGATGCGGAACGAGTTCATCAGCACGGTCAACGGCGCTGCCGTCAGCAGCAGCACCGCCTTGTGCCAGAGTGGCCCGCGGTAAAGAATCGCAAACAGGTAGGAAAAGCTGAGGATCGGGAACAGGTAGCGCAGCCCCGAACAGGCCTCGGCCACCTGGAGCTTGTAAACTCCAAGGTCGATCACGTTGCCTTCCAGAAAGACCGGAACCCCGGCACGTTCGACGAACCACACCCCAAGCTGCGACGAGACCCCTTGCAGGAAGATCGTGAGCTTCCAATACAGGAACTGCGGCAAGGGCAGCATGAAGATCAGGTGGAATACCGGCAGCATATGGGTGATGCCGCGGCGCCAGCCGAAGGCCACCAGAACCACGCCCGCAACCCAGATGATGAAGGCATAGGTGATGATGTCGGGCACCCGCATCAGGTTGCCAAGTCCGGCGACCAGAAGCGACCCCACGATCACGACGATGCCGGGCCAGCGCGGGCCGGGACTGGCATCCGGCAGCGGAGCAATGCGCAATTCCCGCAAGAACAGGTAAAGTGAAATCAACGGAATGAGCGGCCCGTGGCTGTATTCGGCCGTCGACCAGGCACTGGCAAGCGAAACGAACCCCATCCAGAAAAGCGGCAGGCCAGCAAGCAACAACGCCGCAAAAAGTCCGATCCCGACGATGTTCACCGGTTGGCGTGAAATGCGGCTGATGAGGGTGCTGTCGGTCATTTATGTGCACGAATACCTGAACTATCGGCCCCAGCTTACGTGAAGCCGGACGGATTTGCGACCGATAAGCGGCGCTTGCAACCCTTCGGGGCGCCCCGCCGGCTCGCCCCCGGAACAATCGGCCTTCGGAACCGGATTGTTTCTGTCAGGGCCGGAACGTGAAATTCCTGTCCAGCGTCACGAAAGCCTGGTTCGACGTCGCATCGCCGACAGCGGTTTCGTCATATGTCCGGAACTGGACACCGCCGACAACGTTCCAGTCGGCCGTCAGCTGGCGGGTATAGGCCCCGCGCAGCGTCGTCCGCTCGACCTTGACCCCGGTCGTCGTGTTGTCCGTCACGCCGTAGTTTGCGCTCAGGTCGATCCGCGACAGGTTGTTGATCTGGTAGCCATAACTGGCCGCCACCCGGGTGCTCAGGACATCCTCGCTGGCCGAGTTGGTGCTGGCGCTGCGCGACATGCTGATGCTGAAATCGCTGGCCTGAAGCTGGCTCGTATAGGCGGCGGATCCGATGAAGGCGTTGTCGCCATTCGCGCCGCGCGTGGTGCCGGCCGAAAGCGACAGCGTGCCAAGCGGCAGCGTCCAGTCGCGGCCAAAACTCAGCGACTGCCGCGATCCGTTGACCGACAGCGATGATGTGGCGGACCCCCAGACCGTGCCATTGGCCAGCGTCTGCGTCAGCGTCAGCGTGCCAACGGCACCGTCGCGCGTCTTGCTGGACGGCACCGGCAGGCTGTAGTCGGTGTCGATCTGCGACCAGCCCAGCGAGGCATTCAGCGCAAGCACCGGGTTGATGTCCTGTTGCAGGCCCAGCGACAGATCCTGTGTCTTGCGGTCAGTTCCGACGGCATCATTCGCCACGTAATGCGACCCGCCGAGGTTCAGCGTCAACTGCGTGACCGGCGAGACACGGAAACCCGTCGATGTTCGCAGGCTGTCGGTGCGGCTGTCGTAAAGCGTGGTGGCGGTGGTGTTCGAATAGTCGATCTCGGAGTGCCGCGCCGTCACCGAGAAGCTGATCGGCGATTGCAGCCCGACGGTATAGCTTGCCCCGTAGTTCTGCCAGGTCTGGGTGCCGCCGCCGCCGATCTGTGCGTTGGTGTTCTGCTCTTCCTGCTCGACCTTGAACGGATCGAGGAACTCGCGGTCGGCCTTGCGATAGCGCGCGTCCAGTGACAGACGGCTGTTCTTGCCATCGCGCATGTAGTTGAGCTGTGCATCGGGGCTTTCAAAACCGGCGATGCTGCGGCCCGGAATATCTGCGAATCGGATCACGCCCGAGCTGCGGAAAGTCAACTGGTCGACGGCGGTGATATTGCTCAGACCGAAGCTGAGCTTCGTGTCGGAAATCTTGGAAAGCCCCGTGCCGCCGCCAGTCGACAGCTTGAAGTTGTCGTCCAGAATCAGCCCGGTGCTGACACCGAAATCAAGCTGCACCCCCCCCGGATTCGTGGCCGGAGTCGCGCCGGCGCCGCCCGGCTGCTGCGGGGCGGCGAAGGTTGGATACAGGGTCGTTAATGCCGCGATGACCGCGATCTTGCTGCTCGTTTTCCCCACCGACTGTCCCGCCCGTTGTTATTCGAAAAGCTTGCGTTCCGGCACGACAACAACATCGCCAGCCTTGAGGACGATATTCGGCGCTGCCCCGCCGGCCTGAATGGCTTTGTAGTTGAAATTATAGACCGATTCCAAACCGGTCTTGTGATCGACGCGGCGCAGCTGGATGCGTTTCGCGGCCGCGAACTTCGACAGGCCACCGCTTGCCGCCAGGAATTGCAGGAGCGTGGTTCCCCGTTCGACCGGAACGATGCCCGGCTTGGACACCTCGCCCATGGCATAGACGTTGATCGGGTTGCTGATGCCCCCCGTCGCCGCTGCGGTCGGAACCGTGGGCTGCGCAAGCTGGCCGACCGACAGGAAGATCGTCGGCTTGGTGGCGAAATTCGACGAAAGCGATTCGCCGATCTGGGCGCGGACCGAATCGACCGTCTGCCCCGAAGCCTTGACCGTGCCGGCCAGCGGCACGTTGACCGATCCATCCGGCAGCACAAGCAGCGAACGGTTCAGGGTCGGGTCTTCGAGAACCTCCAACTGAAGCACATCGCCGGGCTGAATCCTGTAGGAGTTCTGTGCCCAGGCAGCCGGCGCGGCAGCCAGGGCAATCACAAGTGCGAGTAGGGTTCTGAACATGGATTTTCACCCGTTATCTGCGAATCTAGGGAACATTAGGCGGGATCGCCTGATGCAACAAACCGTTAAAGATGATCTGGAACCAATGTGGCCCATTGATGTCAGGATCGTGCCCTGCACGCAACAAAACGTGCAAGGCCTTATGGGGCTTTTACGCCGGCAGCCGTCAGATTTTCCACTGCTTTTCTTGCTTCGGTCGCAAACTCCTGCTGATTGTCGTCAGCAATCAGCGAAAGGACACGTTTATAGACGCCCAGCGCATCGGACTTGCGGCCCATGGCCTCGTAGGTCTTGGCCAGGTGATACTGCACGGTCGGGTCATCCGGCAGGGCCTGTGCTGCGGGCTCCAGCTCTTTCACCGCTTCGGCGTGATTGCCGCGAAGATAGGCGATCCAGCCATAGGTGTCCTGGTAGGGCGCGATATTGCTGCCACGCAGTCGGCGGGCGATGACCTCGGCCTTGGCCAGGCTTTCGGGATCGTGTCGATGGCTTGAAAGCAGGCTCGCAAGGTTGTTGGCAACGATCGCGTTCGCGCTGTTCTGTTTATAGAGATCCTCATAGATGCGGATCGCATCCTCGATCTTGCCGTCCTGTTCCAGCAAACCGGCCTTGGCCCAAAGCAATTCGCCCTCGGCGGGATAGACGGCAAGCGCCTCGTCAAGCGTCGACTGCGCCTTCGCCCGATCGCCATTCGCGGCCTCAAGCCGGTAAAGCGCCATCCAGACCGGCAGGCGCTTGCCGTCTTCGGCCAGAAGCGCCCGATAACCGGCTGCCGCGCCTTCGATATCGCCCCTCTGTGCCTTGATCGAAGCCTCAAGGAATCGGAGCGTCGGCTCCTTCGGGGATTGTGTCAGCAGTTCTTGCAGATAGGCCTCGGCGGCCTCGATCTGGTTGTTTTCCAGATGTGCCCGCACCACCGCAACCTTGGCGGACAGGCCCGCATCCTTTGCACTGGCCAGATCCTCCAGATAATCCAGCGCCTCGGCAGTCTTCTTCTGGCCGGACAGGATCGCGGCGGTCAGCGCCTCGGCACTGCTGTGCGCGGCAGGATCGGACATCTGCCCGAGCTGCCGGGCAACGTCGCCAGCCCGGTTCCAGTCCTCCATGCCGACATAGACCTGACCAAGCGGCACAAGCAGCATCAGGTTGCCCGGCGAAAGGCGCAGCGCTTCCAGAAGCACGCTTTCAGCCGGCAGCAGTTTCTTGTCGGTCGCCAGGAACGCGGCATAGCGGACCGATTCCTCTGGCGCGCGCCCCGAAGCATCGACCGCCGATGCCAACATTTCGCGCATCAGGTCGCGGTTTCCGTCACGCTCATAGGCCTGCGCCATCAGCGTCATCACCGATGCATCACGCGGCGAGACCTCAAGCGCGCTGCGCAGAAGCGTGATGGCCTCGCCGACATTGTCATCAAGGATCAGCCAGCCGGCCTTGAGCTTCAGGGCTTCGACATCGTCGGACTTTTCTGCAAGCACTTCCTCGACAAGGGCACGGGCCGCGACCAGGTTGCCGTTGACCGCCTGCATCCGCGCAAGTCCGACCTTGATCTTGACGCGGTCCTCGGCCGGAACCTCCTGCCGGAGGATGTCCTGCATCTCGGCGATCGCTTCATCGCGCTTGCCCATGTCGAAGAGGAAACCGGCGCGCGCCGAACGCAGCACGGGTGATCCCTTGCCCGCGTCGATCACCCTCGACAGTTCCTCCGTTGCGGCTTCGGGGCCGCGCTGTTCGGCCAGGAAACGGATCAGCAAGAGCAGGCGCTGCGCATCCTCGGGCTTTTCGGCGATCCGGTTGCGCAGCAGCTCTTCCGCCTTGTCCATGCTGCCGCGCGCCAGATACCAGCGCACCAGGGCATCCGTCATCTCGGGCGCATCGGGAAAGCGTGCGACCATCTCGACCAGGCCGGCCTCTACCTTGTCCAGGTCGTTCTGTGCCGCATAGACCGACAGCCGCGTTGCATAAAGCGGCGTATCTTCGGGATCAAGCGCGATGGCCTGGTCAAGCTCCGTCAACGCCTCAACAAGCTCGTGCTGCCGCAGAAGGTCGTCGATGACGATGCGGCGCAGCATCATGTTGTCGGGGAAGTCCACGCGAAGCTTGCGGGCTTCCGCCGCCGCACGCACCATGGCGTCGGCATCGTTGTCCTCGGTGCCCTTGCCATAGTCCATGACCGTCTTGTTCACCATCGTCTGCGGATCATTCGGCGCCATGGCGAAGACCGCGTCGATGTTCTTCTTCGCCTCTCCCCAGTTGGCCGAGCGCACGGCGATTTCGGCCAACGCACGCCGGCCCTCCAGGTCATCGGGATACTGTTCGACCAGACGCAGATACTGGCCGTAAGCCTCGCGCAGGTTGCCGCGCTTCATCTCTGCCCGGGCATAGGCAAGCCGTGCCTCCCGGTGCCGTCCATTCAGCTTGAACACATTGCGGAATTCGACAAGCGCCCGGTCCACGTCGCCCTTTTCAAGGTATTCCAGCCCGGACTGGTAGTATTTTTCGGCGCGCTGCTCAGAGGAATCACAAGCCGCCAGAAGGACTACGGTTGCCGCAATTGCAACGGCGGCGATCGTTCTGCGAATCGTCATCTAATCCTCTCGTGTGCACTGACTTGCATCAGCGCGAATCGTCAACGCGTGCAACTTGCCACCAAACTGTGGCGGTGGCTGGTGCCGCCATGTCACGTCTGCGTCAGCTTGTCACCAAGCGGGCGCATGATGGCCCTTCGTGACGATCCGAAAATCAGTAGCCTGTGGCCTTGACGACAGCACGCGCCGTCGCAAGCAGGAGCTGGACATCCGTCTTGAAGGATACGTCCAGTTCATACTGACGATCGAAATCGGCCCGCTGTGCAAAGGACACTTCGTTGCGGTCGGAAACCTGCCATGGACCCGTGATTCCGGGGCGCAGCGAATAATAGGCGGTGCCAGGATACAGTTCGCGCTGCGAGGGCATCATGGGGCGCGGCCCGACAAGGGACATCTCTCCGGTCAGCACGTTCCACATCTGCGGCAGTTCGTCGAGCGACATCTTGCGCAGGTAGCGGCCGACGAAGGTGATCCGGGGGTCGCGCTTGAGTTTCTGGGTCGCCTCCCACTCGGCCCGTGCCGCCGGGTTGGCGGCGAGGTGGCGCTCGAGTTGCCGGTCGGCGTTGGGGACCATCGTCCGCAGCTTCAGCATGCGGAAGTTACGGCCGCCGCGTCCGACGCGCGGGTTCCAGTAGAAAGGAAACCGTCCATCCAGGCAGACAAGCAGCGCCAGCACAAGGACCACGGGCACGACGACGATGCTGCTGATCACAACAACGGTCACGTCCAGGGCGCGCTTTATACCATTTCGGTATAGCCCCGGCCGGGATTGCACGGCGACCGGCCCCAGGGGCGCGCTCGAGCGGTTCAAGTTCTTGTCCAGATCGTTCAAATGCACCGTCATACAAGGCTCCTACCCGTCCGGCCCTGATCCGAAGGCCGGTGGTCGGGTTCCCGCAACACTCACTACACCGATTCCACATGGCGGCAGCGACTCCGGATTATTACCATCCGATGACCGCCAAAGGAATGTTCAATCGGCCAAAAGAATAGGTTTCAGCAAAGCCTTGCCAGCGATTTCCTTTCGCATGGCGCGCAAATCAGCAACCGAGCCCTTGACTGTTTCCATATCGTGGACAGATCTCGCCAAGGTCACGATTGCGCGATCAGGTGGCCCGCATGGCATGACAGGCGTTCATCTTCGGTTACACACGGCTTCAGCGACGATCAGTCCGATTGCCCCTTATTGATGCCATGAAGTTGCCGAAGTTTTGTTGTCGATTCCATGGTGAACAACCATGCGGTTCGCGGTAGATACGCCCCGGCCGGTCCTCGCCGAGCGGCGGTAGCAATATGAGTGGAATGCCGAATGAACAAGGTCGCTGAGACCCGCAAGGACGACGTTGGGAATGTCGGCTTCTACATGGATTTCTTCGGGTTCAGGGAGCGTCCCTTCACCCTGGTGCCGGATCCCGATTTCCTGTTCTGGTCGGCCCAGCACCGGCGGGCCTATTCCGTTCTCGAGTTCGGCATCCTGTCGCGCGCGCCGATCACGCTGGTCACAGGTGGCGTCGGCTGCGGCAAGACGACCTTGCTGCGTGAACTGCTGCGGCAGTTCGAAGGCAAGGTGACGGTCGGGCTTATCTCGAATGCCCAGGGCGGACGCGGCGAGCTGATTCAATGGGTTCTGAACAGCCTTGGTGTGCCCTTCGATCCGGCTGTCGGGTATGTCCAGCTTTTCCAGAAACTTCAGGATTTCCTGATCGAAGAATACGCCTCCGGCCGGCGGGTCGTGCTGATCTTCGACGAAGCCCAGAACCTTTCGGCCGAAAGCCTGGAAGAACTGCGGATGCTGACCAACATCAACTCCGGCAAGGATGAAATCATCCAGTTGGTTCTGGTCGGGCAACCCGAACTGCGCGAGATGGTGCTCGACCCCTCGCTGCGCCAGCTTGCACAGCGAATCGCCGCAAGTTTCCACCTGATGCCCCTTGACGAAAAGGCGGTGCGGGAACTCGTCGCCCATCGGCTGCGCGCCGCCGGCGGCACCGGGCAGGAAATCACCCCGCAGGCCGCAAGCATGATCCACCGGGTGACCCATGGCGTGCCCCGTCTGGTCAATCAGTTGTGCGATATGGCATTACTCTACGCTTGGAGCATGGATCATCACCACGTCGACGAACGGATCGTGCAGTCGGTCCTGGATGACGGTGTGTTCTTTGCAGCCCAGATCGCGGCCGAGGAAGAGAAAAGAAAATGAACCTGGACTTCAATTACTACATCGCTGTCTTCCTGCGGCGCATTCAGTATTTCATCTTCGTGGCCTCGCTCGTCGGGGCCGCTGCGATTGCGGCCGCCGTGCTGCTGCCACCGACCTATTGGGCCCAGGCGATCCTGCTGGTCGAGCCGGCGCAGATTCCGGGCCAGCTTGCCCCGCCGACCGTCCAATCCGCCGCGCTGGAGCAGTTGCAGGTCATGCAGTCCAAACTGATGACCCGCGCCAACCTGCTGCAGATCGCCAAGGACCAGAAGGCGATCCGCAACATCGAAGGCATGTCCCCCGACGATATCGTTGATGCGATGCGTTCGCAGACCTCGATCACCAACAAGGCCGGCAAGGAACAGGCCACCGTGATGACGATCGGGTTTTCCGGCCCAAGCGCCAAGGCAACAGCCGAAGTCGTCAACCAGTATGTGACGCTGGTCCTGAAAGACAGCGTGGCCACCCGCACCGAAGCCACGCGCGACACGCTCGGGTTCTTCGACCAGGACGTGAAGACGCTGGGCCTGCAGCTTGACGCGCTGACCACCAAGATCCTCGCCTTCAAGGAAGAAAACAAGGACGCGCTGCCCGACACGCTGTCGTTCCGGCTGACCCAGCAAACCAGTCTTCAGGACCGGATTTCCACGGAAGAGCGGAATATATCCTCGTTGAAGGAAGAACGCGCGCGCCTGATCGCCATCTTCAATTCGACCGGTCAGATCGACGCCGCCAACAGTGCCGCCGCCCAGACGCCCGAGGCCAAGCAACTGGCGGCCCTTCAGGCCCAGTTGCAACAGGCGCTGGCGATCTATTCCGAGGACAACCCCAAGATAAAGATGCTGCGGGCGCAGATTGCGCAGCAGGAAAACATCGTAAAGGCACAGGTTCCGGCCACGCCCGGCACCGGGGCCACGGCGCCTGCCGGCTCGCCGGCCTCGATGCTGGATGTGCAGATCGCTTCCATCGACGCGCGGATCGCGCAATCGGGAACCACGCGCGACCAGTTGCAGGAACAGCTTGACGCAATCACCGACACGATCGACCGCACGCCCGCCAACCAGATTGCCCTTGATGGACTGAACCGCGACCTGATGAACATCCAGTCGCAATACAACACGGCCGTGGCGAAACAGTCGCAGGCCGCGGCGGCAGATCGCATCGAGTCGATGTCCAAGGGTGAAAAGGTCGCGGTAATCGAGGGGGCTACGGTGCCTGATCGGCCGATCAAGCCCAAGCGGCTGCTGATCGCGGTCGGTGGCGTCTTCGGCGGCATCCTCCTTGGTCTGGGGACGATCGTCCTGATCGAATTGATGAACCGTTCGGTGCGCCGGCCCAAGGATCTGGTGAAGGCCTTCGGCATCACGCCTATCGCGACCGTCCCCTACATGCGCACGCCGCACGAGGCAGTCGCGCGCCGGTCGATGTTCCTGGCGCTTCTCGGTCTTGCGGTGATCGGGATCCCGGCGCTGATCTACGCAGTTCACATCTACTACCTTCCGCTTGACGTCCTGCTGTCCAGGGCCGCCGGCAAGATCGGCATCCGCATGTAACCCGGCCGCTGCGCCCCGGCGAAGCAAAACAGGAATTTGTGTTATGGAAAGACTTGAAGCCGCATTGGCCAAGGCGCGCGAGATGAGACAGTCGGCGCTGGGGGCAGGGCCGCTCGACGGGGGCACCAAGGCGGCATCACCCGCTGCGATCGATACGCTCTGGTCGTCACTGCCCGAATTTCACGTCGATGAAGACCGCGCCCACAAGTATCGGATCACGGCGCTCAGGGGCGGCAAGGATGCCGGGCCCTATGACATGCTCCGGTCGCGGACAATGCGCGCGATGAAGGAAAAGGGCTGGCGCCGTCTGGCGATAACCTCGCCCGATCCGGGCTGCGGCAAGACGACGATCTCGATGAACCTCGCCTTCAGCCTGGCGCGGCAGAAGGATCTGCGGGTCATGCTGGTAGATCTGGACCTGCGCCGCCCGTCGCTGCTGAAGGCACTTGGCGGATCGGTGCGGTCGTCCTTCTGGGAAGCACTGGAGCGCAAGGCCGATCTGGCCGACTGTGCCATGCGCTACGGCGACAACCTGCTGGTTGCCATGAACAAGGCGCCAGCCTCTCATCCGGCCGAACTGCTGCAGTCGCCCCAGACAATCACCGTGCTGCACGAAATCGAGGCCCAGTGGCGCCCCGATATCCTGATCTTCGACATGTCGCCGCTGCTGGCAAGCGATGATAACCTCGGCTTCCTTGGCAACTGCGACAGCGCGCTGCTGGTCACTGCGTCGGAAAGCACGACGATGAGCAACATCGACCTGTGTGAAAAGGAACTGGCGGGCCTGACGAACGTGCTGGGGATCGTCCTCAACAAGTGTCGCTATCAGGATGACTCGGTCGGATATACCTACGGTCAATACTGAACGCATTCGGCGTTTCCCCGCGCTCTGCCTTCATGGTGATCGAGGCCCGATCATCCGAAGCACCTGCAAGGCGGGCCGCGAGACCTCGGGTTAGCGGCTGTCGCGGATCTGCCGCAGGGCGCCAAGGAAAAGGTCGTTCTCATCGCCGGTGCCCATGGTCACCCTTGCCCAGGTGCCGAAGGGCGGCTCCATCCAGGCCTTGATCAGGATCCCGCGCTGGCGCAGCCGTTCCGCTGTTTCGGCCGCGGGGCCGCCGCAGTCGAAGAACAGGAAATTCGTCTGGCTTGGGGCGCAGGTGACGCCGGTTGCGGCCAGCGCCGCCGACACGCGCCGCCGTTCGGCCTGGGCAAGCGCGACGCCTTGGGCAAGGTGCCCGTCATCGCCCAGCGCCGCCAGTGCCGCCGCCTCGGCCACCGCGTTGACGGCAAAGGGATTGCGGGCCTTCGCCATCGCCGCCACCAGCCCGGCCGCATGGGCCAGGCCATAGCCCACCCGCGCCCCGGCCAGGCCATGGGCCTTGGAGAAGGTGCGCAGCGAAATCCACGCGAGGCCCGAGGCAGCGAGCAGTTCCAGGGCGTCGAACCGCGCCTCGGGGTCCAGGTATTCGACATAGGCCTCGTCAAAGACGACCAGCGTATCCGGCGGCGTGCCGGCGATCAGGCGGGCGAAATCCGCCGCCGTGATCGCGGGGCCGGCGGGGTTGCCGGGCGACGAGAAGATCAGCACCCGTGCGCCCGTCCCCATCGCGGCCAGCAAGCCCTCGACCGGAAAGCGCCAGTCGGCCGGGAACGGAACCTTGGTCACCCTGGCCCCGCAGGCCTGGGCGGCGAATTCATGCAGCCCGAAGGACGGGCAGACCGTCACCACATGGTCGCCGGGACGCAGGACGGTGCGGTAGATGACGCCGATCAGATCCTCGGATCCGTTGCCCAGGATGATCCGGTCGGGGCTGGTGCCAAGGCGGTCTGCCAGCGCGGTGCGCAGCGCGGCGCCGGAGGCGTCGGGATAGCGCCCCAGCCCCTGCGCGGCGGCAAGGGCGGCGGCGATCGCGGCGGGCGATGGCCCCAGCGGGTTTTCGTTGCTGTCCAGCTTGGCCCGCAGCGGCACGCCATAGACCGCCTGGAACCGCGAGGCGGCCAGCCCGGCGTTATAGGTCGGCAGGCCCTCGATCTCGGGGCGGATGAGGCTGCTGTGAAGGGTCATCTGTCGCCTTTCCGGGTCAGACATCAAAGATTTTCGACGGGTTCATGATGCCGCGCGGGTCGATGGCCTGCTTGATCTGGCGCATCAGCCCCAGCGCGGGGCCGTGCTCGTCGGCCATGTAGGGCTTCTTGCCCAGGCCCACCCCATGCTCTCCAGTCGAGATGCCGCCCAGTTCCAGCGCGATGTCGATCAGCCGGGCATTGATCCGGCGGGCAGCCTCGGTTTCCTTCGGGTCGGAGGGGTCGAACAACAGGACAAGGTGAAAGTTGCCGTCTCCGACATGGCCCACCAGCGGCGCGGGGATGGCGGTCTCGGCCACCACGGCAAGGATGCGGTCGATACATTCGGGCAGCGCCGAGATCGGCACGCAGACATCGGTCGAGATGCCC
This sequence comes from Paracoccaceae bacterium, assembly GCA_020622085.1. Classification (GTDB taxonomy): domain Bacteria; phylum Pseudomonadota; class Alphaproteobacteria; order Rhodobacterales; family Rhodobacteraceae; genus QY30. The sequence continues at coordinate 20,579 of JAHRYM010000001.1, read as the reverse complement.
TTCAACCCCGGCCGCAGCGCGCGTGAGGCGTAAAGCGCCGAATGGCGCAGCCGCCACAGCGCATTTGCCGCGTCGGCGCTTTCGGCAACGTCCTGCCGCAGCGCCCCGGCATCCGCCGCGATACCCCGGAACAGGCCAAGGTCATGCGCCACGGCGGGAGGAGAGCCCACCAGCTCGACCCAGAGCGCGGGCGCATCCGGCAGGTCCGATCCGGTGTGACGGTTGATCGCCTGCATCTGCAGCCGGTCGGCAAGCTCGATCCGGTTCAGGCCCAGCCCGCATTGCAGGGCGGCGACCACGGTAGCGGTGGCGGCGGCAATGTCGGGGAAACTGCACAGGAGCGTCTGGCGCGCCTCGGGCTGGCCGAACAGGCGCAGGGTCAGCTCGGTGATCACCCCCAACGTCCCCTCGGCGCCGACGAAAAGATGGGTCAGGTCATAGCCGGCCGCGGATTTGCGCGCCCGCCCGCCGGTCCGGACGATCCGGCCGTCGGGCAGGACGACCGTCAGGCCCAGCACCAGCTCTCGCATCGAGCCGTAGCGCACCGTCGTCGTGCCCGAGGCGCGGGTCGAGGCCATGCCGCCCAGCGTCGCCTCGGCCCCCAGATCGACCGGGAAGAACAGGCCGGTGGCGCGCAGCTCCTCGTTCAGGCGCCGGCGGGTGACGCCGCATTGCACGGTGCAGTCCATGTCCTCGGCGCCGATCCGCAGGATCCGGGCCATGCCGGACAGGTCCAGCGACAGCCCTCCCAAGGGCGCGTGGATCTGGCCCTCGATCGAGGATCCGGCGCCGAAGGGGATCACCGGCAAGCCGAGGTCGTTGCAGGTGGCAAGGATGCGGGACACTTCCTCGGTCGTCGTCGCCATCGCCACCAGATCGGGCGGGGCGGCGGGCAGCCAGCTTTCCCCCGCGCCATGCAGGGCGCGGATCGACGGGCCGGCGGAAATCCGGTCGCCCAGAAGCGGGCGCAGCGCCGCCAGCGCCGCGGGCGCGGCGGGATGCTTGAAGGCGGGGTCTGTCATTGCCTCTCCATCGGCGGGGGCCGGGGCACGCCTGCGCGCCCCGGCATCGGGCGTCCTGCCGGTCAGGCGGCGAACCACCAGCGTTCGGCCGCGCGGGCGCCGTCCAGCTCCCAGTCCGAGGCAAGGTCGCCGTGCCGGACGTTGGAGGAGGTGGCATCCAGGAAATCCGGCCAGACCGGGGCGACCAGCCCGCAGTCGTCATGGATCAGGCGCTGACATTCCCAGTAAAGCGCGCGCCGCTTCGCCTCGTCCTTCTCGCCACGGGCGGCAAGGAGGGTGGTGTTGAAGGCCTCGTTGTCCCAGCCGGTCTCGTTCCAGCTGCCGATGCTTTCGCGCGAATAGGCCAGCGAGAGCATGGCATCCTCGTTGACGCGGCCCGACCATTTCGTCGCGAAGAAGGGTTTCTTGCCCCAGATGTTCGACCAGTAGCCATCGTCCGGCTCGCGCACCACGTCCAGCTCGATCCCGGCGGCGGCGGCGTGTTCGCGGTAAAGCCGCGCCGCATCCACCGCGCCGGTGAAGGGCGTGTCGGCCACATGCAGCGGGATCTTCGCGCCTTCGACGCCGGCCTTCTTGAACAGGGCGCGGGCCTGATCGGGGTCGTAGGCAGTCTGCGGCAGGTCCGGGTTGTGGTCCGGATAGGCGGCCGAGATCGGCTGGTCGTTGGCGATCGAGCCGAAGCCGGACAGGATCTTGGCGACGATATCCTCGCGGTTGATCGCCAGCTTCATCGCCCGGCGCACGTCGGGGTCGCTGAACGGGCCGTCCGTCACCCGCATCGAGAAGGCATAGTGCATCTTCCCCTGGGTCTGGATCAGCTGCATGTTCGGCATCGCCTTCAGAAGGTTGGCCGTCGTGGCATCGACATAGTTCATCGCGTCGATCTGGCCGGTCTGCAGCGCCGTCAGCCGGGCGTTGACGTCGCGGATCGCCTTGAACTCCACCGCGTCGAAATGGGCGCGGCCCTCTTTCCAGTAGTTCGGATTGCGCAGCACGCGCGCGCTGACGCCGGGCTCGAAGCTTTCCAGCGTATAGCCGCCGGTGCCGATCCCGGCGGCAAAGTCGGTGTCCTCGGCCGGGACGATCAGCAGGTTCGTCATCGACATCAGCGAGGCAAAGCCCGCATTCGGCGCGGCCAGCGTGATCGTGACCTCGTTCGGCGCGCTGGCCTGCACATCGGTGATCGCGGCCATCAGCGATTTCGCCTCGGACACCGTATCGGGGCCGCGATGCAGGTTGACCGACCAGACCACGTCATCGGCCGTCATCGTCTTGCCGTTGTGGAAGGTCACCCCGTCACGCAGCTTGAAGGTCCAGACGGTGGACTCGGCGTTCGAGCCCCATTCCGTCGCCAGCTCCGGTTGCAGCACGCCGCCGGGGCCGACCTCGATCAGGTTGTTGCGCAGGGAATAGTGCAGGTTCATCATGAACCGCGTCTCGTTCAGCTGCGGATCGAGCGTGTCGCCGGTATCGAAATCGGCGATGGCCAGACGGAAGGTGCCGCCCTTTTTCGGGCCGTCCTGCGCCAGCGCAGGCCTGGAGGAGAGGCCGATCAGGCCGGCACCGGCGACGGCGCCCGCAGACAGAAGCAGTGAACGACGGGTAATCAAGGCAGACATGGCTTCTTCCCTGTTCTGAAGGTGGACCGGTTTGCTTGGATGCGTCCGGGTTGCGTATTATGTCTATTTTTAATAGCGTAAAGCCTGCACATATTTTCCGACAAATCAGAACCGCTGACCTTTTTAGAGTTTTTCCAAATTGACCCCGGACAACGAAGGGAATCACGCTTGGCCGGACAGCTTCCCCCGCTCCGCTCGCTGCAAGCCTTCGAGGCTGTGGGGCGGCTGGGGTCCGTCAACAGCGCCGCGCAGGAACTGGGCGTCACGCCGGGGGCGGTCAGCCAGCAGATCCGGCTGCTGGAGGAACATGTCGCCCTGACGCTGGTGGTCAGGGACGGGCGCGGCGTGTCGCTGACGCCGCAGGCGCGGGTCTATCTGGATCTGGTCTCGCAGGGGTTCGACCGGCTGCGCCTTGCCCGCGACTATATCGAGGCGCAAAAGTCCGGGGCCGAGATCACCATTTCCGGCCTGCCGACGCTGATGCTGAAATGGCTTGGGCCGCGCCTGCACCGCTTTCAGGCCGAGACGCCGGAAATCTCGGTCCGGCTGGAGGCGACCCACCGCGAGCCTGATTCGAAGATGCTGGACCAGATGTTCCGCCTGACCTACGGCCAGGCCGCCAACCGCTATGCCCATTCGCGGGTGCTGTTCACCGACAGCTGCTTTCCGGTCTGCTCGCCCGACTTCCTTGCCCGCCAGCCCGAGGCCACCGACCCCGCCTCGCTTTCGCAACTGCCGCTGGTCGATGTCGATTGGGGGGCCGGCTATACCAACGTGCCGCGCTGGAAGGACTGGTTCGGCCATGTCGGGCTGGCACCGTCGCTGGCCCCCCGCCCCATCGGGGTCTATTCGCTGTCGAGTCTCGCGCTGGAAGCTGCGGCAAGTGGGCAGGGGATCGCGCTGGCGCAGGCCTCTTTCGCCGAGGCGGACCTGAAGATGGGCCGTCTGGTGCGGCTTTCGGACCAGGCGCTTGCCCTGCCCGAGGCCTATTACATCTGCTGGGGGCCACAGACGCTGGGCCATCAGGTCGCGCGCGACTTCCTCAACTGGCTGGTGCAGGCCACGCGCGGCAACCGCACCCCAATGATTGAGCCGTTCTAAACTGTTGGAAAGCTGACTTCGCCTTCGATCCGGTTATTTTGCCTATACATATTAGGCATAACCCTGACCGGAGATCCCCCCATGTTTCTGAAAAATGCGTGGTACGTTGCCGCCTGGAGCAAGGAAATCACCCGCGATCTCAGGCAGATCGTCGTTCTGGGCGAAAAGGTCTGCGTCTATCGCACCGAAGCCGGCGAGGTGATCGCGCTGGAGGATGCATGCCCGCACCGCAAGCTGCCGCTGTCGAAGGGCCGCATCAAGGGCGACACGGTGGAGTGCGGCTATCACGGGCTGACCTTCGATTGCGCCGGGCAATGCGTCTGGGCGCCGGGCGGCGGGCGGATCCCCTCGGCCGCCAAGGTGCGCCCCTATCCGGTGCACGAGAAATACGGTCTGGTCTGGATCTGGATGGGCAATGCCGCCATCGCCGACACCTCGGACATCATCGACATCCCGAATTTCGACAGCCCCGACTGGGGGATGAACGCGGGCGACGCGATGGAGCTGCCGTGCAACTACCTGCTGATGTGCGACAACCTGCTGGATCCGACCCATGTCGCCTGGGTGCATGAGACCTCTTTCGCGCAGGCCGCGACCAAGGACACGCCGCTGCGGGTCACGCGCACCGACAACGGGGTGATCGTGCATCGCTGGATGATGAACGCCGAGCCTGCGCCCTTCTACAAGAAGATCATCGAGTTCGACGGCAACTGCGACCGGCTGCAACATTACGAGGTGCGCTATCCCAGCCACGCCCTGATCCGCGCCGTGTTCACCCCTGCGGGCACCGGCGGGCCGGAGGGAAGCCTGCATGAAAAGACCTTCGTCATGGACAGCTACAATTTCATGACCCCGGTCAGCGAGAGCGAGACGCGCTATTACTGGTTCCAGCTGCGCAATATCCGCCCGCAGGACGAGGAACTGTCGAAGATGATGGCCCATGACGTGCGCAAGGCCTTCGAGGAAGACCGCGCCGTCCTGACCGAGGTCCAGCTTGGCATGACGCGGAAAACCTCGCCGCATATCGACCTGTCGATCGACGCGGGCCCGCTGCGCTTTCGCCGCCAGCTTGAGGCGATGATCGCCGAGGAAGCCATGGTCGACGAAAAGATGCGGGGCTAGGACATGGCCGATCCGTTCCGCCCCTTCACCGTGGCCCGCAAGGTCCGCGAAAGCGAGGTCATCACCTCGTTCCATCTGGTGCCGCAGGATGGCGCGGCGCTCTGGCCCGCGCTGCCCGGCCAGTATCTGACGCTGCGCCTGCCCACGCCCGGCGGGCCGCTTCGCACCTATTCCATCTCCTCCGACGTGGCCGACGGCACAGGCTACCGCATCTCGGTCAAGCGCGAGGCGGCGCCCGGCCTGCCGGGGGGGCTGGGCTCGTGCTGGCTGCACGACCGGGTGGCCGAGGGCGATACGGTCGAACTCGCCGCCCCGCGCGGCAGCTTCGTGCTGGACGAGGCCAGCGACCGCCCGGTGCTTTTGCTGGCGGGCGGCGTTGGCGTGACGCCGCTTCTGTCGATGCTGCACCGTCTGGCGCAGGGCCAGCGCCGGGTGTTCTTCGTGCAGGCCTGCGAGAACGGCGCGGTCCATGCCCTGCGGGACGAGGTGGCCGCGCTCGTCGCCGCCTCCGGGGGGCGGATCGTGGCCCGGACCCTCTACCGCGCCCCCACGGCCGCGGATCGCGCGGCGGGGGCGCATGACGCCGAGGGTCTGGTCGATGCGGCCTTCCTTCAGGCCCTGCTGCCGCTGGACCGCTACCAGGCCTACCTCTGCGGGCCGACGCCCTTCATGGTGGCGATGTGGCGCGTGCTGACCGGCCTTGGCCTGCGGGAAGACGACATCCGCTATGAATTCTTCGGCAAGCAGACCTCGCTGCCGCGTCTGGCCGCCGAGGGCACGCGGGCCGCGCTGCGGGCGCATGTCCCGGCAGGCGCCCCGGCGGCGATCGCGGGGCTGGCCCACCTCACCAACCCCGCCGCGCGCGGGATCGAGGAAAGCGTTCCGCCTGTCGCCGCCCCTTCGGATGGCCCGAGCGTGGTCTTTGCCCGCTCGGGACGCGAGGTCGCCTGGACGGGCAGCGCCGCGACCCTGCTGGAACTGGCGGAAGCGGCGGGACTGGACCCCGAGTTCAGCTGCCGCGCGGGCCTGTGCAACACCTGCCGCACCGGCCTGAGCGAGGGCCGCGTGACCTATCTGGAACCGCCGCTGACCGAGCCCCCGGCGGGAACGGTCCTGTTGTGCTGCAGCCGTCCCGAGGGGCGGGTGGTGCTGGACCTGTAAGGCTCAGGCTGCGCGCGGGTCCGCCGCGCGCAGCACCTGGTCCGCCGTCATCTCGGGCCCGATCAGGAACAGATGATCCCCCGGCGCCACCAGCGCATTGCGCCTGCGCACCAGCACCAGCCCGTCCGCAACGGCGCTGATCTCGCGCGCAGGGGTCGCCAGGTCGACCGGATCGCGCAGCAGCGCCAGCACCTGCCCGGCCGTCACCGCCTCGCCCAGACCGACCAGCGGCTCGGCGATTCCGTGGTGCATCACCGTGGCATGGGTCGCCCCGGCACCCAGGTCGGCAAACCGGGTCGGGCCTGCGGGCACCTCGCCCAGCCGCGCCGCCGCCTGCGGATGCAGCGCACCCGCCGCCCGCAAAAGTCGCAGCACCCCGGCCCAACCCTGCGCCAGCGCCTTTTGCGACACCCGCCCGCTTCCGCCAAGTTCGCAGGAGATCACCGCGCATCCGGCAGCCTGCGCGGCGGAATCCAGGTCTCCGGCCGTGTGCGACGGCGGGGCCACCACCGTCCAGGGCAGCGCGAAATCCCGGCACAGGTCCAGCGCCCGCGCGTTCTGGCCGGCATCACCGGACAGGCACAGATAGCTTGAGGTGAGGAAATCGACATCCGTTCCGCCGGAATGAAGGTCGATCGCCAGCGCCGCGCGCGGGAAGAGATGCGTCGTGACGAACCCCGCCAGCGCGGCGGTCGGCCCCCGGTCCGGCGCACCGGGAAAGCTGCGGTTCATGTTGCCGCCGTCCAGCGGCGAGACCCGCCGCCCGGCCAGCACCGCCGGCAGGTTCAGCGCCGGCATGAGGATCACCGCTCCGTCAAGGTCTGCGGGCGTCAGCCTCTCGAACAGGCGGCGGGCGATGAGCTGGCCCTCGTATTCGTCGCCATGATTGCTGCCCGTCACCAGCACCACCGGCCCCGGCCCACCCCGCACCACGCCGATGGGCGCCGGGATCGTGCTGAAATCGTGCCGGTTGTCGGAATGGCCGAGATCAAGCCAGCCGCTGCGCTTGCCGGGGCTGTCCAGGTCGATCCGGCAGGGCACCGTGCCATAATCCAGCATCAGGATGCCCTTTCCAGCTTGTGTCCCGCCCGCTCGGCAAGTCGCCGGGTCAGCCAGTCGGCGTCCAACTCGGGCACCGAGGAGAGCAGCAGTTCGGTATAGGGGTCATGCGGCGGCTGGAAGATCCGCGAGGTCGGCCCCGCGTCCACCACATGCCCGCCCTGCATCACCACCACCTCGTCGGCGATGGCGCGGACGGTGGCAAGGTCGTGGGTGATGAACATGTAGGTCAACCCCCGCTCGCGTTGCAGCCGGTCCAGAAGCCGCAGGATGCCCTCCGCCACCAGCTGATCCAGCGCCGATGTCACCTCGTCGCAGATGATGAAATCCGGCTCGGCCGCCAGGGCCCTGGCGATGCAGATCCGCTGTTTCTGCCCGCCCGAAAGCTCGGACGGCAGGCGATCGAGGAACTGGTCGGGTTCCAGCTCGATCTCGGACAGAAGCTCGCGCAGGCGGGCGTCCCTGGCCGCGCCCTTCAGGCCGCGGAAGAACTCCAGCGGGCGGCCCAGGATGTCGCGGATCCGGTGGCGCGGGTTCAGCGCGGTATCGGCCATCTGGTGAATCATCTGGATGCGCCGCTGAAGGTCGCGGCCCCGGTCGCTTCCGCGCGGCGGCAGCGGCTTGCCGTCGAACAGCACCTTTCCCGCGCGCGGCGGCACCAGCCCCATGATCGCCCGCGCCGTGGTGGACTTGCCCGAGCCGCTTTCCCCCACCACCGCCACGGTGCGCCCTTTCGGGATGCCCAGGCTGACATTGTCCAGCACCTTCAGCGGCCCATAGGAGACCGTCAGCCCCTGCAACTCCAGCAGCGGAGGCTCGGCGCCAACCGGGGCGACGGGTTCGCGGCGGAACTCGCGCACCGCCCAGAGCGAGCGGGTATAGGCCTCGCGCGGGGCGGAAAGCATCTCGCGCGTCGGGGCCTCCTCGACCTCGGTGCCGCGCAGCAGCACCTTCACCCGGTCGGCCATCTGCGCCACCACCGCAAGGTCGTGGGTGATGTAGATGGCGGCGGTGTGATGGTCGCGCACGATGGCGCGGATCGCGGCCAGAACCTCGATCTGGGTGGTCACGTCCAGCGCGGTCGTGGGTTCGTCGAAGATGATCAGGTCGGGGCGGCAGGCCATCGCCATCGCGGTCATCGCCCGCTGCAACTACCCGCCCGAGACCTGGTGCGGATAGCGCAGGCCGATCCTTTCCGGGTCGGGCAGGCGGATCTCGCGGTAAAGCTGCACCGCCTCGGCCTCGGCCTCGCGCCGGGACTTGACGCCGTGCTGCACCGGGCCTTCGCAATGCTGGTCGATCAGCCGCCAGGCCGGGTTGAAGGCCGCCGCCGCCGATTGCGCGACATAGGCGATGCGCCGCCCGCGCAGCGCCCGCAGCGCCGGGGCCGGCGCCCCCACCAGCTCCTGCCCGTCAAAGCGGATCGAGCCTGCGGCAATCCGGCAGCCCGGCTTGACATAGCCCATCGCCGCAAGGCCCAGCGTCGATTTCCCGGCCCCACTTTCGCCGATCAGGCCCAGGATCTCGCCCCGGTTCAGCGTCAGGTCCACGCCCTTGACGATCTCGCTCCAGCCTTGCGCCGAGCGCCCCTCGATCCGCAGGCCCCGGATGGTCAGCAACTCATTGCCCATGCCTCACTCCTTCAGCCCGCTCGACAGCCGCAGCACCCAGTCGACCACCAGATTGACCGCCACCGTCAGCAACGCGATGGCCCCGGCCGGCAGCAGAGGCGCGAGGCCGAAGGTCGCGGTCTGCCAGGTCGAGAAATTGGCGAAGGCGATCAGCTTGGCGCTTTCGCGCACCATCGAGCCCCAGTCGGCGGTGGGGGGTTGCAGGCCAAGCCCCAGGAAGGACAGGGCCGAGATGAACAGGAAGACAAAGCAGAAGCGCAGGCCGAATTCCGCGATCAGCGGCGCGGCCGCATTGGGCAGCACCTCGCGCCGGATCAGCCAGAACAGACCCTCGCCGCGCATCCGGGCGACCTCGATGTAGTCCATCGTCAGGATGCCCTGCGCCACCGCCCGCGACAGGCGAAAGACCCGCGTGCTGTCCAGCACCGCAATCACCAGCACCAGCGCCACCACCGAGGTGCCGGTGATCGTCAGGATCAGCAGCGCGAAGATCAGCGACGGCACCGCCATCAGCACATCCACCACGCGCGAGGCCAGCGTGTCGGCCATCCCCCCGACGGTCGCCGCCATCAGCCCCGCCGTCGTGCCCAGAAGGAAGGCGAGCACCGTGGTCACCAGCGCGATGCCCACGGTATTGCGCGCGCCCCAGATCATCCGCGACAGCACATCGCGGCCCAGCATGTCGGTGCCCAGGTAATGCGGCGCGGCCCATGGCGCATATTGCGCCCCGGCCGCGTCGGCCTCGGAGTAAGGGGCCAGCCAGGGGGCCAGGATCGCCACCAGCGCATAGGCCAGGACAAGCGCCAGCCCGATCAGGGCCGAGGGCGGGGCGGATCGCAGGTGGGTCAGCCAGGGCATCGGGTCATCTCGGGTGCAGGAGGCGCGGGTTCGACAGGATGGCGATCAGGTCGGCCGCAAGGTTCAGCAGGATATAGGTGGCGGCGAAGATCAGGCAGGCCGCCTGCACCACCGGAAAGTCGCGCTTGGCCACGCTGTCCACCAGAAGCTGCCCCAGGCCGGGATAGACGAAGACCACCTCGACCCGCACCACGCCGACGATCAGATAGGCCAGGTTCAGCGCGATGACGTTGACGATCGGGGCCAGCGCATTCGCGCAGCGCGTGCACCGCGATCACCCGCCAGCGGCGCATCCCCTTGAGCTGCGCCATCTCGACATAGGGCAGCGCCAGGAGGTTGACGATCGCGGCCCGCGTCATCCGCATCATGTGCGCGGTCACGATCAGCGTCATCGTCAGCGCCGGCAGGAAGGTCGCGTGCAGCCGGTCGGCCAGCGCCATCCCCGGCTCGACGCTGGCAAGGCTGGGGAACCAGCCCAGCTGCACCGCGAAATGCAGGATCAGGATATAGGCGACGAAATACTCCGGGAAGGAAATCGCCGCCAGCGTGCCGGTCGAGATCAGCTTGTCCAGCAGCGTCTCGCGGTAAAGCGCGGCCACCAGCCCCAGGAACAGCGACAGGGGCACGGCGATCAGCGCGGCATGGCCGGCCAGGAAGAAGGTGTTGAAGGCGCGATCCGCGATCAGCGCGCCGATCGGGCGCTGGTTGGCCAGCGACATGCCGAAATCGCCGGTCAGCGCCCCCGTCACCCAGTCGAGGTAGCGAAGCACGGCGGGCTGATCCAGGCCCAGCTTTTCGCGCAGGGCGGCCAGTGTTTCCTCGGTCGCGGACTGGCCCAGGATTTCCGTGGCGATGTCGCCCGGCAGCATCTCGACGGCAAGGAAGATGATCGCCGAAACGATCACCAGCGTCAGCGCCCCCAGGGCCAGACGCCGGAACAGGACGCTCAGTATGGGACTCATGCCCTGCCTTTTTGTCTGGACTTGAAAACCATTATGTCTGATATAACTCAGGACACGGCCACCTTGTCCATGCAAATCCATTTAGCTGGGATGGCCGATGTTTTAGTTTTGCTGACGGGTTCGACAGGAACCGGGCCAGGCGGGCAGGATGCTATCGTGACGGCGACCTATCGTGACATCAAGTCGGACATTCTGGGCAAGATCACCCGGGGCGAATGGACGCCCGGCAGTCTGATCCCCGGAGAACTTGAGCTTGCCGAGACCTACGGCTCGGCCCGCGCCACGGTGAACCGGGCGATGCGCGAACTGGCCGAGGAAGGCATCATCGAACGCAAGCGCAAGTCCGGCTCGCGCGTCCGGCTGACGCCCCTGCGGCAGGCGCGGTTCGACATCCCCGTGATCCGCCGCGAGATCGAGGAACAGGGCCGCGCCTACCGCTATGCCCTCGTCCGCTCCGAAGTGGTCGAGGCCCCCGAATGGCTGCGCGCCCGGCTGGCGCTTCAGCCCGGTGCCCAGGTGCGCCACCTGATCTGCCTGCACCTTGCCGACGGCACCCCCTGGCAGCACGAGGATCGCTGGATCAACCTTGCCCTTCTGCCGCAGGCGCTTGACGCCGATTTCTCCGCCAGCGGCCCGACCGAATGGCTGATGTCGCAGATCCCCTTCTCGGCGGTCGAGATCAGCATTTCCGCCACCGCCGCCGATGCCTCGCTGGCCGCCCATCTGGACTGCGCGCCGGGCGAGCCGCTGCTGATGACGGAACGCTCGACCCGCTGGAACGACCAGATGGTGACCTATGTCCGCCTGATCCACCGCCCCGGTCACCGGATGACCACGCGCTACTGAAGCGTCAGGCCCCTTCGCGCAGCGAACGGACCGCCGATCTGTAGGCGGCAGTTATCGCGTCGCGCCGGATGTGCCGCCCTCCCCGGACCATATGACGCCCGGCCGCCCAGACATCGGCCACCATGGCGCTGTCGCCAGAGAAGGCAAAGCTGTCGAGGATGGTATCGCCGGCCAGCCCTTCAAGATCCACATGGTCCATGTCCAGCGCGAGAAGATCGGCCCATTCCCCGGCCCTGATCCTGCCGCCCGCCCCACCAGCGCCGCGCCCCGAGGCCTCCGCACCGCCACGAGCCACATCTTCCAGCAGGCGCCGCCCCGTCGAACGTTCCGCCGTGGCCAACGCCGCCCGGCTATGGTCCCGCAGGCGCTGGCTGGTGTCGAGCTGGCGCATCTCCTCGGCCAGCGAAATGCGGATGTTGCTGTCCGACCCCAGCGCCATCCGGCCGCCCGCATCAGCCCAGGCAACGCCGTCGAAGATGCCGTCGCCAAGGCTCGCTTCGGTCAGCGGGCAAAGCCCGGCCACCGCCCTGCTCTGCGCCAGCGCCTGCGTTTCCTGCGGCTGCATCTGGGTGAGGTGGATCAGGCACCAGCGCGGCGAAAGCGCAACATTGCCAAGCACCCATTCCACCGGGCGTGCACCCAGCGCGGCCTGCACCTCCTGCACCTCGGCCAGTGTTTCGGCCAGATGCATGTGGATTGGCGCATCTGGGCGCAGCGCGGCCAGATCGGCCAGCGATGCCGGATCCACCGCGCGAAGCGAATGCGGTGCAACACCCAGCACCGCATCATCCGGCAAGGCGGCAAGCACCTGCCCGGCAGCCTCCAGAAGCCGGGCATAGCGGTCGGGGTCATTTCCGAACCGCCGCTGGCCGGGGCCAAGCGCCCGCCGGTCCAGCCCGCCGAACTGATAGGCCACCGGCAGAAGTGTCAGCCCGATTCCCGTGGTTTCGGCGGCGGCGGCGATCCGGGCCGACATTTCGGCCGGGTTGTCATAGGCCCCGCCATCGGGCCGGTGATGCAGGTAATGGAATTCGACATTCGCGCCGTAGCCCGCCTCGAGCATCTCCATCTGAACCTGCGCGGCGATGGCCTGCACCTGATCAGGCGTGATCCGGTCAAGGAAGCCATACATCAACTGCCGCCATGTCCAGAAACTGTCCGAAGGCTGCTCTCCGCGCCGTTCCGTCAGGCCGGCCATCGCGCGCTGAAAGGCATGCGAATGGCAGTTCGCCGGCGCCGGGACAAGGACACCCGCCCGATACGAATCCGCGCCCGGCGAATCCTTGGCAACCCGCGCGATCCGTCCGTCTGCCCCGATCTCGATGTTGACCCCCCGATGCCATCCATCGGCAAGAAGCGCCTGCTCGGCCCAGATCTTCTGCATGTGCCCAACCATCTTGACAGTTCATTATGTCCAGACATAAAACACATTACAACACGCTAAACAAGAGGCATCCATGATCCTCACCAACGCCACGCTTGCGACGATGGAAAACGGTGTCGGCCTTGTCGAGGCCACCGCTATCCGGCTTGAGGGCGACCGCATCACCTGGGTCGGCCCCGAGGCCGAAGCCCCCGGTGATGGCGGCGACCGGATCGATCTTGGCGGACGCCTTGTCACGCCCGGCCTGATCGACTGTCACACCCATCTTGTCCACGGCGGCGACCGCGCGCGCGAATTCGAGATGCGGCTCAGCGGCGCAAGCTACGAGGAAGTTGCGCGCGCCGGGGGTGGCATCGTCTCGACCGTCCGCGCAACGCGCGCCGCCTCCGAGGCAGAGCTGCTGGCATCCGCATTGCCGCGTCTGGACCGGATGCTGTCCGAAGGCGTGACCACGGTCGAGGTGAAATCCGGCTATGGCCTGACCGTCGCCGATGAGTTGAAGATGCTGCGTGTTGCCCGCGCGCTGGAACGGACCCGGCCGGTGCGGGTGCACACAAGCCTTCTGGCCGCCCATGCCGTGCCACCCGAATACCAGGGTCGCGCCGATGCCTATCTGGACGAGATCTGCATCCCCGCCCTGCATGCCGCCCATGCCGAGGGCCTTGTCGATTCGGTCGACGGCTTTTGCGAAGGCATCGCCTTTTCCCCCGACCAGATTGCCCGGCTTTTTGTCGTGGCGCAGGGTCTGGGCCTGCCGGTGCGGCTTCATGCCGAGCAGCTTTCAAACCTTGGCGGCGCGGCTCTGGCGGCGCGGCACGGGGCGCTGTCAGCCGATCATCTGGAATATCTGGACGAAGCGGGTGCTGCGGCAATGGCGGCGGCCGGGACGGTTGCGGTGATCCTGCCCGCGGCTTTCTACACCCTGCGCGAAACGCAACTCCCGCCCATCGGCCTCTTGCGCCGCCACGGCGTGCGGATGGCCGTTGCCACCGACTGCAACCCCGGCACGGCGCCGATGACCTCGCTCACGCTGGCGATGAACATGGCCTGCACATTGTTCCGCATGACCCCGGAGGAGGCTTTGGCAGGTGTCACGGTTCACGCCGCCGCTGCATTGGGGCTGTCCGACGCCGGCCGCATCGCGCCTGGACTGCGCGCCGACCTTGCGATCTGGGACGCTCGCCATCCCGCCGAACTTTCCTACCGGATCGGCGCAACCCCGCTTTACGCCCGCATTCATGGAGGCCACCTTGACGCCTGAGATGTCGCCCGAAATCCTGATCCCCGGCAAGACCGGCCTGGCGCAACTGGAACGGATTTGGCGCAGCGGGGCACCTGCGGCGCTGTCACCCGCCGCCCGCCCGGCAGTCGAGGCTGCCGCAGCGCGCGTGGCCGAGGCTGCGCAGGGCGATGTGGCGGTCTATGGCGTGAACACGGGCTTTGGCAAGCTGGCCAGCCTGAAGATCGCCCCCAAGGATACTGCCAAGCTGCAGGAAAACCTGATCCTGTCGCATTGCTGCGGTGTGGGCGACGCCATTCCCGAGGCGCAGACGCGGCTGATGATGGTTCTCAAGCTCCTCAGCCTTGGCCGCGGGGCATCGGGCGTGCGCTGGGAACTGGTCGAGCTGATGCAGGACATGCTGGCCCGTGGCGTGACACCCGTCGTGCCCGCGCAGGGCTCGGTCGGCGCAAGCGGGGATCTGGCGCCCCTGGCCCATATGACGGCGGTGCTGATCGGCCATGGCCACGCCGCCTTTCAGGGCCACATCCTGCCGGGGGCGGAGGCGCTGGCGGCGGCGGGACTGCGGCCCGTCCCGCTGGGTCCGAAGGAAGGGCTGGCCTTCATCAACGGCACCCAGTTTTCCACCGCCTTCGCCCTGTCCGGGCTTTTTGGCGCCTGGAACGCGGCGCGCTCGGCACTGGTCATTTCGGCCCTGTCGACCGATGCGATCATGGGATCGACCGCGCCCTTGCAGCCTGAGATCCATTCGCTGCGGGGCCATGCAGGCCAGATCGAGGCCGCCGCATTGATGCGTGCGCTGCTTGAGGGATCAGTGATCCGCGAAAGCCATCGCAACGGCGATATCCGCGTGCAGGATCCCTATTGCATCCGATGCCAGCCACAGGTGACCGGCGCCGCGATGGACGTTCTGCGCCAGGCCGCGCGAACGCTGGAAATCGAGGCGAATGCCGCCACCGACAACCCGCTGGTGCTGACCGAGGCCGGGCTGATCGTGTCTGGCGGCAATTTCCATGCCGAACCGGTGGGCTTTGCCGCCGACATGATCGCGCTGGCGCTGAGCGAGATTGGCGCCATCGCCCAACGCCGCGTGGCACTGATGGTGGACCCGACGTTGTCTTGCGACCTGCCGCCCTTCCTCACGCCGGAGCCGGGCCTTAATTCGGGCCTGATGATCGCCGAAGTCACAACCGCCGCGCTGATGAGCGAGAACAAGCACCTCGCCAATCCTTGCGTCACCGATTCGACGCCCACATCGGCCAATCAGGAAGACCACGTCAGCATGGCCGCGCATGGCGCGCGGCGGCTCGGGCGCATGGTCGAGAACCTGAACCACATTCTCGGGGTAGAGTTGCTTTGTGCCGCGCAGGGGGTGGAGTTTCGCGCCCCCCTTGTCACCTCGGCGCCGCTGCAACGGGTCGTGACCTGCCTGCGCCAGCAGGTGGCCACACTGGGCACCGACCGTTTCCTTGCGCCCGACCTTGCAGCCGCCGGCCGTCTGGTTGGCGGTGGCACCATCGCCAAGGCGGCAGGCCTGCCCCTGCCGGAGCTGGCAGAATGACCCCGGTTCAGGTCATTTCCCGCGAAAGCCCCGTGATCCTGGCACAGCCGCACGGTGGCACCTGGCTGCCCGAGGATCTCTTGGCGCGGCTTGATGAAAACGGCCGCACGCTGGCCGACACCGACTGGCATATCGAGCGGCTTTATGACGGGCTTCTGCCCGGTGCGACCGTCGTGCGCGCCACCACGCACCGCTATGCCATCGATGCCAACCGCGATCCGGCCGGGGTCTCGCTTTACCCCGGGCAGAACACGACCAACCTTTGTCCCGTCACCGATTTCGACGGCCGTCCGATCTGGAAGCCGGGACAGGAGCCTTCATCCGACGAGATCGAGGCACGGCGGCGGGCCTTTCACGCGCCCTATCACGCCGCGCTGCAGGCCGAGGTGGACCGGGTGCAGGCCCGCCATGGAATCGCCGTCGTCTACGACTGCCACTCGATCCGGTCGCGGATTCCCTTCCTGTTCGAGGGGCTTCTGCCGGTGTTTTCCATCGGCACCGATGGTGGTGTCACCTGCGCCCCCGCGCTGGAGCGGGTGGTGGTCAAGCACTGCGCGACCGCCGCACCGGCGATGGACATGGTCCTGAACGGGCGGTTCCGCGGCGGCTGGACCACACGCCACTACGGCCGCCCGGATGCGGGAATCCATGCGGTGCAGATGGAACTGGCCCAACGCGCATACCTGTCCACCGAGGCCGTGCCATGGGCGTTCGACCTGTCGCGCGCGGCCGATATTCGCAACATCCTCGGCCCGCTTCTGGCCGATCTTGAACAGCTTGCCCGTTCAGGCGCGCTCGCCGCCCGGACCATCTGACATTCTCCTTCTTGCAAAGGAACCGACGCCATGACCGTGAACCCCCGCCACAATGCCCGCGACATCTTCCCGCCGACCGGGACCGAGATCACCGCCAAGTCCTGGCAGACCGAAGCCGCGATGCGGATGCTGATGAACAACCTGCACCCAGACGTGGCGGAAAACCCGCATGAACTGGTAGTCTATGGCGGCATCGGCCGCGCCGCGCGGACCTGGGCGGATTTCGATACCATCGTTGCCAGCCTGCGCGAGCTTGAGGCCGACGAGACGCTGGTCGTCCAGTCGGGCAAGCCCATCGCCATCATCCGCACACATAGGGACGCACCGCGCGTGCTGATCGCCAACTCGAACCTCGTGCCGCACTGGGCGACCTGGGAACATTTCAACGAGCTCGATCGCAAGGGGCTGGCGATGTATGGCCAGATGACCGCCGGATCCTGGATCTACATCGGCACGCAAGGCATCGTGCAGGGCACTTATGAAACCTTTGCCGAGGCGGGCCGCCAGCACTATGGCGGCAACCTGCGCGGCAAGTGGATCCTGACGGCCGGGCTTGGCGGCATGGGCGGCGCGCAGCCGCTGGCCGCCGTGATGGCCGGGGCCTGCTGCCTAGCAGTGGAATGCGACGAGACACGGGCCGATTTCCGCATCCGCACCCGCTATTGCGACGCCAAGACCCACAGCCTTGACGAGGCGCTGGCGATGATCGACCGCTGGACCCGCGAGGGCGAGGCGAAATCGGTGGCCCTGATCGGCAACGCCGCCGAGGTCTTTCCCGAAATCCTGCGCCGGATGCAGGCGTGCGAGGCCCTGCCCAACGGTCGCCCCGACATCGTCACCGACCAGACCAGCGCGCATGATCCGCTGCATGGCTATCTGCCGAAGGGCTGGAATGTCGGCGAATGGCGAGCCCGGCAGGAATCCGACCCCAAGGCGGTCGAAAAAGCAGCTCGCGCCAGCATGCGCGATCATGTGGCGGCTATGGTGGGCTTCTGGAATGCGGGCGTGCCGACGCTCGATTACGGCAACAACATCCGGCAGGTCGCCCGGGAAGAAGGTCTGGAAAATGCCTTCGCCTTCCCCGGCTTTGTCCCTGCCTATATCCGGCCGCTGTTCTGCAAGGGCATCGGCCCCTTCCGCTGGGTGGCGCTGTCGGGTGACCCGGAAGACATCTACAAGACCGATGAGGCGATGAAGAAGCTCTTCCCCGACAACGCCCATCTGCACAACTGGCTCGACATGGTGCGTGACCGGATCGCCTTCCAGGGGCTGCCCGCGCGGATCTGCTGGATCGGGCTGGGCGACCGGCATCGCGCCGGGCTGATGTTCAACGAGATGGTGGCGCGGGGTGAGCTGAAGGCCCCGGTTGTAATCGGGCGCGACCATCTGGATTCTGGCTCCGTCGCCTCGCCCAACCGCGAAACGGAAGCCATGCGCGACGGATCGGATGCCGTGTCGGACTGGCCGCTGCTGAACGCTCTGGTCAATACCGCAAGCGGCGCGACATGGGTTTCGCTGCACCACGGCGGCGGCGTCGGCATGGGCTTTTCGCAGCACGCTGGCGTCGTCATCGTGGCCGACGGCACGCCCGAGGCTGCAAAACGGCTGGAGCGGGTGCTGTGGAACGATCCGGCCTCGGGCGTGTGGCGTCATGCCGATGCGGGCTATGACATCGCCATCGACTGCGCGCGCGAACAGGGGCTGCGGCTGCCGCGCATCCTGGGCTGAATGGGCTCTGTTGCACAGATCATTTGCAGCCCGGACTACCCCTTTCCCCGGACAGACTTATCCTACGGCTTCCGTGACGGGTGTTCCGAGCGCGGTGAAGCCGTTCAGAACGGCGACACGAACCTGGAACTCTGCGACCTGACGGTCGAAGTCCCGGGCAGTCAGGCGCTGGCCGAGCAGCTTCACACAGTGCATCTTGGCCTCGACGCGGCTTCGGCGGTGATAGCCGCTCCATCGTCGCCAGATGGTTCGACCGACACGCTTCGATGTGCGCAGAATCTCGTTGCGGGCGACCGCCCCGGCGGTGTCGGGCTTCCACGGTTTGGCGTTCTTGCGGGGCGGGATGATCGCGGTTGCACCACGGGCAGCGATGGCGTCATGGCACTTGCGCGTGTCGAAAGCGCCATCGGCTGTGACGGTGGCGATCTCCTGCTCGGATGGTATCTGGTCGAGAAGTTCGGGCAGCATGGGCGCATCGCCCACGTCGCTGGTGGTGAACTCTGCGGCCCGGATTTCCAGGGATTTCTCGTCGATCCCGATGTGGATCTTCCGCCAGACGCGCCGTTTCGTGCCGCCATGCTTGCGGGCGTTCCACTCCCCTTCGCCCTCGACCTTGATCCCGGTGCTGTCGACCAGCAGGTGGAGCGGACCGTCCGAGCCGCGGTAGGGGATGTTGACCTTCAGGGACTTCTGGCGCCGTGACAGCGTGCTGAAGTCAGGCACGGCCCAGTCCAGGCCGGTCAGGCGCAGCAGGCTCTCGACGAACCCGGTCGTTTGCCGCAGCGCCATGCCAAACAGCACCTTCATCGTCAGGCAGGTCTGGATCGCTGCGTCGCTGCAGGCGGGCTGGCGACCGCGCTTGCCAGTCGGCGCGGCCTCACAGGTCATGGCGGGATCGAACCAGATCGTCAGAGAGCCACGGCGCTTCAGCGCCTTGTCATATGCGGGCCAGTTCCAGGTTTTGTAGGCGGGGGGCGTGGGTCTGCTCATGCCGCCCAGATACCACGCTGGATTCACGAGATGAATCCATCATGGGATTTGTGCAACAGAGTCGACGGGACAAGCCATGGCGCAAAATGCCACCATTTACAAAGTTGAGCTCTCCGTCTCTGACATGGATCGCCACTATTACGAGACCCACAAGCTGACCGTGGCCAAGCATCCCTCGGAAACGGATGAGCGGATGATGGTGCGCATCATCGCCTTTGCCCTGAATGCCCATGAGAACCTGGAAATGACCAAGGGGATTTCCACCGAAGATGAGCCAGACATCTGGCAGAAAAGCCTGAGCGGCGAACTTGATGTGTGGGTGGCCCTTGGCCTCCCCAGCGAGAAGGTGATGCGTCAGTCCTGCAGCAAAGCTGACAAGGTGATCGTCTATCCTTATGGCGGCAGGACGGCGGAGATATGGTGGGACAAGATCAAAGGCAGCACCACCCGCTTTGAGAACCTTCAGGTGATTGGCTTTTCCGAGAAGGACACCGGCGCACTGGCCAAGCTGACGAACCGCACGATGAAGCTGCAGATCAACATTCAGGACGGCGAAGTGATGGTCAGTGTCGGTGACGACATCGTTTACCTCACCCCTTTGAAATGGAAGAGCGCCGCGTAAATCGTCGGTGCCCGTTGCAAGGACGGGCTGGATCAGCGGCTGCGCGCATCGGTCCGCCTGATCCAATCCGCGCCGCCGTAGGTGACCGCGTAGATCAGCACTTCGCCGGCGTCATCGTCGACCAGGAAGGCGACGACGGCTTTCCGTCCTGCCGGAATGGCACGGATGCCAGGGGCGATTTCATCGCGGAGGCTGCCCTTGTGGGGCGTCGTTTTCAGCGTTGCGATGGCGGCTTCGATCTCGGACAGTTTGCGTGCCGCCACCTCGGGCCCGGCATAGTCGATGATCCACTGCGCGATGGCATCAAGATCACGTGCTACCAGCGGATGGAACCTGATCCGGAAAATCACGCCCCGCGCGCCGCGCCGATAGTGCCACGGGCGGCGGCGAAGGCGTCATCCTGGTCGATGAACGCCGAGCGTGGCGTTTCCATCCGGGCGCGGATTTCCCGACCAAGGGCAGCTAGGGCAACCTCGCGTTCCTCTTCATCCTGCATCATCTGCTCCAGCGCTGCCGCGACGGCGGCGCTCTGGGTTGCGAAGATGCCCTGCCCGACCTTTTCCGAGAGGAAGTGGTGATGGCGGTCGGTGAAGCTGAGGGTGGTTTTGACGGTCATCAGCGCCTCCATGGTATGACTGAGTCATATATCAGGGGATGGCGGTGGTTTCAACGGTGGTGGAAACGGGGCCACTGGAGCCGTTTTCTGCGCGACTCGTAAAACGTTGACACAGCGTTGACACGTTTTGCCAATGACAAAAGCCGAGCGTTATGCTCGGCTTTGAAGTCTTTGATATATAAGGTAATTTTGGTTGCGGGGGCAGGATTTGAACCTGCGGCCTTCAGGTTATGAGCCTGACG